>JANQPT010000009.1 GCA_028285345.1 Planctomycetales bacterium
TCGGTGAAACAGCTTTGAGGGACAAAACTTGACCCGGCAAAAGCGACACCGAGAGCGACCCGCCCGCATGGGCAGTGAGAGTTATCTTAACGTGGGGGAGAAACGTGTCAATGCCCACGGCAAAAAAACGGGGGACGGCAAACGTTTCTTGCTCGCGCAATCGGTCTCAGCCTTCAGGTCGCTTGAGTCGAACGGCAAATTTGCCAAAGCTGCTCCCGTTGCCGGTTGTTCTGTGTTACAAAATAAGTGATTTTTCATTTCTGACGAAATTCAACTTTCAAATCCGCTGGAAACGGTCTGCTCCAACTGGGTGGCGGCTGTTTTCCGTCGCGAGCTATTCGGTTCTCCACAGAACGCTGCGTCGATGATCGAAGTTCACGAATTGGTCAAAGAGTTCCCCCGAGCCGGGGGCGGGCTGCTCACGGCGGTGAATCGGATATCCTTTTCTGTCGCGGCGGGCGAGGTATACGGATTGCTGGGGCCCAACGGCGCCGGGAAGACGACGACGATCCGCATGCTGTTGGGGCTGCTGAAGCCGACGCGCGGCTGGGCGGCCATCGGTGGATTCCGCTCACGTGAAGCGCCGGACGAGGTCAAACGCCGCGTGGGACTGGTTGCGGCAAATGCCGGCGTCTACCAGTGGCTGACGGTCCGCGAGATGTTGCTGTTTTTTGCCGATGTCTACGGCATGCCGGTTCTGCAGGCGAAGGAGGAACTCGCGCGGCTGAGCACGCTGCTTGGATTCAGCGCGTTTTTGGACCAACACTGCTCGACCTTGAGCACCGGGCAGAAACAGCGTGTCAACCTGGCACGTGCGCTGATTCATCGTCCGCCAGTCCTGCTGCTGGACGAGCCGACCTTAGGATTAGACGTGTTCGGCAGCCAAGTCGTAGTTGAGTTCTTGGAGCATCTCCGCGACGAAGGCAAAGCGGTGATTCTGTGCACCCACCGCCTCCACGAAGCGGAGCGCGTCTGCGACCGGTTCGGCTTGATGCACGAGGGCAATATCGTCAGCGAAGGGAGCCTTGCCGAACTCAGGTCGCGTTCGGGGTGCGAATCGCTCGTGGAGATGTTCTTGAAACTCTCGCACAGCGGGCCGGCGCTGGCGCCGTCGGCCTCCGGAGGCAGGTCATGAATTCCGCTGAGGGGAATGCGGGCAATCGCTCTCCTGATCCGGACGGCATCAAGCAGCGCTGGCAGCGTTTGGGCCGGTTGACGCTGAAGGAATTGCGCGAGATTCTCCGCGACCGCCGCACGATCATCACGCTGATCCTGATGCCGATACTGGTCTATCCCATGCTGAGCATCGTATTCGGGCGGTTTCTGGTCACGCAGGTCGGCGATACGCTGCAGCCGAAGTATGTCATCGGCTTCACCAGCGAGGGTGACGCGAAGTTTTTGGAGCAGTTGATAATTCGATTTAATGACCCGGATCGCGAGTTTCTGGAAACGGAGATCGAAAATCAAACGGTTGTTCCGAAACTCACCTACGTGCAAGTCGACGATCTGAAGGCTGAAGTTCGCAATTTTCAAATCGATTTGGGAGTGGAATTAACACTCCCGGACGATCCCGCGCTGCAAGCGGACCGGGATCTGGCCGTCGATTGTGAACTGATCTTTGACAGGTCGTCGGTCAATGGGCGGATGGCCGCCGAGTTTGTTCAGCAATTGATTGAAGATGCCAACCGCGAGTTTCTGATTCAGCGTTTGAAGTTCTTGGGCATCGAGCAGCGCGCGGTGCCTGTGCAAACGACGATGGTGGAGGTGGAATCGGAAGAGGTCTTCGGGCCGGTATCGCTGTTCAGTGTGATTCCGTTGATTTTGATTCTGATGACGATCACCGGAGCCGTGTACCCGGCGATTGACCTGACCGCTGGCGAGCGGGAACGCGGGACGCTGGAAGTGTTGATCGCCGCCCCCATCCCACGGATGGGGCTGTTACTCGCCAAGTATTTCGCCGTCCTGACGGTCGCAATGCTCACGGCGAGTGTGAATTTATTGATGATGACGATCACGATCTCGGTGGATGACGTCGCTCAAGAATTCCTGGGCTCGATGATCACTCCGCAGATTATGCTGCAGGTCTTCTGCCTGTTGGTATTGTTCGCCATGTTTTTTTCCGCGGTGCTGCTGACGCTGACGAGCTTTGCCCGTAGTTTTAAGGAAGCGCAGGCTTACTTGATTCCCTTGATGCTCCTCTCGTTGGCTCCGGGCGTGTTGTCGTTGATGCCGGGGCTGAAATTGAGTGGTCCGCTGGCAATCGTTCCCCTGTTGAACATTGTTCTGCTGGGGCGTGATTTGATGGAGTCGCAAGTCGAATTGGGACCGATGGTGGCTGTCGTGGTCTCGACGTTCATCTATGCCTTAGCGGCGATCACTGTGGCAGGCAAAATCTTCGGGGCAGAAGGTGTTCTCTACAGCAGCGAGGGAAGCTGGTCTGATTTCATGCGGCGTCCCGAGCAGGCGCAGGCGCGCCCGAGTTTGACGAACGCGCTGTTTTGTCTCGCCTGCCTGTTTCCCGCCTACTTCTTGGTGAGCAACTTGACGGCTCAGGCAGAAGAGTTGCCGACTACGGCGCGGATGGTGCTTTCAGCAGGAGCCACCGCGCTGCTATTTGGAGCGCTTCCCTTAATCGCCGCCTATTGGGGACGGGTGCGGATTGTTTCCGGGTTCTCACTGGGCAGACCGCCGGCAGTGAATATCATCGGAGCGGCGCTGATCGGCCTCGGCTTGTGGGTGTTCGCGTACGAAGCGATTTTGCTCACCTCCGACATCGACATGGGAGACCGGTTTCAGGAGATCGCATCGAAAGTCATCGAGCAATTGCGGTCGGTCCATCCGGCGGTGATGCTGCTGGCTTATGCGGTGTTTCCGGCGACGTTTGAGGAGTTTAGTTTTCGCGGATACTTGTATAACGCCATTCGTCCGCGGACGTCCGCTTGGCAGACGATTCTGGCGACGGCGGTCATTTTCGGTTTGTTCCACTTTGTGATACAGGGAGTGCTTGCCCCGGCGCGGCTGGCAAACAGCACTGTACTGGGAATCGTTCTGGGCTGGATTCGGTACCGCAGCGGCAGTATTTGGCCGGGAGTTGTGATGCACACCTGCCACAACGGGTTCTTATTACTGTTGGAGCACTACAAGGCGGAATTGGCGGCCCGGTTTTCGTTCTTCGCGATCCTGGAGTCGCCTCAGGACGAATTGACTTCTCTGCCGTTCTCGTGGCTGGCAGCCGCGTCGGCGACGGTTGCGATCGGTATTGTGCTGATTGTGCTAACGCCGCGAAAGCAAGAGGAAATCGAACTGGGCAACGGCGACGGGAACGGTTTATGAATTGAGTACGGCCCGAACGTCTGCTTCGGCGACGTCGGTGAATACCTGGACGTGCCCCAGCCGCGTCGGAAGGACAAATCGCAGATTTCCCGCGACCGTTTTCTTGTCGAGCTTCATACGCTGCAGGACGTCGTCGGGATTCAGTGGCGCCGGCAGTTGCGTCGGGAGACCGACGGCTGTCGTGAGCGCCGTTTGTCGCGAGAAGAGCGTTTGATCGATCAGTCCGCGGCGCTGGGCCAGTTTGGCGGCGTCGGCCATTCCAATGGCGACCGCTTCGCCGTGAGTCAGTTCTCCGTACCCGCACAACGCTTCGTAAGCATGGGCGAACGTGTGGCCGTAATTGAGGACGGCGCGAAGGCCGGTTCGTTCGTGTTCATCTTGTTCGACAACCTGCGCTTTCAGTTCGCAACTGCGGGCGATGATATGCTGGAGGATTGCCGGTTCGCGGTCGTTAAGACCTTGGATGTTTTGCTCCAAGAAATCAAAGAATTCTTCGTCGAGAATGACTCCGTATTTAATGACCTCCGCCAGCCCGCTACGGTAGTCGCGGGCGGGTAAGGACTCCAGAACGGTTGTGTCGATTACCACGCCGATCGGCTGGTGGAAGGCACCGATCAAGTTTTTGCCGTGCGCGTGATTCACGCCGACCTTGCCCCCCACCGAACTGTCGACTTGGGCGAGCAGCGTGGTGGGGATTTGCACAAACGGCACGCCGCGCGTATACGTTGCGGCGACTAATCCGGCGAGATCGCCGACCACGCCTCCGCCGACGGCGACCACCAAGGTCTGCCGTCCCGCTTCGATCGCCACCAACTCATCGTAAAGCCGCCAGACGACATCCAGCGATTTGGAGTTTTCTCCAGCGGGAACATCCGCCAACGTCGCGTCCCATCCCGCGTCACGCAGGCTGGCGGCGACCGTTTCGGCATACGGAGTGCGCACGTTGGCATCGGTGATCACCACCGCTTGACGTGCTGAAAGGCCGCGCTCCTCCGCCCAGAGAGAAATCGACTCGCCGCACGAGGCCAGCCGGCCGGTGCTGATTTCGATTTCGTAACTGCGCGGTCCGAGTTGTACGCTGACGGTTCGATGCTCTGCGGGATCGCTCACTTTGAAAATGCTCTTGGAGGTTCACTTATTTTACGGGTTTGTTGTCCATCAAGCGACGCAGGACCGGGTAAAACTGTACGAACACGTTATCATCCGCAGCGTGCTCAAGATGGCAATCATAGCACTTCTTGGTGGGGAAAGCGGTCGCTGTGCGTCGCAGCTTGGTCTCTCCTTTTTCGGGTGAAAAATCGAAATATGCCCAGCCGTCGTGGAATTGGTCGCCATCTTTGACGGCGACTTCAACGGCGACCAACTCTCCTTCGTATGAGCCGTGTAATTTCAAGTCACCGAGCGGCGGTTTGCGCTGACGGCGATAGACGGCCATGGCCAGCATGGTTTTTTCTGGAAAGGATCCCGTAAGCTCGTAGTGCTGATAGGCGGCCGGTGTGATGTAAACGTTGGTGAACTGTTGTTCGTCGGGATGGGGCGCGTGCTCGCTGTAGCTCAAGCCGAGAGCGGCACCGACAAAGATCCAGCGGCGAAAAGTTTCGGGGAATTCCAGCGCTCCCTGTTCATCGTATTTGGGAACATCGGGCGCGGATCGGGCGGCGACTTCCTTTTCATTTTCGGCGTAACTCAACTGATACAAGCAGAGTCCGCCGGCACAGAGTAATCCGAACAGGACGGCCTTTTTGAAATTGAAGTTTCGCATCAGCATCACGACTCCGATCGCAATAAGTTCGTCAAAGCTTTACCGGTTGACCGTCCGCAGCCGAGCGGTAGGCGGCCAGAATGACTTCGACCGCATGCGCCCCAAGCGAAGCGGGGACGTCGCTCGGCTGACCGGCTTCGAGACAATTCAGAAAATGGACCGCGTCATTGGCCACTGCCGGCTGCACGGGCCGCCAACCCGGTTTGGGGCGCACGCCGCCTGCTTTTTGTGTGCTGGACCAGAACCCCATCGGATCTTCAGGATGCGGTTTCGCTGGTTGCCGCCAGGGGTCGTCGTCGTTGAAGACTTCCAATCGCGGCGCGTAGGCGTCGAGGTCGGCGGCGCCGGCGGTTCCCGTCAGGTGGATTTTGTGCGATCCATGCGAGGGATGGCTGGACCAACCCGCGCGTCCGCAGGTGACGGTGGCGGTGATGCCGCCTTCCAGCTGAAGCAGCAGGCAGGAAAAGTCCTCGACATCGTTGCGCTGGTGCTCGGCGAAGAAATAATTGCTGGTGGTCGCGTAGACACTGGTCGCTCGTTGTCCGGTCAGCCATGTAAAGAACACCAGCGGGTATAAGCCGACGCAGTACAGCTCCCGTTTGGAATCGACAAACGTGAACCGATCCGCCTGCGGCTTTTCATGTCGCGGCTGGGAGAGATCGGCAGTGCCGGCGATTCCTTTGGCGAACAACAGGTCATAGTGGACCGCCGTCAATTCGCCGAGCTTGCCTGACGCGACGATTTGGCGAGCCTGCAGTGCCGTCGGCGTATGCACCAGACTGAACATTTGGCTGAGGACGCCCGTCTCTTCGACAGCGGCGACGACTTCGCGGGCGTCGTCCACGCGGGTGCAGAGCGGTTTATCGATGTAGACGTGTTTGCCGGCACGGGCGCAGCGGGCGGCCACGCGGGCGCGGCGCTCCGGTTCGCAGCAGACGCTCACCAGATCGACGTCGTCACGGCTCAGCGCCGCGTCCAAGTCGGGCAGCAGCGGAATTTGGAGGTCGTCGGCCAACATCTGGTTCAATTCGGCGCGGCGCTGGGGGATGTCGGATTCATCCGTCAGGCCGATCAGCCGACAGCGCGGATCGGCGGCCAGCGCGCGGGCATAGTTTTCCTGATGCGTCAGGTTTCCGCTGATCAACAACAGTCCAAATGGAGGATTCACCGGCATGGTTAGCACAACGATAACAGTTTGCAGGCGTTCAAGTCGTAGATCTTTTGCTCGACGTCCTTTGGCAGCTCCAGCTTTTCGAACAGCTCGAACTGCGGCACATATTGGCCGGGGGCCAAGTAATCGGTGCCGAACACGATCCGGTCTTGGCGGCGAATGAGAAACCGGCGGCCGAATTCGAGATCGCGTGCAATGGCATTGTTCCCTGAACCTGCAGAGAGGTCGCCGTAGATATTGTGGTATTTGTCCATCAAGCGGTCGATGGCTCCGCCGGGTTGCACTTTGCCCTTGGGGTAGCCTCTCAAATCCTTTTGCGTCAGTCCTCCTGAGATCGACGCCCACCAGCCCGGTCCGTGGCCGATAAAATCGAGCTTAGGGAACGTGAGCAAAGCGTTTTCCAGCCGCTTGAGACCCGGGACGTCTTTTCCGCGCACATTATCAATGTGAAACAACAACGGCAGTCCGACTTCCTCGCACGCCTCGTAGACGCGCATCATCAGCGGATCGTCGAAATCGAGGCCGACTTTGTGTTCGCCGAATCCACGCGCGCCTTGTTCTTTCCAATCGCGGATGATTTTCACCAGATCCGGGAGTTTCACGATCGTGCGCGGGTCGATCGAGCAGAACGCGATTAACCGGTCCGGATGAGCTTTAGCCGCGGCGAGCGCGGTGTCGGTCAGCTGCAGAAACGTCGTCGATTCGGGCGAGGTCAGGGGAAGCACGACCGATTTCTCGATGCCGTGTTCGTCCATCCACTCGACGAGTGCCTCGGGAGTTAATGTTTTTGTCGGGTCGACATAGCGGCCGATATGTGTATGCATGTCGATGATGCGTTTCTTCGGCTGCTGTTTCGGTTCCTCAGCGGCAAATGTTGGGGTGATTGCCGGCAGCGACAGTGCTGCTGCACCTGTTGTGAGTGTTCTGACGAATTGGCGGCGGCTCAACATGGCTGGCTCCTGATTTACGAGAGCGCAAACGCGACTTGGACGAATCACCGCTTATTGTAGCGTATCGCAGGGCAACTCTGGAACGCAGTCGGCTGTTTAAACTGCGCTGCGGGTCTGTCAAGCTGAGAGTGCAGGAGTTCGCCGAATCATTGAGCGTTGGTGAACGCTGCGCGGGCGAGCGCTAGCGCGCCGTGGATGACGACCTCCTCACCCAGGGCCGCGGGAACAATTTCCGCCACGTCTGCGAATGGGCCAAAAACGCTCCGCCGAAAGGCTTCCCGCACCGGCTCCAGGAATAGTGACTCGCTCATGAGCGAGACGCCGCCGCCGACGACGACCCGGGCGGGGTTGATCAGCGTGACGGCTTGTGCAATCGCCCAGCCCAGTGTCTCGGCGGCGTCGTTGATCAAGCCACGACAAAAATGATCGCCGTCCGACCCGGCCTGCGCGATGAGTTTGGTAGTGATCAGTTCGGGGTCGTTCTCTGCTAGTTCCAATAGTCGAGTCGCCGGCGCGCCGTCGGGATGATCGCTGAAGACCTCGGCGGATTGGCTGGTGAATTGCGCCGCGGCGAACTTCTCCGAAGCGCGAAACCCGTCGATGGCCTGCCGTGCGCGCTCGGTGATTCCGAAACCGGAGGCAACGTCTTCAACCGTTGTTCCGGGAAACGGCAAATGTTGCGGCAGATTTCCGGGGCGGAGGTGGCCGATCTCAGCGGCGCCGCGACCGCTGCCGCGAAAGATGCGTCCGTCAATAATCAATCCGCCGCCGATGCCCGAACCGACCGTCAGGTAGAGCACGGGGTTGAAACCTCGCCCAGCGCCGTAGTGTGCCTCCGCCAGTGCGGCGGTATCAGCGTCGTTTTGTAGCACGACGGAAAATCCGAGTTCCTGATTCGCCCACTCGGTCAGTGGGAAGTCATCCCAGCCGTCGACCTGATGGCTGGTCATCGTGCGCCCGCGGTCCGCGTCCACCGGTCCGCCAAATCCGATCCCGATTCCGGCAATATCTTCGCGCGACCGGCCCCGGCTCGTGAGGAGTTCCGAAATGCCGTCGCTGATTTGCCGTCGGATCGGTTCGGCACCGCGGGGCGCATCGATATCGGCCCGCCAAAGGTGTTCGATCGATTCAGAATGGAGATGTCCGAGACCGATCTGGAGCTTGGTGCCGCCGATTTCAATGCCGATCGCGTAGGACGGACAAAAAGCCATGGTTGGTGGGCACAGGCCGGTGGAGGCGGGGGCTGATGGGGAAACGGGACAGGTTGCCGCAGAAACCTAACTATTCGTCGATCGCCTTTTGGAAATCGGTTTTCAGGCTTCGCATGTAGGCCCGCCATGCCAGGGTCATGGCCTCGCGGTCTTCGCCGAAGGCGCGGTCGAATAGTTTGAGCAGCACATCGGGGTTCAACGTGACATCGGGCGGCATTTGCGCCAGCAGCGCGTAATACTTCATCAGGTTGTCGAAGTGGTTTTCCATGAGGAAATGCGTTAGCGCCCAGGCCTGAGCGTAGGCATGCAGCTTCGAGCCGTGGGATCCGGCAAATACGAAGATCTGGTCCGTTACAATGAAGTCGATGTTCGAGTGGACAGTGTCGCTCGCCAGGGCGCGGTAGAACACGAGCCGATTTTCATTGACGGATCCGACGCCGCTCCATGTCGACTCAGCAGGAGTTTCAAAATAGGTGGCCAGTCCTTCATGTGCCCAGCTGGGGATGCGAATATGCCGCGGCAAGAGCCCGGTATTCCCCGCCATCTGGTGCGTGGCTTCGTGCGTGACGACTTTAATGTCGGATCGCTCTTGTGCGGCGGAGACCATTACGCCCATCGTATTTGTATTGCGGACAATGATTTTGGCTTGCGGACTGCGGGCGCGGACAACGCGCTTTTTCTGATCCTGCAACTCATCCATGTAATCTTGCAGTATCTTGAAGATTTCATCGGAGGCGTTGTCGTAAAAGATACTGACGTTACGGTTGGGATCCCAGAATCCGACGGCACTGGTCAGAACGGGATTAATCGATTTCGAAAAGTCGTGATAGTCTTCGAATTCGCGGAACAGGATCACGCGCAGCCGCTCCTGAGGGATGTCCAACTCGACGTCCTCCAGGGCAAACATCATGACGAAGGTTTCGTAAACCTGTTCCAGCAATCGCAATCGCTCGACGGCGCGGGGGGGACGACGGCGCGCTCCGGTGATTCGAGACTGCTCCGCCTTGTCGTTGGTATCGTGCAGCATGATGAAGTGATTGCTGCGCGCAATTTTCATGCTGCCGCGATCGAGAATCGCCTTGATCTGCTCCTCTTCGGCCTCAGTTTCGGGGAGCGGCTGGTCGATGCGTTCTTTGAGTGCCTTAATCCTGGCAGCACCCTCATGATCGGGATCGATCTCTAAGACCGCGTCGATGGCCTCGTAGTACTGGTTCAGCAGCGCGTGTTTCAAAGCCCACTTCGCTACGTCGAACATCATGCCGGCGTCCTTGGCCGTCCTGGCCTCGTTCTTCATTCGAGTGAATCTGGCCGGATTGGTGGTCACTTTATGAACGGTGACCTTAGCGGGCTCGAAGTACAAAGTCCCGAATTTGTGCTGTAGCCGGACTTCTCGCCCAACCTTGACGCGACCTTCGAGGATGATCTTCAACGGCGACCCGGGCAGCCGGTATTCCAAAAAGTCGGCGTGCGCTGCCTGCGAGGTCCACAGGCAACAACTGAGGGTCAGCACGAGAAAGACGGCTGGGCGGGACATGAACATTCCTTCCGCGGGCGATGACGACGGCCCGAGCGGCATATCACTTAGAAAACAATCTCTTCAAGAACGAATTCGATGCCGGGGGCTGGTTGACCTTGACGTTCGTCGGCATTCCGCCCACGGGCGGGTTCAACTGCGACAGATCCACGTCTTCCGAGCCGTGGATCGTACACAGCGCGCGAAAGAGGGCGGGATCGATGTCGGCGGAAATCTCACGATATGAGCCGTCGGCAAACAAGACATGCGCGCCGCGCTTCTTAAGGCCGGCCGATCCAAATCCAGTCAACTCGTCAAAGTACGGTTCGCGGGCGCCGCGAATTGTCGCACCGCCCCCCTGCACCCAAGGGCCGGAAAGCTCTCCTGAGCCGATCATCATAATCGTACTTGAGGCGCCGTCTGTCATTTGGCGGGGTTTGGCCACCGAATCATACCCGAAAATGCCTGCGCGCGGGTCATTACGATCGAGTGCGGCCGCCAAGACGTTCGGCCCGTCCTCGACGCCCGACATGCCCACGAAATGTGTCAATCCCAGGCCATCGTATGGAAATCCCTCCCATCGCACCGTGTTTGCGGCGGGATTAATGAATTGGGGAATCACTGTTCCCGCCAGCTTGCGGTTTTCTGCATGAGTCATCCAATCCTTGTCGAAATTGAATCCGACATAGACGTGCTGTTGATTCAAGTAGGGCAGCAGTTCCGTCATCCAACTGTAGCCTGCCAATGTGGGCAGGTCCGGCAGTCTCTTGACTCCGCGAAGTTTTCCCTGCTGTTCGTTACTCAGAAACGCCAAGCCGCCGACGATTGACGGGAAACTTCCTTGGACGATTCCGTCGCCGGTCAGGGAATTCCCGGCAGCCCGCATGACAGAGGCGACGATCGAGGACATGCGCGGCGGTGCGCTCATGACCAACTCGATCCTCAAGGTCGGGCCGGTCGTCTTGATTGTGTACCGAAAGTTGATGTTCGCCCGGCGGAGGCTTAAGCTGGTGTCTCGATTGTTGTTATTTGCATTCGTGTTGTTGTTGGTAGGCCCAAATCCCGCGCCGCCGATGCGCGGCGCCCCGTTGCGCGGCACGATCCGTCCGGAATTCCCGTCGTCGTCGTCATCATCATCATCGCCACGTCGGTTGCGCCGCCGCTCGCGCCGCCGGTCTCGCGCCCGTCCCCGCGGGTCATCATCGTCGTCTCTGCGTTGTAGACGGTATGTGCCCTGAGCTTCGCCGATTTCTTGGTTCGTTTCAAAAACGTCGGGAACTTCTGTGTTGTCCCGGAAAAGGTTCCGTCTGCGGCTCTGACGCCGGCCTCGAGGTTCACGTCCGTCGTCATCGTCATCGTCATTGTTGCGCCCGAAGCCGCGCGGCGCGTTGCCGCCGGCGCGTCCTCTCGGTGGAGAATTGCCACCACCGGTGCGCCGTCCGGTCGGCGTATTTCGATCCGCCGCCCGGTCGCGGTTTTTGGCTTCCGCCAACGTCATTTCTAACGACGCTTCTGCCTCGAGCTTGGACTTGAGTGCGTCCAAGATTGTCCGAGCGCGCCGCTCCATTTGCAGGGCGGCGCGATTTGATTCGAAAGCAAATCCCATCACGATCGTCATGGAATCACCGGAAATCGGCGACGTGGATGAATTTCTGTTCGCGGCGGCTCGCCGCTGTTGAGGCGCTCGCGAAAATCCGGTGGCCGAAGAGAGTTCCTCATCTTCGTCGTCGCCGCGACTAAACCCGCGGCCCGCACGTTTTGGCTTGGCTGCGGCCGGGCGGTTGCGTTGATTCTGTTTCGTCGGTTTCGTCGGAATGGTCATCGCGAAACCGAGAGGCGCGGTGACTTTCGAGGAATGGGCCGAAAAACTCGGAAAACCGTGATGGGCCAGCAGCGGCAAATAGGACTCGGCATCGCCGGCCACCCAATATCCGGCGTGCTCCGTTTGCGCGACCGCCAGACCGATCCTCAAAGGCCCTCCCATGGGCCGCTTCATTGCCGCTTCAATAGTTGGGCGGCGGCCGACCATAAAGATGCGATCGTCCACATAGGCGACAGCGTTCTCGACACCGGTGAACGAGTGCAGCGCATGCAGTTCCTTGCCGTCGATCTTCCCGAGCGGCTGGGCAATCTGCAGCCCGATTCGCATCTTCGCCCGGTCATAGGGAGTTTTCATTTTGACGCAGACTGCACTGTCATTGGTCTGCGGATTTGAGCCGACCCAGATTTCATCCACGTTTTCGATCACGAGTCCGCACCGATTTAGGATACTCGAAGCGGGACGCAGAGCTGCGAGGAAATCGGTGCCCGTGGCGGCGGTGATTTGCGACAGACTGTCGATCTTCGCGCCGACTGCAACGGTCAGAGAATCGGGGAGGAGTTCCCGCAGAGAGGCGGCGAAGGCCGGAGCCGGCGCCGCTTTCTTTTTCGGCTCGTTCTTCGGCTTCGGCTTGGCTTGTTTTTTGGGCTTGGGGTCGATGACCACAATACCGCCCTGATTGTTCGGTTTCTTGTCTTTCTGCTCCTCGTCGCCGCCGGAACACCCCGCTGCGGCCAAGCACGTTGAAACCGTAACAACCAGCCAGAGACGTCTCATGATGACATTCTCCATTTTGGATTGATCTGCCGCCCCACGCGACTAGACGATGCTGCTCAGCGGAGACGATCAACGAAGCGCGGCTCTGCTTCCGACTCACGAGTTGACGTGCGCTGCTTGACAATGAACGCCGACAATATAGGGTGCGTCGCTGTCGCGCAGGAATACCGCCATGGTCGAGCTCTCGACAGAGTCCGCACCTCCGATAGGTTGGCAGACCCGAGTGTCTCATAGTTGATTGGGCAAGTCAAGAAATTCGCCGCTTGGACGACCGGGCGCGCAGGAAAGATTAATGGCTGTTGCCCCAAAATCTGCCTGAATGCGTCGTGCCAGGCCTGGATTCGATCAAACTTCGGCCGAGTTCAATGGTTTAGGGGTCGCGCTTTCGGTACTGCGGTTGCAATCTGGCGATGCCGATGTCGTCCGCGACACGCATCATGTCTGACAGCCGGTCGACTAATGGAAACTCGACGCCTGCCGCAAATAGCGCCTGAATCTGTTCCGCTTCGTTGGAGCAACAGTAGTTGATTCGCACCCGGTGCAGCGACAGCCGCTTGGTGTGCTCCGGAGAAACCGATTTGCCGCGATACAATTGAATAAAATCGGCCTGCGCGGCGATTGTTTCGTCGACATATTGCCGGTTGTTGGCCTGCCGCTCCATATTGCAGATCAGGATTTGTGGGTCGACACGTTTGGCGGCTTCGGCCGCCTGTTTGCCGCAGGCGAGAAACGCTTGATGCCGCCGTTTTTGAGCCACGATGCGGCGCGCCGTCTTTTCCGCCAATGCCGGTCCACCTTTCAGATGCACGTTGAGCCAGATATTGACCGGCATCATTTGCAGCGCTTCATCCAGTGTGGGAATGCGCTCTCCTTGAAACCGTGGGTGCTTCCAGCGACCCGCGTCGAGCTTGCGAAGTTGTGCGAGCGTATGTGCTGAAACCGGCCCGGTGCCGTTGGTCGTGCGGTCCAGGGTTTTGTCGTGCATGAGCACCAGCTCGCCGTCCTTGGTGAGGGCCACATCGAACTCGATCATATGTGCCCCGAGCCGGATCGCTTCACGAAACGCCGCTAACGTATTTTCCGGATGAGAGTCGCTGGCGCCGCGATGCGCGCAGATTCCACGCTGAGGCATCGTGATCTTGGCCGCGTCGTCGGCCGCGCGCGATGGGCACGCAGGCGCCAAGATGATTCCGCAAATCGTCCAGAAAACGATCTTGTGCAGCTTTCTTGTTCGGTGCGACATGAGAAACTGAAATCCGAGACAGGGTGAATCGTGCGGCATCGTCAACACCTCGTTCCGATGTCCGGAGTGGATGCGATTGCCGAAGATGGACTAAGATTGGGATTCCAATTGAGGCGGGCTTCGTCACAACTAGAGAAACCCAACGTATCACGATCTTTCGCATGCCCTATCACTATGAGCCACGGACCGTAATCCATCAACCCCGCGCGGTGTGGGCCGTTGCGGTGGTGCTGGGTTCCGTTTTGCTGTACAGTGCCGGTCTGCAAATGCTGCTGGAGGAACAGCAGTTGGCCGGGACGATGGTGAGTCGTGCTTTGTGGCAGAGCGTCGTCGGGCGACTGGGAGGCGAGGTCAAGTTTCAACCGGCGACCGGTTCGCTCAGCGCGGTCGTGCCGTTTTTCAACGTCCTGTGCCTGACCACCCTCTGCAGTATGTTCACTTGGTGGGTGGGCGCCGCTGGTTTGTGGAGAAGACGGGGCGGTAATTTCTGGAACTCCCTGTTCCTCTGGGGCTGGCGCGGCTGGCGGTGGTTGGCGATTCCCATCGCGTGGAGCCTGCTCTGGCTGTTTCCGCTTGGCGATGCTTGGACGTTGCTGCTGACGGCGACGACTCCCTTCTGGTGGACGGCCGGCTGCGCAGGCTGGGCGGCGGAATGGTTTTTCTTGCTTTCCGCCGAAAACAAATCTGCGGCGGACGGATCGGCTGTCGACAATTATCGTTTACCGCTGTCCGTCTGGGTGGCGACGGCGGTCTTTGTGGCTTGTTTTTTCGTGATGAACCGCCAATTGTACGCCGGGCTGCAGACTCCGCACGGCGACTCGGCGATGTATGAAGAGCATCTGTGGAATCTCACTCACGGCAAGGGATTTCGCAGCTTTTTGGACTACGACACGCAAAGGCAGCCGCCGCAATTTCGGTTGTTTTTGGGCGAGCACATTCAAGTCGTGCACGTGTTGTTGCTTCCGTTGTATCTGCTGTGGCCGTCGCACCTGTTGCTGGAACTGTCGGAATCGCTGGCGCTGGGCAGCGGAGCGGTCGCGGTGTTTTGGATAACCCGCCGCCACACGACGTGCACTCGGACGGCAGCATTGCTGTCCTGCGCGTATCTGTTGTACTTCCCGATGCATTACTTGGACATCGCCGTCGATTTCAAGACGTTTCGGCCGATTTGCTTTGGCGTTCCGCTGATTCTGTTCGCGCTCGACCAATGGGAGCGGGGTCGGCCGAAAACGATGTTGTTGCTGCTGGCGCTGGCGCTGTCGGCCAAAGAGGACTACGCAATGATCATCGCCCCGCTGGGCGTATGGATCGCTCTGACCCGGCCGTCGTCGGTCGCGGAAATCGCCGCACGCCGGCAACGGTTCTGGTGGGGCGGCTCACTGGCGGTGTTTGGCTTGTTGTATTTGATCGTTGTTGTCAAATTTGCGATTCCGCTATTTCGCGGCGGAGATGTGCACTATGTCCGGTACTTTCCCGAGCAACTTGGGGAAACTCCGGGCGAGTTGGTGGTCAGTCTGCTGCGGCACCCGCTGGTTACGGCGGGATATCTCTTCACATTGGCGAATCTCCTGTTTGCATTGTCGCTGTTGCTGCCGTTGGGAGGCGTGCCGTTGCTCTCGCCCTCGCGATTGGCGGTGGCGGTTCCGTTGTTTGGCGTGCTGTGTCTCAATCAGATCGCACAAAACACGCAGCACCATTTTCACGCCCCGCTGGTGCCGATTCTCTTCTGGGCCGCTGGTGCGGGACTCGCACGCGCACCGCGCGGATTCGCGCCGCGGTGGGCGTTGGCGTCTTCAATAACCACCGGTCTGTTGTTCAGTCTTTCTCCGGCGGGCATCACGTTTTGGGATCCGGGGTCGGCCGGTTATTGGCGGCAGTGGTACCTTCCGGGTGAACGCGCCGAAAAATTTGCTGCCGTGCTTGAGCAGATCCCCGCGAGCGCGGTCGTGGCGTCAACTGATTTCGTGCATCCGCGATTCACGCATCATCGGCGGTCGTATGACTATAGCGATTACCGGCCCCAGGTTCCGGACGATACCGACTACATCGTGATCGATACGCGGCATCGCTACAGCTCGGTCAAGATTCCCGAGGAAGTCAAAGAGTATCGCGATGATCCACAAACGTGGGAGTTGCTGCCCGATCAGACGGATGGATATTTCATCATTCTCAAGCGGCGCGAGACTGAACCGCAGTAGGATCGGGTCGAACTTCCGCGTCTCGCGAACGGCTAAAACCACTTCTGCTTGTCTGCGGTCGTCAGCAGTTCATCGCCGCGGACATAACGTCGAATGTTTTCCAGCAACGTTTCGGTATGCCGTTCAGCGATCCGGGGCGAGGCAGCGGCGACGTGGGGTGTGATCAGCACGTTGGGCATCGCCCACAGGGGGTGATCCGTCGGCAGCGGTTCGACTTCGAAGACGTCCAATGCCGCGCCGGCGATCGTGTTGTTCTGCAGGGCTGAGGTCAGTGACGCCAAATCAACGATCGCGCCGCGGCCGATATTGATCAAATAGGCGGTGTCGCGCATCTGCGAGAACTGTGCCTCGGCGAACATTTTCTCCGTCTCCGGAGTGTGTGGGGCGGCAATCACGACAAAGTCGCTGGAAGCCAATAGCGAGGGCAATTCTTTGAGCGGCCAGATTTCAGGTAGCACGTCCGGGATCTCGCGGCGGACGGGATCGACGCCGATCACATGCATGCCGAAGGCCCGCGCACGGCGAGCGATTTCACCGCCGATACTGCCGACGCCGACGATCCCCATCGTGCAGTCGGCTAGGTGTCGTGCGGAGCGGTCGATCGCGCTGACTTGTCCCGGACCACTCAAAAAATCGGACCGCGCCTGTTCGCCGCCGACCGGTTCCCAGCGGGCTTCGAGCTGCTGCCGCAGATAGATGTGCAGGTTGCGGGCGAACGTCAGCACGTAGCCGAAGACGTGATCGGCGATCACATCGTAATACAGTCCGCGCATGTTCGTCAGCACGCAGGGATGATCGACCAATTCGGGAAACAGATAGTGTTCCAGACTGGCCGTTGGCGCCTGGACCCATTGCAGCTTTTCACAACGCACCAAGATTTCCGGTGTGAGTTTTCCAAAGAAGGCGGTCGCGTCGGTTGCCGCTGCTTGTGCCTCGGCTTCGTCGGCCGCATTGACGACTTCCATCGATTCCGCTTCTGCGCAAATGCGCTGCAACCGTGCGTCGTCGACGGGAGGATATATGACCATCTTTTTCATCGGCTTGATCTTTCCTTTCTGCCCAAGTAGAACGGAACTCCATCAAGAGCAGCAGGGTTGGTTTTGTCAAGTTCTGGATATCGTTTTTCGTTGGAGTTTTTTTTCAGCGATGAACTCAGGAATTCACGCTTGCTCTTCCGCGGCTTGTTCGGCAGAATGGGACGCCAACTTCGAGTGCTTGATTGAGATTACTGATTCTTTCAACATCAGATAGATTCACGAGGCTGGTTGATGCATGTCATCTCATGTGCTGAAAGCGAATCGATTCAAATTGGCGACGGATTAACGATCAAGGTTTTGGAAATTCACGACGACCACGTACGAATTGGCATCACTTCTTACGATGGCGCCCCTGACTCTTGCGACGACGAGCCCAGTTATTGGGAAGAAACGTTATACCTCGAAACGAGTGGAGCAGAATTACTGCTGAATTGATCACTAACGATCACAGATTCGGTCACGTTTCTCGTGTCAGGAATCTTCGAGCGACGCATCGTGCCGCGTTCGCTGACGGCGGCCCCACCATCAAGTCCGGCCGGCGGGTCAGAGTCGCTTAATTGACGACGACTGCCTCCTGACTTAGCGAACTATGCCCAACCGCAGTCGGAGCACGACTTTAGCGAGTGTGAAAACTGTGCGCGTCGTCCGGAAACGTTCCCGAATGGACGGATTGAATGTATTCGCGCAGTGCGGCTCCCGCGCCGGCGCGTAAGTCGGTAAATTTCTTGACGAACTTCGCCTCGAATCCGGCGGTCAGTCCCAGCATATCGTTGGTGACGAGCACTTGTCCGTCACAGTCAGGCCCGGCGCCGATGCCGATTGTGGGGATTTGCAATTCGGCCGTGATTTCCGCAGCGATCTCGCGCGGAACGCACTCCAACACGATCGCGAACGCACCGGCTTCCGCGGCCGCCCGGGCATCGTCCAACAGCGTCTGTTTGTGGCGCTGAACTTTATAGCCGCCGATGGTCAAGACCGACTGCGGCTTTAGTCCGACATGCGCCATGACCGGCACATCGGCCGCGGCCAGTTTGGCGATTGTCGCGGCTTGATTCACGCCCCCTTCGAGTTTGACGGCCGTTGCACCGGATTCCTTGATCAAGCGGCCGGCGTTTTCCAACGCCTGTTCGGCGCTGACATGAAACGACATGAATGGCATGTCCACGATGACCAGCGCGCGATTGACCGCACGCACGACCATTTCCGCATGGTAGATCATGTTTTCCAGCGTCACGCGCAGCGTCGTGTCGTGACCCTGGACCACCATGCCCAAGGTGTCGCCGACTAGGATGCCGTCGACGCCGGTTTCATCCAGCAACTGCGCCCACGTGTAGTCGTACGCGGTCAGAATTGCGAGCTTGCGGCCTTCCTGCTTGGCGGCCATAAAACCAGGAACTGTGACGGGTCGGGGAGCGTCGTCGGAAGTGGTGGCATTTGTCGGCATGCGTCTCGCAAGTACTCTCTCTAATAGGGGGCTGAGGTGCCAAACGACGGCTGGCTCGGTTCCCCTTGCCGGGAGGAAACGATTGCTTCCGGTTTGCGTCAGGTGTATCCTAACGGACACGGGCTGCCAAGTCACATCACTTTCATGCTTGGCGGGGCTCGATGGTCCGCGCGAACAACACTCTTTAAAGGAGTCTTGTCCATGTCGTTTCGCTGTTTTGTCTCCGGCCCAATCGCCCGGACCTTTCCGCTGCTTTTCATGGCGCTGCTGACGGCGTCCACTGTCACGTTTGCTGCCGACGACGACCAGAAATCGGGCCGGCGGCGCACGTCGAAGTCACGGACGCGAACCAACGTCGCACAGACCGTGGAGGGCAAAATTACCGCCATTGAGAAAAAGGGCCGCACATTCCTGGTTTCGATCGAGGACGAAAAGGGAGAAAAGTCGGAACATCGATTGACTTCCAAGACGCCGGTCCAGGTGACTGGGGCGGGCGATCGCGGCTTTATGCAGCCGGGCGCCGTGGTATATACCGAAGCCTATGTGAAGGAGATCAAGAACAAACAAAACCCGAACCAGCAGAATCGAAACTTCAGAAACCGCAACAACGGGCAGCCGTCGCGGCGGCTTTACTTCGGCAAGTCATTCAAGGTTTATTTGAGCAGGTCGCCGCAACCCGGCTGGAACAAGAAGGGAAACGAGGTCCAAGAATTCATCGGTCAGATTGTGCAGAAGACGGACAAGGAGGTCGTGCTCAACCTCGGCCGCGCCGGGCGGGTGAATGTGACGCTGGAAGAGGGCTACAAAGTTGAAATCGTCTCAAATGATCTTGGACTGATTTCCGAAGGGGCGGAAGTTGTCCTGCACGGCCGGCCGGCACGAGGCCGTTTTAAGGTCAACTCAGCCGAGATCAAACTGGACAAGACGCTCAAGAGCCTGGAATACTTTGCGTCCAATAAAGGGGCCAAAAAGCGAGGGGACAAACGGGTCGCCGCCAAGAAGCGAGACCGATCCCGGACGAGACGGTCGCGCAAATCGGACAAGCAAGGCGAATCGGCAGCGGGAAAGAAGAAAACCACCGATTCTGTACCCAACCCGTTTGCTGATCTCGACAAGAAGTCGGAAGGAAAGTCCAAACAAGACGGCGAAAAATAGGACGTTTGCAGGGTAAAAAAAGATTACGCAGACAGGAAAGTGGTATTGCAAAATGCTGCAAATGTTGCATAATAATGCGCGTTCGCCACGGGAAATGGTTCATAGTGCTACACTCTGCGGCGCGTTCCAATACACCCTATTGGAACAATCGTTACGCAAAGTATTATGCAAACAAGTGTTGTGACTGATTTGGCAATACTGTTTGGTTTGGCACCACATGTGCATCCTCAGGCGAATGCCGTGGTGGTAAGCGTTGGCCCGCACTTCCGCCATTGGTACACGGGAAAACGCTCCGCATTTAAAAGTGCGGAGCGTTTTCTTTTTTTGAGACAACTCGATTGCCGGCTTGGCGTTGGCGGCTCAGAGTCTTTTGAGATGGGAATTGTGAGTTTTTGCGGAATTGTCGAGGCCTCCTCGGAATTCAGCCGGGGCGAAATCGCATGTGGCGATGATTTGTTTTAAGATGAATCAAGACGCACCTCGACCCGCACCGTCACACACTGGTGAATTCAACGCTCGCAAATGACCATCAAATTCCGTTGTGTTTGTGGAACCCCCATCAAGGCCCCCGACGAATTCGCGGGTAAAGCGGTGCGCTGTCCCGAGTGCCGGGAATCGGTCGCCGTCCCACGCGGCAGCGCAGCACGGCGGACCGCGTCGGACGGAGGAACCGCCTCGGGGGATGAGCGCCGGAATGTCCCGCCCAGACGCCGCAAGCTCCGCCGAAAGAAACGGCGAAAGTCGACGCAGGACTCGACGTTTCGCGCCGCAGAGTCGACGAAAGGGGGCGAATTTGCTGAGACGGCGGTGATTCGCAGGCCGGCTCAGAAGACAGTGCGGAAGAAGGTTGGCTGGGTGGACAGTTTTCTCTACCCGGTGCGAGGCACAAACTTCTTTACGTACCTCGGCTGGACGTTTGGGTTTTCCTGTTTCTCGTTTGCCTTAGCTCTGCCGTTCTATGCGACGATCATAACGATTGCCTGCTATCTCATCGTTTGCCTGATTGCGATCGGCTATTTTTATCATTTCCTTTCGGAAATCGTGCGCTTTACCGCGGCCGGAGAAGACCATCTTCCTGAAACGTCGACGGGAGACGAGGTTTTCCTCGACGCCTTTAACTGGTGGGCGTGCGTGGTGATTTGCACATCGCCCTTCTGGGGATTTCACTGGTTCAACTGGTGGACTGCCGAACTGCCCGCTCTGGTCGACCATTCCGATGCTGATCCTGTGTACCTTTTGCCGCCGGAAATCGGCCAGTTTTTGCTCATTCTTTGTCTGCTGTACACGCCAATGGCACTATTGGCGACGACGTTGTTCAATACGTTTCTCGCCGGCAATCCGGTGTATGTCATCGGGGCGATATTTAAGTGCCCGCTGCAATACTTCACGACCTGTTTCGTGACGGTCAGTGTGCTGTTCGCTTATATGATGATCTACCTCGTCAGCGTGAACTTTCTGATGACGTCTGAAGACGCTCTGGTGAACATGATTGCGGAAGGAACCGTCTATGTGATTGCCGGGAACATGCTGCTGTATTTCTCAATTGTGGTGATGCACCAGCTCGGCACGATTTATTATCGCAACCGCAAAAAGATCGGTTGGTTTCGAGAGCGATAGCCGGACCAGTCGATGTCGCCGTTCACCCATTTGAGATGAATGAGTCGGCGTGAATCCGCAGTGGTTAGCGTGCTCCGTTGAGGGTCGGCGCCGGGCTCTCTCAAAAGCGACCGCGCTACGTTTGAGCGTCGCGAATCACTCTGGACAGATCTGCAGTTTTTCAGTATCACGCTCCGTCTCTTTCCCGCAGAATTTTAAACGAAAACATTTCTGTCGCCGGAGTTTGGAGACAGCAGGTCCCACCGGCATTGTCAGGAGGCATGGATGCCTTCGGAGGCGTCTCAGCGGCTGCAGGTGTTGTGGTCCAAATACCGGGATTTCATTTTCCCGCTGGTGATCTTCTCCTCGATCCTCGTGTTCGTGGTGCCGCTCCCGGCGCGGATGATGGACATCTTGCTCTCCTGCAATCTGACGATTGCGGCGATCGTCTTGTTGACGACGATTTACGCCCGGAAGCCGCTCGATTTCAGCGTGTTTCCGGCGCTATTGCTGGGGACGACATTGGCCCGCCTGGTGCTCAATGTGGCGTCGACGCGGCTGATTCTGACTCGGGGCGCCGCGGACGGTGAGAACGCCGCCGGAGAGGTGATCGGCGCCTTTCAGCGATTTGTGGCGGGCGATAACGTTGCGGTCGGGCTGATCATCTTCATCATCATTGTTGTGATCCAGTTTCTGGTAATCACCAAGGGTGCGACGCGGATCAGCGAAGTGGCGGCACGATTTGCATTGGATGGCATGCCCGGAAAACAGATGGCGATCGATGCCGACCTGAATGCCGGAATCATCAGCGCCGAACAAGCCAAAGTCCGGCGGGAAGAGATTACGCAGCAAGCGGACTTCTACGGGGCTATGGACGGTGCCAGTAAATTTGTCCGCGGCGACGCCATTGCCGGGATCGTGATCACGTTGATCAATATGGTCGGCGGGATTTATATGGGGATGGCGGAAAACAGCATGCCCTTCGGGGAGGCGATCGGCACATTTACCAAGTTGACGATCGGCGACGGACTGGTCACGCAAGTTCCGGCGTTTTTGATCTCACTGGCGGCCGGGTTGCTGATCACGCGGTCCTCAAACGACAGCGACTTGTCGGGCGATATGGTGGGCCAGATCTTCAATTCTCCGCAAGCGTTGTGGATAGCGGGCGCATTCTTGCTCGCGCTTTCCTTCACGGGGCTGCCGGGACCGCCGCTGTTCATCATGGGCGCCGCTTGCGGCGGGCTGGGTTATTTCCTGCACGAGTCCCGCAAACACAAAGCCGCCGCGCAGCAGGTTGCGGAGGAGCAGCAAGCCGAGCAGTCGCGGCCGGAGCCGAAACCGGAAGACAATCTGCTGGTCGACCCGATGGAGTTGGAGTTGGGATTTGGGCTGATCCGGTTGGCGGACGTCAATTCGGGCGGAGATCTCTTAGAGCGGGTGACCCGCATTCGACACAAGATTGCACAGGAACTGGGAATCATTTTGCCGAAGGTGCGGATCCGCGACAACATCCGGCTCGAACAGCGGCAGTACCAAATCAAGATCAACGACGTGCCGGTCGCCTGGGGGGACGCGTTCCCGGAGGGCTTATTGGCGATCGACACCGGCGCCACGAACGGCAAAGTTCCCGGAGTCGATACGGTCGAACCGGCATTTGGGCGTCCGGCGGTTTGGATCGAGGACAAACAGCGCGAGCGTGCCGAGTTGATGGGATACAGCGTCATCGAACCGGCGGCTGTGATCGTGACGCATCTGACCGAAGTGGTCCGGGAGCACAGCGACGAGTTGCTGTCGCGGCAACAGGTGCATCAACTGATCGACAATCTGAGGGATCGCTCGCCGAAGGTTGTGGAAGAGTTGATTCCCGATCTGATGAAGACGTCGCAAGTGCATCAGGTGCTTACGAATTTGTTGCGAGAACGAGTGCCGATTCGCAACCTGGAGACAATTCTCGAATCGCTGAGCGATTGGGCCGGTCGCACCCAAGATACGGGAATTCTGACGGAATACGTCCGGCACGGCCTGTCGCGGACAATCTGCCAGCAGTTGCGCGACAAAAACAGAGTTCTCAGAGTGATCACTTTGGATCCGGCCATTGAAGATTTGATCGCGGCGGGAATCGAGCACGGGGAGCGGGGGACGGTCGTCAAGCTGTCGCCGCAGGTTGCTGAAGCGGTCACGCGAGGCATCGCCGACAAGCTGCAAGTATTGACGGCCGCCGGGCATCCTCCAGTCATCGTTGTGAGCCCGCAGATACGGGCCACGTTGAAACAATTCACGTCGGCGGCGCTGCCGTCATTGTCCGTGCTGAGCCTCAACGAGGTCACGCGCGATACACAAGTTGAGGCGAGCGGACAAGTCGGCGTCGAATCAGTCGCCGGAGCCGGCGCGGCATCAGTCTAGCCAACGAATCATATCGTTTTTTTGTCGTCATAAGTTTTTGAATCATTACCGGTGTCGCGAATCGACAGATACGCGGTGCCGCAATCGGCGCGCAAGGGAAGGATAGTAAGTCATGTCAGACGTGCGGACATTTCGAGCCGAAACGATGAAAGAGGCATTGGACCTCGTTCGCCGCGAATTGGGGTCCGAAGCCGTTATTTTGCACACGCGGGAAGTTCCGCAGCCACGGTTCTTTAAGTGGCGGCAATCGAGCCGGCGCGTGGAGATCACCGCCGGCACGGGCGTCAATGTCCGCACACCGGCTGCCAGCGAGCAGGCGACTGGGGCCTCGAAGACGACCGCTGCAGCCGCGAACTCGAGCGGCGCCGGGATTGCAACATCCGACGACGGCGGCGTGACATTGGAGATCGGAAGTGAGACTAAGTCGCGCGTGAATCAGTCTCCGCTGGGGCTCTCAGGGCTGTCGACCTCTGGTCCTGACGTTTCACGAGACGAGACGCCGACCGTGCCGCCGGCCGCACAATCAGAGACGTTGCAGTCCCTGATCAACCGTGCCCAACAGCAATCAGAACAGCCGTCGGCCATTGCGGACCAACTGCGATCGATCGAGCAGATGGTCAAGTCGTTGAGCCAAACCGCCGAAGCCCGACGCAACGACGACGTGCCGAGTGATCTGTTTCACTTGTACGCCGAATTGATCGACGGCGAGGTGGAAGACACGTTGGCCCAAGAGTTGATTTGCCGCTTGAAGTCGGAGCATTCTTCGGTAAACGTCAATGACGTCGCGCGAGCCAAAGAGTGTCTGTCGACAATGGTCGAGCAAGAGATCGCGTGCAGCGGTCCGATTACGATCTCACCAGGTCAGCGAAAGACCGTGGCACTTGTCGGTCCCACCGGTGTCGGAAAAACGACCACGATCGCCAAGCTGGCTGCGAACTTTCGCTTGCGAGACGGCATCCGAATGGGATTGGTGACGGTTGACACCTACCGGATTGCGGCGGTCGAGCAATTGCGAACATACGCTGAGATCATTGACCTGCCGATGAAGGTCGTGACGAGCCCGCTGGAAATGCGGCGGGCGATGGACGAACTGTCCGGATTGGATCTGGTACTCATCGATACAGCCGGACGGAGTCCCCGCGACGAACTGAAGATTCAAGAACTGCAGAATTTCCTCGCCGAAGCGCAGGTCGACGAGGTACACCTCGTGATGAGTTTGGTGGCCAGCGTCCGCAGTCTGGAAACAACGGCCCGCCAATTCGCCCCGGTGGGGACGACGTCGATCATATTGACGAAACTGGACGAAGCGGCCGGAATGGGCGCGCTGCTTTCCGTTGCGCGCAAGATTTCTACTCCGGTGAGCTACCTCACAACCGGGCAGGACGTGCCGGACGACATCGAGCCGGCCCGTGCGGACCGGATGGCGCGGCTGGTTTTGGGAAGCGAGATGCTGTTCGCCACGCAGTAGAGCGGCTTCGCCGTTCGCCGCCGTAGCAGATTTCGTCGAGGTCTGCTGCGATTTAGAGTGATCATCCTCCTGTCCGACACGTCATCCGTTAACACTTCACAGCCGACCCTTTCCATGACCGACCAAGCACGAGCATTACGAGGACTGGTCGAACAGCGGGCCGCCATGGTCCCCGCGTCAAACGCGAGGGGGACGACGCGGGCCAAAACGGTCACGGTCACCAGCGGCAAGGGAGGCGTGGGCAAAAGCAATCTGGCGTTGAACCTCGCGATCGCTCTGCGACAGAGCGGGGCTGACGTCTGCCTGCTCGATGCAAACCTGGGCCTGGGCAATCTGGACGTGTTGTGCGGCGAGAATGGGTATTGGAATCTGTCGCACGTGGTGAGCGGTGTTCGTTCGCTAGCGGACATTTCGTTAGCTGGTCCGGCTGGGGTGCGGTTGATTCCAGGCGCCAGCGGATTGACCGAGGTGGCCGATTGTCCGACGCATGTTCAGCGAGAAATCCTCACACAGCTGGAGCAGTTGGAGCAAGCCCATGATTTTTTGATCATCGACACCGGTTCGGGCATCCATCTTCCGGTCCGCCGATTCATCACCGCGGCGGACATCGTGTTGATACTGACGACCCCCGAGCCGACCGCGATTGCGGATGCGTACGCCACCGTCAAGGCGGTCAGTGCCGGTCAAGTCATCCCGACACTGGAAGTGGTCGTTAATCAGGCCGGCAGCCGGGAAGAAGCCAATCGGATCCTCGAACGACTGCAAGAGACGGCCCGCACGTTTCTACACACGGAAATTGGAGCGGCTGGATTCATTCCCTTTGACTCCACGGTTCAGCAGGCGGTCATCCGGCAAACGCCCGTGCTGTTAAGCAGCCCGCGCTGTCCCGCCAGCCGCGCAATCGAACAATTGGCCCGCCGCATCAAAAACATTTCCGCCCAGAAACAAACCGAAGGGAGTTTCTTCTCCCGGCTCTGGCCGATCCGCCAGCAAGCCGCAGCGTAAGCCATCTCAAATGTTTCCATCAGCGAACACACGAAATACACAAACTAGACCAACTGGCGCGTCCATGAGTCTCGTCGCGGAAATACTGGATTTGACGGCCGAATGTGCCGATATCGTTAACGGGGAATTTTCGTGCGCCGAGCGTCGCTTGGCGGACGGCGAATTCCTCGATCTCAGATGTCGGGAATTGAGACGTGGCCAAACAATTTGCAATCCGGTTGTCATTGATCGTCTTTGCAGCGGCGGTCATCGAAGCGCTCGTGAAAGGCGACGAGTTTGCGACAGGAATAATCAACGGCGGACTTGCCGCGGCTTGCGGCTTTGGAATCGGCCTGATCGTCGGAGAGATTGCGAGGCGGATCATCGAAGAGAACGCCGCGGCCGAGTTCGGGCTGAACGAAATCGTTGCTCCGCCGATGGTGGAGCAGAAGTAACTGCGACGGCCGGCGGACGATATCTTCTCGACAGACTCACGAAGTTCGGCCTCCAGAGCGGCGGCGACTCACGGATCACAGACTGAATCACAACCGCAGATCACTTTAGTTGAACGTAAGGCACCAAGGAGGGTTGCATGGCAACGAAAATCGATCCGGAAGTATTGGCAACCTGGCAAGAGTATAAAAAGGATCAGACCAACCTGCGTTTGCGGAATAAATTGATGGAGAAGTATCTCCCGCTCGTCCGGTACAACGCGGAACGCGTCTGGGCCAAACTTCCCGAAGGTGTCGACTTAAACGACTTAATTTCTGCGGGAGTCTTCGGCTTGATGGACGCCATCGATGCGTTCGATCTTAGCCGAGGGGTGAAGTTTGAAACGTACTGCGTGCCCCGTATTCGCGGCGCCATGCTGGACGAACTACGGACCATGGACTGGGTGCCGAGACTGGTTCGCAGCAAGGCGAGCAAGCTGGAAAACGCCCGGAAGCAAGCCGAAGCCGAAGTCGGACGGCCGCCGACTGACGGCGAAATTGCCGCGAAAATGGAGCTGTCGGCGGAAGAATTTGACAAGCTCAAGAACGAAGCCAACGCCGTCAATCTCATTTCTCTGAACAAGAAGTGGTACGAGACGGACAGCTACAAAGATGTCCGCGAGATTGACGTACTGGAAGACGGCAAAGGTGAAGATCCGACCGAAAGCATTCAGCGTCGCGATTTGATGAAGCTGGTGACGAAAGGTCTCAACCGGAACGAACGGCTGATCATCATTCTCTACTACTACGAAGAGTTGACGATGAAGGAAATCGGCAACACGTTGGGACTTTCCGAAAGCCGCGTGAGCCAAATGCATTCCAGTATTGTCAACCGGCTCAAAGGACAGCTGCGCCGCCGGCGTCCAGAATTCGCCACGTAGCGTGCTTCACGACTGAGCGTAATCTTTTTCCCGTCGATGCACCCGGCGGGATTTTTTTGCGCGGTTGGAGATTCCTAAGCGCCAGTGCCACGCGTTTTTTATCACGGCACTGTGGAGCCGCACAGGCCGTTCGTCGACTCCCGAAACTCGCTCCGACACTTCACTAAACCATCACGGCGACTTGCAGGAGAAGTTCCCAAATCCTGGCATGTGGTCGTAGTGATTGGTTAGACTGTCTATAGGATCGCTTGCCGCTGCAGGCGTACGAATGCTTGGACAGCGCCTACCGGCCATTTGTATAAGGAGCATGAGAATGACCACACCCGACCAACGTCGCCGCTTTTTGCAAACCATGGGAGCCGGCACTGCGGGGCTGCTGACCGCCGGGTTTACCACCACTGCTGCCGGCTTTGCCGCCAATGAGACGATCAACGTCGGCGCTATCGGAACCGGCGGCCGTTGTCGGCAGTTGATGGGGACCTTGGGCGAAATTCCCGGGGTGCGAATTACCGCGGTCTGTGACATTTGGGATCAAAACCTCGAGCGCGGCCGAGAGTTGGCGGATCCCAAAGCCGTCACCACAAAGAATTACCATGACCTGTTGGCGCGCAAGGATATTGATGCGGTCGTCATCGGCACGCCGGATCATTGGCACGTGCCGATTACGGTCGATGCGTGTGCGGCGGGCAAGGATGTCTATGTCGAAAAGCCGCTGACACACGATCTGTCCGAAGGTGCGGCGGTAATCGCGGCGCAAAATGATCATCAGCGGATCGTGCAGGTGGGGATGCAACAGCGGAGCATGCCGCACTTAAGTGAAGCCAATGAGATTCTGCGCTCGGGCCAATTGGGCAAGATTCGCAAAGTGCACCTCACTTGGAATCGCAATTCGCCGCGTGCGCGGAAGAAGAAATACAACATCTCGCCGCAGTCGGTCGATTGGCAAAGTTTTCTGGGCAATGCCCCGAAGCAGCCGTTTGACGAATATCGCTTTCGCCATTGGCGGTGGTTCTGGGACTTCGGCGGCGGGATCTTCACCGATTTGATGGTGCATTTCGTCGACGTGGCGTATTGGTTTTTGGACCTCGAACATCCCGCGATGGCGACGAGCATCGGCGATCACTTTATGGCCAAAGATTTGTGGCAGACGCCCGATACCGTGCAGACGCTGTTGCGGTATCCCGAACGGGAAATCCAGGTCTATTTCGAGGGGACCTTCGTCAATGCCCGCAATGCCGCCATGATGGAGTTTATGGGTACTGACGCGACGTTGTATTGCGACCGCGGCCGTTACGAAATCCATCCCGAACATCGGCGAAAGATCAAGTACCGCGAGCGCGTGTTGGGCAGCGGCTCGCGGGGCAAGGACTTCTACGAAAAACCAAACGGCAGACTCCTGCATCTGACAAACTGGCTGGAGTGTATCCGCAGTCGAAAGAAACCCAACGCGCCGGCCGAAGCAGGTGTCGCGGCGGCCGCGGCCGCTCATCTCTCGAACCAGGCGCTGCGATCCGGACAAGTCGCGCAGTGGAAGGCGACGTAAGTGGGTATTCGCGGTGATTCCCAATACTGAGACTTTCGCGGCTGCTGCGCGAATGGTCGTTGAAGCCGTCAAGCTCACCGCTACACTGAAAAGAGGACCTCCCGCGAGTCAGCCACGACGAGACTGAGTCAGTTCATCATGGACCGCGCCCTTCGCATGCCGCTGCTTGGATCGCTCAGACGACGTCGGCAATTGCGCGGCGTCGTTGTGCTGATGACTGCCGGATCAGTATTGGCGAGTTGTTTGAGTGTTCCGCTCCGAGCAGCCACAACGACCGCCGTTGTCGACAACAGTCGAGAAACAGCGACCCGACAAGTCGCTGATGCCGCACCAACGCGGACATGCTGCTGCAGCAAGCAGGGTGGAACGTGTCGTTGTGGACCACAGTGTTGTGGAACCAAGTCGGCGGCACGATTGGTTGACACTGAAGGCGCAAAATCGAGTAATTCTAACTCGCCTCGGAAAACTGCGGGATGGGTCACCAAGTCCTGTCACGGACCGCAAGGTATCGACGGTTCGCTATTTCATGATTGGCTGGCATCGCCCCCGTTGTTGGTTGCCGGTCACGAATCATGCCGCCGCGTGCCATTGGAGCCGTTCGCGGGAATTCAAAGAGGCGAGCAACGACCGCCCACTCCTCCCCCGCGCTCGATCGCTTGATCATTTCAGCAGCTCGCTGACGCCGTTTTTAGGTTTCATTGCCGGCGGCCGGAGAGTGATCACGAGCCGCGAAATAGTCGCGCCACAATCGGTGTCTCCACTCCGCGCAGATCATTGCGCTGATGCGGAGAGTAAGGCACGGATTGCCGCATCGACCGTTCGTAGGCGACTCTACGTTCTCGCGAGAGTTTTTGCTGATCAAGCAACGTGACCGCGGATTTGCCCGGCGCGGCCGGACTGAGGCCGCAGCCAGCGTCGAATCTTGATTTCTCAATAGTTCGCGCCGGTCGGGCAGATTGCGTTTGTCAGATGTACAGATTTCACAATAACGTGCGGGTCCACCCGCACGCAGAGGAGGAGATATTGAACCATGATTCAACCAAAGTACCGCAATCGGCCGAGAGGGTTTACACTGATCGAACTGCTGGTGGTGATTGCGATCATTGCAATTTTGATAGCGCTGTTGTTGCCCGCTGTGCAAACGGCTCGCGAAGCAGCGCGGCGGACACAGTGCCGCAATAATTTGCGGCAGATCGGGATCGCGCTGCACAATTATCACGATCTGCATGATTTATTTCCGCCCGGCTATATCTCGGATGACGTGTCGCCCAGTGACGGCGTCGGGTCGGAAACCGGGTCCGGGTTTTCCTGGGCGTCGATGTTGCTGCCCTACCTGGACCAAGCCGGGATCTACGACGAATTAAATTTCGAGGCCAGTTCGCTTGATCCGGACAATTTGGATCTCGGAAGAACGGTGCTTCCCGTGTTTCTGTGCGGGACCGATCGGGTTGAGCCGCTATTTGACGTCAAGGATTCCTCCGACAACGTGTTGGGTACGATTGCTTCGTCGAACTATGCCGGCGTCTTCGGGTACGGTAGCGTCACCATGCAGCCCGGTTTCGGAACGGGGATTTTCTATCGCAACAGCAACACCAACATACGGGATATCACCGACGGTTCATCGAACACGCTGGCGGTCGGAGAACGATCGCACGAATTGACGCCGTCGACATGGTACGCCGCGGTCCCCGGCGCGAGCGTCAATGCCGGCATGGCGATGATGCCGATGATGACCGAAGGAGCGGGGCACCTTGTACTGGGACACGTTGGTCAGGGACCGATGATGGGCATGCCCGCAATGGAACACACACCGAACAGTTCCGGCCACATCGTCAATTTCTGGAGCCGTCATCCGGGCGGAACACACTTTCTGTTCTGCGACGGTGCAGTGCGGTTTTTGAGCGAGAATATCGACTACCCCGAATACAAATCCTTCGGGATGCGGAGTGACGGGGGCGTCTATTTCCCGCCAGGATTATGACGCCGCTGATCTTGACGTTCATTGAAGGGGGAAGGACGAATGGTCCTTTCCCCTTTTTTACGAATTGCGCAAGTGAGCAGCGAGTGCGGTTCGACTCACTGCGAGGGCGATGACTACACGTGCGGTTACTTTGGCGCGCGAGCGCGATTCTCGATGAGAACGCGAGCACGATTCACTTCGGTCATTCTGACTTGCAACTGCTGTATCTGTCCGTTGCTCCCTTTCAGGCCCAACTTCACATCCCACCGAGGCTCATGGCCCATCTTCGACAAGACCTCGACCAAATCTTCGGAAACGCGTTTGTGCGACTTTTCGCCAAACTCTGTGTTGGCGAATTTCACGATGCGTTCGATCGGGATGCCGTCAATCGAGACGAGATCGAACCAGTCGCCGTTAACGCGAACGACCGGACGATCGTTGTTCCACCGCACACCCGTGAACGGGGCGACCTTGGCATAGCCATGTTTCGAAACCAGTTTGCGGCCGCCCGGTACGGATCGTTCCAACAGCCAGTAGCCGACGGCGTCGACGGACGGTTCGCCGCAGTTGGTGAGCACGGCGACGCCGAGCTTATGATCAGGAGCGAAACCGATCCAGGCACTGCAATTATTACGGCCGCCGTTTTTCTTCAAGATGCGGCCGGTCGAGATCCGTGATCGAACGGACCATCCGAGCGAAGTTCCTACAGTTGTACCGTCCAAGAGCTGCGACGGCGTGTGGAGTTGCTTGAGCATGTCGGCAGAGAGTACACCCGGCTGCATGTGTGCCGACAAGAAATTTGCCAAGTCCGGAGCGGAGGCGATTAAGCCGCCCGACGGCGCTAACCGCTTCCGGAAGGAATGGGTTTCAGGAAGCCGCGGGCTTTCGCTGCTGTATCCGGTTGCTAATTGAAGTTTGCCGGACGCGTCAATGGCGGTCCGCTCCAGGCCCAATTTGTCACATACCGTCTCCTGGAGCAGTTTGTTGAATGGTTTTCCGGCTGCGCGCTCCAGCGCATGTCCGAGCAATCCCATGCCGAGATTGGAGTAGAGTTCCTCCGTGCCCGGATCAGATGCCAATGTGACGCGGGCTAACTGTTTGTAGAGCCGCTCAGGCTCCAGCTCGTAGCGGCCTTCAACAGATTGAACCCGCCCCGGCACGCGGCGCGGCAACCCGGACGTGTGCGATGCCAGTTGCCGCAACGTGATTGTCGCGCCAATTTCGGGTTTCGTGCTGATTGACACGCCCTCGGGTAGGTACTTCAACACCGGTTGATCGAGATCGACGACACCCTGTTCGTGGAGCATCACGGCGAGCAACGCGGTAAAGACTTTTGTCACAGACGCAACATGATACGACGTTTCCGGGGTGGCCTTGGTTTGCGACTCGATGTCCCGGAATCCGAACGCGCGCTGGTAAATCACCTTTCCGCCGCGCGTTACGGCGACACTCAAGCTCGGATATCCGGCATGTTTCACCTGCTGTTGCAGCCAAGCATCGATCTGTGCGATGTCGTCCTCTTTGAACGTGCTGACGTCGTCAAATTCCGGAGATCGCAACACTTCCGCATTAGGAAAGAGCCAATCGGTCAGCGGGTTTTCCGAGCACTCTGCGCAATCAGAGTAGAGCACCAGCGCAGCGACGACGAAAGTCCATTTAATCATGATTCTCCATTGCCGATGTGGACCGTGGTTTGACATTTGACCGTCTCTCGTGTCGTTGTCACGAATTCGTCGCTGCACGTGGTCGCATCCTATTTGGCAAACTTGCTAACAATCTCAATCGCCGCCGCTTCGGCCGATTTGATGTCGCCGTCGTTCGAGGCCACTGCAATCACAGCTTTGCGTTCCGGGACGAGCACGAGCAGTGTGTACCACATTGTGTTGGATCCATTATGCCAGAGCGTTCGACCCTCCGCCCAGCCGCTTCGCTGTGGGACGAGCCATCCGCAGGCATAGTTGTTCAGCCTTGCCGTGTGCAGCCGTTGATACGTCTTCTCCGTCAGCAATTCTCCGCGGCCGCGTTCACCGGCTAAGTGTTCATTGCCGAACTCGCAAAGCTCCGCCAGTGTCATGTGGACGGATCCAGACGGTCCAATAATCGGCGTGTTGTCGGCCTTGACCCCCACGGCACTCTTGGCCGCCCCAAGCTTTTTGTGTCCCCGCGGCTGGTCATTGCCTTGTGGCGGGCCGAATCCGGCTTGCCTGAACTTGAGGGGACCGAATACTTGTTTTCGAACCAAGTCTTCCCAGGAAGTGCCTGTCTTCTGCTCCGCCATGACTGCGGCGATCGTATACCCGGCGTTCGAATATTCGTAAGCGCTACCTGGTTCCGTCGCCGGCGCATCTTTTAGAACTTCCGTTACGGCCTGCATGCGGGCTCTAACCCGTTCATCGCCTTCCGGAGGATGATTGAATTGATACCGCGTGGGGAAATTCGCAGGTGCGCCGGACGTGTGCGTTAGCAACTGCTGGAGTGTCACGTCCCGCCAATCGGCGTGAACCGTCGTTGATGCTCCCAGGCATTCGCCGACCGTCGTGTCCCATTTCAATGTGTTCTGTTCGATCAACCGGGCGATCATCGTCGCCGTGATCGATTTGGTCACCGAACCGATGTGAAACCGGTCGCCGATTTCCAAAGCAATCCCGCTTCCCAATTTTCGTTCTCCATCGACCGCCGAATCAACGATCTTTCCGTCCACCATGATCATCGCAGCCAGACCGACCAACTCTTTCTCGGAGCGGAGCTGTGCCACCAACTCCTCCAGGCTGTCTGCGGTAGTTTCACCTTGAGGAGCGGATGTTGCCGCCGATCCTGCCCGAATCGCCCGGCGGTTGGCCTCCGTCATGGGGACGTCTTTCAGAGTTCGGGTTTTGGTCGACCCGACGGGAGACACGACCAGCCGAACCGTCTCTTTCGGTTTGTGGCCCATGCGGGATAACACCTCGACCAGGTCCTCCTCAAATCGCTTTTGCCACTTGTCTTTGTAGGTCCGCCGACTGAACGCCACGATATCATCGGCGGCGACTCCGTCGAGCGAGACGAGCGTAAACCACTGCTCACCGACTTTGACTTCCGGTTTCAGCCCCTTCCAGCGGACGCCGGTGAATGGTGCGAGTTTCGCGTATTCCTCCTTGCCCGGAGCGTTCTCTTGCCGGCGCAATACCAACGTCATCTTCCGTCCCAGCTGCACCCACGTGCCGCGCGCCTCTGTTCCGGCCGCATTGAGCCTTCCATCAAACCGGCCTTTGATGCTCTGGACGCGAAACTTGAGACGTCTGTTATCACGGACAACCTGATCAATGGGGATTTCATCGTTTCCTTGATCCAAACTGACCAGATGTCCGCGAAAACCGTTGTCAGCGGGCTTTATCTGAACGAGCAGTCTCAGCTTGGCGGCACCGGCTTTCAATGTGCCGACCCACTCCTCCTCAGCCTCATGTTGATCTGCGGGGTCGGGCATTTCTTCGACGCGGCGCAACACCAAAAGCTGCGGCCGTCCAAGCTGTGTCCACGTACCTCTCGCCACCGTGCGTTTGGCGTTCAGTCTTCCATCAAATTTGCCTTTGACGTTTTTGACCGTGAACTTGAGCCGGTTCTTATTGAAAACAATATCGCTCATGGGGATGTCACTCGCTCCCTGATCCAGACTGACCAGATTGCCGCGAAATCCCTGATCTGATGGAGTTAGTTTGACGAGCACCCGCAGCTTGACTTTGCCGGCGCCTAACGTGCCGATCCACTGTTGCTCGGTCGGCTTCTTCACATCGGGCTTGTCGTCTCCGATGGCGCGGCCGCCCCCCAAAAGGGTCAGGCCCAACAGGATTACAACGGCAGACTTGCCACATGGAGCTATAAGAATCCGGGGTCTTGATGTTTGTTCACAATAGCGCATTGTTTGGTCTCCACATGTTTGCTAACAGGTTCAAACGTAGTCCTGTCAGTGCGGTCAATTGGTAATGCCGACGTGCATTGGAATGGATCACGGGCTCAGGCTACGGCTCGGAAATACTCCGCTTGTCAGCCGCCGCTTTGATCGCCTGCCGATTGGCATAGGTCATGGGCACATCTTCAAGCGTCAATGTCTCCGAGGAGGTCAATGATTGAACCACCAAGGTCACTTCATCATTCGGCGGTTGTTCCATACGCGTCAGCAGCTCGACGAGATCTTCTTCGAACCGCTTCCGCCACTTTCTCCCGAATGTCCGCCGGCTGAACGCGATGATTTCCTCCGCGGCAATCCCGTCCAACGAGATGAGCCGATACCAATCGCCGTCGACATTCACCTCCGGATGCGACTGCTGCCACCGCACCGCGGCGAAGGGAGATTTTTTTGGATAATTCTCCGCGACGTTGTCCCGCTTCACGCTGGCTTTCACGACTTCCCACGCCGCGTCCTCGGCGCTGTCGAGGTCGCCGTCGTTCGAGGTGACGGCGACGACCATGTCCTGTTCAGGGATGAACGCAATCAGGGCGTACCACATCGTGTTCGACCCGTTGTGCCAATACACCGCGTACGGGATTTCCTCGCCCGGTTCCTTGAAAACCCACCCGCAGGCATAGTTGCCCAGCTCCGGAGTGTGCAGCAACTGGTAAGTCTCGGCGGAGCAGAGATTTCCCTTGCTGAGATCACCACGCAAGTGGTCCGTTGCGAACGTACAGAGGTCACTCAAAGTCATGTGAATTGTGGCAGCAGGGCCGATGATTGATGAGTTGTCGACATCGTCGCCGACCGAGACTTTCCAACCCACAATCGATTTGTGACCGCGCGGCTGATCGAGCGCGTCAGCCGGGCTCTTGGGCGGGCCGAACCCCGCTCCAGTCAGTTTCAGAGGCTGAAATACCTCTCGTTCGACAAGTTCCTCCCACGTCTCACCGGTGACTTGTTCGGCCATTGCACCCGCAATGGTGTAACCGACATTCGAGTAGACGAATTTCTCTCCCGGCGGGTGCGCCGGCGGATCGGCAATCAAGTCCAGCACCGCTTGCCGCCGCGCCTCCCTGCTTTCGGCATGCTCTGAGGGCCGCTGAAGTGACACCTGAAAAGAAAAGTTGGCGGGGGCGCCTGCCGTGTCGGTCAATAGCTGTCTCAGCGTGACCGGCCTCCAGTCGTAGTGGATCGATGCGTCCGGAAAGCAATCGCTCAACGTGTCGGACCATTGCATCTGCCCCGACTCGACCAATCGCGAGATCATCGTCGCCGTGATCGACTTACTAACTCCGCCCAGGTGCCAACGATCATCAATCTCCAGCGGCACGCCGCTGCTCTTCTGCCGTTCTCCGTCGGCGGCCGCCGCTTCAACTTGTCCGTCGACCATCACCATTGCGGCGAGACCGACGAGGCCCCTGTCTTTACGCAGGCCTGTGATCAAACCGGCCAGTGAATCGCCGGCCGGGCCGCTGCTTTGAGGCGGCTGATCGTACTCGGAATGCAACAACCCGCCAGCCACGACAACCAATACAAGAACCGCAACGCTCGAAACGGCAGAGAGGAGGAGCCAACGCCCACGTTTCCTAGGAATCTCGATGTTTTGCGCGCGAATTGACGGAGCGAGTTCACTAGTCGGTTCGTCGCCGAGACCGGCCAGCAACGCCAAGAGCTCCTGCCGCCGCGGCTCAAGCTGTTTTCGCACGGCGCGTTGGTTGATGTAATAGACGAACCAGTACAACGCCGCCAAGAAAGCCGAACGGCCCAGGAATAAGATCAACGCCGGCAGCCATCCATTGGATCGTGACGACCACGCGATCTGGGCAAAGAACGCCATAATTGAAATTATAAACGGCAGCAAATACCACCAGAACACATTCCGCAGCAGCCAGATCTGATGTTCGACCTGGCGCAGCGACTCTTGCACACCCTGTCGTAATGGTTCGCCAGGATCACTCGGTTTCCGCTTGTGTCGAATTCGATCCACCACAATGAACACGATGACCCAAATCAGCGCCGGCACCGTCAAATACCAAGTCCAAGGCAACGACTTAGTCAGCCCCGCATAAAACCAATAGGGCAACAGAATCAGTGCAATTGCGATTTCTCGAAAATCCCGCCAGAAGATCATGTAGCGAAATGTTCGTTGTGAGCCTTGCACTTCTTTGAGCAGCAAGTCGGAATCGATCGTGATCCGCGTCCGCGACGCCTGCTCTTGCCAGGCCTGCTGTAGATCGTCGGGGTCGATGTGGCTGTCAGGATTCATGTGACCGTCCATTCATCAATTCGCGCAGAGTCTTCTTCGCGCGATTCAACTTGACGCCGACATTGCTTTCCGAAATGCCCATCACGTCGGACATCTCGCGATAACTGAGCTGATCCAAATAGAGCAGCACCAGCGCCGCATCGGCTTTCGGCAACCGGTGAATCGCTTGATACAGTTGTTCGACGGTTTCTCGATGCTGCGCCTGCTGGGCGCTGTCTCCAACGCCAGTCGCGACGTCTTGCACCTCCAACAACGGCTGCTGCCTTGAGCGGCGCGGCTTGTCGTTTCTATGCCAATTCATCGCGGTGTGGAGTGCGACACGATAGAACCACGTCGCGGGACTTGCCCGGCCCTCGAATTTTGGCAGCGACCGCCAGGCTTGCAGCAGAATCTCCTGCGCCAGATCCTGACTCTCCTCGCTGGTGAGGGTGTATGCGCGCGCCACCTTCATGACCGACGCCGCGTGGGAATCAAGCCAGTTCATGAAGAGTGACTGTTGATCTTCGTCCTGCAACACACAACCTCAAGCGGGAAAGCCGGCGAGATAATGCGGGCTAACCTTTGAACACTTCGTCGTCCATTTCAATTAGACACGGCAGCCATACGTTTCTTACAAAATTTGGCCGCGAAATGAACGATTTCAGACCGATTGTGTCGTTCCTCAGGCCAACTTCTATATACTCTACACCGATCGCGCGTCTGTGCGCCTCCAAAACATCGGATTGAGACATGCCCCCGCGCAACTCCCAACGCGAATTTGCCGTCGAGGTCGTCCGCCAGCTGCAGGAAGCGGGGTTTACAGCTCTGTGGGCGGGCGGGTGTGTGCGCGATTGGCTGTTGGGACGCGAGCCGGCGGATTACGACGTGGCCACCGATGCACGGCCTGATGACGTGCGAAAGCTGTTCGGACGCCGCAAAACGATTCCGGTCGGAGCCAGTTTCGGCGTGATCATTGTGCAGGCCCGCCGCAGTGAAGACAACGTCGAGGTCGCCACGTTTCGCACGGAAGGCCCCTACCTGGACGGGCGTCGTCCCGACTCGGTGCGGTTTGCGACTCCCGAAGAAGACGCGCTGCGCCGCGATTTTACGATCAACGGCATGTTCTACGATCCGGTGACGGACTCGGTGCTGGATTTCGTCGGCGGCCGACAGGATTTGCAAAAGAAGGTCATTCGGGCCATTGGCGATCCGCATCACCGGATCGCCGAGGACAAACTGCGGATGCTTCGCGCCGTGCGGATATCGGCCACGTTGCAGTTCGAGCTTGAACAGACGACAGCGAATGCGATTCGCGAAATGGCGGCGGAGATTTCGGTCGTCAGTACCGAGCGGATTGCTCAGGAACTGACGCGTATGCTGGCCTCACCACAGCGCGTGCCGGCTGCGGAATCTCTGCGCCGGCTGCGGCTGCTGGATGAGATCCTGCCGGAGTTGAAACCGGCCCTGGTCGAATTCACCGGGACGCCGCCCGCCGACAGCCACTGGGGAAAGACGCTGCGAATGCTGGGCGAATTGGAAACTTCCAGCTTTGAGCTGGCCTTCGCGACGCTGCTGCACGAAGTGCCTGCCGTGGCTGAAGAGGAGACGACTGAGGAACATCCCAAAACCCGTGCGGAACGGAATGCACACACTGTCTGGGGTATCTGCCGTCGACTGCGGTTGTCGAATCAGCAGACCGACCGCATTTGCTGGCTGGTGAAGCATCGCAATCACCTGTTGGACGCTCCCGAACTACCATTGCATGAACTGAAGAGGCTGCTGGCGGAACCGTTTGCCGAGGAGTTGATTGCCCTCAATCGGGCAGAAGCAGTTGCCGGCGGGATTGATTTGGCGGCGGTCGAGTTTTCGGAACGTTATCTCCATGACACGCCGACGGAGGAAATCAATCCGCCGCCGCTGATCACCGGCGACGATCTGATTCAACAGGGTCTACGACCAGGCAAACAGTTTAAGCAAATCCTCGATACCGTTCGCGATCGGCAACTCGACCGCCTGATCAGCACCCGCGACGAAGCGTTCGCTGTGGTCAAGGAAATCGTCGGCGACGGTTCGTAGTCAAAATTTTATTCGCCGTTGCAGGGCTCGTTAGCTTGACGTAAAGCAGATCTTTGAGAAATTGGATTCGACCGTAGGGTCCGCTGTGCGGACCGATTGTATCCAGAACGACCATCAACAGAGGAATGGTCCGCACAGCGGACCCTACGAAGGAAAATGACTTCAATACGATTTGGCATCATCGGTGCGGGCGCCGTGTCCGACTATCACCATTGGCCGGGTATCGAAATCGACCCTCGCGCGGAATTAGTGGCGATTTGTGATCCCGATGAGCGGCTGCTAGAGCAGCGGCAATCGGATTGGGGGTCGACGCGGTGCTACACGCAGGCTGAGGAGATCGCCGTCGATCCCGACGTTGATGCGGTGATCATTGCCACGCCGAATTTCACGCACAAGCCGATTGCCTTGGCGTGCATCGCCGCCGGCAAGCACGTGATGTGCGAAAAACCGTTGGGATTGGACTTTTCCGAGTCGCTCGAGATGTATCGCGCCGCGCATGACAAGGGTGTGCGGCATATGACGGCGTTCACGTATCGGTTTGCGCCGTCGATGCGGTATCTGAAAGACTTGGTGTCGACAGGTGCGTTGGGCGAACCGCGCCACTTTCGCAGCCAGCGGTTTCTCGATCTGCCTGAGACCAGTTGGGGCTGGCGACAATCGAAGAAGCTGGCGGGTGCGGGTGATCTATTTGATATGACGATTCACCGTATTGATTTCGCACAGGATCTGATGGGACCGATTGCTTCGGTGTGCGGGTCAATCGCTCAATATGCCCTTCGCGACAAGACCGAAGACGGCCGGGACTGTCCGCCGTCGGATGTCGACGACTGGTCGGCGCTGATTGCCCGGTTTACCGGAGGAGCGGTCGGCGTGTTCGAGGGCAGCACGGTGATGAAGGGCTACCATTTCGGCGGCTTCGGGCGCGAGTGGGCGGAAGTCAACGGCAGCGAAGGCTCCGCGGTGTACCAACTGACCGAGCCGAATACAATCTTGATCGGCAAAGGGGGCGAGTCGCTGCAGCAGGTCGATGTGCCGGCGGAGTACCTCACACCGGCGGGCAGTCCGCGCGATCCGGCTGAAGGTGTACCCGCGACGGTGTTTCGATATGACTTGGTGTACGAGTTTGTTTCCGCGATCGTGGAAGGCCGCGACGCGATTCCCGGTTTTGATCACGGCGCCGCCGCGCAGCGGGTTGCGGATGCGGTGCTTCAGTCGCATGAAGCGGGAACGTGGGTCGAACTGCCGCAAGAACTGGAGTGACGAAGGCGAGAGCCGGAATTTAGCTCAAATACTTGGCCAACAAGTCTCGGGTTTCGCGCGACGACAGCGAATCTTTGCCGAATCCGCGCACTCCGCCCGCCTGGACCGCGAGATCTTGGTGGTCCGCATAGTTCGTAATGAGCATCACGTTCACGTCGCAGTGGTTGGCATCCGCCTTAATCGCTTTCAGGATCTCGATTCCGTCGCTATAGTCGCGATCCAGTTTGCGGTTGATCAGCACGAGCTCAAACTCGCCTTGTTCGAGCTCCTGGAGCGTGTCGTCGTGGCCGTGCGTCTGGACCACTTGGGCGTCGAAATTGGTCACTACCAGACGCCGGATCGCTGCATGGTCGGGCACGCACTGGCCGACGTCGAGGACTCTTTTGGACATCAAAAAGGCTTCGTTTGCGAATCAATGTGATGGGAAATGCTGTGCAAAGAATCATAGAAGTCGCGCGGTCCGGCAACAAGTGTTGCCGGCGCCGGCGATGCCGATCGGGGAGAAATGTCACAGCAGATTGAGTTAATTGCCACAACCGCCTTCGGGCTGGAAGCGGTCGTCGCGCGGGAGCTGAAGGCGCTAGGCTATGCCGAGCAGACTGTGGAGGACGGCCGCGTCGCGATTGCGGCCGATCTGTCGGCGATTTGCCGTTGTAACCTGTGGTTGCGATCCGCCGACCGCGTGTTGGTGAAAATGGCGGAGTTCGAGGCGGACGATTTCGGTCTGCTGTTTGATCGCACCAATGAACTCCCTTGGGCCGATTGGATTCCTGTCGACGGCGCGTTTCCCGTCCGTGGAAAGTCGGTCAAGTCGCAGCTGCACAGCGTGCCGGACTGCCAGAAACTGGTGAAGAAGGCCATCGTCGAGAAGCTGAAAGAGTCCTACGGAGACACATGGTTTGAAGAATCGGGGGCGGTCTTCGCAGTCGATGTGGCGCTGTTGCGGAACCGCGTGACGATTTCTCTGGATACGTCGGGCGCCGGGCTGCACAAGCGGGGCTACCGCCGGCTGACCGGTCAGGCACCGTTGCGTGAGACCTTGGTGGCGGCGTTGGTGCAGTTGAGTTATTGGAACGCCGATCGGCACTTGCTCGATCCCTTCTGCGGCACGGGAACGATTCCGATCGAAGCGGCGCTAATCGGGCGGAATTTGGCGCCCGGCCGCGGACGGCAATTTGCGGCGGAACAGTGGCCGCTGCTCGGCGAGACTGTGTGGCGGCAAGCGCGGGAGGAAGCGGAGGATTTGGCAGAGCATGACAGGGAGTTGCAGATCATCGGAACCGATATCGACGACAACGCACTGAGCCAAGCGCGTTACCACGCGCGGGAAGCAGGAGTGGAGCAGGGAATTCATTTTCAGCAGCGCGACTTTGCCGATCTCTCCAGCAGCCGCAAGTACGGTTGTCTGATCACCAACCCGCCCTATGGTCAGCGCGTCGGCGAAGTGGCCGAGGCCGTCGAGTTGTACCGCCAAATGCCCGCCGTGCTCGCTCCGCTGGAGACGTGGTCGATCTATGTCCTTACCTCGCATCCCGATTTCGAACGGCTGATCGGCAGGCAGGCGGGGCGGCGGCGAAAGCTCTACAATGGCAAACTTGCCTGCACCTACTTCCAATTCCCCGGTCCCAGACCGCCGCGCGTGGTTGAGAAACCGGAGTAACCAACGTTCGCGATGCCGACGGAGTTCTGTTCGTATCGACGGCACATTACTCCGATTCTATGGCTGCTTCGGTGCAGGCGAATTCCACACGTGCGGCAACTTTGCCCTCGACGGTGGCTTTGGCTGTGAAGAAAAACGCTCCACCCAGCTTTTCGGTCAGCTCAGCTTCGATATCCAGCACGTCGCCCGGCCGGACCATTTGGCGGAACTTGACGTTGTTGACCCGAGTGACCACAGGGACTCCGCCGTTGCTGAACTCGACCGTCCGCGCGAGAAAAATCGCTCCCGCTTGAAAGCAGGCCTCCAAGATCAGTACTCCGGGCAGAACGGGGAAATGCGGGTAATGTCCCCGGAAGACATCCAACTCCGCATCAATACGCTTGCGCGCGGAAATGCTTGTCTCAGTGACTTCAATCACCTCGTCGATCCAGAGAAACGGATCGCGGTGGGGAATGTGTTGTTTGATTTGATCAATGTTCAAGATTGCAGTCTCTCTCGACATCAAAATGCCGTTGTTTGTGATTTCGTTACGTCTATTCGCCCCGCAGAGTTTCCAGCATCAGCGTGTGCACCGCCTTGCTGACGGCAAACAGCGCTGCGAGCCAGCCGGCCAAGTTCGCAGCGCCCATCAGCGGTAATCGTGTGCATCTAGGTGGGATCGTAAGCGTCACCCAAGTCTTCAAATGTGTCCTGAAGCCAGAACCAATACGCTCCCTTCCCATCGATTAATTGCGCCAGCAGCGATTCAAACGTCATCGCCACAATTTGACAACTGCCGGCAACGCCATGGCAATCCCAGAAACTGTCGTAGCAGTGACCGACTCGAGTCTCATTGAGGTCAATCGTGATGTTTTGGTCTCCAGTCGTGGCAACCACAAACCAGTCAAAACTGATGTCGTCCTTGCAATCCTGGCCCACAATAATAGGGTTTGCTCGGACAAAATCAGCTGGCGAGACTATGGCAATTGAATAGTCTGCTCCCTGGTGCAACGTAGCACCGCCACACAGTTCGTAGAACTTACCCAGGTCGGAAGGGAGCGATAATCCGACCGATGGAACGCCAGCCGGCTTGTGAACTTCACAATTGGCAGACGCTCTCAACTGCTCGACGAGGGCTTCAATCCCCACTCGTGCCTCCTTTGAGGTGAGGCGCTTCGTTCATTTCGGTCATTCGCCCCGCAACGTCTCTAGGACCGGCGTGTGCACCGCCTTGCTGACGGCAAACAGCGCTGCCGCCATGCCTGCCATGAAGATGCCGGCCAAGATCGCTGCGCCCATCTGCCACGGCACGTCGGCGCCGGTGGTCAGCAAATGCGGCAGCATCGCCAGCAGGGCGGAGAGCGTCCCAGCCGCCAGACCCCACAGTAACAGCAGCCCGTTTTCTAACAGCACCAGTTGGGTCAGGCTGAGATTGCGAAAGCCGACGGCCCGCATTAACGCCAACTCGCCGCGGCGCTCGAACACGTTGCGGAGCATCACGGTGGCGAGTCCGAATGTTCCCAGCAGCAACCCCAATCCTCCCAAGGCCAAAAAGGTTGACAGATAGGTGTTCTGAACCGCCAGAAAACTGGCCAGACGATCTGCGACGAATTCGGAATCAAAACCGCGGCCGATTCTGGATTCCAGCAATCTGCGGACCTGCTTCGCGGCCTCACGGTTCTTTGCGACCGACTTGTTCTCGTCATAGGCGACGTCGATCAAGAAGTATTGGAAGCCCCCTTTTTCGTTGGGAAACACGCGCTCGAAATTTGCGGCGGACATCAACAGTTGCCCCTGAAAGACGCTGCCGTCAAACATGCCCACGATCTTCAATTGCCCGCCGTCGGGCGTTTCGACCGTGTCGCCGATTCCCTTGTGCAGACTGTACTGCAGAGTGTTGAGATCTCCCAACACCGGGATCGTGCCGTCTTCCTGTTCCTGCTCCAGCAGCAGCCAGGGATTTTCACCCGGCGTATTGGCGAATTTGAACCGCCGCTCGCCGTCAGGCGGATGGATGATTTGATGGGGGACGCCCAGAATTGTCGGCAGCCGGGTCTGATAGATGTTCAAACAACTGGCGTCCTCTCCCGGCCTCATGCGGAATTGGGCGATGGTATTGACGCTCTGCAAGGTTTGTTGCGACTTATCGTCATCGAGGTCGAACTGCAGTTGTCCTTTTTCGGTGTTCAGGTCGAACAGAATCGGCTGGGACGACTCCGCTACGAGCGTGAAGCCGCCGTTGCCTGAATTCTTGTCGGGACGCTCAGCGGCCGGATTGCGATGCCCGGCGGCGACGGCGGCGACGACGAACGTCGCGGAGGCAATCAAGCCCGCGGTCAGTACGCTCCGCGAACGATTGCGAGCGGCGTTCTGCCGGCTGAGGCGGCCAATTCCGACCACACCTCGCCCCCATGCCGAAGCACGGGACTCCCGCCGCAACCGCGCCGAGAGGAACATCAGCGAACTCGCCAAACTGAGGACGCCGACCAAGAAAAATGCCACCACCGTCCACGAGAACCCGCCAAAAGCTTCGTTCGAGGGGACCAGACCGCTGACGACAGCGAGAACCAATATTAATGCGGTGCCTGCGCAGCCGTACAACATGTACGGCTTCCCCCGACGCCGGGTTGATCGGGAGACTGTGTCCGACAGCGCGCCGCCCGCGAGGAGACGCCGCGCCGGGAAGGAGGTCAGTCCACGCAATGACCACCAGACGGCAATCATCGCGACAGCGGCGGAGATTCCGAATCCCAACAGCAGGCTCAGCGGGCTAATGGATACTGCCAGGAACCGTGTCCCAATTGCCCCAACCCACCACGTCTTGAGTCCATAGATCATCAAGTGGGCGTAGCCGACGGCCGCAACGATTCCCAACAGTCCGCCGACGACCATTAAGATCACACCTTCAGCCAATAAGAGATTTCGCGCGCGGCGGGGCGAGAATCCGACCGCCAACATCAGTCCGACATCGGCGGCGCGTTGCTCGATTCCGAGTCGGAACAGCAACCCGACCAGGATCGTCGCCGAGAGAATGATGAAAAAACTAAATCCGATAAACAGCCCTGCAAAGTCGGTCGTCCCGCCGGCCGCCATGAGCCCCAGCGCTTTGACCGGTAGAAACGTGATGCCCATTTGCTGCAAGGGGAGTGATTTCGGCAACTCTTGCTCCCATTCCGCCCGCGCCGACTCCAGCGATTGGCCCGCAGGCGGGACAAAGCGAAACGACGTCAGGTCGCCATAGCGGCTCGTCCAGAGATCTTGGGCGGTTTTGAGTGCCACAAAGGCCTTGGGGGTGCCGCGATGCTTCGTCCAATAGTCGTCGTCGCGTTCCGTGAGACGTTCCAAATCCATTTCGAACGGTTGGTCCCATTCCTGGATTGTGTCGACGTCAGTGATGCCTTTCACCTGCGGCGTCAGTCCTCGATCCGCCGCAGGCGCCTCCCCGAGTTCGGCAATCCCGCGCACGATGAACGTTTGTGACTCCTCGCCCAGTTCCCCTTTCGAGCCCGCGCGGAAGTACTTCAACGTAATTTCATCACCGACCTCCGCTTGCAGGTCGTCGGCCAACCAGGTGTTGAGAATGATGTCCCGCTCCCCCAACGGCTGTTCGGGAGCGATGCCGCGAAACTGAAACGGCCCGAAGGGACTCTTCGCGTCGTCCGTAAAGATCTTCGGATCCAGGCCGGCGATTACGGAGTACATCGAATAGGTCTCGTCCGTCTTTGCGGAATTGAATTCGTTGATCAAATAGACCAGCGCCGGCGAGGCGGACGTTCCGGACCGGCCAAGTTCCGCCGCCGTTTCGTTCACATCGTTTTCGAGGATCATCCGCTCCGACTCCAACGACAGGTAGGCTGGGCGCTCGTTTTCTCTGATCCGCAACTGCAGATCTGCCAGCGTGAGCACGTCACGCAGCGCGTCGTTGAGATGCTCGACCTCCTCGCCCGCCTGATGGACTGCAGACTTGCCGGCGACAAAAATCGCGTTCACTCGTGCCTGTCGGCCATTGGGAAAACTGCTGGAACGCCGCCGCTGATCGATGTCGAGCGCGGCTTGAAGCGTCTCCAGCGCGACGAAGGCGTTGTGCGGCAGCTGCTGGCTTGGCTGCAGCCCCAGACGCGCGACGCCGGAGTCGCCGGAGAGTACGGATTTCACCGTCAGCGGAATCTCGCGGACGTCATCGTCGCTCTGGCCAAGGAGCGAATCGCGAGGGACGGCGGTCGGTAATTCCAGCACGGCAATGACGTCGTCCCCCACGGAAACATCCAGCGAATCGGCGAGGTTTTTGCTAAGGATTAGCTCGGAATCGCTGGGAGGGGGTGTTTCGGCATGTTCGGTAAGCTCCCACAATCGTTGATCGATGCCGTAGAGATTGACTTTTCCGGCGCGGTTGACTGCTGTTGAGTCCTCGGGTTCCTCGGTTTCCAAAGCGGCGCGCATCACCAGTGCCGGTGCGACCGACTCGATCCATCCGTCCGCGGCGGGAGATCCGGCCAGGCGGTCCGCCAGCGATTCTTCAAAAAATCGGGGGCCGTGCAGCACGTGGTCGATGCGCCCCAGGCGGTCGAGCGTCATCTGCGCGAGACTCTCCCGCACCGAATCTCCGACGACGAGCGCCCCGCCGATCACGGCCGTTGCGGCAGCGATCCCCAGCAGCACCGCCAAATTGGTGCGCCAGTGATATAGCAGTGTCTGAACAATAAATTTGCGAAGCGTCATTTGGGGGAAGATCTGGTTGAAGATTCAAATAGGCTACGCGGCCGATTTCCGCTCGAGGAGTTTGCCGTCAGCCAGTTCACACCAACGGGGAAATCGTTCCGCCAACTCCGTGCTGTGGGTCACCGTGATAAGCATCGTATTCTGCTCCCGGCAGAGTTCCAAAAGTAGGGAGCCGACCGCTGCTGCGGTCGCGCGGTCCAGGTTTCCCGTCGGTTCATCGGCCAATAGCAGCGACGGCTGGTTGATCAGCGCCCGGCAGACGGCGACGCGCTGGCGTTCGCCGCCGGAGATTTGCGCCGGCCGATGCTGTAGCCGATCGCCCAGCCCGACCCGTTGAAGCAGTTTGCGTGCCCGTTCTTCTTCCGGCTTTCCAGCGCCGGCCCCTGCCAACGTCGGCATCAGCACGTTTTCCAGTACCGAGCATTGCGGCAGGAGATGGTGGTCCTGAAAAATGAAACCGATCTGCGTATTACGAAACCGTGCCAGCGCGGCGGGCGATAGTGGTGCGGGGTCAGTTTCCAGAATCTGCACGCGGCCGGACGTTGGCACATCGAGCGTCCCGACGATGTACAGCAGCGTGCTCTTTCCCGACCCGGACGGACCAGTGATCGCGACGGCATCGCCGCGCTGCATCTCGAGATCAGCGCCGCACAGGACCGGAAGGTCGCCCGACGTCGTGTGAAATGATTTTGCCACCTGACTGACAACAAGGTCGCTCATCGTTGGTACTCGCAGGATTTCCTTTGGTGTGTCGCACTGTGAGCTGCGGTTTTGCGATACTGCCCGCAATGGCGACGAATGATCAGCTTCGCATCATACCGAAACCAGCAGCGGAGGGCACAGGGACTAAAAGGTCCGCACTGCGGTTTGGGCGGAGGATGTTGGCAAGACCCTTGCAACGGCGCTCGAATCTGCGCTACAAACGACTTTGACTCCCACCCCACGAACCGTCAACGACTGAAATGCTGATTCTTGCCATTGAAACCTCACAAGTCCCCGGCTCGATTGCTCTGTGCCGCGATGACGTCCTGCTCGAAGAGCGCTCGCTGCAGCCGGAGCGGCGGCATGCGGAGACACTTGTGCCCGAAATCCAGCGGTTGCTGGCCGACCACGGATACACAGCGAACGACTGCGGGGGAATCGCGGTCAGCGAGGGTCCTGGGAGCTTTACCGGATTGAGAGTCGGCACGACGTGCGCCAAGACCCTGGCTTATGCCGCCACTGCCCAACTTGTTGCGGTCCCCACTCTGACCGCGGTCGCCGCGCAATCGCCGCGCGATATCGACAAGGTCTTCGTGGTCAGCGACGCCCAGCGGCGGCAGTTGTTTGTCGGGGAGTTTGAACTTGGCGGCGGCGGCCAGCCACGGCAGATTGGCGATATCACGATCGTCGACGCCGAAGCGTGGGCAGGCGAGCGGACTGCGAACGATGTCGTGTCGGGACCGGCGCTCAAGAAATTTCAAGAACTATTTTCCGGCCGCTGCCGGATGACGTCGCCGGAATGCTGGTCGCCGCGAGCGGCGACGATTGCGGAGCTCGGTTTCGTAAAGATTCAGGCTGGCGAATTGGCCGACCCGTTCTCAATGAAACCGTTTTATCTCCGCCCCAGCGCCGCCGAGGAGAAGCTGGCGGATCGATCCTTATAATTGTCCTCTCGCCTTGGGATTCGAGAGGAATCGCCGTTGGCTCGATACTGATCGCACCAATTTTTCGAGCAATGTGTCGGTTGGCGATCTTGAGTTCAATCTGTTTTCCGACATCGTGCGCGCTGTACGCGATTTCTGCTGAACTGAATTGACTGTTGTGCAATATGGATATAATTCAGCGAATGAATGATTGGAGAATTTCCTGAGACCAGGCAGGCGAGGCGCGCACCATGAACGCTTCTTGGAAAATCGGCACGATTGCCGGCATCGGCGTCTACATTCACTGGACCTTCCTGATCCTTTTGGGGTGGGTCGGGCTGATTCACTATACAAGCGGCGACGACCTAGGCGACACACTTCACGGAATCTTGTTTATTTTCGCGCTCTTCGGGATCGTCGTGTTACACGAACTGGGCCACGCGATGGCCGCGCGGCGATATGGTATCGCGACGAGAGACATTACTCTGCTGCCGATCGGGGGAGTTGCACGACTGGAGCGGATGCCGGAGGAACCCAAACAGGAGTTGGTCGTCGCGCTCGCCGGGCCGGCGGTCAACGTCGCTCTCGCCGTGCTCTGTGTCGCCGCCATTTTTGTGCTGGCGGGATTGTCGAACGCTTTTCCGGCCTTGCAAAGTGGTCTGGATGACCTGGGATTTGTGGTGGAAGATCACAAAAGGCTGCCGCACCTCAGCGAGCTGCCACTGATTGGAGTCGAGTTCCTCTCGAAGATGCTGTTTGTGAACGTGGTGCTGGTGGTGTTCAACATGATTCCCGCGTTTCCGATGGACGGCGGTCGGGTGCTGCGGGCCATCCTCGCCATGAGGATGGACTATGTGCGGGCCACCCAAGTCGCCGCGACGATCGGGCAGGGCATTGCCATTCTGTTCGGCTTTGTCGGACTCTTCTACAACCCGTTTTTGGTGTTCATTGCTCTCTTTGTCTGGATGGGAGCCGCGTCGGAGTCATCGCTGGCCCAGATTAAGGCAGGTCTGCAGGGCATCCCCGTCGCTCAGGCCATGCTGACCAATTTTGAGACCTTGTCGCCGGACGACCGGCTTTCCAGAGTCGCCGAACATATCATTGCCGGCTCTCAACACGATTTTCCGGTTCAGGAGCAGGGCAGCGTTGTCGGCATGCTTACCAAGACCGACCTGCTGAAATTGCTGGCCGAAGTCGGGAGTGATGAAGTCGTCGGCAACGTGATGCGCCGGGAGTTCGAGTCGGCGGAACCCTCCGACATGCTCGAGTCGATCTTGCTCAAGATGCAAAGCAGCGGGTGCGGCTCGTTGCCGGTTGTGCGCGGGTCGCAATTGGTGGGAATGATCACGATGGAAAATGTCGGGGAATACCTGGCTCTGCGAAGCGCGATGCGCCGACCGCCGTCGCCGCCACAGGCGTAATTGCCGGCAACCTAACACCGCTGCCTATCGTGGATGTTTTTAGTACCAGTTTCAAAACCCGGTTGCGCTTGCTCAAGAGACTGACATACAAGTGGCTGCGACACGCGTCAGAGGGTTTTGAAACCAGTTGTAGGACAATTCCCGCCCACAACTGCATGAGGCGGAAGTCCCACCCTTGGAGCAAACCGCCTCCGTCGGCTATAATCCGGGCCGCGCCGCAGGCGTCACCAAGTGTTGTCTCAGAGACGGCGAAGTCCCATCCGATCGGCTTCAGTCTCTAGAAACAGCAGGTTTTTCAATTATTGAAATTTCAGGAGGCGGTCCGATGGCCCTGTATGAGATTGAGACGAACGCCCACATCATGGTGGGATGGGCGGATTCGAAAGAAGCGGCGGAAGAGATCGCCAAGAATAACTATCCTGAGGAAGACATCGTCCGCGTCACGCAGCGCCCCCGCGACCTGTGGGTGATTTCCAAACGGCTGCTGGGGATTGAAGGCAGTTCCGATCCCTGCGACACCGCACGCGATTGTTTGGCACGCGCCGCCGGCGATAAAGTCCACGCGATTCGCTTATACATGCTCGACACCGGCGTCGATTTGCACGAAGCGCAGAAAGCAATCGAAACGAATATGTCGCTGGGGTGGTAGGTATTAGGCTGCAGGCTTTAGGCGGGAGGCTGTAGGAGGTTAGGGGGGAACTCCGCCTACCTGAATCCATAATCTGACGATGGAGTGTGATCGATGGCCCAGTATGTCTTGGCTCTTGACCAAGGGACGACCTCCAGCCGGGCAATCGTTTTCGGGCATGACGGCAAGTCTCGCGCCGTCGCGCAGCAGGAATTCGAGCAAATCTTCCCTCAGCCGGGGAACGTAGAGCATGACCCAGAGGCGATCTGGGAGACGCAGCTCAGCACGGCGCAGCAGGCTCTGGCCCAAGCTGGGATCGGTCCGCAGGACGTTGCCGCGATCGGCGTCACCAATCAGCGCGAGACGACGATTCTCTGGGACCGCACCACCGGCAAAGCGGTGCACAATGCGATCGTCTGGCAGAGCCGCCTGACCGCCCCGATATGTGATCGGCTCAAGGCGGACGGGCATGAACAAGTCTTCCGCGAAAAAACCGGGCTTGTCGTCGATGCATACTTCTCGGGCACCAAAGTCAAACATCTGCTCGATTCGATTGACGGACTCAGGCGGCGGGCGGAGGCGGGCGAGATCCTGTTTGGCACCGTTGACAGTTATTTGATTTGGCGGCTCACCGGCGGAAAAGTGCACGTCACCGATTACAGTAACGCCAGCCGCACGTTGATGTACAACATTCATACTCTCGACTGGGACGACGAACTGCTGCAGATACTTGGGGTTCCGCGGGTGATGCTGCCGGAGGTTCGGCCATCAAGCCAGGTCTACGGCGAGACCAGTGCCGAACTGTTTGGCGAGAAAATTCCTGTGGCGGGTGACGCGGGCGATCAACAGGCGGCAACGTTCGGGCAGGCGTGTTTCGAGGAGGGCAGCGCGAAGAACACCTACGGCACGGGTTGTTTCTTACTGCTCAATACAGGCAACACCGCAGTCACGTCCGAGAGCGGGTTGCTCACCACCATCGGCTGGGGGCTGGGAGACGAAGTGACCTACTGCTTAGAAGGGTCGGTGTTTGTGGCGGGTGCCGTGGTGCAGTGGTTGCGGGACGGTCTGGGTTTGATCGCCCAGTCTTCCGATGTGGAGGAGTTGGCTGCGTCCGTGGCGGATACGGGCGACGTCTATTTTGTTCCTGCGTTTGTCGGTCTGGGGACGCCCGACTGGAACCAGAACGCGCGGGGCACAATTGTGGGAATGACGCGGGGCACGACACAGGCCCACTTGGCGCGGGCGGCGCTGGAATCAATGGCCTATCAGTCCCGCGACCTGCTGGAGGCCATGCAGCGCGATGCCGGTGTGCAACTGTCGAATCTGCGGGTCGACGGCGGCGCGTCCGCCAACAATCTGCTGATGCAATTCCAGGCCGATCTGCTGGGAGTGCCGGTGCGGCGTCCCGTAGTCGCCGAGACGACTGCGCTGGGAGCGGCCTATCTGGCGGGATTGGCGGTCGGCTATTGGAAAGACCGGTCCGACGTGGTCGGCAACTGGGCACTCGACTGCGAGTTCACTCCAACGATGCCCGCTGCCGAAGGCGACCGCCTGTATCGCCGCTGGCGCCAAGCCGTTGAGCGCTCGCTCGATTGGGCCGAAAGTTCGTAACATCTGGCATCAATCGACCTGTCGGACGCAGTAAAAGCCGAGTAACAGGCCGCTTATGCAGACCCCGGTGATCAGACTCTCGCGACGCCAGTCGTAATTCTCGGCAGTTGGGATTCCCTGTTCGGCAAAGACCGCGTCGATTGCCGGAGTCCGCCGGCCGGCATGTTTCGCTTTCCAGCGGGCTTCGCCGAACTGTCCGACAGCCAGACCGGTCACAAACGCGCCCGCCAAGATCAAGCCGGCAACCTTAGATCGAAGCCAAATGCAGAGCGCCGCCTGGGTGGCGAGGAATAGCGCGATAAACAGGTATCCAAACACCGGGACCAGGCTGACCAATAACGGCGCACCGCCGTACTTTCCCTTGGTCGTGGCAAAAAATGCGAAGACCGACAGCACGATCATCCCCCATCCGATTCGTGCTGCCCAGATTTGTCTATGCATATTGGTCACCGAACATGCCGTCGGTTCACAGAGATCCTGCTCTAACGCCCCATGGCGCGAAGTTGCGGCAATCGGAAGAAAAAAAAATCCGGCCGGCCCGGCGAATTCGATGGATTCGCAGGGCACTGGCCGGTGAAAAGGCGAGGTGTGCGAAACTATTTTTTCGCCGCTTGCTTGCGACGCCGTATTCCGAAGGCGACGAGTCCCAGTCCTCCGAGCGAGGCGAGGACGAATGTCGACGGTTCGGGAACGATTGAGAACGATTCGATTGTACCGGACAAAGTGGGAAATCCTCCCGCCTGCGTTGGGCCGAACGACAGGAAGAATCCGGTGCTGTCAAAATCGTTGAGGTCAATCGATGTGGGAAGGATTAATGCATTGTTAAACACGGTACCGGTCGAATCGTCCAGCCGAAAGCTCGCAAAAAACAAGGACAGTCCATTGACGTCGGCACCGGTCAGTCCGTCCGACGCGCGTGAGACCACGCCGTAGCGGTCTGCGTTCAATACGTCGTCGACTTGGATCTCCTGCGTGGCGGCTGACGTCGCAGTATAGGACCCGACCGTGTACGAGGCGCTGGTCAGCGCGTCGAAAACCGCGAACTCCATCGTACTGCCGGCGCGGGCGGGCGTCGTCGATTCAAAAGTGTACGTACCGGTAATTGTGTCACCGACCGAGAATTCGCTAGACAATTCAGTGGGGACAAACGTGACTGTTCCGGTGTAATTCGCCGTCAACATTGCGGCTTGTGCGCTGCTAGCGAGACCGATTAGGCTCAGCGCCAGACAGGCAATAAAAAACCTCCGTGCAAAGGGTAATGCCGGCGAGCAATTCCGTTCGCCGCCAAGCCGGTTGCGTCTCATCGCAGATGGACCTCCAGAAGTAAGAGCAGAGTTGTGGTATGTACAGCGGCCCGAAGAAATCCCTGACAGAAAGCACGTTCACTACTTCGCAGATTTAATCTGACTGTGGAAATAGGTATAAGTGCTAAAATGGTCACAATCGGACCCTTCCGCAATTAGTATTTATCCCTAGTATTTTCTAGGTCAACTTAATTGCGGGTGTCGCGCGCTGAGTTTGGTGGAGTGTGGCGCTATCGCTTTTTGCGAAACACATGCGTCGCGTGGCCCAGCAGGCCTTCGGCGGCTTCCATGAGTGTTTCGGACATGGTCGGGTGCGCGTGAATCGAGTCGGCAACGTCGCGGGCCTTGCAACCCATTTCAATTGCCAACACACCCTCGGCGATCAATTCGCCGGCACCGGGACCGACGATACCGACGCCCAGGATGCGCTCGGATTCAGGGTCGGCGATCAGCTTGGTGATGCCTTCGGTGCGGGCCAGCGTCTGTGCGCGGCCAGAGGCGGCCCAGGGGAAGCGAAAGACATTGATTTCTCGGCCGGCGGCTTTCGCTTCGTGTTCGGTCAAACCGCACCAAGCGAGTTCGGGGTCGGTGAACACGACGGCAGGAATGGCATAAGGATCGAATGCCGCCGGCTCGCCGGCCAACGCATCGACGGCGATCTTCGCCTCATAGGTCGCCTTATGTGCCAGCATCGGCTCGCCCGCGACGTCACCAATGGCTAGCAAGCTGGGATCGGTCGTCCGCCGTTTGCCGTCGACCTTAACAAATCCCCGTTCGGTAACTTCGACTTTGGTGTTTTCCAGTCCGATGTCGCGGCTGTTGGGTGATCGGCCGACGGAAATGAGCACGCGGTCAAAAGTCAGTGACTCCGCGCCCTCAGCGCTGGAGATCTCGACTTTGACGCCCGCAGTCTGGGGAATCAATTTCTCGACCTTCGTATTGAGCCGGATCGAGTCCATCTGCGATTCAAGCTGTTTGTGCAGCGGGCGAACGAGGTCGCGGTCGGCGCCGGGCAGCAGTCCGTCAGTCATTTCCACGACCGTGACTTTGGAACCTAATGCGGCGTAGACCGTGCCCATTTCGAGGCCGATGTAGCCGCCGCCGATGACGAGCAGCCGCTGCGGCACGTCCGCCAGTTCCAACGCGCCTGTCGAGTCCATGATGCGGGGATCGTCAACCCGCAGGGGGCCGGGAATCACCGGCGAGGACCCGGTCGCGATGATCGCCGTATTGAAGGTCAGCTGTCGAGTCTCGCCACCGTCAGACGTAAGGTTCAAGGTGTTCGAGTCGGCAAACACGCCGCGTGCGCGGATCAGTTGAACGCCGCGGGCGTTGCAGAGCCCTTCAATACCGCCGGTGAGTTGTCCGACAATTCCGTCCTTCCAGCCGCGGAGTTTATCGATATCGATCTTCGGCGGGGCGAAGGCAAGTCCCCAATTGGCCGCCTCTTCGGTTTCGTGAATCAAACGCGCGGCGTGCAACAGCGCTTTTGAGGGGATGCAGCCGCGATGCAGGCAGACGCCGCCCGGCTTGATGCCGTCGTCGACGAGGGTCACATTCATCCCATGATCGGCGGCCGCGAACGCCGCGGGATAACCTCCGGGACCGCCTCCCAGAACGAAAAGTTCGGTGTCGGGCATGATGTTCTTCTCAGGTTTCTTATTTTCTTAGAGCGGACAGTTGCCGGACTCGTTACACGTTCGCCAACAATCCGAAGGGCTGGGCCAGCAGTGCGGAGAGGCGGACGACAAACCGTGCGGCATCGGCACCGTTGATCACGCGGTGATCGTATGACAACGACAGCGGCAGCATGAGCCGTTCCTGCAATTCACCGTCGGCCAACGTCGGCTGCTTGCGGGCCCGCGACATGCCGAGAATGGCGACTTCCGGGTAATTGACGATGGGCGTAAACGCCGTGCCGCCGATCCCGCCGAGGTTGGTAATCGTAAATGTCGCCCCTTGCATCTCCGCCAGGACCAGCTTCCGTTCGCGGGCTCGTTCGGCCAATTGCGTCAGCTCGTCGGCAATCTCCAAAATCGACTTGCGATCCGCGTCTTGTACGACGGGAACGACCAACCCGTGCTCGGTATCAACTGCCACTCCGATGTGGTAGTACTGCTTGAGAATCAGCTCGCCGGTCTCGACGTCAAGACTGCTGTTGACCTGCGGCATCTCCGTAAGAATCTGGACGCAGGCTTTGATGGCGATTGCCGTCATGGTGATCTTGGGGCCGCTTTTGCCGGTGGTCTCAAGATATTGCCGGCGGACCGCTTCCAGTTCGGTAATGTCAGCCGAGTCGTGCTGGGTGACGTGCGGAATCACCTGCCACGAGGTGCTCAACTGGTCGGCGGCGGTACGGCTGAGTTTGTTCAGCCGCTGCCGCTCGACAGGTCCAAACTGTGTGAAATCAGGCAATGGCGGAACCGCTCGCACGGGACTCGCCGCGTCGGCTGCTTGGAATCGGTTTCGGACGTAGTCTTGTACGTCCTCTTCCGAGATCCGCCCTTCCGGCCCGGTTCCGGTGACGGCGTGCAGATCGACACCAAGTTTGCGCGCGAACCGCCGCGTTGCGGGGCCTGCGGGCGGAGGGGGTTGATCGGTCAGGCCCATCGTATCTGACGGCGGGCCAGTGCGCGCCGGACTAGGCTTTTCCTCTGTAATTGCGACAGTTTGCGCCGGCGGATCTGCCTCTTCCACCACCGCTTCCGCTGGTGGGGAGTGTTCGGGCTGCGCGGGTGGAGCCGTGGCTTCGGTGGTGGCAGCCGACTCGGCGGCTTCGCCATCGGCCGCGTCGTCGATGGTCAGGATGACCGATCCGACTTTAACGCTCTCCCCTTCAGAGACGTGGATTTTCGTCACGCGGCCTGCATGCGGACAGGGCAGTTCGAGAACCGCCTTTTCCGTTTCGAGTTCCATCACCGACTGTTCGGCATCGATGTGGTCCCCCTCCTTCACCAGCACTTCGGCGATTTCGGCTTCCTCAATGTTTTCTCCCAACTCGGGGAGACGAAATTCGATGGACATAATTTTGCTTCAATAAAGGAATCCGTCGGTGACAGTCCGCTCGCCTCGCAATGGAACAATTCGCCGTAATGGCGCCGACACCGATTCATGACTACGACTATGCCACGGCAGGATCAACCTGCTCCGGTTCGATGCCCAATTCTTTGATGGCACCTGCTAGGCGTTTCTTGTCAAAATTGCAGTCCGCCGCCAACGCTGAGAGCGTGGCGTACGCGATGTGTTCGGCACTGACCTCAAAATGTTGCCGAAGCGCTTCGCGAGAGTCACTTCGGCCGAACCCGTCGGTTCCCAACGTCACGTAACGGCCCGGTACCCATTGCCGTATTTGCTCCGCTACCAGTCGCACGTTGTCGCTGGCAGCGATAAACGGACCATTCAGTCCGGCAAGACAGTTCACAAGATGGCTGCTCTGCTCTGCCTCACCTGGGTGAAGCCGATTCCAACGATCGGCTTTATGCGCGGCCCGGCACAACTCGCTGAAACTGGTCACGCTCCAGACGTCGACCTCGACGTCATACTGCTCTTTCAAGATCGACTGTGCGCGGCACGCTTCGCGCAATATCGGTCCGCTGCCCAGCAACTGAGGACGCGGGGACGCGGAATCCGCGCCGTCCGGTTTGGAAATGCGGTACAGCCCGTTGAGGATGCCTTCTTCCGCACCGGGAGGCATGCCCGGCATTTCGTAAACTTCGTTGTAAACCGACAGATAATAAAAGACTTCTTCTCCTTCGCCGTACATCCGCCGCAGACCGTCTTGGATGATGACCGCGACTTCGTAGGAGTACGCCGGATCGTAGGCATGCAAATTGGGAACGGTGGTGGCGATCAATTGGCTCTGTCCGTCCTGGTGTTGCAGACCTTCGCCGCTCAGTGTCGTGCGTCCCGACGTCCCGCCGACCAGGAATCCCTTGGTCCGAGAATCAGCGGCGGCCCAGATTAAGTCGCCTACGCGCTGAAAACCGAACATCGAGTAGTAGATATAAAACGGGACCATATTGACGCCGAGGTTACTGTACGACGTACCGGCGGCAATAAACGATGAGAGTGCCCCCGCTTCGTTGATGCCTTCTTCGAGGATTTGCCCGTCTTTGGCTTCTTTGTAATACAGGATCTGGTCGGCGTCGACCGGTTCGTAGAGCTGGCCTTTGCTGGAGTAAATCCCGCACTGCCGGAACAGCGCTTCCATGCCGAAGGTACGAGCTTCGTCGGGGATGATCGGCACGATCCTTTTGCCGATCTGTTTGTCCTTGAGCAAATCGCTGATGATCCGTCCGAATGCCATGGTCGTGGCCATTCCGGCGTCACCTTGCAGCACCTTTTTGTCGAACGTGTCGAGAGCAGGGATTTGCAGACGTTCTTCGGTCGGTTTCCGCGCGGGCAGAAAGCCCCCCAATTCGTTGCGGCGCTCGAGGAGATAATTCATCTCCGGGCTGTCCTCGGGCGGCCGATGAAGGGGCGCATCTGCGATTTCGTCGTCGCCAATGGGGATGGCGAATCGCGCGCGGAATTCGCGGAGTTCTTCCTCGTTGAGCTTTTTCTGTTGGTGCGTGATATTGCGGCCTTCCCCGGCTTCGCCTAGGCCGTAGCCTTTAATGGTTTTGGCCAAAATGACCGTCGGCGCCCCGGTGTGTTCGACGGCCGCCTGATACGCGGAGTATACCTTCTCCGGATCGTGGCCGCCGCGATTCAGTTTGTGCAACTGCTCGTCGGAGAGGTGGTCGACAAGATCATGCAACTGCGGATTCGCGCCAAAAAAGTGTTCGCGAATATAATCGCCCCCTTCGACGACATACTTTTGGTATTGCCCGTCAACGACCTCGCCCATTCGTTTGACCAGCAACCCATCTTCGTCGTCATCGAGCAGAGAATCCCAGGCGCTGCCCCAAATGACCTTGATGCAATTCCAGCCGGCCCCGCGGAACGCCGCCTCCAATTCTTGAATGATCTTGCCGTTTCCGCGGACCGGGCCGTCAAGCCGCTGCAAATTGCAGTTGATCACGAAAATCAGATTGTCGAGTTTCTCGCGGGACGCGAGCGTGAGCGCGCCGAGCGTTTCCGGCTCGTCGACCTCGCCATCGCCCACGTAACACCAGACGTGCGACTGTGAGGTGTCGGCAATCCCACGGTGCTCCAAATAGCGCAGAAACCGGGCCAGGTAAATCGCCGAGATCGGCCCCAGCCCCATCGAAACCGTCGGAAACTGCCAGAAGTCGGGCATCAGCCAGGGGTGCGGATAGGAGGACAACCCGGACCCGCGGGGAATCTCGCGGCGAAAACGGAGTAAGTCCTCTTCGGTGAGGCGACCTTCTACGAATGCACGGGCATAGATGCCCGGCGCGGCGTGCCCCTGAAAATAGACGAGGTCGCCCAAGTGTTCGCCGTGGGGCGCCTTGAAGAAGTGATTAAAGCCGATTTCCAGCAGCGTCGCCGCCGACGCGTAGGTCGAAATATGTCCGCCAATCCCGGGGCTTTCGTGATTGGCACGGACGACCATCGCCATCGCGTTCCAGCGGATGATACTCTTGATCCGGCGTTCGATGTCACGGTTTCCGGGAAACCGGGGCTGTTGTTCGTGGTGAATCGTGTTGATGTAGGGCGTATTTGCCGTAAAGGGCATCGCCACGCCGCGTTGATACGCCCGCTCCTGCAACTCCGCCATGATCTGACGAACGCCGTCGGCGCCGTGACGATGCAGCAGGTCGTCGAGCGACTCGAACCATTCGTCAATCTCGGTCGGATCGATGGTTTGGCTGACTTCTGGCATGATTCGCTTCTATTGACTGGGGGGGAATTTGTCCGCACGAAGTCCGTATCGTCCGCGCGGGGCTGAAAATTCACGGGTATTTTAGAGCATGGACGCGAAGTTCGTAGTCTGCGGAAAAAATAATCCGCCGATTTCGCTCAGGAAATCAAAAAATTAACGCCGCCGTTGCTGTTCGTTGCCGTCCACGCGCGCTGCTGCGGGCTTGAATTTTCTCCGGGTGGACACGATCCTGAAATGGGGTGGCCAATTGGGCCGCCCGGTCTCAGAATTCTATCGGCATTGCCGCGTGTCAGAGATATTCGAGGAATGACAAAAAAGACATCAGAGTCGACTTCTTCACAGGCCGCGAAAACGGTGCTGGTCCTGTTCTGCGGCTTGTGGTGTCTGAATCTGCTGCTGCACCTGCCGAGCTTCTCTCGGGGCGATTTGCCGCCAAATTACACGCGTTTTCCGTTTTCCGGCGATGAATTTGTCTATCTGACGCTGGCGAGGCGAATGCAGTGGGACGGGTCGGACTATTCCACAATGCGCGACCCCGAATTCATGGACCGCCGAAAATGGACGAACGCCATCTATCGCAAGCCGCTGTTTCATCACGGCCCGGCCTTGCCGTATGTGCTGAAATCGGGCGCGGCGGTCGCCCAGTACTTTGAACTTGAGCCGTCATCATTTTGGTGGTTCATTACGGTGTGCGCGTTTCTGGCAGCAAATGTCGTGATGGCGATCTACTTCCTACTGTTATGGCGGCTGATGGGGCGGTTGAACGTTCCGCCGGCCTGGCAGGTTGTGGGATACGTCGGTGCCGCATTGGGACCGCTGATCTTGTTCTCCACCACGCGGCTGCACCACGATGCCATCGCGGGGATCTTGATCACTTCGGGTTTAATTGCCTACGTCGAGGCGATTGAGCGGCGGTCAATTACCTGGGCGGTTGGTGCGGGAGTACTAATTTCTCTCGCGCTCAATTTCCGTTACAACAGTCTGCTGGCGATTCCGTTGTTTGTTGCGTTTCACATCTATGCAATTTGGCGGGAACAACGGCCTGCTGAGAATACTCAGGCAAAGCGCAAGTCGAAGCAGCCGTCATCGCAACCTGCATCGAACGGGCGGGCGTGGTTGATGTTCCTGATCACGTCGGTGATTATTGCGACCGTGGGGATGCAACATTTCTATCGCATTTTGCAGGAATATGGGACGCTCAATCCAGGCGAGTTCGTCTATCTGGAGCATCAGCCGGGCGACGCCTGGCAGGAATTCAAGGCGGAAGAAACCCGCACCAAGATGCTGTTCCATCTCTTCTTGACGCTGCCGGTACTGTGTCTGTTTTTCCTGCCTGCGAGTTGGAAAGCGATCTCTCGGGGGCTCCGTGAGCGGCAATGGGGTGCTGCGTTTGTGATGGCGTTTTTGTTTCTGTTTCTCGTGATGGCAGTCGCGTCGTACTCCGAATTGCGGTTCTTCGCGTTTTGCACTCCGATGTTGTACTGCTGCCTGCCGTATGTGCTGTCTCAAGCATGGCCGAACAGTTCGACCGCGTTCAAATACACGGTGCCGGTCTTGTTGATCGCCTCCTTATTTACGATGACGATCGTGGGATATCACTATATCGCGACGGAACCGGATCAGGTGGTGATTCAACTCAACCGCGCGTTTGACCTGCTGCCTGCGCAGAATTCGCAGTATTGATCGCGGTGGGCGTCAAGAATTTCCGCAACTGGGGGGTTTTTCGCCGAGTCAGTCGGTCTCACGCATTGATGTATAATTCGTCCCGATTGATGCCCTGCGGCTGGGGCGTGTCGGGTGTGAGGATCTCCCACGACGCTCCCGTCTCTCGCATGGCGCGAAAATCGCGCGGCTGGTAGGCGATCGCCAGTTGCGGTGTGTCCAATGCTTTGCCGCCGTCGTGCCGAGAACGCATGGCGGCGTCCAGGATGCCGGTCACGAGCAAAGTTCTCTCGACAGGATACGGCGCCTGGCCGTGGATGAAGTGATGCTGAATCGCGTGCGAAAGCGCCTTGAACAGGCAGCGGTTGTCCCAGGGACCGGGGTTGAAGTGCGCCGCGATTGGTGTCCGTTCTCCCTTGAGGCGGCAGGCGAGATTCCAGCGGGTACTGCTTGAACCCACTTTGAGGATCGTTGCCCGGAAGCCGTCGCGATATTCCAGCAGGATTCCATGAGGTGCGAACTGCGGAATCGTCAGTGGTTTCTTCGTAAACGCAGCCTCGGCCTTCATGGCCGCCATAGCCAACGCCAGGGACCATTTGTGGTTCGCGGCGTTGAGAAACTCATCACCGGAGAGAAACTGCACACGTGCAATTCCCGCCTCGCCGCCGCGTCGGGCTTCGACGACCGATTGCAGCACTTCAAATGCGTGAAAGTCGTACGACTCAATCGGCCCGCCGTGTATGGAAACCGCCTCTTCGATCTCCGCGCCGGCAGGCAGGTCGAACATCGGCGCCCGCTGCGCCAGCGGCACCGAACTGCCCGCCATAAAGGGGATTCCATGGGCGACGGCGGTGTCGTACATCTCCTTGGCCCAATCCCAGCGATACGAGAGATGTTTGTCGTTGAACACCGGAACAAAACGATTCGAGCGTTTCATGACCGCGACGACTTCGTCGAAGAAACGCTTCCGGGGATACATGATTTGCCCGAGTTCCGTGCGGGGATAACTGCCGTGCTCGCCGATGCAGAGCACGGCATCGACCGCCAGTTCCTTTCCACCCCGGCAGAGTGCTGCGTCAATCGTGTCGTACACCGGCAGCTTGTATTCCTGGGCGACCTGGGGCGTCATATCGCCGCCGGGCTTCTGGTCGGCGTACAAGCTCACGACGTCGACGCCGGGATCGGTCAGTTTGCCGTTGAAGAGATACGGGTGCAGAAAGTTTTCCAACAGCACGTGGGCGTGTGAGCGATGCGTGAACGACGTGTAGACGACGGCGACTTTGGGGCGTTTTTTGTCAGCCGCGGCCGACAAACGACCGGCAAATGCGGGTAATAGCAAGCCGGCGCCGGCTGCTGTCTGAAGAAACCGTCGGCGTGAGAATGAACAGTCGGACTGCCGAGTCATAGCGGCGTGCGTCATGGCCAAATCCCTGATGCTGCGTTGTGGATGACACGAACTGTGCGCCGTTGGTACTTCGACGCATCAAATCCCGTTCATGCATTGTAGATGTTTACACAATGCAGCGACAGTCTGCCGTGAATCACATCGTCGCGACGTATTGTCCGAGATTCAGATAGAAAAACAGCAGCAATTGGAAGGTGCCGACCGAGATGCCGACGGTCAGGCCCCAACTGGGTCGGAAGCGGTAGAGTAGCGGAATCGCGCACATCACGACCAGCGTGCCGATCATCTTGGCGGTCATGAACAGCGCCACATCGCCGCCATCCAGCAGGATCAACCAGCGTCCGACCGGGTTTTGTTCATACTCTAAGAGTATCTCCTGGTTCTTGAATGACCAGTAGGTATCGACCGCTGAGACGGCGCCGATCAAGAGTGTCGCCGTGCAGATCACGACCAAATGCAGCCGACTGGGGAAGAAGGGGCGTCTGCTCGCTGTCGCAACCGTGTCGACGCGATACTGGGCAGCGCGTTGCACAGACCGGCTTTGCGGGCGCGCCGTGTTTTTCGCAGTTCGCCGACGGCGCGGGCGAGTCTGTTTATCGGTGGACTTGCCCCAATAGCGAAACGTTTGCTCGGTGATGGGCGCAATTCGGCGTTTGGGAGTTGTGGCGATCATCATTTCTGCCCTCCTGTTCTCCGAATTGCTGACCCAAGAAACCCAACCGTGCCTTGCCTTCGGCCTCGGTACGTTTTATGAACTTCAAGACTATCGGCTTCGGCCGGGTTTTGCTGACCAATTTTTTGACTGTCACGTTGATCAATGATTTGATCCGTCAATTACAAACTCGAATCTCCGCTCCTCTTCTCACCTGTAGATCAACAAAACCGGCACTCACCGGACACGATTTCGTGGTGTTTTCTTAAGTTGTTTTGTGGTTGCGGTTTAAGGGTTTCCCTTGAGTCCATTTTGCATCAAATCTGACTTTCGATCGCCGGATTCCGCTCGGCTCAGTGACTATCCGCTCTCAAGGTGTAGCGTACTTCCGCGGGTTTTGTTTCACGAAAAGATGAGCCGAGTCAAGAATTGGAGACTTTGCTTGACTGCCGTCTATACAATTCTATGACACGAAACAGGGCCTCGGTTCTCTGTCTTTTCCAACTTTCCAATTCCAGGAAAGACTTGCTTGACTTCCATGAATCGTCAGACTTCCAGCCGCCGCCGTTTTGCGGAATACCTTGATCACATTCGTAAACGGCGCAATGAGGGTGAAGGCGACGGTTCAGCGACTGAATCGAGTCCTGAGCAGTCTAAAACGGATCGCTCATTCCTGACGCTGTTTGGCCAGTTTATTCGGCTGCTCAACGGGCACCGGGGGAAAATCGCTGTAGCGCTGCTCACGCTCAGTGTTTCCACAGTGCTGAAGTTAGTCCCTCCTGCGGCAACAAAAGTCGCCATCGATTATGTGTTCACTGAACGGCCGATCCCGGCAGCGATCACCGATCGGTTTCCCGTTCCCACCGATCGCCGCGATCTGCTGATCGTTTTGGCAACGGCAGTGATCTGCATTTCCTTGGTGGAGATCGTGATTCATATTTGGGGCCGCTGGCTGGCCACCAAGACGACAAAGTTAGTGCAGATGTCCGTCCGCCGCCGCGTGTTCGATCACGCGGTCCGGTTGCCGCTGCATCGTGTCTATCAGCTAAAGTCGGGCGGCGTGGCGAGCATTCTTCGCGAGGATGCTGGCGGTGTAGCGGAGTTGATCTTCAGCATGCTGTACAACCCCTGGCGGGCGATCATCCAACTCGTTGGAAGTCTGGCGGTGCTAGCCTGGGTCGATTGGCGGCTGTTGCTGGGATCGTTGATACTGCTGCCGGCGGTGTATCTGACCCACAGCACGTGGATCAGCCGGATTCGCCCGTTGCAGCGCGACGTCCGCCGGCGCCGTCAGGAAATCGACAGTCACGCCACCGAAGCGTTTGGCGGCATGCGGGTCGTGAGAACCTTCGGACGCCAGCGGAGCGAGTCGTCCCGGTTCACGCGCGGCAATCACTTGATGGCTCGGCAGGAACTGCTGGCATGGTGGCGGATGCGGATCGTGGAGATGGTCTGGAGCGTGCTGATTCCGCTGGCATCGGCCGGTTTGCTGATCTACGGCGGTTTGCAGGTATTACGCGGCGAATTGACGCTGGGCGATCTGATGATGTTTCTGTTTTACCTGGCGATGCTGCTGGAACCGATCGCGGTGTTGGCCAACAGCGCGACACAGTTTCAGAGCAGTCTCGCGGGATTGGATCGCATCTTGGATTTGATGGACGATCCGCAGGAAATGCCGCCGGCGGCCGATGCGATCAATATTGACCCCGAAACGGTCGAAGGCCGAATTGCCGTCCACGATCTTTCATTCCAGTACCCCGGCGGAACGGCACCGGTGTTGCACGGCTTGAATCTCGAGATCGAACCGGGAGAAACAATCGCGCTTGTCGGTCCGAGTGGAGCGGGAAAGACCACGCTCTGCAATTTGATCGCCCGATTTTATGACCCGACGCAAGGACGAATCGAACTGGACGGCGTCGATCTGAAAAAGATTCGCGTAGAGAGTTATCGCGCGCTGATCAGCATCGTCGAGCAGGACATCTTTCTATTTGACGGGACGGTCGGCGAAAACATTGGCTACGGCGCGCGTGACGCCTCTGTGGCGGAAATTCGCCGCGCCGCCGAGATCGCCAACGCGCACAGTTTTATTTCCGATCTGCCCGACGGATACGAGACAATCATCGGTGAGCGAGGCGTCAAGCTAAGCGGGGGACAACGTCAACGTCTGGCGATCGCAAGAGCGGTGCTGGCCGATCCCAAGATCTTGATCCTCGATGAAGCGACGAGCAACTTGGACACAGAAAGCGAGCGCCTGATTCAAGATAGCTTGGCCGAGCTGACGACGGGCCGCACCTGTTTTGTGATTGCACACCGGCTCAGCACGATCACCGATGCGGACCGCATCTTCGTGCTGGAGCAGGGGGAAATCGTCGAGTCCGGCAGCCATCACGATTTGATGGACCACAGCAGCCGATACCGGGAAATGGTTGAGCTGCAGATGAGCTGACCGGACGGTTCCGATTGACAGCTACTGGCAGCTTCCATACACTCCCGCCCCTTTCTCTCCCACCCTGTCTGCAAACATTTCCGTTTGTCGGTCTCAAATCCACTCTGGATCGCGTTTCGAGATGCGAAAACTCTTTGGATTGACGTTCATACTCTTGAGCTGCAGCCTGTTCGGCTGCAAGCTGTTCGAGGACGTCAATCGTGACTCGGCCGAGCCCAAGAAGAACAAGCTGTCCAAACTGCCGGTGGCCCCGAACGCCATTGAAGTGCAGATTGGGCACGTGCGCCGCTACGCCGGCGATCCGCTGATTAATGAACGGCTTTGGACCGAACTGAACCAAGTGGTGCCGGGAGAAAACGACGAAAACTGGCGGCGATTGCAAGAGAACGGCTTCCGCATTGGCGTTGCCGCGACGTTACCCCCGGACTCATTGATCGAGTTGCTCCAGCCCGGATCAGCCGATGCCACTAGCGCCAAACGTGCCGAACAAGTCCACATGCATTCGGTATTGATCCCCGAAGGGGTGACCACGCAACTGACTGCCAGTCCGCATTTCAAACATTGCCAGATTCGACTCGCCGGATCAAACGATACCCAGGGCCGCGGCTTCGACTTCGCTCAAGGCATGTACCGGCTGACCGCCCGCAAAGACCAGGACGGGTGGGTCGAATTGGAGTTCACGCCGGTCATTAATCACGCGGTCCCGAAGTTTCGTCACACTGCCGGCGAAAACGGGACTTACACGATGCGCAACGGGCAGAAGCAGAAAGTGTTCCATGCCGAGCGGTTCAAGGTCCGGGTGATGGTAGGAGAATGGGTCGTCATCGGCGGCGCCCCGGACCGGCCGGGCACGTTGGGGCATCAGTTCTACTTCGGAAGCGAAGCGGACGATCTCGAACTGCAGGCCTATCAGCAGCTCATGGAACGTAACAAGGCCGAAGAGTCCGACGAAACGGCGGCCGATGAGGACGAGGATGCTCCGCCGGTCGAAGACCCGCAATTTCAGCGACTGCTGGTGCTACGCGTCTCCAACATCAACGAGGCCATCCTGCACAAGTAGCCGGCGGGAAAACCAATCGCATGGTCCGCGACGCCAATTGTGCCGCGGTTAGGCAATCGTCTTGCCGGTGGACAACAACTCGTCGCACGCTTGCCCCAGCCGCTCCGCGACGCCTGCCTCCGCCTTCTTCAGGTAGCTGCGCGGGTCGTAGGCTTTCTTGTTGCCGATTTCGCCGTCGATTTTTAACACGCCGTCGTAGTTGGTCATCATGTGGTCGACAACGGGACGCGTGAAGGCGTATTGCGTGTCGGTGTCGATGTTCATCTTCACGACGCCGTAGGCCAAAGTCTCGCGGATCTCTTCCAGCGGTGTGCCGGAACCGCCGTGGAAGACCAAGTCGAACTTCGCCTCCTGACCGTGTTTGGCGATGACCGCATCCTGGCCTTGTTTGAGAATGTCGGGCCGCAATTTGACCGCACCCGGTTTGTAGCTGCCGTGCACGTTGCCGAACGTCGCCGCAAACAAGTACCGTCCCAGTCCGTTGAGCGATTCGTACACCTCCAGCATATCGTCAGGAGTTGTGTACAGCTTCTCCGCCGGCTGGTCAGAATGATCGACGCCGTCTTCCTCGCCGCCGACAACTCCGGCTTCGACCTCCAAGATGATCTCGTTCGCTGCGCTGAGCTTTAGCAGTTCCTGCGAGAGGACCATGTTTTCTTTGAGCGGCAACGACGAGGCATCCAACATGTGCGATTGGAACAAGTTGGGCAGTCCCGCCTCACGCCGCCGAGCTGTTTCGGCGATCAGGGGACGCAAAAATCCATCCACTTTTTCCGGTTGGCAGTGGTCGGTGTGCAACCCAATGAATACGTCGTACTCCGCCGCCAATCGATGCGCCGCTTCAGCGAGGACAATCGCCCCCTTCGCTGCGTCGTTGACGTTCAAACCGGAGGCAAATTGCCCGCCGCCGGTGGAGACCTGAATGATCCCGTCCGATCGTTTCTCGGCAAACGCCTTGAGGGCCGCGTTGATTGTGACCAGCGAGGTCACGTTGATCGCGGGAAACGCGTAGTCGCCGGCTTGGGCGGCGTCGAGCATTTGGGCATACTGTTGGGGGGTCGCAATGGGCATTGTTTGGGGCCTGCAAGCAAAAACGAATTCCAAAACCTCACAAACTCGCGGTCTGTCTTATCAGCTTTGAGAACCGGGTTCAAGAGATGGGCTCGCGAGATCGACGATGTCCCAGAAACACGCGGGTTGCTCGCCAAATAGCGACTTCGACGTTGTTGACAAGATCGCGGAATCGGCGGCGAAACCGACGCAGTTCGACGGTTGCAGCGGGATTGAGCAGTCGGCATAATCGCGGTTTGCTCATTCCGGTGCGGCATGCCAGCCCAGTACGCCAGCCGCTTACCGTGCTGACTTACTGCCACTTTTGCTCTGTGCTGCCGTGCACCATGTTGAATTCTCCGTTTAAGCTCGACGTCCATCCCGGACTGCGTGGGACGTCGCGATTGCGCGTGCTCATTGATGACCGTGGCATCATTTCAGCACGCGAATGGGCGGTACTGGTTTTGGCCGGAATGGCCGCCGCGGCGCTCTCAACGCTGCTTGATTTTAGCCTGCGGATCCCCGGCCATGCGATCTTGAGAGCGGTGTTTCCCATGGCGGTCGGGTTGGCCATGGTGCCCCGCTATGGTGCGGGAACGGTGATGGGGGCCTCCGCACTTTTGTCCGCGCTGGGGCTACAAGCGGGAGGACTGACCGGCGATGGAGTCGGCCTGGGAGCTTTGACCAGCCTGACCGGGACGGGGCCGTTTTTGGATTGGACGCTTCGCCGAGCGCGAGGAGGCTGGCGGCAATACTTGATGTTCAGCGTGGCGGGATTGAGCAGCAATCTGCTGGCTCTGGCCGTGCGCGGCACTGCAAAGGCCGTCGGTTGGGAGCAATTGGGCCGGCGGCCGCTCGAAGTCTGGTTGCCGCAAGCCGCGATCACATACACTTTGTGCGGCGCACTCGCCGGATTTGTAAGCGGGGCGATCTTGTTTTATGCCCGGCCGCGCGCGAGAGACGCCTCATGATTTACGTGGGGATCGACGACACCGACATTGTGGGATCGCCCGGCACCAATCAACTGGCGCGGGCGATCGCCCGGGAAACGCAGCGGCAGTGGCGTTGCCTTCGCATCGTCCGGCACCAGCTGTTTGTCGATCCGCGGATTCCGTACACTTCGCAGAACGGATCCGCATCCCTCCTCCTGCAGCCGCGGGGTGAACTTGACATCGAGGGCTTGATCGACGACTGCCGCCGCGTGATGCGCGATTGGTTTGTCGAAGGGAGCGATCCGGGACTCTGTATCGCCTTCGAGGTTCCTGCCGCGATCGAGGATTTCGGCCGTCAATGCGGGGTCGAAGTAATGACACAGGCTGCGGCGCAAGAATTGGCGGCCGCTCACAGCATTCACCTGGAAGGTCTGGGTGGGACCTGCGATGGAATCATCGGCGCGCTGGCGGCGGTCGGCTTGGCCGGCTACGGCAACGACGGACGGATTGTGCAATGGGGCGAGTGGCCCGACGATCTGTCGGGCGAACAACCCATCGGACGAATCGTGCGTCGCAATGTGAGGGTCCAAGAATACGAGGCCGGTGATCTGGTCGTCGAAGGAAATGTACAACTCGGCAAACGACTGCGGCCGAACTTGCGCGGGGGCCGAGCGGTGTTGTTTGTCAATCGCATCGAAGATGCGAACAACAGAGAAAACTACCAAGCGCTTAAGTTGCCATAAGGAATATTCATGCCAATTGCCTCAGGTACAAAGTCCCGGGCGCGCGGGTTTACATTGATCGAGCTGCTGGTCGTGATCGCGGTCATCGCGATTCTGCTGGCGCTGATCTTGCCGGCTGTGCAACAGGCCCGCGAGGCCGCGAGGCGGACACACTGCCGGAACAACATGCGGCAAATCTCGCTCGCACTGCACAATTATGAATCGTCTCACAACGTGTTTCCCTTCGGAGTGCTGGGAACCTCAGGCAGCCGCTCGCAGGGACACATTCTCACGACATGGCAGTCGATGATTCTGCCATATGTCGATCAGCAGCCGGTCTATGAAATCTACGACTTCAACTTCCGCTTCGACGCGCCGGAAAACGCCGAAGTCGTGATTAAAAGCTTGCCCGTCTTTATCTGTCCGTCTCAGCCGGAGAGTGGGATTATCGACCAGCGGTACGGCACCAGCCATTTTGCGGCCAACGCCGGTACCGAACCGGGTGCCGACGACGGGGTCTTATATCCGATTTCCTCAGTCGGTTTTGACGACATCACCGACGGCGCCACGAACACGCTGTCTGCCGGAGAAATCGCCTTCGAATTCGGCGGCTGGGCCCGCGGCGCAATCAACGCCGGCGGGGGCGGTGGCGGAGGAGGCGGTGGAGGCGGCGGCGGACAGGGATTCGCCCGCGGCGTGCTGCGTTGGTGGAAGGCCTCGGCAAACTGCGCGCAAGCGGGAATCAATCCGCCCGAATCGAACTGTTCCGACAGCGCCGAACGCCGTTTTCAGTTTTCCAGTCCGCATCCCGGGGGTTGTTTCGTTTCGTTGTGCGATGGCAGCGGCCGATTCCTCAGCGACAACATCGGACTGGACATGCTGCGCGCGCTGATGACGCGCAGCGGCGGCGAGATCAACGAAGCGTTCTGAATAACTTGCGGAACACACCAACCGGGTGGCCGCGATTGCGCAGCAGAGGCCATCCGGGAATTCAAAACACCAAATAGAGCGTATTTTGGGAGGGCGAGGCTCCCGCCGAGCCGAACACGTTTTCCAAAACTTGGCTCAGCAGGAGCTTCGCCCTCCCAATTCCCGGACGGCCTCTGCGCAGCATTCGGGGCGGGCAAAGCCCGTACGAGGCTGCAGTTGCCGCGTGAATTCATCTTGCGATAACGCCACGCCTGGGAACGGGGAAATTGCGGCCTCTTGTGCCTGCGGCACACCGATAGCTTCGCAATCGGTGCCACCCGCCTATGGGTTCGAGTTGCTCAGTAAATCTCGCTATGATTTGGGTTGTATCGAACCCGCTCCCGCTGCTTGTTTGAGGAATGTCGATGACAAACCGCAGGTTGACGCTCGCGACGGTGATTGCTGTCTCCGCAATCGCAATCTCAACTGCCGACAGCGCAGAAGTCACTCCGCCCAAGTCGCTCGACCCGCGGTTAAAAGTTGAATTGTACGCCGAACATCCGCAGGTCGTCACGCCGACCGGCATCGACATCGATCATCGCGGGCGGGTGTGGGTGATTGAGAGCAACACGCATCACGTCGGGCGTCGCGAAGACTACAAAGGGCACGACAGTGACCGGGTGCTGATCTTCAGCGGACGCGATGAACATGGCCGGGCCGAGAACGTTACGACGTTCACCGATGGCTTGGTGCACGGAATGAGTATCGCCGTGCGGCCCGACGGCGCGGTTTACGTGGCGACGCGCAAAGAGGTGCTGCTGTTTCGCGATACCGACGGCGACGACAAGGCTGATACTAAAAAGCGGATTGTGCACCTCGACACGCCGGGCGATTATCCGCACAACGGATTGGCGGGGTTCGCCTTTGATCCGCTGGGATGGATGTACATTGGGATGGGCGAGAATCTGGGCGCCGATTACAAATTGATCGGCTCCGATGGCAGCAGCCACTCCGGCGGCGCGGAAGGGGGGAATGTGTTTCGCTGCCGCCCGGATGGATCAAAGCTGACGCGGTTCGCCACCGGATTTTGGAATCCGCATGCGAGTTGCTTCGACACGTTCGGCCGCATGTTCACCGTAGACAACGATCCCGACAGCCGGCCCCCTTGCCGGTTGCTGCACACGATTCGCGGCGGCGACTACGGCTACCGCTATCGCAACGGTCGCCGCGGCGTGCATCCGTTTACCGCCTGGAACGGCGAATTGCCCGGCACGTTGCCGATGGTCGCGGGCACCGGCGAAGCGCCGTCGGGGATCGTGGCGTATGAATCGGACGGTTTTCCGGAGGAATACATTGGCTCGCTGCTGGTCGGCTCGTGGGGCGACCACCGCATCGACCGGTTTCAATTAAAGCCGCGCGGCACGTCGTTTACGTCCAAAGCGGAGCCGCTGATCGTCGGCGGCGAGAACTTCCGCCCCGTCGGTTTAGCGGTGGCGCCGGATGGGAGCCTGTATTTTAGCGATTGGGTGCTCAAGGACTATCCGGTGCACGGCAAGGGCCGCATCTGGCGCGTGTCGGCGGTGGAGGAGCCGCAGCGAGAGGTGGTCGACGTTGCAACCATCCCGGATCGGCCGGTGAAGGAGTTAACCGAGTTGCTTAGTTCGAAGCGGATCGAGGTGCGGCGCGCCGCGGCGAAAGCACTGTCCACGGCGGAGGGCGGGCCAACGGCGCTGACGGCGGCTTTCTCTGATGCGAACGCATCTCGGCGCACGCGGGTTGAAGTCGTGTGGGCGTTCGGAAGGACGACGACGGCTGCCGAGTTCTACAAACTCTGCGTTACCGATCTCTTGCTACCCCAATCGAATCGCGCGCTGAGAATCGATGAAGTCGATACAACGAAACTTGCTGTTCAGCACGAGTTGATTCCTTCGGTGGCAGACTGGAGCCGCATCATCGGCGACGCCCTGGGGACCGGAATGGCGTGTGGGATAGGTGTTTTTATTCTCAGCGGCCAACCGTACATCTACAAAGACAAACTCGTCAGGATGGGAGACTGGAGTGATCCGACATTTCCGTTAGTCGCACTTTCGCTCGCCGATCACAATGACATCCACGACACGCACACTGCCAATTCAGTGCGGACGATATTTGATGCCGTCTTTCAGCATGATGATCCATTTGTCTTTTCGCAGTCGGTTCAAATCGTCAAGAACTCATTCACGTCGGCATTGTTGGAGGAAGCGATTGATCCTCAGATCACGCCGGATCCACGAGCGCGACTCGGTTACTTTCTGGCCCTGCGTCAAAAGGATCGACAACGCCAATCGATCGCCGAGGCGGGTTTGAGCGATCCGTCCCCCGCCATCCGCCGCGCCGCCGTCCAGTGGATCGCCGAAGAAGATTTCCAAGATCTACGGCCGAATCTGGAGGAGCTGCTGTCTGATGGCGAGATGACGACCGACCTGTTCGAAGCGACGCTGGCGGCGCTGGCGATTCTGGACGGCATCGAGCGCGATGGCGATTTTAAGACTAAGATCAAAAACGAACTCCCCGGCTCGCAATATGTGCTGCAGATGGTCCGCGACGAAAGCAAGACACCGGCGTTGCGGGCGCGGGCGTTGCGGGTGCTTGATCCCGGCCACTCCGAATTGAACGAAAAACTGCTGACAGAACTGTTAGCATTGGCCGATCCGGTATTGACGCGGGAGGTCGTCCGCACGCTGCAAGCCTCTCCGGTGCTGACGGCGGCGCGGCTGTTGCGGGGCGTGATCGCTGACCAACAACAAAACCCGCAAACCCGCGCCGAGGCGATCGCCGGGTTGGCGGCGCACCCGATCGATCCCGCTTCGCGCGAGCTGCTCACAAAGACAATTGCGTCCGACAACCCCTATCTGAAAATCGAAGCGCTCCGCAGCCTGCGGCGGCTGCCTTCCAAGGAATTCGACACGGAATTGAAGGTCACTTTGACCGACCTAATATCGTCATTCTTGCGGGCCAAGCCAGACGAGATAACTGAGGACGACCGCGATCGCGCCGAACAACTCGTGCGGACTCTCACCAGTACCGGGTACGACGTTCCGCCGAAATTGCGGAAGCTTCTGCCCGAGCGGCCGCGGGATGCCGCCGGCTGGCTGAAAGTGTTGGACAATCCCGGCGACCCGGCCGCCGGACGACGGGTGTTTTTTCATTCGGCGAGCGCCGGCTGCTACCGCTGCCATACCGTGGAAGGCCGCGGCGGCGCGATCGGGCCGGATCTGTCGACGATCGCCCGCACTTTGGACCGGGAAAAACTGGTCAAATCAATCCTGGATCCCAGCGCGGATATTGCGCCGCAATATACGGCGTGGTTGTTCGTGATGGACAACGGCAAATCGCATACCGGCATGATCCTCAGACAAGACCACGAGGGCGAAATCGAAATCGGCACCGCCGACGGGACGACGATTAAACTCAACTCAGCGAGAATCGAGGATCGATCCGCCGAGAAGACGTCGATCATGCCGGAGAAGCTGATCGACCAACTGACCGTCCGCGAATTCCGCGATTTGATCACTTACTTGGAGTCGTTGAAGTGAAAATGGCCATCGACCAATTCCGATCCGCCAAGGACGGAGGCCGTTTTCAATTTATTCACTGGTCTTCTCCAGCAACTGCCCATCCAGCCAATCCGCCAAGACGCGGACTTCTTCGTGGATCGTCAGCCAGGGATGCCCGCCACCCGGTTTGACGATCAATTTTGCCGGCACGCCGACTTCCTTCAGAGCGGCGACCATCACCTCCGATTGTTGTAGCGGGACCGCCCGGTCGGCGTCTCCGTGGATGAACAGAAACGGCGGCGCCTTATCGTGTGCGAGTTTTGCCGGTGAAATCTTAATTACCTCCGCGGCAATCTCCTCATCACTCAGTCCGTCGATCCCGTTGGGAAACGCCAAGCGGCGCACGATTTGACCGAAGCGGCTGTTGGATTTTGGATCAACGGGCCGCTCACCGTACATCGTGAAATCGGTCGGCGGGAAGAAGACGGCGGTTGCTTTGACTTCGGTCCCGTCCGATTTTTCGCCGTTCTGGGCGGTCACGGCGGCTAGACAGGCGAGATGCCCGCCCGCCGAGGCTCCCACCAGGCCCAGCCGGTCGGGATCGATTTTGTACTCCGCCGCATGTTCTTTGACCCAGCGAATGCCCTGCTTGAGATTCGCCAGCATCTCCGGCGCCGAGAACTTAGTAATCGATCCGGGCCGGATCGCAAACACCGTGTAGCCTTTGGAGCCGAAGATGTCATACATCTGCGCCCGTTTGTGGTCGCGGATCTTGCCCCGGTCGGAATGCCAGGCGCCGCTGGCGACGTCGACAATGCCGACGCCGTTGCTCTCGCCGGTGGGCGTGAAGACATCCATCACCAGCGCCACGCCGTGCGGTTCGGCGTAGATGATGTTTTTGTGTTGCACGTACGGCAGGTCTTCCGCCATTGCCGCCGGCGCGACCAGGAAAAGAATAAGTAGCGACATCCAAAGTTGAGAACGGATCACGATGATGGACTCCTTCGATGAATCAAATAAAAAGAACCTGCCCTGAGTGATGCTTTGTCACAACCGCAGCGAACGACCTCATTCTATCACGGCTGTTGGCTCGCCTCCAGATCCGCAAGCGTGTACTCGCAGACCTGCATTACGTATTTGAAATTTGCTTCGAACTTGCCTGATTGCCGGCAACTCAAAGGGTGCCATGGTCTCACGCCGTTAGGCGAGTGACCATGCCGTGTGCTGCCCTGAAATCGCATGCTCACTCGTCACTTCGTGACGCGAGAGCATGGCACCCGCGCGAGTGATCTAATCTCTATCGCGGCTGTTGTTCCGTTTCCAAATCAGCTAACGTGTACTCACAGACCCGCATCACGTATTTGAACTTGTCTTTCAAGGCCCGCTTGATCTCCGGCAATGCCGGGCGTGCCTTCTCTCCCAGTTCTCCCAGAGCAATCGCCGCATAAAGACGCATGCTGTCCTGTCGATGTTGCAGTAACTTCGCCAACAGCGGTACGCCGCTCTCTGGATCGCCCCAGTCGGCAACCGCCTGCGCTGCGGCGACGCGCACGACCGGTGCGGGGTCTTCGAGATGAGTGCGGACCGCCTGTTGGATCTCGTCGCCGCCGTCACTGTAGCGGTGCAAGCCGACCACCGCCCAATATCGCACTGACCCATGCTCGCTGTCGAGCGCCTTGCGATATTTAGCAATCGTTGCCGGATCAGTTTCATCGAGTGATTTCAGTTCCGACAATTGCGCCAAGAGATCCGATTTTTTCAGCACGTCGCGCCAGTGCGAACGAAGGGGCCGCGACTGAAACACTCCGGTTTCCGGCGAGTACATTGCAACTTTGCTATCCTTGAAACCGATCCGGCATGCCTTCGCATACAACCGTTGGCCGGGCGGGACAGCGACCGGTTTCGAATACAGCTTCCAGTCTGCCCGCTTCCGCCCCTGCAAATGAGCCGGCTGTTTGAGATTTGCATCGAGCCGATAGGCAATTGAGCTGCCGGAAGTTCCAGCGTGGATGGCAACGCGAGTGCTCTGGGTCGCCTTGTCGAAGCCCTCGGGATAAAAAAGCGGGGCCGCCGTCGTTTCGTACTTCCCGCCCGGCCGCTTCATCTCGTCAAACTCCGGTTCGGGAATCAGCCCCACGTCGCCTACCTCGTCACGCCATTTTTGGAGTTCTGTGCGCAACTCCGCCAGTTTGGCCGCGTATTTGGGATCGGCGGCCAGATTGTTCAATTCTTCCGGGTCGGCCTCGGTGTCGTATAGTTCCTCAGCCGGTTTGACTTGGCGGAAGTACAGCTCTTGCGGGCCGACCAGCTTGCCCTCCGCATGGTGCCGCCGCATCTCCTGCATCGTCGGCATCAGATTCATGTACCAAATGTTTTGCGAATAGGGGATGTAGGTCATCTGGTTGTGGATGTATTTGAACCGTTTGTCGCGGACGGCACGAATCAGATCGTACCGCTCGTCCATGCGGTCCCGCGCGGCAAAGATGTATCTGCGCGGCTCGGCCTTCTGTTCGCCGAGAAAGGCTTGCCCTTGAATGTGCTTCAGAATCGGAACGCCCGCCAGGGAGAGCATCGTCGGTGCGAAATCGACGAAGGCGACCAACTCGTCATTGACCGTTCCAGGCGCTAAGTTTTCGGCGGCGCCGGGCAGAACCTGGTCCCGCCATTTCTCCGGCACGCGAATGATCAACGGAATCTGCAGGCCCGAATCGTAAATCCAACGTTTCCCCCGCGGCAGCCCGCGGCCGTGATCGCCCCAGAACCAGACGATCGTATCGTCCGCCAATCCGTCCTCTTCAAGTTGCTTGAGGATTTCGCCCACTTGGCCGTCCATCGCGGTGATGTTGTCGTGATAGTTGGCCCAATCGCGGCGGACGAGTGGCGTGTCGGGATAGTACTTGGGCAGCGTCGCTTTGGCCGGATCGTGCCGCTGCTCCGGCTTGAGTTTGGCGACAAGCTGTTGAGTGAGCTTGCGGGGATCGCGGATCTGGCTTTCATGCGAGGTCGTGATGTTGATCACCGCGAAGAACGGTTGATCTTTCGGCCGATCTCGCCAGTGTGCTTTGTTGGAACTGACATCCCAGGCGGTCAGCGGCGGGTTAAATTGATAGTCGGTTTTGACGTTGTTCGTGCAATAGTAGCCGGCCGCACGCAAGTATTCGCTAAAACAACGCACTTCGGCGGGCGGAACCCCTTTGCAGCGCATGTTGTGCGTGCCGATGCTAATCGGATACATGCCGGTGATGATCCCCGAACGCGTCGGCGCACAGACGCCGGAATGCGAAAACGCCCGCGTGTAGCGTACCCCCTGCGACGCCAGCCGGTCGATGTTGGGGCTGACGGCATACTCGTCGCCGTAACAACGCAGATCGGGGCTGATGTCCTCGCAGCTGATCCACAAAATGTTCGGCCGCTCTGCCGCGGACGCCGCGGTTTCACACAGTACAAGCGAAAAGAGCGTAAGAACCAGTATGCTGAACCTGAGCGGCATCGTGGTGTCTCCTAATTATGCTGGGCAGCGGGCGCGCAACGGGCTAGGATCGAAGTAAGGTTTTTTATAACGAAATCCGGCGGTCGATGGGTACCGTGATTCAAAATCGCTAAGCGGAAGGCTGGCAGCTGATGCAACGATTGACTCACAAATGTTTAATCGCGTTCTGTTTAGCGATCCTCCCCGCGTATTGCCGTGCGGAGAACGCTAAGCCAATCGTCTATCGCGGCGCGAGAATTCTCACGGCGGCCGATCAGGTTTTCGATCCCGGCACACTGGTCGTGCAAGACGGCAAGATCATCGCCGTTGGAGATGCGGCCAACGTCGAGATTCCCGAAGGAGCCGACGTGCATGACGCCGCCGGAAAAGTGATTATCCCGGGGCTGGTCGACACGCATTCGCATCTGGGCGTCTATTCCCGCCCGCGCGTACCGGCGAATAGCGACGGCAACGAAATGACCGGTCCGGTCCAGAGCATCGTCCGCGCACTCGATTCGCTCAATCCGTTCGATCCCGGCATTCGCATGGCCAACGCCGGCGGGATCACCACGGTCAACATCATGCCCGGCAGCGGCAACGTGATCGGCGGGCAGACGATCTACGTCAAACTCCGCGGCGGGAGTCCCGAAGAGATGTGGATCGAATCGCCCGACGTCTACGGCGGCCTGAAGATGGCCAACGGTGAGAATCCCAAACGGAGTTACGGCAGCAAAGGCAAAGCGCCCGGCACACGCATGAAAATCGCCGCCTTGCAGCGGTCCGCGTTTCTCAAGGCGCTCGATTACCGCCGGAGCTGGGACGCGTATCGCAAGAAACTGGCCGCCGGCGAAGAGGCAACTCCGCCCGACGTCGACCTCGGCATGGAATCGCTCGTCGAAGTCTTGCAGAAAAAGCGGACGGTCCATTTCCATTCGCACCGGGCCGACGACTTGCTGACCGTGCTGCGGCTCAAAAAAGAGTTCGACTTCGAGCTGGTGATTCAGCACGGCACCGAAGCGTATAAAATCGTCGAACAGATCGCCGGTGCCGGCGTGCCGGTGTCGATGACGATCCCCGACAGTCCCGGCGGCAAGGCGGAAGTCGTCGACTTTGTCGAGCAATGCGGCGCCGAAATGGCCGGCGCCGGGATCAAGGTGTTGGTCAATACCGACGACCCTGTTACGGAAAGCCGCTTCTTTTTGCGGACCGCGGCGATCGCCGTTCGCGGGGGGTTGGATGAAGAGACCGCCCTCAAGGCGATCACGCTGCACGGCGCGCAGGTCATGCACCTCGATCACCGCATCGGTTCATTGGAGGCGGGCAAAGATGCAGACTTTGTGGTATTGAGCGGACCGCCGTTTAGCGTCTATTCGCGAGTGTTGGAGACCTATATCGACGGGAAGCGCGTATTCAATCTCGCGGACGACGCTGAGCGGTTGTATCAAACCGGCGGCTTCTCGCTGCCGGATCGGAAAAACGTTCCCGCGGAAAAGCCGCTCGTGACTCCGTTGGAATCGGCGACGCCGCCAAACGTTCCCGCCGGTCGCCCGCAAGTGGAGCCTGAGCATCGCGAGTTTGTCATTCTTGCCGGACGCCTGCATCCGGTGGCGCAGCCGACCATCGCCGACGCCGCCGTGCATATTAAGGACGGAAAAATCGTCTACGCCGGCCCCCGCGAGAATTGGGACCTGCCGGCGGGAATTCCCGTAGTTGCCGCGGCAGAAATCACCCCGGGGCTGATCGACGCGCACAGCGTCGTCCCCTTGGAGGGCGAATATAACATCCGCGCCGATCAAGATTCCAACGAACGGTCCGATCCCAATCAGGCGGACGTCGGCGTGCTGGACGGTTTCAATCCGTCGGAGCCGCTGATGCAGTTTCTCCTGCAGCAGGGCGTGACGGTCGTGCATGCCTGTCCCGGCCGCGCGAATGTGATCGGCGGGATGACCGGCGTGTTTCGCACTCATGGGCAGACGCCGGAAGAGATGGCGATCCGCTATCCGCAGGCGATGCTGTTCAATCTGGGCGAATCACCCAAGGGAGCCTACAAAGGAAGAAAACCGGCGACACGCATGGGAACGGCGTCGCTGATCCGCGCAGCACTCTCCGGTGCGGCGAATTTCGCTCGCAAGCAGGAAGACGGCAAATCTCCCGACAAGCAGCCAAGCCGCGATCTGAAACGGGAGAACTTGGTCAAGGTCCTGCAAAAGAAGGTGCCTGCGATGTTCTGTGCACAGCGGAGCGACGATATTTTGACCGCGCTGCGATTAGCCGGAGAATTCAAACTCGATGCCCAGATCGCGCTGGCGGCAGATGGTTATCTCATCACCGACTCCCTCAAGAAAGCGGGCGTGCCGGTGATTGTGCATCCCACAATGCAGCGCGTCGGCGGGATGGAGACCTATCGGTCGTTCCTGGGGAACTCCGCGGTTCTGGCCGATCAACAAATCCCGATCGCCATCGGCAGCGGCGTTGAGTCGTACGTCCCCAAAACGCGCGTGATTCGCCATGAAGCGGCGATGGCCATGGTGTACGGACTGGGGCGCGAGCGGGCGCTGGAAGCGGTGACGCTCGGCGCCGCTAAGATTCTGAACATTGACGACAAGTACGGCACCCTGGAGGCGGGCAAAGTGGCCGACATCGTGCTGTATGACGGCGATCCGTTTGAGCACAAGACGCAGGTCACGCATGTGATCGTCGACGGCAAACTGGTCTTTCGCCGGTCCGACAATCCTGAGGTCCCGCTCGCCCAGCGACGCTTTTTCTCCAGCCCGGATATCCCTTGTTGTTTGGATTAGACGGTCCGGCACGACCGCACAACGGGTAGCCCCGATTGCGGAGCAGAGGGCGTTCGGGAATTGGGAGGGCGAAGCTCCTGCTGAGCCGCATTCTTGAAAACGTGTTCGGCTCGGCGGGAGCCTCGCCCTCCCAAAATACGCTTTATTTGGTGATTTGAATTCCCGGACGGCCT
>JANQPT010000010.1 GCA_028285345.1 Planctomycetales bacterium
TCGGTGAAACAGCTTTGAGGGACAAAACTTGACCCGGCAAAAGCGACACCGAGAGCGACCCGCCCGCATGGGCAGTGAGAGTTATCTTAACGTGGGGGACCGGGATGTCAATGGGGCGTCTCCGATTTTTCTCTGTTCGATATTGGAAACAAATTGGGCCGTCTAACGTTATTGCCTATGGAGGCGGATGCGATCGAACCACGCTCGCGCCGAGCGTGACGAAGACGAACGCAGACACATCTAGTTTGGTGACCGCTGATCGAAAGGGGGTGGCCAACAATGCCGCATCAACTGCTGGCGACTCGCGGAACGCTGAGCGAGCCGAATCGGGTCCGGACGGGATCTTCCATGTTGACGCCCCAATACGTCAACGTGGCTGAGATTGAGATTCCGTTGAGCATCATTCGCCTGATTCATGAGGACTCGGTGCGGCAGTACCGAGCGATTCCGATCGATTTCGACGGCGAAACAATCAAGTTCGCCGTTACCGACCCCGACGACTTGGCACTGGCGGATACGCTACGTTTTCTGACCGCCAAGAACGTCAAATTTGTCGCATCCAGCGACCGGCAGATCAACGCCGCGATTGACCGCCACTACGGCATGTCCGGCGGCGAGTCGGTCGATTCGATGCTGTGTGAATTTACCGAGACGGCAATCGATTTTACGGAGGCGGACGTGCCATGCAGTGAGTCAACTCCGCCTCCGATGCAGCCGGCACGATCGCATCACGTTCATCGACGTCCGCATCGGGGCGGAGACGACCGTCGAAAAGGCCGCGACACGACCACTCAACTTGGGAGACAGGGCATGTTGTACTACACCGTGGAAGAGGGCCAACGCGTGTTGATGTGCCGACGCAATGGAACCATGGATGTGATCATCGGCCCGCAGCGCGTTTGGCGCGGTTTGAATTCGTTTCGCGCGATGCGGCACCACGTGGCGCACCCGGGCGAGTACCTCGTAGTTCGATATCGCGACGGCCGGCAGCGTCACATTATCGGTCCGGCGGACGTCTGGTTCGATGAACGCGAGCATCTGGACGTCACCTGTCGCGACGTGATGCAAGTCGCAGCTAAGGAAGCGGTCGTCGTGTATAGCAAGCCGGATGAACCGGAAGAGGTCTCGCGGCGGATCGTGTACGGACCGGCGGTGTTTGTTCCCGAGCCGGGCGAGTGGCTGCACACGTTTTCGTGGCACGCCTCCGACGGAGGATCGCGCGGCGTGCAGAAGGTGCCCAATGCGCTGGTGTTTCAAAAATTGTGGCTGATGCCCGACCAGATGTATCACGACGTCAACGACGTCCGCACGGCGGATGATGCGGTGTTGACGATCAAGCTGATGGTGTTCTTTGAACTGGTCGACATCGAGCGGATGCTTGAAACCACGCATGACCCAATCGGGGATTTCGTCAACGCCGCCACGTCGGACGTCGTCGACTTCACGGGCCGGCACGATTTTGAATCGTTCAAGCGCAACACCGACCAACTCAACGAATTGGAGACGTACAAGCAATTAACGATCCGCGCCGCTCAGGGCGGATATCGCATCGATAAGGTCGTCTATCGCGGATACGGGGCCGCCGAATCGCTGCAACAGATGCATGATCAGGCAATCGAAGCCAGAACGCGGTTGCAACTCGATAAGGAGACGGAGCGGCAGTCCCAAGAATTGGAAAACTACAAACTGGATTGTCAGTTGGCGCGCAGCAGCAAACGCCGCGAGGAACAGGCGGACGAAGTCGAGCACGACATCCGCATGCAGGATAAACGTCAGTCGGCGGAACTGGCGCACCGCGAAGCCAAACTGAATTCCGCCCGCGAGCAGTCACGGTTGGAGGAGGAAATGCGATTGGCGATTCGCCGCCAGCAAGATACGGAACAATTGGCGCATTTGACGTCGCTGGGCGGACTGGGGGTTGATCTCACGTCGTATTTGACTCAAAGCCGGGCAGATCGCGTGATTGAGTTGCGCGGACAGGGCGGAGGCGCGCATCTGCATCTAGACGAGGCTGGAAAGCCGGCCGACGGCAACGGTCGGAAGTAATTCGCGTCCCAAAGATCCACGGCAGCTGGGTTAATTTTGTGCTTGACAATCTCTACAATCACTATTACTATAAAACCAAATCTAAAGAACCAAATAATTCGCTTCGCCCGATTCCAACAAACCAGGAGGCTGAAATGGCACGGCCGCGAGCCAAAGAGCTCACCGAACGTGAATTGGAAATCATGCACTGCTTCTGGCAGCGGGGAGAGTCGACGGTTGCTGAAGTCCGCGACGAGTTGGCGGCGGCCGGGCGTGATTTGGCCTACACGACGGTGGCGACGCTGGTGCGGATTCTGACCGAAAAGGGGTTTTTGGAGCAGACACACGACGAGCGGCCGTTTCGCTTTTCGCCGCTGCGCTCCTTCGACGATGTTTCCGGCAACCTGTTGGGCGACCTGCTGCAACGTGTGTTTGGCGGATCGCGGGAACAGTTGCTGGTGAAACTGTTGGATCAGAAGAAACTGACGGCCAAAGAACGGGCAATTCTCAAGGACATCTTGAAGGAGAAGCAGTCATGAGTGCGCTGGGCATGACGTTCCTATGGTGCGCGGTTCAAGTCGCCGTGTTTATCGTGATTGCGGGGATGCTGTACGTGATGGTTCGCTCACTGAGCTCGGGGGCCGGCCGCGTCGTCTTGGTGTGTGCTTTGTCAGTGGTCATCGTGATTAGCGGACTGGCGTTTACCCCGTGGCCGCGTTGGGAGCGGCCCGCCCGTGACCAAATCGCCGTCAGTACGACATCCGAACCGGTTGTGGCGGTTTCCAACGAAGTAGAGTACATCGAGACGGTGCCTGCGGCGATTGACGAGCCGCTGGATGTCGATTCAGAGGTCGCGGGATTCGACGTTTGGCAAGCCTATGCAGAACTTGAAACGTCGCTCGCTTCTGTGGCGGAGACAACGTCCGAACCAGATGCGCCCGTCGGCTGGAATTGGCTGCCAATTGCGATCGCCGTTTGCCTGACCGGGATGGGCGTTGGGTTTGCCCGCTTGGCGGCGGGATTGTGGGCGGTCGGCGCATACCGCAAGCGGGGCCGGCTGATCAACGACGCGGAGCTACGCGAATTGGTCGACGTGCTTTGTGCGGAATTGAGCTGCATGCGTCGCGTGGAACTGCTGGAAGTCGACCGGCTGAATGCAGCGGGCACTGTCGGCTGGAGGAGGCCGGTGATTTTGCTGCCGTCGACGTGGCGGTCTTGGACTGCCCAGCAGCGGCGCGGTGTGTTAGCGCATGAAATTGCACACATTCGCGATGGGGACTTTTTGACGTCGCTGGTCGCGCAGTTCAGCCTGGTGCTGCACTTTTACAACCCGTTGATGCACTGGCTGACGGCGCGGTTGCGTTTGGAGCAAGAATTGTCCGCCGATGCCGCTGCCGCGGCGCTCACGGGCGGGCGGCTGCAATATCTGCAGATGCTGGCTGCGATGGCGCTCAGCCGAGATGAGCGGCCACTGCCTTGGCCGGCGCGAACGTTTTTACCGACTCGAGGACACTTAATAAGGAGAGTGGAGATGCTGAAGCACTCGAAGCGTTTGCCGCGCAAGTTGGCGATGGTTCCGCGACTGCTGTTGGTGGGGATGTTGGTCGTCGTGGGAATTGGCCTTGTGGGGTATCGCGGCCCGCTCGCTGCGAGACTAGCTGCCCAGGATCAGCAGATTGCTCAATCCGACAAACGGCCTGCATCGACGAAACCCAGCAGCGACAAGTTTGAGCTGTCCTATATCCCGTCAACAGCGATGTACGTCATTGGCATCCGACCTGCGGCGCTCTTTCAACAGCCGGGAATCGCCCCCTTTGCCGAGGATTTGGTTGGGTCTCTGAATTTGGAGGAAAACCTGGGGCTCAGAGTTGACGAGATCGAGCAAATCACGTGTGTGAAGCTTTCACGGGAAGCCGTTGAGGCCGCCGGTCAACCTGCTGCGGATCCGGCGGCGGCTGCGCCCCGAACATCCCTAATGGTATTTGGGACAACGATGATCCGTGCTGTCAAGGCGACCGGTTTTCGAGCCTTGATCGCCGAAGTGGCACCCGACGCAGAAGAACGCGAGTATCTTGGGCGATCCTTTATGAAGTCGCCCAAGTCAGGACTTTGTTACTTTCGACCGGATGATCGGTCGATCGTCATCGATCGTGAATCAAGTCTGAAGCAATTCATAAAAAGCGGCCCGGCCGTGAAGGCTGAAATGGTGCGAGGTCCGAGCTGGCGCGCCGTTGAAGCCGATCACCTGTTTGTTGCCGTTGAATCAGCGACTTTGACGCGCGAATTGCAGCAAGTCCCTCAAGACAACGTGGTGCTGAAGGCCCTCTCTGCCCTGTGGCGCGACTCTCGCTCACTTGTCGTCGGCTGCAAATTGTCGTCGGAGTTCTCAATACAGGGATTAGTCGATTGCAACGACGAGTCGAGTGCAAAAGCGGTGCAAGCAACGGCAGAAGCGGCGATGGCGCTCTCCAAGAATCTGTTGGAGCAAATTGAGGCGCATGACACCGGCATGAATTTGTTGGTCAAGAACGGCGCGGCGTTCTTGAATGGTGTCCATGTCGCCCGAGACGGTGAACTGGTTCGCATTTCATCGACGTCCAACGTGAAGACAGAACTGATGCTGGGCGTGCTCGTTCCAATGATCGGTATGCAGCAAACGCATGCTCGGGAGATGCGAGCTCTCAATGATCTGAAGCACATCGGCTTGGCGATGCACAACTATCACAACGACAAGAAACGCTTTCCGCCCGCGGTCGTGATCGGGCCCGACGGTAAGACGCCGCACAGTTGGCGCGTCGCGCTGTTGCCCTATTTCTATGAGGCTCAGACCGACGAGCTTTATGATCGGTATCGGCTTGACGAGCCTTGGGACAGTCCGCACAACAAGCAGTTGATCGAAAAAATGCCGGGCGTCTACGGCGACGACGGCGCGAAAAACGCGGCGTATTTTGTGTTCACCGGCCCGGGCACGGCGTTCGGCGGGGAGCAGGGGATTCGCGCGCAGGACATCATCGACGGGACCTCCAATACGTTAATGGTCGTCGAAGCCAGACGGAACATTCCGTGGACCAAGCCGGAGGACATTCCTTATGACCCGGACGAACCGGTGCCCGCGCTGGGCGGGTACAATCCGCCCTGGGTACTGGCGGCGCTGTTCGACGGCACGGCGAGACGAATTCCGGCGAAAGGGATCCCGGATCGACTGTGGCGGGCGGTAATTTCGTACGACGGAAACGAGACCGACGAGGCGGTTGCGTTTTTCAGGAAGGCTGGGCAACTTCGCGAGAAGCCCGCCGTCAAGAAACCACGCGCGCGTCAGCGAACGGATCGTTCAACAGAAAACCTGAAGCGGATCGCGCTGGCGATGCACAACTATCACAACGACAAGAAACGCTTTCCGCCCGCAGTCGTAATCGGACCGGACGGCAAGACGCCGCACAGTTGGCGCGTGGCGCTCTTGCCCTACCTCGGCCTCCGCGTCGCCGGGGACCTTTATCAGGGCTACAAACTCGACGAGCCGTGGGACAGCGAACACAACAAGAAACTGATTGAAAAAATGCCGGGCGTCTACGGCAACGCCGGCGCGAAAAACACGGCGTACTTTGTGTTCACCGGCCCGGGCACGGCATTTGGAGGGAAACAAGGGATTCGCATGCACGATATCATCGACGGAACGTCGAATACGGTGATGGTGGTGGAAGCTAAGCGGGACATTCCGTGGACCAAGCCGGAGGACATTCCCTACGACCCGAACGAGCCGGTGCCCAGACTGGGCGGGTATAATCCGAACTGGATATCGGCGGCGCTATTCGATGGAAGTGCGTTGCGGATTCCCGCGAAAGGGATCGCGGATCAATTGTGGCGGGCGGCGATTACGTATGACGGAAAGGAGACCCGTGGGGCGGTGGAGTTTAGGGAGCGGCAGAAACGGGGGGCTCAGTCGAGGAGTTCCGCGTCTCCAACGACGCCGAGCGAGCGCCCAGCTGGCGGGAAAGCGCAGTTTGTTCCCGTTGAAAAGGTCCGCAAAAACCTGAGGCAAATTGCGGCCGCGATGTGGAAATACAATAAAGACAACAATCACTTTCCGGCTGCCCAGGTGATCGGGCCGGATGGAACGACCCCGCACAGCTGGCGCGTGGCCCTGTTGCCATATCTTGGAGCTGCCGACCTTTACGAGCAGTATCGGCTTGACGAACCGTGGGACAGTCAGCACAACAAACGGCTGATTGAAAAAATGCCGGCCGTCTATCAGCGCCAACTCGGTTCAACGAATACTCCGTATTCTGTGTTCACCGGGCCGGGCACGCCCTTCGGTGTCGCGGAAGGTGTTGGCCAATCCGATATCATTGATGGAACGACGGGGACCATTATGGTGTTTGAGGCGAAACGGGGCGTTCCCTGGACAAAGCCGGAGGATATTCAGGTTGCCCCTGATAAACCGTTTCCCAAGTTAGGGGGACATACACCGGGTGGGCTTCTTGCCGTTCAATTCGATGGAACAGTGCATTTGATTCCGGACGGCAAGATTCCAGAGAAGTTGTGGCGGGCGACCATAACCCACGCCGGACGAGAACTGGAGGGTGAAGAGTTCATTGAGCGCGTCCGTCGTTTACAGGTACGATAGTCTTGCTGGTCTGATTGACGATCGTCTCCTGGCTTCAACAGCGGCACGCACGATGAAGCAGATTTCCAATCTGGGATTGTGGCTGGGCAATGCTGCCGACGGTCGCGACTTGGTTGCGATTTCTCAGACGGAGATCCACAGTGTCGTTCAATTGGCGGTCGAGGAGCCGGTGCCGGAATTGTTGCGGAGTTTGCATTTTTTCCGGATTCCGCTGCACGACGGCGCCGGCAACGACGCGGAGTCGCTGCAATTCGCGCTCAACACGATTCGCGATCTGATCCGGCTGCAGCGGCGGACGTTGATTTGTTGCAGCGCGGGGCTAAGCCGCTCGCCGGCCGTTGCCGCCTGCGGGATGGCACTGGCTGAAGACCGCGCGCCGGCGGAATGTCTTGGTGAAATCGGCCGACTGGTCCGCACGGACATCTCGCCGGGTCTCTGGAAAGACCTGCTGGATGCACACGAGGTTTTGGCGGGTGACTGATCGATGCGGTTGGATGTTCGCCACCGAGCACGCAGCGCGGCTGCGCCCCAACCAAAATCAAAAAAGGCTATTGCCACGAATCGCACAAATTCACACGAATGATCCGCCCGTTTTCGTGAAGATTCGTGTGATTCGTGGCTAGGATTTTTGTGATGAGTACCAAGCCGACCGCTTGCGGTCGTGAGCGACGTACTCTGTCCGCGATGCCCGCGTTGGATGCTGCAGGGCATGAGATCTGAACGCGTGCGTTCTTCTCGGTGATCTCTGTGCCCTCTGTGGCTGAAGTCGTCGACGCTGAACGAACAGACCGGCGACGCTTACGACATTCGAACCCAGTCTCTCAGATGGGCGTGCTCGAAGATCATTTCATGCTGGATCTTGAGGTCCTGTCCCATCCCCGCTGCTGAGGCGCGTTCGTACATGGCGATCGCGATGGCGACGTCGACATAGGCCAATCCCACCGCATTGAAGTAAATCCGCTCTTGGTCCGTTTCGCGGCCCGGTTTGCTGCCGATGACCAGTTCGACCAGATTGCCGTGAATGTCGGCGTCGGAGAGCGCACCATCTTTGTACATCCGGCTCAGCGTCTGGGTGCGGTGCTTGACCGTCTCCCAGTCGTCGCAGACGATCTTGTCGCACTTCTCCGCGACCGCGTATTCGTCCTCCCAGCCGCCGACGTGGCTGTAAAACGCGCCCGGCTTCATCCAGGCCGCTTTCAAGAGCGGGGCCTGCGCACTGGTTGCGGTCACAATCACGTCCGCATCGGCAACGGCCGCTTGCAAATCGGTGCCGGTGCCCACGATCTCGACGTCGGGCAAAATCGGCCGCATCTCGTCGAGGAATTGCTGCTCCTCACTTTCGAGTTTGGCCCCCACGCGGCACTGTTTCAGTGACGGAATGGCGGTCTTCATCGCGATCAAGTGCATCTTGGCCTGCTCGCCGGCGCCGATAAAACCGATCGATTCTGCGTCCGGGCGGGCGAGATATTTGGCGGCAAGTGCGCCCATGGTGCCGACCCGCAGATTGGAGCAGAGGGTGCCTTCCATAAACGCGATTGGGAACCCGTGTTCGATCTCCGAGAGAATGATCACCGCGGAGAGATTCTGGATCCCGTACTTGACCGGATTCGGAGGGAAGACAGAAACCCATTTCACGCCGCAGATCTTTTGGGTTTTGAAGGTTGCCGGCAGGCAGTTGATCCGTTCCTGCGTTTCGTCATTAAAGATCTGCACGATCTTTTCCGGGAACATGACGTCCCCCTCGTGAAACGCTTTGAGCGACTCCTCAGCGGCACGCATAGTCATACCAATATCGAGGCAGCCGGCGCCTAGAAGATCTTCTTGAGAAAAGTACTGGCAGTGAATCTCGTGGTCCATGATGATTGCCGATGACCTGTAGAATTGGTTTTACGAATGATCACTGAGAAGAGGTTAACAGACCTTCTGACATGTTACTTCAAGACGAGATCGCGAGCGCGTCAATCAACTGCGAGCGGGCATTGGAATTTGTTCACGTGTATTGTGACGGCACACTCGTTTTTAAATTTCGCAGAGTGCTAAGAGGCGGCCTTGTCTAATTGCGCGCGGAGAAACTTGGTGACTCGCTGTGGGCTGACGATGCCGATGATGTTTTCTTCCAAATCGACAATCGGCACGTGCCGGTAGCCGGAGACCGCCATCACCGACAGCGCCGCCGCCGCCGAATCGGTCTCGTCGACATAAATCGGCTGCTGTGTCATGAATTCGTGCACCGGCCGGTTTTTGACGTCCGCATACTCGAGTGCGACTTTGTTCAACAAATCACGATCGCTGAACACGCCAACCAGCTTTCCGTCCTGCTCAACCAACAAGCACGATATCTCTTGAGCGGCAAGTTTCTGCAGAGCGTCAGCCACGCTCGTCTCGGTCGATATCGCGGCGTACGGCTGCGACTGGATCGCCGTCACGGTTTCCTCGTGGAGCCCCCGTTCCAAAGGGTCGTCAAACGTGGGCGGGTCATAGTTTTCGAGCGGGTCCTGGAATTCTCCCTTGCCCGGATCCGGTGTCTGTGAATCGGCCATGGGTTTAGGCTCCTTCTCGCTGTTCGGGATAGTGCTTCGTGCCGATCCGCTGCACCATGACTTCTCCCGGAAAATGCTCGGCGACGTATTCCATGAGCCCCTTTTGTCCGGTGAGCCCGGTGATCTTGCCATTCTCGTCGACCACAACGACGAAACGAAAATTCTTCGTCTCCATTGCGTCCAGTACCATTTCAATCGAGTCCGTGAGTTTGACCCAGGGGAACGCCGTCGTGAGATGGTCTGCGACCTGGTCGTCCAGACACGCGGGGTCTTTGGCCAACAACATCCGCAAGATCGCTTCGGTGAACAAGCCGCACGGCTTGTTATCGTCGTCCACGGCGACCGCACATCCCAATTCCGCTGCTCGTAAAGTGTTTACGACGTCACGGATTGATGCGTCCGGACTGATGCGGACCACTTCGCGCAAGGTCAATTCGCTGACAGGGGCCGTTCTCATGTTTTCAAACAGTCCCATGGCTCCTCCTCCAATTCCCACGTCTCACACGCCGCCCGGGCACCGGCGAGCGTATCGTGTCTCAGCCCCAGACCAATCAAAAAGCCCCGCGGCGGAACTTTGCACCGGGGGCTATCAACACCAGAATAGGGACTGCCTATCGTAAGCAGAACCAAACGTGCTTTCATGGTCTCTGACCGACTTGAGATTGTCAAGTGAGCGCAGTGGGGACCGAATTGCCGGTCTTATCCGACCGGCATCAGCGAACGTACCGCGCTGGGCGTCTGCGGCGAATTGTTCAATGTTGCCAAAATACCGCCGCCGAATTCTTCCAGATCCCAGCGGGATTCCGGGTCACGTTCCTCGCGGGCGACGGCCGTGATCGCGTTGAGCAGGCCGTATGCCGACTTGTCGCCGTCGGTCTCAAAATGCTCCAAGATTTGCGCGAACCAACGCATACTCCGCCGGCCGCGATGCATGCGCATAAAAGGCATCATTTGCAGCGCGAGGTCCGCCTCGATCATCGTCGCGTCGCGCATTTGTTCGGTAACACTGTTGAAGACCGCCGGCTGTGCGCACTCCCGGACCGCTTCTGCGGTTTGTTCCAGGATGCCGCCAACGACTTCGAAATTGGCGTCAAAGTTGATCCGCTCGATTTCTCGGCAACCGGTCGTGCGGGAGAGAATGGCACCATTGCTGCAGATCTTGCGGAAGTTATAGGGATGGACCCGCAGCAGACTCTCGCAGGCCATGACCGCCACTCCTCCTTGGACTTCGTCGCCCGGGACAACTTCCGCATGCTGGGGGAGCACTGAACGCAAAAAAAGTTGCCGCGAGTCTGCTAGACACTCCGAAATGCGACCACCGGCATCCTCGATCTCAGCGGTGACCACGTCACGAATCCGGTCGATCTCCGGATAGAATTGAGCTGCCATAATCTACTTCCCTTCTCGTGCAGTGGGGGTGTAACGCACGAGGGGCGCCGGCAGTGCTGGTCGTCGACGCCTGACCCCGTGAACGTCTCCAAGGTCGCTGACCTACTCTCGGAATTATAGAGCGGGCAAAGCGACCGATCAAAAACAGGATCCGGCGGTTAAGGCACGTCGATATATTCGCCGCAATGCGGGCAAGTCTCGACGCTTCCTCGCCGAGCCGCGGGAAACGTGACTTCGCGGCCGCATTCCTCACACGGAAACGCCAGATCGGGCTCCTCGGTGGGCGTCGCCCGTTGCTTCGACCGGCTGCGGACTTCTTCCACAAATAGCGCGGCCTGCTCCGCCTGCGATTCGGGGACCTGAAGCTTGGCGCCCCCAACCGCGTTCGACAAGAGCAAATTCATGCCGACCAGATTGTCGTCGTCGAGCAACACGTCGAAACCACGATCTTCGAGCAGCAACTTGATCGCCCTGGCTTCCGCAGGCAAATCGAACGTGGCGACGGTGACTAGTTTTTCCATGACCAAGCTCCGTAGCGCTCAAGAGATGTGTCTTTGCTGGACCGACTTCATCAGTGTAGCCGATCAGTCGCGTCAAATCTGCAACGAAGTGTGAACCAGTTGTTCTGCAACACGACGTCAGATTGTAGAATACGTGCACGTCAGTCTGGCGGTCAGTGGTTGGAGTTGGCACGGCATATGGTGACGGGAAGGAGTCGGCGTTTTGACGATGCGCGATCACGCGAGTGAGATATTCGATGTTGTTGACGAAAACGATGTGGTCGTCGGTCAGGCGTCGCGCGCGGACGTACATGCGCGGCGGCTGTTGCACCGGGCGGTGCACATCTTTCTGTTCAATTCACAGAGCGAGTTGCTGCTGCAAATGCGGTCGAAACACAAGGACGAACATCCGTTGACGTATACGTCATCCTGTTCGGGACACGTGGATAGTGGCGAAACCTACGACGCGGCGGCGGTCCGAGAGCTGCAAGAAGAACTGGGGTTGGCGTGTGAGCTGCAGCGGCTGCAGAAATTCTCCGCCACAGCCGAACTGGCGATGGAGCACACCGTGCTGTACCGCGCCCAGAGCGACGTCGCCCCCACGATCGACGAGTATGAAATCGATTTCGTTCGATTCCATGCCTTAGATGAAGTCCAGGCGATGCTGGACCGCGACCCGCAAAGTTTCTCGCCGCCGCTGCGCGTGTTGCTGCGGTGGTACATCTCGACTCAATCGGCTACGTGACATGACACAATGCCGACTGTCGCCGCTGTTCATCATCGGAGCTTGGCGGCCGAGCCTATTCCGCGGCCAGATTGACGCGGACGATTTCTTTGTCGTTGCGGGCGAAGACGCTCTTCATCGCGAACGCAGGGTGCGACCAAATGGTCATGCGGCGGTTGACCTTGCGGGTCGGTTCGACGAGTTTGGCCCGGCTGAGTTCTTCGTATCCCTTCGGGGAGAGCCGGGCGATGATTAAGTCTCCCTGTTCATTGCAAATGAATGTGCGGTCGCCGTTGGGGATCAAAAACGCGTTCCACCAGCGTCCTTTACCTGTCGCCTTGAACGTTTCCCAGATCCGCGCGCCGGTCTTGGCGTCGAGACATCGCAACTGCCCGTAACTGCAGACTCCATACAAGTGCGTCTTTGTAAACACGGGCGTCGGCATGATCGAATGCAGACCCTCGGTCTCTTTTTCGCTGTTGCTGTTGCCCTGCCAGACGATCTCGGCCGACGGCGGGTTCGAGGAGACTTCCAGCATCCTCGGCCCGTTGTAGAACGCCGTCACGAACAGCCGGTTGCCTTGTCGCTGAGGGGTTGGAATGCACAGACCAACACGGACCGGAAACGGCACACTCCAATACAGCTCGCCCGTTTGGGGGTTCAGTGAGCTGATCGCGTCCGGATGCCAAAAGATCAATTGCCGCACGCCGTCAAAATCATAAATCACCGGCGGCGCATAACCGACCTGCGGATCGTCAATCGCGCGCCAGATCTCATCGCCGGTCAGCTTGTCGAACGACACCAGACACGCACCGTCTTTGCCGCCAACGAGCGTGATCAATTGTTTGCCGTCGACCAGCGGAGAGGCGGCCATGCCCCAGATCGGCAGTTTGGTTCCGTAATCCTTGACGAAGTTTTTCTTCCAGTGGACCTCGCCGTCATCGACAGCGAAACAGTACATGTCCCCTTCAGTGCCGATTGTGTACACGCGGTCACCGTCAACGACCGGCGTTGCGCGCGGTCCGTTCGCATAGCTGACGGTATAGGTTACGGGATAATCGTAATGCCAAAGGATTTCGCCGTCTTGCGCATCGAGGCACAGCACACGCTCGACGCCGTCTTTATATTGATAATCGGTGATGAAGACTTTCCCGTCCGCAACGGCCGGCCCGCTGTAACCCTCTCCCAAGGGGGTCGACCAGACTCGCGGCAGCCGGCCTTCGGGCAACGTTTCGACGATGCCGGTTTCCCGCCAGATATTGTCCCGCTGCGGCCCGCCCCATTGCGGCCAATCGTCGGCCTGCAGGTTCGCAGCAGGCAAGATAAGCCACCCCGCGGCGAGGAAAGACGCAATAACGATTGCAGGGCGAAAGCGGTCAAAGCGGGGCATGGCGGTACTCCTGAGATTGCTGTTTCGATACACCGCGGCGCGGCCGAAATCATAACCTGCGCGGCGCGGCGGCGACAACCGCAACAGAAAGCTTGAGACGACTTGTCGTCAAAGCTCGATTTCAAATTGCGAAAAACGCGTCGGATGAGCGCCACAATCTCCGCCGCGCTGCGTTTCACCAATGGCCGAAATGACTCGGCACCTAACGCCATCACCCTCGACGACGCATCTCATTGACTGGCCGACGGCCTCGATTAGTGGGGGTACGCTCGAGGAATCACTCGCATTGAACGGAGGAGCAGCCCAGCATGAGGTTCTTTAAGAAACTGCGGAAGTTCGGGGCCAAACGGAACAAGCGGACTCTACGTCGACATCAATGTGGCCAACTGCAATTTGAATCGATGGAGGGCCGCGAGCTGATGGCCGGCAGCGTGATCGGCGGAGCTGTGGTTGACGTCGCCGCTGCGGCAACTGCCCAGTATGAACTGAAGGGAGAACTTGCCGAAACCGCCAAAGTCCCGACCGGAGTCTTGCAGACCGCCGAGAACGTCTTATCTCCTGAGAATGTTGCCAACGTTGTGCAGGAGCAACTCGTGGCGACGGCGAAAACGTGGTTTCAAGAAGGGACTTACTTCAAGCTGTTGGGTGAAGGCAAGACGCCGCAGCAGATTGTTGGGGAGTTTGTCAAGGACACGGCCAAGGGGTCAGTGCTCGAATTGGCACGCCAGGGAGTGGCGGAGGCGAGCTCTCTCAACTTGGATCAGGTGGATGCGATCATTGAGGCGGCGCAAAACGCAATCGGAATCCTATCGGGCGATCCGGGTGCCGTCGTCTATGCGGCAAAACTGGGATACGAACTTGCCCAAGACACTGCCGAAACATTTGGCTGGCTGACCGAGATTGGGATGAATGATCCGACCAAACCGTTTCGCGACCCCATTGGAGATTTCGAGAAGAATCTCCGCGAGCAATTTGAAGAAAACGACACCACACGGGACATCGCCGACCACTTGGAAATGGAGGGGCTCGGCGGAACTCCGGATCCGTTCAATTTCGGCACAGCGCCAAGTCAGGGCGGCAACATCGGAACCGGTCCGGCCGACCTCGGCGGGATGGGAAGCGGCCCACCCTCTCCTGATACAAGCGGCGGCGTGCCGCCTTCGACGCCGTCTGCACCGCCGCAGGGGCCCGTCGAATCTCCGCCTGCCGTGGAGACGCCGAATCATGGCGGCATGATTCCCCCGATTGGAGAGGACCATTTCGAAGACCACGACGAAATGGAGAAGCCGGATACTGACGGTGAGAATCTGGGCGAACCTGAACCGGAAGGAGAGCCGCCAGCAGGCGAAGAGCCGGATGGAGGAGAGCCCGAAACAGGTGTGCCCGAAGGGGGCGACGAATCATCTCCTTCAGAGGGAGACGGGGACCCTGATGCGTTCAAGTACCATCAACAGAATGAAGACCGCAGTTGGTCGCCGGTCGAGGACACGGAATCCGATAACGATCCCTCCGGCGGAAACCCGTACTGGTGGAATCAACGATACGACGACGAGATAATGCCCGAAGAGCAAGACGAAACTCAAGGCACAAATAGCAGCGGGAATGACAGCGGGAACGACAACACGAACGACGACTCCAACGACGACGATGATTCCACCGACGACGGAGCTGCCGACGGTGCCGGCGATACCGTTGACGAGGATGAAGGGTGCGAAGCCCCTCCGGGACTATTTGACGAACCGATCGAGGTCTCAACCGAGGAGGCCATCGACGAATTGGAGGAGCTACGGAAACAGCTGACAACGCCGAGCAGCCCGCTCGGTGGTGGGGGCCTGACGAGCAACATCGGCGACTATCAACTGGAGGAAGGATGCGAAGCGCCGCCGGGCTTGTTCGACGAGCCGATCGAAGTCACTGCGGAGGAAGCCGAAGCCGGATTGGCGGAACTGCGCGAGCAACTGTTTGGACCGACGATTCCACTGGGTTCGGCGGGTGACGCCAACATGATGCTACAGACCGGCGCGTCGGGTGAGAGCAATCAGGCGATCAATCCAAATCTCGGGAACCACTAGGCGATTTTCAGCAGACCGAATACTCCGGTGACCCGGCGGGCACTGTCGTCCGCCGGGTCGTTTTGTGCGCTCGTCAACGCGAACGAACAATTCGCGCCACAAATACTCCGTTTGTGCGTTTCTTCAATAGCCGCACACGTGGTGCCAATCATTGCGTCAGAGGAACGGCTGCAGTGCGGTGGATTCACTTGAAACCAAACATTTTGCAATAGGGGCAAGAGATCAGATGAGGATTTTCAACAAACTTCGGAAGTTCGGCAAACGGAAACAGCAACGCAGCCTCCGCAGCAAGTCGTCACTGCGCGGTGGGCTGCAATTTGAATCGATGGAAGGCCGCGTGTTGATGGCGGGCAGCGTGTTGGACGATATGGTCACCGACATTGGAACTGCCGCCGCGACGCAGACGGTCAAATCAACCACCGAGGCGCAAGTCGGTACGATTCAATCCGGCCCCGATTTTCTTCAGCCCGAGAACGTGGCCGATGTCGTTCAGGACAAAGTCGTCGCGACCGCCAAACAATGGTTCCAGGACGGCACTTATTTTAAGAAGCTGGCCGAGGGTAAGACTCCGCAGCAAATCACCGGCGACTTCGTGAAGGAGGTTGCCAAAGGAACCGTGAAGGAACTCGGCCGCCAAGGAGCAACTGAGCTGACCAGTCTCGACTTGGAACAGGTTGATGCAATCATCGAAGCTGGCGAGACGGCAATCGGTGTGCTGACCGGCGATCCGGTTGCTTACTACAACGCGGCAAAACTGGGGTATAAGGTCGGCCAGGAGACGGGCAACGCGGTTGTTTGGTTGAACGACATGGCCAAGAATGATCCCGGTCAGCCGTGGCGGGACCCGCTGAAGTCCTTCGAGACGAATGTTGAGGAAGCGCTCAACGACAACAAGACAAAGCAAGATATCGTCGATGAATTGTCCTTGGACGGCATGGGCGGTTATCCCGATCCGTTCAAGATGGAAACGACAGGCGCCGGTACGGGCGGACAATTTGAGAACACCACGCCCGGTGGTGGAGGTGCTGACGTCGGCGGTGCGGCGGCAGGCGGCCAGGCCGAACAAAGGCCCGGTGTCGCTGAGACGGCGACTGACCACGTGGAGCAGTCACTCGATCCGTCGGCGCAAGAAGGCGGTGGGGCTGATGGAATTGGCGGGGGAGGTGAACCACAAGATAGCGGCGCTGATCCCGAAGACGGCGGTGGAGTCGACCCGGGCGAAGATCCAAGCGGAGCTGAGCCAGGCGGTGACGACGGCGGCGGTAACGAACCCAACCCGTTCAAATGGCATCGGCGGAATGAAGACGGTTCCTGGACTCCGCTGCCGGATGATGATGACGATGATGGGGACGACGAAGGAGACGACATCGATCTGCTTCAAGAATACGACGAGGACGAAATCCTCGACGACGATGAAGATGACGACGGCGGCGATGACGGCGACGACGAGGAAGAAGACGACGGCGGAGACGGCGAAGAGGGCGACGAGGAGGACGACGGAGCGGGAGACGGCGGCGAAGATGACGGCGGCGACGACGACGGTGCCGGCGACGATGAGGGAGCCGGAGGTGATGAAGACGCCGACGGCGAAGACGACAGCGGCCAGGACGGCGGCGGTCAGGACGACGTCGACGACGAGGACGGGGGCTATGAGGATCCCGACGGCATCACCGGATTTCGTCCGCCGCCGATCAGCGACGCGGAGTTTATGGATATGATGGAGAAGCAAGCTGAGTCTCTCACCAACCCGTCCGATCCTTACGACACGGGTGAAGTGCGAAAAGACCTGCCGATGGAAGTCGGCAAACTCGGCCACGACCCGCGTTTGGTGAATCCTGTGCCGGACGGCGAAGACCAGGGACAAGACGAGGACATTGATTTCTCAAGGCCAAACGTAGGCCCCGGACCGGATCCGGGACCGATTCTGCACCGTACGGCCGGTACTTCCGGGTCGGGCGGTATGTTCAGCAATCGAAATCTGCTGAATGGCGGCAGTGAGATTCCTACGCCGTAGCGGCGGTAAAATCCGGGCGGCAAAAACGACTCTGTGCGCCCCGGCGGCATTCATGGCTTGTCGGGGCGCCAGTCGCATCTGACGCGTTTCCTGCGCGGACGTGGAGCGCAGGTTCCCACGCTGCGCAGCTTTCGGAAGCGCATAACGAGGAATCTGCGCCAAGCTTTCGCGCGGCGTGCGTCCTCGACTCGCCGATCAATCGGCACCAAACACCGCATGCCCTCCAGGCTCAGTGCGGTGGACTCCCTATTAGTT
>JANQPT010000013.1 GCA_028285345.1 Planctomycetales bacterium
GAGTTCTCCTCCGCCGTCAGCACTGGCTTAGCCAACAACGCTCTGATGTCGGCTGGAGCCCCGCCAAGCGGCAGCGGTGCCACCCAGACCCCGGTGCCATGTAACACCGCATTAACCGCCTCATGACCTCGAGCAATCTCCTCACCGGACGGCTCACTCGCAAGCGTAACGGTCTCATCCATCATCATCTCCGATGCGGGCAGCAAATCCTTGAACGAAGCAACTCAGCTAGGCTCGTAAAAGATTTGCTCATTCGCAGTTTATCAAAACGTTCGCCAGTTGAAGACGGCAAATACCCCCGCGACCCACGTGCTCTCCTCAGACAAAGTCGCCCCCTTTGGTAACAATCTTTCAGCCACACGGGCTCGGCAGTGATTGAGAAGATTGAAGCAACCGGGGCCTGAGAAATCGCGTTGTACCACGATTGCCGATGCGATTACCGACTGCAATCCGTCTTTGTTCGACCTCGTGGCGGTTGCATCGACATGTGCGGATCATGAATTCTTAAAACTTAGCGAGGTGGATTTCTCAGGATTACGCGTCTGAAGTTGTTCGGCTCAGTTTCTAATCGCGATTGAATCTAATTCGCGAGACATGGTCAAGCTGTTGAGAGGCGAGCTATGCCATTCGCTTAGGTTGAATTGACAACGTACACATCAGCGAAACGAGGGCGGCGAACGTGACGTACCAGGCCGGGGCGGTGAGATCGCCCGTCTTGGTGATCAGCCAGGTCGCCACGAGCGGTGTAGTGCCGCCGAACAGCGCGAACATCAGATTGTAGCCGCCGGCGGTTCCGCTATAGCGGAGCCGCGGCGGAAAGCGCTCGGCCATTGCGACCGCGAGCGTCCCCTGGACCGTGGATATCAGCAATGCGAAAACCGTCATCGAGACGACGACGGACGCCGGCGAGCCGCCGTCAATCCAACGGAACAGCGGATAGACAGCCAGCGCCGTACCCAGAGTCCCGGCCGCCAGCACCTTTCTGTAGCCAAGGCGGTCGCCGACCCGCCCCGCCAGTGGAGTCAGCAAGAGCACCAGCGCCATCGCCGCAGAATTGATCAAGAGAGCGTTAGAGACGGGTGGTTTCACGAACCTCGTCAGGTAGGTGGGCATCCAAATGAAGAACGTGTAAGCGCCGACGCCGAATAATAGCGAGATGCCGACAACTTGCACAACCTGAAGCGGCGTCTCCCGCAATGCCTGGAGGACCGGCCACCGTTGCGTCTCGCCGGCGCGTTGCATCTCGACGAAGTCGGCCGTCTCATCCATTTCGCGCCGCATCCGCCAACCGATTACGCCGATCAACAGCCCTCCCGAAAACGGCGTTCGCCAGCCCCATGCGTCGATCTGTTCCTGCGTGAGGAGGTGAGGAACGAGTCCCGCGATGGCAGACCCGCAGAGCATGCCCAGCATGACGCCTAAGAATGTCCAACTGCCGGACGAGGTGCGGCGGCCTGGAGGGGCGACTTCGACCAGATACGTCGAAGAACCGATGAACTCGCCGCCGGCTGAGATCCCTTGCGCAAGCCGCAGGACGATCAGTAGGAACGGGGAGAGCAGTCCCACCTGCGCGTAGGTTGGAAGGACCATGATGAGCGACGTAGGGATCGCCATGGTGGCGACGGAGAACTGCAGGGCGCGCTTACGCCCGCGGCGGTCGCCGATCTGCCCGAACAGCATGCCGCCCAATGGCCGCGCGAAATAACCGACCGCGAACACCCCAAACGTTTTGAGTAGAGCCGAGTTTTTGTCCGAGTCGGGAAAGAACTGGCCGCTCATCAGCGGCGCCATGTAGCCGAACACGGCAAAGTCGTACCATTCCAAGACGTTGCCGATTGTTCCAGAGGCTGACCTATGCGTGCGGTCCAAAATCACTCTACACTCTCGCATCATCAAACGGAGAATAGCCCTTCCACGGCCGATCAACCATCCACGCGCGATCGATTTGCTTGACAATTGAAATTTACAATGTGCTACGCCCGCCCTAGCGGAACGATCAATCACCGAGGATGCTGAAAATCGAGGACAAGCCGGCGATATTCATTCACGTCTTGAGCCACCGACGCGGGAAATGACTGAACGGTTCCGTGGGTTAAATGCCCCTGCACCCGGCCTTCCATCTTCCAGTAGACGCTCGATCCGAGCGTCAACCATGTCGACTATCTGGGGTCTCCAAGCCGCTGGTA
>JANQPT010000030.1 GCA_028285345.1 Planctomycetales bacterium
CCGCCCCCTCCGGCCCGGCCCCACGCTTCAACGGAGACGCAGAGCCAAGCAGCGCAGAACGCCCAAAGCCGGTGAATGGATCGAGGAAGGTTTGTGACGAGGCTCATCATATTCGTTGCAGGCACGCCGAGAGCAATACCGCCGAGGAGAGATAGCCGCCCATGGCCAATGCGCCGACCGCCGGATTGTCCTCAAGCGAAATCTCTGCGTTGAGGCTGAACCGCTTCAAGAACGCCAGATTGATGGCCATCCGAGCCGCCAGCAGCAACCCCACGCCAATGATTGCCGCAGCTGCTGTGTACAGGATCTCGTCAGCCAACGAGTTTTGGCCGGCGCCGATCACCGATGCGCGAGCGATCAACCCCAGGCCGGCCAGGAAACCGCCAAAGCTCATGCCGACGGCCGTATTGTCGTCCAGTTCGATATTCCGATGAACGTCGAATCCGGCGGTCCATTGGTAGAGCCGGGCGCCGACAACGAGGATCACTTGGCCGACCGCCCAATACAGCAAAATGTCCCGGAGCAGGTAGCCGAAGCTTTCCCCCTCAAGACTATATCCTGTGAACGCGCCGTTGATGCTCAGCCCGGTGGCCACCAACGCGCCGGCGACACAAAACGCCACTCCGTAATTGCGGTCTTCGCAAATCTCGCGGATGACTGAAAAACCGGTCAGGATCAACCGATCATTGATCCACAAACTCGCCCGCATCAGCAGCAGCACGAGACAGCCTTCAGTAAAGATTTTCGATGCCGCCGACCAGACGTGAAGCCGAGGATCTTGAAAGAGCGCGCCCAGCATTCCCAACGCCAGCGCCACAAAATAGGCCGCATAGACCAAGCCGAACGCGCCGTTTTGTTTGTCCTCGATTTCTTCTTGAACATCGAAGGTATGCGTGTGGTCGAAGATGAGCTTTCCCAGCCAGAGCGCGACGAGCACGGCGATCAGCCCTGGAACGGCGGCAATAGCTCGCTCGAGCGACTGCACAGCCACAGAGAAGTCCATGAGGTATCCTTCACCGATGCCTTGGGAGTGAACCCACCGGCAGCTTCCTGCAGGAAGTGTCGAACGTCGTGTAAGAACTTAGCAGGCCGAGCAGTCGTAGACAAGCATTGCCAGGGGTCGGCTTAAAACAGACGCTAAGACAGCGCGGGTGTCACAGTTTGCCGAAACTGAATCAATGTCGGCCGACATGCTGTACTCGGTTGTGCGACTTGATCGCTAACGGGCTTGGGGATGTCTTCACAATTACCGGCAACGGCGTCATCCATCATATTTGTCCCGCAACCGGCGGGCCGCTTCGGCTTCGTTTTTCAGCTTTTCGTACACTTCATCCAAACTGACCTGAGCCGCGGATCCGGGCGCGAAACCGCAGTCGGGATTGAGCGTGATTCGTTCCGGCGCGAGATACTTTAGTGCTTGTTCCACTCGATCGACGATGGCCGCGGCGGAATCGATCTGCCCGGGCTCACAGCTGACACACCCCAGACCGATCTCTAAATCGTCGCGCAATCGAGAAAAAACCGCCATGTCGCCGGCCACCGGTGTGGTGAATTCCATCGTCAGATGGTGCACTTTCAGACGGTTCAGTTGCTGGATAATCGGGTCGTACCCGCCCCGGAATTGCGCCTCGCCCCGCACTCGGGCGCCCGCCCGCCGGCAGAGATGTACCGCCAGTTTGATATCGTCGATTCCTGCGACGACTTGATTGGTCATCTCGACGGCGAAATCGGCCGCTCGATCGGCATCGTCGTAACGGCTGCGCACGTTGTCATCGACGAAGAGGCAGAGATGCGGATCGTCGATTTGCACGATGTCGACCTCCTCCTCCTTCAGCAACTCCACCTCACGCCGCAATATCGGCACGCACGCCTGCACGAAGTCTTCGCGCGTCGCGTACGCGCCCGAGGATTTGTCCGCATCCCACATCCGCTCGCCCAGGAGCGACGGTGCGGGTAGCGTCGCTTTGACCTTGCGGTTTGTGATCTGCTTCAAGAAGGAGACTTCACGAGCGATAAAGCCCGGCTGTTTGGGGGCGAGCGTGTCGACCACGATCGTCCAGGGACGGCCGTCGGCCGGGTTGAGACTCAATTCAAACCCGTGCGCCAACTCGGCAATCACACCGATGTAGGACTTCCGCCACCACTCGCCGTCGCTGATGACATCGAGACCGGCGCACTCCTGCAATGCCGCGACGGCCTGGACAGCCCCGCGCATCAAACGGTCATAGTCGTGGGCGGGAACCGGACAATCGTCGCTGATCAGTTCTTTGACATAGGCCGGACGCGGCATCGAACCAACGACCGACGTGGGAAACAGCATTGAATCGCTCATCGCTTTGTTCCGATTTGTTGACGGGACTTGCGGATTACGGGAGGTCTATTCCCAATGGCGTCGCGCGTAGTCGAAGTCCTCTTGCGTATCGATTTCGATGTATCCGCCGGGGGTATCGACGTGAGCCATTTGCTCGCCCGACTCGATCATGTCCTGCAGCATGTGGATCAAATACGCCTTCTCAAAAACGGCCGCTTCACGATAGGGCCGCCCTGCGTATTGTTCTTTGACTTGTTGATAGTAGTCGCGCAACCGCTGCGCGCCGCCAGCAGAGAATTTCGCGACGCCGATGTATTCGCCGTGCGCCTCGGATTCGGGGATTTCACGATGAATGCGGGTGACGACGCCGTTGCTGACCGTGACTTTCTCGGCGTCGTCGCTGGGGTGCTCAGTGCGATGCTCGTAACGCGCAAGCCAGTCCGTATCGACGACGAGGGAGAAGTCCGCGTCACTGGCCGCGACGCGATTCACAGCATCGGGAGTGAACAGGATATCGGAATAACAACAGATGAACGGACGGTCCATCAGATCTTCGGCGTGGAACAGCGAAAGCAGAATGTTGTTGTTTTGCCAGTCGGCATTGTGGCGGAACTCAAACGCCGGATAATCGGCCTGGACTTTGTCAATTTTGTAGCCGCCGATGAAACAAAAATTGTGGATGCCGTTTTGCCGGAATGCGTCCAGCGACCAGTCCAAAATTCGCTTGCCGCGGACTTCCGCGAAACATTTGGGAGTGTCGGCCGTCGTGGGCATCAGCCGCGATCCGCGTCCGGCACCAATGATGATCACCTGCACGTTAGGTACACCTTTTCGAACTCAATAACATGAAATAATCCGGTTGTTTGCACGATTTCAATGCAGTCCCGACTCAATCGTCGGCTTCGATCGCACTCGCACGCCGTGGCGAACCGCCGCCGGCGTTCCACAGTGTCGCGGAGACAATTGCCGCGACGATCGCCCAGCCGGCCCAGGTATATAGCGCAGCCTGCCAACCGTGCCGCTCCGCGACGTAGCCGGTCACCCAGTCGCCGGAGAACGCACCGAGATAACCCATAAAATTCACAAACCCGGCTGCTGCGGCGGCGGTACCGCGTTTGGCAAGGTCTGCCGGAGCCGTCCCTACTAAGAGCACTTGCGGGCCATAGATGCAGAAGCCGATGACCACCAGTAAACCCATGGTGCATTCGACCGTGTACTCAAAACGGGTTCGCGCTACAAATTCGTAAATGACCGTCAGACAGGCCAGCAGCAACAACAGGGCCGATATCACAGGTGCCCGCCGCCCGCCAAAAAAACGGTCGGTGGCCCAACCCGCCAGGTAAGATCCCGCCGCCGCGCCGATCGCGATCACGCCGTATTTCAAAGCGACTTTGGAGAGCCCGTCACTTTCGCCGACTTCTTGTTGAACTTCCAACAGGTGCGTAATACCCCAGTCGAGAAAACCATACCGGCAGGCGTTGAGCAGGCCCAGTGCAATTCCCAACCGCCACAGCGCGAAGTTCGACAGCGTGAGAAGCAAGATCTGACCAAAAGTGGCATCGACCCTCGATTGCTCTCGCGTAGTCGCTCCGAAATCATCGTCGTCAGGATGCTCTCGCATGAACAACAACATCACGACCGCCGCCGCCGCGAGGATCACTGCGGGAAAGAGCACCGCCCCTCGCCAATTGCCGTACCAGCCGACAGCGGCGCCGGCGACGACGTACGTCAGCCCCAACGTCACCTGATATCCGGTACCGACGATGCCGATCGCCTTGCCGCGACGTAGTATCGGCACCCAGTTTCCCAGCACGCGTACGCACGGCGTCCAGCCCAATGACTGGCAATAGCCGTTGCAGGCCCAGACGAAAATCAAGAAGTACAATCCGGTGGTAAAGCCGAAGATGACGTTTAACCCGGCGGATCCCAGCATGCCGATTGCCAAGAGAACCCGCGGAGAGATCTTCTCCGACAACTGGCCGTTGAGCAATTGTCCAAACGCATAAGCCAACTTGAGCCCGCCGAGAATGAAGCCGATCTGCTCCTTGCTCAGCCCCAACCCTCCCTGGTCGACGGATTCTTGCATGCCGGGCACTGCCACTGAGAGGTTTGTGCGGCAGAAATAAAACGCACCGTATGTGAGCCAGATCAGCCAGACAACAGAGGTTTCACCCTCGTGCCGCCCCTCGCCCGACAGTGTCGCCGATTGTTTCAGATTGTCATCCTGCGGTGACGACACACGTTCTCCTGGGAACAAGTTTAGAATCCGACAGACGCGACGACACAAACCCCTAGCATGGCGGAACGATGGGCGGGAATCAACCGCTGCGGCGGTCTGTCAAACACTTCCTGCGCGATGAGTGGCGGTCACGACGGCGCCTCAGTTGGGTTTCTTCTGCCTGGCGGCCTTCATCCACTCGCGCAACTTATCGCGCAAGAGCGCTAATTCCTTGAATAGAAGATTTCGACGGGCGTTACCATGTTCCAGGCACCAGGGCCCGGTGAATCCTGCGTTCCAGCCAATATCGAAACAGCGCTTCAAATCGTAGGCGTCGTGCTCTCCGTTCGGACCTAATCGGAATGCTTTGAAGTCGCAGGTAACGGCCAGCGGAAAGGCCGCTGCGAGGGCCTTGTAGCGGACCTTGTTATCAGTCCAGTTTCCCGTATCGGGCGATACGGCGAGGTTGCGGTTGACGTCCTTGACCAACTTCGGGACTGCTTCGGGGTCCGATTTCATCCAGCCGATGTTTTCAACCAGCAACTGAATGTTCCGCTCTGCGGCGTAATCGGCCAATTCACGCAAGCTGTTGATGAGAATCGCTCGGTCCGATTTCTCAGTGCCGGGCACCGGGCGTGCCCATTTCATGCCGAGCCGCGCAGCCGTGTCGATCGATTTTTTGTACGTGGCGAGAGCATTGCGGCGAACGTCGACGTCCGGCCGGCCGATGTCGAGCCCGCGCTGGTTGAGTTTCAAGTTCGTGAGAATGCAGCCCGCCTTTTCCGATGCGGCGCGAACCTTGTCGAGATAGGCCGGTTCTTCCGACGCCAGCGTCGCCGTGTTGAGATCAATCACCCGCATGTCGAGCTCATTGCGGAGGATGCGGGGCAGTTCGAGCAGCGTCAGCTTGCTGTTCTTGACGCGGGGTCTCATATGCAGCGCGAGTGAGGAGGACGTAATCCCGATTTCGCCGGCCAGCGAATCATTTTTCGCCGGCGGCGACTTCTCGTCGGCTCGACAACGCGGCAGGGCCATTGCGACTGTCGCGGCCGATTGAAGGAATACGCGACGGCTGAGATTCATGTCACACTTTCACGTTGCGAATGACGGAAGTCGGAGCACTGCCGTTGGAATCGTATCGCGCCTGCCTGTCCGCCGCCAGTTGCGATTCCCGTTGTGAAGACTGCACGCATGTGGGAATGAAGTTACGGAACGAGCGCCTCTAGTCAGCACGGAGATGCATGTCCGATCCCAGTCGGCGCCATGATTGCAGCAGTAATGCCAAGCTAACGGCGTCCATCCAAAGTTAACCCACGCGCAATAGTGCACATTCCCTTCCAGACGCGCCCGCAATGACGATACACCAGACAAGTCAACAGCTTTCTCCAAGTTTCATGCAGCGTTGTAGTCTCATTCCCCGTAATTGTCTTGCGAGATTCTTGCTTATACTTTGCTCATTGGCTCATCGTTCCATCTCACTGAGCCGTTGATCACTGAAGGACACACTTGCAATGACTCGCGACGGCATGCGAGCGCTCGTCAATTCTATTCACCCACACAAAACAGTTCACTTGCTGGTCGCTTGCGACGGTGAAATCGTCGCTGCTGAGAGAGAGACGCTTGTACCACTCGATGACTTGATCGGCCAGAATATCACGGCGTTGGCTTTCACAAAACGCATGGAACGCGAGGTGTCGCGCCTAGTTCGCGAAGTGATCGCTCACGAGAAAGAATATGAACGACGCTTCATAGCCGGCTTGCCCGATGGCACAATCGTGTTCTTTGTCGCAAATTTTCAACACCAGGAGTACTACTTGCTGAGTGCGCACGTCTCGATCACCGAAGACGAGGCCATGACACGGGCGTTTCAGGAACAATCAGCACCGGCTCACATATTCCTCGCGACGAAGTTGAGTGAAACAGGGTTGGCCACATGGCAGGTGGCGGAACGGCTCGGTATTCCCCACCGAACCGTTCGGCGCTGGTTGGGTGTCGTCTAACCAAAACTGTATTCCGGTCGACACAACGCACTGCTGCATCGCTGGAAATTTCACGGCTGGTCCGTGACGAGCGCCGGTCATGTTGCCGACTTCAAGTCTTGCAGAGTCGCAACTCGCTGTTGATCGCGATACCACAATGCAGCGAACAGCGGGATCAGCGTCAGCGCGGCCCATTGGTAACCGGTCAAATCAAGCCACCATTTCGGCTCGGGGCGAATGAATTCCGTCACGAAACGGTAGACGAAATAACTGATAAAGTAGAGCTTGATCAATTGCCCGCGAAACATGCCGCGATGGAGCAATATCGCCAGGACCGCCGCCGCCATCAGGTGGAAGGCCGTTTCGTACAATTGCGTCGGGTGGCGGCTGATGCCGTCGCCGAAATCGACTCCCCACGGAAGAGCGGTGGGAGTTCCGTAGCAGCAACCGGCGGAGAAACAGGCCAGCCGGCCAATGCCGATCGACAACGGAACGGCGACGGCGAAGGAGTCGCCGGTCTTGACGCGGATATCCATGATCCATTTGGCCAGCTCGACGCCGAAGTACCCGCCGACCAGACCCAGCATGATTGTCTTGCCGCTGTCAAACCACGCGCGGCCGCTCAGAAATCCGTCCCAGTCGGAGAAGACGAACGGCAGTTTGGCCAAGATCATCGCTCCGCAGATCGCACCCACCGCCAATCCTGCGCGTTGTCCGCGCGGCAGGTTGAGTCCTCCCTGGGTCCGGCGGCTGACGAGAATCCCCGCGAGAATTGCCGCCGTCATGATGACAGGATAGGGCCAGTTCATTGCCTCCCGCCTGCGCTGACGGTTGTGGGGTGTTGAGCGAACTGCCCGAGCGTCAACTCGGGAAGCGGAACGTGGCCGTTACGATAGAGCACATTGTACGCGCAGAACGGAATCACGTGCCCGCTCGGCAGCACGTGGTGCGTACAGCACTTCATCAACCGTCGCACGTCGAAGTTGTAGGCGTCGAGAAACGACGTAATCGTGATGCGGAACACGTCGTTGGGGTCCAACGATTCGGTGAGCGCGCGCGAAAAGAACTCACGGGCTACCTCGTCAATGGGGTCGCCGTTTGCAGGATCGCTGCCCCCTTTTCCGAGGCCGACCAATGAGGGGGACGAACAGCCGCAATCATCGCCGCCGCAATTCAATTGGCCGATATAACGTTCGATCAATTGGCGTGCTCGGGGCCGGGTGAAGGTGATGCCGTTGGCAAGCAGGTCGAGGTTGTTGGCCGCGTCGATGAATCGCGTCAACGGTGTGACCTGTCCGCTATGGCGATAGGCGTAGGTCAGCGAATGGCAGTTCGGGTGCGCGCACGGGAGCGGCATGAAGTCACTCTGGCGAAACATCCCGTCGGTCTGCTCGGCAATGTTGCGGATAGCGTCGGGAAAGGTGATCCGCTGTTCGAGTTCCTCCGGGAGTACGTGTCGGCCGGAGTAAGTCGCCGGCTGAATGCTCACGCCGGTAATCCACGGCCGCTGTAACCCGAATTTGACAATCGCCCCCAGTTCGCCGTCATTGATGCCCGGCTGTACGGTCGTGACGAGAGTCGTGCGGATGCCGGCTTCCCCCAGCCGTTCAATCGCGCGGAGCTTGACTTCGACTAGCGATTCACCGCGCAATGCGAGGCTGGATTGCTCCTCAAACCCGTCGAATTGAAAATAGACTTCCAATCGGTGTCGATAGGCAGCCACCTCCTGGATGAACTGCGCATCGTGCGCGAAACGGATTCCGTTCGTGTTGATCATCACAATGTCGATTGGCTGTTCGCAGGCGTATTTCAGGATTGTCCCAAATTCCGGATGGATCGTCGGTTCGCCGCCTGAAAGCTGCAGAACCTCGGGCCGGCCCTCCACCGCAACCAGCCGGTCGATGGACCGGCGGCAATCTTCAAACGACAGATGTATGCCGCCCGGTCCGCTCACCGCGTAGCACATCGGGCATTTCAGGTTGCACGACTCGGTGATTTCGACAAGCCCGATGCAGGTGTGCTGTTCGTGTTCGGTACAGAGTCCGCAATCGTAAGGACAGCCCCGGTCCGGCTCGACGCCGACCTCGCGGGGGACTTTGCCGGGCACGCTGTATTCCAGCCGGTCGTATTGGCTGACGTCGGAACAGACGAAATCTTCGCGTTCGCCATGCTCCGGGCAGCGCTTGCGAAAATAGACGCGGCCATTGCGGACGATGATCTTGGCTGGCAGCAGCCGAAGACATTCGGGGCACAGGCTCTGCGTGGTTCCCAGAAAAGTGTGATCGCGCAATTGCATGTCGGTGTCCTTCGAAGTAAGAATCATCTGCTCCGCTCGATGTCGCCGACATCGCGTTGCCAGCGCTTGCGAATCCACTTGATCAGCACATAAGTGACCCCAGACACGGCCACGAGGGAGATGAGTGCTGAGACCGCCACCACCCCTTCCATACTCCGACCACCGGCTGCAGCGGCACCGACCGCTCCGGTGAGGCAGGCAGCGCAGAAGGTCCCCACCGCCGTGACGAGTACAACTGCCAGGAGCACAAGTGTCACTCCCAGCGAACCCAGAAACATGACCACCGAGGTCATCCATGATGTCTGTGCACCGTGGTCTGCACGCCGTCTCACCACGGCAAGAGTTCGCAGAAACGGGACGACGGAGAGGATCGCCAAAAAGATCCCCAGCCCCGGTGCTGCAAGCGTTAGCCCGATCCAAACGACCGCAACGGCAACAATCATGACCAGGACCGTGTCTTGATCCTCCCGTGTCGGGGGAAGCGGCGGTGGTGGAGGCAGGGCCGGCTCGTCTGGAGCCGCGAGTGCTACATCCAATTCGGCACCGCAAACGGTGCAGCGCCGTTTGAAGCGGCGGTTGATTTCGCCGCACTCACGACATTCGTTGAAGAGTCGAGGAGCATTCATGGCCGCTGCCGCTCCTGAACCCGATTTGCGTAGTCGCGGGCCATTCCGTGGACCTTCCGCACAATCTGGCCGATCACGATTCCCGTCAGACCGAGTGCGACCAGCGTAATCAACTGGTAATACCGTGGGACGGTAATGTCCCGTTCGGTGAACCAGCGGGCTTCACCCAACAGGAAGAGATAACCCGCCAGCGCGCCCAGTGCGGCGCAGCGGACAAGCGCGAGATTGAATCGCAGGCCGGAGAGAGCGATCAGCAGAAAGTAACCGACCAGCAACGGGCTGCGCGGCCCGTCCGCGATCGCCAGAATCGCTGTCAGCAGAAACAAGTCGATCCCGGTCGAAATGAACTTCAGCGCGGCGGGAAAAAACCCATTGCGCAGACAGGCATGGACCGCGACCGCTGAGATGGTCCAGGCGACCGCGAGCAGCGTGACCTGCAAGTGAAACCGATCGTTAACCGCTTCTTCGCGGGGAAGTTGCAGAATCCCCAGATTGACTCCGTAGTGATTGATCAGCTCAATCGAATAAAAGGCGGCGACCCCCACGACCCGCAACAAATTGGCCCGCCGCTCGCCGGCATATTCCTGCCAGCGGCGGACGGTGACCCATGGCGCATCGCGTTCGACGGCTTGAGGGCTGCTCTCTGATTCCATCAACCGCCCCGGGGGTGTGAACTCGTCAGGTCAGATTCGTTGCTCTCACGGTAGTCGGAATTCGCACCAAGTTATAACGCAAGTTGATTTTGAATTCCACGGAATCTTAGGGCCATAAGCTAGCTGGATCATTGCGCTTCACAGCCTGCAGCTTGTTTCGCAAAGTTTCTTCGCGATCGCTTGCAGTGTGGTCGAGCAATCCGAGACATCGCGCGATCAGGCATCTGCCACGTTTTATCGCGAACGGCTCACGGGGGAGATCCGCGATGCTTGCTAGAATCCCGGAAGCGATGTTCTGATAAAAATAGCCGAGGCGGGACTCGAACCCGCACGCCCTTAACGGACCCGGGATTTTAGGTTCGTCAGTACCGTTCGGTCTGTGTGCGACTAGCCTTTGAATGCCTATTATTGTAGTGTTTGCGGAGTGGGTGAGGACGAAGGAGCTCAAGATTCTTGCGAGATTTTCTGACAGATCCGCTGACGCTTTTGATGATCACGAGGGGCCGCGTATCTGCCGCCTCAGAGTGTTCCAACGTAGCGCCAATGTCTGGGTGTTGTTGAACGGTACGCGGGGCAGGGAGAGCCCCTGTTTCTGTTTGGGGGGAATCCATGAAGGACGACGATGATGACATTCGACGGGCACTTCAAGAGCTTGCCGATGAGTCCGGTAGTGGGGTGGATCCAGAATCGTTAAATATTTCCCGGAATTCAAGCACAATTTCGATCACAACCGACGAAGATCTTCGTCGCAAGTCAGCAGACATCGTGTTGACAACGACCGTTCATATCGAGGGCCACCGCGTCGAGAGCTATTGCGGCATCGAGTCCGTCGAGTATGTGATCGGCACTGGAATCTTTTCCGAGCTGACCAGTGGAGTCGCCGATATGTTCGGTGCTCGGTCGAGCGCCTTCGAGAACAAGCTGCAACAGGCGAAAGCAGACGCTTTCTCGGAATTGCAGATGAGAGCCGTCAGGGCCGGTGCAAATGCTGTGATCGGAGTTGATTTGGATTACACGGAATTCACGGGAAACCGCGTCGCGTTAATCGTCAGCGGGACGCTGGTCAAAATTGTTCCGAAGCCGCCTGTAAAGCCGCGATCATAACCGGGATTCGTCGAGTTGCTGTTCAATAAGGAAGGCACTTGAATGTTCTCATGGACTGAATTCGCAGAATCGTCAGTGCTGATCGCGGTGGTCGCTTGGCTCATCAGGTCTCTCACGAAATATATTCTCGATCGTGATCTCTCCTCGCAAATCGAACGGCTCAAGGCCGACTTACGAGTCGAAGCGTTTCAGCGGGAAACAACATTTTCCCGAATGCATGAGAAGCAGGCAGACGTCATCGCCGACGTTTACGCGAAGCTTCATGAGTTGTTTGAAGCCGTGAGCCGTCTCGTGGCGATCCTAGAATCGGGGGAAACAACCAAAGTGGAATTGTCGGAAAGATGCCGCGTGGCTGTCTCTGATTTCAATGAAGCGTTTTACCCACATCGCCTTTACGTTCCCGCACCGCTCGATACGGAGATTAAGGATTTTGCAGGAGAGCTTGTGACAATTGCTAATGACTTCATGTTCGGGTTTCATCAAGAGCAGTCGGGAAAGGTGCACGATTGGGAGAAACGAAAAGACTACTGGGGAGATGCGTTTAACAAGGTCTCAGATAAAGCGAATCCAGTTTTCAACGATCTTCGCGAGAAATTTCGTGATTTGATTGGGGTGAATCTAGAAAAGGAAAAGAGCAAATAACAAAACACCTGGATGGGGAGTCATGACCCCGTTAACGGGCCGGCAAGGCGGAGATCATTCCGCCGCGTTGTTGGTCGGTCGGCCCGGACGATCCAAAGGGAATGAGAAATGCAAAACAGCGCGTATGTCGCCGAGTTTTTGAAATTGTCCGAGAATGTCGAGGGGCTACTCTATTCGGTTCAATCCGAGTGGGAATTGCCGCCTGACCGTGGTGACGATTTTGCTCGCGAAGCGTTTCGCGAAGTTACTGACACTTCTAGTGAAGACCGCCCATCAGCAAGCAACAACGCGAAAAACTGAGGCCCGGACGGTTCTCATAAGCTGTTGTCTTCCAACCGTTTGTAAATTAGCCGAGGCGGGACTCGAACCCGCACGCCCTTAACGGACCCGGGATTTTAAGTCCCGTGCGTCTGCCAATTCCGCCACTCGGCCGGCGTCTTAAGCGCTTCCATTTATAGCGTTCGGAACACTTGATTGCCAACGCGGTTCAGTCATCAGCGGGTGAAGCCGCTGGTGTTGCTGACATCGTCGTCGCAATTGTAGCCGCAGCAATCCTTGATTTGAACTGAGGCACCCGCCGCGACATTGATCCCGTGCTCCTCCCACACAGCCAAGGCGAAGACGCCGCAATAGGACGGACCGACGCCACCCCCACCGGCCGATGCTTGCGGTCGAGGCTGGTTTCACGCTCGGTGGGGTCTACTTCAATGGCCGGACCGCAGCCGCTCGCGAAATGCATTGAGCAGGCGGCTTTGAAAGCGATATGGATTCCAGACCACGGCGATCGTGCGGGTCGGTTTGCGGCCGACAATGGAGCGATAGACCCGTCGATCACACTGATCAAGTTTCCGCGCCATCTCCGGAATCATGGAGACTCCATGCGAGAGGGAAACCAACTCCTGCACCATCGCCAATTGGCTTGTTCGCTCGACGGCGACCGGTTGGAAGGAACGCTCGCGGCAGAAGGAGACGATGTTGTCCGACAAACAGTGGGCTTCGTCGAGCAGGACAAAGGGATAGGGTTCCACGTCGCTCAGACGAATCTTTTCCTTTTCCACCAGCGGGTGGTCGGGTGGAACAACGAGCAGCAGTTCTTCTTTGAAAAGTTCTTGCACCTCCAGATATTTGGCCGGGACCGGCAACGCCAGAATTGCGAGATCGATTTCTCCTTGTGTGCAGCTCTTTAGCAAATTGTCTGTAGTGTTCTCCTGCACGATGATCGTCGCTTTGGGAAACTCCTTGGAAAACTGCCGCAGGACCTCAGGTAGGAAGTAGGGGGCGATGGTGGGGATGGCTCCGACGCGTATCCGGCCGCTTTGGCCGTCATCACAGATCTCCGCCTTGGTGTCTTCGATCAAGGAAAGAATCTGCTGCGCCCGCCCCTGAAGCAGCGTGCCTGCGTCGGTCAGCGAGAGTGATCTCCCCTGTCGCTCGAAGACCGGCTGGCCCAGTTCCTCCTCGAGCCGCTGGATCGAACGGCTCAGTGCGGGCTGCGAGATGCCAAGCTCCTCCGCCGCCCGGGTGAAATTCGCCAACTCAGCGATGCGGAGAAAATATCGAAGCTGATCGAATTCCATTGCGGATTCCTCAGGTCATGGCCCGGAATGGACCAGAGACTTTACCATGCGTTTTGTGCATTGACCATATTACAACAATGCATTGGACGAATCACGCAAACAGGCGAATAATTTCAGTCGTTGACCGATAAAGTCACGGCAAGTATGGAACGTCCCCCCAACTCCCAGGAGAGCGTCATGACGAAAACAACTCATTTGGCTCGTGTCGTATCGGGCTGCGCGGTACTTTGTATCGCGACGTCTCTATTCGCCCAGAATCGCAACCCTCTTGCCAACGGCGGGGGTCGCCCACAAGGAGAGAGAAAGATGGAAACCAGCAGCAAGTGCCCGGTGATGGGCGACATGAGACCTGCGGGAGCCAGACACACCGCCGCGGGGGCGATGTCGAATCGCGATTGGTGGCCGAACCAGTTGAACTTGAAGATCCTGCACCAGAATGCGCTCAAGGGCAATCCGCTGGGTGCGGACTTCGATTATGCCGAGGAGTTCCAAAAGCTCGAATTGGATGCCGTGAAAAAGGATCTCAGGCAACTGATGACCACATCACAGGACTGGTGGCCCGCCGACTATGGGCATTACGGTCCGCTGTTCATTCGGATGGCTTGGCACAGTGCAGGGACCTATCGCGTCACTGACGGCCGAGGCGGCGCCGGTTACGGCACGCAGCGGTTTGCGCCGCTAAATAGCTGGCCCGACAACGCGAATCTGGACAAGGCCCGGCGATTGCTTTGGCCGATCAAGCAAAAGTACGGCAACAAAATCTCCTGGGCCGACCTGATGGTGTTGGCGGGCAACGAGGCCTTGGAATCGATGGGGTTTAAGACGTTCGGATTCGCGGGCGGCCGCGAAGACGTCTGGGAGCCGCAAGAGGACATTTACTGGGGACCTGAAAGCGAGTGGCTAGGCGACAAGCGCTACAGCGGCGATCGGATGTTGGAAAACCCCTTGGCCGCTGTGCAAATGGGGCTGATCTACGTCAACCCGGAAGGGCCGAACGGTAAGCCGAGCGCGTTGGAGGCAGCGAAGGACATCCGGGAGACGTTCGCCCGCATGGCGATGAACGATGAGGAAACGGTGGCGCTCATCGCCGGCGGCCACACCTTCGGAAAGGCCCACGGCGCTGCGAGTGCGGACAACGTCGGTCCCGATCCCGAGGGAGCCGACATCGCAGAGCAAGGGCTTGGCTGGAAAAACAGATTTGGAAAGGGCAATGCCGAGGATACGATTACCAGTGGTTTGGAAGGTGCATGGAGTGCAACGCCGACGCAGTGGTCGACCGAATACTTCGACAACTTGTTCGGCTACGACTGGGACCTGATCAAGAGTCCGGCCGGCGCGTGGCAGTGGACGCCGACCGATCCGGCCTCGAAGGGAACTGTGCCGGATGCTCACGACAAGTCCAAGTCTCACGCCCCAATGATGTTCACGACGGATCTTGCACTGCGGATGGACCCGGTTTACAACAAGATTTCCAAGCGGTTTCATGAGCACCCGAAGGAGTTCGAAAAAGCCTTCGCCAAAGCGTGGTACAAGTTGGTACATAGGGACATGGGCCCCGTTTCGCGGCTGCTCGGCCCAGACGTTGCCGCGCCGCAGTTGTGGCAAGACCCAGTGCCGAAAGTTGATCACGAACTGATCGACGCAACAGACATCGCCGCCCTGAAAGCCAAGGTGCTTGCATCCGGCCTATCCGTTTCCGAATTGGTGTCAACGGCGTGGGCATCGGCGTCGACCTTCCGCGGCAGTGATAAGCGCGGCGGAGCCAACGGGGCACGCATTCGCCTTGCTCCACAGAAGGATTGGGACGTTAATAAGCCCGCGCAACTTGCGAAGGTGCTGGAGGTACTGGAGAACATTCAACAGGAGTTCAACCAATCGCAGCCGGGCGGAACAAAGAAGGTTTCACTGGCCGATTTGATTGTCCTGGGTGGCTGTGCCGCCATTGAGGAAGCCGCTAAGAAGGCCGGGAATGAGGTACAGGTACCGTTCTCACCGGGACGGACCGACGCGACGCAGGAGATGACCGACGTCGAGTCGATCGCCGTACTCGAGCCGAAATCGGACGGCTTCCGCAACCATTCCGCTAAAGAGATCGATCGACCCGGTGAGGAACTGCTGGTGGATCGGGCACAATTGCTGACGTTGACGGCGCCTGAGATGACCGTTCTGATCGGCGGCATGCGAGTCCTCAACACCAATTCCGGCGACGGTCCACTCGCACAGCTGGGCGTCTTCACTGAGCGTCCTGAAACGTTGACGAACGACTTCTTCGTGAACTTGCTCGATATGGAGACCGAGTGGCAGAAGTCCAAGGTGTGTGAACACGTCTTCGAAGGTCGGGACCGCAAGACGGGTGAAGTGAAGTGGACAGCGTCACGGGTCGATCTGGTATTCGGGGCGAACTCGCAACTTCGCGCCATCGCAGAAGTGTACGCCAGCGACGACTCACAGCAGAAATTCGTCAACGACTTCGTGGCGGCCTGGAACAAAGTGATAAATCTCGATCGCTTTGATCTCGACCCGGCTCTGCGAAACCCATAGAGACGTGTGGCCGTCGGTCAACGCTGATTCTCCCTTGTTCCAAGACGACACCCGCTGGTTGACGCCAGCGGGTCGTCTCGGACTATGAGCTTTTTGGTCCCGTGCATCTGCCGATTCCGCGACTCTGCAGTCGACCGCGACCACTTTTTCATTTCCGCCGCTGCCGGAAGTAGAACGCCAATTCAACCGTCGGCCACATTGACGAATACTTTCAGCGCCGACTGGTCTTCGACGAGCAAACGCATCATCTCGGCATAATTCTCCAAGCCGTCGACCGGATTCGTCAAAATGCGCTGCGTTGCGTCGGGATAGGTCACTTCACCCAGCGCCAAATCGGCGATCCCCGACTCGAAGTGGCGGTAATTGGCATTGACCGAACCCAAGAGCAGCTTGTTTCCCAGCACCCAATTGAGATTCACGTTGTCCGCCGGGATTTGAATGTTGCGCTGCCCGCCGGTGATGCTGGTCCAGACGATCGCGCCGTTGTGCCCCAGGACTTCCATTGCCTCGAATGCCACCTGGCTACTGCCGGTCGCCTCGACGATCAAGTCCGGCTTGCCGACCTGAGCGACGAGTTCCTTCAGAGACGTTTCCCGCGTGCTGATATAGGTTGCGTCGTATTGCTCGGCGATCTCGGCTTTGAGGCACGGTTTCTCCGTGCGGGCGATGGTGTAGACCTCCATCCCCCGCAGCCGCAGAATCAACGTGGCCAGCAGACCAATCTGCCCCGCCCCGGTCACGAAGGCCAGCTTGGGCTCCCAAACCTGCAGCCGCTTTTGGGCTTCGAAGACTTGCTCGACCGCTTTCGCGGCGCAACTCATTGGCTCGGCCAGCACGTGCAAGTGCTTCAGTCCGATCGGCACGCGGACAATGAACTCGGCGTCATCAACGAAATACTCCGTCAAATAACCGTGGAGCAAGTTGATGCCCCGCTCGTAGTATGTCTCTTCGCTGGTAATGTCGCTGCGTCCGATACGGTCAAAGATTGACCCGCCGGGACGCCGGACGGTGCAGGTGACATAGTCCCCCGGCCGCACATGCGTGACCGCCGTTCCGACCTCCTCAACGACTCCGAACGATTCGTGGCCGAGCACGAGAAAGTCGAAACCGGGAGGAGCGGCCCCATAGAGTGCGTCATTGATCTCGCGGTCCGTCGCGTCAACGCCCACCTTCAATACTTTCACTAATACGCCTCGTCCGTCGGGAACATCGTCCACGCTCGGTATCGGCAGATCCGCCATGTGGACACTGTGGGCTTCTCCAGGGCGAACGGCGATCGCTTTCATTGCAGTCACAATCAATTTGAAAAACAGGAACGGATGCCGATCACGCCGTCGAGGAAGACAGCCGCGATAGACGCAAAAACTGTAATCGACTGCTGTTTTACACTTTCACACCGTCGACCGGGAGAGTTTCCGTAGAATTCGATCGAGATTTTCACCGGATCTTTTGGACGCAAGCACAGACGTAACCTATGTTTGAATTGAGACGCGAATCAGTGATTCGCCCGTCGCGTTGGAGGGCCACCGTCCTCGAGCTGCCTTGGGCGAACATTTTCGCCGATCATCACGCCATAACTACAGTTTCAGTCAAGAGATGCTGAATCTTAGGGCGTGGCAAGGAGAGCTGGGAGCTTCGAGGGGACCTTGCCACGCCTGTTTTTTTGCGCTCTGCTCAATGTCACCGGAGCCCGCAGCAAGGTATTCGGGTTAGCCCGGCTGCAGAAAATGGGCTGAATTTGACGATTCCAGCCGGAGCAGACGCGAAGCTGCTGCCGATATCAGGATAAATCCCCCTTTGAAGCGTTCTGTTTTGCTTCATCTCATTTCCTGATCGGTCTCCCGGCAAACGGATTTCGCCGTGCAGCACTCCCAACAATACGACCTTCCGCGCGTCAGCGCCTTTCTTGTCGATGATCGCATTTGGTCGCGATGGAGAGTGCCTTTCCTCATACTGGGCGCGGCACTCGGGGCATTGCTTTGGTTCTGGGTCATCTTTGCGAGCAACTCTCCGACACGCCTGAGATCAATCTCAGCATCCGATCCATTCGAAAACGGGGTGCACAAGTGGGAAGCCCCGTTGGCGCAGGACGGTGCTGGCGACGCAGTGCAGCTCCCAGCGATACTGACGGCGACCATCGTCTCCGACACACGCCAAGTGGCAATCATTAACGGATCTGTGTACCGATCGGGCGACATTCTCTTGCTGGGAGAGAAAGAGTCTCGCGTGTTGTCGGTTGAGCCAGGAATGGTGCGTCTTTGGTATCAAGGTCAAGCGGTGTCTCTGAAACTCCGTTCTTAAATGGAGTTTGAGCAGGCAACGGAAACGACGATCAATAGAGTCACGGTGCGGGTCGATTCGGTGAAACTGTTTCAGTGGATATTCAACTGCCGCTCAGCGATTCTGGCCGTCATTGGACTTGGTCTCGTCTTTGGCGCAAGCGGATGTTCTGGGATCGACAGAAATCCGGCCACGGGTTTTCAACATGCGTCCATTCGCAGGCGGTCGGGCCAGAACGTTACGTTACTTATGGCGCAGCAACAGTACGAACAGGGCGATTTTCAAGCGGCCTATCAAGCGGCTCGAGTTCTTCGACGCAGGAATCCGACCTCGATCGACGCTCGACGTCTTGAAGCGCAGAGTGCGTTCGATTTGGGGCTTCGGCAAGAGAGTTTGCACGCCTGGAAATCAGTCACCGTCTTGCCGGTCAAATCGCCTGAAATACTGCATGAGGCGGGTCTCAATTTGGTGCAATTGGGCGCAGTTTCATCCGGGCTACGCGCGCTGAAGCTTGCCGCGGAAAAGGCGCCTGAGCGCGTCGAGTACCACCTGGATTTGTCGGCGGCCTATCTCGAGTCAGGCAACGTCCATACCGCGCAAGCAGTGCTCTTGCAGGCACATCGCCGTCACACCAGCGACTCAACGGTGCCGGTGGCCGTAGCACGTTTGTTTGAACACCAGGGCAATTGGAATCGGGCAGCACATTACTACGGAGTGGCGCTCACCGCCGCCCCCGACAACCCAACTTGGTTGAGGCAGCATGGCCGGGCCAACTACCGATTGGGCAATTGGCGATTGGCTCAGCAGGACTTCTCCCAATGTGAGCAAGCGATGACCGCCGGCAAGCATTGGATGGCGTTGCTGGAATACGCCGACACTTGCCTGAAATCTCAGTCAGTCAACGATGCGCGAAGAATCGCCTCGACCCTCAACGAGAATGCAGTGTCAGACACACGATTGTCGCGGCTGAATAAGATTCTCGCGGAGTTGCCGAACATCGAGCCTCAAATGGTCGCGTCCCAGAAACCCGAACCCGCCAGCACGCCCATAAAGCGTCGTGAAATCCAGGCGGTATCGGAAACGCAAGAATTGCAGACTCATCGGTTGAAGCCACAGGAGCTGCAAGTCCGGCAGTCAGCGCACACTACGGACGCGGAATCAAAGATCGAGTTGAACGACTTGGCCGAACCTGTCACAGCGAGCGAGCACGAACCGAAATGCGGATTGGAACCGAAGTGCTCGGCTCCGTTGACTGCGAGTGCCGCGTCAAATCGCGAAAGCGGCTGGAAACCTCGAAAGTGGCGACAGCGATTGAAGTAGACGGCGCAACAGCTCACTCTAACCCTGCGAGGGCACTGGCCACTTCGGCGACATGTCCCGCCACTTTCACTCTTCTCCACACACGGGCTATTTTGCCCTGTTTGTCGATCAAGAAGGTTGATCGCAAGATTCCCATCGATTTCTTGCCATACATGTTCTTCTCGACCCAGACCCCATACTTCTCGGCAACTTTGTGGTCTTCGTCGGCCAAGAGCGGAAATGGCAATTCGAACTTCGACGCGAATTTCTCGTGAGAGGCCAGCGAGTCGGTGCTGACACCCAACACGACGGTCTCTTTCGCATCAAAGTCGGCGGATGTATCCCGAAAGTCACATGCTTCGGTCGTGCAGCCGGGGGTGTTATCTCGTGGATAGAAATAGAGCACGACGTTTTTGTCGCCGCGAAATTGGCTCAGTCGAATCTTTTTGCCATCCCCAGTCGCGGGTAAGTTGAAAGCCGGTGCAGATTTCCCAATTTCCAACGTGTTCGATTTTGCCACAATCGGCTCCGTGATTTGCTATAAGTTTATTGGTTTCAATACATATCGTAGGCAGTCCGACTTGACTGTCAAGCACCGACTTGGCGTTTTTCTGCTTGATTCGTTGCCTGTGGCGCTTGGAAAGAAGGTCAACTGAGTCACCACGCGATGCGGCGAAAACATGCCCTGGCCATCACATAAGTGAGAAAGCATATGAGACACTTGACCTTCGGGTTCGACGAGAACATAATTAGGCCGCTTCAATAGACCTGCCTGACAATCGAATCTGTGGTGAACCGATGAAAAAGTCCGAAATGGCGGAATTTCGAATCTTACTGGAGTCGCTGCGTTCGCGGCTGCGAGGTGACGTTCGGCATTTGACGAGCGAAGCTCTCGGCTCCGGCCGTCAGGATTTGGATGGCGCATCGAAAAGTCCAACGCATCTCGCCGAGCTGGGAAGCGATACGTTTGAACAGGATTTCGCCCTTTCGTTGGTCGAAAACGACCAGGAAACGTTGAAAGCGATTGACGAAGCGCTGCAGCGGATCGAGGATGGGACATACGGCACTTGCGAAAAATGCCAAGAAGATGGTAAAACCCCCGCCCGGTCAATCATCCGCAAAACGAGGTTGCGCGCGATCCCGTTTGCAAGAAATTGCATCCACTGTGAAAGTCAGCTCGAACGGTTTCAGTAGATGGATAAGGTACCCACCAGCAGACACGTTTGTTTTTGGCTCATCGTCGTCTGTGGGGCCGCTTGGGACTTGATCTCGAAATGGTGGGTCTTTCGCACCTACGGCTATCCAAACGGAAAGAGCCCTGTCTGGCTGCACATTGACGGCAAAGAAGTCTTTTACCTCCATACGACCTTTAACCAGGGTGCTCTGTGGGGAATGGGCCAAGGCTTCGGCTGGTTGTTCGCTCTCGTCAGCTTAGCGGCCATCACCGGAATCTGCTACTGGCTGTTTGTGCGCGGCGCTGCTCAAAGTTGGTGGCTCACCATCACACTCGGCCTCGTAATGGCAGGGACGCTAGGAAACCTCTACGACCGGTTGTACCTGCACGGCTGTGTTGATGTCCAAACGGGCGCAGCGATGCCCGGGGTTCGGGATTTTCTGCAGATGAACATCCCGCTGGCGAGCTTCACGCCGCTAAACGACTTGCAGTGGGCGACGTACAATTTCGCCGATGTTTTCCTGGTGACCGGTGCGGTGATGTTGTTCCTGCAATCCTTCAGCATGGCGGAACCGGTCAAGAGTTCCGAACAAGAGACGGCCTCGGGATCGACGGCCGCAGCTTGAGAATCGGCTGCTGGTTGCTCTTCCGCGGACACGATCTTAGGCGGGCGCCGCATCGAGCGGGTTGGCAGTTTTGCCCTGGACGCCGCAGAGCCAGATGCCGAACTCATACAGGATCAACAGCGGAAACATCATCAGCAACATGCTGGTCGGGTCGGCAGGCGTCAGCAGCATCGACAAAACTGCGATGACGAAAATTGCAAAGCGCCGTTTTTCGCGATAGTCGTTCGCCGAAAACACCGAAATCCGCTCCAGGAACAGCATCACGAGCGGCAGTTGAAAACTGACCCCGAACATCAGGGGCAGTGTTACCGCGAAACTCAGCCACTCGGACATCCGAATCTGCGGCGTCAGTCCCATCCAGAGGTTGAAGCTCAGCAGAAACTTCAACACGATGGGGATTACGAAGATGAAACAAAAGGCGGCGCCGCCCAGAAACAGACCGAGACTGATCGGCAAGAATCGATAGACCCATTTTCGTTCATGGGGATACAGACCGGCGGCAACGAAAACCCACACTTGATAAAACACCCAGGGGCTGGAAAGAACCAGCCCGGCGATCAAGGCGACTTTGACATAGGTAAAAAAGGCCTCCTGCACGTTGATCGTAATCGGCTTGAGCGGCTGCGACGAACTCTCGGGGGACATCGGCTGTTCGGTGGAGACGGTGATTTCAACCAAGCGACTCGGCTCATCGTCCTCAGGTGCGGGAAACTTCTCCGGTTCGACCTCATGAAGCACCCGCTGAAGTTCGATCGTAGTGACATTCAGCGTGAGCTGCGTCCCGCTAGGATCGTCCGTCGGCGGCTGTTCATTGTCCGGGTCTTGCTCATCGGCTCCAAAGAAGCTCTCCACGGACTCCCAGAACGAAGTCTGCTGTGAATCCTCTTCCGGCCTTCCGTATTCGATCAGGGCTTGATCGATTGGCTCGCTGACAATGTCGATGATTGGCTTGCAGTACAGGAGCGAGGCGATCACTCCGATGGCCAATCCGATGAGGGCCTTCCACAGGTGGCCGCGGAGCACTTCCAAGTGCTCGCCGAAACTCATCGTGCTCTCATCAAACAGATCTTTGGACATGTTTCACCTCGGCAACAGGAGTGGTCCCCAATGGTGGTCGACCGGGACCCCAATGCGCGACGTCAATGCACCTTCGTGCGTCGCGGTGCGGTACAGCCTGTCTCGGCAGCGTTCAACCCGCACGCCCAACGTCGAAAATCTGGGCGGGGTTTGCACGGGTCAATCGGGAGTCACAGGTGTCCGCTCGATCGGCCCGCGAGGAGAGCAGGAACGCGGAGCGGGAAGGCAACAGCCTTAGGTCGATTTTAAAGGAATGCAGTCGATTCGCAAGCGTGAATGTGCGAATCAGGTTACAACTGTAGCCCCTCTACTTTCACGCCAACCTGTTCCGGCTCACCGAGATACATCAAAAAGAGGCCGCCGACAATGTAGAGGAAGCTGAAGAGTTGCAAAAGTGCGGGAAACTTGGCCTTCTGAAAATGAATGAAGATAAACGCCGTTTCTGCAAACGGAACGTATCTGACCATGTGGCCCCAATTAGTGGAAACGTTGTACGCCGTCTGCGAAAGCGACCAGCGCCCGACAAATCCGATTGCGACGCCAGCCAGTCCCAATCCCGTGCCAAGTCCCCGAAGGACTGTAAACTCATCTTCAAGCACCATGGCTGCAATTCCGCCCCCGGCCAAACCGAGGGCAGAAGCGATGAGCAAGATCATGCCGGCCTGACTCCCCTGCATGATCGTCTCATCGCTTCCATACAATTGATCGCGAGGGACGTACTCTTGCTCTTTGACGGACGTCACCAAATCGAGCCGGTTCTTGTTGTAGTAGGCGAACAATCCAGTGGCCCTCATCAGGAAAATCGCACCGTAGCTAAAGAGAATATGCGACACGACCGCGCACGAAATGATGATGACCGCCCCCATCGTGGGAAACTGCGTCCCGTTTTGTAACGTCCCGGTCAGTTCCGCAATGTAGGGAACAGTTCCCCCCGCCAACGGGGCAAAACAGACGATCATCACAGTAAGGAAGATGAGCACCCACCAACTCGAATGCCCAAAATTGCGGAGCGCCGTCGGCACCAACACAGGCGACAGCCAGCCTTTGGTCGTCACCGGCATCGACATGTGCCCCATCGCGGTCGGCACCAGGCAAAGGATCGGGAGGTGCATTCCCGCAAACGCCGCAAGGAAGGCGGTTTGATCAATGAGTAGAAGCGGCAGAGCCACGACCGCCGCGGGCAGGAAAAACGCGACGTACCACAGGACCCACTTGATGCCATAGGCGATGTTCAGGAAGATATCGAAATTGATCCGGTCAAGTCGTTTCTTGCCCGCGCTGGCGACGACGATTCGGACGGTCAATGTCCAAATCCATCCGGGGAACGCCAACGAAACCACGACGCTGACCGCCATCCAGAATATGACCAGCACTCTGTCGGTACAGTAGTCGACCATGAACAGGCAGCCGGCGAGCAATGAAGCGAGCAGCACCCAGTACCCGAATGTGCGGTAGACCAGCTTCTTCTGCTTCTTCATGTAGTCCCAAGAATCGGACCACGCCGCCTTGTAGAAGAGCCGGGGATCGGGCCCGCCGCGCTGGCGAATCTTCATCTCCCGCTCGGGCAGTTGTCCCGTCTGATAGTCGACTCCACAAGCGGGGCAAAATTGATCGTCGTCGTCCAGCCGCTCGCCGCAGGCCGGGCAAATGCGGGACCGCCGATCCTCAGCCTCATGCAGGTCGAGTTGCAAGAACCCGTACTCGCTATCGGGCGCGGCCTGCTTCACGCGCTTTTTCTTTTCCGCAACGGGAATCTTGACGGCCGTCTCGCATTTCGGACAGCGGACTTGCTTGCCCCGCGCCGCGTCAGGCGCATTGAGAACCTTTTCACAACCGGGACAACGGACTTTCACTGGCATCTGTACACCGTACGATTACTCAACCGGCGCCCGACGGTTCCGATCTCGTCGGCGGCGGAAATGCAAAACTCTTGTGATGGAACCTCGTGCACCCTCTCCGAAATTGGATGTCATTCAGCGGGAAAAGGTGACTCGGTTGGGGAACATCTTAGTGTAACAAAATTGGATGGAAATTGGGCCCGAAAACGCAAGAACATAGGGCCGGTTGCTCAGCCGATCAGTCGCCGGCCTTGATCCATTCCGGGGTGAATGCAGCGTGCTTAATGCTTTTTCCGTCCTTGACCGAATAGGTATAGACTGCGTGAATGGTTTTGTCGCTGCCTTGAATGATCGCTGGATAATGGTAACGCCCGGTCTCGTGCCGTTCCAGATGGCGGGTCCACCGCCAGGTCCGACCCTCGTCCTCAGAAAGCGATACGGCGAGAGTATTACGGCCACGTATGCTGTCGTTGTAAATCAGCACCCAGCCGCCGCTCGCCAGCTTCACGGCATCGAGCCCGGACCCCGGGTTGGGTAGTACCGAGTTTTTGACTTTGCTCCACGTGAGGCCGCCGTCGGTCGATTCGGAAATGCGAATGTAATCCTGAAAGCCGTTTTCACGCATGTAGGCCACCACGGTCCCGTCGCTGCGCTGCAGCACCGCCGGTTGAATATTGCCGTAATCGATTATCGGCTTGCTGGCGTACCAAGTTTTTCCCTGATCGTCGCTCACAGCCATGATCGAAAATGAGTAGGTGTCGGTATAGAGCGGAAGCAGGATCCTCCCGCCTTCCAGTACGGTCGGCTTGCAGCGCGGCATCCATCCCATCCGCTGAAACATCTTGTCGCCCGCCGTGTCCTTCGCGAGTTGTAAAAACCCCAGTTGCTTTTTGGTCAGCGGCTGCTTGTTGCCCAACCGGTGGTTGACATGGTCTAAGAACTCCTTTTCAAAGTTCTCCGGTTTGAGATAGATTTGATCCTTCCATTGCCAGCGGGGCGGGCCGGTTCCCTGATAGTTGCTGGAGGTCACATAATTCGTGACGGCCGACTCCCAAGTGTTGGCAATAATCGTCGGCCAGAACAACCACAGCCGCTGGTCACTGTCGATCCACATCGCCGTGTTGCAGTCGGGAAACCCCGGGGTGTCGGCCATCAAAAATTCGCCGCTCCATTTGTCCTCCCCTTTCCTCTTTCGCGCGCCCAGTATCCGCACATCGTCGGCGCTTCGTTCGCCCGAACCGCGATACCAACTGACCAACAGGTCGCCGTTGGGACATTCGACGATTCCGGGAGCGTGGTTGTGCTCGTCGTTTAACGGGAAGACCAGTTCGCTGGAGAACTGCGTCTGTGCCTGTGCAGAAACGGCGTAAAGCAGACAACACAGGGCGGGCAGGATTGATGAATATCGCATGAGCATTTCTTTGAGGGACAGAAAGTGCTGTCGGACTGGCTAAAAAGGAGGTCCGGGAGTCGGAACAAACCCTTGAGAGTGGCCGGATTTGATGATCTTTTGCCGCTCACATTCGTTGATAAAATAAGTACGATCAGAATTGCAAACGACACAAGAAGCGATTTTAAGGCAATTCCAGCTCAGAATACGAGCCTACAGGAACCACGACGGAAGTCCGACCGACGTGCGGCGGCGTAAACTCCGCAATTGACGGCCGAATATGCCGAGTGAAGCGATTCGATTGCGCGCGAACTCACAGATTGTTAACGAGGAAGTTACAGAGTACCGGGCCGGTGACCACGATCGCCGATGCGATATGAGCGATGCCAGTGCTTTCTGACCGCGGCCGTTGAAATTCGAAACAGAAACCCGTGAAAAACGACGCCCTGGACATTTTGTACGAGGACAACCATTGCCTGGCGGTGATGAAGCCCGCGCGACGGCTGACAGCGGGCGATGAAACCGGCGACGCGAGCGTCCTCGATTTGGCAAAGGCCTATTTAAAACGGACGTACGACAAGCCGGGCAATGTCTATCTGGGACTCGTGCATCGTCTCGACCGGCCGACATCCGGTGTCTTACTGTTCGCCCGAACGAGCAAGGCAGCCGGGCGATTGTCGGCGCAGTTTCAGAGTGGGACGATTGGCAAAGTCTATCAGGCGATCGTCGAAGGCACGCGATCAGCGGATCAATTGGAATTGTCGGACTGGTTGCTCAAGGACCGTGCACAGAATTCCGTCCGCGTTGTCGCCCCGCAAACGCCGGGAGCAAAACTGTGCCGGCTGGGATTTCGGACCGTTGAGACGACAGGTACGAGGCGGTTGTTGGAGGTCCGCCCTCACACGGGGCGGAGCCACCAGATCCGCGTGCAGTTGGCGGCACGTGGTTTGCCGATTTGGGGGGACCGCAAGTACGGTTCGTTGCGTCGGTTCGGCGGCAAAATCGCTCTTCACGCCGGCTCATTGAGTTTTCAGCATCCTACCAAAGACGAGACGATCACGATTTCTGCACCGGCTCCCAGTTATTTCCGGGAAGTGATGCAAGACCCGGACTGAGGCCAAGCCGATTCAGCAAATGATGCCCGAGGGACGGATCACCTATGTGGGAAACAGTTCTGCAAACGCTCGGCCACCAATGGTGGTCCTACCAGCCCGAATCCACAGTGGACCAAGTCTTACACTGGTTCAATCTGGCCGAGGGGGTGGTTTGGTGCTGCCTGTCTCTGTTTGTCGCCCGGCGCTATTTGAAATACCAACGCTCGTTGAGCGAAGTTGCTTATGCGGCCGGCTTTGCCCTGTTCGGCATCAGCGATTTCATGGAGTCTTTTTCACTGACGACCTGGCTGATTGCCTGGAAAGCGATCAACCTGCTGGTGCTGTTTGTCCTCCGTCGGCATGTTTTGAAGCACTGCTATCCCGAAGCGCGATGGCTGTAACAGTTGCCCAGCACGATGCAACGGCGGGCCAATACCAACAAAAACGCGTCGCCGAAGAAATGGCGACGCGTGTTGTGTTTGGGTTCGAATGAACGTCTTTGCTGCCGGTCAGCGACTGGTCACTGAAGCGTCGGGAGAACCGGCCTTCGGTCGGCGACGAACATGCACGGCGTTCTTGCGCATGCTTTCGACAATCTGCAGGTTTTCCGCCTGAGTCCTTTCGAAGTCGGTGAGCGTTTGCAATAGTTCACGCCGCAGGCGGTCTGCCTCGGCGACGATCGCGTTACGCTGCTCCTCAGCCTCCTCCAGAGCGGTGATCAGACCGACGACATCCTCGCGCGGCCGGTTCTTGGCGTCGGCATTACCCCCCTGACCTGCACCGGCATCTCCCGGCAGGTTTTGCCGAAGGTGGTGCTCGAGGTCAGCCGCACCGTTGGTGGGACCATCGATCTCGGCAACTCGCTGATCGCGTCGTTCCGTGGCCATCGCCAACAATTGTTTCTGTTTGGCCAAGTCAGACTGCTTGGACGCGAGCTCCTCGCGAAAGCGAGTCTCGTGCAGCTCCAAGCCGTGAAAGCGAACCTGGTGCTGAGAAGGAACCAAGGAACGAATTCTCCAGCTCTTCTCGCCGCTCCACAAGGCGGCCTCTTCGGCGGAAACCTTCCAGTTGGGCTCCAGAGTGGCGACGTCGCCGCCCACAGTCACGACGCGAAAATCGCCGACAAACCAATACTCACCGTTCTCCCCCTGTTGGAAGCAGTAGACGAGTTGATGTTTGGTTGGGTCATTGGGATCAACCTCCGGCTTCAAACCGTGTTGTGTCCCGATGCCGATTTCCACCGAGTTGTTTTGGTCGAAAATATTGACCGGTACGTCGTTCCAGTAGGGATTCCAGCCAAGCAGTTCATGGGTGAGATCGCGGTGCGTTTGACGCACTGTTCGCCGCAGGTCGTAGAGATCCTTGCGGTTCTTTTCGATCTTCTCTTCGTACTGCAGCTTCTGCTTGACAAAATGGGCGCGGTTCTTGAACAGCTTGGCTGTCAGCACGATGGCCACCAAGCTCAACACAACCGTCGACCACAGACAGACTTTTCCGAACGTGTGCATCAGTCATTCCTCGAAATCACGTTGAAAAGCATTTCCGCGTGACAACTCAACAGAGTCAAACAGGAGTCGATTGGTACTCAATCGGAACCGGCGCTACCAATGATCAGAGGAGAGCCGGCCGTTTCAGTCGCGAGCGAATCCGTTCGAGAGATTTCCCAGCTTTCCATGATAAAGGCCGCTCAGGCGGCCGGTCAAGCAGAAAGCGGGCTTTAGGCGAGAGGAATTGCCGTCGATTGAATTCGCCGCTTCAACAGGTTTTGCCGGAAAATCCGGACCAGGATGTGATCCGACATCCAGACGGCCCCTGTGTTGATATATCGGGGATTTGCCAGGCAATAGTGAATCTGCCGGTTCGCTCTCGGGCCGATTTCTACGCGACTTTCATCCAAACGAGCCCGTTTACGCGGGCGACCGGGAATCCCAATGACCGGAAGATACACACTAAAGCCTACAGCCGCTACAATTGTGATTGGGGCAGTTGCTCCGCTTAGGATTTTTCACATCCCGGAACCGATGGAACGCCTATGTCAAATCAACTCGTCAAACGCGCGGATCTCAAGCCGGGCGAAGTGCTCTGCACTTACTGTACGGCAAAATGCTGCCGATATTTCGCGCTGCCACTGGACAAACCCAAGAAATGGGAAGATTTTGACAGTATTCGCTGGTACATGACCCATGGCAGGGTCTCCGTTTTTGTCGACGAGGGAACCTGGTATTTGATGATTCACGCCGACTGCAAGTACCTGCTTGAGGACCATCGGTGCGGAATCTACGAAGACCGCCCCGCAATCTGCCGGTCCTACACAACCGACGACTGCGAATACGACAACGACGCCCTCTACGAGAAGTTCTTTGAGTCTCCCGAGCAGATTTGGGAATACGCAGAGGCCGTGTTGCCGCCGCGAAAAGAGAAAAAGAGCGCTGGGTCAACCATGAGCGTCGAACTTCCCGTGCTGGGGAGTGTCTGATCCGTAGCACACGGCCGGCTCTCAATGTCCCCGGATTTGCCGGGAGTTTACGCTTAACAACCAAGATTCACACGTGAACAATCCACTCATCTCTCCCCGCGTCCTCAAGGGATTCCGCGACTATTTGCCCGAAGCGATGATTCCCCGCGAGGCACTGATGCAGACCGCGCGCGAGGTCTATCGCAGCTACGGCTTCAGCCCGATCGATACCCCGGCCTTGGAATATGCCGAAATCCTACTCGGCAAGGGTGGCGAGGAATCGGACAAGCAATTGTTCCGATTTCAGGATCAGGGGGACCGCGACGTGGCGATGCGGTTCGATTTGACCGTGCCGTTCGCCCGCTTTACCTCACAACACCTTAACGACATCGGTACGCCCTTTAAGCGGTACCACATCGGCACCGTCTGGCGGGGCGAGAAACCGCAGAAGGGCCGCTACCGGGAATTCATGCAGTGCGATTTCGACACGATCGGCACCGCGTCCAACATCGCCGACATCGAAACTCTGCTCGTGATCCACGATCTGCTCGATGCGATCGGATTTGAAAAGTTCACCGTCCGCGTCAACAACCGGCTGGTGCTCAATGGGCTGCTGGAAAAGCTGGATCTCGCCGACCGTTCCGTAGGCGTGCTGCGGGCACTCGACAAGCTGCCCAAAATCGGCCCCGACAAAGTGCTCGGCGAGTTGACGGCTCAGGTGGGACTGTCGGACGATCAGGCACAGCAGATTCTGAAACTCGTCAGCGTCGAAGGCGAGTCCGGTCAGGTGCTGCAGCAACTTCAGGAACTGCTCACCGGAAATGAACAGGGCGAAACCGGCATGCAGAATCTGTCGGAATTGTTTAGTGCCGCAAAGACGGCAGGAATTCCGGCGGAGCGGATCGCGCTGGATGTGGCGATTGCCCGCGGGCTGGATTACTACACCGGCACGATCTATGAGACGTTCTTGGGCGATCTGCCCGGCATCGGCAGCGTTTGTTCCGGGGGACGCTACGACAATCTGACCGGACTGTTCAGCAAGCAAGTGCTGCCCGGGGTCGGCGCCAGCCTGGGGTTGGACCGGCTGCTCGCCGCAATGGAAGAACTCGACATGCTGCCGGGCGTTTCCACGCCCGCCCCGGTGCTGGTGATTCTGTTCGACGCGGAGAAGACCGGCGAATACCTGCGCATCGGCCGCCAGTTACGCGAAGCGGGGATCGCCACGGAGGTGTACATTGAGCCGAAAGCGGTCGGTAAGCAGATGAAGTACGCCAACCGTAAAGGCTTTCAAATTGCCGTCATCGCCGGCGCGGACGAATTCGCTTCGGGAAGCTGGCAGGTCAAAGATCTGCAGAGTGGGGAGCAGCAGACGGTGCCGGAAGGGGAATTGGTATCGCATGTGGCGGGGCTGTTGGGGCAGGAGTAATCCGGGGCAGGTTCTAAGACATTCGATCTGTGTCGAGCGGAGAGTAGTCGCACGAGTTGCTACTTTGGAAACCGAACGTCGATAACCTAGCGGGGAACCTTGATGCTATGACGATAGGCACCCGCGCACCGGTCAAATCGAGTGTGTACGTTTCGAGGACGTGCTATAACGAGTCAACCAGACGACTCGCATCAACGCCCAGCAATGCCGCGAGCTTGTCAACGGAGGACTGCGTCTTGCTCACCAGAACCAGGTACGGCTTTTTCTCTTGCGCGACGTATCCCATGACGCCGTCTTTCGCGAATACGAACGCCTGGTCGTTCTCACGAAGCTTCAAACCGTAGGCCCCAACGGTACGGATTGACCGATTTCCAGTTGCCAAGACAGGTAGTGGTTTGAGAACGCGTTTGAAACGTTGATACTCGCCGTCTTTGAGAAAGACTTGATAGCTGATGGGTCCGCTATACGCATTGAACGCAATGTGGTACATCCAGAGAAACCTGGACAAGCCAATTCCCGTTCCGTGATATCCGGCGCCGTTGTGGGTCTCTCCACACTCGTCTACAAACACTTCGGGATCTTCATCTCTTAGCGAATCTTTTCGGAAGTAGTAATTGCGGCACCACTGGTATTCAACGCAGAACGGAGCGTATTGATTTTCATCTACGGATAGCTGGTCAGGTTTGCGAATCGTCCAGTAACTAGCACTCATCACGTCGTCGCAGGCTCCCGCCCATCGATACAACTTCCTGAGGATCCTCGGAATTGGAAGTTTCGACTCAGCCACGTCCTCTTTCGATAGGGCGTCACTTCTGCGGATTGGCCCGCGCCAGCCCCTTACGAAAGATTGAAAAGCCGCAAAACGCTCGTTGGGCGTTTTCGCCGCTCGAAGTGCCTCAACGGACTCATTCATCACACTCTCACTGTCAGCGTGGATGAAGAGTCCGCCGAGTTCATGCAGCAACTCCGTGGGGATGCGCGGATTGACATCCATCCCCGCTTCGCATCCGTCGGGGCCCCTGCCGTAGTGGCCGACATGTGTGATTTTTGCGACGTAGGCGTAGCGGTCAGCGGTTGGTGATTTGATAAAAAGGAAACCGCCATCCAGATTCTCAAATTCCTGGATTGGTTTGGGGACGGCTCTATTTTGGGGGGCGTTCCAATGAAAACGACGATTGTCGCAAAAGTGAATGTCCGGCGGACGCTCGCCGATGGTAAATAAGCCGATCAAACGGTTTGACGACAAAAACCATCCTTCAGCCTTCGCAGGCGGCGATTTCATGAAGGCACGAAAGATTTCGTCGCGCGTGTAATACTGGTAGAGTTCCAGATTCATTAGTCGGACCTCGATCGTTTCGTTGCTCCCGAAATTTGAGGTTAAGCGACACTCAGTGAATGTGCCAGAGCTATGCCTACCCAACGGACTGGGCTTGGTTTTCGAGGTAGTGGTAGAGGCACCCCCACACAATCGCTGCGGAATTCGTGCTCTCGTTACGGTGAATCCACCTAATAATAGGTGTTTACCCTCCAAGAGAACTCACATTGCAGCATTCGGCAGGTTCTCCTAGCATGCTCGCCCCTTGTCGCTTGCCCTTGCTCATGGAGTCCAGTCATGTCTACACGCTGCCACTGTTTTGTCGCATTGTCGCTCTATCTCGCAACCACTTGTCACGCCGGCGAACCGCAAGTACTTCTGCCGCGGCAAGTGACGCCGCAATCGGCCGAGCAGACGGTCGGCAAACTGTCGCCGCTGGATCACCTTCGGCTGGCTGCGGAGCAACTGGAGGCGACCGGGATGGCAGACGAAGCGGCGAAATTGCGCAAAGCAGCGGAGCGGATCAGCAGGCGAGTTACCAGCGAGCGCGACGAATTAGCGCGGCAGATTTCAGAGCTTCAGGATCGATCGAATCAGTTACGACAGTTGACGGGGAAGCCCGATAAGATCCTTTGCCGCTGCCAGTTTTTGGAACTCTCCAGCAAAGCCGCTGCGGAATTTGCGGCGGCGGTTCAACCGGCGAGTTCATCAACCGGCCCGCGAAAAGCAATCGCTCCTGGTATCTCCGTTTACAAGAACGCGGAGGAAGCCATCGGGCGGCTGAAAGCATCGGGCCAAGTCACGGTCCTTGCCAGTCCACAAATCGTTACCGAGCCCGGGAGAGCAGCAACGGCAACGAGCGGCGGCGAGTTTCCGATCTTGGTTCCTGCCGGGGGTGACCGTACCTCGGTCGAGTGGCGGCGGTTTGGCGCGAGCTGCAAAGTTGTCCCGCGTTTGCTCGGCACGGAAAGAGTGCAGCTCGAATTCAACCCCGAAATCGCGCAGCGCGACTTCAAGAACGCAGTGAAGTTTAACGGTCAGACCATTCCTGGCTTGGCGACGCGTCGAGTCAATACGCGGGTTGAGATGAACCTCGGCGAAACGCTGGTGGTCAGCCTCGTTTCGAATCCACAAAACAAGAGCGATGATTCGGTACTCCCCTACCTGAAGTCCGTGGTTCAATGGGCTAGTGCAGAACGCGAGACCGAGTCGACCGAGAGCACCGTGACGCTGTTTATCGTGACACCGGTTGCTGCTGAGTAGCGGACCGACGTGCACTGCGGATCGCGTGGCGAAACGCACACCTTGCGGTCGGTCGCAAAGGAGAACCTCCCGTGACAGACCACCTGCAAGAACTGGCGCGGCAAGTCCGCGGGCACACGATCGCGCTGTTGGAGTCCACGCCCGTGGAATGGTTGTTGTGGGCTCCCTCGGGGACGTCCAACCACATTCTCTGGCACGCCGGGCACGCAGTCTGGCTGCAGGACAAGTTGGGGATTGAGCTGATCACGGGCGTCAGCGAATTGCCGGACGGCTGGGCCGCGAAATTCGGCGCCAATTCGCGACCGTCGCAGACAACCCAGTGGCCGCAACGTGAGGAACTTCGGCAATTGCTGCAGGCGCAACTCGACCGCCTGAATGCCGTGATCACAGAGCAACAAGAGCGGCTTGCAGATGGCCCGCTTGTCGAACGGTTGATTCATGGACTGCACGACGAGGCGCGACACCAGGGCGAGATGTATTTGCTGCTCAAGCTGCAGAAGAGTCTTGACCGATAGGCTCGTCGTGATTATTTCGCCGCCAATCGAGGTTTTGGCAGATCCGTACGTCGAGGCTTTGCGTTATGAACAGGGACGCAGACTGAATTGAAAAGGTGCGAGATGGGCTTTGCCGACTATTGCCACACACAGAAGTCGCCGTTATCAACGCTGCTGGCGATACTCGGGCTGACATTCGTCGGGATCGCGTGGCTGGTCCGCCAAGAGCCGCTGGCGTCCCTGGTGTTGTGTGTCGTTGCCTTGATCATATTCGCGATGGCGGCCAGTTTTCACCGGCTGACCGTCGTTGGCAATCAGAGCGGCCTCCGCGTGCAATTCGGACCGCTGCCGCTGTTCGGCGTCAGCATTCCCTATGAGTCGATGCGCGGTGTCGAGTCGTCCCGGTCGTCGTTGATCGACGGTTGGGGAATCCACTATGTGCCAGGCCGCGGCTGGACGTATAACCTCTGGGGTTTTGGATGTGTGTTGATCCATCGGCATGACCAGAGCTGTATTCGCATCGGGACGGACGATGTCGACGGCCTGCTGACATTTCTACAGACGAAACTCAATGAGTTGCCGCCACCGGGTGACACGTGACGCGTTGAGTCCCGCGGCGTCCGCAGTTCAACGCTTCGGCATTGAAGCGCTCGGCAGGATATGTGGAAACATCGCGGCGCGATCATTCCGAACTTGGCTTTCGGCCGCAGCGAATTGGCGCAGTTTGTCCCACAGACGGACGAGCAGACAAGATCGCTCATCAATCGGCGGCGCAGCGCGCTCTTGAATGCGAAGACAGACTGTTGATCGAGAGGTTCCTGCTCGACGATCACTGTTGATTTCTCCGAAGCGCCTGTCAAGAATTGAACGTCTCGAGATTTCGCAACTGACTCGAACGTGTCCCTCGAACCAGAAAGTCGTATCGTGCCGCGACAGATTAATCGCGCAATTCAGGCGGCCGTCTGCGCCGTGTCTATTGCACTCTTCGCGGGTGGATGCGATGCAGGCAAGCAGGCCCCCAATCTTGGCGCCGTCAGAAATGCCGACTTCGTTGCGACGGATCAGCAGGAAAGCGATCTCGTCGACCCTGATTATTGCTTCCGGTTGCGTTCTCCCAGCCAAAAATGGAGGCTGCAGGATGAGGCCGAAGTGCGTGGGCGTCTTCCCGACGCGGTCGCTGGAGCAACCCGGGTCGGGGGTGCCTCTGGAGCAGTCATCGTCGAACCGGTCGGCAATGCCGACGCGGAGGGCTTTGCCACACATTTGTGGAATATCTCATCCAGCCAGGGAAACGTAGTCGAACCGCTGAAGCCGGTTGAAGTCTTCGGCAAGAAAGCGTTTCGCTTCACATCGACAACCGAGCTAAACGGATTGTGGATTCAGTATGAGTATTTGGTCTTTGTTCACCACAATCATGGTTATCAATTGCTGTGCTGGGGCCTCGAGGGGCATTTTAATTCGTCGTATGCGGAGGAGTTTTTTGGGGCGTTTTCTCTCACGGACGGAAAAGTACGCACCCGCAGGAACAAGACGCCGATTCGCGATTTTCGAGCAGTCGGCCAGCGGATCGTCGGCGGCCGATTCGAGAGTGCCGTCGGTGGAATCGCGGCGAATTCTCGAGACGGTTGGACGGTGGTTATTGGAGCGGAACTCGATGGAATGAGCGAAGATGCCGAGTTCGGCCTGTACCACGCCGAGAAAAACATTTCAGTCGTCGTCATTACGGAAAGTGTTCGTGGCCGGGAGCCTGGCAAGTACATTCAAGCGATTTACAACGCCTTTGAAGAAAACCAAGAGGGTGAATTGAGCTTTGAAACGGTCCCGGAATCGGTGACCCATGCAGTTGGCGGACAACCGGTCGAATTCCGGCAGTACATCGAGGATTCGGGTTTAAAGACCCGGCACTTATTGGGTGTGCACGTACACGGTGGGCACGGGGTCCAGATTCTTTGCTGGTGGCTTGATGGGCCGGACGAAGACCTCCCGGCAACGTTGGCAAACGGATTACAGCAAATTGAATTCCTTTCGGCGGCCGAGCTTGAGACACTCGTCATCGAAATGTTGGCTCAACCCGATCCCGAAAACCAGGTCGGTTCGGATTGGTCGGTGAGGAACGGAGTTTACCGGGATTTTGCCTTGGGAGTGACTTGGAATAAGCCCAAAGGTTTTTGGAGGCTGAGCGGCGGAACCGCCGCCCAATTCCAGAATCCCGATGCTCGAATTCATGCTGAAGATCCCCATCGGGGCTTGTTTCTGCAGTTGCTCGCGGAACCTGCCGACGAATGGACACCCAAGAGCTTTCACGACGACATCACGCAGCTTGTTTTTGATAATCCCGTGGAAGCCACCGACACTGAAATCGACGGTCATCCGGCCCTTTCCTCGACTGCAGTCGTCCAAGAGGGGGAACTGGCCTATGAGTATCGCTTGGTAACGACCGTTCGAAATGACCAAGCGATTCAAATCATGATCTGGGGCGCCCCGCACGATATGAAGTCGTTTGCACGCGATGTTGATGACGCATTGGCCGGGTTTCGCTTTCCTGCCGCAGCTCTGCAAGCAACCCGTCAAACGTCAACAGCCGTTGAAGATTACCGTGTGGGCTTCGCGATGAGGATGCCCGATACCGGATGGCAAATTCAAGGCAACCAAAACCCCGCGATACAACCGATTGGGAATCACGTGCAGTTTTCTCGCCGCGGCCGTGCCATCCAAATCATGGGTCTCACGGCCCTCGCAGCCGGCCAGGACGAAACGGTCATTATCAAGGGGATGGAGAAATTGGTAAGCGTGAATTTCAGCCGGTTCAGCAACTCCAATCCGACGGTCTCTCAGACACACTTCGCCGGATTGACCTGGAACCAGCAGTCGTGGTCAACCAGCCAGTCGTCGATGCACTTCTTGACCGCCACTAAGGACAGAACCGTCTACGGGTTGTTGATTGCGGATGAAACGGGACGGGGAAACGAACTGCTAGGAATCGTAAGGTCTGGATTTCATGTGCTCGATGATGCGAGCAATTGAACCGCGGTCTCAGCCAAAACAACCGCGTAGTGCAAGGCACCGGATCGTCGCGAAGTCGTATATAGGACCGAGATTAGAAGACCCGCTTTCAGCCGGCGATCCGTAGCCGGTCAGACTGTACCGCCCCTACCCGGCGTCCGGGTCTTTCGCCGCACCTCCGACTTCTCGTGCCACTTTCTGTAGACTGGCTCAAATTGTAGTGCAACGCGGCAACCGGCTACTGTCCGAGCTGGTTTTCTTCCACTGGAGCATGATGCCGATGCCAATCGTCGCCTGCATGATGAGTTCACGGAACGGCACAACGGCCGGATCGAAATGGAAACCGAACTTAGAGTTGGCACGACATTTCATATCTGGCTGCCGATCAACGATCAGAATGCGTCAGACAGCAGAGCCAAGCAACTCAGTTTGAGCAGCTGACTTCGCGCGCTCGGACAACGCCTGCTGCTAACAGGTCCTCTCCAAAGGCGCTGAACGGGAAAGCCCCCGATGTTGTGTTCTCGGCCGATTGCCGGAACCGCATCAGCAACTGCGCGTTTGCAGTAGCGGCTGCGCTCGGTTTTTAACAAACTGGAGGTGAAGCGGCCGGATTCGGTATATAATCACCGTTTGCGTCGGAACGTGCACCGTTACTCATCTTTCTGAAGTCGCAGACAGCCCATGAGCCACGACCCAGACCATGTCGCGAGCATTCTTGCAAAAGCGGTCAAGCTAAACTCTGCTGATGAACGGCAGCATTTTCTGGAGGAGGCTTGCCGAGGCGATCTGCACTTGTTTCGCCAGGTGGCAGAACTTGTCGAGGTGCATTTTGCTGTTGATCGGTTTTTTCAGAATCCGTCCGACATCGGCTCGAAATACGAGAGACGAAGCGAAAGTGCCAATGAGTCATCGGGAACACGACTCGCGCGGTCGCGGTTGCCGAGTGTCGGTGTGCTTGGAGACTATCAACTCGTTCGCGAAATCGGGCGCGGCGGCATGGGCGTCGTTTACGAAGCTCTGCAATTATCTCTCAATCGCCGGGTCGCGTTAAAGGTTTTTCCGTTTGCCGGTGTATTGGATCAGCGGCAGCTCCAGCGATTCAAAACGGAAGCTCAAGCAGCGGCGGGGTTGCATCACGGGAACATCGTTCCGGTGTATCAGATCGGGTGCGAACGAGCCGTCCATTTTTATGCAATGCAGTACATCGAGGGTCAGGATGTCGCCGAGTTGATTCGCCAATTGAGAAATATGGCGGAACTGGACGATTTCGATCCGGTCGCTCGAACAAGCTCGCACGGCCCCGCGGACGGTCAGTTACCGACGTCGGAATCACCAGGCGTCGAGCCAACGACACGTATCGCCAATCTGTTGATTCCCAGTGATCAGCGCGGCGTGCGTGAAGATGCAAATGGCGAGCTGGCATATGACACGTCGGCAGCAGAGACAGCCGACAGCCTGCCGTCGGCGGGAAGCACAATGGATTCGGTCACGACTCTCGGGTTCTATCGCAGAATCGCCGATTTGGGCATCCAGGCAGCCGAAGCTTTGGCGTTCGCCCATCAGCACGGGGTGTTGCACCGAGACATCAAACCCTCGAACTTGATGCTGGACGCCGATGGCAAGCTGTGGATCACCGATTTTGGGTTGGCCCGTGTCGAGGGTGATGCGGGGCTGACAATGACCGGCGATGTGATGGGAACGCTGCGCTATATGAGTCCCGAGCAAGCCGGTGGACGTCACGCTGTCGTTGACCAACGTAGTGATGTCTACTCACTCGGTGTCACGCTGTATGAGATGTTGACGCTTCATCCGATCTTTGCAGGCTGCAGCCGGGCGGAGCTGATTCAGAAGCGTGAACTGGAAGGACCGGTTCCGCCGCGGCGAATCAGGAAGTCCTTGCCGCCGGACTTGGAGACCGTCGTGCTGACAGCGATCTCCAAGAATCCAGACGACCGGTATGCGACGGCGCAGGAGTTGGCCGACGATTTACGGCGGTTCTTGGAAAACAAGCCGATCCAAGCGAAGCGACCGACAGTGGTGAAACGAATCACCAAATGGGGTCAACGCCATCGTTCACTCGCAGCGTCACTGCTGGTGTTGATGTTGGCAGCTGTAATATCGACGGCTGCGGTCCTGAACGTGGGTGACGGCAACCTGATCACTTCCCGACCAGTCAGCAGAATTGACGACAATCATGTGGATGACGAAACTCCGGGAATACCGTATTCCGGTGAGTTTTTGCCGGGCGTGATTCCCGAACCCGTGAGCGTGCCGGAACTCGGCCTGTGGCAGATCGCCACCAAAAGGCCGCGCGGGGTGTTGAAATCGGGAGTCTTCAGCCCCGATGAACGCATGATCGCGCTGGGCGAGGCGGGCAACGTCAGGATCTACGATGCGACAAATCTGCGATTGCTGACGATATTGGTGGGACATACGGGTCACGTGACCTCGGTTGCGTGGCATCCCTCGGGCCGGCAATTGGCCTCCGCCAGTTGGGACGGCACTGTCCGGTTGTGGACGGCCGACGGAATACCCACACATGTGCTCAATGGACACGTCGGTGAGGTGAATTGTGTTGCCTGGCATCCCGACGGGACACAATTGGCATCAGCCGGAGCGAACGGAACGATTCGGCTGTGGAACGCAGACGGCACAAGTGCGGGCCTCCTGCGCAGCCACCGAAACCATGTGTTTAGCCTGGCCTACAGCCCCGATGGAAAACTATTGGCCTCTGCGGGCGGAGACATTCAACCGCCCGACGAACGTGGCGACCCGGGCGACAATGCGATTCGCCTGTGGAGTGTCGCTCAAAAACGAGTCATGACATTGTTGGAGGGCCACGATCTTACGGTGCGGTGTGTGGCTTGGAATCCAGACGGATCGCAACTGGCATCCGGAGGAGGCAACGTCTTTCGATCACAAGGACCGACGCGCCGCGAAGCGGGGACGTTGCGGCTGTGGAATACAGATGGCACCGCAGGCCCTGTGGTGACGGGTAGCTTCCAGGGAATTCATGCGCTGGCATGGAGCCCCGATGGTCGGCAGATCGCATTTGGCGGGCGCCACGAAGCGATCTTGATTTGGGACCGAGAGATGCCGACCCACACAATGGAGTTCACCATTCAAGGAATCGACATCAACACGATCGTCTGGAACTCAGACGCGTCAGAACTATTGACGACGAGCCGCGCATCGATGGTCGTTTGGCACCCTGACGGCTCACCAAAGCGAACGCTGCGGGGATTGCTGAACGGTCCGCGATTCACGCACGTCAGCATCAGTCCCGATGGAGAATGGCTTTCATCGCGAGGGCGTCTGTGGCGAACTGATGGAACACCAGGCCCGGACCTACGTGGGGCGCAGCAGCCGGTCGATTGGAGCCCGAATGGGAAGTGGATTGCGTGCGCTGGTCCCAATTCGACGGTGCGACTCTTGGACAATCAATTTGCTCGGGAACGGATATTGACGAAGCATCACCGATATATCACCGGGATTGATTGGGACAAGCACAGCAATCGAATTGCATCGACGAGCGGTGACGGCACGACTCGCGTTTGGGATTTGAGTGACAATACGACACAGACACTAAGTACTGTCGATCAGTCACCACGCCAGTTTCGTTCAGTGAAGTTCAGTCCCGATGGCCGGTTGATCGCTGCGACCAGTTGGGGAGATTCGGCCGTGCACATTTGGGACCACGCAGGCAAGATTCGCGCTGTGCTGAAAGGACATCGCGGCGGCGTCGAATCGGTCGACTGGTCTCCTGATGGTAAGCGGCTTGTCACCGGAGGCGGCCTGAAGTTGCGGTTGTGGTCGTCGAACGGCGATCTTGCGCGCGAATTGGAAGGCCATACCGCCGAAGTCTATGCCGTTGCCTGGAGTCCTGACGGGAACTGGATTGCCTCGGGGGCGACCGACGGCACCGTTCGACTCTGGCATGCCGATGGCGGCCACAGTCGGACATTGAGAGGCCACCACGTCGGAATTCACGCGCTTTGCTGGAGCCCCGATTCCAAACAACTCGCCTCCGCCAGTTGGCTCGACGGTACACTTCGAATGTGGAACATCGATACTCTCAAGACGCAGTGGATGTTGCTGTTGATTGACGATGCCGGCAGGACAGTCACGCTGAGCCCCAGCGGGGAACTCTTCCACTACGATCGGGCGATCGCAGAAGAAGAGCTACTTTATTTGAGAGAGTCCGCAGACGGCAAAGTTACAGTAATGACTTTTGCGGATTTTCACGACAGACATGCCGGTGCCATGGTCCGACATCTTGGAGAGTTGAGCTGGCTGGCTGCTCGTCGCCGAGAAATCGCTCAAGCGGAATTCCGGTATCGGCAGATGATCGCCTATGGCAATAGGGCCAACTATGAGACCATCCGTGACAATACCTCCGCACTCGTGGCAGCTCTCACCGAGATGCAACAGCACGAGTCTGCGCTGTCGATGATGTCAGCGCTGATTCAGCTTGACTTGAAGCTCATGGAATCGCACTCGAAACAAGGACAGGCTACGAACAGGCTGATTTCCAACTTGGCCCGCAGGCATACGCTTTTGCTCAATCTGAATCGACCCCAAGAGGCATTAGCCGATGCGGTTGAGATTCAGAGACGGCGTCCCAACAGCAGTCGGGGCTTTTATCTTTCTGCATCACTGCTCTGGGAGTTAGGTCAGCATGACCGCGCGCTCAAAGACTATGAAAAAGCCTACGTTCTTGAACCAAATCGGCCGAAAAACCAACTGGGATATGGGTATGCCTTATTCAACCATCCACTTCCCGCGGCTTGCAATCTTGAGTTGGCCGCAAAGCTGGTTCGGCAAGCGATCGCTTTGAGCCCGGACTGGGTCTCAGCATGTCGCACGAATGGAATGCTGGAGTACCGCCTGGGAAATTGGCAGGCGGCCATCGATTCGCTTCAAAAAGCGATCGAGCTCGAGACCGGAGCATCCCACGGCACTGAATTCTTCTTCATGTCGATGGCGTACACCCAACAAGGCAACCAAGAGGAGGCTGCCCTTTGGTATCGGCGGGGCGTCGAGTGGATGGGGAAAATGGAGCCCGAAAACTCCGACATTAGACGCTGGAGGACCGAAGCGGAAGAGTTGCTGACACTAAGAGAGACAGCAGTTCAACCCTAGTCTGCCGAACGACCTATCGACATAATTTGCGGCGACACCACACGCGAAATCAAACGAACGTCGAGAGAAATATCTCTCGACGTTCGGCGTTTCCTCGTCAGTTAAAACTCTAACCACCGTCGCTCGAAGGCAGGTTTGACCGCGCCGTTTACCGTAGTGAGGTGAAGCGAATCGACAGTGGCGACCGCTGTCCCAGACACATGTCGTCGGACGCGTTGAAGTCGTTAGCATGATCGGCTTGCCAGTAGTACATGCCGGCGCTGCCGTTGTAGATGAAGCGTGAATGCCAGGCGCCGTTGGTGACGAACGTATCTCTGCCGTAGCCGCCGTAGAGCTCGTCCGTCACGCCGTCATCGCCGCCGTCCAGGTAGTCATCACCGATCCCACCATACAACTCGTCCCTCCCCGTCCCGCCGAACATCTCATCGTCGCCCTCGCCGCCGTAGATGGCGTCATCGCCGTCACCCCCTCTCAGAACGTCATCGTCGCCGTCGCCGAAGAGAAAGTCGCGGCCGATCCCACCGTCGATTTCATCGTCGCCTTCAAATCCCCAGAGATAGTCGTTTCCAGCTTCGCCAAAGATCGTATCATCGCCGGCGTCCGCTTCGATCGAGTCGTTGCCGTTCCCTCCCTTAATGTAGTCGTCGCCGGCTTCTCCGAAGACCGTGTCGTCCCCATCACCGGCAAAGATTCGATCGTTTCCCCCATACCACAAGTCATAATTATCGTCGCCATGAATCTCGTCATGGCCACCGTTGGCCCAAATGTAGTCATCGCCGTCCCCGCCGACGAGCGTGTCATGGCCGTCTCCGCTGAGGATGTAGTCACGCCCTGCTCCGCCGTCAATATCGGCGCGAATGTTGGTATAGTTATAGAGATAGTCGGTGCCATCGAAGCCGTGCATCTCGATCAGACGGACGTCGCCGGCGCTGTACGTTTCGACCTGGCTGGTGATTTCCGCTCCAAAGGTTCGCACCGTAACAGTGACATCGTCGCCTTGTTGCTGCACAAGGACGACGTCATTGTCGTTGGTGCCGTGGATCCTCATCACGCCGCCCCAGACACCGATCGACCCGGCCATCAGCCGGCGGGCTTCCAGGTTCTCTAACGCTAAGCTGCGAGTCTTCTCAGAGTTCGTATTCATTGTTTTGCTCCTGTTCCGAAAAGAATTGGGCACACTGTCGACGATTTGACACGGCGCACGCTGGACGCCGCCGCTCTGTTCAGCAGTTCACCACTGCCCCGGCGGTTTAACCCTTTTCACTACATGAAGCGTGCTCGACGTATGGATGTGGCGCGAAGATTTTTACGTCGATTCCGAGATTCCTCGGACAGTCGATGAATTCGTACTTGGCACGCCATGACCTGGGAAATCACGTAGCGCTACGTTTGACGTGCGCCCGTTGGTGCTCAAGTGGCGGAGGGAATCTTGCTGGGGTAGGATGACGACCATGTGCCCGAACAACTCATACGACCCGAGGATGCACGGTGCTCCGCAGATCAAGTCGACCGCCATCAACTTGGGAATTGCCTGGCTGGCCATTGCTGCCGGCAGTTTAGACGTCATCTCGTTTCTAACGCTGGACCACGTTTTTGCTTCAGCGATGACCGGCAACACCGCGTTGTTGGGTATCGCGGTGAGTGACGGCGATTGGAACTCTGCTTCTAAGCCGGCGATCGCGTTAGTTGGGTTCGTCATCGGCACAGCTTCCGCCTCTGTTGCCTCGGATTCAAACTTCGCGAAGACGCGACAATTGGCTGCGCTAAGGGGGCTCCTCTTGCTGGAATCGGTCTGCCTCGCGGGCTTCGCTCTTGCGCGGCAACCCAGCTCCAACGCGACGCCAGAAATTTCTCATTTCCTGCTGATTCTGATCTGTTCCTTCAGCATGGGAATGCAAGTCATCGCAGCCAATATGGTCGGCGCACGGGGGGTAAACACGATTGTATTTACATCCACCGTCGCAGCCGCCGTCTCTTCAGTCACCGGTATCCTGCTCGGCCGGCAAGAAGGCCCCCAGGTGCGCCCCGACACTCTGCGCCAGCTGCTGAGCTTCGCCGCATACGCCGCTGGTGCGTTGATCGCCGGATTATTGGCGTGGAGCAAGTTCGCCCTGCAGGCGTGGGTGCCGGTCACTGCGGTGCTGCTGGCATTGGTTTGCTTCAGAGAGTTTGGAAATCGAGCCGGAAACCAACTCGCCGGTTCGCCCGACTGAAATCCAACGACGAGAGCACTTCGCAAAAAATAGGGGAGAATCATCGCTGCACATTCGATCGGAACATGCTTCCCTCGCTCGAACAGGAGCACCCGACCGTCGCTACAACTGGTTTCAAGAATCTGCTCCCGTCACGTCAAATATGCTCGTTGACGCGTCGACCTGCCGGATTCACGTGTGGAGCTTGGTGTCGTCGTGCCGAAAGCAAAGTGCCGCTTCATTGAGATATCTTAGACTTTGAATTCTAATTGACACATTGAATGCGACTGGGTGAGAAATTCCCCCGGTCTGTCGCCAAATACGAGATTGGCCCGTGTTTCCCGCCATCGAATAATTGGGACACATGGAAGGCACTGTGATGAATGTGATCTGCAGACCAACCAACGACTTGTGTTCCTGATCGCCACTCAATTCGACGGAACTGACGCAGGTGTTTGACGAACTAAAGTTTTACACGCGTGTGCTATCGATCGTCGGCGACATACTCAAAGTGCGGGCGGAAAACGCCGGTATGGGCGATTTGGCGGTCGTGGAGAACTTCGACGGCGACCGTTCCTTGGCTCAAGTGATCGAAATTCAAGGCGATCAAGTTTCGCTGCAGGTGTTCACCGGCGGCAAAGGGCTCTCAACGGAAGCCCGCGTGCAGTTTCTGGGGCACGCGTCGGAGGTGATCTATTCCGACAACATTCTCGGCCGCGTGTTCGACGGCACCGGAACGCCGATTGACGGCGGTCCGGCGCTGCGGAGCGACCCGCGAATCGAGGTCGGCGGACCTTCGGTCAATCCGGTGATGCGGATTGTCCCCAAACGGATGATCGAAACCAAGATCCCGATGATCGACGTGTTCAATTGCCTCGTCGAGAGTCAGAAGATTCCGATCTTTTCCGTCGCGGGCGAACCGTATAACCAACTGTTGGCGCGAATTGGAATTCAGGCGGACGCGGAAATTGTGATTTTCGGCGGCATGGGGTTGGTCTTCGACGACTATCACTTCTTTCGCACGACTTTCGAGGAAGAGGGCATTTTTCCCCGCACGGTGATGTTCGTCAATCAGGCATCCGATCCGATCGTCGAACGGATGCTCGTGCCGGACATGGCGCTGAAAGTCGCCGAGCGGTTCGCCGTGGAAAAAAACAAGCGGGTGTTGGTGTTGCTGACCGATATGACGGCTTACGCCGACGCGCTCAAAGAAATCGGAATCTCGATGGAACGCGTCCCAGCAACGCGCGGGTATCTGGGCGATTTGTACAGTCAATTGGCGTTGCGATACGAACGCGCGTGCGATTTTCGCGGCGCCGGTTCAGTGACGATTCTCACCGTGACCACCATGCCGGGCGACGATGTGACTCACCCGGTTCCGGATAACACCGGCTATATCACGGAAGGGCAGTTCTATCTGCACGACGGGATGATCGATCCCTTCGGCTCACTATCGCGGCTCAAGCAGCAAGTGATCGGAAAAACGACCCGCGAAGACCATGGCCAGTTGATGAACACCATGATCCGTTTCTATTCCGGTGCTAAGGACGCCGAGAAAAAGCAGGCCATGGCCTTCGAATTGTCCCCGTTCGATCATAAGTTGCTGAAGTTCGGCGAAAAATTCCGCAACCGGTTTATGGACATTCACGTCGCTCTGCCCTTGGTCGATGCCCTCGATCTGGGTTGGAGAACATTGGCCGAGTGTTTCAGGCCCGAAGAATTGCTCATGAAACAGGGACTGATCGACACCTATTATCCTCAGAACGGCTCCACTGACGAATCCGACGCACAGTCATGAGACTTTCGCTGAACAAAAACTCGTTGAAGCAACAGCGCGACCAGCTGGCCATGTTCCGCCGGTTTTTGCCCTCTCTCGATCTCAAGCGGCAACAGTTGCAGGGTGCTTGGAAGATCTCGCGAGACGAACTGGCGGCGGCGGAACAAGAAATCGAAAAGTATCAGGCATCATTGGACCGCATGTTGCCGCTGCTGGGAAGTTCCACGCTGGAGACGCAGAATTTGTCGGCATTGGTGCGAGTCAAGCAAGTTGATATCGGGGAAGAGAACGTTGTCGGCGTCCACGTGCCGATGGTGCTCGCGGTGGAATTCGAGCGCGTGCCCTACTCGACCCTCACTTTGCCGTTCTGGGTGGACCAGCTCATCGAGAATCTGGAAAACCTCGCCAAACTCCGCGTCCGGTTGCAGGTGCAGCAAGCGCGTGTGGAGCGGTTGGGCGCGGCGGCACGGAAGATCACACAGCGGGTGAATTTGTTCGAGAAGGTTTTGATCCCCACCGCGACCAACAACATCAAACGGATTCGCATCGCGCTCTCCGATGAAGAACGGACGGCCGTCGTCCGCTCGAAGTTGGCTAAACAAAAGCATCACTGAGAATCAATTCCCACCAAATGGCCATCGTGGCATTGGACAAATTGACGGTTTACGGCACATGTGGCCAGCAGGCCAAAGTGATTGACGGTCTGCAGCAACTCGGCTGTTTGCACCTGATCAATCTGCGCGGAACCCGCGCCCAGCCGCCGGAACTGGTCTCCAAAGACGCCCGAGCCGCGCTACGGTATTTGACCGGCTGCAAGACGCAGCGCCGTCGAACCGGCTCCCGCACGCATTACGACCGCGAACCTGTGATTCGGGAGGTGTTGGAGATCAAGGATCGATCGGCACTATTGGCGGGCGAGCGGGACGACCTGCAACAGTCGATTGCCGATGTGAAGCCATGGGGCAACTTCACATTGCCCCCCGACGGAGAAGTCGCCGGCCAGCGGTTTTGGTTCTACGTGATCCCCCGGCACCGTTTGACGGAAATTCCCGACGACTTGGTGTGGCACGTGGCGGGTGAAGATAACCGCTTCGCGTACGTCGTCGTTTTGTCGCGGCTGGAGCCGGAAGATCTGCCGTTTTCCCCGACGGAGTTCGACGGACGGCCACTGTCGGAATTGACGCAGCGACTGGAGTCAGTCGAAGAGGAACTGGAGGAGTTGTACTGGCGCCGCGTGGCACTCACTCGCTGGCGGGGGCTTCTTCAAGCCGATTTGGACGCCGCTGATGACAAGGCGGCCCAGGCGGCGGCGGCTCAGGGTATATTGGGTGATGGCGCAGTATTCGCCCTCCAAGGGTGGGTTCCCCGCGTGGCAACCGACGAGGTCAGAGAGTTCGCGCAGCGGCACCAACTGGCGGTGACGATTGAGCCGCCGGGCGACGACGATGCTCCGCCGACCCTGCTGAAGAATCCCGAACAGGTGGCCGGCGGCGAAGGCTGCGTGACGTTCTACATCACGCCCGGCTACCACACGTGGGACCCCTCAACGATCGTCTTTTTCTCGTTCAGTTTGTTTTTCGCAATGATCGTTGCGGACGCCGGATACGGGTTGTTGATGGGCGGACTGCTGTTGTTCTTCAGCAACAAATTGAGCCGGACAGTTTCCGGGAAACGGCTGCGCGACTTGTTCTTCGGAATTGTTAGTGCCACCGTTATCTATGGCGTGCTTGCGGGAAGTTACTTTGGTGTCGAGCCGCCGGCCGGGACTTGGCTGGACTCATTGCGGATCCGCATCGACGGTCAACCCATGATGAGCAATCAGAATGCGATGATGGTGATTGCAGTGGCGATTGGCGTGGCCCATTTAACGTTGGCCAATACAATCTCCGCCTGGCAAAAGCGAGGATCATCGCGGAGCCTGGGGCATCTTGGCTGGGCTGCGGTGATGCTGGGCAGCTTGTTGATCGGCACGGGCATGCTGTACGAAGTGGAACCGCTGTTCATTGCAGGACAGTGCTTAGCGGCGGCGGGTGCCGCGGCGATTTTACTGTTTAGCAGTGAACGCCCGTTAGCAACGTGGAATCTCAAGAACCATCTGTTTCGCCTGATGGACGGAGTCATGCAGTTCGCCAATGTCTCAAAAGCGTTCGGCGATTCCTTGAGCTACCTGAGATTATTCGCGCTGGGACTGGCGAGCGCGCAACTGGCGGTCACGTTCAACGACTTGGCGGCGGGCGCATCGAAACAGGGTGGCGCCGGACTGCTACTAGCGATGTTGATACTGCTGGTCGGCCACGGAATCAACTTTTTGCTCGGCCTGATGGGAGGCGTCGTGCACGGTCTGCGTCTGAACTGCATCGAGTTCTTCAATTGGAGCCTGACCGAGGAAGGTTATTCCTTTCAACCCTTTACCAAGAAATCGGGGGCGTAGAATGGAGACATTCTGGATTATGCTGGGTTGGGCCGGCATTTACGGGCCGACCGCGCTGGGGGCGATCGGCAGCATCATGGGCTGTGCCCGCGCCGGTCAGGCCGCCTGCGGAGCGATGATCGATGTCGAAAGCGGCTACGGCCGCCTGGTGGGGCTTTCCGCTCTACCCTCGTCGCAGATTATCTACGGCATTGTGGTGATGTTCACGCTCAATCGTACGGTGACCGCTGAATCGGCCCCGGGGCTGTTTGCCATCGGCGTGCTGTGCGGACTGTCGTTGATGTTCAGCGCAGTGTTTCAAGGACGGTGTTGCGCTTCGGCGATCACGGCCAGCAAGAGCAAGCCGGAGATCTTCGGCCTCTCCGCCGCCCCGGCGGCGATCGTGGAGGGTTTTGCGGTCTTCGCATTCATTTTCGCCATCGTCATTCAAGCGGGAATTCCCGGCGGCGGCCAAGCCCCAGACTCGTCCCCTGCCGACGAGGAAGCCGCCATTTGTCGTCCCGCCGGCGAGGTCGTGGCTTCGAAGAACGATGAATACAAATATTGCCGGAGAATATGAACATGAGCACCGAAACCACAGAATCGTCCGGCGTCCAACAACTAATCGACCGGCTCCATGAAGAGGGGGTCGCCAAAGGCGAAGAGGAGGCCAACGCGCTGGTCGTCGCAGCGCGTCAAAAGGCAATGGAAATTCTGGATGAGGCGAAGAAGTCGGCCGAAGAAATCGTTTCGTCCGCCCGCACCGAGGCGGAGCGGACCCGTGCAGGTGGCGAGGAAGCAATCCGCCTCGCCTGCCGCGACGCCGTCGAAAGCATGCGCGAGGAATTGCGCGAAGATTTCATGCGCAAATTGCGGAACTTGGTGGGCCACACACTCCGCGACACAGAGTTTCTGAAGCAGTTGATCCTCGAGATCGGCCGACGCGCAGTTCCTGCGGAGACTGACGGAGAATTCAAACTGACGTTGTTCGATGACAGCACGTCCACCGAGACTCCGGAACAGGCGAACGCCGGTGAGGAACTCAATCAGCTAGTACTGTCGCTGGGCGGCGAGGCGCTCCGCGACGGGTTGACCTTTGAGATCGCCGAGCACGACATTCCCGGCGTGCGGGTGCAAGTTGTGGACCAGGATTTGGAGATCGACCTGACCACCGAGACGCTGACGCATTTGCTGCTTAAGCATCTCTCTCCGCGATTTCGCGCCCTCATGCAGATGTAAGTTGGGAGGGATCACCGCGTGGCCTACTACACATTGATTGCCAGCCTGCCGCACTTACCGGCCCACTTTGACGTAACGCGGCCGCCGCTGACACGCCTGCAACTTCAGCAGCGGCTGACCATGCTCAGCGACGAGGACGCGCAGACACTGCGTCAACTGCAAAACTTTCTGGCCTGGGACCGCCAACTGACTGATCGGACCGACGAGCAAGTTGTCCAGCATTACAAACAGTTGAAACAGCAGATTCGCCACTCGCTGGTGTTCGAAATTATCGAACACCGCATCAATGTACGCACCATTGTCGGCGCGCTGCGCCGCCGCCACAACGGTGAGGGTCCACCGGTGGGTGTGGGCCGACTCGTTGACCCAATCCGCCGCCAGTGGAAGGAACCGCAATTCGGCCTGCAGAAGCGCTATCCCTGGATCGAGGGTTTTGAACAGAAGATGCTGGCCGGAAACGCCGTCGAAGCCCAAAAGGTGCTATTCGAATTCACCTGGAGCACGTGGTGCCGCATGGCGGCGGAGTTCACATTTTCCTTTGAGGCGGTCCTGCTGTATCTGGCCCGCTGGGCCATCGTCAACCGCTGGACGAGCCGCAGCGCCGAGGCGGGCCGGGCCCGATTTGACCAATTGATCGAGGAGACACTCGGTGAGTACGCCCACCTCCAATTCTAGTTCTGCCCGCGTGATCGGCGTCGTGGGGAACATCGTCTCCATTGAGGCGGACGGCCCGATCATGAAGAATGAGGTCGCCTACATCAACGTCGGCGACGAGCGGCTCAAGTCCGAAGTGCTCAGGGTTTACGGCGCAAATGCCGATATGCAGGTCTTCGAGGAGACTCGCAGCGTGAGCGTCGGCGACACTGTCGATCTCACTAAGGAAATGCTGCCGGCCGTGCTGGGGCCGGGACTGCTGGGGACCATCTTCGACGGATTGCAAAATCCGTTGCACCAACTCGCCGAACGGGACGGATTCTTCCTGCATCGCGGCAGCACTGTGCCCGCGCTCTCGCCGGAGACAGAGTGGACGTTCGATCCGGTCTGCACTGAGGGCGACAAACTCAAACCGGGCGACGTGCTGGGCACCGTCCCAGAACGCCGCATCACGCATAAGGTGATGGTCCCCTTTACCGAACCGGCAGCCGTCGAAGTTCTGTGGGTGGGGAAAGGCAACTACAAGATCGGCGATCCGATCGCGCGGATCCGCGAGCGCAAGGGCCGCGAGCGCGAGTTGACGATGCTGCAAAGTTGGCCGGTCCGCCGTCCGCTGCCGGCTCGGCTGCTTCGGCAGCGCTGGTCGGAGCGGCTGTTCCCCACCGAGCGGCTGACGACCACCACACGGTTGATTGATACGTTCTTCCCGATCGCCCGCGGAGGCACCGCTTGCATCCCTGGGCCGTTTGGGGCCGGCAAAACCGTGCTGCAAGGTTTAATCGCCCGCTATTCCGACGTCGATATCGTGATCGTCGTCGCTTGTGGTGAACGGGCGGGCGAAGTGCTGGAAACGGTCACGGAATTCTCGACGATGGAAGACCCGCGCAGCGGCGGCAAGTTGATCGACCGTACAATCATCATCTGCAACACGTCTTCGATGCCAGTTGCCGCGCGGGAAGCCTCAATTTACATGGGCATCACGCTCGGTGAATACTACCGGCAGATGGGGCTGAATGTGCTGCTGATCGCCGATTCGACCTCCCGCTGGGCGCAGGCCATGCGGGAAACGTCCGGCCGGCTGGAGGAGATCCCTGGCGAGGAAGCGTTTCCCGCGTATTTGGATTCGTCAATCAAAGGGGTCTACGAACGAGCCGGCCTGCTCCGCACCAACGACGGCAGCATCGGAAGCCTGACAATGATCGGCACCGTCTCGCCGGCGGGGGGCAACTTCGAAGAACCGGTCACGCAGTCGACGCTCGGCGCGGTGAAATGTTTCCTCGGCCTCTCGTCGGACCGGGCATACAAACGATTTTATCCGGCGGTCGACCCGCTGATGTCTTGGTCGCGGTATCTCGACCAACTCAGCGCGACTCTTGATGCGGAGCTCGATCCGAATTGGACCGCTTCGGTCAAACAGATGACCGACCTGCTACACCGTGGCGACAGCGTGTTCCAGATGATGCAGGTCACCGGTGAAGAAGGAGTGACCGTTGATGATTTTCTCGACTACCAGCGGGCCACATTTCTCGACATGGTCTTCCTGCAGCAGGACGCGTTCGACCCGGTCGACGTCTCGATGCCGACAGAGCGGCAGAAAGAGTCGTTCCAAATGATCCGCCGACTGATCGGCCGCGACTATCAATTGACTGACAAGGAACAGATCCGGGCATATTTCACGCGTCTGACCGGTTTGTTCAAAAACTTAAACTACGCTGAGTGGAAGTCCGCCCCATATCAGAATCTGGTGGACCAAATTGAAGAGCTGGAACGTTCAGCGATCACCGGCGAGATGCAACCGGCGCCGGCGGGCTAAGGGTTTGGGCGTGCTACTTGACGGCTCGATTGCCGACGCGCTTTCCGTCACGAGAGCGATCTGCAAGCCTACGGCTCACTTCTCATCGCGAACCGGATCTTCCTTTCAGCGTTTCCAGTTTTGCAGTCGACCACGTCGCCGTCCGATGTGAGCGGATTGCGGCGACCCGCACAGAACTCCGCTTCAGATACTGTTCCAATGTCGCAGACGACTTCTTGCTTGGCAGTACTTGGGCTGAAGCGAACAAACCGCTTCGGGCACCTGCTGAAAGGACCACTGGACTCCAAAGAAATTGTCTTTGTCGGGCATCCCGCTTAAGCGAAGAACATGGTGACGCCCGCGAAACTGCTCGCCCGTCGACGTTCGCGGTCGGAGTGCCCTTCGACTGAGATCATCAATCCTGATTTCGCAGGAACCGTTCAGCCGACAGCAAGACGGTGTCGCGCCCGTTCCAGATGTCCTCGGCATCGGGCATCAGCGGGACATCCGGTTCCAGTCCTCGAAATTCGATGGGGCGGTCGAGATAACCGCGGTACGCTTTGACGGGAAACCGCACGGCAAACAGCCCATTCTTCAGTTGATAGACTGTTTTTCTCGCCGAGGCGCCCGCGGTCGCTTCACCGAAGACTCGCGCTCGCTTGTTCGCAAGAAACCACGATGCCCATCCTTCGCCGGCGCTAATACATCGCGCATCAATGAGCAATGCGATCGGTCCGCGAAATCGAGGGCGATCCGCCTCTTCGCCGTCACGGTCAAGCGCAAAATTCAAGTGCGCGCGACGCCCATCAAATCCACCGCCGCTATTGCCACGCACATCGATCACGAGGCCTTTGCAGCCCTGCAACGCGCCGACGGCTCGATCGAGTGATTCAATCAGGTCGGCGCGAATGCGGCGGACGTAGAGATACCCGATCCCAGAGTCGAGTTTCTTCCACGAAACATTGGCTGTATCGCGAATCCCTGGTATCGGCACCGGCAGTCGTGGAACATAGCGGATCCCCAAACTCGCCGTAATCTCGGTTCCGTGTCTTTTCCCGGATGGGTCGGCCAACACAAGGCTTACCGGTGCATCCTGCTTCGCCTGCCGGGCGAAGCCTCGTGCAGCGTGATAGCGGAGATATCTGCTGCTGGAAAACCCGACGTATCTTGCAATTATTGACTCGTATTCCCGCATTCTGTCTGCGACAGTCGTACCGTTAACGGACACGACGGTCATGCCGGGCCGAATTCCGGCTTTAGCGGCAGGCCCATTGGCAGTCACGTGGTAGATGACCGGTTTGCCAAGATCATCGATCAAGCAGGCGAAGCCGGGATCCCACTGAGGGAAGCTCAGCTGTGGGAGCCCAGCGGCGCCCGGCAACAATTGGGCGTGCGAATCTTGCAGCCTCGCAACGAGTTCCATGCACAGCCGACCGAATTCGTCGTCCGTCTTCACCGACTTCACCCGCGGCAGAAGCTCCTCTCCGACCGCCGCCCAGTCGATTTGCTTCAGTTTGAAATTCGGATATCGTCTGCCGAGTTCCTCATAGAGGTCTCGAAAGGCGGCCTCGTAGGAGACCTTGCGATTTGCAGCTGGCTTGGACGGTCGGCGTGACGGATCGAGATGCAAGAACTTGAGGTCGGCAATGACATCCTGGACCGTCCGTTCACCGCCACGTTCGATGGCCCGTTCAATCTGCAAGTGTTGCAGCGCGGCCATCAAGTGGCTGAAGTTCGCCTTCCGACCGCTGGGCATCTCGATCGGCCGCTTGAAGAACGGAGCCAATTGAGCGAACCAGTGAAAAGTCGACCGAAAACGAGTCAAATGCAGGTCCGGCAGCTGTTCCGCTACGAACTTCCCTCCGTCCGGACTCTTGCGTAATGTGCGCAACTCATTCATCAGTGGAACCACGTCTTTCGGCGGCGCCGGTCTGGGATTTGCCCATGTCGCATAGATGGGAACACTTAGTTCGGCAACACGTCCTGGTTCAATCTTTGCCACACCACTCCCAAATCCAGGTTCGTCTGCCATGACCACTAGAAAGCAGTACAGTTTTCCCTCGGGAACGCCTCGCACGGTAACGCGGTTCCCTTTCATGGGGACCGCGCCGATGATGTTGCGCAGAAATTCTCCCAGAATGGCGCCGTTTGCCAACGTAGCGTCCGCTGCAGTTGGTGACGTGCTCAGCAATAGTAGTGGAGATTTCTCAGTGGACGTGGCGTCGACATTCAATGTTCCCTTACCGAGCGGTCGCAGGATGACTCGAGTTGCCGCATACGGTTGAACTTTCACGTCTTCCGCAATCCCGCGGAGGTACACCTCGCGCGCTGCTCGCTCCAGCGGTGACTTCCTGGGTGGTTCGCCGTCTCCCCAAGATTGAGCGACAAGCCGGTAAGTTCCTGCTTTCAGCCTGCCAAGTTGAAATCGGCCTGACTTATCGGTGATCGCCAGCGCCCATTCCGAGTCACGCCCGCCTCGCGGCCAATCGTCGGTAAAGGGTCGCGAGTTTTTTTGCATGACCGGAATGCTGCTTTGGCCGTCGCAGGCGACGACCATTGCACCGGATACACCGGTACCGTGCTCATCGATAACGCGACCAGCGATGGAACCCGTCGGGCCGGCATCCCGTTCAACAGCATCGACCCGCGTACCACCGAGCACGAGGAAACTCGCAACGACGCAAACCTGCAAAAAATGCGCGGTCGTTTGAGAAAGCGTCTTGGTCAATGTCCGTGCCCCCATGTTCGGCCAGTTGAAGCCGTGCGCCGCCGGCTCATTTTTTCTTGGAGATCCGCTGTTTGAGTTTGTCGACGTAGCCGTTCCATGCGTGCTTCTCTGCGACCTCCGCCTTGTCGACCATGACAACGTAAATATCCAAGTCGGCAAGATGTCGCTTCACGTGCTCTTTGAGCTTATCAAATGTTTTCCGATCCCATATTCCGCGCTCGTAAAACAGTCGCACGTGGAGCGCATGTTCGCCCCCATGTTTCTTGATCGACTTGCTCAATTCCCGGTGAATTGCGTCCCATGTTTTCGACTTGGTGTTCAGTTTCGCCTCAAGCACGACGGACCGTACGTGAATCACCAGCATGTGCTTGGCACCGCGGCGGTACGACATCGGCTCTGGCTCCTTGATCTCTGTCGCCGCAAGCAAAAGATGCGACGGACGTTGATCTTCTTCTGCAAAAATGGTCGACGGCAATATGACGATTAACAGCAGCAAGCAGAATAAAGAACGTACAAATCTCATGGGTCGCGCTCCAGTGAAAAAGTTAGTGAAAGCAGTTCAAGTCGGCCGTTTCGCAGCCGACGACTTCCCGATACCGTTTGGCTGCAGATCGAGTCATCGTATTCGCCTTGAAACCGTCCGCGAACGTCAATCGGCTCTGGCATTTTTGGAAATCACGAATTCCATGTCCTTGATGGACGACTGAACATCCAAACGTCTGGCGGGTGGGTATTTGAAACCCTCCGGTAGTGAACCGAAATAAATTCTGGTTCGTCCGGCGGGAACCCTCAATTCGAATGCCCCATCACGATCTGTCATGTCGGAGTCAAGATCAGCCCCCGTCAACTGTGTGTCGGTGACGGCTACGAGACCGGCGGCTTCCACGGGCTTTCCTTTGGCGTCGACGACCTTGCCTGAGACGTGGGCACCTTTCTCCATTGTGAACGTCAATCGTTTGCCTTGGTCCGTAGTGCTGCGAACATTCACTTTCGGCCGAACAACCCAGCGTTGAAGCGGGTCGCTTGCTGAAACAGTGAATTTCGTAGCGGGCAGTCCTAACAAGTGGAATTCTCCAGCTGCGTTCGTTACTGATGAGAAGGTCGACAAAAAATAGCTGTCCTCAGAGGGCAACATCTGAGCCCGCACATTGATGTCGGCTACCGGCGTACCTGTCGGTGAAAGCACGCGGCCAATGAGCTTCTTTTCCTTCGCAATTTTCAGTTCGATCGGATCATCGAATGTCATATTCTTCGAATTGTTCCACCATTGGGCCTCACCGAGTCCTTCGCCTTGCGTGATCAAATAGAGCCGTCCACGGACCGGAACGTCTTGGAATTGAAATCGACCATCGGCATTGGGCCGTCTTTCGAAGACTTGCGGCAGCGATGTGTCGAGGCCGGGGAAGCGGTTGGAACGTGGAAAAGTCACATAGGGCCGAGCTCCCTTGCCGCTCATTACGTACATGGTCCTGACGACGACCTTGACATTCCGAGGGTCGAACCCGTCGGGAACGTCGACCTTCCCCTCAACAGTTCTTGAGGGAACCATCCGCACCTGAAGTTCAGGATTGATGACGTCGCCATCGTAAATCGACCTCCCAGAATGGCCTACTCCGACGAGCTCGCCCGCAATTCTTGCGTAGACGTACCGGTCGAAGTTCCCAAACGGTCCCGAAAAGACCGCTTTAGGAAAACGCACTTTACCTTCGGCGTTCGACATCAGCGGACCAAAGTGCAAATGACGAGCGTCACGACCCTGGCCGAAATGCTGAAACAAGTGGACTTCGGCTCCCGCCACAGGCTCTCCTTGCATGTCGACACATTGCACGCTGACAGGATGTGTTGGAGTTGGTACAGCCGACCGGACAGCGGGCAATTCCGCCTGCGCAATTTGTTGATCACTCGGTGGGGTCAGCGATTTGCCAATCCCCGTCGGCTGATTGGCAGGCGTCACCGTTGAGCCGGCGGCCGGCGGTCTCACATCGCTTTCTGCGCTTGCCCACGCCTGCAGTACACCAAGCGCGGCGACCGTCAGCAAACCGAAGACCAGCGTTGACCAGACGCCCGATCGTGACAGCCGCATTTGACGCTTCGCCGGACTATTGATTAAACGCTCAACTCTCAATTCAAACTCAGAAGGATCGTTACCTGCGGCAGCCAGTGCAGTCGTTTCGCGCGATGCTGCCGTCAATGAAACGTCGGCCACATCAAGCAATGCCCGCGCATAATGTAAGCGTCCCACGCCGGTCGACAACACGAGATCGTCGCAGCAGAGTTCACGCTCGGCGCTCATTCGACGGCTGACATACCATGTCACCGGATGAAAGAAAATCAGCGCCTCGACGACCCGCTGCAGTAAGTTTATCAGCATGTCATGCCGCCGGATGTGGGCCAACTCGTGGCAGACCACCGCCGTGAGGACAGTCGCGTCGATGCCCATGATCGACAGCGGTAAGAGCACCACTGGCCTGAAGATCCCAACGACCGTCGGCACAGCCACGCTCTCACAATAGCCAACCCTCGGGACAGACTTGAGTCCAAGTCTTCGAACCTGATTATTGATGATGCGGAGGATGACAGGATCGGTAACGTCCTGAGCAGACAACCGTAGTCGATGCCCCCCGCTCAGCGCACGGACGAGTCGCAACAGTAAGCAGGTAGCGACAATGACATAAAGGAGCGACACGGGAAGAGCCAATACCCCCAGTAGCCGCCGTGATCGCTGATTCCACATCGCGCGCGGCGTGCCGCCGGAATTGGTCAAACCGCCGGCGAACGACGCCTCCGGACTTGAAGGCATGACCGCCGGTCGTGTAATGGCCCGCATTTCGTCGATCGTATTCGATTCCTGTACACCTACGCTTTTGTCGACTGCAATCGGAGGCGATGGCTCCGATGTCGGTCTCCTCAGTGCTGCAGGATCAACGCACACGAACGTCAGCACGACGATCAGCGGCATGCAAAGAAGTGCTGCGGTATTCACCATGTACCGCGAGGCTGCGGAACGGCAATGGAGCGTCCGATTCGCGATCAGCACAATCACGCCAATCAGTGTGCCCTGCCAGAGAAAGTGCAAGAGCGTAACGACCCATCGCAGGCAATTGTCATTCAGCAGGCGAAGCAAGTCAGCAGAAATTTCGAACATGGCTAACGCTCCCGCTGCGCTTCGTTGAGCGCACGTCGAAGCCGCTTCACGGTGTCGCGATCGAGGTCGCCGACATCAAGTAGTGTCAACATGACGGTCTCGGCAGAACCATCAAAAACTCGGTCGACGAGATCAGCGAGCATTTGCTTTGAGACCGTCTTCTCTCCCAACGCTGGAGAAAACCGAAACGCCTTGCCGACGACCGGATCGAGCTGGGTGAGCTGCCGCTTGTCGACCATTTTCTGCAGCGTCGTGATCACCGACGTATACGCCAGATCGCGACCGCGCTTCTCAAGCCGATCACGGATCTGCCGGGCAGTGAGGGGCGATTCATCCCACAGAATCTTGAGGATCTGCAGTTCGAGCGCCGTCGGGTGCTCTGAGCGTGATCGAGACATGTGTATTCCGGCTGCAGCGCTTCCGAATATCTATTGCTATAGAAATACCCAGAGCCTGTCGCGCCGTCAAGTCGAATTTCTACAACAATAGATATTAGCTGGCAGTGTTATGGCTAAATCGAAGTTTACAAGTCGTCACGTGGTTGAAGCTGAGTTGGTGGAGCGATTCACCGCTGAGCAGCTTGCTACTTGTGTCGCGAGTTTCAAAATCTCCGAGAATTCAGACGGGCGGGCCAGCATCTCATCTCGAAGCGGTTCTCCACTAGCGAGTTTTTTATCGTGTGGAGGTGACAGCCTGGAGCAATCTTGGTAGCCAAGTACAACCGTCGCCGGGAGAAGTCAGCAAATCCCGGAAGATACAGAACGCGTGCAATCGAGATAGAAACCGCATCGGATTGCCGCAGCCGACACTTTGCATGGCCGATGGATATTGTCGTTTATTCTTTCCGATCAACGATCGACTCATGGAGACGGACAACTTCCTTTGCGCCGGACTGTGGTTTCAGAGCGGTCAACGCTATGCCCGAGACCACCTTGGTAATGTTGTGATCGACTTTGCCTGGACGTCCCCAAACATCACCAGTAGGCGCCGTAATGTAAGTGGAAAACGTGCGATGTCCGCTGCCGGGTCGTTCGCCGATGATATGCAGAATCGCCCGCGGCCCCTTGAGGCCGCCAAACAGGGCCTCGCCGATACGATACCCGGCTCGTACGCGCCCCGATGTCACGACCAGAATCTCCGCCGCGACGGTTCGTCCACGATCCGCAAGATCGCTGCGTAGACGCTCGAGAAACGGAGCGAGATGGCCGTCCTGCATGATAGCCAGTGCATTCAGTCCGTCCGAAACGACAATCTGAACATCGACCTGACCCGCGTGTTGTTGACGCAATTTGGCCAGCGTCGCCATCGACTTCTGATTCAGCCGCTCGCCGGATGTGGGATGCAGGATGTAATCGGATCGATCGGCGGACTTTGTGGCGAGCTGCAAGCGATCAGGGATTTCATCGATGAAGTCCTCTTTCAACTCGGCCCAGATACAGAGCTTCGCATCCTCGTAAATGCGGCCGATGTCATCACGCAAAGCGGGCCGCAGATCCCAGGGTTGCTCTCCATGACCTTCAGCAATGAACAATCCGCGACTGCGAACTTCGTCGAGCTGCCGTCGGCCTTCCTCAAGGATTCTATCGTCCGTTCGCACGTCGCCGCGACGGCGACAATACTGCAGATAGACCCACAGAGGGTCGCCAAAGTGCTCTGTCGGCCGTCCTTCCTTGTCGATCACGCCGAGTTGCTGGAAGAACCGCCACATGGCGTCGTTAACACGATAGCTGAATTGTTGACGTATCCGCACGTGATCCTGGAAACCCGTCGTGAGATACCCGAGCATGGGATCGATCTTGGTCGGCAATGCCATCAAGTAGGCGGGGTTGGCGGGCATGATCTGCGTGAGGCACCAGTCGAGGTCGTCGAGCGAAATGTCCATGTGCAAAGTCGAACAGACGTCCAGTCCAATGCACAGACCGTGAAGCTTGCCCATCACAATATCTTCCAGGCAACACCGCACGAGCTGCTCCCGTGTGCGGAAGACTTCCGGACCAATGAAACCGGCCACGTCGTTCAAGTGTACCCAGGGAGCGGCCTGCTTCCCGGCGGCGCGGCGGGCCTTGGCGACCTGCTCGGTCAGTGCGCGGGCAAATCCATACTTGCGGGATTCGTGCATCACCATATCGAATCCGTGACCGTGCCCGTTGGTGAAGTCCGCTCCCTGTCCGGTCTCGAAATACAATCCAAATCGACCGGTGCGCGACGCGGCGTATTGTTTCATCTTCTCGACGCTGATGTCGAACGTTGCATTCGCCGCGTCACTTCCCGCGATGCTCTGAAACCAAAGCTCCGTCGATCCCGGCCACTCTTGTTCGACTTTCGCCTGAACGTCAATGTGCGACAGGACGCAGTGCGGCAGCAGGTGGCTGATTTCGAATGTAGTCAGCAACTCCTGCAATGTCTTTTCGATGGCGGCGACCGACGCCGGATCGCTCGACACAGGGTTCGTACCCAGCAGCACGTCACCCACCGCGTACGACCAACCGTTGAGCACCTGCCAGCGAATGTCGTCCACATTGTCAGTGGGAGAATTGGGTTGGATTCGCGCGCCCAGGTATCCTCGCGCACCGATCTGACTGCCATTTAACGGGTTGAACACCTTCTGCCCGATTTTGATCAGCTCGGCATTACTCATCAGCTTCACGACACAGGAAATCACGTCGCTCGACAGCCCGAGCATGATTTTCTTAATTGCGTCTTCGTCTTCGTCCAGCAGAAACCGCTTGAAATCGGCGAGCGTCTGTTTTGCCGTCCCACTACGCGGATGTTCGTCGTGTCCTGAAGAGATGAAGCGAAACAGCCCATCTTGATGGAGAGGATGCGCATTGATGTCCGCCAAACGAGTATTCGCGAGCAGCTGACGCGCGTTTCGCCGAGAGTGCTCATCGGCGGCGGCGACTCCGATAATTTGGTCACCCTCCTTAAATTCATTGGCAGCACCGAGAATCTGCGCATAGAGCTTCATGTCGCGCCTGCCGCGAACGCGCGTAATAAACTTGAAGACGTCCTCGTCCGGCAAGGGCCTGCCGATTGCCGGAGCTGCTTGGGCCCCTTCCGCCAGTAGAGTGCGTTGATGCCAAGCGCCCACAGCAACACCGATCGCACTGCCGGTCAGTCCCTGCAGAAATGATCGTCGGCCAATCATGAATGCGTACCTTCATTGAATCAAAAATATGAGATCGGACTTTTGCGGCGAGCTCCCCTAAATTGTAACGAATATCGACAACGTTTGCTCGATCGCAAGGATCTTGCGGCGAGACCAATGCAACGGCGAAACTGCTGGAAATAACGTGGTTCTGGTGCGGGAACCGCACGATTCGCGCAATCCGTCCAACCCGCATTCCGCATCCCTGGACTGCGGCGAAATCGACCGCCTGCGAACGTTTTGCGAGCTACGGTTTTGTTGAATCGCGCCCCTTGAATCCCGCAGAGGCAGCATCTGCCTCTGGTTCCTCGCACAGAGCCGATCATGAGACGCCGAAGCAGAATCGTGGTTTTCACCGGAGCGGGGCTGATCATCGCCACCGCCGGTTTCTATCTCGCCGCCCGCGAGGCGGATCCGCAGTCCGGCAATGCTGGTCCCAAACCGGCACTGTTTGTGGCATCAGGTGAGGTGTATGAAGGTGTGCCCGGTCCGCTCTCCTCTGCTGACGAAGATCAACACACCGCGACAGTCTGTCCTGTTTGCACCGGCGCAGACTCGAACGAGACGCATGCGCACGCCTGCCAAACCCGCAATCTCAAACAGGGGCATTTCTACCGCGGCATTGAAGTCGGCACAAACCGCTGGATACAGATGGCGTGCGCCGAAGCGCATCAGTCGGTCCAGGAAGGGGGCGGACCATTCGGTGCGGTGATTGTACAAATTGACAACGACACCAACCGGGTGATTCGCTACTGGCGCTGCCGAAATCAGGTCACGAAGAATCTCGACCCGACCGCCCACGCTGAAGTCAGCGCCGTGCGAGCCGTGGCGCGCGAATTGGGCGTGTTCAACCTGGGCGAAATCCGTCGCGATGATCCCCGATTAAATCTTCCTCAGCCGGGGGAGGTGTCACACTGCCATATCTACAGCAGTTGCGAGCCCTGCCCCATGTGCTACGCAGCCATTCGCTGGGCACGGATCAATACCATCGTATTCGCGGCGACGCGATTCGATGCTGCGGAACCGGGTGTCGAGTTCTCCGATCTCGACCTGTATGACGAGATTGCCACGCCGTACGCCAAACGGCAAGACGGCAGACTGCGCGTCTACCAGTCAACCACACCCAATGCGCTCGACGCGTTCAACTTGTGGAAGAACACCGACAAGGTCCCCTACTGATTTTCGTTGCTTCAGCCGAACGAACGTCGAACCACGCAAATTCACTCAACTGCGATCTGGAGTTTAGGATGAATCACCCAAATCTGATGATCAAGCGAGCCGTCTTATTCACCGCAGCGCTTTGTATGGCCGCCTCGGCCTCATTCGGCGCTGTCGAGTTGCCGGCTGCGGCACGTGACGGCTTGCAGAGACTGCATCCCGGCGCGAAGATCATGTCTGTCAGTCAGGACGAGGATGGGTTGTATCATGTCGATCTCAATGTCAAACAAGAACGGTTCGCCGTCGAGCTGACACGTTCCGGCCGCGTGATCACCAATACGAGCCGAGGCAAGATCGACACGCGCGCGAGCGGCGGTCCAAAATTGCCGGAAGCGGTCGCGGCAGTGGTTCAAAAACTTTATCCACACGGCAAGCTCGTCTCAGCACGCGCGGATGACGACGGCATCTATCACGTTCGGGTTGCGACCGCCCAAGGTGTGAGCACGTTAGAGGCCACTCGTTCGGGGCGTATTTTGCGGCACGACCGAGATGCAGCAGATAGCGACGAAGACTTTAGTACCGGCGGTTCCACAGTGGCGCGCCATATTGAGAGCGTTCGCAAATTGCCCGCGCCTGTACTGGCTGCCGTCGAGCAGGCCCATCCTCGCGGCGTTATCGTCCATGTGTATCAAGACCATTATGGTCCACGTTACGGCCGCTCTGCCTATTACGTGAGCATCGTGCGTGGTCAAAACGTCTACAACGTTGGCTTATCCGCAGAGGGGAAAATCCTCAAGAACCAGATCGACAATCAGACGGAGCGGTTGAACCGTCTGCCGCAGTCGATCAAAGATGCCGCCTACCGCGCGTTGCCCGGCGGCCTCATCTACGGCAGCGGTACACGAAACGGCTTGCACCAAATCGACGTGCTGGTCGACGGCAAGCCGTTTGATTTGGAAATCACCAAGACGGGTGAAGTCGTCTCGAAAAAACGAGACTATCACGAGTAGCAATCAGCTCGGCTATGCTTGAAACGATGCAACTTGTCGGTCGAATCGGAGGCGCTATTCCTCTCCGGGCGCCACATCGACCGACACCGTCATCTTACGTTCTCCACCGCCGACAATCGTGCCCTGGATCGGGCAGACGTCGTTGTAATCGCGGCCCCAGGCTAGCGTGATGTGATCCGTGGCAGCGCGAAGGTTATTGGTCGGGTCGACGCCGATCCAGCCGGCGTCGCCGCAATAGACTTCGAGCCAGGCGTGCGACGCATCAGCGCCGACCAGACGCGGTTTTCCTTCAGGAGGCTCGGTGCGGAGATAGCCGCTCACATACCGCGCCGCCAGGCCGATCGAACGCAGACAGCCAATCTGTAAGTGCGCGAAATCCTGACAAACTCCGTGCCTCTGTTCAAAGACTTCATGAATCGGCGTATGGACAGTTGTCGCACGTGGATCGTACTTAAAATCATCATGAATTCGCGCCGTCAATTCGAGCACTCCTTCTAGAATCGGTCGGCCAGCCTCAAACGAAGGTCGCACATAGTCCGCGAGGGCTTCGAAACGTTCGACGTAAGGCGAGTCGAACACAAATTGGTAGGCGTCAAGGACTTCCGCGGATCGATCGGTGCGTAACCGATTCTGAACCTCTTCCCAGGCAAGAGTCGTACCGGTATCGGCGTTTTTCGCGACGGCAACTGAGACCCGGCTCGTGGCAGTCACACTCAACCCGTGGTGCGCTTGGTCGATCGCAAAATACGCCGCCGTATTCCCGAAGTAGTCAAGACGTTCGCTGACTTTACTCTGATCAGGGAGAATCAACAAACGATAGTATTCGCAGGTCTGCGCCGGCGTATCGCGTGGCTTAAGATGCACAAGATTGTGGCAGACCGGAACCGCTTCAGAATAGGTGTACTTCGTCGTATGTGTGATGCGGTACTTCACTGGGGGCTCATGTCCGCAAGTTGATGTGAGGGGGCGGAGTGTACGAGATAGCGGTGTGAAATCGCTTCCGAGAGTTTGGGGAGTTGCGATTCCCAATTCTCCGCGAGCCGCTCCAAGGGTTCATAGTCGCCCAGACTATGCGTCTCAGCAACTTTCTGGATCTCCAGCAGCCGGACGGAATTCAGCAGCGACATCGCCACCCGCTGCTCAGTCGTGTAACCCGGCTGAGTCTCTTGGCGCGGCAACTGCTCAACATGCTCGGCGAGTTGCACCAACTGAAACACGAGCGAGCGGGGATTGGTTTCGTCGGTGAGCAACAAGTCGAGCACTGCGGACAATTGCATGTTCGCGAGATAGCGAGAGCGATACGTCATCAGACTGTCGGCGACTTCCAACACCGTTTCGAAGACCGGGCCGAGGGTTTCGGGAAGCGGAATGAAACAGTTCTTCACGAGGCCGATGATTTGCAACGACCGTTCGATGCGGCGGCCCAATTCCATAAATCGATACGCCTGCGTGCGGGTCATGCTCTCGACGATGATTCCGCTAAAGGCGGCCAGTTCCGTGATCAGTTCGTCCGTCGTCGCCAACAGGTCCATTAATGTCGCAACTCCGCCGAAGCCGGGACGGAAACCCTCATCAATCACGTGAATGATCCGCCAGGTGTCGAGCGAAATCCGATCCCGCACAATCGACCCCAAACGGAACAGTTCATCAAGAATTGCTCTCAGGCTGGCGGGCTGAGTCGCGTCAAAGACGGCGGCGGGCAAGACCTGTTCAATCGCCGGAAGTTGCCCCCGCATGTCACTGATTGCATAACCGGGCTCAATCTGTCCCAAGTCCGCCAAGCAGCGGAGCAACATCGGGACTTCGAGGTCGCTGGTCGAACGAGTTTCACCAGTCAATCGGCTGGCCGTGCTTCGCAGCAGCCGCGCGACTGCTTCGGCACGTTCCATCTGTCGGCCCAGCCAGAAAATATTGTCCGCAGCGCGGCTCGGAAGCTCGCTGCTGCTGCGCCTGAGAGTGATCGCGTGCTCCTGCTCTGCCAGCAGGGTGACATGTTCGACGGGTCCTTCCGCCAAGACCCAGGCGTCTTTGCTCCCCTCGCCGCGGCGAATGGAAATCTCCAACGGATCGAGCGACTGTGACGTTCGCGCCAACGCGCCGTGCATAATTGAATAAGAGTCACCCGCTGCCACCGCGTACGCCCGCAGAGCCAAGTGGGCGGGACGCAATTGCTGATTCCAAATCGGGACGCTGGATCGCACGACCCGTTCTTGCGCGGCAAACTTGTGCGGCGCGGCTTGAATCGCCTCCGCAAGCTGGTCCTTAGACATGCTCGCCAGCAACTCACGCGTTGGGCCGTCTTTGCCGCGGTCTCGAAATGCCGGCTGAACGATCAATTGATCGAGATTCTTCAACACATGGGCCAGTCCTTGCGGCTGCCCACACCACCAGGAGGCGACTCCGGGCATCAACAATTCTTCGCCGAGTAGCGACTGGCAGAGCCGCGGCATGAACGCCATAAAGGCGACCGATTCGATCAGACCGCTGCCGAGCGGATTGGCGAGCCCTACGTTGCCGCACCGCACGGCCTGGGTGAGCCCCGCAACGCCCAATCCCGATTTGGAACCGAGTTCAAGCGGATCGCAGTCACTGCTGTTTTGACGCCTTAAGATGACGTCGACCGGTAGCAGCCCTCCCAGCGTCTTGAGCATGACTTGGTTTTGCCGAACGGCAAGGTCGCCTCCCTCAACAAGCGTGTAGCCCAGATAGCGGGCCAGGTAGGCATCCTCAAAAAAGTTCGGGCTGGTCGGTCCATGGCTCAGCAGCACCACCCGCGGGTTTTCGCGGTGCCGCGGCGCGAGGCTCCGCAACGTCTCGTTCGCGGCGATAAAGAACGGCGCCAGGCGCTCGACCTGACATTTCCGAAATACGTCCGGCAACATGCGGGAGGTCACCACGCGATTTTCCAGCGCATAGCCTAGCCCCGATGGTGCTTCGGTCCGGTCCGCCAGCACCCACCAATCACCGTCAGGAGCACGGGCCAGATCCGCCGCATAGAAATGCAGATAACAGTCCTGCGGCGGAGATTGTCCATGCAGCGGCCGCAGGAATCCTGGATGTGCGAACACCAATTCCGGCGGCAGCACGCCGTTCTTCAGCAATGATTGCTCACCGAACAGATCGCGCAAGGTGAGATTTAGCAGCCGCGCGCGCTGTTCCAAGGCGGCGGACACGCGTTTCCACTCTGGGGGCGAAAGCAACAGAGGAATCGCGTCCAATTCCCAAGGCCGCGGCGTATCCTCCGGCGTGACGTAGCCGCTATAGGCGAAGTCGTTGGCCTGCATCGTCCGACGGGCCTGCTGCCAGCGGTGGACGAACTCGTCGCGGCCGATCTTGTCAATCGCCTCGAGAAACCGTTGAGTATGCGGACGCGGCCGGCGCTCGTCCTCGAGAAACTCGTCGTAGACTCCGCTCGGCGGAGTGTAATTCTCAATCACACGATTCACGGAAAGTGGAGATAATGACACCGACGCGAGAATCCCTATACGTATTACTGAATCAGAGCCGTTCGTCCTTGCAGTGGTAACTCCCGCGTGAATGTCGCGCAACGGTCGTTGACCGTTGCTTATAGCGTAGGCTGATTTCGCCGCAGATCAAGCGTCATGGGAAACGTCGGGTTGGTTTCCTCTCGCGCCGCACTTGCGGCGCCGCCGGTATGGCCCATCTTGAAGAATCGCGCTGCGCGCCGGCTTTCGGCCTCGTAGACATTGACCGGAAACGAATCGGGATTCAGACCGCCCGGGTGCCCCACGTGATAGGTGCAGCCTCCGATCGAACGGTTCAACCATGTGTCCAAAAGGTCAAACACCAATGGCTCGTCAACGGTGATCGTAGGATGCAGGCAACTCGGCGGTTGCCAGGCACGGTATCGCACGCCGGCGACAAATTCGCCTTCGGTGCCGGTCGGATGCAGCGGAAGCTTTCGCCCATTGCACGTCACACAGTGACGTTCACCCACCATTCCGGAAACCTTGACTTGCAACCGCTCGACCGACGAATCGACGAACCGCGCCGTGCCGCCTGCGGACTGTTCTTCGCCCAGCACGTACCACGGTTCGATCGCCGCCCGTAGTTCTAATTGGACTTCCCGCTGTTCAACATTCCCGATGACCGGAAAACGAAACTCAAAGTGCGGAGCGAACCACTCCACCTCCAGCGGAATCCCCGCGTCAATCGTTTCTTCAATGACGTCCGAAAAATCCTGCCGCAGAAAGTGCGGCAACAGCCATCGATCGTGAATCGATGTGTTCCAGTCAACCAATGGGGTGCGATATGGCTGCTCCCAGAAACGGGTGACCAAGCTCCGCAACAGCAATTGCTGCGTTAAGCTCATCTGCCAGTGGGGTGGCATCTCGAACGCGCGGAATTCAACCAACCCCAATCGCCCGGTGCCGCTGTCGGGCGAATAGAGCTTGTCGATGCAAAACTCAGCGCGATGCGTGTTGCCGGTCAGGTCGACGAGCAGATGCCGAAACACGCGATCGACCAGCCACGGCGGGCAGTCACGCCCCTCCCCAATCTGCTCAAAGGCGATCTGCAACTCGTATGTCGCGTCACGACGGCCCTCGTCGACGCGAGGGGCTTGGCTCGTCGGCCCCACAAACCGCCCCGAGAACAGATACGACAGCGACGGGTGATTGTGCCAATAAGCGACCAAGCTCCGCAGCAAATCGGGCCGCCTCAAGAACGGGCTATCGATCGGAGTGCGGGCTCCCATCACGATGTGATTGCCGCCACCGGTACCGGTGTGCGTGCCATCGGTATCAAACTTTTCGGTTCCGAGCCGCGACTGACGGGCATCGTGATAAAGTCCCGACGTAATGTCGACCAACTCTTTCCAATTTCGAGCCGGGTGTACGTTCACCTCAATCACTCCCGGATCCGGCGTCACTTTGATGTGCTGAAGCCGATAGTCGGGAGGCGGCAGATAGCCTTCAATGATCACCGGAAGATCCAGTTCCGCAGCCGTTTGCTCAATTGCGGACAGCAGTTCGAGATAGTCCTCCAGCCGGTCGACCGGCGGCATGAAGACATGCAGGTTTCCGTTGCGCGGCTCAAAGCACATAGCGGCGTGAATGATCCCGGTTTCATGGACGGTACGTTGCCGATCATCTCTTGCGTCGGTCATCGGACGTGCACCGTTTCCGCTTCCGTTTCCGCCGACATCTTGCAGCGACTGGTGTTGAATCCAACGGTGCGGCCTTGACGCGACTTCGCGAGCGGCAAACTGCTGCCGTAACTGCTCGTATTCCGGTAGCGAGTCCGCCGCTTCGAACGGAACCATAGAGAGCGGGCGATAATCGCCCGACGTATATGCCGGCAGCGAATCGAGCGGTAGCCTCAAGCCCATCGGCGAGTCGCCCGGAATGAGGAACATCTCTTCGGAACGGACCGGCCACTGGCCGCTGGCCCACCGTGCCTCTGCGTTCCACCACTGATGCACCAAGGGGAGCAGGCAGCCGGTCGGCTGGTTCAACCCGTGTTCGAATACGCGGGCCAGCCGTGCACGTTCCTCCTCGTCCTCGAGGTCGGCGTTCAACACATCGCAGTTGACCGCCAGACGCCGCTCCTTCCATAGGTAGTACATCGCGTCTTCATACGCCAGTGAGACGTGGTCCGGATTCACCTCCAGCCGCTTGGCGAGTGCCGTTGAAAACTGCGCTGCGTGCTCGATCGTGTGGCCATGTGAGCAGTCCGGATCCGCCAGAAGGTTGGTGTTCTCCCAGATCGGCTGGCTGTCTGTCCGCCACAGGCAAGTGAGCGCCCAGCGGGGCAAAGACTCGCCCGGATACCATTTCCCCTGGCCATAGTGGACCACGCCTTGCGGCGCAAAGCGTTTCCGGAGGCGCTCGATCAATCCGCCCGCCAAACGCCGCTTGTTGGGCCCGACGGCGGCCGTCTTCCATTCGTCGCCCTCCATGTCGTCGATGGAAACAAACGTCGGCTCGCCGCCCATCGTGAGACGAACGTCCCCTGCTTCCAACCGCTCATCAACTTGGTGCCCCACCGCTTCGATGCGGCTCCATTGTTCTTCGGTATACGGCTTGGTCACCCGTGGATCTTCGTGAATCCGCGTAACCGACATCTCGTGCCGAAAATCGACCTTGCATTCGCCGATCGCCCCGGTGATCGGCGCCGCTGTGAGCGGTTCCGGAGTGCATGCCAATGGGATGTGTCCCTCTCCCGCCAACAATCCGGACGTCGGATCCAATCCGATCCAGCCCGCCCCCGGCAAGAACACCTCCGCCCACGCGTGCAGGTCGGTAAAGTCTTCATCGGTGCCGGTCGGGCCGTCCAGGGACTTCACGTCCGGCTTGAGTTGAATCAAATAACCGGATGCAAATCGCGCCGCCAGTCCCAGATTTCGCAGCAGTTGGACCATCAGCCACGCGCTGTCGCGGCACGATCCGAGCCCCAGCGACAACGTCTCCTCCGGCGTCTGCACGCCCGGTTCCATGCGGATTACGTATTTGACTTTTTCCTGCAGATTGCGGTTCAAGTCGACCAGAAAATCGATCGTTTTGCGCGGCGTGCGGTCCACCGACTTCAGCAGTTGGGAGAGCTTCGGCCCGACTTTTTGCGGATGCAGAAACGGCTGTAGATCCTTTTTGAGCACCGGTTCGTATGCAAACGGGAACTCGTTTGCCTCCGGTTCCAGGAAAAAGTCGAACGGATTGATGACCGTCATCTCGGCGACGAGATCGACTTCGATTTCGAGTTGCCGCGATTTTTCCGGAAAGACCAACCGGGCCAACTGGTTGCTGTGCGGGTCCTGCTGCCAGTTGATGAAATGCTCGTCCGGATTGACCTGCATCGAATAGCTGCAAATCGTTGTCCGGCAATGCGGAGCAGGTCGCAACCGGACGACTTGCGGGCCGATTTCAACGCCGCGGTCGTACCAGTAGCTCGTTTTGTGGTTTAGTGCGACGCGGATCATCTCTGCCGTTCCATTGCTGCAAATCTTGTGGCGTTGTTGCGGGCCGGGCGACGGGCATTAACTCGTCTGGACTTGTCGCATCGCGGTCGAGCTTTCCGCCGGCTGACTCCGCCGGATAGTGAAAAACTCCTCCCGGATGGCGTCCCCAATCACATTCAATTGGGTCTGAAAGTCGTCAATATATTGGTGCATCCCCTTCTCGACGATGTCGCGGATGCTGGTGTAGTCCATATTGGCGTTCAACCGGCCCATCCGTTGCTCGGCAATGTTTTGAAACGTACCGGCGGCACTCCCGGTAATATTGCGCAGCGAGTCGTGGGCCCGCATTACGCAAAAGTGCATTGATCGAGGAAACTGGCGGTCCAGAATCAAGAAGTCGGCGACGAGTTTCGGGACGATTTTGCCGTGCTGACGCCGGTACATTTCCAGCGCACTGGCCGACTTGAGCAGCGCCGACCAGCGGACGACATCCAGCGCTGAACCGACGTCGCTGGCGTCGGGCAACAGAATGAAATACTGCACGTCCACGATTCGCGACGTCTTGTCCGCCCGTTCCAGCAGCCGGCCGAGCCGCGAAAAATGCCACGCTTCTCCGTGCGACATTGTCGCGTCCGTGGCACCGACAATCAGATGGCTGGCCAACCGCACCCGCTCGCAAAAGTCTTGCGGCTGATCGAGTGTCGTGTCGGCGCGCGACGTCGAACGGACCATAAAGAAGAACTTGTTCAATTCCTCCCAGACGACCGAAGGAATGATCTCGCGAATCGTCCGTGCATTCTCGCGGGCCATTGCCGCGCAGGAAACGATGGAGTTTGGATTCTCCTCGTCAAATGACAGGAACTGCAGCACGTTTTCACGGGTGGGGGACCCGTATCGCTTCTCGAACGCCTCTTGGTCTCCCGTGGTGGAGACAAGGGGCGCCCATTGATTGCCGAGTGCATCGGTCTCGCCCAGCGTCAGGTTGTAGTTGACGTCGATAAACCGCGCGACGTTTTCGGCCCGTTCGACATAACGGCTTAACCAATAGACAGAATCGGCAACACGGCTGAGCATCAGACCCGTTCCATTGCAGCCGGAGCGTGGTGTGGAGCCGGCACGGCGCCGCCGTTTCGCAAGACCCAGGTATCTTTGCTGCCGCCCCCTTGCGAAGAATTGACGACCATCGAACCTTCACGCAACGCAACCCGCGTCAGCCCGCCCGGCATGACATAAATATCCTTCCCGCACAGCACAAACGGTCGCAAATCAACGTGTCGCGGCTTCAGTTCATCTCCGACCAAAGTCGGGACGGTGGAGAGCTTGAGCATCGGCTGCGCGATCCACTCGCGCGGGTTGTCACGGATTGCCGCGGCGCATCGATCACGCTCGTCTTGCGACGACTGCGGTCCCATCAAGATCCCGTAGCCGCCCGACTCGTTGGTCGGCTTGACCACCAACTTGTCGAGATTGCTCAGCACGTGCTGCCGCTGTGTTTCGTCGGAACAGAGATACGTCGGCACGTTCGGCAGAATCGCATCTTCGCCAAGGTAGTACTTGATGATGTCGGGCACGTAGGCGTAGACCGCCTTATCGTCGGCGACGCCGGTACCCGGTGCATTGGCGAGCGTCACGCGTCCAGCGCGGTAGACATCCATCAAATGGTCGACACCCAGAGTGGAATCATCGCGAAAACATTGCGGATCGAGAAAATCGTCATCGATCCGGCGATAGATCACATCGACGCGCCGCAATCCACGCGTGGTCTGCATGTGAACATATCCGTCTTCAACGACCAAATCCGACCCCTGCACCAATTCGACGCCCATCTGCTGGGCCAGAAACGTGTGCTCAAAGTAGGCGGAGTTGTAAATGCCTGGAGTCAAAACGACGGCGGTCGGATTTGTCGCTCCCTCCGGAGCACAATCGAGCAATGTTTGCAGCAGTTGTTCGCTGTAGTCCTCAATCGGCGCCACCGACATACCTTGAAAGACGTGCGCGAAAGTACGCTTCATCATTTCGCGGTTTTCGAGCACATACGATACGCCGGAGGGGCATCTCAGATTGTCCTCAAGCACATATATCTGGCCGTCGCGGTCCCGAATGAGGTCCACGCCCGTGATGTGGCACCAGACGCCCTGCGGCGGGCGAAATCCTGCGCATTGCTGCCGCAATGTCTTGGAAGTGCAGATCAGCTCTTCAGGGACGACCTGATCTTTGAAAATCTTACGTTCGTTGTAAATATCATCGACAAACAGGTTCAACGCCCGAATTCGCTGTCGCAGGCCGTTGTCGACGGAGGACCACTCGGTCGAATCGATGATCCGTGGCAGCAGGTCAAACGGCCAGACTTTTTCGGTCCCTGCTTCGTGGCCGTAGACGTTGAACGTGATGCCCATGTTTTGCAGGCTCAGCTCGGCCGCTTTCTGGCGTTGCTGTAGACTGCCGTCCGAGAGTGTCTGCAAACGCTCCACAAACCGAGCACCGCTCGGCCGCGGGCGCCCGTCAGAGGCAAACATCTCGTCAAACACATCCCGAGATTGGTACGGGGCCAGCTTCATTCTGCTCCCTCCTCGAAGAGCGGTCTTGCTGGAATCGGTAGAATACCCTGTTGAGCACCAATGTCGAGCAACTTGCGTACCGTAAGGGCGAGTTTGGCGGCATCGCTTGAATCTCAGTGGAATTCGCGATTGTGGCGAACACTTGCCAAGGTCCCATTGCACAAGCTACGCGCAGCACTCCCCCACAGCTGCACAACACTATTGCAGGCACTCCCAGGTCAACACAACCTCGCTCGTTCAACTCTTGTCGCTCTCAGCCTCGCGACGCTGTGCGAGCGTCACCAGAATCTCTGAAATCAACGCCGTCCACCCAGTTTGATGGCTCGCACCTAGGCCGCGTCCGGTCTCCGCATCGAAGTACTCATAGAATAACACCAGATCCCGCCAATGCGGATCGTTCAAAAAGCGATCGCCCCGCACATAACAAGGACGGTCACCCGTTTCGTCGGCGAGAAACAGCTTCGACAACCGCTGACGCACCTCATCAGCGACTTGACTCAGATTCATATATCGGCCCGATCCGGTGGGACATTCGACCCGTAGCGACTCGCCGTAGAATTGGTGATAACGCTCCAGCGCCTCAATAATCAGGTAGTTCAGCGGAAACCACACCGGCCCCCTCCAGTTGGAGTTCCCGCCGAACAGCCCACTGTCCGACTCGCCCGGCAAATACTGCACGCGCAATTTCTCGCCATGTAGGTCGTATTCGAACGGGTGCTCTTCGTGGTACTTCGAAAGCGAGCGAACGCCGTATGGCGAGAGAAACTCGTTTTCATCCAGCAAGTACCGCAGCATGCGCGAGAGCCGGTCGCGCGTCGGGATTGCCAATAGCCGCAAGCCGTTCCCTTCACCATTGGCGTCCCTCTGCTCCATATACGTCATAAAGTCCGCCAAATCGGGACGATAGCTCAGAAACCACTCCATCCGTTTGCGAAATCCCGGCAGACGGTCGATGATGCGGTCGTATAGCACATCGACCGTCAGCAGCGGAATCAGCCCCACGATGGAGCGTATCCGCAGCGGAATGCTGTCACCGTGCAGGTGCAGGTGGTCGTAGTAAAAACCGTCGCTGTCGTCCCATAACCCGGTGCCGTCCAGGGAGTTCATCGCTTCGGCAATCGAGACATAATGCTCGAAAAATTTCGACGCCATGTCTTCGTAGGCCGGATTGCCATCCGCCAGGTCGAACGCGATCGAGAGCATGCTGGAGCAGTAATAGGCCATCCAGGCCGTGCCGTCCGCCTGTTCCAGGTGGCCCCCGGTCGGCAGCGGCTTCGATCGGTCAAAAATGCCGATGTTGTCCAGGCCCAGAAACCCGCCGGTGAACACATGCTTGCCGCGAACATCCTTGCGGTTGACCCACCAGGTGAAATTCAGCAGCAGCTTTTGAAACACGCGTTCCAGAAAAATGTGGTCTCGCTCCCCCTGACGGGCGGTCTTCTGATAGACCCTCCAGCATGCCCAGGCGTGGACCGGTGGATTCACATCGCTGAAGTTCCACTCATAGGCCGGCATTTGCCCGGTCGGGTGCATATACCATTCGCGCAGGAACAAGATCGCTTGCTGCTTGGTGAAATAGGGATCCAGGTTTGCAAACGGGATCATGTGGAACGCCGAATCCCAGGCGGCGTACCATGGATATTCCCATTTGTCGGGCATCGAGATGATGTCGCGATTGAACAGATGGCCCCAGTCGCTGTTGCGAAGTACGGTCCGTTCCGTTGCCTCCCGCCCTGGCTCCCGTTCGCCGTTGAGCCAGCGGGGAATCACGTAGTGGTAAAACTGCTTGGTCCATAGCAATCCGGCGTTGGCTTGACGCAGCACGCGCTGCTCGTCCATGGAGAGACCGGGAGCGAACAGTGAGTTCGCGAACGCGTCCGCCTCTCTAATCCGCTCTTCAAAAATATGGTCAAAGTCATCGAACGGCCGGTCCACGGCTGAGTGAGCAGGACTCATGCGGAGACGAAACTCTGCCGATCCGCCGGCGGGGATTTTAGCCCGGTAATGCGCCGCGGCCTTCGTCCCCTCCGGCTGCGGGTTCACAACGCCTTGAAGCCCCTCAACGACCGCCAGATGAAAAGCGTCCTTGCAGGAGGGACGACGGCTTTCAGGATCGTCGATCCGCCAGGTGTTCGTCTCGTTCTCAGTGAACATCCAGTCGGGAAATTTCTGGTTCGGTCCCAGATCGGCATCGATGTGAAACTCCCCGAGAGACTCATGCATCGCCAACAAACGGGCATCACTGATGCGGCTTAGTTGCGGCTTCGTCTGCGGCTGTTCGTCGGTCGGCCCCCACGACCATGTATTGCGAAACCACCACGTCGGCAGCAAATGGATATCTGCTGGTTCCGGGCCACGATTGTAGATCGTGAGCCGAATCAGCATATCTTCGGGCGCCGCCTTCGCATACTCGACTTGTACGTCGAAATAGCGGTCGTCGTCGAAAATGCCGGTTTCCGTCAGCTCAAACTCCGGCTCCTGTCGAGACCGCCCGGCGTTCTCCTGCCGCAACTGCTCATAGGGATATGCGGCGTGGGGATACTTGTACAGCGCTTTGGCGTAGGAATGTGTCGGGGTCGAGTCGAGGTAATAGTATGCCTCCTTGACATCCTCACCGTGGTTCCCTTCCGGACCGGTCAGCCCAAACAGGCGTTCCTTGAGCATCAAGTCGGCGCCGTTCCAGAGCGCAGGAGCAAAGCAGAGTCGGCACTGGCGGTCGGTGAAACCAAGCAGGCCGTCTTCGCCCCAGCGATAGGCCCGCCAGACCGACTCTTCGTACGTAAACGAGAGCCACGGTCTGCCGTCAGCAGAATAGTCTTCCCGAACTGTGCCCCATTGACGCTCCGCGAGATAGGGGCCCCACCGCTTCCAATTCGCTCCCGGTTCGCGCCGAGATTCTGCGGCCAGGCGATTCAGTTCGGCGTCAAACATGTGTTGCAGGTGTCAGCAAGCATACTCAGGTGAGCAAACTCGTGCTCACGATCTGGCAAATCGACCGTCTCCAATGGGAGCCATCTTATCTCTCGATGGTCACGCCGCGATAGGTCATCTTCTTAGATTTACTAGAAAATCGCTCTGCCAATTGAGGAATATCGTCTTTGTGGCCCAGCACGATGACAACATCTCCCTCGAGGAGTTTTGTGTCGGCAGCAGCATTGAGGGTGGTTGAGCCGTCGGCGTGCCGAATGCCGACGATCAAGAATCCGTGATTGCTGCGAACTTCGATATTGCTCAACGGCTGATTCGCCAGCGGCGAACCGGGGGAGACCTCCAATTCGTCGAATTGAAGGCCGATGGTGCCTAGTTCGTCCTTCAGGCTGACCTGCTGAGCCAATTGCTCCAGCATGTTCTCAGCGGTCGGCCGAATAATCAGCTGCGCCACCTTGCTGGCGCCGATTGCTGTGGGCAGCACAACACGGTTCGCGCCACACCCCAGCAGTTTCTTCTCCGTGCGGGGGTTTTCTCCGCGAGCGATAATCATCACGTCGGGATTCATCTCGCGGGCGGTGATCGTGACGAACACGTTCGTCGCGTCGGCGGAGAGCACGGTCGCCAAGACCGCCGCGCGGCGGATTCCCGCCTGTTCCAGAACGTATTCCTCGGTGGCATCGCCGTTAATCACCCAGTAACCCCGGTCTTCAGCCGCCTGCAGCCGCCGCTCGTCACTGTCGATCACGACGAACGGTTTTTGAGCTGCATACAAGTCGCGGGCCAGAATGGTTCCCATACGGCCCACGCCGCAGATGATGGTGTGGCCGGTCAAGCGGTCAATCTCAATGGCCTTTCTCCTCGCTCCCAAAGCTTTGTTGATTTCACCGTCGATGAGCATTTGCATAAATCCTCCCACTGTGTAGATCACTGCTCCATAGCCGGCAATGATCACTGTAATTGTCAGCGCACGCAGCCCGGGTGACTGCACCGGCTGCACTTCGCCGTAGCCGACGCCGAAGATGGTAATGATCACCATGTAGATCGAATCTTCCAGCTTCCAGCCCGCTGCGACATAGCCAATGACCGCGATCACACAGATCGACACAAACAGCGCGATGCCGGTGATCATCTTGCGAAACGGTCCGGAACGCGACAGGAAACTCTTGCTGCTGCTCATGATCTCAATCGTCGAGAAGTTCGGTTCCACCGATCAGAATTGCAAAACCACGAAAGAAACGAAACACACGAAACTGAATTGATTCAGTGTAAGATCACCCCCTCCTCTGATGAGTTCTGTGTGAATAAGGACATAACAGTATTTCACGTGTTCGCTCCGCCTGTCTCGTTTCTATTTCGTAGTTTCACTCGAAACAACGAACGCGGCCGGTCGCGGGCGCACCACCCCGGAGCCGGCCGCGCAGCGCAAGCACGGCGAAAGGCTCGCCGGCAGCATCACTTGATAAACAACATCTCCTGGTATGTCGGCAGCGGCCACAAATCGTCGGCGACAATGCCCTCCAACTCATCGGCCACCGCACGAACCTGGTTCATCGCCGGCAACAGCACGTCGCAGCAATTCCGCGCTTCGGCCAGCAAGTCCTCCGACTCGGGTTCCGCGATCGCCTTCTCCAGCACCGCGATGCCGTCCTGCAATGACTTGACCAAGCCGGTCATGCGGTCCAGTGTATCGGTGTCGAACTCGTAGCCGAGCATTTTGAGGTTCGCACATGTCGAAGCCAATTCATTCTGGTAGCGAATCGCCGCCGGAAAGATCATTGTCTTGGCCATTTCCAGCGTCAGATTCACCTCGACACCGATTGACATGCAATACTGCTCAAGGTAGGTATCCAACCGGCTGGACAGCTCGCGTTCGGAAAGCACTGAGTACTTCTCAAACAGCTCCTTGACGTCTTCGGACTGCAAAATCGGCAGCGCGTCCGCGGTTGTCTTCAAATTCAACAAGCCGCGTTTCTCCGCTTCGGCGTGCCATGCCTCGCTGTAGCCGTCGCCGTTGAAGACGATCGCACCGTGCTCCTTCATAATCTCGGTCAGCAACGTCTGCAGCGCGGCGTTGAGTTTTTCAGGGTCTCCGGCCGTCGCTTCTTCCAACCGCGTGGCACAGTAATCAAGCGACTCCGCCACGATCGTATTCATGGCCACCAAGGGACCGGCGATCGATTGATTGGCGCCGACGGCTCGGAATTCAAACCGGTTGCCCGTAAAAGCGAATGGGCTGGTCCGATTGCGGTCGCCGGCATCCTTTGGCAGCGGCGGTAGCACATCGACGCCCACCGTCAGCGTGCCTTTGGGCAGCGAAGAATTGGCCCCGCCCGCTCTAATCTGCTCGAACACGTCGGTCAACTGGTCACCGAGAAAGATCGAAATGATCGCCGGCGGGGCTTCATTGGCGCCCAGGCGGTGGTCATTGCTCGCCGAAGCGACCACGGCCCGTAGCAAGCCCTGATGCTTGTGAACGGCACGAATTACCGCCGCACAGAACAGCAGAAACTGTGCGTTCTCGTGCGGCGTGTCGCCCGGATCGAGCAAGTTGCCTTGCGAGGCGCTGCCCATCGACCAGTTGACGTGCTTGCCGGAACCGTTGACGCCGGCAAACGGCTTCTCATGAATCAGGCAGGCCATGCCGTGCTTCTCGGCGGTCCGCTTCAGCGTGGTCATCATCAGTTGCTGATGGTCGGTTGCGATATTGGCGAACTCGAACATCGGTGCAATTTCATATTGGCCGGGCGCAACTTCGTTGTGCCGGGTCTTGACCGGAATCCCCAACTTGAACAACTCCCGTTCGACTTCGAGCATGAACGCCAGCACGCGGTCGGGAATCGCGCCGAAGTAGTGGTCGTCGAATTCCTGTCCTTTCGGGGGGCTGGCTCCAAACAACGTCCGCCCTGCGTTGAGTAGATCCGGCCGTGCGAAGAAAAAGTTGCGGTCAACCAGGAAGTACTCCTGTTCCGGCCCGGCCGTCGAGGAGACAAGCGCGCCGTCGGTATGCCCAAACAGCTTCAGAATCCGCTGCGCTTGAATGTTCAATGCCTGCATTGAACGCAGGACCGGCGTCTTCTTATCCAGAGCCTCTCCGGTCCAGGAGACAAACGCCGTCGGAATACAGAGTGTTGTGCCGTTGGCATTTTCCAGAATGTACGCGGGACTCGTTACGTCCCAGATCGTATAGCCCCGGGCCTCAAATGTGACGCGGATGCCGCCCGTGGGAAAACTGGAACCGTCCGGCTCTCCCTGAATCAGTTGGCCGCCGCTGAATTCCGCGATCGCCCCCCCTTCTCCATCGGGAGAGAGAAAGCTATCGTGCTTTTCCGCCGTCGAACCGGTCAGCGGATAGAACACGTGCGCGTAGTGCGTCGCCCCCTTTTCTATGGCCCAGTCCTTCATCGCCGCTGCGACGACGTCCGCCATCGAACAATCCAGCTTTTCACCCGATTCGATCGTCCGCAGCAGCGCCTTAAAGACCGGCTTGGGCAATCGCTGCTTCATCACCGACTTGGAAAACACATTGGCGTTGAACAGCTCTCCCGTGGGTGTCTCCTGAAAGTTCATCGGCGGAGGACTCGGTTTGTAGCTGGTGACCGCCGCGATGGCGGCCGACCGGGGGGACCCGCCTGCGGCCTTCGTGCCGTTGTTGGCGGCCGCGTACGTGCCATTTGAACTCTTGTCTTGATCGATGACTTGACTCACTGATTCCATACCTTTCTTGGTGCGTAGACGGCAACGAGCAATAGCGGGCGCCGACAGGTTGGGGACATCCATGTCGAACCGGGCTGCAATCCATCGCAGCAAGAATTGCGCAGAGTCCTCCAATAATTGGGGGGAGGTGAGAGCAATAATGCCGCCCCAACCTGCCTCAAAGAGATCGACAGCGGGCAACAATCTGTTGGGAGTCTTTGCTATAGCAGAGTACGTGCCAAAACCGCGGTCGCGTATCGAGATTCTGGGCAACCACCGTTTTGGCTCACCTGACCCGCGATGCGTAAAGCTGTCCTGAAATCAGTCAAACAGCACTGAACGCTGCATTTTCGTCGTGTCGACGATGGCAGGTGGCGTCTGCGAACCGTGGACAATGTCGTCACATGATTCCACAGCGCACGGTGATGGAGCGCCGTCAATGTGGTTGCGGTTTTGTTTGCCGCCAATTTTGCTCGCAGCAGTTGCCCACAAACTTGGCAGTCTGATCCGATTGACGACATCGTCGAAATCGCACGACGATGCAGGTGGTCAGTCGCGACGTCTACCGATTCTGGCATTCCCTGCGCGAACCGCATCGTAGATATTGATGGACATCACGACTGCGATGTGGCCAGAGTTCAGACTAGTCAGGAACGAAGTGAAAATCTTGTTCATCGATGGGCTGACAAGAAATTGCTCGTCAGCGCTACTTTGGTTCTACCGGCGGCCGTTGCTGGGCGACCGAGTAGTCGCGCTCTTCGATCTTGGGATGGCCCCAAGGCCCATAGCTGTCAAATTCTTCGCACTGGTCGTCGCCCGGGAGAAAAGTCACTTCAATGCCATCAGGCCTGACGTCACAGCGATGGAAACCAAAACGCGTGTCGGCATCCGGCCAACGCTCTGCAAGTTGCGGCGTGTTTCCAGCAGCCGGCGTGCGATAGATGCGGATGCCGTCGACGATTTGCACCGGCCGGCCGGTGTGGACGTGACCACAGAACAGCAGGTCGACGCGCGCCGCCTGCAGAAGTTGCCAGAGACGCCCCCGATGCGGCTGATCGATGGAAAAGTACCAGTTGTCGTATTCGTCGGCCTTGGTCAGGTCCCAGGCTGGCTCGTCCGGCTGTTCCATGAACGGCCAGTAGTGCATCATCGCCACATGGTGCCGGGCGGGGGGCAGGTCGGGCAGCCGTTCCAGCAATCGCCAGAAACGTGCTTCCTGTGGCAAACCGGAACCGGCGACCGCGGCGAAAAAACCCGTAAAGCGGATGCCGCCCCAGAGGAACGTCCAGTGAATTGGGCCGAAGTAGGAAGCGAACAACCGCAACCGCGCTTCGGTCATGTTCCAATCCGGATCGTTCCAGGCCCAGCCCCGCGCTTCCCATTTCGGTTTCGCGCCGTTCTGCTTGGCGTGTTTGTTGCCGACGTCCATGTTGCCGGGAATCACGAACGTCGGAAACGGCAACTCGTCCAAGTCGTCCCGCGCCTGTTCGTATTCGAACTCGTGCGTTTCGCCGTCGCGTGTTAAGTCGCCGCCGTGCAACAGAAATTTGGCATCGATCGCCGCCATCTGCTGTTTGATCACCGCCCACCGCTGGTTGATCGCCGGCCGAAATCGATACGATCGCGCGGTCCCCATGTGATTGTCGTTGACGTGCAGGAACGTCCAAGATTCATTGTCTCTTCGCGCGTCTGACATCGCTATTCGTCTCGAGGCTGAAATGGGAGTCGCTGGAATTGAAGTGCCTGAACGAAGCCGGCACCTCTCTCTTTCTTATCGTGGACGTTTGAGGCTGGCCTCGCCGGCAGGCGGAATCACCGGCAGCTTGATTAACGTCATCGAGCCGGGTCCGTGGTGAATTGTTTGCGTCGCCTTTAACAGGACTGCGTCGTCATTTTGATTGGCAGCCGTATTGTGGTTGCGGTCATAGTTGGGAAAGTCGCTGCTGGTGACGTCGAGGCGGATGCGATGCCCGGGCAGGAATGCGTTCGACGTCGCATTCATCCGAATCGAGTAACGAACAACGCTGTCCCGCTCGATCTCCTGAGGCCGATCAAGGCCGTTACGATATCTGGCTCTGACCATTCCGAGCGAGACGTCACGTGCGAGACCGTCGGGGGCGACGTCGATCAACCGCACAAAAAAGTCGGTGTCGGCGGCCGAGGAGCTCGCATACAGTTCGACCTGCGGATGGCCTGTGACTTCGATCCGTTCGGCCAGCGGCTCTGTTTGATAAACGAGAATGTCTCGACGATCTTGCAGCGGGCGTTGATCGGTCGGGATTTGAAACAGCGCGGGACCATGCAAGGATGGGACGGGATCCTCGGGATCGTAAACGTAGCTATCCCGGCCGGATGCTTGGGGAGCCTCGCCGACCAACCGTCCGTTTCCGGAGGGAGTTTGTGCCCCGCCTTCACTGGTCAGGTAGTAAATCTGCTCGACTGCGCGACCCAGGGGCCATTTCGGTTCGTCCCTCCAACGATTGTCCCCCATCACAAATATGCGATAGGAGGCCGTGCGGTCGACGCCGTTGTCCTTGCCCTTGAGCCAGTAATCGAACCAGCGGATTTGTTCGGCCAACAGGTCGACGGCGGCTTCGGGTCCAAAATCCAGCTTGCCGATCCGGCGTTTCCCCATGCCCACATGCCCCCAGGGGCCAATAATCGTGCGGGACCCGGTTCGTGCCCGTTCGTCGGCTGCCTGAGTCCGGATGGTTTGATCCAATAGTAGATGTCCGTTGCAGTGATCCCACCAACCGACGACGTTCAAATTGGGGACGGTTATCTTGTTAACGTCCTTGTGCAGCTTCCACGGATCGGTGTGCGGATGCGTCAGCCATTGCTGGACAAAGGGAGCCTCCTCCTCGAAGACCTCCTGCGGCAATTTGGAATATGGCAGGAATCTGAGCCAGCGGTCCGCGTTGGACTTCCAGTGCTGTCGGCCTTCGGCCCGCGTCGTGGTACCGGGCCGGCCGTTTTTGGCGCGCGTGTCGGGTGTCATGCCGGAGATCCACCAGTTCAGCCGGCGGCCGGGTCTTATCGTGCCGGGACCTTCCAAGTCGGTGTACCGGGCGGGAATGCTGAAGGCGGCCATCGCCACCAATGAGGGAGGACGCAGAGGCGCCGTCCGCCATTGCAAGAACGCATTGTACGATGCCCCAAACGTGCCGACTTTACCATTGCAGCCGGGGAGCTTCGCCGCCCATTCAACCGTGTCGTATCCGTCCTGAGCGTCGCGCGTTTCCGGACGGACGAACGATTCCCATTGGCCGCCCGACTCGTAGCGGCCGCGCGCATCTTGGCAGACCACGATGTATCCGGCTTTGACGAAACGCCCGAACCGTCGCCCTTTCTTGCTGTACGGCGTGCGCATGACCAGTACCGGATAGGGGCCGCCGCGGTCCGGCCGATGCACGTCCGCACGAAGCACGACTCCGTCCCGCATAGGAACCGCGACGTTCGTTTCTGTGCGGACCTGCAGATCGCCGGTTTGGGCAGGGCATACGAGACAAGTCAGCGAGATGATCAAGTGATTCATTTATGAGGCGAACTCTCACTATGTCGGTTTTTGCGGCATCATCTGAAACGGGCCGCTGATGCGAATCGTCCGCTCTGCTTTAGCGTACCATCCTTGCGGAGCATGTTGTGACGTGTGGAGATAGCATTGTACGCGCACGCGGTCGGAGCCGTCCGTAAACGTCAGCAGTCGGCTCATGGGCAACGTTGTCTTACGGGCGTGAAAGCGGCTCAGCGCCGCGCAGTTGATGAAGTTGACGTTCCATTTGCGCTCAATATGTGTGCGGCCCCCCTTGCGATCATCGGGATTGGTATGTGTGTGGCCGCCGAACCAGATGTCGATGGCATTTGGATTGGCGGCCAGAAACTTCTCGAACGCCTCTGCGTCCGGACGGTCGTCCAGCCAATAGAGATAGGATGCCCCCCGGGGGCCGCCGGCCGGAAAGTACCCGTGATAATGGCTGACGTATTTTCCGCTGTCGGTTTTGCGAAACCCCTCCCACGGCCCGGAGGCGACAGTCGTTTCCTTAAGCATCTGATGATGCGCGGAAACGATGACCGCATCAGGATTCTCGGCAACGGCTTGCTTCCACCACTGAAAGGTCTCGGAGGTGACGGCTCCGGCCGGATAACCGCCCCGTTTGCCGCGACCGACCGGAGGCCCGCCGTCATTGCGGTCGCTCATTACCAAAAACAATAGATTTCCGACACGAAAGCTGTACCGCTCCCAAGTCCCGCTGACTGGATAGGGCCGCCGGTCGGCATGGACGCCGGAGTGCTCTGAATTCTCGCCGGTCGGATCGACCCATTTGCGAAACCACCACTGCGCCGGCTCTCCGGGACCTGAGGCATCGTGGTTGCCGGCCAGGTTGTAAAAATCCTCTCTGCGGTGTTGCTTGGCCGCCGCAAATTGCCGGATGACCTCGCGTCCCTCGTTATCGTCGGGCGAACTCTGATTGCCGGACAGGTCTCCGACATGCAGCGCCACATCCCATTCGAACGGCGGGCCGCCCTCGTCGCCGCCCTGCTCTGTTTGCCGGATGGCATCGGCCAAACTTTCCCGCTGATGCCGCAGGTCGGTGCCCACATGCGAATCGCCGCAAGCCCACAATCGGAATTGGGCCGGCTTGGTGCCTTCGTTTCCCAATACGTACAAACCGGGCGAAGCCAGTATGCCGGCGGATGCCGCCCACAAGGGTGATGCCAGGAAATCACGTCGTTGCATGCCGTATCTTCTACAACTGGATTCAAAACGCTCTGACGCGTGTCAACTGCCTATTGGATGACAATGTCTTGAACAAGCGCAACCGGGTTTTGAAACTGGTTTTCGGCAGTCCGGTTACTGCTTCAGGAATGCGTCGATTTGCCCACTCAGCTTGCTGATGATGGCGGCTGAGGCCGGATCTTGAATTCTATTGGTCATCTCGTAGGGATCCGCCAATAAATCGTATAACTCGTCCATGCCTTTCAGGTCGTTGTAACGGATATACTTCCAACGTTTCGTGCGGATCGCTTTGTATCCCATTTTGTACACGCGGGGAAACACGGTATCGGTGTTGTACTCCACCAGAAACGAATCGCGCCAGTCGGTGACTTTTTGACCTTTCAATAGTGGAACCAAGCTGCGGCCGTCCATTTCAGGAACATCGTTGACGCCGGCCAAATCCAACAGCGTCGGCGCCAGGTCGATACTGAGCGCGAACTCGTCGCAGAGACGGCCCGCTTTCGCGAGTGGGGGATAGCGGACGAGCAAGGGAATCCGCAGCGCCTCTTCGTAGGCTAGCCGCCGCTCCACGCTGAGTCCGTGCTCGCCATACCAATACCCATGATCGCTGGCCACGACAAACACGGTATTGTCCAATTGACCCGCCGACTGGAGTGCTTCGAGCAGTGCACCGACACCTTCATCAATTCCAGCCAACATCCGCAATCGGTCGCGTACGGTCTCATCCGGCGTGCCAGTTTCCACTCCAAGGGGCGGCAAGTCGCCGATCTCTCGTTGCAGCGCAGGCTTATCCGAAAGTTGACCGGAGACGTTCAGCCGCCGCGGGATAGCGTTCTCGCGGTACAAGTCCTTGTGTCGCGGCGCCGGCATGAACCGCGCTGCGGAGGGATCGGAGATACTGCCGTCATCGCGTTGCACCAATTCCGGATGAAGCGCCTTGTGCGCCAAGTAGAGACAAAACGGTTTTTTCCGTGCTTGAGATACAAATTCGACCGCTAATTTGTTCAACACGTCGGTCGTATGGCCGGAATGCCGAACCCGCTTGCCGTCGATGTTGAGCGTCGGATCGAATGATGTCCCTTGGCCCTTCAAACAGGCCCACCTGTCGAAGCCGGGACGAGCGGTGTCGTCGTTTCCCATGTGCCATTTGCCGATATAGGCGGTTTCGTAGCCCGCTTTTTGCAGATAGCGCGGAAACGTCTTGAGGCGGTGGCTTTGCTCGCTGCGGTTGATGTTATCCAGAATCCCGTGGTTGTGCGTGTATAGGCCTGTGAGCAGACAGGCGCGAACCGGTGAGCAAAGCGGCGTTGTGCAAAACGCATTGCGAAACCGAACGCCTTCGTTTGCAATCCGGTCGATTGCCGGCGTTCGTACAAACGGATGCCCTGTGCATCCGAGTTCGTCCCAGCGCAGATCGTCAACCAGCACCACGACGAAGTTTGGTCGCGACTGCTCCCGCTCATCCTCGGCCCGGCAAACACCGGCGATTAGAACGACGAGGATCAGTTGCAGAGTCTTCACACAGTCGGATCGAAAGGTTCGCTGCACTGCATATCTCCAAGTGATGAGTCATCAGTGGGGAACCACCCCACAGTAGCATCACACGTGCCCCTGCTCAACGTCGTGCGTCGATCCCTCCTTTTCAGTCTTTTCAGTGGCCGATGGGCATCGCACAATTGCTCTCAGGCGCTGAGATCGATAGTCATCTTGAGACTGCGAGATTGTCACCTTGCCGTTGTGCGCGACGGTCGCTCATTTTCCACGGTTGCCGTCATGCGCCCTGATCCACCATGTTGAACAATCCTCGCTTCCAAACTCGGATATCCATTTCGCACCGGTGACCTGCCCCCAAGGACGGTACCACCTCTTATGATAGTTCCTGCATAGTATGAATTCGGTCGTGCTGAAATACTAAGAGTCGTTGTTACCGTGATTGAGCCTTCGCAAACACTCTGCAGCGGGAAGAGTCCGATGCCTGCAAGAGCTGTACCGAATCGAACATTCTTATCGAACAGCAACGGTCTTCACAGAGTTTGGTGTCTCATTTGTTGAGTTACTATTTGAGGAGCGCGGCCGCAGGCCGCCGAACTAGGCACCGCTAACCCAACGACCTCCCAACATTCGTTTTGAGTTGACATTCACTCAGCGTAACCTGCCTCATGGATTCCTATTCTTCGGACCATTGAAACGAGGAGCCGAGATACGTTGCTACGCTGACTTCTACATCGATTGCATTCATTGACTGGCGTTGGAATGGCGAGTATTGTCAGAAGATTGATGGTTTCCGCTGATCGCGGTGTGCGAACGCGAAGACGTTTTAGGAGCGTTACTAAATGCGGATCATCGTCTGGCACCAATCTCTTTGCGTGTTGCTCGGTCAATCTGAGCGCGCCATCCAAGCGAACTCGATCCTTAGCAACATGAGGACGAGAGTTTCGCTGCTACTCTTTTTCTTGGTCGTGTCGGTATGGGTGGAGCCGATCGATGCGGCGTCGGGATCCTCAATTGATAAGGCTGCAACAAGTCTGCACATTTCGGCAAAGATCGACGGTACAGATGAGTTGCACATCTCGCATCAAGCGGCGCTGTGGGATCACGGGTCTTGGGGCTGGCCAACTGATGTGAAGATCAATGGACAGCCGTGGTCACCGCGCAAACTACGTGTGCTCAAGGTTGGTCCGAACACACCGTTCCTACGACCTGATATCGAACTGGCGGGAGCAACAATACGAAAAATTCGCGGTCGGGGTACGGTGAAGTTGGGTTGCGGACCAAATGGCTTGATCATCGGCTTCAATGACGAAGGGCAAAACGGTGCCGCAACATACGAAGTCATAATCTTGTTCGCTGATCCAATCTGCAAGCAATCCCAACGTCTGATCGACAACCTGAAATCTGAATCCGATCAACCGATGAAGACGGTTGAATTGGACATTCAGGCGAAGATCGACGGCGCCGACGCTGTTCACATTTCTTCGGATAGGGCCGAGTGGGCTCATTACGAAGCAAGTTGGCCCCAAAATGTTTCGCTCAACGGCCGCAGTTGGGACGCACGGGTGAAGTCTGAGCTCCTTGCGACGCCAAATGCTTTTTTCCCAGCTGGAATCAATGTGTCGGCCGCCGAGTTGATCGAGAAGAAAGGGCGAGGAGCTGTCCAACTCTTCCCGACTGACGATCGATTGACGATTCGATTTGACGATCGACAGCCCTCAGGGGCCGGTGATTACCTTGCTCGCGTTCGCATCCCCATCACTCAGCTTTGGCGTGTGGAAATTCAGTGTGACGAACCCGCACATGTTTTCGGCGCTCAACTGAACATCGTTCGCTATGAGGGGAGTGAAGATCGTCCGAAGGTCGTTTCAAGTCAGCACGTGTTTGATCGACGCGGTCGCACAATCGTTGCGTTACCGCGCGGCTCGTACCGGTTTGAGGTTCAACATCAACCTCGGCCAAACGTTGTCGTGGCTCTGAAGAGCGGCCGCGTGAACGTAGAATCGCCGGCAAGGGTCAGGCTTCGTGCTGTTAAAGTTCCAACACCAAGAATGATGGTGAGCGGTCGCCGAGGACTGGAGCTGACGCAGTTGGCGGTCCGTTCGATCCTGCCTACCGGCGCAGTGGAATGGAAACGACGTTCACGGGCAAACCGCGTCTCGTTGGTACTTTCACCCGACGAGACCTATCGCGTGCGAGCCTTTGGAAGCCGTGGTTCGATTCACGCCGCCTTGTGGAAAGAGCTGAAAACCGGCGAAATTCGTCGGATCACGGAACCTGAAGAGCAATTGACGCGGTGCTTCTTTGACTGGCACGCGGAAGCATTGCGCCACTCTCGGGCCGGGGTGAAGCTAGTCTTTCCCGACTCAACTCACGAGTTCCCTGTCACCACGAAGACGCAATTCTTAACGAATCGTCGATTTGTTGCTCTTGGATATGGGTTCCAACTCAAGAACGGTCGCAAGATTGTTTTTCATCCTCGTGGCTATGTATTGCCTGAAGCACAGTCCGACCATAGGTTCGAGTTGGGTGGCCCGCTTGTCGGTCGCGCGACTGCCGCGATTTTGACGAACGAAAAACTGGGGAGTCCCAATGCAAAACAGCTATGGGCAGACATCAGCGCGGTCGACCCGAAAGGACACATCCTAGATACGCGTGAATCGACCGTCGACTGGAAGTGGGAAGTGAAAATGCGCGACGGCGAAGCGCCGCCAAAGCATCCTCTATCCGCGGCTGCTCTCCAACGATTGGGAAAGCCCTCTGATACGGTTCTCCTTGCTGCTCGTTTTCACTTGAATAAGCCCGTGGAATGGCTTCTACCCCCCGAAGGCTTCGTACCCCGCCAATCGAATCGCGTCTCGACAACTGGCCCAGCTTATATGGATTGGCGGACGACCGCATATTTGGCCAAGGTCGAGCGGAGCCTTCGTGAAATTGCTAGAGAGCGTGAATTACCGGTCGGGTCGTCGTACCGTGTTACGCTGACATGGTGGTTGAACAGCGGTGCCGTTGGTGGTCATGGCGGAACCACAATGCCTCTGAGCGGTATGGTGGACGATTTCAGTTGGTTTTCGCACCCGTGGGCGTTGTCGCATGAATTGCTACACGGGTTTGGTTATGGGCACAATCCTGATATGGAACGTACCGACGGCGTGATCCAGCGGCGTTTTGAGGAACATCGGTGGTTCGCCGCGGATCATCCGGAATTCGTTCCCGACTTTTTCGCCAAGCAAAACGCGGCGTCCAAATAGATGCGCGGCAAGACAATCGACTTGCTCGACCCCGTCGACTTGAAACCCGTCGCCCTGCTCGGCGAATGGAAGTTGCAACACGGCGTGCCGCTCACGCCGGTGTTAAGTGGCCCTCGATTGAAGCTGCGCGTCGGAGCCTCGTCTGCATGTGGGTTGTTAATGAAACTCGCACCACTGAAGGGCCACGATACGCTGAGCATCGGAATTGTTGTACGTGAGGACAACATCAGACCCACGGCAGCGCTCGATGGCTGGCTTGGACGGGCGTGCGGTTTGCATCATTGAGATGGTCATGGTGGCGAAACGGTTTGGTGCGTTCTTCGCGATGCGTCGGTCTAACGATCCGACGCAGCTTGGCCGTCCCCAAGACTGTTGACGATGGTGAAGACCTCAGCGGACGCGCTATCCGATCGACAACAGGTCGGCATCTCGGCCGGGACCATTCTCGCCGTCGATCCTTCGAGTGTAATGTGAGCGAGTCATAAGCAGGCCGACGCAGGTTCGGTGGGGCAATCAGTCGCTGTGACGTCGGTGTGGCCGTTTCAAGTTCGACCAGCGGCGACTTTGCGGTCGGTCGCGAACACCGACACGGGGTTTCGAGTTCATGTCCTTCGGGCCGCGCCGGCTTCCGAGAGTCGATCCCCACCGCGTTGTCATTCCGTGCGGTCCGAATTGGGACTGTAGCTAATCTCCATACCTATGGCACCAGCTGCGCCCACGATAGCGGCCGTAATCAGCATGGCGCTCTTCTCGATGCCAAGAGTAAAGTTGAAGTTGGCGATCGGGCCTAAAATGAGAGTCACACCAAGGACAAGAACGATGGAACCTGTTGTCTTCATGCGATGTTCTCCGTCTGGTAGTGGAGAGTAATATACGCACAAATCTCTACTTCATATCTGATTTTGGACCTAATCGTTTCGCTTCTTGACGTTTGGAACATTGGCTGTGGGATTGTGTTCTGGCAGGCTCCAGATCTCGACTCGCCCACTGCGGGATTTGTCGCGTCCACCAATCACTAATGAATGTGCTTGATTGGAAATCGAAACGTCCATCCATTGATATCCCGTGTCGGGAGAGTCCGGCGGTTTGATCTCGTTAACCACTTCTCCGGTTTCCGAATTGAGAAAACGGATTGAATCGCCGTTGCAAAGCGCCAGGATCGATTTCCCGTCGGGGGCAAAAGCAACCGGCTTCGCCCAGCCGGGAAATGACCGCCGCCACTCGACAATCCCCGTCGCTGAGTGGAGCACATCGACCGCGCCTGTGGCGGCATCTTTCGCTTTGTCTTTGTCGAATTCCAGTGTGGTGATCGCCACCAATCGGCTGTCAGGTGAAAATGCAACCGCGCGGGTGCCGGCATTCGCCCGCATGTCCCGCATCCACAACTTTTTGCCGGTTTCGGGATCCCAAATATTCAGGCCGGGCCGGCCGACGCTTGCCAGCAGTTTTCCATTCGGAGCATAGGCGACGGCGACCGCTTCGCTGTGTCCCGGCAGGTCGTGTTCGAGCGTCGCGGTCTCGATGTCCCACACTTTAAGTCGGCCCGGACCTTTCGCCAATCGGCCCAGCCGTCTGCTTCCGTCGAAAACGTCGGAGAAGTCACTAAATGAGCGTCCGCAGACCGCCAGCTGGCGGCCTTCGGGTGAGAAGGCCAAGTCCGCGACGCTGCCGATCGCCCGTTTGAGTGGCTTCCAATTCTCCGGCGTTACTTTGTCAGCAGTTTTCGTCGGCTTGTCGTCCAGCGACCGGTACAGCAGACCGGTCTTGGCGTGAAATAGTTTGACTTGGCCGATGCTGGTCCCGACAGCGAGAAACTTGCCGTCCGGAGAGAACTCCAGCGCCGTCACTTCAAAATGGGAGACATGCTTGGTGGCGGCGAGAATAGCCCGCTCTTCATCATTGGCAAGCTCAAGCGAAACGAGGCGTTTCCCCGTTTCGGCGTCCAAGACTTGGACCGCTGGTTGCCAGTTGTTTTTCACTCTGCTGCTGCCGTCGCGCTGCATAATGAGCGTCGGATCACCATTGGCAACGGCGATTCGTTGGCCGTCGGGGGAGCAGGCGATCGTTTTCACGTCGGCTTTGGTCGGAAATTCACGGATGAGGTTCGCTTGCTTCGGGATCGGTTGCGGGGCGGCGGCTAGAATTTTGTAGCGCAGTTTGAGCCCTTTGCCGTCATCGGTGACTCGTTCCACTCGGAGCACGCCCACGCCCCCCTCGCGGGTCTTAAACGCGTACTCTCCCGGTTCACAAAACGATAGGGGGGGGACACCCTCTTCGACAAATCCAGCTGCTAGATTTAACGTCGTCGTCACATCCTCCAACCTGTAGTCCGAAAAACTTTTGCCACTCAGCGGCGTCGTTAGCAACTCGAATGGAGCCAACAATCCCTGATTGGCTTTGATCCCTGTGGCATCGATCCCCTGAGTACGCATCCACTCCGTCATTTGCTTTTCGCCGCTGAGAGACTTCGGCGGCGTGTGGAGTGTTCCACGGTCCAGGTCGATCATCCAATCCTTGCCGTAGCGGTCGTCGCGCAGAACTCGGTGGAACGTTGTTGCGCCGAGACGCCGGCACTCGAAGTATAAGACCTTGCTTCCGGCGGCCATGACACGTGGTCGCTTCGTATTTCCGGCGTCTTGATTCACGCACAACCGCAAAGTTTTGCCGTCGTACCGCAGAATTCCGGGGAGTTGTTCCGGCGTTCCATTCGGGTCAAGTGTTGCCTCGACCCATTCCGGGGGGGAGCCTGGCTTCCAGTGGAGAAGGATGGGAAGCGTACTTGATTCATTCGGGTTCTTTGGGGCGTAGAAACGAAAGTTCAACAGCGTGCCCTCGACGGAGAGTGGATACTCGTTTCCCTTCAGCACGTCTTCCAAGCCTTCGTTCATCCTTACAAGGATCCACTCGCCTTGGATGTTATTGATGAGCGTCTTCCTGGCGGCGATCTTGTCATCGGCCTCCAAAGGATCAGTGGTTTCATGTGAATTGTTGGCCGTCTTTGGATTCTCTTTCTCCGCGTCGACGAACCGAATCTGGTCCAACGCATAAACCGGGATGTAATAGGACAGGATCCGTTGGGGACTCGCAGGGAGATTCAGTGAGAGTGCGGTCAATTGGCCCGTGACTTGAATCTCTTTTCCGATGAATGCCATTGGCACGTCAACCACACCCTGCTTTCTCAGTGCCGCCTCAACCGCGCTCGAAAGACGGACCGAGAACGGTTCGGGAACCACCTCTGCGCCGAAAGCTTTCGCGCTGAGCTTCCACTGCTGTAACTGATTGTCATTCTCATCGATCACATCAAACCGCGTCGCCGAATGCACTTTGAAACGTACCGTGATGTCTTTGAAATCTTGATGGATGGAGTTTGCGTTTTTCATCACCTCGGCGGCTGTGAGAATCTTGCCGGATTCGACCTTTGTTCCTTTCGACTTTTTCGGTGAGTCGCTTGGTTCAGAGACTTGTGTGTGGCTTTGCTTGACGATTCTCACGATTTCCTGTTCGCCGCGTCGTAAGCTCACGGCACCGTCCTTCACGGTGATCCCGTCTGCTTCGCCTTGAATGTCGACGACATATTCGCCGGCGGCGATTCGCACATCCTTTCCGGCGCGGGAAACGGTCAGTTCCTTGACGGTTTTAGTTCCTTGTGTAATCCGCACGGCAACGTCATCGGTTTCATTTTCGATCCGTAACGTTCCCTTGTTCAGTTCCAGAAGAATCACAAAGCCCGCCAGCACCACAGCCAGCGCCGCGGCGGCGCCAGCCAGCCATTTGTGGATCAGGCGTCGACGGCTTGTGGAACGAGAATCTGCAAACTCGCGCACACGTTCCGGGAGCGGCACGACCTCCGGTTGCTGTTCGTGGGCTAAAAACGCCTCCAGCAACTCGGCGACTTTGCCGGCCGACTCAAGACGTTTCTCGGGTGCTTTCGACATCAACTTGGCGATGATGCCGCATAGCCATTCGGGAATCGCGGGATTGATGTTGCGGATCGGGGTCGGTTCGTCGTCGGTAATCCGCCGCAACACGCCGTAGCTGGTCTCGGCGCGGAACGGCGGCCGCCCGGTACACATCGCGTACAGCACGCTCCCCAAGCTGAAGAGGTCACTCCGCTGGTCGACTGCATCGCCACGGGCTTGCTCGGGCGACATATATTGTGGTGTGCCGGCGATGATGCCCGTGCGGGTCAACGTGGCGTCATCCACAGCCCGGGCCAGCCCAAAGTCGGTGATGGCGACTCGCTCGACCCCCTCCTCCAGCAGAGTATTGGCCGGCTTGATATCGCGATGAACCAGGCCTTGTGCATGGGCGGCAGCCAAGCCCCCGGCGATCTGTGAGCCGATTCGCAGAATCTCACAAACCGGCAGCGGCCCTTCCGATTCAATCCGGTTCTGGAGCGAAACGCCGCGCAGATACGGCATAACCAGGTAGGGAAACGATTCGTCGTTGGAGACGTTGTGAATCGCCATCACGTTTGGATGCAGAACCGCCGCGGCGGCTTTCGACTCGCGGGCAAACCGCTTCCGCGCCGCGCCGCTGGAGGCGAGGTGGGGCGCCAGGACTTTGATCGCCACCAATCGGTCCAGGGCTTTGTCGTGCGCTTTGAGCACCACTCCCATCCCGCCGCTGCCAATCACGCCAGACACCTCGTACCCGCCAATGCGTCCCAACATGCCCGGATCGTCTGTCGGGCCGAGCATGTCGATCACTTGCTCGATTTGAGTCGCCGCCGAGGACGAAATATCGCGATGCCACTCGCCCGCGCTGCTCAATCTTACTGAGTCGTCAGGCTGATCGCGCAGTGCGGCTTCGAATTCATTCCAGATTCCAGACTCGCCCGCTTCATTCCGCAATCGCACTCGACACCGCTCGCACGAATCAAGATGTTCCATCAACTCCTCTTCGTGCTGCTGCGGCAGTCTCTCGCTAAGAAAATCGACGATCGCCGTCGAATCGCAGGAGCCTTGATTAGATTTGTTCATGTATCGTCCTCTTCCAGTTCGCGGACAACATCTTGAATGCGGCGAAGAATGCGACTGCGAGCCGCGTAAATCACGCCCTCACTGCGTTGAAGTTCCCTCGCTGCCTCACCAATCGCCATGCCGTCAATCATGGTCATCGAGAATGCCAGCCACGTCGTCTCCTCAGCACGCACGCGAACAACCTCGGCCGCTTGTCGGATAAGCTGCCGCCGGTACTCAAGCTCAATTTCGTCGTCCAGGCCATGGCCGTTGTCCGGCTCTGCATGCAGTGCGTTCATTGCCGAAGAACCACCACGAGCAAGATCTCTCGGCCGGCGCATCAGTAACTTTAGCGTTTCGTTTTTGGCGATTCGTCTCAGCCAGTGACGAAATCGTGTGTTTCCCTCGTCGCGCTGCCACCGGCCGATCGCCGCAGCGACCGAAATCAGGACCCGCTGCGCCAAATCCTGAGCGTCCGCATCCTGCAAGCCGCGGCCACGCCCGATCCGATAAACCACGGGGCGATAGGTTTGAACAAATTGTTCCCACGCAGCCTGATCCTGTGAGTCGCACACCCGCACAAGCAAACTGTCACGCGTTTCCGGAACGTCGTTCATTAAGGTCATCCTCCAAGTTACTAAATCCGCCTTAGAGGAAATTCTGACAGGGGTTTTCGCAATTCTTTCTGAAAAACTGAATTCACCCCGGCTGGCGTCATCGAATCAAACCAGCTCAGATAAGTGTTACTGTCAGCCGGAGGCGGAGAGCAAGACATCACGGTCGCCGCACCATCACATCGATGACAGCCAAATGATAGCCCACGAAGCTCCGATGCTTCTACACCGTTCGCGACACAGGAGGGCGTGTCCATAGTGGTTGATTTCGACTGCGAATTCAGATCCTGAGCGAGCAAAGGGAGTACGGCAAGCATTTATTTCACTCGGCGGTTAGAATTGTCGATGGTAACCGCGGGAACAACAAAGACCGTTCCTGTCGGCGTAAAGGGAAAACAATGGCTAACGTCATCATAAGTCAGGTCGGACGACGGTGCGTCGTTCTGAGTTTTGTCATTCTCGCCTTTGCTTCGGCCGCGGCGGCGAAAGAACCGAGCCCGTACAGCAATCAGCGGGCATGGCTGCGAACCGTTCCCGAGAAGTACCAAAGCCGAGCGGAGTTTGCATTTCTCAATGCAGACCCGGCACTACCGAACGTTTTGTTGATCGGCGACTCGATCTCCATGTCGTACACAGAGGGCGTGCGGGAACGGCTTGCCGGAGTCGCCAACGTGTACCGCGCGCCGAACAATTGCCGTTCAACGCGCCAGTCGCTTGCGGAGTTCAAAACATACCTGGGTGAGATTCAGTGGGAGGTGATTCATTTCAACTGGGGAATTCACGATGTCACGCACCTCGACGCGTCTGGAAAAACCGCGCCTCCTCCTCAGGGAAAGCTCCAAGTACCGCTGGATGAATATCGCGACAACTTTCGACAATTGCTCCAGCGATTGCAGAAAACCGGCGCGAAATTGATCTGGGCATCAACAACTCCGATCGGCAGGAACACCGAGTCCAGAGGATTTCGACGAGACAGCGACGTTGTGGTTTACAACAATACCGCCGCGGAATCGCTCAAGAGGAAACGTATCGCTACCAATGACCTTTGCTCTCTGGTCAAACCGCATGCCGAAGAATGGATGAGCGACGGTGTGCATTTCAGGCCGCAAGGACGGATGGTTCTGGCTGACGCGGTGGCGAAAGCAATCCGGCATGAACTTGCGGGTGGCAGGAAGGATGGATCGAACTTGCGCAACAACTTCGTAAGGAAACTTCTAGGCGTCTCGAAAGAACAGCCTGGGAAATTGGAATTCGGTGAGAACTCAGGATTACTCGAGTTGGCGCCGGTTAATCTGCCAACCTATCCCAAAGGCGACAATGACCATTTCGGCTGGCCGGTCGCCACAGCCGTGGAGGACTCGCTGATTGTGGTCCATCGCGCCATGCCGGGACACAACCGCAAACTCTCCGGCGATGCCGACGAACACACAACGTATTCGATGATTGTCCGCTCAAACGATGGCGGTCGCACATGGTCCAAACCGTATGATGTGCGTGACTGCGTGTCCGCAGCGGACCGCAATCGCGGCGGGTTCGTTCCGTTGAGCCATCGATTCAAATTCGACCCCGACAATCACAGTCCTCTCGGTTACAAGCTGCACCTGAACAGCATTGGCACGACGCGAACCGGAGCCGTCGTACTCGCCAGCGATCACGGCGTGTTCCGTAGCGAAGATAAGGGCAAAACATGGAAACATCTGCGGGAGGCCTTTCGTGAGGACGGGCACGAAGGCCCGTTCGTATCCGTTGGTCCACGGATCATCGACCATCCGCAGCATGGCCTGTTGTTATTTGCTCATCACTCAATTTACAAGAATCGTCGCCCGCACGACATTGCACGCGAGCTTGCCGTTTACCGCTCGCACGACGGCGGTGAAAGTTGGGAAAGGACGCAACTGGCATTGCCCAATTGGTGTAAGCCGGCGGAGCCGGATGTGATTTTCCATGACCGGCGGTTCGTGGCCATCGTTCGCAATCAGGCACCCACGAATATTCTCGCGCAAATGCGATTTCAATTCGGCGACAAGGAGATCGGCGACGTCGCCAACACCAACATGAAGACTCAACGATCGGTCGATACGTCCGCCCTCTGCTTCAATCCCATCACGCAACGGTACGAAGTCGTGCAGTCGAAGCGCGAAGACATGAGCATCAATCTCTTCAGTCTCGCCCCGGAAGACTGGGGCACGGCGAAGTGGCGTTTCGAAGGTCAGCTCTTCCAACGTGATGGTCGATTTTACCGTACGGCCGATGGCTTTCATACAGGCGGCGCTGTTATCGACGAAGCACGTGGCGTCCAGCACGTTTTCTTTTACAGCGGCCATCCAGGCGGTCCCGCTGGCGTGTTCCGGCTGACGCGCACACTCCACACACCGAAGCTGGCGAAATTCTTGAAGCTGCGCACCTCTTCCAGTCGGAAGAAGACGGTTCATTGGATCGGAAAAGCGAAGTCGGCGGCTTGGAACGAGCCGAGCAACTGGGATCTTGACGTGCCCGGCAAGCACGATGTCGTGATCTTCGAGAAGGCCGGTGCGGGACAGGTGATCCGCATCGACGACGTCGCCGAAATCGGACGGCTGGAGTTACGCTTCCTTAACAAAACGGACCGGTTGAGACTTACCGGGTCGGGTAAACTTGTCATTCATGGCGCCGAAACCGGTATTCAAAACAAGTTCTCGGCCGCTTTCATTAGAACCGGCATTCTCGATTTCGGCCGGCAGTTGCGCGTCGAAATCCGTGGACAGCGGTTCATTGCCGGCAATCAAGACGGCACCGTAGTGATTCGCTCCAACCAGGTTAGAGCCGTCGAAAAGTCGCCATCCAACAATCGCTATCCATCTGACGGCGAAAACCTAAAGATCGCCGTCACCGACCGCGGGCGGTTCGAACTCCGCACTCCGCACTGGGAACCAGGCATGTCACTGGACATGTCGGCCGGCCACACGCAAGGCGCCAAGGTCTTCGACTTCGCCCTGCAAAACGGCAGCCAAGGAGTGAGTTTTGTACGTCTGAAGGAGCACGACGGTGACCCGATTGAGATTTACGGCTTTGATGACGATGACTTTTTCCGATTTCGCGCCAACCCGTTCACCTCATGCGATAAGGGCAAGGAGTTTCGCATCGAGGCAGTGAAGTTCGTTGGTTGGCCGGACGACGGCAAAGCCTCGGTCGAGAGGCGCGGAGAGTTCTGGTATCTCAAACCGGCAGCAGCCGGTGTGCCCGATGCAAACTAGCCATAAATGCGGGAGAACTGCGCGCGACTTGAATCAAATCACGTCAGAGCTGAGAGAAAGCCTGGGCCCCCGAGACTCGCGGCAGCCGTGGAGGCATACGGTGCAGTTCGACGTGTGAGATTGTCTAAGCTGTTATCCAAACGCAAAGAATTCCGTAAAGGGTTGGTTTCGCATTCGACCAACCGAAAGCAACGCCGAATTTGTAAGCTCTTGCAAATTCAGAGTTTCGCGAAATGCGACGCAAAGAGAATGGTTGCGAAGGGGGTTGGCTTCGGGGAGTTCGCGAACCCATCGTCGACGTGCCGTTCAGCGGCTCAGAAGCGCCGCTCGGGGAGAGGTGTCGCGCGGAAAAAATGAGTCCGTGAGTCGGCAGGCGTTCGTAAAAACAGCCCGCGAGTTGGGGACGTTTTGTTCATCGCAGGTAAGTAACTCCTCCGCCAACTCAAGCGGACCAATTCTCCAGCCTATTGTAACGCAACACC
>JANQPT010000057.1 GCA_028285345.1 Planctomycetales bacterium
CGTGTCTGACTGTGAAACAGTTGATTCGGCGGCTTCACGGGCGGCCAGCAGATGCCGGCAAGGTCCCATCCGCACGCCGTATTTATAGTGGTGTGAGCAGTCGCGCTTCTTGCGCTTCTTGCGCGGGGGACAACCTCAATGGTCGTCCGCCGGTCACAGGCGACGGCTCAATCCAACCCGTCTCGCGCCGACGCTGCTTGAGGCGACGCACCAATGACTCACTCACTTGGTCGTGCGCAGCGACTTGCTTCGTCCCAATCCCGGCATCAGAGTCCGCGATGACTTGCTTCCGTGGTCCATCGAAATGGCTTCCACGCCGCACGTCCGTGAGATTCGAGCGGCTGATGGCCAATCCTTCTAGCTACCGCGATAGCAAAGTCAGATCTGCCTTAGTCGTAACTCAAATCGGCTCCACCCGATCTCCTGATCGATTATCCGACGGATTGCCACGGCGCACGAACATCGGCAGCGTAGGTTGGATGTTGGTGGGGCTACTGTCGTCGTCATGTCACGGTGCTGCGATGTATACACTCGCTCCTTTAGCACTCGGCGTTGTTTCGCGCTGACCGGCTAATGAACGTCAAAACTTGCTCGCGATGTCATTCCCGTCGTCAGATCCTTCACACCGATGTTCCAATTTCCTGGCGAGTCGTTGACCGCCGGTTGAAATCGCAACTCCAGTTCACCGCCCTCGGCACAGTAAAAACCGCTGTCTGGATACAAGTTTCCTCCGGTGTCAGTGATCGTCACATGCATTGGTTGCAAGCCGCTGAGCAACTTGCCGTCTTCACCTGATATTTTGACGCGGAGAGTCGTGTCGTCACCCCGCGTTACTGATTGCGGCACTTCGATTCTCAGACTTGCCGGCTTCGTCCGGTAGAGCGCGATGATCTTCCCCCCCAATTCGTCCAGTTCAACGGGAAAATGCAGTCCAAGCTCGTCGTGTTTTGCCGGCAGGGCTTTTTGCTGAAGCAGGTCGTACGCATAGAGAGGACCTTTCCAACCATTCAATTTGACGGCCAACCGCAGAGGTTTCAGCTTTTCGAGCATCGCACGATGCTTGCCGAGGCGATCTCCGTACTCGCGGTGGTCGTTGATGAGAAACAGATACTTCACGCCGTCGAATTCCAACACGTTGACCAACGCCTTTGGCGAACTGAGCGTGACCAACGACTCGAGAGTGCCGGCAAGTCGCGTCCGCAGTTGGCGAGCATATGACTCCATAATCTTTTGATCTTCGTCGGCCGTGACTCCTTGTGCTTGAGTCAACTTCGCAGTTTTCGGATTGAGCTGATCGTCCCATTCCGCATACATCACGCCGCTTTCGATGGCATCGGCATTGACCTTTCTGCGATACGAGAAATCGAAGTCGAATCGAATGACGTTGTCGAGTTCGGCACCGAGATATTGATCTGCAATGACCGTTCCGCCGCGTCGCTGGAATGCTTGGATCTCCTTGAACATTGATTGCGTGACTGCCTCGCACCGCGGCATTGCCAGGACCTCGTACTTTTTGAGTTCTCCGGCCTCGACTTGTTCGTCGAGCAGCACATCCGCGTTGTAATGTGCCATCGCCATCACAGAATAGAAGCCGTAGATTTGCAAGTTGGGGTAGCCGATGGTGTTGGGAGAACTGTTGCAAAGCCGCGATGCCTGGGATGAGAGGACTGCCATCCGGCGTGGTGATTGGCGAAGCCTTGTAATCATCGGTCCGAACGGCTTGTAGACTTTGTCGGAGAGTTCCTTGATGGCCAAGCTGGTGGCGTACGGAACGCGGTGTTGATCTTTTGGTCGATGGTATTTCTGCGGATCACACGCACTGCTGAAGTAATACCCGATTTGTTTGGGAGCCCTCGATAAGATGATCCAGGAAACCTCTTTGCAGCGGTCCGGTCCCATCAGCATCCAGCCGGCGTGATTTGGTTCGGTCCTTTCGGGGCTGGGTGTCGTTTTCGGTGCGAGCACGCCGGGGTAGTTCAGCAGTGTGACTGTTTGCATCGGTTCCTGGCCGGTACGACGTGTGACCGCGCGCAGTGTTTCGATGTAGTGCATCAGCTTGGGGTCGTTGTTCGTATAGGTCCACGTGCTGACGATGTCTAGACCGGGGAACATATCGCGGTAGGCCACGATGCGGTACGGATCGGTCATCGTGCGCACATCCGGGCGATGACGTTTCAAGTCTTCGGCCGCCTTGCGGTTTGCATATGCCAAACCGTTGCCCTTCTGGTAGACAAACTTGTTGAAGCGGTATTTCCGGTCGTCGTCGGACAGGACCCCTTTGGAGACAAATGTCGGCCCGTTAAGTTCGTCGCGCGTATAACCAAGCGTTTGCTTCGTCAGCGCCACACCTTCACGATTGAGATTGTCCAGCCAGAGATCGTCGACGAGTTCGGTGTTGAAAAAGGCCACGCGAATCGCCGGGTGATCGCCCAGAGAACGCAAGATGCGATCGTTACTGCTGCGACGGACTTGCTCCACAATCGGCGAAAATGGATTGTAGAACCGCTCCGCGTGCCTGCCGGCACCCAGATACGCGACGTCGTCCGCTTTAGGATCGACTCCTTTGAGGTCACGCCGGGTAATCCCGCCACATAGCCAAATCGTGGAGCCGACCCCTCTAATGAGGTTTCTGTCCAAACTTTTGATGTAGGCGTCCCGCTCCTTTTCTCGCCAATACGACCAGTACGGTCCTCCGGCGATCGTAAAGCCATGGTCAAAGTAGAAACTGCAATCAAGGCTGCCGCCCCATAACCAAACATCCAGTCGATCAGGCGAAGGTCGGTGGGCAATCGAAACTTGGGACTCGCCGGTCAGTTCCTCGGTGTTCGTGCGAACGACGGCCTTGAGCAAGTACTTGCCGGCTCGCAATTTGCCCGTCGGGACTTGTATCGTTGACGAATGTCCCGACAGTTTGGAGCTGGTCACCTTGACGGAATCCAGAAAGACGTCAACTTGAGCCTGCGGATTGTCTCTCGGGGACTCGATCGTGAGGGAAATCGATTCGCCTCGATAGTAGGCATGTCGGCGGAGGGTCAATTGGATCGATTCGACTGCCAAAGCTGTAACGTCGGTCCCGTTTGTGATGAGAGCGAGCAGCACGGCGAACAGTAGCACGCTGCGACGTTGACCGACTTCGGCAACGTCCGTTTTATTTGCAACGTTCGTCATCAGATCCTCCCTTGGCGAACGGTCTCACGGACAACATTTCAACGTGTTACAAAATATTTCAGCGCGTGTGGAGCCTCGTCTTGCAGAACCTTTCGCGCCCATGCATCGTCTACGTGTGCAAGACAAAACAAGATCGTACGGCCTCGCACAACGCTCAGACGGTGCTTCAGCAATTCCCGTGATGTCGATTCGGTGGGGTTGATCGCCAGCAGCGTCCGCGCCGCGTTTTCGAATTGCGGGACGCCGATGGAGCGAGCTTTTTCATCCGAAAGCGCCAGATAATCGCGACAGAGCTGTTCCGTCGCAGGACCCGGCAACGACTCCAGCAGTTTGAAGACAGCGATTTTGGTCCGCCAATCGGTCCAGGAGCGCGGACTGTCAAACTGGGGATTCCTCGCAGCCTCAACGGCGGGATCGTCGCGCCACAGACAGAAGCGGCAGACTTCAACCGAGCGTGGCGCTTCCAGCGCAATCATCGCCCGGAGGGCGGCGATACCGTCCAGCCCACAGAATCTCCAGTGGCGATGCAGGCTTCGATTCCTTACGCGTTCTTCCAGGGCAGTGAGAATCTCCGGCGAGCGATCGCCACCCTCTGCGAGTTCGTCCGCAGCAATCGCTCGACTCAATATTCTCTCGCCCGACCTGGCCTCCGCTTCAGATCCTGTCGCGACGACGTTCCAGTCTCGCGCATCGCGCAGAACCTTCAGCAGTTCGTCGACTGTTCTCTTTTGTTTCGGTAGTGCCGAGTCAGCGTGCTTCGCCCAGTCGGCAATCTCGTCGTTGACCGGCGCATCAGATGGATTGGAGAACGTTCGTTCCAACGCGAGCGCCATGCCGCGAGGATCTTCAAGAGTGATCCGTTCGCCGGGCTTGTTCCAAGCGGCTTTGATCGCTCTCTCGTCAACTTCTGAACGGTCAAGATAGAGACCTGCCTTGCCGCGCGTTGGCACGATTCGAGGATCCTTGAAATCGGCCGGAGCTGAGACAACGTGATCCCACATATCCAGTTCATCGAGCAACTTGCTTATCGGCTCGACCAGTCCCGGTCGTTTGACGTCAAGCTGCACGAGGCCGGCGTACTCACGGTGAAGTTCAAATGTTTCCCGCAACGTCGGTATCCGGCAGTGCCGGCCGAATCGGCCCGGGTTCCGAAAGGGAAGCTTTTTTAATTGGTCCCACGTATAGTCGCTGACGTCGCCGTAGCCGCGAAGCAAATGGTCGATCATGTCGTCATGAAAGCAGATGAGCACCCCATCTCTTGTCACACGAATATCGATCTCATTGCCGTCAGCTCCCAATTCAAAAGCCGCCCGATAGGCTTCTAATGTGTTTTCATGTGCGAATTCGACAGCTCCGCGGTGGCAGATAATGTGGACGCCGCCCCGTCGCTGCGCGACTTCCCGATGACGTTCTGCAGCTTTCGTCTCAAGATCGCCCGCCCATGAAAGCCTGCCGGCTGCCGGAAAACAAAGTGCTAGGGCAAAAGCCATCGCCCAAAAGAAGACAGGCAGGTTCGAAGACTTGCAGTGGATTGATCGGCAAATGCTGATAATGAGACTCCTTGGAAGTGGCGATGACAGCCTGCTGCTGCGGCATACTGTGTCTTGAGTTCCTACGGCAATGTATTCTCGCTTGATCGCCCTTAAAGCCGACAGCTTCGAACTTGTCCGTCTCAATCTTGATTGCCTGCCCGACTCTTGGTGACATGCACCCAGGGTGTCACGTTCGGCTGCTCGGCGCAGAGCGCTGTGAGATGTGCAATCACGATGTGGATCGGCGGCAATGACTTCATGGCCCTGGTGGATTGAATGCATCTCAAAGCGAGTCCTCCGATGGACATTTTCCCGGATCCGCCGTCGCACTCGCCGCACGCCAAATGGATGCCGCCATCGAACAACTCTGCGAGGAATCAATTGGCGGTTGGGACCGAATCGGTCTGCTTCCCGTGCGCGGACTCGCCTTCGACGGCTCCCAGCTTTCTGGCGTCGTTGCTCAGGGTCATCGCGTAGAGCCGCGCGCGTTCCATGTGAAACTTCAGCCGAATCTCTTTCCCCACCAGTTGTTTGACGTCGGCATTGTGCTTCCAACTGACGGGATGGTCGAGGGCGTCTCCGTGAATTCTTTGCGCCTGCTTTTCGGTGAACCCTTCAATCGGCTGCCAGTCGGGCGTTAGAGCCTCGACTCGAATCGATCCCTTCATCCAGGTGGCAGCGTTCAGATACAGCTTGGGATGCTGCACGACAAACGGCTTGGTCACGATGCGGCAAGGGCCGGGATCAAGGTCGCTCGTGCTCAGCGAGGCATACCGATCTCGCTTGAATGTGGCCAGGGCAGCGCCCGACTGCAGTTCGGCAGGGTCGGTTTGGAAACTTTCCCCATCGTGCGGAAAATTGAGCGCGGCATAGTAGACGTACACCGTATCATCGACCATGACCGGTTCGGGCTGCGAGCAACACATCGCCATGAAATCGTAATATCCCAGTGGGCCGTGCGAGATAAACGGTTCGCCGCGGCAGACGCGCGTGAAGTGAACCCCATCGCGGCTGGTGGCGAGATGAATGTTGATCGGTTGCGGAGAACGGCGATAAAACACGCTCATGTAACCGACGTACGTCTGCCCAAGTTGATGACAACCGAATTGATAAAGCTCGGTATCGGGGGGATCGTCGGGATCCATGGCGAGAATGAACCGGTGGTTGTTCCAGTCCATGAGATCGTCGCTTTCCGCGTAGGCATACGATCGGTAGTACCGGTCGGCACGCTTCCGATCACAATCGCTTTGGTTCGCCAGCATCCGCTCGCTGAACTCTGGGATGATGCGGCGGTATACGACCCACTTTTGTTTCACTTTGTCGTAGATCAAATGCATGAGGCAATCGTCCCCCGTTCCGGCGACGTCATGAGGCGTCTGCCAGAAGGGAGAACCCGCACACGACCATCGAATCCCGTCGGGCGACGTGACGATGTGCGCGCCGCGCCGATGGTCTTGGATGATCGCCAGGGCGACGAATTTCTCGCTGTCATGGCGGGGGTGAGGATGTTTATTGACTCCCCAAAAGAAGGCCTTTTTCCCCTGTGGTTTCTGGCTGCGGGTTGGCACAACGAAGTTCGTCTTTTTTTCGTAGCCCGCCGCAACTGTGGCTGCAGCGGAGTCGCTGGTAAAGACGATGTTGTGGTCGCGCCGGCCTGCAACGTCCATGGCACCCAGGTCGGGCTTATCCCAATGCACGCCGTCGGTGGAAGTGAGATAAGTCATGTAGGCAGCATGACCGCCTAAATAGGGGAATCCCCGGCCGCTACCCGTCCGGGCCCACATTTTGAACAGTTTGTCCTCCTCGTCGTACATCGTGGTGTAAGGCTGAATGATATTGCCGTCGCACCAGCGCTCACATCGAACGACAGGGTTCAGCAAATGCTTCTTTGCTGGATGAAGTCTCCGGGAAACGCCGGGCGTCACTTCGATCAATTGGTTGTCGAGAAACAACTCTGTTGCGAATGCAGCTTTCGTCCCGTCTTTGTGGCCTGGCAATGCCGCCGCTTCGCCAACCGCCGGAATTCCACCGGCGGCGATCAGGCCGGCTCCCGCTGCGCCAGTGAGCCGAAAGAATTCTCTACGGTCTGTATGCATTGATTTGACCTCATTGAACCTGGAGATTCGCTGTCGTGAAAAGCGCGATGACAGTGGGCCGGGAACGAGCTGTCCGTCAACGGCCGTCGTTCAATCGGTGCCCGATTCGCCGCTGGGATTAGTGTGGCGAAAGTGCGCGTCAGTTAAATTCTACTCCAGCGTGGCCGTAAATTGAAGCACTTCACGTATCGGGGGCACCGACCAACAGATTCCAGAATCTTCTGCTCTTGTAATCGCACCGGATTTCGCGGCGCACGACTGAACCGATGAGGCCGGCAGAATCGAAGAAGGTGTGCCTTCAGCGGATGGAGCACACGGACATAGGCCAGCGGCGGGCCGATACGGATTGAATCCTTCGATTCGGGTTGACCGGCGCTTCGATCAAACCTAGAGTGAAATTAAGTCCAGATGGCATCGGAGTTTGTTCGTGACGCAGCGCATTACAGCAATCATCAGCATTTTCGCCGTTCTGGCATGTCCTGTGACATGTTTTGCCGGCACGGTCTGCTGTACGTCCCCACAAATTGAGGATTGCGCTTCCTGTTGTTGCCACTGCGATGCGGAGCCCGTTCCCTGCGACAGCCCGGACGAAATACCGGCGGACACAAGTGGCGACGACTGGTGTTTCTGCAAGACGGGCGCGATCGGCGGCGTGATTCCCGGGAATCGCTTGGCGGCAAAGTGTCCGACATACTCGCTGTTGACGTCTACTGCCGAAATCTCTCTGCCAGTCACATTTGAACTTCGTCGAGAAACGACCTCTTCCGCCAGTGGAGACGGTCTGCGGATCGCGATCCATTCGCTATTGTGCTGATGCGCGCGCTGTACCCCGTTCATGGGGTGAATGTGACGTTCCGCGTACTTGCTTAGTGCGCGCTGAATCGACACGCTTCTCAACACGCGCAATTCAATGATCTTCTTCCGACCGCTGCCGTGGGAGTACGGCATTCGCAATCTGATGCGCCGGCCACTACGCACTGCGCTGACACTGGTCGCGCTGACGACTGTGACTTTGATGGTCATGGTCGTATTGGGATTCGTGCGCGGACTCGACCGTTCGCTGATGACCGGGGGGCATCCGCAAACGGCGATCGTGTTCTCCCTCGGCATGGGTGAGAACCTGGAGTACTCCTCGGTGCCCATGCAAACCGCCGACTTGTTGGCAGCGTCGATTCCCGGAATTCGCCAACGGTACGGAACAAAGTACGCTTCGCCGGAACTCTATCTGGGGACCAAGGTCAAAAGTACTGCAGAGAACAAGGACGAAATGGGACTCGTCCGCGGTGTGACACCGGCGGCACTATTGGTCCATGGCAACGTCGAGATGACAAACGGAAGTTGGCCAAACGTCAACGAAGTCTTGATCGGCCGCATGGCGGCGACGAAATTAGGGTTGTCGGCCAAGCAGACTCAACCGGGGCGCACACTGCACTTTGAGGGCCGGACTTGGACGATCAGCGGGACCTTTGCCGCCGCAGGATCAACGTACGAGTCCGAAATCTGGTGCCGGCTCGACGATTTGCAGCAGGCGATGAAGCGTCAGGATCTGAGCCTGGTCGCACTGAAGCTGGATTCGACGGACGGGTTCAAGCAAGTGAACCTGTTCTGCAAGGAACGTCTCGACTTGGAACTGCAGGCAATCTGCCAAAGCGATTATTTTGCCACGCTACAGGAGGACTATCGCCCCGTTCGCCTGTTGTCTTGGCTGGTCGTTATGCTCGTTTCAGGCGCCGGGATTTTCATCGGGCTCAACACGATGTACGGCGCCGTCGTCGGCCGGATTCCGGAACTGGCCATGCTGCAAACGATTGGGTTCTCGCGACGTGCCGCCGTGTTGAGCATCATGCAAGAGGGGACGGTCCTCGCCATGACCGCTGCGCTGCTCGCGTCGATCATTGCGTACGGATTGATTGATCAGGCTGCAGTTCGATTCACGATGGGAGCGTTCGAGTTGCAAATCGACGCAACGACGTTGTTGATCGGATATGCAATCGCGTTGTTCTTGGGGATCGTCGGCTCATTGCCGCCGGCGATTCGTTTGTTTCGCCTGTCCGTTGTGGACGGACTCAGGGCCGTTTGATTTCACCAAAATAGGATTGAGACATGACTCACAATTTCTCACGGATCGGATTCGTACTCGCAATCGCCTTCGTCGCTGGTTGCTCATCCGAGGCGAAAAAAGACGACAAGGAGACCGCAAAGACTCCCGCCTTAGACGGTGCGAACTTTTTAGTGTCGACCGCTCCCCAGGATCCTCGGGACATCATTCCTCTGCGCAAAGGTGTTGAGGACGGGCAGGATGTGGTCGTCATCGGACGAATTGGCGGAAGTACTGACCCGTGGGTCGAGGGAGTGGCGGCGTTTCAGCTCGTCGACCGTTCGCTGGCAGCCTGCTCCGATATTCCCGGTGATGCCTGCCCCGTTCCCTGGGACTACTGCTGCGTCACCGACAAGCTGCCTGATGCCACAACTCTGGTGAAGGTCGTTGATGATCAAGGTCAACTCGTCTCCACCGGCGCCAAGGAGCTGCTCGGCGTGTCGGAATTGCAGACAGTTGTCGTGACAGGCAAGGCACGCAAAGACTACGCCGGCAACGTGACGATTCTCGCCCGCAAGATTTACATCGACCCGAATAACCCGGGTCAGGTCAAGCGGGATGACGACGGTTCGAAGGGCCACGCCACCGATCACGACCACGAAAAGCCGCACGAGCACGGTGAGGATCACGATTCGGACGTGAAAGGTGAATCATGAGTTCGTTTACAGAGATCGACGTCAAAGATTTGGCGATCGAACGTGACCAGAACGGTCAGCCGCAAATCGCGCCCAAACGGCGCATCATCTCGCGCGTCGTGTTGCCGGTTTTATTGATCGCTGGATTCATCGCCATGTTGGGATGGGCGGCCCGCGATGTTTATCTGCCCCGAACGGCGGTCACCGTCGTCCCGGTGCGCATGAGCCTCGCAGAATTGCAGGCCGGCGGAACGCCGCTGTTTAACGCCGCCGGGTGGGTGGAGCCGCGGCCGACTCCCATCCGGGTGGCGGCTTTGGCTTCTGGCGTGGTGAAGGATCTCCTCGTCGTGGAAGATCAGTTAGTTGCAGAGGGAGAACCGATTGCCCGGCTCGTCGATGAAGACGCCGTCTTGGCACTGGAACAAGCGCGGGCAACACTCAATCTGAGGGAAGCGGAAGTTAAGGAGGCTGAGGCCGCAGTCGAGGCGGCGCAGGTCAATTTCGATATCCCCGCGCATCTTGAACTCCCGGTGGCGGAAGCCGAAGCAGCGCTGGCCGAGATTGATACCGAACTGTCGAATCTGCCGCATCAGCTCAAGCAGGCCGAAGCACGGCTCCGATTTGCCAGATATGACTTAAAGACGAAGATCGAACTCGGCGACGCCGCCACACAACTGAGCGTTGAACACGCCAAGAGTGAGCTGGATGCGGCGACTGCAGCGGTCGCCGAATTGACAAAACGGCGCGCCGTTTTGGAACAGCATCAACGGGCGCTGCGGCGGCAAGTCGCTGCGGCGGCGACGCGGCTGAAACTCAAGACAGACGAGCAGCAAGAGCTCAAAGCGGCACAGGCGCAGCTCATCGCGGCCCGGTCACGCGTCAAACAAGCCCAAGTCACCGTTGACGAGGCGGAATTGCGGCTAGCGCGGATGACGATTGACTCACCCGTCGAGGGGCGGATTCTCAATCTGGTCACGCAGCCCGGGTCGCATCTCATGGGCAGCGCCGGCCCCATGCAAGGGGACGATCGCAGCACAGTGGTCAAAATGTATAAGCCGGGCGAGTTGCAGGTCCGGGTCGATGTGAGATTTGAAGACCTGCTGCAAACGGGACGGGGACAGCCGGTGGAGATTCGCACGCCGGCCGTATCGGAGCCGCTCATCGGAACGGTCTTGTTCCTGACAGGCTTTGCGAACATTCAGAAGAACACGCTGGAGGTTAAAGTCAGCATCGACAATCCTCCCGAGGTGATGAAACCGGAGATGTTAGTGGACGTCACATTCCTGGCGCCGGACGCCGAATCGCCCGCCGAGGAGAACGCTGAACAATATCGACTCTTCGTCCCCCGCTCACTCGTTCAAATGGATGGCGACAGGCCTGTCGTCTGGGTCGCTGACGTTGCCGAACAAATCGCCCGCCGCCAACAAGTGACCTTGAGCGATCAGCCGTCCGGTTCATTCGTCGAGGTCACCAGCGGGCTGACCGCTGCTAGCCGGATCATTGCCTCCGGATACGACGACCTGGAGGATGGCGACCGTATTCGCATCACCGATGAGGCCGCCGCCGTTGTGGACGACGCTACCTCCCCGAACACCGAGCGCCCCCGACGCTTTCCGAACTCGCCTGAAGAATAAAGGAAGAGAACCATGCCGCTCATTCATGTCGATGCGGTCAGCAAGCATTTCCGCAAGGGAGACGAGACAATAACACCTCTCGACAACGCTGATTTGCGGATGAACCGCGGCGAATTTGTCTCGCTCATGGGCGCCAGCGGCACCGGCAAGTCGACGCTGCTCAATCTCATCGCCGGGATTGACCGGCCCTCCTCCGGCAGAATCGTCGTCGACGGCGAGGAGATTACACATTTTTCGCGGACGAGACTCGCTGCCTGGCGGGCGCGCAACATTGGCTATGTTTTTCAGACACACAACCTCATTCCGGTCTTGACCGCATACGAGAACATCGAACTCCCCTTGCTGTTGTTGCCGATGAACCGTACGGAGCGCCGGCGGCGAGTGCAGGTCGCACTGACGGCGGTCGACCTGTTGAACCGGGCCAATCACTATCCCCGGCAGCTCTCCGGTGGGCAGGAGCAGCGTGTCGGCATCGCCCGGGCGATTGTGACCGATCCGACCGTGATTGTCGCCGATGAACCAACGGGTGATCTCGACGCGGAGACGTCGGCCCAGATTTTGAGTTTACTACAGCGGCTCAACAGCGAACTCGGGACCACGCTGCTGATGGCCACTCACGATGCCGACGCGGCGGAGATGGCCGGGCGGCAACTGAAGCTGGACCAGGGTCGGCTCGTCGAACTTGGCAATCCGGGGACTGTTTCCATGCATCCGGAGGCGTCGTGATGTTCAAGTTTGCTCCGTACCTGCTGAAGACGTTGTGGCGGCACCGCATGCGCACGCTGTCGACCGTCAGCGGTGCGGCCGTCGCACTTTTTGTGTTCTGCTTCGTCCTCTCAGTGCAGCAAGGCCTTGAGCGGCTGACGAAGCAGGACGACTCGGTCCTCGTCGTGTTTCAGGCGAATAAATTCTGTCCCGCCACCAGCCATCTGCCGCAAGACTACGATCGCATCATCACGCAAATGCCTGGCGTCCGCGACGTATTGCCGATTCAAGTTTTCACCAACAACTGCCGCGCCAGTCTCGATGTCGTCGTGTTCTATGGAACGTTGGTCGACAAAATCCGTAACCTGCGAGATTTCGAACTCACCGCAGGAAGTTGGGCGGAGTTTGAGGGCCACCAGGACGCCGCCATCGTCGGGCAAGCGCTGGCGCAAAGGCGCGGCATCTCCGTCGGTCAGAAGTTCTCGATCGGCGACGTTACGGTCGTCGTCGCGGGAATTTTCACCAGCACGAAACGGGCGGAAGAGGACTACGTCTACTGCCACCTCGATTTTCTGCAGCGGACCCGCGGACTGGATCTCGTCGGCACCGTCACCCAGCAGGAAGTCTGGCTTGAGGAATCGGCAAATCCGGAGGAGATCGCCGCCGCCATCGACGCCAAATTGAAATCCGGACAGATTGAGACCGACACACGAACCAAAGGGGCCTTCCAAGCATCGAGCGTCGCCGACCTCATTCATCTGATCGATCTTTCCGGTTACCTGGGCTGGTCCTGCCTGTTTCTGATGGCGGTTCTGCTCGGAACGACAACCATCATGACGGTCGAAGACCGCATCGGCGAACATGCTGCGCTGCAGACGCTTGGTTTCTCCGCATTTCGCGTATTTCGCCTTGTGGTCTCCGAAACGATGTTGTTGAGTCTCATCGGCGGAGGCATTGGCACGCTATTGGCGACGTTAGTACTGATGCGGTCGAAGCTCTCGTTGGGTGCCGAAGCGGCGACGATTGCGATCGAGCCGACGCCGCAGATGGCCGTTTACGCGGCAGTCACTTCGATCGCAGTAGGACTCATCGCCGGCATTGTCCCCGCGACATACGCCGCCCGCGCCGACACGGTTTCCTCGCTACGCGCGGCGCGGTAGTGATATGTCTGCGGGACACACGTGAGTGCTGTGACGGAAAGCGAGTCTTCAAACCGACCTGTGAAGGCTGATCGTCAACACAGTCAGGGCCAGTCGATCCGGCAGTTTGGCAGAGCCTGCTTCAGCGCATTGACACCCGCTTCCGTGACTTCGTTTTCTCTTGCCTCAGGGTTCGCTGGATCGGAATCATCAAGACCTAGAAATCGAAGGTTGCTCAAACCATGAAGATGCTTCAGTCCCGCGTCGCTGGCGTAGGAAATCTCGATCCGCAAGTTTTCCAATTTTGTCAAGCCATTCAAATGTTGCAGCCCTTCGTCGGTGATAAAGCCATCCAGAAGCAGCGATCGGAGTTCGGTCAATTCACCGAGGTACGGCATGCCGGCGTCGGTGATTGCATTGCCGTAAAGTTTGAGTGTCTGGAGGTTCTTCAGCTTCGCCAGGTGTTTCATCCCCCGGTCGGTCACTGATGTCATCCCAAGATTCAAATCTCGAAGCTGGGTGAGCTTACCAAGGGTTTCTAGCTTGGAATCTCCGATGTCTTTCATGTTATTGAAGTCTAAGCTTTGCAGGTTGTTCAAATCTTGAAGCTGCTCCCAACCCGTATCAGTGACATTTGTAATGTCGAAATCGAGTGAGAGCTCTTGAACGTTCGTCAGCTTTCGCAGTTGGCCGATGTCGGAATCATTCGGCCGCAGCATGGTCAGCGAGTGAGTTTTCAGATTTGGCAAGCGCGAGACTTGATTCACGACCGCATGAGCATCGCCGGTTCTGATGACGAGTGAAAGCTCCTCCAATTCGTCGAATTTCTGCAACCGCTCAACGTCTTGGATGCTGCCAAGCGGGCCTGCCAAATCCCAATTGACGCGAACCGCGCGCTCAAACAGTGTCAATCCTTTGACGCCGTTCAGTTTCGGGATCCAATCTGGTCGACAGATTCTAGTTTCAACCTTCCCGCCCGATTCAGTAATCCGCTTAATCGCCTGTTGCTCGGTGTAATACCTCATGCCGGGCATGATGAGGCCTGCACACAAAGGAACCGCGAGGATGATGGCTCCGCCGACGAACAGAGCTTTGTTGTAGTGCGAACGTCGTTTTATCGATTTCTTAGCGTCGGACATGGGAGAACGCTCCTCTCGAAGTTGCTCATTCGAGATCAGTAGTACAATCCCAGGCTGAATTTGTTCGCATCCGCTCTAATGCATTCCCTTTCTCCGAGCGACATTCCGCAAAGGAAAATGGCCGAAGGCCTCACGACACCCTAGCCTGGGGCAACGTCCCAGGAATCGTGGTGCGCAACAATGTCTTTGGCCGAAGTCCATGTTCACTCGGGATGTCGTTTGTCAGCCCCATATTTACAGCTCATCAAAAGCGATTTTGTAGCGTTCCAACAACCCGCGAAGCTCTTCCTTTAACATTTTGTGGAATCAATGCCGCTGCCAATCAACCCGGCAATTTGGCAGCGCCTGTTTGAGGTCGTTGACACCCTCCTCAGTGATTTCGTTTTCCTTTGCTACGGCGTTCCAAACATCCCAGTCCTCCAGACCTAAGAGCTGGAGGTTTTTCAAACCATGAAGATGTTTCAGGCCCGCATCACTCACGTAGGAGACTTCAAGCCGCACGGTCTCCAGTTTTGTCAATCCTTTGAGATGTTGCATCCCTTCGTCGGTGATAAAGCCATCGAGAAACAAGATTTGCAGTTCGGTCAATTCACCAATATGCGGCAGGCCGGCGTCAGTGATTGAATCGCCGTAGAGGTAGAGTTTTGTAAGGTTTTTCAGCTTGACTAGGTGTTTCATTCCCTTGTCGCTGACGTAGGTCATGCCGAGATCTAACTCTCGAAGCTGGGTCAGATTGCTGATTTTCTCTACTTCTGTATCGCCAACGTTTTTCATGTTATTGAGGTCGAGTCTCCAGAGATTGTCCAATCCTTGAAGCTGTTTCCAGCCCTCATCGCTCAATTCCGAAACATCAACTCGAAGCGACAGAACCCCCACATCCGCCCATTTTTGGACACCCCCGCTTTCGACGTCTTCCGGTTCTAAGCTCATAAGCGGCAACGTGATGTCGATAAGCTCCGGCGAGTTCCTGTACCGTTCTATTTGTTCCACGCGAGCCTTTTCATTGAGATGATAACCAATGAGCAATACCAAAAGCACACAGAGTACAGCCCCGATCGGCACCAGCTTTTCACGATGCAAGAAAGATTGTTTTGATTTGTCGGGCTCGGACATAACGAACTCTCCTAACCGTTGATGCTCACTCGAGACCAGTGAGGCAATTCCACGCTAGGGTGTCCTGAGGCCTTCGGCCAAACATCGTGTAGCGCAACGTAAATCTGAAAACGGGCGCGCTCATTCAAATTGAATTCGGTGCGATCATCCAAATTTTCAGCCGAGCAATTGTTCAACCACCCGCCCATGCACGTCCGTCAGCCGTTGATCCCGGCCGCCGTGGCGGTACGTCAGCCGCTCGTGGTCGATGCCGAGTTGGTGCAGGATCGTGGCGTGGATGTCGTGGATGTCGAGCGGATCCTCCGCGACCGAGTTGCCGAACTCGTCGGTCTCGCCGTACGTCATGCCCCCTCGAAATCCGCCGCCCGCCATGAAGATCGAATAGCCGTTGACGTGGTGGTCGCGGCCGCAACTATCGGTGATTTTCGGCGTGTGCGGCGTGCGGCCCATCTCGCCGGCCCAGATGACGATCGTCTCGTCCAGCAGGCCCCGCTGTTTGAGGTCCGCGATCAGCGCCGCGACAGACTGCTCGGTGACGCGGGCGTTCTTTTCGTGATTCTGCTTAAGCTTGGAGTGCTGATCCCAGGGCGAGTTGTTGCCGTCGAAGCTGGGACAGGTGATCTCCACGAACCGCACGCCCGCTTCTACCAGTCGCCGCGCGCGGAGGGCTTGAATCGCGTAGTAGCCTTGGTGTTCATCTTTGGAATCGACGCCGTAGAGCTGTTGAATGTGCTTCGGTTCACCGCTGATATCGGCGACCTGCGGAATCCGGCTTTGCATTTGAAACGCGGTTTCGTAGTTGGCGATCGTGCCATCGATCGCCTGGCGATCCGAGACCCGGCCGGCGAACTCGCGGTTTTGGGCCAGCAGTAATTCCAGCTTGCGCCGCTGCAGGTCGGCGGAATCGGCCGGCTTGATATTGTCAACCGGCGTCCCTTTGGCCCGCATCATCGTCGCCTGGTGCGACGCCGGCAGATACGAACTGCCGAAATTCTCCAGCCCGCCGTTGGGAACCCAGTCGTTGTTGAGCACGACGTAACCGGGCAGATTGCGGTTTTCACTTCCCAGCCCGTATGAAATCCAAGCACCTAAACTGGGGGCTTGGCCCAGAATTCGTCCCGTGTGCAGCAACAGATTTTGCTGCCCGTGCAACGGCAATTGGCCCAACATCGAACGCACGACGCAAAGCTCATCGGCGACTTGTGCGATCTGTGGAAACAGCTCGCTGACCTGGATACCACTCTCACCCTGCGGCGCGAACTTCCACGGACTGCCCAGCCAAACGCGGGACGCGCCGCTTTGCGACAAATTCGAGACTGCACCTTCGCCGATCGCTTTCCCTTCGTGCTTTTTGAGCATCGGCTTGGGATCGAACGTGTCAACATGGCTTGGCCCGCCGTCCATGAAGCAGAAGATGATGTTCTTCGCACGGGCCGCTTTGTGTGTCAGCGGCTTCGTAGACGTGTCGGCATCGGCGGTATCGTTCAACAGTCCCTGCAGCGCGAGCCAACCGAAGCCGAGCGAACTCTGTTTCAAGAATCCCCGCCGCGAGAAGTCGGGAGCAATCCGTCCTGGGCAGCGGCTGGATGTCGGGGTTTGGCTTGGCACGGCTCGTTACCGGTAATAAATAAACTCGCTGCTATTGAACATGGCATGTGCGATGGCCGCCCATGCTTGTTGATCTTGCATCAAATCGCTTCGTGCTGCGAAGGATTTCGCCGACTCAGTCCAGCGTTGCAGTTCCGTCTCGGTCGGTTGTCGGCCCAACGCGCGCTGAAACATCTGCCGAATCCGCTCCACCGGTTCGGAATGGCCGTCCTGCAACAGCCGCTCCGCCCAACTCTCCGCCAATTGTACCACAAGCGGGTCGTTGAGGAGAATCAAGGCCTGCGCAGGGACATTGGTGACGTCCCGCCTCCCGGTCGGCAACCGCAGGTCGGGCATGTTGAACCCCGTCAGAAACTTCGACGGATCCATAATCGACATCGTCAGATACAGCGAACGCCGCCCGCCGCCGTCAGGAGGTCCTGAATAGAGCCGTTTCGCCGGATCTTCCACACTGCGGCGGGGATTGATCGGCGGGCCGTACAACTTGGCATCGAGCCGTCCGGAGACGGCCAATAACGCATCACGAATTGCCTCCGCTTCCAGCCGCCGAGTCGGATAGTGGTGCAACAACCGGTTTCCTGGATCGCGCTCAACAGCGGCCGGATCAACCTGTCCCGATTGGCGAAACGTGCGGCTTAGGACTAGCCGGCGGATTAATTTTTTCGTCGACCAACCCTCCTCGACGTATTTTCGCGCCAGCCAATCCAGCAATTCCGGATGCGACGGCCGCCCGCCCAATTTACCGAAGTCGTTCGGCGTGGCGACGATCCCGGTGCCGAAGATCCAATGCCAGACGCGGTTCACGTAGACGCGGGCGGTCTGCGGATTCTGCGGAGCGGCAAGGTACTCCGCCAATTCCAACCGTCCGCTGCCGGCCGATTGATGCACACGGTGCTTGCCGTGAAACACCTGCAAGAAGTTCCGCGGCACGGCGGGACCGTCTTCGTCGACGTTGCCGCGAACGTTGAGCCGGTAATTGATCGGCTGCATGTTCCGCTCGTCCATGCTGTTGGCCGTGCGGGGGAATCCGATCTGCGCCTCGATCTCACGATAGCGGGCCACCAGTTTCGCTATGTCGGGGGCATCGGCGGCGGCGTTCGGCAACAAACCGTTAGTTAACAGCCAATTGATCGACCGCACGTCGTCGTCATTCGCCTGTTCTGCCGCCCAGCGCTCGATAGCGCCGGCTAACCACTTAGAAATGCGTTCCCAAGCTTGATCAGTCGAAGCGGGTGAATCACCATTGTACAGTCCGCGAAAGATTTCAAGTTCATCAGACGGCGGCCCCCCATCATCGTAGGTCGCGATGCCGGTCAAGCTGAACCAACTCCGCTTGTCGCGGCCAAGATCTTGCTCAGGCAGTTTCAATTCGCCCGCCCGCGCCAGTCCGGTTCGCGGCGGAAAATTGGGATTGAGCGACGAGGTGGCGAGTTCCATCGTGACTCGAGTCACACCGTTCTTGAGACTCGCATCGGCAAACGGTGTCCAACTCGGCGACGTTTGGTTCAAAAACTTGACCTGCTCCGATTGAAACGCGTTTTGCGGGACGACCAAACTCCCCGCCCATTCGCCGCCGGCGATCTGCAAGGCGAGAACCTTTCCGGGAATCTGTGCCTGTGCAGGGGGACGCACCGCGGCGGGCAGTTTCGACGAGAGGGCATGCGTGTGATAGCCGCGTTGCAGGAGTTGTTTAACCAATTGCTCACCGTCGAGCGCCACCAACGGCGTGCCGCCGTTTGCGTAGCCGTGCACAAAACCGGCGCCCTCGCCGACCCAGTCGTCGGGCAATCCGGGCTGCTCGAACGTGATCAGCGACCCCAGTTTGGAATTCCGTTCAACCGCTTTCTCGCGGGCAGTCGTCCACTGCGTCTCTAATTCCTGCCAAACATTCGCGATTTCACCTTCCTTCGCGGCTAGCAACTGCGCAATCGGGTGCGAAATCTCATGCGGTTTCGCTGTCTTCAACTTCGCCTGATGTGCTTCCGCCCACATCTTCAGCTTCACGGCGGAGACGAGGCTCCCGTCGCCCCAACGTTTTCGCAAACCTTGATCGATTTCCGCTCGCAGTTTCTTCAGTTGCTCAATTTGCGCCGCGTATTTGTCCGGCAGATCGATCACCCGCGTCGTCCACCGCGGCGACATGAAGACACCGGCGAGAGCGTAGTAATCCTTCTGCGAGACCGCATCGAGTTTGTGGTCGTGGCATCGCGAACATGCGACCGTTCCGGCCAGGAACGCTTTGGAAAACGCGTCGATCTTGTTGTCGACCATGTCCTGGTGAATGCCGTTGAAGTCCAAACTACTGCCGTGCCGGTGTTCGCCCATGTGATAAAACGTCGGCCCGATTAGGCTTTCGTTGAGGCCCTCTGCCTGATTGATCCGAGGCTGCGGCAACAAATCTCCGGCAATCTGCTCGCGGATGAGTTGATCGAAACCGACATCGGCGTTGAACGCCCGGATCAGGTAGTCACGGTACTCCCAAGATCCGTTCACCGGGTTGTCCCACTCGTAGCCGTAGGTATCGGTGTACCGTACGACGTCCATCCAATGGCGGGCAAAACGCTCACCGAAATGTGGAGATGCCAGGAACCGATCGACGGCGCTTTCGAGCGCTGCCTGTTCATCGTCGTGAATCTGCCGGACAAATTCCGCAGACTGCGCCGGTTTCGGCGGCAGTCCCGTCAAAACGAACGAAAGGCGGCGGTAGAGCGTCTCCGGATCCGCCGGGGGCGCGGGATGAAGTTTGGCTTTGTCCAACGACGCACGCACGAAGCGATCGACCGGCTCGCGCGACCAGAGCGAGTCGTTGATCTCGGGCGGAGTCACTTTTCGCGGCGGCTGCAGACTCCACCATTTCGCACGCTCGGTCAATTTGGCCGCCCAGGCCGCTTCTGCCGCATCGGTTGCAGAGAGTGGACGTTCACGCGGGTCGGCGGCGCCGGTTTGGATCCAGTGTTCAAAGTCTTTGATGACCGCCGCAGGCAACTTGCCCTCGGGCGGCATCTCCAGCGATTCATAGCGCAGCGCCTCAAGCAATAGGCTCTCGTCCGGCTTGCCGGGCACGACCGCTTTCCCCGAATCGCCCCCTTTCAGCAGCCCGTCGCGAAAATCGACCGACAATCCCCCTTCCAGTTCCTCCGAGGAGGATGAGTGGCACTCGTAGCAGTGCTTTGCCAGAACGGGGCGGATCTTTTTCTCGAAAAACTCAATCGCCGCGGTTTTGTCCTGTTCCGCAGAGACCGGTTGCGACAGCAGCAAGCCGCCGACGATCATTCCAGTCGAAATCAGGACAATTCTCATGCGACTCGTGAGATCAGATCAGTGAGTGGGGCCAACAATGAAGTTCACAGATGCACGAAAATTTATCGTAAGCCGGGGTCTGTGGGGTGTCAATCCGCTCGCATTGCACTCGTTTTCACGGCACAATGGGATTCATCAAGAAATCGACAGCAGAGTCTCACAGCCAGACGAGAAAGGTCTCACTGATGTCAATGCAGCACGTTTCCGCAACCCGCTTGCCCCACGCCAGTCAATGTTTGATGACACTGATCATCGCGGTTGGGGGACTACTGTTGTGTGGGCTGCGAGCCCGCGCTGACGACGGAGATATCGTTCCGCCCGGAGCCAAGTTGGAAAAAGTCTTCGACGGCGGCGGCGTCTTGACGGAGGGCTGTGCCTGCGGGCTGGATGGCAATATCTATTTTAGCGACATCACATTCACCGTCCAAAGCACGGACGACAAGGGTGCAATGGAAGCGGGCCACATCTGGCGGTTCGATCCCCGCAGTTCTAAAGCCACTGTCTTTCGTTCGCCGAGCGGAATGTCCAACGGCATCAAATTTGATGCCGCCGGCAACATGATTGTGGCGGAGGGGGCCGATCACGGCGGACGGCGGGTGATTCGAACCGACATGAAAACGGGCAAGAGCTATATCATCGCCGCGATGTATGACGGCCGGCCGTTTAACTCTCCCAACGACATAACGATCGACGAGCGTGGCCGGATCTACTTCAGCGACCCGCGGTATCTGGGCTACGAGCCGCTCGAACAACCGGTAATGGGCGTGTACCGCATCGACACGGACGGTTCGATTCACCGCATCATCATCGATGCGGGAAAGCCGAACGGCGTTTGCATTTCGCCGGATCAGAAATCGCTATACGTGGTGAGCAACGACAACGGTGCAACCGGCTTCGACCGCCTGCCCGAAGATGCAGAGCTACTTAAAGGACGTATGGCGCTACTGGCGTACGACCTTTCGCCGGAAGGGACAGCGAAGTTTCGCAAGGTACTGATTGACTACGCTCCGCAAGACGGCCCTGATGGCTTGGTCGTCGACGAAGAGGGTAATCTGTACGTCGCCGTCCGCGACGTCACGCGGCCGGGCATTTGCGTTTACTCGCCGGCGGGGAAGGAACTCGCCTACATCCCGACGGAAGTCCCGACCAACGTCGGCTTTGCCCGGGGCAACGACAGCAATTTGCTGTACATCACCGCCGGCAAGAGCCTGTACCGGATTCGTCTCAATAAGCGGGGCTACCACCTGCCGCCGGCCAAATGAGCAGAACGGTCTGCGACGTCGGCGTTCGGCCCGAAGTCCCTTTCATTACGCTGATTTTCGAGGAATCGGGGCAACGCAACGCCGCCGAATCACCGCTTTTTTTTGAGACTTTACTACCTGCAGGCGAACCGATAGACTTCGACGTGTCTCAACTTGAGAGTTGCGGAATTCAGTCGCGTCTGATGCCCCGCTCGCCGTGTTCGGGCGGGTTTCTTTGTTCACTCGTCACGACGCAATCGGGCACTGCATCCACGGATCCCGGGATTTCGCCGCAAAAGTTGCGATTTGAGGGCGTAGCTCAGTTGGTAGAGCAACGGACTTTTAATCCGTAGGTCCAGGGTTCAAGTCCCTGCGCCCTCACTCTTTTCCCCCGTGCATTGACTTCGATGACTGAAGCAGCCCCGTTTCGGTCTCCTGCAGACTGTTCGACAGACTCGCTTCCGCGCATAATACTCCAAGCTGCTCTGCTCACAAAAGGAGTCTATTATGCTCACGATCAGCGGGAAAGCACTCGCGCGTAAGAAGCCGCTGTTTGACGACTTTTCCGTCCCTCCGCCCGACGACGCGCATGAGGGAGGCGTCACGTTGCGTGATTTGATTGAGTCTGTCGTACGTCATCAAGTCGCCGCCTTCAAACAACGTCAAGCGGACCGGCAGTTCATTCGCGCGCTCACCTCCCGCGAAATCGAAGCCGGTGTCGAAGCCGGCAAGATCGAATCGGGCGGCAGCGAAGTGGAGCCGCAATCGGTCGACGCGGCTGACGCTGTTGCAACAGCGCTACAGGCATTTGAAGACGGTATGTACCTGGTTGTGATCGACGGTGAAGAACAGCGCGACTTGGACCGGCAGGTCCAGTTGCAAGCCGACAGCCGGCTGACGTTCGTGCGGCTGACACTGCTCGCCGGCGGATAGGCCGTCGCTGATTTTTCAACGCAACGAAGTTGCCGTTTGCACACTCATTCGCACCAACCGCTTGGTCGCGTTTCTCTATCTTGGAGTCACTCTCATGCTCAAACTGGAGGCTGCTAAGGAACGGCTCGCGCAATGGCGGATCAAGGATGTCGGCGACGATGACGACGGACGGTTTGACTCCGCGATCAATAAGCTCCCCAAAAAGCTCCGCGAGATCGCGTTCGCCCTCCTGGGCCGGGATGCGAAGGGCGAAGAGCTGAATTTTCGTATCGCCTACTATCGCGGCCTTCCGCAGGAAACGTGCGTTGCGTTCGATAAGCTGACGAAAGCTGAGCGGGCAAAGCTGTTTCGCACATTCTTTGGCAAGCTGGCCACCGACGTCGAGTTGGGCTGGCAATGGCTCAAAGGGGCGCCCTACTCGACGGGCTATTATCGCCAGCCGTTCCGGCCGGGAAAGTCGGCGGCGCTCACGCTCGGGCGCCGCGCGGATTGGATCCGCTCGTTGGTTGAATTGGGCGGTGTGTTTCGCGACGACGTGCTCACGGCGCCTTGGCTCGCGGCGTGGGTGCCTTACATACAAATTGGTTGGCGAACCTTCTACGCCGAGGTCGGAATCCTCCTGGCGGCCAAGATCGATTCCGGTGGAAAAGTAGCGGACGAAGTGTTCGAGATTCTGTGCGCCTCGGCGCGCAAAGAACACGATATCGGCGGCATGGGAGGACATGTGACGCGGGGATTGCTCGGCGCGTCGCGGCCGGAGGGCTGGGAGTTGATGCAGAAATTGCTGCTGGCGGCGCAACGGCAGGAAGGCCTCAGACAGTCGATTTTCGAGGCGATGGTCGATGCCCACCCTGAGGCGTTCCGGCAAATGCTGCGGCTGATTGTCGATGAAAAACTGGCGCGGTTCAGTTCCGTCGTCCAAGCCATGGACATTTGGTTTGGCTTGGCGTGGGCGGCCGCGGCGACAAAAAAAGTCAACGATACGATCGCCGCGGTTGCGGACCTGCTGGAGAAGCCCGCCGCACGGAAGAAAGCGTTGGTCGGAGACGATCCGGAACTCGCCTATCTGGCACTGTGGGCACTGGCGCATGAGGATGCGCCCGCGTCGGTCAAACCGGCTGAAAAACTGCTGCGTCATCAACAGGTCGAATTTCGTTACGTTGCGGCGCTGCACCTTGCGCGGCTGGGAATTCCCACAACGCAATCGGCCCGGGCCAAAGCACTCGACGATGAGGATCTCCGTGTGGCCCTGACGGCGCTCAACGATCCGCTCGCTGAGGAGCTTGATGAAACAGACGATCAATTTGTAAACGAAGCGCTGTTCGAATCGATTGAGCGACTGTATGAGCGGATGCCGAGCAAGCCGACACAGTTGAAACCGCTGGTCTGGCCCTGGACTGAGTTACAGGCGCGGAAGGATCATGTCGGAATGCAGTTGGTCGAGGCCAGCGACAAGCTACCGGCGACGCGGCTGATTCCACATCTGCAGCACCTCGACCCGCGGAACCGGTCGCGGGTTATCACGAAACTTGCGGCGCAAAAGAAATGGAACGCCGAGACACGCACCACAATTCTGGAGAGTCTGGGCGACGCCTCAGCCGACGTGCGCGGGTCCGCCATCGAAGCACTCAAGGATACGCAACTCAAGCCGGCCGAAGCGGAGGGACTGGAGGCGTTACTGACCCGCACGGCGACTGATCTGCGCACAGGTATTGTCTCGCTGCTGCTGACTCTCGCCGACAAAGCGGCGCTGGAGAGTGCGTCGCGGTTGATAACGTCGAAACAAAAGCACCAGCGGCTGGCCGGTCTGGAGGTGCTGCGGCAACTCGCCGAGGCGGACCGCCGTCGAGCCGCCTGTATCGAGATGGTCGAGGAATGGCGCGCGGGTCGCAAGAAGCTTCTGAAGGACGAGCAAATCCAGGTCGACGCGATTTCAGATTCGAATCGCGAGACGCTTTCCCTGGAGAATGGATTCGGATTGTTTGATCCGGCAGGCCGCACTCAAGTGGTTCCGCCGAAAAAACACAAGATCAAATGCATGACGGCGGCTGTACCGAAGCTTCTGAAATCGCTGGACGAACTTGTCCATGCGCACCGCGACGAGAGCATCGTTTACCGTCGCTGGGACGACCAAGAGCACGAGGCGCTACTCGGCGAACTGGACTACGGATTTCCGTCAGTGGACTTTCAACGTCCTGCCAAAGAGCAGATTGATAAACTGCCACTGCACAAGGTGTGGGAAGCGTGGTATCGCAAACGCCCTTCCACGATGAAGGACGCCGACGGCTGGGAGCTGCTGCGCGCGTACGCGATGTTGAACATCGTGACAGACTGGAGCTTCGATGACACTAAGAAGTGGCTGAAGACCTCGCGTGATCGCAAACCACTGGCGGAACTTGTGCTCGGCAGTTTCAAATTGCCTAAACTCAAATACGAGTCGATTGTAGGAAACGTTCTACAGTGGCTGCTCTTGTTGCATTTGCCGAAAAAGGGAATTGACTTCTGCCTGGATGCCGTGGAGACGATCGAGGCGCTCATCCCGGTGAAGGACATGGAAGCCATTCGCTTTGACCCCAACAAGTCCGAAGCGGAGTACTATATGGACTCCGAATTGGACTGGCGGAGTATGGACTTCGTGACTTCTTGGAGCAGCTTGATCGGACTGATCAATTGTCGGAGTGATCGACTTTCAGTTCAGCAGCGAGGGCGCTATTGGCAAATCCAGTGCAGGCTTGATGAGCCGTTTTCCGGAGCGACACGGAATCGTCCGGATATCAGCGTGACAGCGGCCGCGTATTGCGACGGCGATGCCACGCTCGACGATATTGGTGACCATTTACTGGGACCACAGCAGGTGCGCCGCTGGAGCAGCGGATTTGATTCAATCAACTCCGTGATGTCGCGCCAGCCGCCGAAGGAATTGCGGGAATTCTTGCATCGGCCGGAGGTCGTAGAGTTTGTCGAGAGAATTCGAGAGCGGTTGCTCGAGATCGAATTGGCGCGTGGAGAGGCCGCAACTCCTTCGACTGACGCGGCGATTGCGGCTACCTATCGCGGAACGGGGACCTTGGTCCGTTTGCTCAGCGCGCTCGGTAAAGGGGGCTTTAAGAAATTGAGCCGTTGGGGCGCCAAAGTGCAGGATAATCGCCCTGCGACGCTGACCGAAATGATTAGTCACACGTGGCCGGCGGAGGACGAATCGCCGGACGAGTTCGCCGCCGCGATGAACCGCGCCGTCAAGGAGGGGACTTTTCTGGAAGAGAGGCTGTTGCAACTGGGCTTTCTCGCGCCGCAGTGGACGGAGTTCATTGACGCGGCACTGAAGTGGGACGGATACTCCGAAGGCTTGTACTGGTACATGGCTCACATGAAATACGTCTGGGGTGTCGCCGATTCTTTTGAGGAGCTGGACGCCGAAACGGAGGAATCGGACGACCAAGACGGCGATCGGCCGCAAAAGCTCTCGCGTTGGGAACGAATTATCCGGGAGCGAACGCCCCTCGCCGATGAGGAACGCGGCGATGGCGCAATCGACGTGGCGTGGTTTCACCGGACTCACAAGCTGCTCACTCCGAAGCGCTGGCAAGACTTGGCCGCCGCGGCAAAGTTCGCCGCGACCGCCGCCCAGGCCAAACGCGCACAATACATTTCCGAAGTGCTGCTGGGAACGGCGTCAAAGAAGGATCTCGTCGACGGCATCAGGAAACGCAATCTCAAAGAGAACGTCCGCCTGTTGGGATTGTTGCCTCTTGCCGGCGGGGCCAAGCGGGACAAAGACATCGCCGACCGCTACGAAGTCCTGCAGGAGTACCGACGATATGCCAACAAGCTCAGTTCAATGACTCGGCCCGAAGCGTTGCGCGCGTGCGAGATCGGTCTGCAGAACCTGGCTGCCACTGCCGGATACGACGATCCGATGCGGCTGCAGTGGGCGATGGAGGCAGCCAGTACGAAAGACCTCGCCCAAGGGCCGGTGGTGGTCAACAAGGGCGACGTCTCGCTCACACTTTCGTTGGATGAACAGGCCGTGCCGGAACTGGTGATTCGCCGTGGCGATAAGGTGCTCAAGTCATTGCCCAAGACGGTCAACAAAGACAGCAAGTTTGTCGAACTTCGCGAGCGAAATAAGCACCTCAAACGACAGGCCTCGCGGGTCAAACAGTCGCTGGAGGCCGCGATGTGCCGTGGCGACGAGTTTACCGGCGGCGAATTGCAGCAGTTGGCCGACCATGCCATTTTGTGGCCGCAACTTTCACGGCTGGTTCTGGTCGGCGAGGGCAGTATTGGCTATCCCGACAAACGGGGCCGGGCCGTCCGCGATTACGACGGAAACCTCGAACCGGTCAAAAAGAATGAACGTTTTCGAATCGCGCATCCCCACGACCTGCTGCTGACCAAACAGTGGGACCAGTGGCAGCATGAATGCTTTCGGTCGGAACGTTTGCAGCCGTTCAAACAAGTCTTTCGTGAGTTGTACGTTGTCACACGACAAGAGAAGAAGGACAAGACCTTCTCCGCCCGTTACACCGGCCAGCAATTGCAGCCGCGTCAAGCCTACGCTCTCTGGGGCACGCGCGGCTGGTCCGCCGACGAATACGAAGGAGTCTGGAAAACCTACTACAACGAGCAAATCGTGACCTCCGTATCGTTTGACTATGGTGTTACGACTCCGCTGGAGGTCGAAGGACTGACCGTCGAGCACGTAGCGTTCCGCCGCCGCGATTCGTACAAGAACATCAAGCTGACCGATGTTCCCCCCCGTTTGTTCAGCGAAACGATGCGGGATTTGGACTTGGTTGTCAGCGTCGCCCACGTCGGAGACGTCGATCCGGAAGCGAGTGCCTCGACGGTCGACATGCGGGCGTCGCTTCTGCGCGAAACGTGCGACCTGTTCAATTTAAAGAACGTCAAGCTGAAAGACTCACGGGCGATCATCAAAGGCGAGCTCGGAGAATACTCACTCCATCTGGGCAGCGGTGTGGTGCATCGCATGCCGGGCGGTTCGGTTTGTATCGTGCCTGTGCACTCGCAACACCGAGGCCGGTTGTTTTTGCCCTTTGCCGACGACGACCCGCGCACCGCCGAAGTGGTCTCCAAAACCTTGCTGCTGGCACGCGATGAAGAGATCGACGACCCGATCATTCTCGAACAGCTTCGCGCGATGGCGTAGCAGGGAATCGTCTCGCAAGCTGGTTGATTTCAGCCGCGGCCAAGGAGGAACGGCGCACTCGGCGACGACGAGCCACCCTCGGTCACTCTGCGGATTCCGTTTCCTCGTATCCCTTGCCCGTCTTCTGCTGAATCAACTTTTCCGCATGCGCCTGCGCGGCCTCGTCGTCGCCGAGCGTTTTCGTCTTGGTTTGACCGTTGGCTCCAATCCGCCCGTACCGCACTGTGACGTCGTTTCCGTTGACGGAAATCTCCCAAAACTTCGCAGACTTGGCGTCGGTAAACTCAAAGTAGCGTGTGCCAACCTCGCCTCCCGACGTTGCATCTTTCGGCGCGGCTTGCTTGGACCGGGACTTTGCCGGTTCGGGCTTTGTTGTCGCCGGTTCAGGGTTTAGTGAGACAGCCGTCGCCGCGTCGCTCCGTACGCGGACAAAGGAGGGAAAGCGCGGCACGCCGCCGTCGGTCAATTCCTGGTACCGAAAGGTGATCGTGCTCCCCGGTGCGGGTGGCGACTCGCGCTGTTTGTCGCTGAGTCCCGTCCCGACGGAGAATTCCACACCCTCTGCGTTGCGGACCAGCAGTGCGCCGAGCCTGCCTTTATGGCGGCCCTTTCCCGCCACGTGCTGCACCACGACCGCATCCGCATCGACAAACGATTTCACCTTCAGCAGCGACGCCGAGCGGCCCACCTCATAGCGCGATCCCGGCTCGCGGAGCATCAGTCCCTCACCCCCCAGCGACTCGATCCGCGCAAGTTCCTGGCGCAGATGATCGACCCCCGTGCAGCGTGTGTGTTCGAGCGAATCGATGAATTCCGACCCGATGCTGGCGGCCAACTCATCAATGCACTGCAGCCGTTCTTCGAAGGGAGCATCCAGCGACGGCGCATCGAACATCACGTAGCGTATCTGCTTCCAGTGGTCGCTCTTGTCCTGTCGCCGCACGACACTCACCGTGCGCTGAAACGACCGGCGGTCCATCCACAATTCGCCGTCCAGCGAGGTCTCCGGCAGACCGTCGACAAACCAATCGGGCGCGTGGAACTCGTTGCCCTGACGCGAAAGGAAGCGTTTCCCGTCCCAATACGCCCGCACGCCGTCCAGCTTTTCACTCATCCACCATTCCGCGAGGTCGACGTCGTTGTCCCAGCGGTGGGCGAGCAGTATCGGCGGGCCTGTCTGCTTCGCCTTCGACTCGCGCTGGGGAGGCAGCGCGTTTCCGACGCGTTCTTGCTCGGCCTCTTCACCGCGGAGATTGCGGATGTGCTTACACGTGCGTTGTTCGATCGCCAGCGATTGATTCCGCCACGCCGGACAACTGCAGGAATAGACGCCGCCCACATTCTTGATGACGTAGGGCTGTTTCGCCGAGCCTTTGATCTCGATCGATTCACCATCCTCTAGATCTGACATGGTGCCTCTCCTTGGTGATTGAGCTTACAATCACGATACCGACGACAATTTTCGACTGCAAGCAGAATTTCTCGCAGCGGCAAACGCTCCACACCGCCATCGGGTTCAGTCGAAACACCCGGCCCAGAAGTCTCGGGAATAGCAGTGAAAGACATCGGGATCACGTTCCCACGCGGTCCGGACCTCCTCGGCAGTTCCACCTGACGCGACCCAGGTCTCGATCTCGTCAATAAAAACGCCCCACTCTTGAATCAGCGTTTTTTCGGCAACGAGATAGCGAAGCGCTTCACGGCGCCGATGTTCTAAGTTGCCCCTCAGCGCCGCCCGGTCCACTTCAATGGCTGTACTGTACCGCTCCGCTCCGCAGATTTGAATCTCGATGCGTACCCGCTGCAGACAGGACCTTTCAATCTCGACGTCACTGTACGCGGCGGGCGAGATTTTGCGAACCTGCTCACGCAACATGGTCCAACTGCGCTGAAATGCGTCGCAGCCGGTGTGATTGTACAGCGTCAGCGTCTTGAGCTCGCACGTGTTGTGCGAATTGTCCGGCATCTGAAAGCCGTAGTCGATCATCAATGTCGTGTTGGACTTGTCGCCGTAATTTAGCGTGATTTCCTGCCCCGCCTGAACAGGCTGCACCAGCTGCACGCAAAACGCGCCGTCGGTAAAGTTCCACTTCGCATTCGCCCCAGCGCCGGCGTGATTTAGCAGTTCGATGTAAGGAACCAGATTCAGTTCGAAGGCAGGCTCCTCCACCAGCAACGTGCGCGATCCGACCAGAGCCTGGTTGAAGACATACTCATCGAGCTCAAACGGCAAGTCGGGCCGGATTCGTCGAATTTCGTTGAATTCCTCGCGCATCGCGTCCCGTCGACGCTGCAGCAGTTCGACGATCGGCGACCCCTGAAAATCATGCCATTGCGGCCAAAGCACCGGATGGTCAAAGTCGACGGGCAGCATGTCAACGTAAGCGCGATGCGGATTGCTCTGTGGCAGCTTTCGCAAGTGACACAGGTAGATGGACATCACGGCCATGTCGGACATCTCGGAAAACGGCCGACAATACTCCGACTGCCGTACGTCGCTCAGCCGAATCGACTCGCTGGCGGGCACTCGGATCAATTCGGTGCCCGCGGGCAGGTCGCTACGAGCACGACCGCCGCGAATGCCGGACTCGGGCAACTCGACGAATTCGATGTCAGTATTCAGCGTGGCCATGCCGCCCAGTCTACTATCTTTCGGAAAGTGATTCATTCCGAATCGACTGTGCATCCGACTGATTGGCGCGGCGAAGAACGCTAACCAGCGGCCAACTCTGGCAGCGGGCGGTGGTCGCCAACCAGATACTGCGGCCGGCCGGCGAGGTCGGTGAACTGCGTGGTTGCCACGTCGATGCCGAGCCGCTCGTACAGCGTGGCAAATACGTCGCGAAAGTGGATCGGGCGGTTGAGCGGTTCTTCGCCCCAGCGGGTCGTCTCGCCCAGGACCTGTCCGCACCGCATCCCGCCTCCCGCCAGCAATGCGCCGGCGACGCGCGGCCAATGGTCGCGGCCGGCCGATTGATTGATCTTGGGAGAGCGGCCAAATTCACCCCAGGCGACAACCGCGATGTCGTCGAGAAGTCCCCGTTGCTCAAGATCGGCAATCATGGCCGACATGCCCAGATCGAATAGCGGCAACGCGGCGCGAGCTTCGCCGAAGTTATTCCGATGCCAGTCCCAATTGTAATCGCCGACCGACATCCGCCCAAACGGCCAGCGGCTAAACGCCAACGTCACGCACCGCGCCCCCGCTTCAATCACCCGCCGCGCCAGCAAAAACTGATCGAGCAGCACCTTGCCCTCGCGCTCCTGCGGGTACTCTTGGGTGAGGCCGTAACGGCTTCGAATCGACTTCTCCTCCCGGCTGAGGTCGAGTGCTTCCGCCAATCGCGGAGACGTGATGACCTCGATCGCTTGGCGATGAAATTCATCAATTCCGTCGCTCAAACTCTGTTGATCAATCTGTCGGCGAAATTGATCGAAGCGAGACATCAGATTGCGGCGGTCCGCCAGGCGGCTGAGGCTGACGCCGTTGAGAACAATGTTGCGGCGATCGACCGCCTCGGTCTCGAACCCGGCGTGCGCGGGACCCAAATATCCAGGCTGAGTCGCCGGCGTCCGCATAATGAAACGGGCATCCGGATAGACGGGCGTCAAGTCAACTGCCGGTGGAACACCAGGCACCTTGGCGCCGAATTTCTTGGACAGGACCGCCCCCAGCGAGGGCCAATCGCCCGGCGGATATCCAGCGACCACCGGCGACGCCGGCATCGGCGGATGCGATTCCCAACCTGTGGAGCACCAGTGCGTGTTGTGATCGTTGCGGAATCCGCACAGAGAGCGGATGAACGTCAGCTTATCCGCAATTCCGGCCAGCCGGGGCAGATGTTCACAAATCTCGACGCCCGGCACGCGCGTGTGTATCGGCTGAAACTCGCCGCGAATCTCGGCGGGGGCTTCCGGCTTGAGGTCATACATGTCGAGGTGCGGCGGTCCGCCGGGCAACAGCACCATAATGATCCCACCGGCGCGATGACGCGTGCCGCTGGCTGCTTCAGCCCGCAAGATGTCCGGCAGCGCCAAGCCACCCATGGCCAAGCCGCCGATCTGCATCCAACTACGGCGCGAGATGCCGTCACAGAAGCGCGACGCCGGTCCCGGGATCGTCAACATCGTCATTTCCTCCGGCAAGCGAGGAACGCATCAACCAACCTTAATCTAACTGGTAGGCGGACGCGCCGCAATGCAGACCACTCGGAGAGCGGATTTCGGAGCCGCGCGCAGTGCGCAACAATCAGCCTGCCGCCGCGATTTCGGAAGAAACCGGTTCGTCTGAAGGACCGTCTTCAGTGGGCGCCTCACGCAGACGAATCAGACCTTGGCGGCCAAGCGAAGTCAGCTGGTAGAGCACGCCGTCGTTGCGGTCGGTGAGCTGAAAATCGAGAAAGCCGAACGCGATCAACTTGCCGTGGATTTGTGGGACATCCTCCAGCTCGACGCCGTCCAAATCGCTGACACGAGCGACCCAGCCCTCCTGGTCAGGTTCGGCCACCGCATAGGCGTTCAGCAAGACAAGCCAATCCGGATTGTCCTGCAATAGGCTGAGCTCGTAGTTGATCATGCTGCCAAATATCGGACGCTCTGCCGGGGAGACCCCACCCGAAGAGTTCAAGGCGCTACAACCGTTAGGACCGCCAGTGGAATTGGTTCTAAGATAGCTGGTGCGTGAAGATAATTCCCGACCAGTTTGCGATCATATGGAACCTCCGGCAGCGCGGCGGGGGCTGACATTTTCCCCAGGAAATCTCAGCGCGGCGACCCGTTTCACTCCGTTTGCGTACCGTGTTTGCTATTATGACAAGCCAATTGCAGACCCCAAAACGCTGGAGTAAATGCGTTTCTGTCCCCTTGATTTCACACGCGAGACTTTCATCGTCCGCCAATGTCGATCGATCACCCTCCCACTGAAGTGTCTTTGGCCGACGCACGAGACAGACAGCGTTTGACAGAACGTGCGCTGACAACCGAGAGGGTGCTGCAGGCGGTGGGAGTCGCGGCGATCGTGCTGCATCGCAGTTCGCGGCAGTTGGAGTCGATCACCGACATCCCGTTGGGATCTCTGATGCTGCTGATTATGATCAGCTTCTCGGCCGGGCTTGCTCTGCGCTATTATTGGTCAGTCGAGCGATCCCAATATTGGGGCGAAAATCGTGCGGCCCTTGCGGTCTGCGGCTTGTGGCTAATCGGAGTGATCGTCGTACTGCTCACCGGGGGCAGTGAGCAAGGGCGGTTCGAAACCGTGCTCGATGTGAGTGAGGCGGCAGTGTTGTTGCGGGCGGCAGTCGGACTCGTGTTTCTGATTCGCTGGATATCGTCCGGCGGCCGCAACCCGGCGTTCATTTTGGCCGTTTCATTTTTGGTGCTAGTGGTAGTCGGCACGGGCCTGTTGATGTTGCCGCGCGCCCGAGCTGCGGGAAGTGAAGGCGGGGCCCCATTTCATGTGGCGTTGTTCACCGCCACTAGTGCGAGCTGTGTGACCGGCTTGATTGTCGTTGATACCAGCAGCTATTGGAGCCCAATTGGGCAGGCGATCATCATGTGCCTGTTCCAAATCGGCGGACTGGGCATCATGACGTGCGGGTCACTGTTTGCACTGGTCTCTGCCCGCCGCCTGCAAGTCCGCGAAACCGCGTTTCTCGCCGATATGCTCGAAATGGAAGGCGCCGGCGCGGTCCGAAGACTGATGATCGCGATTGTGATCTTCACGGCAATCGCGGAACTCGCCGGTGCCGCAGCGCTCTGGGGACTCTGGCCGGATGAATTTGACTGGAAGGATCGAGCCTTCTACAGCCTGTTCCATTCAATTAGCGCATTTTGCAACGCGGGATTCGCGCTCATGTCCGACAGCTTTGTTGGATTCTCCGGTCGCTGGCAAACCTGGTGCGTATTGCCAGGTTTGATCATCGTCGGCGGGCTTGGGTTCGCGGTGCTCTCCGATTTGGGTCGGCTGATTCGCTTTCGGTATGAGAACTTCTCGATCCGGCAAACTGTCCGCTTGCCGCGCGGACGTGTACGGCTCTCAGGCACAACTTGGTTGGTGCTAACCACGACAGTCGGACTGCTCCTGTGGGGTGCGTGTGGATTCTACATCCTGGAATCAGATGGTCTGCTCGAAGGGATGTCGCCCGGCGAAAAAGTCTCCGCCTGTTGGTTTCAATCGGTGACGTTTCGCACGGCCGGCTTCAATACTGTCGACATGGGCGCGCTTCAACCGGGCACGAAGTTTTTTTCGGTGATGCTGATGTTCGTCGGCGCATCACCCGGCTCAACCGGTGGCGGGATTAAGACGATCTCCTTCGCATTGAGCATCTTGGCGGTGGTCTCATTGCTGAAAGGCCGCGACCGGATCGAACTCCGCGGTCGCATGATTCCCGACTCGATTGTGAAACGGGCGTTGATGATCGTCGCGCTAGGGATCGTGTGTGTCCTGACGACGACATTGTTAATCGTCGTCATTGAAAGCGAACAAAGCCTGTTCTTGGACCATCTGTTCGAAGCGACCAGCGCGTTTGCAACTGTGGGTGTCTCCAGCATCGACACCGCCACGCTCAAGCCCGCCTCACACTTGGTGATTGTCGTCGCCATGTTCATCGGCCGGGTCGGCCCGCTCACGCTGCTCGTCGGCTTGGCCGGCAAGGAGGGCGTCGGCCGCTATACGTATCCGGAAGAGCGTGTCCAACTCGGCTAGGTCTTCACGCGCGATGCGGGCTGGAATCTGACCTACGGAACGCATACACTGCCGGGCATGAATACTTCAGCACAGAGCAGTCATCCACGTTTGCGGGCCGGAATGGTCGGCATGGGCATGATCTTTGACGAGACCTATCGGCCCTTCTTCGAACGCGCACAGGCCGAGGGCGTTTATGACCGGCAATTCGGCGATGTCGAGGTGCAGTTGACCGCTGTCGCCACCCGCACCGGCACGCGAGCCGAAAAGTACCGCGCCGATGCCGGCGACCGCATTCACCCCTTCACCAGTCACGCGGGCGATGATTCGGTCGATCAAATGTTGGCGGACGGCGTCGACTTTGCCTGCGTGGCCACGCCTGACGACCGGCATTTTGAGGCCGCCAAGAAGATCTTGTCCACGGGTGTGCACCTGCTGGTTGAGAAGCCCTCGGTGCTTTCGCTGTCGCAATTGGACGAGTTGCAGACGCTGGCCCAAGAGAACAACGTGCTGGCAAAAATCGTCTATCACAAACTCCTCGACCCGGATCACAAGAAGCTGCGGACGCTCGTGCACGACGATGTGCTGTCGCACGTCAACAGCGGCTATTGCACGCTGCTCGAGCCTAAGTCGATTTCCGGCGGCCAGTTTGCAGAGTGGATTACCGGCCGCAATCCGGGCACGTATGTCGCCGTGCACTATATCAAACTGATCGACTATTCTTTTGGAGGCCGATTGAAAACGATTGCCGCGACCGGTCAGCGCGGACTCGTTGGCCCGGCCGACGGTCCAACATGGGATAGCTGCCAGATGCGGATGATCTATGAGTACGACTCCGGCCGCGAGGCGGCGTTCGACATTCATACCTCCTGGGTCACTCCGGACAATTTTCCGGGATACGTTGAACAGGAAGTCCAATTTCGCTTCGACAACGGCTTGTGGAATGGGCATTCCCGCAAGCGGGGTGTGGAAGTCACCGTCGAAGACAAAACGCCGATCAGCATCAAGAACTCCATGAACAACCACTACAACGGAACGTTTCTCGAACCGTGGGGTGAGCGTTCGCAACGGGGTTACGGGATCGAAGTCATCGAGCGTTTCGTCCGCGAGTTGGCCTATGTCGAATTCGCCGGACCGCCGTCCGAGCGGGAATCACGCCTCACGAAAACCCGCAATTTAGCGTACAATGATGTAGCGGCCGACAGGCAGGTTGTCGCCGCCGTACAAGCCTTGGAGGCGATTTTAGCGAGTCAACATCAGGGGCGTCCGGACTGTGTCGTTCGGGTGAACGATCCGGCCGGTGGGTTGGTGCTGTTCCAGCCGGGAAATGCGGAACCTGATGTGCTGTACGCGCCGCCGGTGTAATCGAACCATTGAAGCGGGTCCGACCGTTATGCGAGAAATCAATCCCTCACAGGATGATCAGTCGATCCAGCGCCGTTCCTGTCCCAAGCGGAGACGCGCGGCTGGTTGGCGTCGCTTCTTGCGACGGACTGCGAAGACGCTGGTGTTCTTCGTTGTCTGGCTGGTGATTTTCTACATGTGGGACCGGCCTGTCCCGGCAGCCGCTTCCGATGTGACGTTCGAGATCAGTTTCGACTCGGCGATTCGCGCCGAACCCTATACGGGGCGAGTTTATCTCTTCTTTAGCAAGCACCCCAACCCGCCGCCGCGGTTTGGACCAAACTGGTTTCATCCCGAGCCGTTTTTGTCGCTGGAGGTCGAGAACTGGAAGCCGGGTGAGCCGCTGACGATATCGGCAGACCGTCTGCAACAGGCACGGACGTTTCCCACCGATTTTCGAGACGTTCAAGTAGGCGGGATGCGCGTCCAAGCGGTCGCACGCTTCAATCCGCACGCGCGCGACGTCGGATCGGGACCGGGCAACGGATACAGCGATGTCGCCGTGATTGATTCGTCGGACTCGGGATCGCCGGTTACTCTGAAGATCAAGCACCTCGTCGATCCACCCAAATTCCGCGAGTCGAAATGGTGTAAGGAGTTCACCCTCCGCAGCCAATTGCTGAGCGATTTTCATCAGCGCGATGTCGAGATGAAGGCGGCCGTCATTCTGCCCCAAAGCTACTACGATTCCCCGCAACGGCGCTATCCCGTCATTTACAACATTCCGGGTTTCAGCGGCACGCACTATCGTTATCAAGTCCGGCAACCGATCGAAGAGGACAACGAACGCGGCGTGGAGTTCATTCGCGTGCAGCTCAATCCGGAATGCGCACTGGGCCATCACGTATTTGCCGATTCAGCCAACAACGGTCCGGTCGGACAAGCGCTGACAACTGAGATGATTCCGCAAATCGATCGGACATACCGGACGATTGCAAAACCGGCGGCGCGGTTTCTGACGGGCCATTCCTCAGGGGGCTGGTCGAGCTTGTGGCTGCAGGTGACCTATCCTGATTTCTTCGGCGGGACTTGGAGCACGGCTCCCGATTCGATGGATTTCCGTGACTTTCAGCGGATTAACTTGTACCGCGCCGGCGAAAACATGTACGTCGACCCCGACGGTGAACGCCGCCCGATCGCCCGCATTGGTCAGAAGCCTGCGGTCTGGTATCAAGACTTTGCAGAGATGGAGTGGACGCTCGATTACGGCGGGCAATTATACAGCTTCGAGGCAGTCTTTAGCCCGCGCGGTGAGGACGGCAAACCACTGCTGCTCTGGGATCGCAAGACGGGAAAAATCGACACGCAGGTCGCCCGCACTTGGGAGAAGTACGATATTCGGCTGATCATCGAGCGCAATTGGAAAACGCTCGGCCCGCAGCTGCAGGGCAAACTCCATGTGTTTATGGGCGATGCCGATACGTTCTACCTAGAAGGCGGCACGCTGCTGCTGAAGAAGGCGTTGGAAGAGTTGGGCAGCGATGCGACGGTGGAGATCTTTCCCGGAAAAGACCACTCCACATTGATGAGCCAGACCGGTCTTCCCCAGCGAATCCGCCGTGAAATGGTGACGGCCTTTCTCGCCGCTTTTCCTCACGAGGGCCGTCCGCAGACTCCGAAGCAGTCAGATTCGATCAAGCCCACTCGCTGACGACCGGCACAAAATCGGCCGTCTTGCGTAACTTGGGCTGCATCGCGGCTTTCTCATCAGTGACCGGTGAGTCGACAATGTGCGTGCGAATTCGGCGGTCGACTTGCCGCGCCGTTCGCTTGTGCTTTTGAGTCACCTTCTTTTTGCGACCCTCATCCCGGATTAGTGCAAACGCCAAGTAGGCGACCACGGCGACCGAAACGGCCAGGAAGACGATGTTCGCAATGCTCGACGGAATCCCGTTGCCGAGGATCATTCCGGTCTGATAGCTGAGCAGAATGATGATCGTGTTCCGGCTGATCAGCGGCGGCTCATTCGCAGATTCGGTCGTTTTTTTCGTCGCGGTCGGTTCGGTAGTCATGGGAGCAGTCAGTTTGAGAGAGGCGATATTCATCCGAAAAGCGCCCAAGTGTAGGTTAGGATTCCGGGGTCGGCCCGTAATTCGCTTCCCAGAAGGGTCGGAGTTCCTGAACCGCAAGGAATTCGTCCGATTTCGACGATTGTGCAGCCGGGCCGACGACAGTCACAGCGGATTCCGCCATTTCTGCGACAAAGCAGAAACCGCCGCAGACGGGGTTTGAAAAGTCAAACCTGGTACCTAATATATGGGCGCTGGCGTCGTCGGCTTTGGATTTTGGATGCTTGTGTTTCTCACGTGGTGCGGGAATTGCACTTGGAGCGTCGCCAAATCTATGTTATCGACTCTTGCTCATCACTAACGATCATTGACGGAGCAATCAATGAGCGGGAAAGTTGACTTGGCGCAGTATGGTTTGAAGGTGGACACCGTTCACCGAAATCTCTCCCCCCCCGCGCTGTATGAGATTTCCGTGAGCCGGAAACGCGCATTGATCAGTTCAACCGGCGCGCTGGCGACGCTTTCTTACGAAAAGACCGGCCGGAGCCCCAAAGACAAGCGTATCGTCGAGGACGACGAAACCAAGGACGACATTTGGTGGGGCGATGTTAACATCAAATTGCCTCACGACAGCTTCGTCAAACTCCGTCAGCGGGCAGTCGACTATCTGAACAGCCGCGAATACATCTACGTACAGGATGGCTTTGCAGGTTGGGATCCGGACTACCGACTCAAAGTGCGGATTATTGCGTCCCGCGCGTATCATGCGCTGTTCATGCGCAACATGCTGATCCGGCCCTCCGCTGAGGAATTGGAGGATTTCGGCGAGCCTGACTTCGTAGTCTTCAATGGCGGTGCCTTTCCCGCCAACGCGTACACCGCAGGCATGACGTCACCCACGACCGTGAGCCTGAGTTTTGAGGACAAGCAGATTGTAATTCTCGGGACGCAATACGCCGGAGAGATGAAAAAAGGCGTGTTTACGGTCATGAACTACCTCATGCCCAAACGAAATGTGCTCTCCATGCACTGCAGCGCCAATGAAGGGCCTGATGGAGACGTATCACTGTTCTTTGGTCTCTCCGGGACCGGCAAGACGACCCTTTCCGCCGATCCTTCGCGGTCGCTGATCGGCGACGACGAACACTGTTGGTCAGACAACGGCATCTTCAATATCGAAGGGGGTTGCTACGCGAAGTGCATCAACCTCTCAGCGGAAAAGGAACCGGAAATCTATTCTGCAATCCGGTTCGGCTCCCTGCTGGAGAACGTCATTTTGGATGACGAAACCCGCGAAGTCGATTTCTCCGATTCATCGATCACCGAGAACACGCGTACCTCATACCCCATTGAATATATCCCCAACGCTAAGATTCCCTGCGTCGGCGGTCACCCCAAAAACATCATCTTGCTCACCTGCGACGCATTCGGAGTCCTGCCGCCGGTAAGCAAGCTCACTCCTGCTCAGACAATGTATCACTTCATCAGCGGCTATACCGCCAAGGTCGCAGGCACGGAGGTCGGAGTGACCGAGCCTCAGGCGACGTTCTCTGCCTGTTTTGGCGCTGCGTTCTTGGTATGGCATCCGGCGAAGTATGCTGAATTATTGGCCGAACGCATGAAAAACCACGACAGCTCAGCTTGGTTGGTCAATACCGGCTGGACGGGAGGCGCCTACGGTGTCGGCTCGCGAATGAAGCTTGCGTATACCCGAAGCATCATCGACGCCATTCACAGCGGCGCGCTTTCCGAGACGCCGTGCGAAGAGGATCCCATGTTCGGTTTTCAGATCCCGACGTCCTGCCCGGAGGTGCCCGCCGAGATCCTGCTGCCGTGGAAGACCTGGAGCGACCAAGCTGCGTTTCAGGACACCTCCAAGAAACTGGCCGGCATGTTCGCGACGAACTTCGAGGCTTATGCGGACGGCTCCGGTCCGGAAATCATCGCGGCCGGACCCAGGATTTGACGATCCTGGTGAAGCTCTACGAACGACGTGTGAACTGTGTAACGCCCCGATGTCTGTATGCATGCAGCTCACGAGGAATCCAGCTCAACTCGCCAATCGCCGCTGTCGGATTTGATCGATGGCGACCGCGGCGACAATGATGGCCCCCAAAATCATGTCTTGGACGGGGTTCTCAAGGCCAAGTTGAGTGCAACCGCTGGTGATGACCGCCATGATCGCCGCACCGGTGAGGGTGCCGAGAACAGACCCTCGCCCGCCGCTCAGGCTGCCGCCTCCAATCACGACAGCAGCGATCACACTCAATTCGATGCCGATTCCCGATGTCGGATTCCCGACCGAAAGATGAGAGAATTGGTAGACGCCGGCGACGCCGAAGAAGAGCCCCCCGAGCATGTACAAAGCGATCTTGTAGCGTTCGACGTTGATTCCGCACAAACGGGCGGTGGCTTCGTTCGATCCCAGCGCAAAGACATAACGGCCGAATACCGTAAATCGCAAGACGGCGGACAAAGCGCCAGCGAACAGCAGGATCAGCCAGACGCCCAGCGGCATCCCCCCCCAGAGCGCTTCGTCGCGAATGCTCAGGAACTCAAACAGCCATTCCGGGATCTGGTGTTGCTTGTCGGGGCGAACCGTTGTCTCGCTGGCCACCTCTTTCGCAAGGCCCAGATACAGCCGCATCGTGCCGAGCGTCACGATAAACGGTACCACGCGGAGATAACTCACCAGCAGGCCGTTTAACATTCCCGCCAGACATCCGGTCAATATGCCGGCTGTGACGGCCAGGGCCGGTGTGAAGGGCGTGACACTCGGCGAAGCGGCCTTCAAGGACTCCAGCCGCTCCTCCATTCCTGGAATCGCCGCCCGCAGGTCGGACTCCTCCGCCTCGAGTTCGGCAATGTGGTCGAGATCAGGCTTCTTTTGCCGTTTGGCCCGGTCGAGATGCCGCGGAATTCGGTTCAGACGATCTTCTGCGTCCTTCAATTTTTGCTCTGCGCCGGCAACGCTGTCGCCGTGCACGATCAACATTGCGGCATCCTCTTTGAGACACCACGCCAACACCGTGGCGCACAAAGCGAGGCAGGTTCCCGCGGAAAGGTCGATCCCGCCGGCAATGATGATCACCGTCATCCCCAATGCCGCGACAGCCACCGTCGCCGTCTGGACCGACACTGCCCGGATGTTGTCGTGCGTGAGGAAATGGCCGCCGCCCTCCTGCGCACCGTCGGCGATGCCGAAAAACATGACGACGACCGACAAGGCCAGGAATGGGCCCAACGTGGAACCGAGCAGGCTCCAGCGAGAACGCGCCGCGGTCGATTCATCGGGTGCGGAATTCAGTTCAGCCATAGTCGCGGTGAATTAAACGTATGGAAGGCTTGCGGGGAGCCGCGCAATACGAGACGGATCGGAAAAGTGTGCGGTCCGATGCAGAGACGTTCGGCCCGTACTTAGAAACTCGATATCTCTACTTTAGCCGGAGGCATGGCGGATGTCATCGTCGTCAACGGCGGATGTCGGCAAATCGGGTATTCGAATCGCGGTCGCAGGTGAGTAGGGACGCAATCGGGGCTGAGAAATCGTGCACTATCGTGCGCACCTTGAGATTAGTCGCTCGACGGAGGCGGCTCGAACTCGAACGCCTGCCACTTCATCGCCCGGTCAAGCGGCTCGATCCTGAGCATGACAATGCCGTCTTGGAACAGCCGGACCGTGCCGGTCGATTCGGAAACAGTCACGGCAATTGCTTTAGTAGCTTTGGAAATGGCCGCCGCGGCCCAGTGCCGCGAGCCGAGTCCCTTGGAGAGCGTTAATCCATGGGCGGGTGCGTCGAGATACTGACCGGCGGCTTCAACAAACCCGTCCGCGGTGATCAGAAACGCGCAATCGATTTGGGCGAATTCCTTGATGCTCTCCCGCGTACGCGGATCGCGAAGCTGCCGATCCTTTTTTCCATAGCCCCGAAACGGGTTGTGCACCGTGGAGTGCGAGAGCCGGAGCACCTTGCGATGGTCGCCAACGACAAACGTCGTCCCGACCGGCTTGCCTTCCCGGCCTTCGCGGCCGATTTCACATGCGAGATCGACCACCAGCCGTAAGGTTTCCAGGGGAACCTGGGTCTCAAGACGCTGCAAATCACGGGCGGTCAGTCGGACAAGATGCTCAGTGAGGTTGACGATACTGATCGTATCAATCGTATTTACCTCGAATCCGGGATACACCGCCACCACTGTCACACCGGGACGCAGTAGGTCGTCCGCGATCGCTTCCAATAGCGCTTGGCTGAGCTGCATTTGGACCGTTTCCGGCTCGCTGATCAGTGGGACCAACGCGATTTCATCCTCAGCGGCGCAGCGCTGCACGTCCGGCTTGTCGCTGGCGACGACCAGCGGTGCTCTACCGAGCGATTTCTTGATGGCGGCAAAATCGTAAGGCAGATCAGCCAGCAATACGATCGCTTCCGCCTCGACCCGCTGCGCCGTTCGGCGGGCCGAGTCGAGCACGGCCACAAACTGATCGGAGATCGCGGCACGTTTCATCTGTCAGCTGGCAGTGGAAGGATGACTTCGGAAGGACCTCAGGTGATTGCGGAACATCCGGAATTGCCGACCGGCAAAAACCGGCCCCAACGGGGCTCGACGGTGTCGGCTGAAATCAGTGTAGGGATATTATGCCGAGCGTCAACGCAAGCCGACGACGAGATCCCTTTACAATCCAGCTCAGTTGCGTGCCGACGTCTTCGCGTTGTTTTCCGCGACCACGTCGTGAGGAATAAGTTTCTCCTCAAATTTTGTCACCGCATGGATCGAACTTCCCGGTCCGAATGGTCCAACGACCGTCCGATCCACGCGCACGAGCTTCTTCACGATGATCCCGCGCTCAATATCGAACGTCATCGAGCCCGCAGTCTGTTTCTGGATCAGTTTGCCCCTGATGTAGCCGTCGTTGACCGGCGTCAAGATCGCCGTGCGGAACTCGATTCTGGCCAGACCGGCTTGGACCGATTTGAGTTCGTAGACCCGCATCATCTCAATTATCTGGTTGAGCCCCGCTTGGGTCTTGACGACTTGCTGGAATTTGTCTTTCCACGTCCCTCCAACGGCGATCGGATCCTTGGGCAACGGAATCAGAAAACCTTGATGATCTTTAGGAACTTGATTGCCCTTGGCCACCTTCTGTTCACCTGTCTGGGCAACCACTCGAAGGAGCTTGCCTTGCGGAGAATAGTCGACACGGGCCGTCGGTTTACCGATTTGCTTGAGCGTATCGCGGAACTTCGGCGGGTGGAAATCTTCATCATCGCTCTTAAAAACGGTGGGAGGATGGTCGGCGAACTGAGCCGTCTGGTGTACTTTGTCGAGCTGTAGCTCTAACGTTCCGCTGCCGTCCTCCGCCACATCGATGACCCGGTAATGCTTCCACAGCGTTGTCGAATTCTGGTCGACTTCCGAGGCTTCTTTGAATCGAATTGCCATTTTGGCGCGAAACTCGGAATAGAAGCGAACGACCTGGCCCGGTTCAAACTTATACGCCAGCTGGTACGACTGTGGGGTTTCTGGCTGCGGCGGGCTCACCTCGGTTTGCTCATCCGCTGAGACCGCCAGCGGAAAAGCCAGCACCGTCAGGGCCATGACGTAGATCGGCCGGAGTAGATTTCGCAACATCGTAGAGTCCTTCCGTGGAACGCTCGTGAGATACCGTGTTCCGTAGTACGGTTGTAGCGTCGTAGCACGCGAGACCGCTGACCTGGCAAGCGTTGCCCGCCCGACGTCGCGGCATTTCAATGAAACGACACCCTAAGAATCGAAGTCGACGCGCGGGATGCTAACAGAATCGGGCGCCCAGGTGGAGACGAAATTCTGTGGTCGGTCGGCTGCCGGGAACATTGCTTGGGGCGGCGTCAATCAGCGTGCAGAACTTGGCGCCTAGATGGGCAATGTTGGGGCGTCACTCGGTGAGCGCCGCCTCTTCCGGCATGCTTGATCCCATTTCCAGGCCGGCAACGACGATCTCGAAACCCAAATCCTCAATCATCCGCGAATCCTCACTCGCCGGCTGTCCGGCTGTTGTGAGATAGTCGCTGACAAACAGCGAATTCGCCGCGTACAACGCTTGGGCCTGCAGGCTTCTAAGATGCAGTTCGCGGCCGCCGGCAATCCGGATTTCGGTCGCCGGATTTGTGAAGCGAAACATGCACAGTGCGCGCAGGCAGTCGCGAGGATTCAAGTCGTGCCGGCCGGCTAACGGAGTCCCATCAATCGGATGCAGAAAGTTGACCGGGATGGATTCCACTTTTAAATCCCGCAAGGCCAACGCCAATTCCACAACATCGCGGTGCTCCTCACCCATGCCGAGTATACCGCCGCTGCAGAGCTCCAAGTCGGCTTCCCGGGCCGCTTTGAGAGTCGCGATTCGGTCGGCGTATGTGTGCGTGCTTACGATTTCGCCGTGGAACCCTTCACTCGTGTTGAGGTTGTGGTTGATGCGGTCGACGCCGGCCGCCTTGAGCATCCGCGCATTGTCCGGCTCCAGCAATCCTAAACAGGCACACACATGCAGAGGATATTGTGACTTGATCTTGCGGACCGTCGCCGCTACGTGCTCCAGTTCCCGCTGAGTCGGCCCGCGGCCGCTGGCGACGATACAGTAGGTTTTCGCCTGCGATTCGAAGGCCCGCTTGGCGCCTGCCAACAGCGTCGCTTCGTCGCTCATGACATACTTGGGAATGTCCGCTTCGGAGACCTTCGATTGGGAACAGTATCCGCAATCTTCCGGGCAAAGCCCGCTCTTGGCGTTCTGCAAGAAGTACAGCTGTACTCTTCGGCCGAAGTGCCGATGCCTGACGCGAAATGCGGCGGCCAGCAGTGCCGGCAATTGGAGATCATCAGAGTCCAAAACGTCGAGCGCCTGCTCCGCGGAACACGGCTCTCCGCTCAGAACTGTATCCGCAAGACGGTTGAAGCGTCCCTGCCCGAATTGATCGTCATCCGTCGTTGGCATTTGATCTCTTTCTGCAACTTCAATTCCCAGAATTCCCGATTGGTCAACAAACGGTCAAGAGCGATTCTAGCGGACCCCGGCCATTTTGCCAGCCGGCGCGCTGCAAACGGCCATCGAGGCGGTTGCAGTAGCCAATCCCCGCCTGCACGGCCGTCAACAGTTGAGCCGACGGAAGAAACTTCACAGAAAATCGCAGAATCGCCGATTTTTCCGGAAACAATCTCCCGACGAATACGCATTGCAATGTGCAGGATGTAATCGGCGGGGAGGAATTTGCCTGACAATAGACTTCTAACAACAATAATACCAAGGGTTTGGGGATGAGCAGGGTTTTGGGGAAACTGTCTTTAAAAGTGCAATCACAAGAGAATTCTGAATGGAGCATCGCACTCATCGAGGATACCGTCGACGCCAGTGAAATCGGTCAACTCGAAGAGTTCGCGGCCAAGGAGTCTTCACCGGAGCCGCCGGCGGAGAGCTCGAGCATGCGCCAACTTGCCGGCGCTTTGCTGAAGGAGTTGGACGCGAGCTAACGTTCGTGGCGGCTCAATTCCAGCACTATCGTCATTGGTCCCGCCGGTGGGTCAATGCGGGTAGCTGCATTTGAATTGTGCGCTGGCGCTCAAAATCGAGCTCCGCCAGCGCGATCGATTCACCGTCCGCAGCGACCGCCAACACGATCCCCCAGGGATCGACGATCATCGACCGACCGTACGATTGAAAAGTCGGCGTGTGCTGCCCCTGTTGGTTTGCCGCGAGAACGTAGGCTTGGTTTTCGATCGCCCGCGCACGGAGTAGGACTTCCCAGTGGTCGCAGCCGGTCGTCGTCGCAAACGCCGACGGAACGGCGATCACGTCTGATTTCCGGGCAGCCAATTCCCGGTAAAGTTCTGGAAACCGCAGATCGTAACAAATCGATTGGCCAAGTGTGAAATCGGCGAGCTTTGTCGCCACAATCTCCTCGCCAGCCACCACGTAATCCGATTCGCGGACTGTGACTTTTCCGGGCAGATCCACGTCGAAAAGATGCCGCTTGCGGTAAACCGCCAGTTGGTTCCCATCGGAACCGAACAGCAGGCTATTGTTATAGACTTTGCCGGCAGCCACTTCGGCGCGTTCGGCCAAGCTTCCTGCCAGGAGTGTGATTTGCAGTCGCGCGGCCAGTTCCGACATCGCACCGCTGGTCGGCCCAGGAATCGGCTCCGCTGCGGCTGCCACCGTTTCCCAACGCCCCACGCAATTGAACAGTTCCGGGAGCACCACAAACCGCGCGCCCCTCTCCGCCGCCTCGGTAACGAGCCGCTCCGCTGCGTCAAGATTGCGCTGTTTGTCTTCCGTCGAACTCATCTGCACTACGGCGGCGAGGATTTTGGTCATCGTGGTTTTGACTGAGATTTCGCTCGCTGTTTATTGGATTCGCTCAACACCAATTCAATCAGACGGCACGCGTCGCCGCGTGTGATCGGCTGCCGGGCGCGAATCCGCAGGTTTGGGATGACGATGCTATTGATCAAACGCGGCACATCTGCCGCCGCGAGGTTTTTTTTTAAGCGGTCGCTGAACTGTAATCCCGTAATCGGGGAATCCTGTTGCTTTTCAGCAGCCCAGACGATGCGGGCTTGCTTGGTTGGATCGGACAGTACTTTGGCCTGAAACAGAGCAGAACACCATTAGCAGCATGACCGCCGTCCGGTGTGTCATGATGTCCTTTCCGGGTCGGATCGGACAAATCAAACGTCGTTCGCCTCAACGGCAAAGCGAAACACCGGGCAGTATAGCGGTCGCAATTGATCGACACCACTTTGCGATCGGCAACGGTATGTGCGGGTGTCCCATGGTCTCACGCCGACAGGCGGGTGACCATGCCGTGTGCTCCCTCGCGATCGCATGCTCACTCGTCACTTCGTGACGCGAGAGCATGGCACCCGGCGTGATTGCGTACTCCGCGCTTATGCGATTGTTTCACAGTCTTCAGAACCGGCGTCCCACGACATGGAAATCCCAAACATGATTCATGCCGGGGATTCTGCCGTGGATTCCCGGTGCCCGCGATGATTTATCGGTTTGCAAAATAGACTGAATCTGTTGTGTTACTTGTTCTACGGCGAGTGGCTGATCAAAGACAAACTCCCCGGCAGCGCCGGCGTGTTCAGCTGCTTGCTTCATCCCGTAGGCATCGCTGCTTGGCAACCAAATATCATTGATGATATACGGCACGTGGTGGAGTTGATAACCAAGCTGCTTAGCAACGGTAACGAGAAGAGACCGGCCTTCCTCTTCAACTTCTTCAGACTGTGCATGAAAACTCAGAGTGCAAGTAACACGCTTGAATACGGAAGTCAGCGACTGACGGTCATCAGCGAGGACCGATTCAAATTCTGAATTGGCGCGAAAAATGACCTGTTCAATATCCCGTTCTTTAAGCGTCTTGCGGCTACCTGGAATGTGTTCGACACGTATGGCGAGGTCGTCGAGTATTGTGAAGCCGTCAAATGACGCGTTACCAGCGGCAGTTTCGTCGAACGTGTGCACATAGTAGAAACCGCCAATGCTGACAATCGCGAGCAATTCAAGCTGAGTTAACGCGTATCGCTTTTCGTGCCAGAGCGAGGACTCGGGCAAGTGTTTTCGGAGGCACTGAACTATGAATTCGGCGCGAGCTTGCTGTACGAGCTTCCAGTCTGCTGGCCGTCGTTTGAATGGCCACATGAGACGCTTGTTGTGCGAAATCCGCGATAACCGCGTGATGAGCGAAGTTGCAATTCAACCGGGATGGTCATGCGCCATGGTATCACGCCCACAGGCGGGTGACCATGCCGCGTGCTCCCTCGCAATCGCATGCTCACTCGTCATTTTGTGACGCGAGAACATGGCTCGCGGCGTGAGTAAGACGCATTGAGGGTGAAATAGAGTCCGTCGGTCCGCAATCGCTGAATCGGCCGCAAGCGAACGCTGAAATTGCGGCCTCTTTTGCCTGCGCTACCCCGATTTTCAATCGGGCCACCCTGGGAGTTTTCGGCCGTTCAGCTTACGGAATCGAAGCTTCAGGCGGGTTGGATCCCAATGCCAGGCTACTCTCGCTGCGCAGCGGCAGCTCGAATGCGGCGGCTTCGCGGTCGTTACGGACGACCAGAATATTGCCCGCAAGCGTGGCGTTGTTCCAGGTCTTGTCCTGCAGAGCGGCCAAGCGGCTCCATTCTTGATAGCTCTCTGGATTCGCGGCGGCCAGAACCACTTCGCCCGACTCGGCCTGAATCAGCAGAACGTCGCCCACGAGCAACAATTGTCCGTGACCGTAGCGGCCCCGTTTCCAATTTCGTTTGCCGGTGCGAGCGTCCAAACAGGTCAGAATGCCGTTGTCCAATCCATACACAAATCCGTCGTGAACGACGAAGTTCGACATCTTTGCTTTAAGCTGCTTGCTCCGCCAAACCTCTTCGGTCCGCCACGTATCGTCTTCGCGTGAAATTCGCAGAAGGGCCGCCCCCATGCCGTAGCCGGAGGAAATCAACACATAACCGGCATCGTGCGAAGCGGGATCGAAATCCTGCACAACGATCGGCTGGGCGACATTTACCCGTTGCGATTCCCCTTGCGTCAACCAGGCGTGTAACCACAGCGGCTGGCCCTGTTCGTCGAAGCCCCGCAATCCGGCGCCGTTGAAGCTGAGAAACTGTTTCTGACCGGCAAGATCCACTTGTGCCGGTGAGGAATACGCGGACGGATCATCGCCGCCGCTGAACAATTCGCGCCCATCGTCGGCATCATAGGCGACGAGTGCGCGTCCCGCACCTCCGCCGGGAGTGACAATCACACGGTCGCCAATCACCAGCGGCGAACCCGACATCCCCCACAGAATGTTTTGGGTCTTGGGGTCGGAGAGTGTCTCTTGTTGCCAGATCATTTTGCCGTTTGATCCGTCGAGGCACGTCAACAGCCCGGTGGCACCGATCGTATACACCCGGCCGTTCGCCACGGTCGGATTAGCCCGCGGTCCATCGCCGTGTTCGTCCTCAAATCGCACCGGTGAGGAGTAGGTCCACAATTGCCGGCCGGTTTTCAAGTCATAGCAGACAACGGCTTCTTCGTCGCCGCGCTGTTCCTGAGTGATCGCAGCTTGCCCGACAACGGCGAATCCCCCCCAGCCCAGGCCGACGGGGTGCCGCCATAATTCTCTGGGAGGATGCGCGGACCAGTCGGTTTCCAAGTCGATCGCATTGAGGATCCCGTCCCGGTTCGGACCTAAAAATGTGGCGTAATCATGCTTGCTCTCTTGCAGTTCGATCGCAGTCGGCGACGCATCGCTTGCCTGCGGTTGTTCCTCGAGGTAAGCCGCAAATTGCTCCTCGGCCGTCGGCGCCCAGCGCCATGTAAATCTTGGCAGCATTCCGCCGTAGTAGCTATCAATGCGAATCAGAGACCGCGCCCCGAGCCCCACAACGAGAAGCACGGCCGCCCCGACTGCCAGCGTGCGTAGGTTGGGGCGGTACCAGATCACGAATCCGGCCAATGCCAAAACCGCGACGCCGATTGCGACCAGCGGAGTGCGCATCTGGTCGAGACCGAGGTAAACGGAACGGAACTGGGGATGTTGAATCAGTCGTATCACCGTGACGATTGCCGCGATCACCAGCCCGATTCCGATGGCCTGCATCGCCAAAACAAATTTTGCCCACCCGTCCGGTTTTTCGGGATTGGCTGGTTGGGAGTCCGAGTGCTGAGTTTCATTGGACATCGATCACGTTCCAGGTTTGAGGGATTTGCAGCGCGTGCGGGCTGTGGGGCAGCGATACAGCCCCTAATCGCGAGTCTCCGCCGGCCGTCAATCGCTTTCTGCTCCGGCGGCGCAAAAAACTATAGGTCACGCTGGCACGATCGCAAATATCCGTGGATTTGCGAGAAATTCCGCTCGCTAGGACCAGCGAACGCGGTGCGCAGTCGCGGTTGGACATGGCAGGGGGAGGATTCGCGGATCTGCATCCTGACGAGGTCTGCTTGCAAGATTCAGCAGTCGCCGCCGAAACGAAGTTTACGGAGCCGGATTATGGCAGCAGACGTCACCATTGTGAGCAGCACTCAGAACGCGCGCTTAGGGTGACGAATTCGGACCGCCGATCGAGATCAGATGGTGAAACGTCCGCAGATACATCCGCCCGAGCGCAATCGCGGGCGTAGCGTGGCACTGGTCGCCGAGCGAGTTCTTGGCCAGCAAGTGGTAATCCTTCGCGGCCGCCAACACGACCGTCACGCCATCCAGGTCGGTGCAATACAAGTGGTCGCCGGCGATGACGGGAGAGCTGAAGTAGTTGCCGCCGACGCGCTTCTGCCAATGACGTTCGCCCGTCGTGAGGTCCAGGCAGGAGACGACGCCTCGATCGGACCAAAGAAAGAGCAGATTATCTTTCGCAACCGGGGTCGGCACATAGGGCACTTGGCGGTCCACAACGTACGCGGTCGCCGGCGTACCCCCGGGCTTGACGGCATAGAGCGAATTATTTCCGCTTCCGTTTCCGTTGGCGGCGAGAACCAGGCCGGCCGCTGAGATGGGGGAGCCGACGCACCGTTGGCGAAAGATCTCCGGCAAGGACCATTTTTCTTCCCCCGTAATTGGATCGATGCCGGTCATGCCGTGCGCAGTGCTGGTATAGACCAACTCGGCCGGCCCGTCGGCCGGCTGGTAGATGCAGGGGACCGAGTGGGCAGCGATTGCACTGTTACGAGGCGTTTGCCACCGCCGCTCTCCCGTTTTGCAGTCAACCGCCAACAGAAAGCTCTCGCCGGTCCCAAATTCGCCCCGGCGGCCGCGTGAGGTCATTTGTTGATTGTTGAGAACGACGACATCACCAAAGACGACCGGAGAGGTGGCGAATCCATGTCGGCTATTGAAGGGACCGACCTCATAGTCCCAGACCGGTTTTCCCTCGTGTGTGAAGGCCTGCAAAGTCGTGGTCTCGCCAGTCGAATACGCAATGTACACGTGCTCTGCGTCGACCGCCGGTGTGGACGAGGCGAGACTATTCTGTTTGCGAACGTCGTAGGTCGCCGTCTCAATTGACTCCTTCCAGTGGGTTGCGCCGGTGACCGCATCGACGCACATCAAAAACCGCGTCGAAGAGTCAGGATCGGCCGAAAACAGAAACAGTCGCTCACCCCAGAGCACTGGAGACGCATGTCCGCTCCCCGGCAGGTCGATTTTCCAATTGTAATCGTCTTCAGTCCAGGAGACTGGTATCGTCGTCGCGTGGCTCAGCCCGCTTCCGTTGGGCCCGCGAAATCGCGTCCACTCCTGGGCGCTCGATGAACAGGGCAGCATCAACAACAGCAAAGTGACGACCTGCAATCGGCTCGGCATTCCAGTTCTCCAGCGGTTTCGTCGATTGGACTTCGCGATCCATGCGGCGGTCGCAGACGACTGCCGTGGCTCCCGTTCGACTATAGCAGCTTGCGCGGCAGAATGCCCACAACCGGGGCGGCACAGCAATTCTTGAGGTGGCGAAATAATCGTGCAGCGACTCTTACGCACGAGAGGTCTTACCGTCGTCGCCAAGAACGACCTGCGCACGACAGCACTGTCGAAGATTGTTGGAAGGACCGAACCGGCCCAGGCTGGCTCAGTTTCAACAAGAGCCGCCGGTGCGTATTCGAATTCGCGGCACACTGACCCGAATGCCCGAGCCGCCCCCCATCATTGAGGCCATGCTTCGCTGCATGGAGGCTCGCGCTGCGGCGCGGCGGGCACGGGCAACTTGCCGGCCATACTGCGAAATCGTCTTTTTCAGACCGATTTCGTTCGTCGCCAGATCCTTTTCAAATCGGTTGATCTGGGCAGCGGCTTCCGCATATTCGTTGTTGCTGAGATGGTCGCTCGATTCAAGGTGATCGTACGTCACCACGTCCCCATCCTGTTCGGCCAGATGAGACTTGCGGAGTTTGTCGTTTTCCCACTCTTGAATCAACCAGATATGTCCATCGGTGCACTCATCGCCGCACGCCCGAAAGGCGCAGGCGTATCCATCTTTCTTGCCGGAATCGTATTGAGCGAAGACCCAAGGCCGGCGCTGGTCGTCCCAGGTAAAGAGTGTTCCCGCACGGTTGCCCACGACATAGTCTAGATAGATCATCGGGGTTCCGTCGGGATAAAACGCGGCCGTCGGTCCATTAAGCCGCCCGCCGGTGTTGCCCACTAAGAGTTTTGGTTTCCGCCCTTCGTAGTACGAGGTCAGCACCGATCCCTTTCGGCGCATGCGGCCCAACCTGACTTCAAATTCTTTTCCCTTCGACGAAAAGATCTGCTTCAAATCGATGGTGCGGCCGGAGTCCAATTTGAGTTCGAACGTTGCCGCTTGATGCGCGACTTGCACGGGATCATCGTTCGCGACATCGGACGGCTCTTGCTGCCCTGGGGAAGTCTTTGTTTGACGCCGCAACTTGGGGCCGTGATTGAGCCTGTCTCTGGCTTTTTCAATGATGTCTCGTCCGGACGTCAGATCGAAGAGTTCGCTGCGTAATTCGATGTCCAACGTTGTACTATAGCCGGGATGCAGGCTTTGGATGACCCCATTCGTATCGATGATGGCCAGAAACGGCAACTGGCTGGCTTGAAATGCGTCGGCAACTTCTTGATCTAAATCATAGCCGATGGGAATATCCACCTTCTGCCTGGCGAGATACTTGCTGACCGCGGAGTGCTTTTCGCCGTCATTAACGGCCAGCCATTTTACGTTCTTACCGAAGAGATCCGACCTAACTTTTTCAATGGCGTCGAACTCTTTTTTGCTGAGCTTGCTGTATGTGGCCCAAATGACAACCACCAGGACCTGGCTTGAGTTGCGGTTTTGTAAATTTAAGACGCCCCCTTCGGGGAGTTTGATGTCCAGGTTCGGGGCAGGCTGTCCCAGCAAGGCGGAGAGCGGATGTTCTTGAACCGGTTTTTGATCGTGTCGCGGCGATGTTGACGGCTGCGAACGTGTCGACTCCAGTCCCCGTCTGGCAACAGGATGTTCAGAGACGCTTCCGTATGCGGGACTCGGGATCTGGTTCGTAGACTTTCGGCTGTTGGAGTTCCGCTTGTTGCGTCGCGGCCGCGAGCTTACGGAGCGATTACGTTTCTTCCTCTTCTTCGTGGTGGGCTCCAAGTCGCCGCCAGAATCAGCAGAGCCCCCGGAGGAAGCAAACGGGTTTTCATCCACTCCGCCGGAGGGTGAATTGGAGGGAGTCCCACCTCCACATCCGATCGCTACAAGCAAAGCCCCAAACGAAGCGAAGCGCAAGATATTGTGCATCATCTCCCCATCTCCCGAGCACCACAGGGGTCAAATCGAACGCTGAGAAAAAGCTGCGCCTCTTCACTCTCTGATATTACATCAAACGCCGTTCGAATTGTCCACACAGTTCTTAGTGATCTTGATGTAATGAACCCCGAAGATCCTGATCGAGTTTCGGCTTTTCTTAAAAAAATCCCACGTGCACCATTTGCCTCAGGTGAGACGCTGACCCCAATCTCTAAGTTCCCGCGAATTGAATCCACTACAGAAGTCGCGCGATCGACGGGGGAATATCACTGAACGACTAGGTGATTGTACCTAGAAGCGATTGGAGTTCCCGGCCTATTTGGGGTGCCCGCATTAGGGTCTCACCCACCAGAATGGCATCGACCCCGGCCTCTTCCAGTCGCTGTACGTCGTCCCGTGTGCGGATCCCGCTCTCACTGACAAAGATCACCGGTTGCTCGATGGATCGATGCAACTTCAATGAATGACCCAAATCCGTCTGAAACGTTCGCAGATCACGATTGTTGACGCCGACAATTTTCGGCGAAATTGCCAAAACACGCTCCAAATTCTCCGGTTCGTACAATTCGACGAGACATTCCATACCAAGTGATTCGGCGAATTCGTGAAGATCTTGAAGCGACTCGTCGTCGAGACACTCGGCGATCAGCAAGACACAGTCCGCGCCAGCCACGCGTGCTTCGAGAATCTGATACCGGTCCAGGATGAAATCTTTGCGCAGCACTGGAATGGAGACAGCCCGCCGTACATTGCGGAGATACTCCAAAGATCCTTGAAAAAAATGCTCATCCGTCAACACGCTCATGCAGGCGGCTCCATGCTGCTCGTATGTTCGTGCGATCTCGACCGGATCGAAATCAGCGCGGATGATCCCGGCAGAGGGCGACGCTTTCTTGACCTCCGCGATGACGTGCATCGGGGCTACGCTGCTCAGAGCGTCCGAAAACGATCGAACGGGCGGCGCATCGGCCAATTGCTCCTGCAAGGTTTCGATCGGCGTCACTGCCCGGGCGTTCTTAATCTCTCCACGCTTATGCGCTACGATGTCATCGAGTACGCTCACCGCCGTGTCTTGTCCTTTTGATTTTCGCTGGTTGTCGGCGTCGTGGAGGATTTGTCCGAGTCCTTCTTCGGCTTCAGAATCGGATGACGCGGCCCGTCTTTGCGTAGCTTTCCTTGGACGATGAATCGTTCTGTTGCGTCGATCACTTCAGGTGCGAACATCATGAACGAATGCAACCTGCGCACCGCGAGGAAGTCGGCGGCGCCGGGCAACTTGGTGCTTTCCACGGCCACCGTCCCGTCGTCGTCTCCTGGAATCATCGGATTGTAGCCTTGCAGCGTGCCCCGGCTGCCGGCGATTACTGCGAACTCAAAATCGGGTGTCGGCAAACCCGCAGTAAATCCCTGCGGATCCTTGGCCAGTTGTTGGCCGGCCGGGCCGGAAATGACCTTGAAGAGCCAAACGTCCTTCAGATCCTTGGCCAACGTGGCGCCCGAGTTCGGGACGCCCAGCATGACCAGACGTTCGATCCGCTTGTCGCGATGCTGCGAGAGATACGAACGGACGACCAATCCCCCCATACTGTGCACCACAAAACTGATCTCTTCGATTCCATCCAAGGATTCAATCAATTCGTGGAGGTACCCCGCTGCGGTCGGAATGTCGATTCGGGTACTCGCATAGTTAAAGCCAAACGTCGCGTACTCCCGGTCGTTCAGCCGCCTGCGGATTGCCCGCATCGAATTTGCGGACCGTCCGATTCCATGAATCAGGATGACCGCCTTTCCGGACATCGCCGCTAGTTCTTGCTGTTTTCGAATTTCCTCAAGGGCTGAAATGCATTCCTCTTTGCTTCCCCAAGCATGCCGGACATCCTTGGAATCGAGCAAACGGAAGTGCCCAGTAGAGGCATGCTGCTGAATATGCCATCCGTGAAAGTAGTGAACGTCCGACCAAAGTTGGAGACCACCCAAAGTTTTCGTTTTCAAGTTGAACCTCCGGGCAGGACTCTCCGACTTCGGGTCATTTTGCCGCGGCCGATTCGAATCTGGTTCGACTCCGCAGGTCATTTGGCTCATGGTCAAACAGATGACGACGGGCATCGCCCAGTTCATAGTACGCATGATAGTAACTGGCGGGCAGAAACTTCGAATATAACGAATTCGGATGAAGTGGACCGTCCGATTGACCGAGGGAACCGACAATTCCCAATGTCTCAAATCAATTCTGAGGCAGGGTCTCCGAGTCAACGTCTTCGGCGTCAAGTGTCGCAGATTCTCAGACCGGCTGCAATTGCGTCTCCTGGCATCTCCGACCTAGAGGACTGGTTTTCTCCGGATTGACACATTGATGCGCGCAGTCGAAGTGGCTGCTGAGAAGTTGCGACAGCTACGGGCTTTGGCCCGCAAACTGTACTTAAATTCGATTCGTCTCGATTGAGTCGACATGCCGATGAACTGGAGAGCAGGGCTTGCTGAATCTTAATGCAACTGAGATGACATGCCGGCCCGCCGGAGACTTGCTTGCAATCTCGACGACGAAATCAGTAACGAGATTCACATTGTTCGAGATTGACATCAAGTGTCGTCAAGTTGTCCCATTGCGTCGGGTCCCAATCTGACTCCTTGGGGGATGCGCCGGTGGAGATGCCGGTGACTGGGTGATGTGGCTCGGCCAATTGAGAGCGTTCGGCAGACAACGAGATGTAAACCGGGGGAGGCATGCACAACATCCAGTTGAGGAGAGTACCGCTCCATCGGGCCTGTATGGCTGGGCTGCTGCTCGCGGTGATTTGTGGAACCTGCTCTACAATCTCCGCCGCCCCGCCAGATGAAGCCGAACGCACGGCTGCCGAGAATGAAGCGCTCGACGGAAAAATCCTGCTCGCCAAATTCAAACAAACCGGCGAAGTGCGGTCGAATCGCCGGCAGTCCAATTCAGGGATCTCTTCGGCCGAAGCCAAGCGCGCCGCTTTCGCTGCGTTGCCGCTGAAGAAACTGGCGCCTGCCGTGCGTCAGAAGATTTTGGATGTCGTGGATTCCGCAGGAATGTTTCGCCGGCTGCCAACGATTATTTTCGCGAGCGATCCGGACGCGTACGAGTACTTCGTTTACCATCCCGACGTCGCGGTCAGTATCTGGCGGGCAATGCAGATATCCAAGCTGCAACTGTGGCAAACGGGGCGGTTCGAGTACGAAGGCGATGCTGATGACGGCACGATCGGAACGATGGATGTCCTGTTTCAATCACCGAATCTCAATCTGGTGTATTGCGAAGGAGAGTTTAAAAATCCATTGCTTCCCAAACCGATCAGAGCGAAATCGGTGATCTTGCTGCGCACCGCATATTCCCAAGAGAACGACGGCAAGACCTACATCACGCATACGGCCGATCTGTATGTCGCCTTCCCCTCACAAACCGTTGAGAGCCTTGCCAAGATTCTCACTCCGCTGAGCGGCCGGATCGCGGACCGCACGTTCAGTGACATCAGCCTATTCATGAAAATGATGGGCATGGCGATGGAGAAACGGCCCGGGTGGGTGGAACAAATCATTGGGAAAATGGACGGCATCCCCGAGATGCGTCGCAAACAGCTACTGCGATTGACGGCCCGAATCTACGCTGCCGCGATCAAGCGGAAAGAGGCGGGTACGCAGTCCACCTCGACCACCGCCCGGGGCCAAACGCCGAGACGGAGCAAGTCTGCTGCCGTCCGACAGACGCGACGACGGACGGCCAACTCCGATCAATCCACACTTCGACCAAAGCGCCTGCGCTAAACTGCAAGTGTCTGTGTAGCAACAGGTGTGCGATCTGCCGTTGAGTGCCATCTGCAGTGCCTGAGGAATCCTCCACTGCGGGGATCCGTAACAAGTGTTGACTGGCGGACTTCCGCATGGACGGCCACTTTCGCCGAGCGGCTCAACCTGTTTCTAGAGGCAGCGCTGACTGAGAGCTCTTGTCGTTTTCTAGACGGCTATGCTATCGTGTTGCGCAGGAAGCTCAGAAGGATCGCAGGGTCGTTCAAGGAGGACGTCATGGAATTGTGGCAATTGGGCTTATACGCCGCCGCATCGCTTTTGGCACTCAAGTCGTTGACGATGCTGATGTCCGATCACCGCAACCGCATCCGACGAGATGCTGCCATTCAGGCCCGCTTGAAAGTGATGGCTGAAGAGGCGGAGCAGGACGCCTCGGAATCGAGCCCCCAACAGCAATCGGCGGCCAAAGCGGGATGAACTCGCCGCGGTAATACTCTTTGCTGAGTGATGGAATCAACTGAAAGACCAATGCAAGACCCGTCCGCACACGACGCACATAACGGCAAGCTTTTTATCCAGACCGTCGGCTGTCAAATGAATGAGTTGGACAGCGAACTCGTCGTGGCGGCGCTGCGCAAGCACGGCTTTCAATTGACCGACGACATCACGTCGGCCGACACTGTATTGTTCAACACCTGCAGCGTCCGCGAGCACGCAGAGCACAAGATCTATTCCGCTCTGGGTCGTTTGAAATACAGCCGCCGCCGACGTCCGCAACAGGTTATCGGCGTTATGGGCTGTATGGCGCAGAAGGATCAGAAGCTGGTTTTTCAGAAGGCGCCGCACGTCGACATTGTTGTCGGGACGGGCCAACTCTCGGAAATCCCCGGGCTGATCGAGGACGCGCGGGCTAATCGCGGGCGGCACATGGCGGTCAGCCTGGCCCGCCGCGACGCGACACGGCAGACGGTGGCCGCGAGCTTTGAGAGTTACGATCCGCTCCGCGATCCTGAGATGCGGCCGTCGGCGTTTCAGGCGTACGTCAGAATCATGATCGGTTGCGACAAGTTTTGCACTTATTGCGTGGTGCCAATGACCCGCGGACCCGAACAGAGCCGCGCGCCACGCGATATTGTGCAGGAAGTCCATCAACTGGCCGCCGAGGGTGTCAAAGAAGTCACGTTGTTGGGACAGACGGTTAACAGTTATCGCCATACCGAAGATGGTCGCGAGTACCGACTGGCCGACTTGATCGCAGCATTTCACGACACGCCGGGGTTGGAACGGATCAAATTCGTAACGAACTATCCCCGTGATATGGGAGACGACTTGCTGCAGGCCGTCCGCGATCTGCCCAAGCTTGCACATTATCTGCACGTCCCGGCGCAATCCGGCTGCGACGAAATGCTCAAGCGAATGAAGCGGGGCTATACCGTCGCGGACTACCGCGAGATGATGCAGCGGATTCATGCGACCGTTCCCGATTGCGCCGTCTCGAGCGACTTCATCGTCGGGTTCTGCGGCGAAACGGAAGAGGCGCATCAGAAGAGCATGGACCTGGTCCGCGAGTTTCGCTTCAAGAACAGCTTCATCTTCAAGTACAGCGCCCGCACCGGAACAAAAGCGGACGCGATCATGCTGGATGATGTGCCGGAGGAGACGAAACGCCGCCGCAACGTCGAGATGCTCGAGTTGCAGACGGAGATCAGCGAAGAGGACAACGCGGAGCGAATCGGCCGCGAGTATGATGTGCTCGTCGAAGGGCCGAGCAAGACGGCGCTCAAATCGGCGGACGGCGAGCAGGGCCCGCTCACACAATTGACCGGTCGCACGCGGTGCGATCGGATCGTCGTCTTCGACGGCAACCGCCGCCTCACCGGCAGCACGGCCCGTATCCGCATCGACGACTGCACCGCCACAACGCTCATCGGCTCAATCGTGACGCGCGAATTTCAGCACGCGCCCGACGGCGGCCTGCCGATTTTGAGCTGACGTGGTTACCCTCCGAGCAGTCGCTGCGTGCAGAAGGCACAGTGGTATTCCGCATCGTAGACCGTGCGACGCTTCATTTCCGATTTTCCGGTCGGGTTGCCAAATCCTGGTAGTTGAACGAGGAAGGCGCGGCTTCTTGTCGCATAGCGACCCGGCCAAGAATGGCCGGGCCACCCGAGCATATCATTCAATCACAAACGGGTGGCCCATCCGCGCTGCGGTTGGGTGCCGAAGGCACAAGAAGATGCGCCCTCATCGTTCCTTGCTGGGAATACGATCCTGGCTGAGAATACGACGCAATGCTCTGGGTTCAACAATTGGTTATCAAAATCGAGAACTCAAACGGGGAGTGCGCCGCTTCATGTCACACAGCGACCCGGCCAAAGATGGACGGGCCACCCGCGTTCAACCCCTGGTGCTCGCGCCAAGCACTCCTCCTGGTCACAGGCCCGGCGGCCAACGAATGGGCAGACCGACGGGCTTTTGCTCAACATACCAACGAGCTGAACTCCAACGCCACTCGGTCGTCCGCTGGGTCAAACCCGCCCTGACCGGATTCAGGTGCATATACTCAAGTTTCTCTTCGGCTTTTTCACGTGACCAGACATTGAAACCGTAATAGCGTGGCTGCCAAATTGGATCCGACGCATCCATGTGCATCCAGTAGTTCTGATAGTTTTCGCGGAACAGATCTTTTAGCTGTCTCGATGATTGAGATTTCCATTGATTCATAAACGGGCTGAGCTGATTTGTTTCTGGAAACCAAATCAGCGCGTGCACGTGGTCGGGCATAATGACAAATCCCAAGCATATTCCATTCTCGTGAGTGAGAATGCTTCCCAGATGGCCGATGACGATTTGTTTGGCTCGATCAGGGCTCAGATATTTGCGACGTTTGAAACAAGAGAATGTCACAAAGTGACAGTGTTTTTCCTCGTCGTAGACCTTTCGACGCTTCATCGACGATTTCCCGGTCAGGTTGCCAAGTCCCGGTATTTAACGGTGGAAGGCGCGGCTTCTTGTCGCATAGCGACCCGGCCAAGAATGGCCGGGCCACCCATATCCATCATTCAATCACAAACGGGTGGCCCATCCGCGCAGCGGTTGGGTGCCAAAGGCACAAGAGGATGCGCCATCATCGTTCCTGGATGGGAATGCGATGTATTGTTCAGGGTCCGGCAACTAGCCATAGAGTTCGGGAAACCAAAGGCAGCGTGCGCTGCATCTTGTCGCGTCGGGGACCGTCTGGTCGCCCCTTAATCTCAACCTCAAGCCCAGTAATTCCGATCCAATGTCCGATAGTTAATCGCCTCGCTCAGATGTACCGCTGTGATCTGGTTACACCGTTCCAGGTCGGCGATCGTGCGGCCGACGCGGAGGATTTTGTCGTGGGCGCGGGCTGACAGGCCCATCTCTTCCATCGCGGTTTTGAGCAACGTCTCCGCATCACTGTCCAAGCGACAGAACGTGCGGATCTGTCGCGGGGTCATTTTGCCGTTGTTGGTGATGCGGTGGCCGGCGAAGCGGCGGGATTGGATTTCGCGGGCGGCGATCACTTGCTCCCGCATCTCCGCACTGCCGGTGCCTGAAGCGGTGTCGGAGAGTTCGCGGAAGGGGACGGAGGGGACTTCCAGATGAATGTCCACCCGGTCCAACAACGGCCCGCTGATCTTGGCCAAATACCGTTCCACTTGCAGCGGATTGCATTTGCATTGCCGGCGAGGGTCGCCGCGATAGCCGCAAGGGCAGGGGTTCAGTGCCGCAACCATCATCAAACTGGCGGGAAAGGTGATGCTGCCCATCGCTCGCGAAATCGTCACGCGGCCATCTTCGAGCGGCTGCCGCAATACTTCCAACGTGCGGCGGTTGAACTCGGGAAGTTCATCTAAAAACAACACCCCGTTATGTGCCAGTGAAATTTCGCCCGGTGTGGGTATACTCCCCCCGCCGACGAGGCCCGCTTCGCTGATCGTGTGATGCGGCGAACGAAATGGGCGCGTCATTAAGAGAGATTCGCCGGCATTGAGACGGCCCGTGGCGCTGTAGATTTGCGTCGTCTGCAGGCTCTCCTCGGTACTCAGTTGCGGCAGGATCGTTGGAAAGCGGGATGCCAGCAAAGTTTTACCGGTTCCCGGCGAGCCGAGCATGAGAATGTGATGCGCGCCCGCTGCGGCAACGGTCACGGCCCGCTTGGCCAGTTCCTGGCCCTTGACGTCGAGATAATCAATGTCGTAGTTGGAGAGTTCGCGAAGCGCCTGCTCCCAACTGAATTCGACAGGCTGGATATCAAGCCGGTCGGTATAAAACCCGACCGCTTCGGCCAGAGAGCCGATCGGGATTGCTTCCAGTTCTCCAACCACCGCCGCCTCTTGAGCGTTCTCCACCGGCACGAGAATGCCGCGCTTGCCCTGTCGGCGAGCGGCAATCGCCATCGACAGTGCTCCCTTGACTGGGCGGATCACGCCGTCGAGTGCCAGTTCCCCGACGGCGGCGTAATCGTCGAACCGCTCCGACTGCACCTGACCGCTGGCGGTGAGCATGCCCAGCGCGATCGGCAAATCGAACGACGCGGCATCCTTCGGCATGTCGGCGGGTGAGAGGTTGATCACGATGCGGTCGATCGGCCGGTTGTAGCCGCTGTTGACGAGCGCGCGTTCAATGCGATGCGTGCTCTCGCGAACGGCCGCCTCGGCGAGTCCGACGAGAATCGTTTTGGGCATCGCGCCGGGCGAGATGTCGACCTCGACTTCGATCGGCTCAGCTTTGATGCCGAGCAGCGAATATGTAAAGAGCTTGGCGAGCATGAATGGAGCGTTTCGGCGCTAAACGAGAGTGATTGAGCACATCTTCGTTATTTTGCGTAGAAAACGCCTGCGTCGCAAGCATTGCCAGTGAGGTTCCAGCACGATCGTGATCGATAAGCGGCAGACTTCCGCCATCAAGGGACAATCGAGAATCGCCGGCGGATCGAGTCAAAAATCGAGCCGTGCCCAATAAATCAACTGCCGGTCGCCGCGGCGGCGATAGTCTTCGAGCATCGTCTCGATATTAGGCTCGACGAAATCATTCCATTTCAGGCGGCTTTTCAGTTTGACTTTCAGCTTGCTGTCGAAATCGATCACATCCGGTGAAAGCCAAACCGTATTCTGTGCGGCGGGTGAGGTGACGGAGATCGTGTTGCCCTGCGAAACGTGTACGTCCAGGTTCATCGGCCGCAATTTGGCGCGACGCTTACGGTTCATGCGTCTCGACAAGTCGGTCACGGGGAACCGTTCCGGAAGTCCCGACGCCTCGTACCAATAGAACTGGCCGTCCGACTCACGGAACGTGAGCATCTCAAAGTCGCGAAGCGCACGTTGGCGCTCATGCAGCGCCATCCAGTTAAAGAGATTGTGAATCTCTTCGTAAAATCCCTCGCGGCCGCGGCCCACGTACTCGACGTACATGATGTCGTAGCCGAAACGCATCATGCGATCCATCACGGCAGCGTTTTCTTCGAGCGTGTTGCGGTCCAACTCCCCGCCGACAACATAGAACGGCAGGTGCTTGGCATTGCTCCAGTACCGTAGGCAGTTATGGCGGAGCACGCCGCAGATGGGAATGACTCCTGCGAACAGGTGCGGGTGCGACATGCCGATGTCGAACGCGGCGTCGGCCCCCATACTGTGCCCGCTCAGGAAAATGCGATCGGAATCGACCTGAAACCGACGGCACGCGTCGTGAATCGCTTCCAAGACGATGTGGTGGCTGTTAGCGTCGTAGGTGTGCTGGTATGCGTCCTCGGCCGCGTATTGCGGTGCGATCACGATGTAGCCATGCCGCTGAGCCTGTCCCTGTTTCTCCGCGTCGCCGGCCCACCATTCTGCTTCTTGCTGCGTCGTCCGTCCCTGACCTCTGAGGGCGACAATCATCGGATAGTTGCGGCCCGAGTGATACTCCGGCGGCAGCACGACTGAATACGACACCGGGGGAGCCGATTCATCGGCAGACTCAACTTGGATCTGCATGTGATGCCCCGGCTCGATGCCGGGGGTCGTCACCGCTGAGGGCAGCAACGGCAGCAGGTGGGCGATGCTCTCGGCATTGATACCTTCCAGGTCGTCGATTTCACGCACAATCTCAGCTCGGCGGTTGCCGCCGGCCGTGTCTACCGTCAGGTATTCCAGCACTAACTCGCGCGCGCGCCACAAATTGAGCGCCCGGTCGAGGTTCGTGTCGGCATGATTACTACCGAGAACTGAACCGGAGATAGCCAGCCCCAACTGCTCCTCCGCAGATAGCCCGCTGTCCTTTGTGAACAGAAAGAACGATTCCAATCGGTTCAGCGTACTGACGTTGAGATTCTTAACGATCGATTCGACGACCGGCTCGATACGGCCCGCTTTGTCGGGGTCGGTGATCGATTCCCTTAGCTGATGAATTTGAGTCACAAACTGATCACGCTGGTTTTTCTTTTGTTCGTACGACGACCTGAGCTCGTTGACATCTCGCAGAATCGATCGGCTGACATTTTTTGCGGGAAACTTCAGCGTCCCGTCATACACGAGGCCGTGCTGACCGGCGGCTTTACGCAGATTTAGCTCTTGCAGCAATCGCTTCGCCTGCAACTGTGCCAAATCGACGCGCCGCTGAGCCACGTTATTGGCCATTTCCGGGAAGTCTTTTTCAATGCTCTTTAGTTCCCGCTGCGCCTGCCGGTACAGTTTTGCCTGCAAATAAAATCGGACGACCGCGAGTCGATGGTCTGGATTGTCTTTTTGGATCGCTTTGCGAAGCATCTTGTCCAGGGTCTCAGCGGGAACGGCGGTTGTCGCGATTCCCGATTCCCAAAGGTAGTTCATCCCTTCCAGCTTGAGGTACGTTGGTGTGAGCTCAGTAACAGCCTGATAGACGTCGAGCTGCTTTCCGTCCGATTCTCGCAGTGTGACCTTACGCCGGCCCCACTCATCGAACGGTTGTATATCGACGAACTGGCCGATCCGAGAAATCGTCACAGACCGGCTCGTGCGATGTTGTCTCAGCGGAAACGTATCGACTTGAGTTCCCAATTGGTCCGGCTCCAATCCGGCGACCTGCAGCCGGGGGATGAACACGCGTGTCAATCCGGTGTCGACCATTGTGACATTGTAGACGCGGATCGGCCCCTGCTTCCTGCCCCCCTTGGCCGCCATTCCTAATCCCATCAGCGGCGTGGAGCGTCCGCTAAGCCTCATCCCGTTACGCAATGCAACTTCGTCAGCTTCCAGTCGTGATGCCCCAGACGCCCAGAACAACGCCACAAGCAAGATCCCCGAGCAGCATCTTGGCAAAAACTGTGACGTCATTGGCGCACCTCGGGAGCGAACTGATGAACTCTCGGTAAACAAAACCGCCCAAGAGCCGTCACAAGGACTGGGCATTTCGACCGATGGGTGTGGTTTTTCTATTGTTCACGTGCCGGGGCACGCTTCAAGGGCGTTTCGAACAGCAAACGAGCCGATTCGCCCAAAAACAGGCGCCCGTGAACTTACAACGTGAACCCTGCTAATGATTTCGGCGGAAAATCCACTTTCCAGGCAACTGTCACTCTCATCCCTGAAATGTCGCACCAATCGTAACGACCGGGTGTAACGCCGTCGGTGAGCACGAAATGCGACTTACGAGCATCCTACGATGACAGTCAAGGTAACCGGTGCGAGCGGCGTGGCGACGTCGATAAGGTGACTGCTGCAGGAGGGTTATGGAGCGGGAGTGGCCTTGTCGGCGAGCCCCAGAGCGTCCATCGCCACATGCACGAGGGGTGTGGCAATCAACCACAGCAGGATAACGACTACCGCAATAATGGCCAAATAGACAAAGAAACCCGCCCCACTCTGGACCGATTCCATAAACCGTTTCAACCACCGCCACCGCTTGTGAAACCGTTCCTCGCGATCGATGCGATCGTAGAGTGCGTTAAACCTCTCCTGTTTTCTCTCGGCCCGTTTTTCCACCAATTTCCGCTCGACGATCTCCAGAAACTCCGGGAACGACGCGAGCGGAGCGTATTTAGCGTCGGGGTGGTTCTTAACCTTTGCGCGGGTGCTGATATTGCCCGCTTTGAGTTGTTGCTGGACTTGGGCGGTGCGGAGCTTGGAAATCACCTTTTTGCCCTGTGAATTTCGATACTGCACATACCACCACTGGCCCTTTTCGACTTTGCGATGGTCCGAGGAGGGCGGCTTCCGAGTTGGGGCGGGCTTTCGCGTGGGTGGAGACGGCTTGCTGGCCGGCTTGTCGGACACTGCCTGCGGAGTCTGGCTGGCCGGGACCGATGTTTTTCGAGTGCGCGTCGACGAGCGGGCCGATCTCGCTGCCGACGGGGCGAGGTCATTTTCATCGACAAAGCTGAGGAACTCAGCATCCATGTGCAGACTGTCCAGATCGGTGATCAGTTCGGTGCACGTCTGGTAACGGTGATTCGGATCCTTAGCGAGCGTCTTGTCGATGATGAGATCCAACCGTTCCGGTACGGCGGGATTGATTCGCCGCGCCGACTTGAATATGCCGCGTTCCTTAGCCGTGATGATTTCCAGTGTCGAATCGCCCTCGAACGGATGCGTGCCGGTGACGCAATAATAGAGCATGCCTCCCAGGGCATAGATGTCGCTGCGGCCGTCGACGTATTTGGCATTGCGGGCCTGCTCAGGCGGCATGTAATACGGCGTCCCCAGCCCCGTTCCGCTCTGCGTCATCGAGAGGTCGTCGTCAAGTGCCTTCGCCAATCCCAAGTCGGCGACTTTGACGATCCCCGATTTGGTGATGAGCACGTTGTCCGGCTTAATGTCGCGATGGATGATGTTTAGCTCGTGGGCATGCTCCAGCGCTTCAGCGCAGCGGAGGGCGACATGCACTGCATCGCTCACCTCGAGACGGGGCAATTTTTTCATCCAGTCGTGCAGGCTGGCCCCGTCAATGAACTCCATGGCAACATAATGAATGCCGCCCGCTTCACCGACGGCGAATCCGCGCACCACATTGGGGTGATCCAATTTCGCCATACTGCGGGCTTCGCGGTAGAAGCGTTCGATGAACGTCTTCTTGGCTGCGAGTTGCTTGGAGAGCGTCTTGAACGCGACTCTCCGGTCGAGGCTGATCTGGTGGGCCAAGTAGACTTCGCCCATGCCGCCTTGCCCCAGTTTCTTGAGAAGCTTGAAGTCTCCGACAGTTGAAGATTTCTTCTTCTTCGTCGATTTGCGCTGCGCGTCGTTCGCAGATTTCTTCTTGAGCTCGCGAGTCCCCGGCTTGGGTGACGTCGATTCGGCAGCGTTTGTCTCTTCCAGAGTTTGATCGGAGGACTTGCGTTCTGCAGCCGCAGCGCGTTCGGCTTTGCGGGAAGACCCGGATGCGGAGTCGCTTGGTGACCGGAACACTACTGGAAAACTTCGCATGGAGTCCTCTGATTTCTCAAACTGAACTCTGGCATCCGACCGGAACGTTCCTCGAGAGAGCACGACGGCTCTGGGCCGATCATGCGGGACCTCAATATGCCGAAATCCGCCTCTCGCCTGCTGATGCCCCCATCAGAAGAATTCCGGACGAGAGAGGAAGTATTCGCCCTATTTGCTGCCATGGCCATTATCACGACTCCCGCACCTTGTTGCAATCAAAATCGGCATTGTCACACGATTTGAACCGGGGGCCGTCCGTCAACCCGTTGATCGGACGAGGACTTCATCGGCCGTCGGACGGTCCCCTGTCTCAATCCGGTTCGCCGGTCATCACCTCTACAATCGGAAAGTTCTCACGGGCTGTCGGGAGATTCCTGAGCGGCGCTTGCCTGGCGCGCGACGATTTTTGCTATATTCGGCGACGTTGATATTGCTTGTTACTCAGCCGAATCCGTCAAAGGGATACTCATGCAATCTGGAGCGCCGATCAGCGACGAACAGAAAAAGATCATCACGGTCTGTTTGATGGTGCTGGCCACGGTCGCGATTGCCGGTGCCTTGGTGTTCACGCGCGCTGTCATGGTCCCGTTTGTGATCTCGATCTTTATCGTCTCGATTGTCTCGCCGATTGTCGATTACCAGGTGATTCACTGGAAAGTGCCGCGCTCCGTCGCGGTCACCTCTGCGCTGTTGATTGTGCTGGCCGTTGTCCTCGTGTTTGGCATCTTTGTTTTCGGAGCGGTGCAGGGCATGACCATCGCTGCGAGCAAGTACAGCCGTGATTTTCAAAACCTGGGTCAGGAAGTCGGCGAAGCGGGCGATTGGATCGCTCCGATCGCGACACTGTTCAAAGTCGAACGCGACCGCATGGCCGAGATCATTAACGGGCTGGCCAACGACGTGGCCAACGCCATTCCCGACATCGCCACGCGGACCGCCGGGCGCGCGGTCGACCTGCTCTCGGCCGGATTCTTCGTCGTGATCTTTGTGATTTTTCTGCTGGCCGGCCGCAACCCGCACGCGATCCGCAAAGGGATCTACGCGGAAATCGATCAAAAAATCCGCAGCTACATCGCGACGAAAGTGGCGCTGTCGGCCGTCACCGGATTCGGCACGTGGCTGATTTTGGAGTATGGTTTCGGATTGAAGTTCGCCGGCATCTTCGGCCTATTGGCGTTCATGCTGAACTTTATTCCCAACATCGGTTCGGTCATCGCGACATTGCTGCCGATTCCCATCGCCTTCGTGCAGTTTCAGTCGGGCGGCGCGGGATTGGATCTCTGGTCGATCGCGGGGGTGGTCATCTTTCCCGGCGCGTTGCAGATGACGATTGGAAATCTTGTTGAGCCGAAGCTGATGGGGACGGGACTGGAACTGCATCCGGTGACGGTCGTGCTGACGCTCGCCTTTTGGGGTCTGCTGTGGGGAGCAATCGGCGCGGTGCTAGCCGTTCCCATGACGGCGGTGCTGCGAATCGTGTTGATGCGTTTCGACGCCGGCAAACCGATCGGCCGACTGCTGGCGGGGGAACTGCCAGGTGCGGCAAAGGGTGAGCATTGACGCGCACATCAGCGACTTCCACGGAGTCGCGGATCAGCCGCGTCACGAAGCGCCTCGCCGACGAGATTATAGCTGGTAATTGTCAAAAAGATGGCGATCCCCGGATAGTAAATCAGCCAAGGTGCACGCAGCACCGATTCACGGCCTGATGCGAGAATTCCGCCCCACGAGGGTTTCGGAACGGTGATTCCAAATCCCAAAAACGACAGTGCGCTCTCCGTCAGAATCGCACCGGCGATCCCAAATGTCGCGGCCACAAGCACGGGGGCGATTGCGTTGGGAAGGACGTGCCGAAAAATTATTCGGACCGGCGAATAACCCAACGCGCGCCCCGCTTGCACGAATTCCCTGGCTCCCAACTTCAAGAATTCACCGCGAACGAGACGGGCGACGCTGGTCCAGCCAATCACGCCGATCACAATCATGATGTTAAAAATACTCGGTCCCAAAAATGCGACGATCGTGAGAATCAGGAAGAAGCTTGGAAAGCAAATCACAACTTCAATCACACGCGAAATCAAGAGGTCAGTTGTTCCGCGGAAATAGCCTGCAATGGATCCCACCACGATGCCAATGACGACGTAAATCGAAACAGCGACGACGCCGACTGCCAGACTGACGCGGCCGCCCCAGACCATACGGCACATCACATCGCGACCAATTCCGTCGGTCCCCATCCAATGCTCTTTGGAAGACGTTGCGTACTTGTTTCCTAAATCGTCCTCATCGAGCGAGTAAGGAATCAATGGCCAAATGATCCGCTGATAAACCACCGAGGCGTTCTTTTCAGCAGACGACTCTTCGCCCGCTTTGACCGCAGCTTTATAGTCGGTACGGTCGATCCGTTCCGGAACAATTCCTTTCCAAACTGCTCCGCAGAGTAATGGTAAACCGACCAAGACCGCCAATACGCAATTGCGGCGAATTGCCGGATGCTCACCGCCGATCACCCTCCGGATCAATGGCCACCAAAGCGGCACAGCGACCAGAAAGAAATTGAACACCATAAAGATGATGTCCAACCAATTCAGTGATGCGAAAACCGGGTAATGCCATCCGTCTTTGAGCCGAACGGTGTTGATACCCAGTTTCTTTCGAACGTCGTTGGACAGTCGTCGCAGAGTTGCAGTATCGCCTGATGAGAGTGCCTTCTCAAATTCAGCGGCGAACTCCGCAAGTTCAGCACTCCCTTCTGCCGTCACCGCAGCCGACATCAGACCGATCCGCGTCCGGACCAGATTAACCAGTGTTTCTTGCTCGTTCTCCTTGGTTTCATCGCCTTGCTGCATGCGCGCGAGGTTTCGCAAGGCGCCGCGCAGCGTTCGCACTGATTGCTTGTATTCCGACAGATTGTGGCCGTAATAGGAGATCGGTATCCCGTTAGCGAGGAAGGGCGCATAGACACTAATCGTGAATAGAAACAGAATGAGAACCGCGCCGGCAACGGCCAGGCGGCGGCGGCGAAACTCGCGCCAGATCAATGCCCATTGACCTTCAGAAGGTCTTGCAGACGATCCAGATTCGCCCGGTTTGATGGCCTCGTTTGTCGTCACAATGCAATCTGCTCTATTTCTTACTGTCGAATGTCACTTGCGGGTTGACAGCCACATAAAGAATGTCGGAGACCAAGATTCCCAGCAATGTCAGGATCGCTGACAACGTCAAGGTGGTCATCACGACGTCATACTCGCGGCGGAGCACTCCTTCGAAAGCGAAGCGGCCCATACCGGGGATATTGAAGATCGTTTCAATAATTACGCTGCCGCCGATCAAAAACGGCAAAAGCGAACTGAACAGCGTAATGATTGGAAACAGGCCGTTACGGAGTGCATGGACCAAAATGACGCGACCTTGGCTGACCCCTTTCGCGCGAGCGGTGCGAATATAATCTTGACGGATTACTTCCAACATGCCGGCCCGCATCTGGCGGCTGATGTAAGCCAATCCGCTATAAGTCAGGCAAACGACCGGCAGCGTAATATGGTGAATGTAATCGAGAGTCCATTCCCACGTGCTCATTTTGTCGGCATCAATATCGTGCAGACCGGAAATGGGAAACCAGATCGCCTGCTGCGGATTGCCGAACCAAATAATCAGCATCGTGGCGACCCAGAACGAGGGTAAGCTGTAAAGAATAAAAAGAACGACGGTCGTTGTGCGGTCCAGAGTGCTGTGCGGAAACGCAGCGCTGACGATTCCGCTGGGAATCGCAAACAGATAAATCAAAAAGAACACGATCGAGTTGATCACGATCGTGACCTGCATCGCGTCCCAAAGGTCGGGCAGGATTGATTTTTCTTGCTGGTAATAGATCAGATCGCCGCGCAGCGCCCGCATGACAAAGTGATAGAATTGCACGGGGATGCTTTCATCGAGGTGGTATCGCTCGCGAAAGCGTTTCTCGGCCGCCTCGGTTCCCTTTTCCGCATCCATGCCTGTGTTGGCTTGTCCGGCGCCGCCGAATTTCTGCGCGGCGGGATCGCCGGGCGCCAAGTGGATGACGGTAAAGGAAATGATCACAATTCCCAACATCGTGGGAATCATCAACAGCAGGCGTCTGGCAAGATACTGCCACACAATAGAGGTTCCTAAAGAGCGCAACAAATGAAGTCGGCAGAGGGGCGGCGACGGGAGAGGCCGCGGACCGATGAGCCTCGTCTACTCGCCTCGCAGTTGTTCACTCTTGGGAACATACCACTCCGTCAAGTCATATCCGGGCCGCAGTGCGTACCATTTGACGCCGCGAAATCGTTTTTGATACGCGGCGAATTCTTTGCCGATATAGAGAAACATGTACGGCTGCTCGCGATCGAGAATCCGTTGCAGTGACGCGTTGATCCGTTTTCGCTTCTTCTCGTCGAGGGTGACACGGAGCATCTCAATCAGTTGATCCGCGACGGGATCGGCAAAGGAGACGTGGTTACTGCCCCGTTTTCCTGGAGCGGCCCCGGAACTGTGCCAGATCTGGTAGGGGTCCGTCTCCACGGGCTGTGCCCAACCGAGATTGACGACGTCAAAATCTTTCGCCATCACTTTTTCAAGAAACGACGCCCATTCAAATGTCCGGATATTCAACGTGATGCCGACCTGCCTAAAGTTTTTCTTCATGATCGCAGCCCGGTCGTCATAGGTCTGCTTTCCAGGAGGATAAATAAGAGTGAATTCGAGTTTCTGTCCATCCTTGTCGAGCACGCCGTCGTTATCGGTATCGAACCAACCTGCGTCGGCCAGCAGATCTTGGGCGATTTCCGGGTCGAACCCGATCGGTTTGACTTCGTGATCGTACATCGGCCCGAAATAATACTGGCTCCCCGCAACAGCAACTGCGGCATTATTAAGCTTGTTCTCGATAAATCCTGGCACGTCGAATAAAAGGGCAAACGCGAGCCGCACTCTCCGGTCCTGGAAGATCGGCTTCAACAAATTCCATCCGTAATAGCCGAACGAAGGGCTGTACCATTCCGCCTTGACGAAGTTTTCTTTGAACCATTCCGGCGGACCGGACAGATCTTCAAAGTACTGTTCAGGTGACAGCCGAAAACAGGCGTCGATCTCGCCCGCTTTGAGTGCTTGCAAGGCGACGACGTTGTCGGGAATGAACTTGAAGATGATTTTGTCGACGTGTCCGGCTCGTTTTTTACCCCAATAATTCGGATTCCGCTTCAGCTCCACCCGGTCGGCGCGAACCCATTTGTCAACGATGTACGGTCCGGTCCCCAATGGTTTATGGTTGTACTCTGTGTTCGTATTGAAATACTTGCCGAACTGCTGGCCGTGCACACTCACCTTCTTCTGAGCCGCCTCCTCATCGGCAGTCAGCCGCTCTGACGTGAGCTCCAGTCCTTGCTCCTTGAAGAGCGACTTGAATTGATGCAGCGGCGGCGAATAAAACGATAAACCCATCGTGAACTCAAGCGCCTTGAAATACTGCTGGCGATAACGCATGCGGATCGTGAATTTGTCCAAAGCATCACATGAAACAACGTCGTGATAGTAGACGCGGACGGAATCCCCATCGACAAATGGATTGTTGATACAGTGGTATCCGAAGACAATGTCGTCGGCAGTAAACGGTTTGCCATCAGACCAAGTGACGTCATCCCGTAAAAAGTAGGTGAAGATCGTTTCTCTTTGGACGTCGACCCAATCCCCCTTGTTGAGCGTTAATGCGGTCTCACCTGCAGAATCGAGCTTGCCTTTTAAGGGGTTGTCCGGCGTCACGGGTGTTATTGTCAGCGAACCATCTTCCGCTTCTTCGGTTTTTCCAAAAAACTCTGCCCCGACCAATACACGGTATTTTCCCGGCACAATACCGGTGACTTTCAGATTCCCCTGATCGTCGCTCCACTTGTGATAGCCGTTGGCCGGAGCGCCGAGAATTTTTCCAATCGGGAACAATCCGACCCAAACGTCACCCAACGGTTGCCCGGCTCCGTCATAGGTCTTAAAGGCGAATTCCGAATCGTCCTGTTCCGCGTCAATTTCCAATTCACCGGCCGGTTTGCCGTCACCCAATGACAGGCGCCGCTCATAACCTTGATAGTCGGCCGAAAGCTTTACGGAGTCCTCCGCTTCATAGCGCTTCGCAATCTGCGGCTCGTACTCAAACGTTTCCCAATTCTGCCACAGCAGTTGTTCTTGGACGTACTGGCCAATATAGGTTTGAACCGCCGAAGATTCGGTGATCGGATTTAACGTCTTCGGCTCCGAATCAAAACGTACAATCAACCAATCGCCTGTATCCTTGCTGCCGGGATTCTTGATGGCGTGTTCGTTCCCCAAATCGAGTGGACGTTCGCCCTGCAATTGGATCGACTCTTGAGCGCCTTCCAATCTTGGAATCTCGATCCCATCGACATCGGTCATCACGGGAACGTAGGGGACGTCGGGATAATCGTCCCAGTAAGCCTGCTCGCCGGAGCCGTCGGCGTTGGGAGTGCCCGTCTTCGCCGCCCCCCCTCCTGCGGTGGATTTGCCGTTCTGCTTGTCGCCGTCATCGCCCCCGCCGCAGCCGATCATGCTGCCGCAGCCGATAGCGAGCATCAACATCCAGACCAACGAGCCATGTGTAAGCTTGCTCATCATTGACAATCCCTTTGTTGCTCCCCTTGTTACTGCGCGTCTCGATAGCGGCAGTCAATCGGTCATTGTTCCGTAGAGTCCGTATTCTCAGAGCGCCGACCTGACGGGATTCTGGCAGACAGGTGAGAATGGGGCAACCCTAGAATCGAACTGCCTTCCCGGCAGACTGTCTGCGCGGGTTCCCACACTCCGCCGGTTTGTACGATAATGAAATCATACCCGTTCGCACTTCAAAGCCGCCCATATCGTCGCCTTGGCGATAGGAGACCATCGATGACGCAGCCGTGGGCAGACCGATCAGAGTCAGATGTCGTTGATCACCAATGGGAGTCGAGATCGACCACTCACTTTAGCGACTATCCTGCCATAGACTCGGCGATGCTCCATTCACGTCGGATCCTATCGAAGATCAGTGACGCCTTAGCAAACACCAACCTTGACCCCCGTATACATACGATCGCCGTCTCAGGTTCGTTGGGGCGGATGGAGGCCGTCGCGGGGTCAGATTGCGATTTGATTGTGGTGTTGCAGGGCAAAGATGATGCCGACACCAGCGCCAGCGCGGCATGGGAATCAGTCTGGAGGACGCTGGCGCCAATTGGTCTGAAGCGGCCGCGCGCCGACGGTGTTTTTGCGACTGTGGCCACAATTTCGCAACTGCTTGACGCCAGCGCCCGGGGTCGAATCGATGAGGCAATTCCTACGTTCGGTAAGCGTTTCCAATTGCTGTGGGATGCCCAACCGGTGTGCTTGCCGGAGAATTTCAAAAACCTAATGAACGGGGTCATCGACTGGTACACCGCAACACCGTCCGAACCGGAATCCCCGCCCTGGTGGCGTTATTTGTTGAATGACCTGATGCGTTACTACCGCTCGCTTTCGGTTAATTGCCAGTGGGACGGGTCGCGCGGAGCCGGCCGGCAGCGGATGCGGTCGTTCAAGATGGCACACAGCCGCGCGGTGATGTATGCCGCGCTATTGGGGCTGCTGGGAGAGTGCAGCCGCATCGACAACAGTCCCACCAGCCGACTGCAATCGTTGCTAACGATGACGCCGCTGCGGCGGCTTGCATTCTGCTACGACGCCTCCGGAGAGAATGGATTCGAAATCGTCGCCGGCTGTTACGAGCGGTTTATCGAAATGTCGGACGACGACGAATTTCGCCGTCAATTAACCCACGACGAACAGGAAATTGCATCGCCGGCCGTTCAACGATGGATCCAAAACGGAAACGAACTCCGCAGCGAACTGGCGAGATTCCTCCTTCAGCAGATGCAAAACCGCTGGCCCGGCAATTTCTCATCGGCCCTGCTAGTGTAGCGGGAGGACGTGAGATTTCTCATCCTGTGGGTCAAGAACTCTCAAAGTGGAATGCAAACATTGATCACATCGCTTCGTACGCGCTTCAACTCTTCCCAGCACTTGACAGCGTGATCTGCGTTGCTTGGGCGGGGTCGGATTCGGGAAAGTCGCGCCGAAAATGAACTCCGCGGCTTTCCGTTCGGTGTAGTGCAGCGGCGATCATCAGTTTCGCGACCAGCATCATGTTTTGAAGTTCCCATCCTTGAGGTGCGTCGAATTCCCGGCTGGAAACGTAACGGTTCCAAAACTCAACTTGCTGGCCCGCCTCCCTCAGTCCCGCATCATCGCGACGAATGCCGACTTGCCGCCACATTTCACTCGTGAGCGCGTTTCGCAAGTCGGTGAGGTTGAGCCCGTCCTCGTCGTGTTCTCTCTCGCGCGGCCAGTCGCTGTCGAGCGGGATCGCGTGAAACGAGTCCTGGATGTCGGCGGCAGCTTCAGCCGCTCCACTGCCGGCGAGCTTGCCGTAGACGACCCCTTCTAAAAGACTGTTCGATGCAAGCCGATTGGCGCCATGCAGGCCACTGGAAGTAACTTCTCCCGCCGCCCACAGCCCCGGCAACGTCGTCCGCCCCTGTTGATCGACCGTTACGCCGCCGACCATGTAGTGTGCCCCGGGACGGACGGGAATCAGGTCACGCGTAATGTCCAACCCAAATTCCGCACAGACGCTGCCGATGTGCGGAAAGCGGTCTTTGATCAAGTCGCGATCCAAGTGGGTCAGATCGAGGTAGACGTTCGGATGTTTCGTCAGGTCCATCTGCGCGGTAATGGCCTGGCTGACGACATCGCGCGGCGCCAGTTCCAGGCGCTCGTCATAGTCCTGCATGAAGCGATGCCCCCGGGAGTCCCGCAAGTAGGCGCCCTCGCCCCGCACGGCTTCCGAGATCAGGTGCCGCGAACTTCCGGCGATGTAGAGCACCGTTGGGTGAAACTGCATGAATTCCATATCGCGCAGGTCCGCGCCTGCCCGTGCCGCGATGGCGTGCCCGTCGCCGGTGGCGATGTCGGGATTGGTTGTCTCCCGGTACAGGCAACCCGCTCCTCCCGTCGCCAAAACTGTTTGCTTCGCCCAGATAAACGTCTTGCCATGATGCCGGTTCCAGACCAGCGCACCGCGGCACCGGCCTTCGGAGGTGAGCAAATCGATCGAAAACGTCTCCGGCCAGCATTGGATCTGTGACGACCGGCGGACGCGCTCGATCATCGCCCGCATCACCTCTTTGCCGGTCGCGTCCCCCAATGCATGCACGATGCGGCGATGGCTGTGTCCCCCTTCTTTGGTCAGCGCCAATTCGCCGTCTTCGCGATCGAATTGCGTGCCCATGCGGATCAACTCACGGATCCGCTCCGGAGCCTCGTGAATCACCATCTCCACGACCTGCCGATCACACAGTCCCTTGCCCGCGGTGATCGTGTCGTCGACGTGATTCGCAAACGCGTCGAGCGGATCCAACACGCCCGCGATGCCCCCCTGCGCATACACACTATTGGAATGGCTCAGAGAATCCTTCGTCACCACCGTTGCTTGCAGTGGTTCACGGACCTCGAGAGCCGCACGGAGACCGGCGATGCCTCCCCCCAGAATTAACACATCGGTAAACGCGTGCGGGATTCGTTTCGGGTGAAACCGCACCAGATAGCGGTGCCTCGGCGAAAACTGAATGTCGGCCACGAACTTCGATTCGTACAAAGGGGGAGGCTAGGAGATGATACCGCTGCATTATAGGCAGATCGCCGCACTTGAGAACAATGAACAGGGCAACTCCGTCCATGGTTGGGAAAGCCTGCACTGTACGGCAGCTCTCTCATCCCAATTCGGCGGCCTCTTCCCAGTGTTCGTAGAGCTGATTGAGACGCGATTCGGTCTCAGCAAACCCTGCCAGCACCTCTTGTGCTCTGACGTGGTCGCTCATGATCTCCGGGTCGCTCATCTCGGATTGAAGTTGCTGCAACTTCTGTTCGACTTCAGCGATCTCAGTCTCCAGATCGGAGATCTTGCGATAGGGAAACTTGCGCTTCCGTTTGGCAGGCTTATCCTGCCGTGCGGAGTCTTTAGGGCCACTCGTTTGCTGCGTCGTCGTCTCGGTTGTGACGGTCTGCTCCTCGGCCTTGCGCCGCCGCTGCATGTCGGCATAGTCGGAGTAGTTGCCGTCGTAGGTGCGCACACGGGTTGGCTCGAAGGCGATGATCGATTTGACCACACGATCAAGAAAATACCGGTCGTGGCTGATGATCAGTAAGGTCCCTTCGTACTTTTGCAGTGCCTCTTCCAGCGAGGCCCGGGCCCAGAGATCCAAGTGGTTCGTTGGTTCGTCGAGCACCAACACATTGGCGTCGATGAGCGCCAACCGGGCCAGAGCGACCTTATTTTTCTCTCCGCCCGACATCTGGCTGATGTGTTGAAATACGATGTCTCCCCGTAGGCCGAATCGGGCCAGAATATCGCGCGCCTTGCCGGGTGAAAAGTCGGGGCAATGGCTGTCGGGGCGCAGGTTTTCGATGGCGTCCGCCTGCGGATTGAGGCTGTCGAGATGCTGGTCAAAAAAGGCAAACTTAACGCCCGTTCCGTGACGGACGCTGCCCTGATCGGGTTCCAACTCTTTGAGCAAAGTGCGTATCAGTGTCGTCTTTCCACTGCCGTTGGGGCCGAGGATCCCAATCCTATCGCCGCGAAAGACGCGGAAGGTAAAATCCCGAAACAGCGGTTCGCCGTATCCTTTGGCCATATCGACCGCGTCGATCACCCAATCCCCAGTCCGCGTGACGTCGCCGAAATTCATCGCGACCGTATGAAAATCAGTCGGCTCACTGATGCGTTCCAACCTCTCCAATTTCTTCACGCGGTCAGCCGCCTGCGCATGTTTCTGGCCGTATTTATTGCGGCGGATAAAGTCTTCCGTCTTGGCGATGAAGCCCTGTTGCTTTTGGTATTCGCGCTGTTGGACGAGGTTGCGCTCCTCGCGCAATTTCCAGTACGCGGAAAAGTTTCCCGGATAGCTGGTGAGGCGGCCGTCGTTGAGTTCCAGAATGCGGTCGGTAACCTTGTCCAGCACGTACCGATCGTGGCTGACAAGAATCACCGTCTGCGGGCAAGACTTGAGAAAGCCTTCCAGCCACTCGGTCGATTCGATATCCAGATGGTTCGTCGGCTCATCGAGCAGCATCACATTCGGGGCGGACAGGAGAAACTTGCCCAAGACGGCGCGGCTCTGCTGCCCTCCGCTGAATTGAGCGAGCGGGCGATCGTATTGATCCTCGGAAAACCCCAGCCCCTGCAGTACCTCGTCGACGCGGTGGTCGATGTTGTACGCGTCTTGCGTTTGCAGTTCGTGTTGAATTCGATCGTACTGTTTTTGCAGCCGCTGTAAGGCGTCGGTTTCGGTCTCGTCGCCGATTTGATTGGCGAGTTCCTCCGCCTGTTCCTGAAGTTGATACAACGGCGCCAGTCCCGATTTGGCGACTTCCAGCAATGTCCCGCCCTCGTGATACTCGACCTGCTGCTTGAGCATCTCGATCCGCGCACTGCCGTGCCGATTCACTTGTCCGATATCCGGCTCGTCATGTCCGGCCAGAATTCTCAACAGCGTTGATTTTCCGGTTCCGTTGGGACCGACGATTCCAATTTTTTCCCCCGGTCGCACGTCGAACGTCACCCCGGCAAATAGCGGCTCGCGGTCAAATTGCCGCGAAAGATTGTGCACGCTGAGCAGGATCATCGGGATTGGTCGACCGCACGGCGGTGTGGGCGGGAATGGAAGGGAATCACTTGCGGAGGCGCCGCACGGTAGTTACGCTGCAACCGGTTCGGCACAGGGAGTCAAAAAGTGTATCCCAGCCGCTCAATTTTGACAATCGCTGCCAACGGCCGTTAATCCGCACGTTTTGGTGCGGTTTTTCGATCATCACCCTATGATTTCAAGTTCTAACGTCGCGAAGGCCTGAATGTCACAAGTTAAGACACTGATTCAAGTCGGACACAGCCCGGATCCCGATGACGCGTTCATGTTCCATGCCCTGGCGAACGATAAGATCGATACGGGATCCTATACGTTTACCCACACGCTCCAGGACATCGAAACGCTCAATCAACGGGCGTTGAATGCCGAATTGGAGCTGACCGCCGTCAGCTTGCATGGTTACGCCTACCTCACCGAGACCTACGCCGTCTGTGCGTGCGGGGCGAGCATGGGTGACAAATACGGCCCGATGGTCGTCGCCCGCGCCCCGGGTGACATCGCCGGTCTGAAGGGCAAGACGATCGCCGTTCCCGGCAAGCTGACGACTGCGTTTCTCACGCTCAAGTTGCTCCTTGGTGATGACTTCCAGTACGAGGTGCATCCGTTTGACGAGATACTCAACCTAGTCGAAGCGGGCAAGGTCGACGCGGGGTTGATCATCCACGAAGGACAGCTCACCTACGGTGATCAAGGACTGCATTTGATCGTCGATCTGGGACAGTGGTGGTTTGAAGAGACGGGGCTGCCCTTGCCGCTGGGCGCCAATGCCATTCGCAAGGACCTCGGCGAACAGGCGATGCACGAGGTGACCGCCCTACTCAAGCAGAGCATCCAATACGGTCTCGACCATCGGGCGGAAGCGTTAGAGTATGCACTACAATACGGCCGCAACCTCGACCGCGGCAAGGCGGATGAGTTTGTGGGCATGTACGTCAACGATTGGACGCTCGATTTCGGCCCGCGCGGTCGCGAAGCGGTGCAAACATTGCTCGACCGGGGACATGCGGCGGGGATCATTCCCCAGCCGGTGCAGGTCGAATTTATTGGCTGACGGTTTTCGATCCGATTCATTCTTTAGTTGAGAACCGGGAGGCGGCGGCAGGCCGTCGGCTTGGTTTTCAGTTGCGTTTGTCGCCCTTTAGGAAATGATTGCACGTTATGTCGTCCCCGTCGTCCGGTGAATACCTGCAACAATTGTTCGGTCTCGATGGCAAAACTGCAGTTGTGATCGGCGGCACGGGGGTACTCGGCGGCGCGATTTGCGACGCGCTGGCCGGGGCGGGCGCTCATGTGCTGGTTGTGGGACGCAATTCCGAGCACGGCGAGGCACGCGTCAGAGAAATTGAATCCAGCGGCGGATCGGCTGAGTTTGTGTCGGCCGATTCGACCGATCGCGACGATTTGCAGGCGGTCGTGGCACATGTCGTCTCTCAGCAGCGGACCGTTGACGTGCTCGTCAATGGCGCGGGGATCAACTCCGCAACGCCGTTTCTGGAAATCACCGACGACGAATGGGACAAGATTCTTGACGTCAATTTGCGCAGCGTGCGACTTGCCTGTCAGGTCTTTGGTGCACAGATGCTGGAGCAGGGCGGAACTGCGTCGATTATCAACATTGCCTCGTTGAGCGGGATGACGCCGTTGTCGCGCGTGTTCACCTATTCCGCGACGAAGGCCGCGGTCATTAACCTGACGCAGAATCTGGCCCGGGAATGGGCTCCGCACGGCATCCGCGTCAATGCGCTCTCTCCCGGGTTTTTCCCCGCGGAGCAGAATCGCAAAGTGCTCACGCCCGATCGTATCGAAAGCATCATGCGGCACACGCCGATGGACCGCTTCGGCAGCCCGGAAGAGCTGGCGGGCGCCGTGCTGCTCATGGCCGCGCAGCGTGCCGGTAGCTTTCTGACCGGCGCCAATATCGCGGTCGACGGCGGATTCACGGCGATGACGATCTGAGGTCTGAGCCGTTTCTCGTCACACTGCCTTCAACAAGCTCGCAATACTTGAGGGTGACCATTGATGACTTCCGACCAGTCTGCCCAGGGAGAACCCGAGTCACAATTACTGCCCGATTGTCTACGCGCGGCAGTGGAGCAGGGTGCCTCGGACTTGCACGTCGTTGTCGGCCATCGTCCCACAATGCGATTGCACGGTCGCCTCGAGGAACTTCCTGAGGAGAATCTGACGGAAGAGGTCGTGGTTCGCGAGTTGCAGGCACTCTGTCCGCAACGTGCACTGCGACAGTTCGAAAACGAGCACAATGCGGATTTCGCGCTGGAGTTGGAATTCCGCGAGACGCTGCAGCGGTTCCGCGTCAATTATTTTCTCAGCAGCGGACGGATGGGAGCCTGTTTTCGGGTCATCCCTTCGCAGATTCCCGATTTTGCGTGGGCGGGGTTTCCGCATGAGATTGCGAACCGCTTGGCGTCGTTTCGCAACGGTTTGATTTTGGTCTCCGGCGTAACTGGTTCGGGCAAAACGACGACGCTTGCCATGATCATCAACCACATCATCAAACTCGGCGGCTCACGCATTATTACCATTGAGGAGCCAATCGAATATCTGTTTCCGCAAACGCGCGATTCGATCGTCACCCAGCGCGAAGTCGGAGCGGACATCGGATCGTTTGCCGACGGGTTAAAATATGGTTTGCGGCAAGACCCCGATGTGATTCTCGTCGGCGAAATCCGCGACCATGCCACTGCGCAAATGGCGCTCAGCGCCGCGGAAACCGGACATTTGGTGTTTGCAACCCTGCATACCCGCGACGCCAAAGGGGCGATTTCTCGCTATGCCGATCTGTTTCCCCAAAATGTGCAGCACGAGATTCGCGCCCAGCTCTCCATGAGTTTGAGGTCCGTCATCAGCCAACATCTGCTCCCCAGCGCCGGGGGAGAAAAGCGAGAGCTGGCCGTAGAGATCATGTTCGTCAACTCTCCCATCGCCAGCGCGATTCGCCAGCGCAAGGACGAAAGCATCGACCGCAACATTTTGACCGGCCGTGGCGAGGGAATGCTGCCGTTGGACGAATCGATCAAGCGACTCTTGCGTGCGGGCAAGATCACTCGGGAAACGGCGGTTCGTTATGTTTCTGATGAGAGTGTGCTCAACTGAACCGCGTGTGCACATGGGCAATGCACGACCAACGCCAATGTTGGGTTTTCGGATTCGGCGCAAAAAAATGCCCGGAAGCAGCGGGTCCCAGGGGGGCGAAAGACTCCAGCCACTTCCGGGGCGATTGGCTCCGGACGAAATCAATTGTCGAGCCGCGAAATTTTCTCTTTCAAGAAGAAACACTCAGCGTTTGGAGCAAAACAGAAACCGCCTGCGTCCTTGCCGGCGACTTCGTTTCTGCTTTGGTCGGGTACATCCATGGACCCTCCTCCAAACGAGGCGGAACAATATGGATTTCCCGAAAACGCGTCAAGCCGGATACAGACAGATTTCTATCCGCAAATGACTTTTTGTTTGAACAAAGCGCCGCAATCGAATGAGATAAAGCGGCGCCGTTTCTTGCGGCCAATCGAGATGTGGTTTTGAGGCATGACGGAGCAGTTCGATGAGTTTTTGGCGAACCGTTCCCTCTCTCAAAACCTGGTTGCGGGGAGTACTAATACTGAGATCTGGCGATGGCGATAGTACTCCTGAAACCTGGCAATCGCGACTCGACCGTCCGCGGAGGGATAGGGGACCAACGACGCTTGCCACAGTATGAAGACATGCGCATGTGAGGCTTCCTGAGGAGAGGTCATTGCTTCGATTCCAGCCTCCACCCGCCAGTTCTCGGCTTCTTCCCATGACCTCACGACCCGGCCTGGAGCGGTGGGCCAGATGGACTTTGCCAGGTACTCGATCTGAGGCGGTGTGCTGATGTGCGCGACCGGCGAGATCACCGTAAAATCGACAACTTGCTGATCAATCTGGCGGAGGGCGTCGCTTACGGCGGCCAATTCCTGATCTCGCTCGCCGGCGCGCGGGATTGTTGCCAGTCCCCAAACGCAGTATCCGGCCAACATTAGCAACACCAGGACAGTCTCAAGCACGCGTGGCCGCCGCCCCTCACCCGGTCGGATATGGCGAAATCCGGGACTCAGTGAGGCGACAACGGATAACGCTCCCACCAGTATCATGAGGATGAACATCTTGAGTAGCGCCGATCCCGCCAGATTGGGCGGGGCATTCCAAATCAAGTTCGCGGCGGTCACCAACCCAATGACCGCCACCGCGCGGCGGCCTGCGCGTCCGTCGGCAATCTGGAGCATGCCCCACGCCGCCATCAATAACAGGGGAATCAATAGGAATCCGCGCCACATTGGCTCACCCACGGTCGCGGACGTCTGAAACGTCCGCGCCAACTGCCAGCAGATGCCCGCCACAATCGTCCACACCACCAGCAGTTGCAAAACTCGGCATCGAAATGGGTCGTCGCCGGTAAACATCTCCCGTACAGCGCGCCACAATCCGTAGAGCGTGGGACCGGCCAGAATCAGCAACAGCTCGCCGATGTCATGCGGAAAGATCATTGATGAGGCGTCGGCGTCAGTCGGCCAAGTCAGTCCGCGTATTGAGTTGCCCGTCAGCCACGATTGCCAAAACAGGCTCCCGTGCGAGTAGAACATCATCAATACCCACCAGCCGCCCACAGCGAAGGCCGTCAATGCCATCACACCCACGGATCTCAGCGATGGCTGTTCGTCGTTCGACTCTTTCCAGCTATCAGGAAATCGGTCCGAGGAACCGGGAAGTGGGATTCTTGAAACCAGCGCGTGGAGCACGAGTGTAATGAGGATGACAATTGCCAGTTGACCACCTGCGAGCAAGCAACATCCCAGCGCAACGCCCGCAATCAATAAATCGGAAGACAACAGCGTCTCAGCCGATTTCAAATGGCCGAGATAGGCCCAGAACGTCAGGCTGCCAAAACATAAGGCCGCGGCAAATGGGGCGGTTGTTTGGCTCCAGGACAATAGGTCCCGCTGAAACGCCAACAGCAGAATCGTTAGTAAACCGAGCTTGGCATCTCCGATTCTGCATGCCAAAGCATATCCGGCGAGCAGAAAGCCGGCGGTGGCGAGGAATGGGCCCGCCATCAGCGCCGCTGGCGTCCATTGTCCGAAACTCCACGCCGCCAGTCCCGAGACCCAACTCATTAGCGGCGGCTGCAGGCGATGGGGCAGGGTGACGTCGCTGCTTCCGGGATTGACTGCCTCGCCAAAGCTTGTCGCGGACGCCGATTTGAGGGCTTTAATCCCCCACCGCGCCGCTTCGTCGGGCAGCGGTCGATTTGCGAGCGCGAACAAACCGGGCAGAATCGCCAGCAAAATGACCCAAGGGACCATACCCCGGGCATGGTCCAAAATTCCAAACAGCGGACGGACCGGCTCGGCCGCCATTTGCTGGAGTTGAATGTCATCAATCTTTTTGAAGTCCGTCGACATGGACAGTAACCCCTTCCGGCGAAACTCCGATTTCCGCAGGGCAAATCGCGATCACGGCTGTTGATCGCCCGACATCAGTCGTCGGGAGGTAATGATTTCATCCAGAATCTGATCGAGCGGCATCTGCGGTTTTCGCCCCAAGGTGCTCTCCAGCTTTCCAATGTCCGGCACTCGCCGGCGGATGTCCTCGAAATCGTCGCCGTAGGCCTTGCTGTAGGGGATGTAGTCGATCGGAACGTCAGCGTCGACTCTGGCGACAACCGCCTCGGCCAGCGCGCGGATCGAAATCGGCTGGTCGCTGCCGATGTTGTAGACCTCACCGCTAGCGGCCGGTTCCCGCATGAGGTCCTTGACGATGGTTGCGACCTCGCGGACATGTGCGAAACAGCGTTCCTGTCCGCCGTCGTCGTAAACTTCCACCGGCCCCCCGCGCAACGCCTGATCGACAAATCGGGGAATCACCATCCCGTAGTTGCCAACTTGCCGCGGCCCGACAACGTTAAAAAACCGTCCGATCACAATATCCAGCCCATACTTCTTGGCGTATGCCAGGGCCAGAAACTCATCGATGGCTTTGGAACAGCCGTAAGCCCAGCGGGGCCGCGTCGTCGCCCCGAACTGCAGGTCGTCCTCTTCCGTCCAACAGTCCTTTTCATTCTTCCCGTAGACTTCACTCGTCGACGCCAAAAAAAACTTCTGGCCTCCTTGCACCGCCAATCGCAATAACACTTCCGTCGGATAAATGTTTGTCTCGATCGTGCGCACGGGATCTTCCGCGACCAAACGCACGCCGACCGCTGCCGCCAAATGGTAAATCTGATCGACGCCGCGAACCGCTTCGTTGAGCATCACCGGATCGGTGATCGAGCCTGCCAGGAATCGAAAACGGTCGTGCGATTCAATGTTGCGCAGGTTCTCACGCACGCCGGTGGAGAGGTTGTCCAGTGCGGTGACCTCGTGCCCGTCTTCCAAGAGGATTTCGCAGAGATGGCTGCCGATAAAACCGGCGCCGCCGGTCACGAGGCAATGGGGCATAAGTTGTACGTCCTCACCGGCAGACTCCGCACGGCGTGTCTACCGTCTCCGAATTGAACAATTGAATTGCGACCGGCCAATCGTGGCCTCGTAGAATACGGATTATAGGAATCAATGCGACGATTGAGAACAACGACTCGCGGGGCGCCAGGACTTAGGATTCGGATTAGTCATGGTTTGACGAGTGCAAATCTGGCAGGGTTTCCCGCGGGTTTTCTGCGGGAATATCCCGAAACCTAAACTCTGACAGAGCACTACAGTCGCTCGATTCCCTCCGCGACGGCAAACCCGCGCTTCTCGTCTCGCGTCAATCGTGCGGCCGCCAGGCGGGGATCGTGATCGAACAGCGCCAGCCAGTCGCGATCGACAATCTGTCCCAAAAGTTCCGGCTTGACTCGCCGGGTCTGCAAGAGATCAATGTCATAGGCCATGCACCACAGCGGCGGCAGATGCGCCTCCATCGGACAGAGGTCGGCCAAGAACACGGCAGTCTCTCCGCCGCTCTCGATATAGAGCACCTGATGCCCCTCAGTGTGCCCGCCGGTGACCCGCGCGCGGATTCCCGGCAGAATCTCAGCATTACCGTCAATCAATTCCAATTGCCCCGCTTCGGCGATCGGCAATAGGTTTTCTTGCGGATAGGCGCCCTGAAGCTCCGGATAGCCGGCGGTCGCATTAATCCATTCCCGCCGCTGCGCTATGTACTTGGCATTGGGAAATGTGGTCCGCAAGTTGCCGCGTTCGTCAAACTGAGTCGCTCCGCCCGCGTGATCGAAATGCAAATGTGAAAGAATGGCGACGTCAATCTGTTCGACGCTCACTCCTGCTGCTGCGAGGTTTTCCACAAGTGGGTCACCGGGCTCGCCGCGATGAATCTTGCGTCTCTTTTCATCAAACTTCGAACCGTATCCCGTCTCAATCAAGACCGTCTGTTCGCCGGTTTCGATCAAGACGCAGTTGGTTGCCATGGCAATCATATCATCATCGACTTCGACCGTCCGCTTCCACAGTGCTCGTGGAACGACGCCGAACATCGTCCCGCCGTCGATCCAACAGGTCCCACCGGAAATCGTCGTCAGTTGAAAATCGCCTAGAATCATATGCTGCGTATCCGTCGTTTCGTTGAATTTCGAGTCGAGTTTGCAAACATGAATGCCGCTAAGCCGTTTCCGCTTCGTCGAGTCCCAACTCCGCGATCATCGCCTCGCGGATCTTAAACTTCTGGATTTTCCCCGTAACGGTCTGTGGAAACTCCGTCACAAACTTGACGTACCGCGGCACCTTGTAGTGTGCCAAGCTGGCTCGGCAATAATCGCGAATGTCCTGCTCCGTTGCCTCGGCGTCCCGGCGCAACGTAATCCAGGCGGCCAATTCCTCGACATATTTCGGGTCCGGCACGCCGACCACTGCGACGTCCTGGACGTCCGGATGCGTGTAAAGAAACTCCTCGATCTCGCGTGGATAGATGTTTTCGCCGCCCCGGCAGACCATATCCTTGATCCGCCCCGTGATGCGGTAGTAGCCGTTGGGCATCCGCACGGCTAAATCGCCCGTGTGCAGCCACTCGTCGTCGTCGATGGCTGCGGCGGTCGCCTCCGGCATGTTGTAATACCCCAGCATGACCGCATGCCCCCGCGTGCAGAGCTCTCCCTGCTCGTCATCCCCCAATTCGTCGCCGGTTGCCGGATCGACGACTTTGACTTCGAGGCCGGGAATCGGCCGTCCGACGGTCTTGACCCGCAAGTCGAGTGGATCGTCGGTCCGTGTCTGCGTAATCACCGGCGAGGCTTCGGTCAGTCCGTAGGCGATCGTAATCTCGCGGGCGCCCATGTCGTCGACCACGCGCTGCATCACCTCGATCGGGCAGGGGCTGCCCGCCATGATGCCCGTTCGCAGCGACGTCAAATCGCGTGACGGCATCGAGGGATGGTCCAGCTGCGCGATGAACATCGTCGGCACCCCGTAAATCGCAGTCGCCCGCTCCTGTTCGATCGCCTCCAGCGTCGCCACAGGGTCGAAGTGCTCCGCGGGAATGATCATCGCGGCCCCACGCACGACCGCCCCCAACACGCCCAGAACGCAGCCGAAACAGTGATAAAACGGCACCGGAATACAGACTCGGTCTTGGTCCGAGAACTCTTGACATTCGCTGATGTAGTACGCGTTGAGCAGCAGATTGCGGTGTGTGAGCGTCGCTCCCTTGGGAAATCCGGTGGTTCCCGACGTGAATTGGATGTTAATCGCCTCGCCCGCGTCGAGAGTTTTTTCACGTTCGGTGAGAATTTGATCCGCAACGTCGTCTGCCCCGTTCACAAAGGTGTCCCAACTACAAACTCCGGCGGGTGGTTCACCCCGAATGGCCACAACATGCCTGAGTCGCGGGAATTCGGCAAGTTGTAACTGTCCAGGTGAATTTTCGGCCAGTTCGGGAGCCGCTTCATTGAGCAAGGCAAAGTAATCGGAACCACGAAATTGATCGAGCAAGAGCAGCGTATCGATGTCTGCCTGTTTGAGCACATAACCCAATTCAAACGCGCGATACGCCGGATTGATCGTCACCAGCACCGCTCCGATGCGTGCGGTCGCAAACTGCAGCATTACCCACTGGGGCCAATTTGTGGACCAAACGGCGACGTGTTTGCCTCGTTCAATCCCCAGCGCCATCAATCCGCGGGCAACGCGGTCGACTTCGGCATCGAGTTCGGCGTACGTCCATCGGCGACCGAGTTGCGGAAATATCAGCGCGTCCGCGTCTGGCGTCCGCCGCGCAGTCTCGCGCAATACTTGGCCGATTGTCAGGCCGTCGACCCAGGGTTTGGAAGCCGCCGCCGTCATGGTTCGCCTCCTGCATTGGCATGGCTGGAAATGAACGTACCCGCGTATCGTCGTACGCAACGTTATTCTATCTGTTACTCAGGGAATCGTGTAGAATGTGCGAAGATGATTCTGCCAAATCCTCCGCTTTCGCGCCGCAAGAGATCGACTTGACCAACCAGGTCCTGACGGAAGCCCCAATCGAGAAGCCGCTCGAAACGACTGTCGAAATCCTCGACGACGAGCGCGGCCTTTGTCTACAACGCTTCAACGGATCGTTGGGTGCGGGAGTTTTTCTCTCTCTGTTCTGGATCGGTTGGACTGTCGGATGCGCGTTCATGCTCCGTGACGCGCTGGTCGAACCATCACTGTCACATCTGCTGTTTCCGATCCCGTTCTGGGCGGTTTGGATCGGTTTGCCGTTTCTGATTCGGCATCAGTTCAAGGCGGTCGAGGATCTGCTGATCGGCGAGCAGGATGTCGTCTACGCCACGGGCGCACCGGTCCCCAAACCGGAACAAACGGTCCCGCGACAAGAAATACGTCGGGTCGATACGTATGTGGACCGCGATTTTGACTCGACGATCGAAGAGAGCGGAGTTCTCATCGAGACCACCGCACAGCCGATCCGCTTCGCGGTCGGCGCCAGCCAAGATGAGTGCGAGTGGCTTGCACGATTGATCCGCTCGCGGCTCAATGTGCTGCTGGACCAGCGGAGCGAATCTCCCGTCACCACAAAGGCACTGACCAAGGACGTCGAAGTCCTGGAATTTGATGAGACGCCGCACCCGCAGCCGGCTGACAGCCGCATCCGTTGCGTCCATGCCGACGGCACTGCGCAATTTATATCACTTCGCCAACCATGGAGCGGGACAGTCCCATTGATCGGCAGTTTGGTGCTCTTTGTGGTGAGTTCAGCCGTCTTCAGCGGGTTGTTTATCGACGTTGTCGGGAATATCCGTTGGGATCGTGTCTTCCCATTGTTAATGTTTGGGTTGATTGCATTTGGATCCGCCTGTTTTTCCGTCTCGGTTCTGGTCCGTCCTTGGAAGAGGGTTACGTATGCCTTCAGTTCCCTTCAGATCGCCCGCCGTTGGCAGGTAGGACCCTTTCGGCACGCACGCTTCTTTCCCGCCGAGAACCTCGACCGGCTCGAACTCCGCTTGACGGTGAACTACACCCCCAGTCTCCCGGCTCACAGCACGATGTTCATCGACGGCCGTACCGACTTGCCGTTCTCACTCGCTTTCGTCGACGATTCGGAAAAGGATGTTCTGGAAATCAGGAACCTCACCCAACCCGAAGCCCGCTGGATGGCCGATGTGTTACTCCGCGAGTATGATCAGGATTGGTTTTCCAATTGATGAGACATCCAGCAGACGCGATCGCAATAGATGGCCCGCTACTTCAAGTACAAGGCTCCTGAGGAGATCACCGCCGACGCGGCGGAGTTGGGGCACGAGATCAACGTTTCCAGCGACCTCTCGGTGCTGTTCCAACCCGTACAAGTCGGCTCGCGCTCTGTTGGGAATCGCTTGGCGATCCACCCCATGGAAGGTTGCGACGGCATGCTGGACGGGCGGCCGGACGAGTTGACGTACCGCCGCTACCTCCGTTTTGGCGCCGGTGGCGCGAAGTTGATTTGGGGTGAGGCGACCGCCATTGCCGACGATGGGCGGATGAACCCCCGGCAACTGCTAATCAATGACGCCAACGCCGCCGCATTGGAAAAAATGCTCGCCGACTGCCGCTCCGCTCATCGAGAATCTGTCGGCGACGATTCCGATCTATTGCTCGGACTGCAACTGACGCATTCGGGCCGCTTCAGTTTCCGCAAGCCGAAAATTCTCTGCCACGATCCCATTCTCGATCCGATCACGCTCGATAGATCGACCGGAAAGTACGTCGACGAGTCTTATCCGCTGACCACCGACGACGAATTGCGGCGGATTGAGGATCAATATCTTGCCGCCGCACGGCTCGCCGCAAAGATCGGTTGCGATTTCATCGATCTCAAACAATGCCATCGATACCTGCTCTCGGAACTGTTGGCGGCCAGACATCGGCCCGGCGAATATGGCGGCAGCTTCGAAAACCGTACACGACTGATCCGCAACATCACCCGACGGATCAAAGAGGAACTTCCTGATCTGATTCTCGCATCGCGATTCAACGCCTACGACGGCATCCCCTACCGACCTGCGGGGGAGGACCGCATCGGCGAACCCTATCCGCACGAATTGCCGCTTCGAGCCGGATTCGGAACTGATCCCGACGATCATCGCCGAGAAGTGCTGGACGAACCGTTGATGCTGACCCGGGCTCTGGCCGAATGGGGACACGAACTGCTGAGCGTTTCCATGGGCAATCCGTACGCCAATCCGCACATCGTCCGTCCGGCCGAGTTTCCGCCGGTCGACGGCTACCACTGCCCCGAACATCCGCTGTACGGAGTCGCCCGCCACTTTCGGATCGCAGAGCAGATCCAACAGGCCGTACCCGACGTTCCCGTCGTTGGCAGCGGGTACAGTTGGCTGCAGGATTTCGCTCCGCATGCGGCTGCCGCTAACATTCAGCAGGGAGGCATCACGTTTGCGGGCTTCGGCCGCGCGACGCTGTCGCATCCGGACTTTGTCAAGACATTGCAGGAAACCGGCAGTCTCGAACGCAAGAAAGTTTGCCGTACGTTTTCCTACTGCACCAATTTGATGCGTTCTAAGCAGAACGAACTCGGCCAGTATCCCACCGGCTGCCCGCCGTTTGATAAAGAGGTGTACGGCCCGATTTGGGACGAAGCGAAAAGCAAATAGACCGGCGTCAGATGAATCCGAAGCAAATCTCTCGAAACAGCCGCAGTCGGCGAGTTGAAATCGTCGCCGCCGCTGCGGCAACCCTCTTGTTTATCGCTGCTCTGACGCTGCCCGCGTTTTACCTGGAGAACGGCGACAGTTTCCCCGGCATTATGTGCGCGATCCTGGGGTGGGTGCCGGTCGAACCGTATGCGAATTGCATCGCGTGGCTCGCGAACCCGCTGTTCTTCCTCGCGATTCTGTTACTGGTCATCTCGAAGCCTAAGCTCGCTCTTGTCTCATCACTCCTCAGCGTGATGCTCACGCCAGCAACTTTTTTCGTGGAAGATGTGCTCGTCAATGAGGGCGGAACAAAGTCCGACGTTATCGGTTTCGGACCGGCGTGCTTTGTTTGGATCGCCGGTTGTGCGCTGCCTGCGATCGGCGCAATCGTGGCGTTGCGGCTTTCGGGCACTCCGGAGGGATGAGAATGCGGTTGCCCTCTGTCGGTCCACGATCGCAGTGCGCCTCCTGCGGCGCATGCCTAAGGCGACTCGACAGAGTTCGGGAATTCGGCCGTGGATGAGGTCCCACGCGGCGCGATTCCACTTTGCGGAGCCCGTTCGAGACCGGGCGCGAAATAGTTGTCTTTCGCCCGCCGCGGCACAGCGCGCTGAATGTTATAAGACCGGGGCCGCGTGTCGGTAAAGGGGCCGATGTCTTCGCTGGGCAGCGGGTCATGCACCTCAAAGTTTTCCCGCTGCGTCGCCGCATGCTCGCGGGGCAACTGTCCACGGAAGATATCCGGCATGCGTGTTCTTTGCGGCGAAATACACCCGGCGAAGAGTGTTGCCGAAAGTCCGCAGCACACGATCAGCATCCGCAATTTCATAATTCCGACCACGCTTGTAGGACGATTCGAAAGTCCGCTCCCGGAAGGGCGGGGGATTATAGCGCCCGTCCGGCACACTGGATAGCCGGGAATAGCGCGAGTGATGCCGATAAATCATCTCAATTTGCAAAAATCGGCCGAGTCGGCGTTTGGCGTCGATTGCCGCGGCCGATATGCTCGCGTTTACGTGTTTGACGTTGAACATCACAGACTCGCGAGTCATCTCAATGGGTTGCCCAGGGCTATTCATCACCGGCACCGATACCGGTGTCGGCAAGACGTTTGTGACGTGTGCGATCGCGCGGACGCTCGCGGATCGCGGTGTGAACGTGGGAGCGTACAAACCGGCCGTCAGCGGTGCGGAACGGGATCCATCGGGCCGCACGATCTGGCGCGACCTCGAAGAGCTTTGGACCGCAACCGGAGCGCAATTCCCTCGCGAGCGGATTGCTCCGCAACGCTTCGAGGCACCCCTGGCTCCTCCCACAGCGGCCCGCGCCGAGGGCAGTCAGGTCGACCCCGGACTGCTGCGGGGCGGCGCTGGCTGGTGGAAGGACCGCTGCGACCTACTGCTCGTTGAAGGAGCCGGCGGTTTGCTCTCACCGATTGCGGATCACGAAACGGTGGCCGATCTCGCCACTGATTTGGGATTCCCGCTGATCGTCGTGGCGCGGCTCGGGCTGGGTACGATCAATCATACGTTGTTGACGCTGGAGGCCGCCCGAAATCGCGGGCTTGCCGTCGCAGGAATCGTTCTCAATGAAGCCGAACCGAGCGCGAGTGACCCTTCAATCAATACGAATGCCGCCGACTTGGCCGAGTTGACGGACGTTCCAGTGCTCGAAGTCGTTCAGTTTCAGCCCGAGTCGCAGTTCAAGTTGAGTCGAACCGATTGGTCAAAGCTCGTTGACGTTGGCGATGACAGTTAGGAGCAGAGCGACCGGCAGTTGCAGACTCCAGCAGAGAACATTGTATCTCTGTATTCCGCCCGTGAATTGATTCGGAGACTTGTAGAATTTCACCATCAGCCCGATGTTTGCACCGACCGCAATGGCGACGAGCGCGAGATTTCTCGCCCACCAGTAGGGCATTGAAGCGACGTCGTATCCGTCGTCGCGCACTGGATCATAGTTCTCGCTGCCAGTGAGCAGGATCATCGCAAACGCGAACACGGGAAACGGCAACCAAGAAATGATCACGCACCGGTAGAAGTCGATGATGTACGTGACAGCTTCGGTATTCTTCGGTTCAGCATCTGCCAGCCGACCGAGTCGTCGACGCTCTCTTCCCCAGACAATCCAGATGGTCGCCAGCGGAAGAACCGACGATACGACGAACCCGATGCCTCTGTGCAACGGAGTGTGCCCTGAAACTGCGTAGACGATTGCAGTCGTTGCCAACAGGACCGCGAAGAAGCAAACGACGTTTCGGACTGGGGTTTGGGCTTCATTCGGCTGCATGACAATCCAATCACCCTCGAAGCGCGTGGAATCGGATCGTAGTCCAACACCGTCAGGAAGTCAGCGCCGCTTCGCTCAGATGCCGGGCCTGGGCGGCAGACGTGTCGACGTTCATCGAGAGCTTGACGCTCCAGCATCCGTCCGGGGGATTGAGAATCTCCCAGTGCGGGATCACTGCCGAGCTCTGATGCACCAGTTCAAACCCCGATTCCGACTGGCTGATGGTCTGAATCGGAAAGGCCCAGATTCTGCACGGCTGCGAGATTTCCAACGCGACGTCCATGCCCAGCCATTCGTCAACTAGGCCGATGCGGGCGCAATCGTCGAGCTGTTGGATCGATTCCAATTGTCCCAACTGCCGGCCGTCTGCATCGTAATAGAAGCGATCCGGCGCTCCGGCGGCCATGCCGGCAAAGTTGAATTCCACGCCGAAGTGAATCGGCAAATCGGCCGGCAAGTCCTCCAGCTCGTACAGTACGTCCAATTGACCGGCGGCTTGGGTGTCGAGAGAGATCGTCTTGGTCACGCTCACTTCGTATTGGCCCATCCGCCCTCGGCGCGACATGCGGGCTTGCACCTGTTCGGGCGATCGCCGCAACAAGGTTTCATAGATACCCGTCACAAAGTCGCCCATTTCGCCGACGCCGTTTTGAGCCTGCTCCCACGTCAGTCCCGGCTGGAAGAAGTGGTCAACCAGGCTCTTGCGGGGCCACGAGTCGTATTGAATCTTCTTATCCAAGTCGGGCTGCTTAAAGGCGACCAGATCATGAATGCTGGAGACCTCGGCCTCGCTATGATGCTGTCCGCCGGCTTGGCGCACCTTTTCGTGATACGGCTCGGGTCGGCGGTTCAGCGTCGCCAGCAAGTTGTGTCGGATATCGCGGATGTCCAATTCGTACAGCTGCCCGCCGCAACAGGGAGCCAAAAAGGCGACCAACTTGTCGCCGGCAATCCGGACCTCCTTGCGGGCGTCCAAATTGTAGTCGTGCGCGTCGATCCGCACCCAGTGGCCGCTGCCGCCGTCCAGTTTTTCCAATATATTGTCGGCCGCGATGATGTTCGCATAGACCGCGTTTCGCAGATGCGGCAAATACAGGCCGCCGAATGCACCGTGCCAGTAGCTGCAGTTGCATTGGCTCCGATACAAGTGCGTCCGCGCGTCGGCGATCAGATCACGCCGTTCGCTGCCGGCGGGACTTTCTGCCAGTTCTTGCAGCCGGCTGCTGACTTGCATCATCCGGGCGTACATTTCGTTGCTTTCCGGGTATTTCACACGGAAATTCCGCCAAAACCCGCCACGCAGAAACGGCTTGATCTGCTGCCAGTCGTGATCCGACTCGTGCGCGTGCGTCAAATGCGACAGCAACTCCTGCCGCTGTGTCGGCAGCGCCCATTCGGTCATTTCACGGTAGCTCGCGTCGGGCAAATAGATGCGGCCCGACGGAGGAACGTGATCAACCACTTCCGACAGTGTTGCCACTTTCAGCCACTGCGCGTTTTCCCGCAACACGTCAAAAAACCGCCGCAGCCAGCCGTTGTCGTACACGTGCGATTTGGTGCCGGGCCATGTCCCGAATTTTTCGCCGTCATCGCCAAAGACCACCGCTCCGCCGGGATGACACTCCGCGACGTGCCGCAGATAATCGATCGTCTCGTGCGGTTCCGCAAATGGAATCGTATACCTGAGCCGTTCGCTGCCGGGAAAGATCTTCAGCAGGCGACCTTCGTCTTCGCTGAGATAGAATCCATGCAACTGGTCCTCATCCAGCCCCGCACCGCGAAAATGAAAATCGTCGAGTAGCGTATACTCGATACCCGCTTCCGTAATGTCGCCGACAAATGACTGTTCCCAGACACGTTCGGGAACCCACATGCCGCGCACCGTTTGCCCGAACAGATTCTCCAGATACTGCGTGTAAGCGCGGATTTGGCCGATCCGGTCCCGGCGGGGAATGCAGGCCAAAATCGGCTCGTAGAACGGCCCACCGACGATTTCCACCTGCCCACGCTCAACGAGCATGCGAATTGCATCGATGTATTCCGGATGGTTCTCAACTAACCACTCCAGCAAACTGCCGGACGTATGCAACGTCACCGAAATTTCCGGATATTCGCGGAGGACCTCCAAAAACGGCTGATAGCTGTCGCGATACGCGGACTCGAAGACACCGTCGAAGTTTCCGATCGGCTGATGATTGTGGAGTGCGAGTACCAGCCTTAGTTGACCACTCATAGGTGACGTTCCGCTTTCACGCGTCGCTTAAGAGATTTGATTGACGGCAGATCCGCTGTTTCAAACGGAAGGAGATTTCGGACAACGCTCACATTCGTTGCAGGAATCCACGACGCAGGCAGCACGAAGATATCGCGCAACCCGACATGGCAGTATTCTCGGAATTCTACTCTTCTCCGACAAGCTTCATCGGTGAATTCCAGTCAAAGAACTCACAAACAGAACTTGCCGGGGGCTAGAATCGCTGTTGTAAATAGAATCGACAGATGCCCGAATTCTTGCCATTTCTAGATCCCCGTCAACATTGAATCGCTTTTAACGCGACCCTCAACCTGTGCTCTGACGAGAACTTCACGGCAGAATCCATAGGGCTATCGATTCGCGTGCTTCGCAAACAATTAGGATCTTAGCAAGCCACTGCTCAAAAACGGGGCACGTTCCGGCCCAATGGCTTTGCCCGATCCGAACCTTTCGCCCAGGTCTCCACGGCAAATCCTGCTCACTCGATTGACGTTCCCAGACGACGCGTTTTGAGATGAGCGGCATGGCGACGGAGCGTTCAGCCAGCAGTTCGTGCCTCCAATAATCGGCGTTCCAGGAGCTCCTGGGCTGCTTCCAACACGCGAGCCGTCGGGAGTTCACCGAAACATGCCAAGTGATCGACACCACTGTGGGGGCAGGTTTTGCAGTAGCTTCCGCCGCATGGCAGGGAGGTGGCGATCAACCTGTGCTGGGCGCCGGGCGGCCCCGATCTGTGGGGGTCGGTACAGGTGAAGACGCCGACGACAGGCGTTCCCAACTCCGCGGCCAGATGCATCGGTCCCGAATCGCAGGAGAGGACCAAATCGGCCGACTGTAGAACTGCCGCCAATTGCTTCAGTGAGGTCCTTCCCGCCAAATTGCGGACAGGAAGGTCACGGTCCGCCTCAGACGCTCTCATCGCTTCGACAACTTGAGCCGCCAATTGTGACTCGTCACGGCTACCCAAGAGCACTACGCCGACTCCCGACTCCCGCATGAGCGACTCTGCAACGGCAGCGAACTTCTCCGCCGGCCAACGCTTGGTCTCCCAACGAGCGCCGGCATGCACTGCGACCAGTGGACGCGGCAATCCGACCAGTAATTGCGCTGCTGCGTCCTGCACATGTTGGGGGAGGTTGAGTTGTAAACGCCGCTCTCGATCACCCACACCAAGGACCTCAGCGACCCTCCAATACCGTGCGTGCGCGGGAGTCAGGCGTCCCGTATCGGGCAAAGTTACGTGACAGGCGTATTGCGAGCCTTCACGTGCGGTCTCCAATCCGATCCGCAGCGGCGAGCGCGTGGCCAGGCTCATGATTCCGGTTCGCAGCAGTCCCTGCAAATCGAGCACGAGATCGAACTGAGAACGTCGCAGCTCCGTCAGCAGGCGGGCCCAATCACGCAAGCCGCCGTGCCTGTCGAACGGAATGAGCTGGTCGATGTGGGGATGCCCCTCCAGGAGGCCCGCCAGGCCGCGATTGATCACCCACGAGAGTTTCGCACTTGGGAAACGCGTTTTGAGAGGAGCGAGCAGCGGCAGTGTTTGAACAACATCGCCCAACGCGCTCGGCTTGATGATGCAAATATTTCGGGCGTCAATGTGCGACAAGTCGACGAGAGAAATCCGTTTCCACATGTTTTGCCCCGGCTTCCTGCCGGACGATCACAGCCGGTCTGTCGATCGGCCCCCGTCGAGAAGATTGCCTAACTCAGTCGGAGCGAATGATAGCCCGACTTGTTGAAAAGCCGCAAGGTTCGTTTATTCTTCATGTTTCGAGAGCCCAAGTTTCACACTCTGTGTGCTGGAGATGCTCTCGCTTTGTCGACGCGCCGGAATTCAATCCGTACAATAACGGAGAGTGACGATCTCGATGTCCCCGCAGTCTCGGATCCCACCAAGGGAGAGCCTACTGTGAAGAAAGCGATAGTAACGATTTCCGTTCTGGCCTTAATCGGAGTGGCGGTCCCGCTTTGGGCCTGCTCGGTTCCGGTTTTCCGTTACGCGCTGGAGCGGTGGCAGGCGGATCCCTACGAAGTCTTGGTTTTTCATCGCGGCCCCATGACGGCCGATCAGCAGGCGGTCGCCGATTCGCTCTCCGGCGACGGGCAGGCTGGAAAGATCCACGCCAATCTTCGGACAACGCTCGTCGATTTGGATGCCGATCCCGATCCACAGCTTCTGGAAATCTGGAAGTCGCAAGAGACGGAGGCGCTGCCGTGGATGACCGTGCGATATCCGCTCGCGACAAGAATTCCGGTCGATGCAGTTTCAGGCCCGTTGACCAAACAAAACGTCCAATCCTTGCTCGATTCACCTGCGCGGCGGGAGATCGCGCGGAGCTTGCTCTCCGGCAAAACCGCCGTGTTTGTCGTCTTGGAGAGTGGAGAACGCGAAAAGGATGCAGCGGCGACGAAACTGGTGGAGGAACAGTCGCAGTCACTGGGCAGCAAGTTGAAATTGCCGGAAATCGCCGACGAAGACCTCGACGAGGTGTCGGTCGATCCTACAGCCCTGAAATTGGACTTTTCCACGATTCACGTTTCCCGCAATGATCCCGCTGAGCGGATGTTCGTCGAGATGCTGCTCGGCTCCGAGGAAGACCTTCGCGATCTCGACGAGCCGATGGTGTTTCCGGTCTTTGGACGCGGCCGTGCACTCTACGCGCTCATCGGCGGCGGCATCACGCCGGACAACATTCATCAGGCAGGTGTCGATTTGACGGGGCCCTGCACGTGCACCGTGAAGGATCAGAATCCCGGCGTCGATTTGGTGATGGCGGTCGATTGGGACAACCTGGTCGAAGCTGAAGTGGAGATTGACAAGGAACTGCCCCCGCTGACCGGGCTGGGCAGTTTCGCCGCCAACATTGCTGAATCATCAGATGCGCCGACGCCGAAAGATACAACCGGCAATGAGCCGACGTCGGCGAGCGGCGAGCCTCAGCCGTCCTCGCCCGCCGACACCCCGAAAGGTGATTCGCCGACCGCCGCAACAGAGTCCGCCGCCAGTCCCCTGATGCGCAACGTGTTGCTGATCGGCGGCATGGCGTTGTTTGCAGTCATCGCGGGCAGCTTGCTACTATTCCGTAAACAAGCGTAGTCGTCGTCCATTTTGCGGGATTTCGCCGCGAGTGCATTCGTTATTGTTTGCGAGAAATCATATGAGCGTCTGGCATCTCATTTTGCGTGAAATTGCCCATCGCAAACTGAATTTTCTGCTCGCGTTGATTTCGGTCGCGGTTGCTGTGGGCTGTCTGGTAGGGGCCAGAACCTTGCTCCGCTCGAATCAACTCGTGACGGCCGATATCCTTGCCGCAAAACAGCAACAAGTCGAAGACGACGTTGCCAAGCAACGCCGCATCGTGCAACAGGAGGGTGCAGGCCTCCAAGACGCGATGCGAAAGATCACAAAAGGGCTGGGGTTTAACATTCTGATCTTGCCCGAAGATCAAGACCTTCACGAACTGCACGTTGAGGGGACCGGCTCGCAGACCATGCCGGAATCGCACGTCGACAAACTCGCCAATTCCCGAATCGTTACGATCAACCACTTATTGCCGGTCGTGAGCAAAAAGATTTCCTGGGACGAATACGACCGCACGATCATTCTCACTGGAACGCGCGGAGAAGTGCCCTTGGCGCATCGCGATCTCAAGAAACCGCTGTTGGATCATGTGCCGGAAGGGACAATGGTTGTTGGCTTCCAGCTTCACACGCAGTTGGGGCTCAAGAAAGAGGACAAGGTCAAGTTGATGGGGCGGGAGTTTACGATCACGGAGACATATCCCGAGCGCGGTTCCGCCGATGACAGCACCGTATGGGTCAACTTGGGCGAAGCCCAAGAGATGTTGGGCATGCAGAATCTCGTCAACGCGATCTGGGCACTGGAATGTAACTGCGCCACTCTTGATCGTGTCGCGGAGATCCGCAGCGATATCGCGGAGATTTTGCCGGGGACGCAAGTGATCGAGCGGGGGTCTGAGGCGTTGGCTCGGGCTGAAGCACGGAACAAAGCCAAAGCGACCGCACAGGCGGCGCTGAAGTATGAAGAGCAAGCTGGACAGGAGTCCCTGCAGCGTGAAGCTGACGGGCGTGCCTTAATTGAGAAACAAGCATCGGACTTCGCCGCCGTGTTGGTTCCGGTCGTCATGATTGGGTGCGGCATTTGGATCGGCTTTTTGGCGATGATGAACGTCCGCCAACGGAGCACGGAGATTGGAATCTTGCGGGCGATTGGTCTGACCTCGACTCAGATTTTGGCAATTTTTCTTGGAAAATCGGTATTGGTCGGACTGGTCGGCGGCATTCTGGGTTATGCGGGCGGATATGCCGTCGGCGTCGCGTGGAGCGAATACGCGCCTGATGCTGAATCGGCGGAAGTCTTATTTATGCCGTCTCTCGCCATTATTGCACTGGTTGTCGCACCCGCGCTCTCGGCGTTGGCCGGTTGGCTGCCCGCGATGTGGGCCGCTCAGCAGGATCCGGCCGTCATTCTACAGGGCGACTAACGTAATCACTGCAGAGTCAATTTCTTTGCCGAAAGGAAAACGGCGATCAGACGATGTTGTTAGAAGTCAGAGACGTCCACAAATCCTATTCCTCTCCGGGAAAAACGGTGCAAGCCCTGGACGGGGTGAGCATTTCGCTCGCGGCCGGTGATTTCACGGCAGTGCAGGGGCCGAGTGGATCGGGCAAATCGACGTTGTTGTTGATCTCGGGGGGACTCTTGGCAGCCGACCGTGGAGAGGTGCAAGTCGCCGATCAGGCTCCGTATCGACTGGCGTCTGATGCCCGCGCCCGATTCCGGGCCCAGCACATTGGGTTCGTCTTTCAGCAGTTCCACCTCGTTCCGTACTTAAGCGTGCTCGACAATGTTATGGCGGCAACGATTCCGACCGGACTGAACGGCGCGGCCGCGCGTGCGAAAGAACTGCTGGCGCAGTTTGGGTTGGAACACCGTCTGCATCACGTTCCGGGACAATTGAGTGTGGGCGAACGTCAGCGGACGGCTTTAGCACGTGCGGTTCTCAACCGCCCGCAGTTGATTCTGGCCGATGAGCCGACCGGAAATCTGGATCGCGACAGTGCAGAAACTGTTCTAAGCTATTTGGGCACTTTCGCTGAAGAAGGGGGTGCGGTCTTGCTGGTGACACATGACGACTCCGCTGCGGCGCGCGCGAAATCAATTGTCCACATGGTCGACGGCAAGATTGTGGATGTGAGCGGCGGTTCCGGCGACAGCTAAGAGCACACCGGCTGTGACGTGGCTGTTACTGCACTTGAACATGGGTTGTTCGAAGACTTGTGCCGGGTCCGCAAGTTGAGTTTTTCGAAATGAATTCGATAGCGCAAAGAGGAATGCTTCATGGCGGGAGATCGATACGCAAAGCGACGCAAGCAGCTGATGCGCAAGCTTCGGGCGAAGCACGCCGAATCACTACTGGTGACCAACTTTACAAACGTCACCTATCTAACCGGATTTAGTGGCGATGATAGCTTTTTGATCGTGGGCCGGGACAAAACGATCCTGATCAGCGACGGTCGTTATACGACGCAGATCAGCGAGGAATGTCCTGGGTTGGATGTCTACATTCGCCCTCAGAAAGAAGGTCTGGTGGCGGCCACGGCGAAGGTTGCGCGTCGCGCGAAGATTCGGAATCTCGGGTTTGAGAGCAACTCCACCACCGTCGATCAGGCCGAGGGTTTGCTGTCGGCACTGAAAAGCACCGAGCTGATTCCGCTGTCGGGTCTTGTGGAAGAGCTTCGGCTGTGCAAGGACCCACAGGAGGTCGCCGATCTTCGCGAGGCGGTTCGCCAAGCGGAGAAAGGATTCGAGGTGCTCAAAGCGACGCTCCGCGGCGAGCAGACCGAGCTTCAGGTGGCACACGACCTGGAACACTCGATGCGCGGCTTCGGCGCCGTGGGGACCAGCTTCCCACCGATCGTCGCGGTTGGGCCACACTCGGCGCTTCCGCACGCAACTCCAAGGCACGTCTTGATTTCCGACGCAAGTTTTGTGCTGGTCGATTGGGGAGCCAACGGTCAGACGGGCTACAAAAGCGACTTGACGCGTGTGTTGGCGACCGGTAAGATTTCGTCCAAACTTGAGAAGGTGTATGGAGTTGTGTTAAATGCACAACTCGCAGGCATCCAGAAAGTTCGCCCTGGTGTCCGTTGTTGTGATGTCGATGCCGCTGCTCGCAAAGTCATTGAAGATGCGGGCTTTGGGAAGAAATTCAACCACGGACTTGGTCACGGATTGGGATTGGACATCCACGAAGGTCCTCGACTGAATTCCGCGACCGAACTTGAGCTTCGTCCCGGAATGGTGGTCACTGTCGAGCCTGGGATTTATCTTCCCGGTTGGGGGGGCGTGAGGATTGAAGATGATGTGCTGGTGACCAAAGACGGTTGTGAAGTCCTCACCAGTTCTCCAAAGGCGTTCGACGAAATCATCCTGGATTTCTAACGGATTCACCGGTTGAGAATCCAAGTGGCAGAAAAAGAAAGAGAGACATGTCCGAAGAAAATCAGTCGTCCCACGATCCGGTCGATTTGGACCGGCTCAAGGAACTGATTGCCCTAATGGAGAAGCACGGACTGACCGAAGTGGACCTGCGACGGGGCGACCAGCGCTGGAAATTGCGGCGTGGTCCGGATGAAGTGACGCACGTCGTTCCCGCCGCACCCTATCCATCGGCTCCCGTGCCTCTCCCCGCGACTCCCGCGGTCACAGAAACGCCGGCGGAACCTGCGGGGGAAGCTCCCGATGCGGGAACCGTCGAGATTGTGAGCCCCACGGTCGGAACGTTCTACGCAGCACCCAGCCCCGATGATCCCCCGTTTGTCGAAGTCGGTACAAAGGTTGCGGCGGACACCATCGTGTGTACCGTTGAGGCGATGAAGGTTTTCAACCAGATTCCGGCCGAAGTCTCCGGCACGATCACGGAGATTCTTGTGACGAACGGTGATCCGGTCGAGTTCGGGCAAGCGCTGTTTCGCGTCCGACCCGGATAGCGCCACCGGACATCGGTACAGTGGAATCCGAAACGTCCGATGTTCAAATCAGTTTCGTCGGACTGCGGTCTTGACGCGTCGTCGAGTCGATTCAGCGCGTGAGCGGCTTCTGTTCAGCCGGTCGCGTTCTGTTACAATCCGGCTGGGCGGCATACGACAACTTCGAATCCTTCCAGCGGGTCAATTCAAGACTACGGCATGAGCCGTTGGATCACCTGAGATTGGGTCGTCGACGGTTTGATCGAAGCGATTCAATGAGAAGAGAGGCTCCCGCGACAGCCGGGCTTGAGTTTATTAGAATCGATTTCCCACCTCGTGACTCCTGTCGCGAGCAATTGAATACAAATATCTCGGATGCGCGCTGCCCGATGTGGAAGCCGGCTCTCATGGAAAAATGACGCGAAGCGTCGTCAACGCGAGGAAACGGGCCCGACCCGCAATCGTCTATGTTTCAGCGAATCTTAGTTGCCAACCGTGGAGAGATTGCTTTGCGCGTCCTCCGCGCGTGCCGCGACCTGAAAATTGAATCGGTCGCCGTATTCAGCGAGGCGGACCGCGGCGCGCATTACCTCTCGCTGGCCGACGAAGCCTATTGCGTCGGACCGGCCGCAGCGACGGACAGCTACCTGATGATCAATCGGATAATCAGTGTGGCTGAAATCGGCAATGTGCAGGCGATTCATCCCGGCTATGGCTTTTTGGCGGAAAACGCCCACTTTGCCGAGGTCTGCCGCAGCTGCAATATCGAGTTCATCGGCCCCCCGCATGAAGCGATGGCCAAACTGGGCGACAAAGTGACCGCACGGACGATCGCCGAAGCGGCCAAAGTGCCGGTCGTCCCCGGCAGCGACGGCCTGATCAATGACGAGGCGGAAGCGCTGCAAGTGGCCAACCGCATCGGATATCCAGTGCTGATCAAAGCGACGGCCGGTGGAGGCGGCAAGGGAATGCGCGTCGCCATGAACGATATCACCCTCAAGTCGGGCCTCAAGGCGGCGGCGGCTGAGGCGGAGAGTGCTTTCAGCGATGGCGGCGTGTACCTCGAGAAGTACATCGAGCATCCCCGGCACGTCGAAGTTCAAATCCTGGCCGACAATCAGGGAAACGTGGTCCATCTGTGGGAGCGTGACTGCAGTCTGCAGCGGCGCCATCAAAAAGTAGTCGAAGAGGCCCCGGCTCCCGGGCTGCCGGCCGCCGTGCGTCAAGACATTTGCAAAGCGGCCGTCCGATTGGTCAAGGCGGCCGAGTACACGAACGCCGGCACCGTCGAATTCATCGTCGATCAGGACAATCAGTTCTATTTCATCGAGGTGAACGCCCGGATTCAGGTCGAACATCCCGTGACGGAGATGATTTCGGGGATCGATCTGATCCAACAGCAGATTCGCGTTGCGTCGGGCGAATCACTGCCGTGGAAGCAGCGAAGCATTCCCTGCGATGGGGCGGCGATCGAAGTACGCGTCAACGCCGAGGATCCGGACAATGACTTTCGCGGCTCGCCGGGAAAGATCACCAAACTCCGCGTTCCGGGCGGGATCGGCGTCCGCTGGGATTCTCATGTTCATGAAGGCTACACAGTCGGACCCTATTATGACTCGCTCATTGGCAAGCTGATTGTGCATCGCTCGACGCGGGAGCAGGCAATCGCCACGATGCAACGCGCCTTGGCCGAGTTTGAGGTCGAGGGAATCGCAACTACGATTCCGCTGGCCAGAAAGATTTTCCATCACAACGCTTTTGCGGAGTGCAAAGTCGACACGACATTCATCGAGCGAACGTGGTAGCACCGAACGTCGACCCAGTCGGTGCAGAATCGATAGCCCAGTGATGAGACCGAAATTGTAAGAATTGAGAATTGAAACGGGTCACAGAGAAAGTGCAGACAGTTATGAAAGTGGCTTTGTTGACCGGCGGCGGAGACTGCCCCGGCCTGAATCCCGTCATTCGTGCGGTGGTGCGCACCATCCATAATGCGGGCGGAAGTTCGATCGGAGTGCTCGAAGGTTGGCGGGGAGCGATCGAGGGAATTTACACTGATTTGCGTGTCCAGGAAACCGACGAAATCATCGCCCGCGGCGGAACGATCTTAGGGTCATCGCGAACCAATCCCTACAAAGAACCCGATGATCCGGTGCACGCCGACAAGTTGATCGAGAATTTTGAGAACGCCGGCGTAGACGCCCTGATCGCGATCGGAGGCGATGATACGCTGGGAGTCGCCAACCGGTTGTACTCCGAACGTAAGTTCCCCGTGGTGGGAGTGCCCAAAACAATCGACAACGACCTGAGCTGTACCGATTTTACGTTCGGGTTCGACACGTCGATCAATATCGTCATGGAGTCGGTCGACCGGTTGCGGACGACCGCGGAGTCACACCGCCGCGTCATGGTTATCGAAACGATGGGACGGCACGCCGGCTGGATCGCCTGTTTTGCGGGCATCGCCACCGCTGCCGATTTCATTTTGGTTCCGGAAGTCGAAGTCGATCTGGATGAAATGTGCAACATCCTCAAGGCTCGCCGGATCGAAGGCAAGCCGTACGGCATGATCATTGCCAGCGAAGGTGCCCAACTTCCCGAAACGGGCATGGTCACTCAAGGATACGAACTGGACGACTTCGGACACGTTAAGTTGGGCGGTATCGGCGATACGCTGGCGGAGATTATCGAGGAACGAACCGGCATCGAAACACGAGCGGTCACGCTGGGACACCTGCAGCGGGGAGGCCCGCCCAGCGCATACGACCGCGTCTTGGGTACGCGGCTGGGCATCAACGCCGCGCGGTTGGTCCTCAATCGGCAATTTGGGCGGATGGTGGCGCTGCGGGGCATGGGCATCGTCGATGCCCCGCTCTCGGAAGCCGTCGGCACACTGCGGACCTTAGACCTGGAGTTCATGCGCGAAGCAGCCGAGTTCTTCAAATATGATGCCAATCCCGATGAGGAATAGATCGGTCTGACCTCTCGACGCCGACGCGTTCAGCAAGCGGTGTGGTCTTTCCATTACTCCCAACGATTTTGACTTTGTACTCTCGACTGACGAGTTCACGACATGCCCATTCTCGAGCCCGCCGCCAAAGTCGGATTGCTGACTGTGGACAATATCTTATACATCGGCGAGGTTTCCCAGATCGACAACGTGCTCGGCGTTCGTATTACATTACTTGACGAATCAACCGGATTGTTCAACGGGCATGATCTTCTGAGCCCGTGGAACCAAATCCGCCGAATCTGGATTTGCAACAACGAACACGAAGTCGGCCGCTTTGTCCACGAAATGGAGAATATGACCGGCGGGACTTGATCGAGGAAAAATCGCTTGTTTCGCGTTAAACATGGGAATCGGCTACGGTTTCAATTCCAAGCAGTGCAAAGATTGCTTTCACTCTTGGTCTTGAGGTTGCCAGATGCCCGCGGAGCCAGTGCTCAATCAGAGATCGCTCGTCAATTCTCCCTCTGTGGGGATGTGGGGAGCTGAGATCGCCGCCGGGATCGGATTTGTCGTGTGGGCGCTGGCGGCGTTTATTCGGTTGGCGAACTGTGCCGACTTTGATCTCGCCTGGGCAGGCACGCTCTTTCTGCTCGCTCCGCTTGTGCTAATGCCGCTCGCGTTGCGATTGATCGTTACGCCGACCCGACGTGCCGGCAATTCTATGTTATGCGAAGTTCTGCAACTAATTGTGCCGCCAGGTGCCTTGTTACTGACCATCGCTTTTCTGTTGCCCGCCGGACGCTGGGCTGCTCTCTTGGCAATGCCGTGGCTGTTGACGACGGTACTCATCGGCTGGCTCGGTTTGACGGGATTTTTTAGATCGAGACTCCGTTCACTTGATCAAACTGTGATCAACGTGGCCATGATCTATTTGCCCGTCGGCGGCGCGTCGGCGGTGTTGTCTCGTGCCGGACTGACAATTCTGGGGTTTAGCGACATCATCGTGCTGGCGACCGCAGTCCACTTTCACTACGCCGGATTCTTGTTCCCATTGCTGACCTCGCGAATTCTCGGATCATCACACGGTGGTCCTATCGTTCGAGTCGCTGCAGTAATTGCGCTGACCGCCATCCCGGTATTGGCCGTTGGGATCACACTTTCCCGATTTGGCAATCACTTTCCGGAGTGGATCGCCGCGGTCGTGCTCTCCATTTCGGCGATGGCCGTGGGCACTGCACAACTAACATTTGCCGTAAACCGGTGTCGGGGTGTCCGTCGCCTTCTGTTGGTCGTCTCGTCCTGCTCATTACTCGCTGCGATGTCCATGTCGATTCTGTTCGCCACCGGTACTCTTCGCGGCGTTCACATTTGGGGCATTGATATTCCTTGGATGCTTCGTTATCACGCGGTGATGAACGCATTTGGGTATGCGTTGTGCGGGATGCTGGCATGGATCGGTTTTAGAACGTCAAGAAACGGTCTGCTGACGGAGCAGGACTGAAGCGAGCGACGACGCAGCAATATGCCGCTGGTGAGAAAGCATGCAAATCCTCATACCACTCGTGGTGCAAACGGCCGATTTGACGCCATGGGAGCAGCGGGAATTGTGGGAGGCGATTCGGACGCGCGACGACCGCCGCGCACGAGAGAACTCATACGAAAGTTGCGTCGGCACCGAACTGCCGGGCGAACCTCGGGCGGATGGGCTGCATCGACACTTGGCCCAGAAGGTGATGTGTTATGAGGCATTTCCGCCTGAACTCGTCACGCCACAGTTGCGGCGGGCGCCGGTCCAGACCGGTGATACCGTGGGAACGCTTTACCACGCGGCGCCGGGGATCGATTTGTTCTTCGCATCACGCGTCGTTGAGACGTTCGACGAAGCGGCGGAGGGCGGTATTTGGAGGACAGGGTTCACGTATAGCACGCTGCAAGGGCATCCGGTCATGGGCAGCGAGACGTTCAGCATCGAAAAGAATTTGGCCAGCGGCGAGATTTACGTGGCACTGCGATCCTGGTCACAGCCAATCACCGCCTTGGCACGCTGTTTCGCCTGGCCTTGCCGAGCACTTCAAGCACAGGCAGGACGCGCAGCGCTGTCGCGCGTCGGGAGTTTGGCGAAAGAATTCTCTCAACGATAGATTTCCCACTTCGAGTGGCCGGCCTATCCGGATGCACGCGATCGCATCGGCGGCTTAGGAATCACCCCCGCGGGACCGCGCGACAGCGGCGCCGATAATCTCGCTGATTTCGTCGGCCGAAAGTGCTTCGTTGGCCAGCAAGCCCTGCGCAAGTTTGTCCAGATCGTCTCGGTTGTCCGTGAGCATTTTGGTGGCTCGTTCGCCGGCATCCATCAGGAACCTTTGGACTTCTTGGTCGATCGTGTGGGCGGTCTCGTCGCTGTACTCGCGCTGATGCTCCGCCATCTCTTTGCCCAAAAACGGGTGTTGCTCGCCGTGCCGCAACGAGACCGGGCCGATCGTGTCGCTCATGCCCCAGTAGCCGACCATTCGCCGGGCCAGATCGGTCGCTTTCTTTAAGTCGTCTTCCGCGCCGGCGCTGTATTCGTCGAAGACCAACTTTTCGGCCGCCCTGCCGCCGAGCATCATGCACATCTGCGAGTGCAGCCGTCTTTCGCCGACGTGAAATCGTTCCTCGTCGGGCAAAAATTGGGTGACGCCCAGTGTTCGCCCGCGGGGAATAATCGTGACTTTGTGCAGTTCGTCAACTTCAGGCAACAGCCAGGCCAGCAGCGCGTGTCCCGCTTCGTGATATGCGGTCATCTCCCGCTCGTGCTCATTCAAAACTTCTTCGCGTCGCGGCCCGAGCAGGACTTTGTCCTTGGCAAATTCAAAGTCGTCTCCCTCGACTCGATCTTTGCCTTCCCGTGTCGCGTGCAACGCCGCCTCGTTGACCAAGTTTCGCAGATCGGCGCCGGAGAAACCGATTGTTCCCGCGGCGATATCTTCCAGATCGACATTGTCGCTGATGGGCACTTTGCGCGTGTGCACCTTCAGCACTCCCAATCGGCCTGCTTTGCTGGGGCGGTCAATCGTCACGTGCCGGTCGAAACGGCCCGGCCGCAACAGCGCCGGATCGAGCACGTCCGGGCGGTTTGTCGCGGCTACGACGATTACTGTTTCGCTCGGTGTGAAGCCGTCCATTTCGCTCAAGATTTGGTTGAGCGTTTGTTCCCGTTCGTCGTGGCCGCCTCCGACTCCGGTCCCGCGTACTCGGCCGACGGCATCAATCTCGTCAATAAAAATCAGGCAGGGCGCGTGTTCCTTCGCCGTGCGAAACAGGTCTCGCACGCGGCTGGCGCCGACGCCCACGAACATCTGGATGAATTCAGAACCGTTAATTGAATAGAACGGTACGCCCGCTTCGCCTGCTGTCGCGCGTGCCAGCAGGGTCTTGCCGGTGCCCGGGGAGCCCATCAGCAGAATTCCCTTCGGGATCTCCGCACCCAGTCGCTGAAACTTTTGCGGATCCTTCAAGAACTCTACGATCTCCTCCAACTCCGCTTTCGCATTCTCCATGTTGGCGACGTCGTCAAAATCGGTCTGCTGCTCCGTCGGCATGAATCTGCGGGCGGGACTCCGAATAAAACCACCCAGCATCCCACCCTGTCCCATCGGGTCTGATGTTCTCCGCATGAGGAAAAAAAAGATGACCAACAGCAACACGACCGGCAGCACGACCATCGTTAGAAACTCGAATCCCCACGGTTTCTCTTTGAATTGATAGTCAACTTTGTGAAAGTCGAGCATTTTGATCAATCCGTCGTCGTTCAGGGCGGGGTTGTAGGGGCCGTTGGTAATGAAATCCTCCGGGTAATGTTCGAGTTGCGATTCGCCCTTCGGAGGAGCGGTCGCCACAGCCTCCGTGGTGCTTCCCGGTTCTTCATCGTCGGCCTTCTGTTGCTCTTCGGGAGAGAGTCGCACCGGCGGCTTCTTCCATGTGCCCGTGATGCGCTCGTTGTCAAACAGCACGCTCTTGACGTTTCCCGCAGCCACCTGTTCCCGAAAGAAGCTGTAAGTGACCGTTCGACTCACCTCGTCGGTATGCATTTTCCACAGCAGCAGCAGGACGATGCCGCCGAACACAAGCAGTAACATCCACCTCGAGATGGGAGCGGGGCGGATCGGCCGCTGCTCCGCCGGCTGTGGCGATTCCTGTCCCTCCGCTTCCTCGAGCGGCTGTTCTTCACGTGCTTGATCTTCGGGGGGTGGTGTATCCGACGGAGTATTCAATCCTGGCTCCTACTGTTCCTATCGATGATCGCCTATGTACTTGCGGCGACACATTGTGAGCGCCTGACTCGAAAATAACTCGCTTCTGAATCGATTTCTCTTATGCCGAGAAATGCGAATCTTTTGCGGCCTCTTGTACCAATTCGTGGTGTGAACGGGAACTCGATTGCCGATTCGCTCCTCTCAAGTGCGGCGTGATGATTTCAACAACAAGACCTTCGCACGCTGAAGATTACTAAACGGGACGCTCACTGGCAATTTAGTGGACTTTTGGAAATCGACAACCGTTGCGAAATCCAACGCCGAATTTGGTGCAGACGCTTGCGCCGCACGGAGCGTGCGTCTCGGCGGCGAAGCATCTGAACAAGCCGAGAGCTCGGGGCGAGCGGATAATCTTGCCGAGACCGGGCAGCCCTGCCCAAGCGCGATAGCGGATTTCTGGCGTTGAGGGTTAAGCGGCGTCGCTTCAACGGGTACAATTGACAATTCTTCCGGACCGTGACGCCGCTGTCTCATCGGAACATTTTCATCGGAGTGATGCACCATGGCAGACCGAATTAAAATCGGCCAGATCGGCACCGGGCATGCGCACGCACGGGGCAAGATGCAATCGATGCGGCGGAACGAGAATTACGAGGTCGTCGGCGTCGTCGAGCCGGACGCGGCACTTCGCCGGCAAGCGGAGCAGAATCCCGCCTATGCCGGCGTGGCGTGGATGACCGAAGAGCAATTGCTTAATGTCGAGGACCTAAAGGCGGTGGCAATCGAGACCGAGGTCAGCGATCTGCTCGACACCGGCGCCCGCGCGGTCGCTGCCGGTAAACACATTCACCTCGATAAACCGGCCGGTGAGAGTTTGCCGCAATTCAAACAGTTGCTCGACGACGCGACCCGGCAGCATTTGACGGTGCAGATGGGGTACATGTTTCGCTACAACCCCGGCTTTGAGTTTATCTTTCAAGCGGTCCGCGACGGCTGGTTGGGGGAGATTTTTTCCCTGCATGCCGTGATGAGCAAGACGATGAACCTGCAGTCTCGCAAGAAGCTGCTCCGCTACCGCGGCGGTACGATGTTTGAACTGGGCTGCCACGTGATCGATGCCGCGATCTACGTCCTCGGCAAGCCCGATCGTGTGGTTCCGTTCTCGCGTCACTCAGCGCGGTATGACGACGGTTTGCTGGACAATCAGTTGGCGGTCTTGGAATATCCGCGCGCCACGGCGACCATCCGTAGTGCGCTGATGGAGGTGGACGGGTTTAAGCGGCGGCAGTTCGTCGTGAGCGGTGACGGGGGGACGGCCGATTTGCGCCCGCTGGAGCCTCCTAAACTCAGGGCGGCCTTTTCGCGGCCGCGGGGGAAGTTCAACAAGGGATACCAGGATATTCCTGTCCGCGATTTACCCCGCTACGATGCCGACTTCACGGATCTCGCGGCAGTCATCCGCGGGCAGAGGGAATTCGCGTTCTCTCCGGAGCATGACTTAGCCGTTCAGGAGACGATTCTCGCTGCCAGCGGTATGCCTCTGAAGTCTTGATCGCTGTTCGTTCATCCTGAGAATCATTCTTCAACTGAGATACATCGACCATGGATGCCTTGGAGTACAACAAGAAACTCATCAGCTTTGAATCGACCAGTTCGCTGTCAAACGTCGAGGTGACGAACTATTGCGAAGAGACGCTCAAGCAGCTGGGATTCGTAACCGAGCGGATTGACTATGACGATGCGCGCGGCGTGCGAAAGGCAAACGTCGTTGGCAAGAAAGGGAGCGGTACCGGCGGCGTGGCCTATTTTTGCCATACCGACGTTGTTCCCGCCGACACCTGGAGCATTGCCGGGCATGGCCCGTTTCAGCCGGCCGTTGACGGCGACAAACTATTCGGTCGCGGGAGTTGCGACATGAAAGGCTCGCTCGCCTGCGCTCTCGCGGCGGCGGAACGATTCTCCGCCGATGAGTTGAAGCGGCCGTATTACATTACCTGCACGGCTGACGAGGAAGTCGGCTATGTGGGGGCCAAACATGTCGCCGCGGAGTCGCGGCTTTACCGTGAAATGGTCGATGGCGACGCGCGGGGCATTATCGGAGAACCGACGATGTTGGAAGTTGTCTACGCGCACAAGGGGACGACAGGGTTTATTGCGACCTCCCGCGGTCGTGCGGCGCACTCCAGTACCGACAAGGGAATCAATGCAAATCTGGCCATGATCCCGTTTCTGGCTGAGATGAAGCAGATCCACGATGAAACTCTCAGCGATCCCGCCTGGCGGAATGAGCGGTTTGATCCTCCAACGATCAGTTGGAATATCGGCGTCAATGACCATACGTCGGCGATCAATATTACGCCGCCGCAGTCGGTCTGCACGGTCTACTTCCGTGTGATGCCGGGTATGGATGCCGGCGTGCTGGTGGATCGCGCCCGCGATGCTGCAGAACGAAACGGGTTGGAGCTTGAGGTCCGCGGCGATGGTGATCCGCTGTACGTTGATCCTAATTCAGAGTTCGTTGCGGAGTTGCTACAATTGGCGGGACGATCGACTCCACAGACGGTCAGTTACGGGACTGACGGCGCGATGTTCGGCGAATTGAAATACAAAGTCGTCTTCGGTCCCGGTGACATTGCTCAGGCGCATACTGACGACGAATGGATTTCGCTAGACCAGCTCGAACGCGGGACGGACCTGTTTGAGAAACTGGTCCGTCACTGGTGTACGTAAGTCCGAGACAATTGATGCGGCGGTCGGGACGACCTCTTCCGTTCAGCTCGTCTGGTTCTCCCCCAAAGCGTGTTCTGTGGTAGCAACCGAGACTTCGGCACTCTCAAGTTTGCCGGTTTCGTTGAGCTGCGATGTGATTGCATCGGCCGCATCGTGCATCCGCTCAATCTCTTCGACGATTAACGGATACACTAAGAACTCCTGAGCACGGGACAGGGAAACGTGGTCGGTCGCGCACAGTTCCGTCCAGCCGAACTGCTTCAAAATGGCGTTTTGAACGGAGCAGATCGTTTCCAATGGCAGGGCGGCGCCGCGGATCGTCAAAAAACGATATCGCCCCAAGTGTACATAGTGGCGTCGGCGGGGGTTTAAGACTCGTTCCAGGTCGACGCAGTGATCCCGAATCTCGAGATAGGTCTTTCGCGGAACCGTCACCCGTGTACGCTTCAATGAATTGAACTTCTCGACGATCGGAAAGTCTTGCAGGATCTTCCGGGCGAAGCGATGGGCCGCGGAGGTGATCGCGGCCAACTCTTCACGGCCCAAGTAAGTTCGCACAACGCCGAATGACGATGCCCGAAGACTGCCTTGTGTCGCTCCGGCAAAAAAAACACTGGCTGCAAACGAAGCGCAGGCAATACAGCACAGAGGCGCGAATCCCAAAGAACTTGCACCTCCCCACCATGCTGCCGCAGTGACGCCCCAAGTGCAGACAAATGATGCCGACAGCAGGACGATTCCACTCAGAACTTGTCCGACGACGCTCGTCGAGAGCGCCCCCAACATCAGCCCGAACAGCGCCAGCGCGACGGTGATAGCCGTTACCGCAAACAGCGCGGCAGCGATTTCCAAGACACTGAGTCCTCGCAACAGGTACGTCATCGAGATGAACGGCGCAAACGCGGCCTCAAACAGGGCGATGAGCAGCAGCGCGGACGAGAACTTGCCCCAGAAGATCTGCCCGTCCGACAAAGCTGTGACCGACAGCATCTCGAACGTGTGTTGTTCACGTTCGGCGGCCATGCCGCGAAAACTGACGTAGGGAACTACGAAAAACAGCGCCACGACGAGCACGGCAACCAAGCGGCCGAATAGCTCGGGACCCTGAATCGACTGTGGGTGCGATGGTTGGACCGCAAACGTCAGCGAGACAAACCACGCGATGACCAATGCGATCAGAAATGAAACGGTGACGAACTTGGTCTTGAGAACCTGTCGAGTCTCCTTGACTAGGATCGGATTGAGCGCATCCGCTCGCTGTTCCGCCCAACTGTTGACTGATTCTGCGCCGAACATGCGCCACCTCACGCGGGAGCGTTCCCCGTTGGTCACTGAAATCCCCTAGCTCGCGTCTGTGTAACTCACGCGATGCGGTCCCTCAATCTCCCCGAGAGCGCTCGCTCCGCCGGTTCATTCCGGAGTTGATTGAAGGTCGACTGACCGCACTGTATCGTAGCAGGCTCTTCATCGACTTGGGAGCAATTTCCTCGCGCCGACTGAAAGGGTCTGCCACGTGAGCCAACCAGAACCGGTCAATCCAAGTCCCTTGGACCCCCAGGTCGAAAGTCGGCCGGGTTTGTTGCGGGCGTTGGGACTGGGAATGGCGGTCGCCGTAGTGGTGGGGAACGTGATCGGTTCGGGGATCTTCTTCAAGCCGGGCGCGATCGCCGCTGACGCCGGCTCGTTTCCGATGATCATCTCCACGTGGGTGGTGGGGGGCATGCTGTGCATCTTGGGCGCGCTCTGCTTCGCGGAACTCGCGGCGATGCTGCCCCGAGCAGGCGGACCGTATGTCTATATCCGCGAAGCCTACGGCCGTCCGGCCGCGTTTCTGTTCGGATTCAACGAGTTTCTGTTTAGCCGACCTGCGGCGATCGGCGCATTGTCCGTTGCGTTCATTGAATCACTTGCCGCGGCGATCGGTTGGAGTGTCGGCATTCCCGTCAAAGTCCTGTTGGCGTGGGGCATGATTGGTTCCGTCGCTTGGGTGAATATCGTCGGCGTGATTTGGGGCGGTCGACTGCAGGGATTGACGACGCTGATCAAAGGTGGATTCTTGTTTTTGGTCGGGCTGGCGCCGTTTGTCTTTGCGGCGACGGGGAATCCCGAGTTTTCCGCGGCCAATTACTCCACGTCGATCGCGCCGGAATCACCATCATTTTTGGCCCAATTCAGTCTGGTGTTGCTGGCCGTGATGTGGGCGTACGACGGCTGGCACGGTATCGCCCCTGTGGCGGAGGAGATCCGCGACCCGCAAAAAAACATCCCCCGCGCGCTCTTTTTGGGCGTGGGGATTCTGATATTTCTTTACGTGCTGGCCAACTTCGCCTATCACGGCGTGCTGACGATGCAGGAAGTCAAAGACGCCGGCACAACCGCCGGCCCGTCGATGGTGGACAAACTGCTTTCCCCCTACGGCGCCGACACCGCTCGTCTCGGCGTCGCGGCGATGGGGGCGGTGGTCATGTGCAGCACGTTCAGCGGCATCAACAGTAATCTGCTGCTCGCGCCGCGAATCGTGTTCGCCATGGGCCGTGACGGAGTCTTCTTTCGCACGCTTGGCAAGGTGCACGTCAACTATCGCACTCCGGCGGTGGCGATCGCCACTCAGGCCGTGATGGCGATGCTGATGGTTCTGGCCACCGCGATCATCGTCCGGTTCGGCAGTGCGCTGGAGCAATCAGAGTTCGTGCAGCAATTGCTGGGCGGTGAAAAATTTCAGCAGACGACGATTTTCAACATTCTGACCAACTTCGTAGTCTTCTCCGCCAGCATCTTCTACGCGCTGTGCGTGCTGGCGGTGTTCGTCTTGCGGCGGAAGTATCCCGATTGGGAGCGGCCCTACCGCACGTGGGGCTACCCGGTGGTTCCGGCGGTGTTCGTGGCGTTTTACGCGTGGTTCTTGTGGCAGATCTACTTTGGCAAGCCGCTCGAAGCGCGGCTGGGCCTGTTGATCATTGCCTCTGGCCTGCCGGTCTACTTTGCCTACCAGTTCTGGGCGCGGCGCCACCCCGACAATCCACTGGACGGACAGTAGTCGCGCTTCCCTTTCAGCCTCCGGCTCTGCCGGGGGGCTACAGCTGCGACAGAACCTCGTCGTGTTCGGGAAATCGCCCCGTTTCGTGTTTGCTGTAGATCCGTCGACCGTCAACCACGACATCAAATATGCCGCGGGAGCCTTTGATCAGTTCGACCTCTGTGCCGTCATGGTCTTTAATCGCAGCCGCCAGACTGGAGGCTTGGGGAAGGTAGTTTCACTGAACGCAATATTCAATTGAGATAGACATGGCACCCGTGTTTCGCCGTGTAGCAGTATGTGTGAGTGGATGAATTCTACAATGCGATATCGTCAGCCGGGAGTGTTGAGCTTCGAGAGAATCGTAGCAGATCTACGAAACCTACGGCTGTTTTTTCTCCGGGGTCTTCTTCGTCTCTTTCGCCTGCGTCTTGGAGAGACTGCGGGTGAATTCCTGGTAGCGCCGTCGAAAGCGCTGCGGCGGAAGAGCACGCTTCTTGTCGAGCTGCCGGACCCGTTGTTGGTTCTGTCGAGAACTGGTCCGCTTGCGGGTCTGCCGCTTGACCTTGAGGTCCTTCAGCATCTCCTCGAACTGTCGCCGCTCGGCCATCGAAGCAGGATCATCTTCCGCGATGGAGTCGGCGGAATTCATCCGTTCTTGAATGTTGTCGACCGCTTTTCGCAGATTCTCATCCGTCCAACCCCGTCGCTTCATCCATTCCTCGTCAACATCACCCCGTTCAAGCTGATCGCGGAGTTTGTTCAGCAGCAGTTCCGTCGCCTTCTTGGTGTACTCCAGATTCGCGGCCTCGGGCTCTGGCACGTTGGATTGATCGGCGTTGTCTGGGGCTTTCTTATTCTGTGCATCTCCCGGCTGATCTCCGGCGGCGGGGCCTGCGGGGGCCGGTTCTGTACCATCACCCGGTGGAGTCGCGCCTCCACCGGTGGCACCGTTGGCTTGGTCGGTCGGTGCACCGGGCGGAGCGTCCTGCTGGTTTGACGCGTCGCCGGGAGGCTGCGACGGCGGTTTGGAGTCTCCGCCGCTCTTACCGGATTCTCCGTCTTGAGGCGCGCCGGCTTGTTGGTCGCCTGCCTCCTCGCTTCCCTTGCCTCCTTTTTCACCCTGTTTCTGCTGCTTTTCGCCCGGCTTTGCTTCCTGGCTTTCATTGGACTTGTCGCCCGGTTGTTGCGTTTCATCGCCGGCGCCGGGTTCTGATTTGTTCTTCGCGCCTTCGTCCCCTTCAGTGCTCCCGCCTTGTTCCCCTTCTTGTGGCTCTTGAGATTTTTGGTCCTTACGGCCTTCGCCTTTAGAGGGCTCGTTACTGTTCTTCGGTTTGTCCTCTGGTCGGGTTTGGTTGTCGTCCCGCGGTTTGTTTTCCTGTTCCCCCGGAGGCCCGTCCGGCTGTTCTTCCGGTGATTCCCCCGGTTTGGGTTTCGCCTTGGCTTTGTCGGGATCGTCCGGATTCCCTTTCTCAGCCGCGTCCGGTTTCGCATCGGGATCACCCGGTTTGCGTCCCTGCTCGTTCTTCTCGCCCTCGCGGTCGAGCTGCTTCTTCGCCTTTTCCGCATCCTGCTGATCTGCCGCTTTCGCGGGTCCGGTTTCGTCGCCGGTCGCCTCTTTTTTCACGGCATTCGGATCATCGCCTGCCGGCTGCTCTTCGCCTTGCGGCTTTTCCTCTTGGGTTCCGCTTGCCGAGTCGTCGTTGTCGGTCGGCTTGCTCGGCTTGCCGGTCTCACCATCCTGGGGAGCCTGCTCGGATTGATCGCCGCCGTCGGTTGGTTTGGCTTTCTCAGCCGACGGGTCGTCGTTTGCAGACGCTTCGGACTCGCCCGGCGGAGAATCTCCTCCCGGTTCGCCTTGTTCTCCCGGCTTCCCATCGGGGCTTTGCTGCTGATCCTTCTGGTCAGACTTGCCTGCGGGATCCTGTTGTTGTTGTTGGTTCTTTTGATCAGACTTGCCTGCCGGATCCCGCTGTTGCTGATCCTCTTGATCGGACTTCCCTGTGGGATCCTGCTGTTGCTGGTCTTGCGGATCGCCGCGTTTCTGTGAGTCGTCACCCTTTGGCTGGTCTTGGTTAGGATCCTTTCCTTGAGAATCGCTGCCCTTCTCACGCTCTTGATCTTGCGCCGACGAGTCTGATTGATCGCCCTGCTGGGGCTGTTCTTGATCCATGTCTGGATTCTGCTGATCCTGCTCAACCAAGTCTTTGAGCAGCTCTTCTTGGTCTTCCAAGCTCTGTGGTTGACGTTCACGGGGCTCGCCGGTTCCTGTTCCATCCTGCCCTGGTTCACTGCCTCCGCTGCCGTTCTCGTCACCTGGCTGATCGCCGGTCTCGGACGCGTCACCCTGTTTGCCTTCGTCGCCCGGCTCGCTCTGGTCGGACTCAGCCGTTTCCTGTTCGTCGGTCTCACCGCGCTGGTCCTCTGGATCTTGCTCCCCTTCACCCGGCTCTCTCTGTTCAGCATCCGCATCGCCGGGCTCTCTCTCTTGAGACTCTTGCTCCTGCTGTTGCTGCTGCTCTTGTTTCTCCTGTTCGAGTTGCTCCTGCGCTTCCTCTTCGGTGACCGGTTCGATGATATCCAGATTCAGTCTGGATGTGCGAGTTTCGTTGCCGTTTGGCCGTTTGTTGTCGGTTGCCTTCAGGAAGAATTGCAGCCGGTCTCCGGGGAGCAGATGCAGCGGCTCCAACTTCCAATCGTACGTTCCCTCGACGCGCTGCCGGCTTTGGTCCTCGTCCAGCAGGTGATGCTTGAATATCTCGGTGCCGTCTTTTTCGGCGATCAATTCCAGATAACGGAGTTTGAAATCGGGATCAGAGGCCGCGTACTGCAGCGGAATAATCCCGTTGGCTGGCATTTGCACATCGCCCTTGGGAAACAGCAGCGAGACCTCTGGATCGAGATCCGGCTTAATCACCATGTTGTAGCGCGTGGGGTTGGGATCTCGCCGGCCGTCCTCGGTCTTGCATTGAATCCAATAGTGCGGAGCATGAGACCCGTCTTCACGGAGTTCCAACGTCCACGATCCAGTCAACTGCGTGCCGTCCTTAACTGTCAGGCGCACAGTCTCACCGGTCGGCTCTCCATCGACGAACTCGATCCATGCGGTCGTGACGGGAATGTTTGTCTCGGCCGTTATGGTAACTTCAGTGCCCTCATAGGCGTTGATATGTCCGGACGTATCCCGGCGGTTCTCAGATTCCATATATGGGGGAAACGCATACGCCAGCGAAACGATTTGTGCCGAGGGAGGTTTTTCGACGGTGATCGTATACGTCTCGGTGCGGTCGTCGCCCGCCACGATGTAATAACTGATATCCTCAACCAGCCCCCGGCCGTTTTCTCCCGCCAACAAAGCGGAATAGGTCGGCAATCCGCCGTCACCCTGTTCTTGCATGGGCAACGGTTCGTCGACGTACTTGCGGTCGGCCGTGGAATAGTACAGGGTCACCGCGTCAGGGACCTGCCCAGCGACTTTCGCCGTGACCGCAACGGTATCAAGTTCAACGGCGGTCGTGCTTCCGGGGTCGACGTCCGTTATTCTGGTTTGCGTCGGCGCCGCCGTCTCAGACAGTGGCAACAGAGCGCGCTTCACCGAAGCCAAAATATTCTTCGGTGAGAACATCGCATACATGCAACAGAGCGTCATCACCGCCAACAACAGATACGAAACGCGCATCAGCGGCCCGCGATCAACCGCCTCGTCGACGTCAACGCTCGACAATTCCACTGCTGCGTACTTTTCGATCGCGACGCGGACGTGTTCGGGAACTTGCTTCTGGTGATTCTGCAAATCGACCAGGTTGACCAGTCCACCCTTGAGTGCCGGTGCGGCCTGTTCGATTTCTCGGGCAGCATACAGAGCATTAATTCGGCGAAAGTAGGGAATGGCCACTTTCCACACAAACCATCCCAGACTCAACACGACGGCGGACAACAGCAATCCGATACGCACGTGCCGGCTGACACCACCCTCCACCAGCCAATGGTCGGTGACTGTGAACAAGAACAAATACGACAGGCCCAGTGTGGCGATCCAACCCACGCAGGTGAGGATCTCGCTCGTTTTGATGCTGGATTGCGTCCGTGAGAGATGAAATCCTACATATTCGTCAAAATCGACGTATTGATGCTGATTGTCGACCGGACGTTGCTCTGTCGTCGTCGCCATTTCCCACCCGGATTGATAGAAGCGGTGGATTCGCTGGTTCCGCTGTACGCTCGCGGAGCCGTTCGTTATTCATTATATCGTAAGCCATAGGACGAGAATCAAGCTCAGAGAGTTCCCGCCCTCACAACCCTTCTCAGGAATTGTCCTGCAGCGGCAAATAAAGTCAATGTTTGTCCTATGCTCGCCGCCATAAGCGGCCAGGAATACCTTGAGAGCGTGTGGCTGCCGTCTGCAGTCCGGCCGGCCGTCCTATGAGAGTTGACGATTCGTCAGATGTGAATTTCTCCTGCGATGAGTGATGCCTCCCCACAGCGATCCGTGAAAAACGACCCCGACTCTTCGTCCGCGCGCCGGCGGTCAAGAATCGTTTGGATATTGCTGCCCGCCGCGCTGTTGATTGTGTTTGCGGTCGTGCATCGTCAATGGAACGGCCCGATGTGGCGGCCGTCCGGCGGGGAGCACGTTACGGCCGTACGCCCGGCGCCGGGAATCGAGCTGCCTGATCAGCAGTTGCAGATTGTGCGCCTGTCGCGCTATCTCGGTCGACAGAAGCTGGTGATCGTCTTCTTCGATGGTGAAGCCGGCCCGGAAAACGACCGGCAGTTGCTGTTGCTCCGTGATGGTTATCCGGAACTGCGGACAGCATCCACGGAAGTCATCGGCGTCAGCAGCGCGACCACGGCGCGCGACCCGCAGGGAAGTGGGCGCAGCGGTCTGTTCCCCTTTCCGCTTCTCAGTGATGTCGACCGTGTGGCTCATCAGGCGTGGGGGCTTGTGGACGAGAATTCGCACAGCCCTCAATCGGCGATTATCTTGGTCGACCGCGCGGGTCAGATTCGCTGGGAACGCCGTGGCGAATCCGAACCTGTCGATGTCAAAACCCTGCTTGCGGAACTGTCACGGCTGCCTTAGATTGAAAGCTGCACGGAAGAATTGCTTCGATTCACTGCTCTGTTTCCGCAGGCGCTCGCGGAATGAGTGAGCGACAGTTACCGATCCGGGAACACACTCATGATCCGCCGCGACGATGGAAACGACTGGCTGATCCTCTCTCAGATAGACCATGCGCGAATCGCGGCGGAATTGGCGGCTCGATGGAGCACCGCGTCTCCCAGCTTCGGCAGCGCCACGGACCTCATGCTGGCCGCCGTCCGCGATCACGACGAAGGCTGGCGGGAATGGGAAGCGGCGATCCAGATCGATCCCGCAAACGGCGTTCCGCGCCAATTCACCGAAATGCCGAGCGCCGACGGGGCGGTGATCTGGGGACGTTCGATTGAATTCTGTGCAAAGAACCATCCGCTCGCGGGAATCTGGGTTAGCCGGCACTTCTGTTACTTGGCGGAGCAGTCGCTGTCGAGCCAGCCTGAGGACTCCGACGACGTCAAACCATTGCGAAGCTTTCTCGATGAGCAAGCCCGATTTCAACAGCATAACCAGGACGAAGCGCTGGAGGACCTGACCGAACGCGAGTTCGCCGTACTGAGCCAATTCGGATTCTTGTTCTTGCGGTTGTTTGACAGTCTCAGTCTTTGGGTATGCTGCGCGCGGCGAACGCGGCCTCTCGATGTTCGCGTCAATGACCAGTCGGTCCGGCTGATACCGTTGGCGGATGGTCGAATCCGCGTGGCCCCTTATGTTCTGCTGGAGGAGGACTTGACGGTCAGCCTTCCTACCCGCCGTATTCCAGCGCGGACTTATGCAAGCGATGCGGACTTGCAGCACACGTTGGATCGCGCCCCCACGGAAGTGCTGGCATGGACATTTTGCGGCTGATGCCGACGTAATCCCGCCACCGTCTGTCTGCATCATTATTCATCCAGACGCCGCCGTAAAAGCATGCGGACTTCATCCAACTTCAATACTGCGGCGCTGACATAGTAGACGATCAATGCGACGACGACGGGGGTCGCCAAGCCGACCACGCGCGAGGTGATCCCCTCGGTCGCACCGATCAAGGAGAGCGACGCCAAGCAAGCTGCCGACATCAGGCAGGTGGCGAGCGACGCCTTGACGGTCGTTGTCGCGAGAGGTCTCAGATCCAGCTTTCCATACCGGGTTTGCAACATCCAGAGTAGTAAAACAACTTGCAACATCGCTGAGATCGACGTGCCGTAGGCCAAACCGCGTCCTCCCAACGGCCAAATCAAGGTGAGATTGAGGACGAGGTTCACCAAAACACTCAGTAAGCCGACGCGCAACGGGATTTGTCGGTCGTTGAGTGCGTAGAACGCGCGATACAATATCAATTGTCCGCAGAAAGCCCAGACTCCAACTCCGTATCCGCTGATCATTCCAGCCGTTCGTACAGCGTCAGCGGCGCCGAATTCGCCGTACTCGAAGAGTGTCCGGGCCAACGGTTCTGCAAGCAGAATCAGACCGACTCCCGCTGGCAATCCGATCGTGATCACCAGCCGCAATCCCAATGTCAGGTCATGCCGCAGAAGATCGAGCCGTTGTGCCGCTGCGTGGCGTGCGAGGAGTGGAAACAGCACAGTCCCCAAAGCGACGCCGAACACACCCAGCGGGAACTGGTAAAGCCGCTGTGCATAATAAAGAGCCGCGGCGGCTCCTTCCTGCAATGGAGGGTCGGGCCAATAGCGTGCAAATCCCCAGGCGATCAGCCGGTCCGCCAGCGTGTTGAACAATGTTGTTGACAGTCCGAACATCACCGGCGGCAACGAGCGCAAAATTTCGACGATGCGCGGACGAGCCGCTCCCCAGTCCCCCCGAAAGCGAAAGCCGAACTTCCGCAACATCGGCCATTGTACGGCGACTTGCAGCCCGCCGGCGCACACGATCGTTCCAGCAATCAAATACGCCTGCCGTTGCGGATCAGGAGCGAGCAGCGGCGCGACAAACCACAGCACGGCGATCCAGCAGACGTTCAACACCACAGGAACCAGAGCCGGCAATGTGAAGTGTCCCAGCACATGCAGGACGGCGCTAATTTGTGCCGCCAGACAAATCAGGACCAGATACGGCAACATCGCCGCAGTCAGCCCTAGCAAGACATGCAAGTCTGGGTCGGCTGTGCCGAATTTCAAGAACGTCCAGATACTGAGTTCACCGGCCAGCACCAGTACCGAAAGCGAAACGGTTAGCAGCATGAACACCGCGCTGACCAGACTCCAAACGGAATCCCGCTCGGATTGCTGAAACTCGCGGGTGAGGACCGGCAGGAACGAAGCGGAGAGGGCTCCTTCGCCGAACAGTCGGCGGGCCAGGTTGGGGATACTGAAAGCGACCACAAAATGGTCGGCAATGGGAGACAGCCCGAACAGCGCCGCCATGCCAATGTCGCGGACCAGCCCCAGGACGCGGCTTAACAGGGTACAGAGGCTGACAATTCGCAGTCCGGAAAAGAGCCGCTGGCGTTGGGCGGAGTCGGTGCGGTCGCCTGCTCCCAAAGAGGGGGCAGGAGCGGCGATTTCGGAAGATTTCTGCACAGGCATCGCTTAGACGATGCCTTACGCATCGCCGACAGCCGGCTCAAGCCGCGCGCGGTTGATATTGAGTTGATGCAGCACGCTGAGAACGGGGTCTAAGGGGAGCCCCCACTCCAGCGACCAGCCGATGATATCGAGGTTCTCATAGCCCTGCAAGACGCGGTCGAGAATCCGCTCCAGGAGCAGGTCGTTTTCGACCAGCAGCCGGGGGATCAAACCGAAGTCGTCCTCGCCGAATTCAGCCCAGTGCTGTCGTCCGGTGAGGTGCTCCAGGCACTTTCCGCGGCAATAGTGAGGCCAGAAGCGATCGTACCACTGTCCGAGAGCGGTCGCGCCGGCGTCGCATCCCTGCTTTTCGCTCTCGATCCACTTGTGTCGTTCGGCTTCGCGAAGCCCCTCCTGATAGACACTCAAACAAGCCACAGCCTGCTCCTTTGCACATTCGGGTGCAAAGTTGGAAACAACAACGAACAATTTGCGCGGATTCTATCTCAAGTCTTAATTCGCAGCAAGACGCAAATCTACGAGCACTTTCGCAAATTCGCATTATTTCATCACCGTGTCGACTGCGATCGCGGAAAGCTATGAATTTTGGTCACTGAAGCGCCGGTTGTGCCGTGGGCACTTCAAAACACGCTGCTTCTTCACTGTTGCGGACATACAATCTCTCACCGACGAGCACCGGGTGGTTCCACGTCCTGCCGCTGAGCACCGCGTGCCGGCCGCGTTCGTCAAGTTTCTCTGGATTGGCACGCAATAAGATCAGGTCACCTTTTTCGGCAAGCACCAACAATTGGTTCCCATCGGGCAGCAACAAGGCTTGACCGTTACCGTAGCGCCCGCGCTTCCATTGCCGTTTGCCCGTCTCAAGATCAACGCAGGCGAAGATATTGTTGTCGAAACCGTACAGGTAGCCATTGTGGGCCACCGAGTCGTTGAAGTCGGGGCTCAAGCCGCGCGACGTCCAACTCTCTTCGCCCTGGAAACTCCGACTGTCCCGTTTCAGTTGAATTCTGCGTGTGCCGATTCGCAGTCCCGTGCTGACCAGTACGCTCGATTCGCCCACAACCAGCGGCTGTGTGACTCGGTATCCCTGATGCTCCCACTCGTAGCGGCCCAACACGCCGCCGTCGTCGGGGTGCACGATGATGAGTCCCTCGCGAGTGACCATTAACACACATGCTTGACCGTCAATGACCGAGAGTTGCGGCGAGCTGTAATCATCCGCAGACTTGGCGGGTGCCGACCAGCGGAGTTCGCCCGATTCGGTATCAAAGGCAAGCAAACCTTTCTGGTCCTCACCGCCGGCGTACACAATCACCGTCTCTCCAGTCACCAGCGGAGAGGACGAATATCCCCAAGTCGGCGGTTTGCGGTCGGCAATCTCGCCGATATCCTGCTGCCAGATCTGTTCGCCGCTAATTGGGTCCAACCGATTCAACAGCCCTGTTGCGCCGAGTGCAAACAGTTTGCCATCGGCGATCGTCGGCGTCGCGCGGGGTCCTGCACCGCCCATCGCTTCCCAAAATCTCGTTTGGTCTTTGTACGCCCAAATTTCCTGGCCGCTCTCCGCGTCATAGCAAACGACAACTTCGTCCTCTCCGCGTTGCTCTTGTGTGAATAATCGGTTGCCGGCCACCGCGAATGACGACCAACCCGGCCCCACGCGCACCCGCCACAGTTCCTTGGGAGGCCTTGCGCTCCAGTCCTCTTCCAGGACGATTCCCGGCTGCACGCCGTCTCGATTCGGACCGCGAAACCCGGGCCATTCGGCGTCACCCAATTCCGCGCCGCCTTCGGCGCCTGCGGTCTGCCGGTTTTGCGACCGGGCAGCGAGGTCTTCTAAAAACTTGTCCTCCGCCGTCGGCTGCCACCGCCAATTGAGCACGGTGCGAAAATCGCCCAACATCTCGTCCATTCGCAGCAGATCCCAATACCCAAAGCCAACTGCCGCCACAGCCAGCGCGACCCAGGTCCGCTTAGGAGACAACCATCCCGACAGACCGACTGCCGCGAGGGCGAAGCCGCTGACTCCGAAGGGAATCGCATACCGCATCATGCCGATGACGTACATCGATGGATCGGCCAGCGCGCGGGTCACAGCCAACAGTGCCAGCACGCCCATGATCCCGACCAGTTTCTCAACCACCGAGGCGCGGCTCGCGAACAGCCACCACAACAAGATCAATCCGGCACAAATGAGCGGCCCCAAAAACCAAGTCATCAGCACCGGCATCGACGTTCCCAGGTAGGGAAGCAGCAGCTTGATCGCCCAGAGTAAGGCGACCAGCACAATCGCCGGCCAGATGCGCAGTCCCATCAAAGGCTTTGGCTGTGGTGGCACAGTGACGTCAACCGCTTCCTCTGTTGTCGAATCATGAGTGTTTTCATTCTCCGACGGCGGTTCGTTCTTCGATGAATTCTCACTCATGACGGCGACCCTCTTGGCATAAGGCGTGAGTTTGTCGGCATTGGACGATCGTTCGAACACGATCGCCGTGGATTCTACACCCTCCAGCCTAACGCCTACAGCCTCCAGCCTCACAAAAACACCCCGCCGCAGATTTCTCCGCGACAGGGCATCGGGTTGGGGTTGCCTTTATTTCAATCGTGCCTAGCCGAAGTAGCTGTAGGTCACGGTGTCTTCGCCGGAGGTGTAGTCCATCAGGTAGGCGG
>JANQPT010000007.1 GCA_028285345.1 Planctomycetales bacterium
ACCAGCACGATCGATCCCTGGCCATCGATCATCACCATCCCGATCGGCGCAGATTCAACCGTCGCGCGAAACTGCTGCTCCAGTTGTTTCCGTTCGGTAATGTCCACGATGACACTTAGTACAAACAGCCCCTCGTCGGTCTCGAACGGATTTAGGCCGATTTCCACGGGAAACTCGCTGCCATCCTTGCGAAGGCCGTACAAGTCCCGTCCGGCACCCATACGCCGCGCTTCGGGATCGGCGAAGAAGCCGTCGCGCATTTCGGGATGGGTTGCACGAAACCGCTGCGGGACCAGCACCTCGATCGGCTGATCCATCAGCTCGCGACGTTTGTAACCAAACAGTCTTTCCGCTTCCTGATTCGACATCGCAATGTTGCCGTCTTGATCGCAAAGGATCAGTGCAAACGGAAGGAGCTCTGCTGTCGTGCGCAGTGAATTGAGAACGATCTGTGCAGCGTGATTCGTCTCCATGAACTCCGTTTCCTCCGGAACGAGCCACCTTGTGTTTTGAGCGTGCGCTCACAGGCTCTCCTGCCAACGCCTATTCAGGCGGCGATTCGCAGCAAAATCGCAAGTGCGACAAAAAGACCATCAATCGCATGTATGACTCAATTTGACGAGTTCGCAATTTGCGAATCGGTGAAATGTGAATAAGCAATTGTCTCGTCTTCCAATAATTGCTTCGTATCCGCGACAGCACGTTTGAATTGGAAATGCGGCTGCGAATCGAGTTGCAAGCTCAAGCTCCGCTGAGACGTGAGGCCGTTGGCTTATTGTGGAGAGGGGATTCGATATTGTCTGGATGGCGCTGCAAACGTGATTTTGCCCTCAACGCTAATATCTTGATCAACGACAAACCGTCAAGTCCGGAATGCTGTCCGCAAGGAGATTGCACTATGCAAACTAGCTCAGGGGATTGCACTAATCCGATAGGCAGTATGGAGGTGGTCGCAACTGCTAAACCGCAAACCGATGCTCTCGATCTGATCGATGCAGGCAAAGTACGGAAATTTCAAGTTGTTCAGAAAGGGTCAATCGCATCAGCACGGGCTGCTGACAATTGCCGCCAACCATCAATTTCTGTGAAAAAAATTCGTACATGTCGCCACTATACCTTAAGGTTGTTATCGCACCAACCACTTACCTGCGCAGCCACACGGCGTAGGCCTTCCACCCCCACAGTCGGGCGCATCGCCCGACTCACACCACAATCGACTCACCCACGAGATCGACACCTACTGAAGACTTTCGTGCTCAAACGAATTGCCAAGTTGCACCGTGCAGTGCGGCGGCTCGTTTGTGCCGCTCGAAAGCAATCACACCTTCACGACGTTGCATCACGGAGTCTCACCATGAAAGACCACTGCTGCGTTTCGAATTCCTGTCTGGCCGAGAGTTCTTATTGTCCCACCGTTCTAATTATTGACGACGATCCCGATGTCACACGTTGCCTGGAGTTGGTGCTCGCGAATTACGATGTCAACGTGATTCGCGATTACTGCGGCAAATTCGGGGCATGGGATGCCACGCGAAACGAACCGGATGTGATTATCACTGATTACGCAATGCCGAACGGAGACGGCCAGCAACTTCTCGAAGAGGTAAAAACGAACGCGCAGACCGCCCACATTCCGGTGATCGTGTTTACCGGTCAGCGAGATGTTGCATTGGCGTCCCACCTGAAGCAACTCGGAGCTGCAAGTATTCTTTACAAGCCCGTTCACTACCAAACGTTGTTGACAGAGATTCAACACTATGTCTCGTTGCGAGAACTGGACTGGGCAAACCGGGACTGAAATGCGCGAACCTTGAGGCAACTAGCGTTCACACGTCAACCGGAGCAAGAAGATGAATGACCAATTGCGTGTCCTGTTGATCGAAGATGATCCCGTCGATCATCAGTTGATCAGTCGCAGCTTACAACGTTCTCGCAGGTCCGTGGAACTCGCCTGGCATCGAAGCCTAGCGAACGGAGTGCAGTGTCTTGCCGAAGATGAGTTTGATGTCGTACTGACCGACCTTTCCCTGCCGGATAGTTTCGGCCTCGATACCGTGATCCGTATCCGCAACCAGAACCAAGATGTTCCGATAATCGTGCTCACGACTCTCGATGACGAACAGATTGAGGCGTCGTCACTGACTGCCGGGGCTCAAGATTATTTCATCAAAGATGAAGCTTCGCCGCATACATTGGAACGTGCCATTCACCATGCGATTCAGCGCCAGGAGAGCGTTGCCGAGAATCAAGCTTTGCTGGCGAAAGTGGAATCGAGTCGAAAGCGACTCCGCGAGCAGAAGGAATTGCTACGGAAGAAGAACATTCGACTTCGAAAGCTGTATAGAACGGCCCATCGTTTTGTTGACAACGTATCACATGAGTTTCGTACGCCGTTAACGGTCATCAAGGACTATGTGTCGCTCGTCCGCGAAGGTCTCGTCGGCGAGGTGAACAATGAACAACGCCGAATGCTCGACGTCGCCAGCGTCAGAGCTGACGATCTAAACAATATGGTTGACGATATGCTAGACGTCAGCAAATTAAAATCCGGCCTGATTGGTGCATGGAGACGTCCGTGCCAACTGGGCGAGATTGTCGAATCGGTCTGTCCGCCATTAGCGCGGAAGGCCTCGCTGAAGGACATTGAATTCAACGTCAAGCTCCCAAACTCTCTGCCAGAGGTGTACTGCGATGCAGAGAAGATCGGCCGAGTCATTATCAATCTTGTCACGAACGGAATGAAGTTTTGCAGTCAGCCGGGATTGGTGAGCATCGATGCGTCTCAGGACGAAAGCCGGGGAGAAGTCGTCATCCGCGTCTCTGACAACGGGCCGGGAATTGACGAGGAGGGGATCTCTCAAATTTTCAAACGCTTCAAACAATTGAAGGCGAACCCGGAAAGCACTTCGAAAGGTTTCGGACTGGGGCTCAGCATCGCCAAAGAATTGGTCGAGTTGAATTTTGGCAGAATGGGAGTTGAGAGTCGCTTGGGCGAAGGAACAACGTTTTCCTTTACCCTTCCGGTCAACGATCCACTGGGGATATTCGGGCGTTATCTGGAACGATTCCACAACTCGAAAAGTGGTGGAGTCGGCGTATCCCTCATTGCAGTGCACCTCAGTGAGGCCAGTTCTCAGCCGGAAGCTGATGATACCGATAGCTTTTTCAACTATTTGTTGCGGCGCGACGATCTCCTCTTCCGGGCGGGACCCCGCCGTTGGTTGTTCGTGCTGTCCAGTTCTACATTGGAAGTCCCCGAGTTTCTCTCAAGAGTAGAGACCGAGTGGGAGAAAACTAACCGCAACAGACCCTTCGGACCGTTGCCCCAGTTTGAAATGAGTGTCCAAGGGACATGGGATACAGAGTCTGATTCCGATGTCATCGTTGAAGCGTTCCAAGAGGCGTTTCAATCTCAACCTGTTTGTGTATGAAGGATGTCGATTCGAACGACACGCGGGCCAAGTGCCGTTTGGCATCGTAGATGCCGAACGCTGACTCAGAGAGATTATCGAGATCGAGGAGTTGGCCATGGACTCACAAACCAAAGTCTTGCTGGTTGATGACGAAGCCGAAATTCGCATTTCCGCCGAAATGTGGATGCAGAATGCCGGATTTGACACCTTGACCGCTCGCGATGGTATAGAAGTTCTCGCGCTCGCCGCAGACGAGCAGCCCGCGGCGATTGTCATGGATGTGCGAATGCCACAAAAAAATGGATTGGTGGCACTGGCCGAATTGAAACAACACGACCGCACAAGAAACATCCCGGTCGTGATGTTGTCAGCCAGCATCATCGACCAAGAAAGAGCGCTGGACTCCGGAGCATGCTGTTTCCTGACGAAACCTTATGATGGACGCACACTGGTCAAAGTTGTCAAGTCCATGATCAGCGCCGCGAATTCCAATTCGACGCCAACCCGCCATTTGTCTCTAACACCGGCGTGACTCACCGTGACCCGGCGATCCAAACACCTCTGATGTATCCTTTAACTTGAGCGACGATTCTGGGAGCCCCGAAAATGTTGAGCCGCAAGATCCTGATTGCCGATGATGATTCCGACCTTGTCAGTCTCCTGGCCGACCGCTCGCGGCGGTTTGGCCTGAACGTTGAAACGGCCAGTGACGCGTTGTTTGCATTGAAGCGGATCGACGAGGTACGCCCCGATGTTGTGATTCTTGACGTCAACATGCCGGGAGGTAACGGTCTGAGCGTTCGCGAAATCATGAGTGAAAATGAGAAGCTAAAGTCGATTCCAGTGATCATTCTCACTGGAAAGTCTGACGAAGACACGATTCGCCGTTGCCATAACTCTTGCGCGTTTTATGTCACCAAATGTCCTGATGTGTGGTCCAGGATCGAGCCGGTCTTGAAAGACATCTTTTCCGACGAGTTGCAAGAGGCCGGTCCGTCGCCTGATACCACTGTCCAGCCAGCCTCAGCGGCGCCGTATCAGGGAAGTGATCAACAAGTGTTATTCAACTGGTTGTTTGAGTTGATGGATGCGGCTGTCCCGTCCGTTGCTGACGTGCCCTTACACGACTCTGCGGCGGAGACCTCGGAACCGCCGTGGGTTATGTGCATCGATGACGACTGGGAATTCTCACTCGGCCTTGAACTCCGGCTTCAACAGCATGGTGTTGAAGTCCTGCGTGCGTTCTCGGGGATGGAAGGCTACCGTAATGCGTTCATCGGACACCCTCAGGTCATCATTCTGGATTACGAAATGCCTGACGGAAACGGTGACTACGTTCTCCGTCGGATAAAAGAAACCGCCGCAACTCGCGACATCCCGGTAATCGTCCTCACCGGTTATAAAGGCCACGCGGTCGAACGCAAGATGTATAATTTGGGAGCCGACGAGTTCCTCACAAAACCGTGCTCATGGGAAACACTCTGGACAGTACTTCAACGGTACCTGAACATCACAGTTGCCAAAGCGGCCGGTCCCCTTGAACCGGCTCCAGCTTGAGTGTGGTGCAAGCGGCATGATGACCTTGCCCCATGCTTGATCCCCTTGGAATGCAAGATTCCACTTTCCTAGCCGGCTGTGCGAGCCCCCTTTCGCCATCACCGCCGCCTCGGCCTGGGCCGTCGCCTTCAGGTCGAGGCGACGGTGTTCGGGGGCGGGGCGGCCCCGTTTGTCCAGCGTGAGCCTTGGCAGCAAGCGCTCTGGGGGCGTCAGGTTCGCGAACGTTGTCGCTCCAATGACAACGATCATCGACAGCCCGCAGAACGTCTAAGCGCCCAGATGGAGAGCGATCCGAGGAAGAGCTGTTTCCGCGGCCGACTGCCGGCGCCTTAGAATCGATAGCTCTTGTTGCGGCGATCAAAGTCGAAGTCCGTCAGTCCGACATTGGTCTTAATGTTGGAGTACGTGTACTCTTCGATCTTCGGCGGCTGCTGACCGTTGCGGTTTGGCCAGCCGTATTGTTCGACGCGAACCAGCAGACGTGTGTCCTTATCAATAAAGACCCGCGTCATGTGGTATTTGAATTGACGGCGAGGCTGGGGGTGAGTGCTTTCGATGGCCAGGCATTCGACGCTGCCCAATTTGGCATTGTTATAGTATTTGACCGTCGTTTCGCCGTATTTTGACTCGCCTTCCCACTGCTCGATGATCTTGTCCGCCATCTTCTTCAGTCCGACTTCCGTTATCGGATACCGATTCTCTTTCATGACCTCGCTAGAATTTGTCGCCAGCGTAACGGTCCCGACTAAGGATGAAAGTCCGGACCCCTCATGGACCAGAAGCTGCCCTTTATTGCGGCCGTTGACGAATAGCACCTCACGTCCTTGGGTCTTTCGATCCTGAAAATAGAAGTAAACACTGAACGGCTCTTCGCGAAACTTCATGGCCATCGTTTGCGATACCAATTTGTTGCCGCGACGACCGACGCGTTCCTGTTTCGAAAAGGTCGCCGTGTAGTCCTGCACATCATCTAACTTCGTTCGACATTGGCGAACAATCCGCAGCGGCTTGTTCAGCGGATGATCGGCGGCAGGTGCTGTCTTCTCGGACTTCTTGGTCTTTTGCTGTTTGTTCGCTGATTTCTTCTTGTTTTGGTTTGCCGGCTTTGCGGTTCCCCGTCGGGTAGGTTCCTCAGCCGTTCCACTCGAGGCGCTCCAAATCAGCACAAAGGCAGCCAGGAGCATTCCAGCAACATATCGCCCGTCGATGGAACGACGCGTTGAAGCCGGGGTCAATTCTCGATTGTTCCGTGCCATGAACTCACCTCGATCGATAATCCATACTCATGCCGAACACGTGAAACTGAAGGCGAGGAGTCTTTACTGCGGCGGCGACTGCGCGGCGATGCGTGCCTTCAATTTGCCGACTTTTGAGATAATACTCTTCGTGATTTGAGCCGCTTCGATTTCCCTGATTGAATCACAGCGAATCTTGGTGTCGGCCCGCTGGCGTCGCGCGAACCTGTCTCTGCTCGTATGAAAATTTCGGCGATCTCGGAGAGGAAATTCACCACCGCCGCCACGATCGCCGCTAATTTAATGGATTGTGTCAGAATATGCCAATCGAGATGCAGATTCTTTCTCCAGCCCCTAACTTTCGGACGCCGGATGAGCAAGATACCGCAAGCATCGTCATCTCCGCCAGATCAATTCTCAGTCATCGCAAGGTTTCAAATTCCCCAGAATTGCCAATGTTGCCGCTCTGATGCGTTTGCTTCTGTGGCGTCGACTTTTTCGATTCTGTAGACTGCGGGTAGGTTCCCAACTACGGTGAGTTTGGCAACGGACACCGATCCTTGTTGCGGCGGTGGCGATTCAGCCCTGCTCCTGACGGAGGACTACGGCGATGCTTTCCATCAACGGCCGGCCCCAGCGGGTTTGCAATGGATTCACGCGCCGCGAAGTGCTCACTGCCGGTGGCGCGGGTTTGTTTGGGCTGAGCTTGCCCTCAATTCTAGCGGCCGAAGACCGCCCACTTCCGTTTGTGAACGGCCGCGCGAAGTCGGTCCTGTTCTTGTTCCTGTTCGGCGGGCCGAGTCAACTGGAGACGTTTGACCTCAAGCCGCACGCGCCCGCCAAACTGCGGGGTCCGTTTCGACCGATTGCTTCACGGACACCCGAATTGCTGATCAGCGAACATTTGCCGCAGACGGCACAAGTGACGGACAAAGTGTGCGTCATCCGCACAATGACACATCAACTTAATGATCACGGAGCGGCGCATTATATCCAGACCGGGCATCCCCGCGTGCGGACCGAACAGGAAGGATTCGGCGGCCCGCCCTTTGACCGCGACTGGCCCGCGATGGGCTCGGTGGTGAATTATCTTTCGCTGCAGAGTGCCGAGGGATCAACGCGGCCGTTTCCCGACTACGTCTATCTGCCCAACCGGCTGGGGTACTTGCAAGGGGGAAACCGCCCGGGACAGGACGCCGGATGGCTGGGCCGCGCCTACAATGCATTGGCGACGAACATTCAGAAAAAGGGGGAGCAGGACAACCCCTATTTTCGCGACTGTGACGACGAGGAACTGAATTTTCAGATTCGCGGCTTGCTCTCCGAGACGCAGATGCCGCTCGAACGATTGAACCGCCGCGAGAGCCTGCTTGAACAGTTCGACGGGCAGCGGCGTAACGTGGAACGCGCGGTGCGGCGAACGGCGTATGACGGTTACCGGGAACGGGCACTGTCGCTGGTGACGTCGGAGAAAGTGAGAACGGCACTCAACATCCGCCGCGAACCGGCCGCGGTGCGCGATCGCTATGGGCGGCACCTGTTCGGCCAATCGACGCTCGTCGGACGGAGGATTCTCGAAGCGGGTTGTCGGTTCGTGACCGTCGCATGGGACACGGTCGACGGCTACAGCTGGGATTCTCACCGCAGCAGCCGCGACCTGGAGAAACATCTCATTCCCGGATTCGATCAAGCGTTCTCGGCGGTGCTGGAAGATTTGGACCAGCGCGGCATGCTCGACGAAACGTTGGTTATCGCGGGCGGCGAGATGGGACGCACGCCGCGACCGAATGGCAAATGGGGACGCGGACATTGGAGTTACTGCTTCCCGTTTGTGCTCGCCGGTGCGGGGATCCGCGGCGGCGTAGCCTACGGCCGTTCGGACAAAGAAGCCGGCTATCCCGCCGACTTTCCGGTCAAACTTGAGGACTTGGCCGCCACGGTCTATCACGCTCTGGGCATTGACCCGGAGACCTACCTCCCCGACGCGCAGGGCCGCCCGGCAAGCATTGTCGAAGGCGGGCGACCACTGCTGGAGTTGTTCGGGTGAGTTCGCTGGCTGTAAATTGACGCCGATTTCGCGTTAGAATCGACGTGGGGGATCCGCACCCCGTCAACTCCATACCGATTCAGCGTGAAAACCATGAACCGTTGGCCACAACTCTTCGTCGCTTTAATAGCCACATTTGTATTGCAGGGCTCAATCGCAGCGGCCGAGCCGCCGGCACGGCCGAACATTATCTTCATCATGGCCGATGACCTCGGCTACGGCGATTTGGGCTGTTACGGACAAAAACAGATTTTCACGCCGCACTTGGACCAAATGGCCCGCGAGGGGACGCGGTTCACGCAGGCCTACGCCGGTTCGACCGTTTGCGCGCCGTCGCGGTGCTGCCTGATGACCGGGCTGCACAACGGGCATGCGCGAATCCGGGACAACATTCCGCACGGAACATTCCTCCGCGACGAAGATGTCACACTCGGCGAAGTCGCCAAATCGGCTGGCTACCGCACCGGCGCGATCGGCAAATGGAGCCTGGGCGTGCACGGCTCAGAAGGGAAACCGAACGACCAGGGGTTTGACGATTGGTTCGGCCATCTCGACCAGGATCAGGCCCACTTCTATTATCCGCACTATTTGTGGGACAACGACCGGATCAAATTGCTCAAGGGAAATCGCGCCGAACGCCGCGGCGAATATACGCACGATCTGTTCACACAGCGGGCGCTGCAGTTCATTGAGCAGTCGGATGAGACGCCGTTTTTTCTGTATCTCGCGTACACGATTCCGCACTGGTCCGACTATCCCAGCGAATCGCCCGAATCACAGATCGTTCCCAGCGACGAACCGTACACCAGCAAAGACTGGCCGCAAGTCGAGAAGAACTACGCCGCAATGGTCACACGAATGGACCGCGACGTGGGGCAAATCTTGGCGCTGCTGAAGAAACGGGGACTCGACGAGAACACGATCGTGTTTTTCACCAGCGACAACGGTCCCTGCGCCCACCAGAGGAAGGCGCACCGGCCGAAGTTTTTCAACAGCCGCGGGCCCCTGCAAGGGCACAAGCGCAACCTGTATGAAGCGGGTATCCGCGTGCCGATGATCGTCCGCTGGCCGGGCGAAGTCCCCGCAGGCCGCACCAGCGACCAGGTCTGGGCGTTCTGGGACGTGATGCCCACGCTGGCGGAGTTGGCAGGCGCCGCGCCGCCCAAAACCACCGACGGCATCTCGATGGCGCCGGCGATCCTGGGAAGGGAACAAACACAGCAACATGATTATCTCTATTGGGACTACGGTCACTCGCGCGGCAATTTCATGCAAGCGGTCCGCATGGGGGACTGGAAAGGGATCCGCAACGGCATCGGAGCGGAGATCGAACTGTATGATCTCGCGACCGACTCTGCCGAGCGAAACAACATCGCCGCCGAGCACCCGCAAGTTGTCGCCAAGATTGAGCGGGCGATGCGGGAATCGTTCGTGGAGACGCCCGCTTATCCGATTGTGCATCCCGACGACGTGAAAGGACGCTGATGATTCACCGACATTGTTTGTTAATTGCTTGTTGTATTCTCGCCTGGAACCTCACGACGGCTTCCGCCGCGGAACCAATGTACCGGGCACGCGAGATCTTCGACCCGGACGTCGAAAGCCACGGGCACGTGCATGCCTCGGCCATCGTGCAGTGCCCCAACGGCGACTTTCGCGCGGTCTGGTATGAAAACGGTCCCGAGTTGCCCAAATCGCGGTACTACACGGCGAACCAGGACAAACATGACAACGTCCGCGTCGGCGGCAGCCGTCTGGCCAAAGGAGCAGAGGATTGGGATGCGCCGTTTGTGATGAGCGACACGTTCGGCACCGCCGACAACAATCCGACCGTGGTTGTCGACGCCGACGGGAAACTTTGGCTGTTCTATTCGACGATGCTCGGCGCGCCGCAGTGGACTTGGAGTAGTTCGCTGCTGCAGTACAAGGTCTCCAGCAACTACGCGAAACCCGGGCCGCCCATTTGGGAACAGAGCGGTTTGGTCATCCCCCGCCCCTTGGGGCTCAAGGAGGTGGTCGATGAGGCGCGTGAGAAGCTGGAATCACCGGAGGTGAAAAAACAGTATGGGAAAGCGGCGGCGCGGTACTCGAAGTATCTCGCGCAATTGCAGAAGGATGCGAATGATACGATGAAACAGCGTATGGGCTGGATGCCGCGGGCCCATCCATTGATCCGCCGCGACGGCACGTTGATCGTTCCGCTCTCGAATGAAAATTTCGAGATCCCGATGATGGCAATGACCAACGACGGCGGCAAAACCTGGATTTATTCCGATCCCGTACCGGACGTCGGCATGATCCAGCCGTCGCTCGTCGAATTGCCCGACGGCACGCTTCAGGCATATTTCCGCAACGGCGATCCCCGCCATCGCATCAAACGCAGTGTATCCCAAGACGGCGGGATGACCTGGTCGGAACCGGAACTGACCGACCTGCTGCACCCCGGCGGCGGAATTGAAGCGATCTTGCTCGACAACGGGCATCTGGCCATGGTGTACAACAATAAGGAGGAAAAGCCTCGCGACAAATTGGCCGTCTCGATCTCCGACGATTTCGGCAAGACCTGGAAATGGACGCGGCAATTGGAAGACGAACCGGGAGGGCGGTTTGACTATCCGTCAATCATCCAAGCCGCCGACGGCATGCTGCACGTCACGTATTCGTATCATTTGCGGACGATCAAACACGTGCAGTTCAACGAGGAGTGGGTCCGCGAATCACGACCCCCCGGCAAAGCCGGGAGCTAATGGCAATACCGATCCGAAATCACACCCCATCAGCCCTCGGCTCCGCCGGGGGTTTCGATCCAGCCGAGAACGCGGGATCGTTGGATGGCACCCGTGGTATCTTTTGCGCACCCCTCAAAACCCCTTCAACATTTCCGCGACCTTGTCCTCGTAAACTTGTTGCCACTCGGGCGCCAGCAAACAATCGCTGTCCTCTTGCGCCCCGCCCACATTTTTCAATTGCTCGGCCGTCGGTGCGTAGTAGATGTATCCGTTCGTATATCCGGCGACGAACGTATTCTTATCGTCCGCGCGCTTCTTAATCCCCAGCCCGATCCGCACCGTCAGTTCACCCGGAAAGGTCGTCAGCACAAAATCGCCGACACGCAGGCAGACGAGTTCTACGTCGATCGCCCGTTTGCCCGCACCAAATCCGCGCGATTGATGTTTCCGCAGCAGGGCCAAATTGGTGTTCAGACGCGTCAGTTTTTCCATCGTTTGAATGTTTCGAAGGTATGCCTTCATATTCCGGCGGTTTTCCGCGTCCAGCTTTGACAGTCCGCTTTGGCCGGTGGCCTTCTCCTGCAAGTAGCCGTCCGCATAGTAGGACGGAAATTCCTCGGACACGTTGTATTTGACGACCAACGGTAAGAACGTCTTGAGATTCAGGCTCGTTCCCCCCAACGACCCCAGCAGGCGCTCCTGCTCCGTTTCCATCTCGTAGATCCGCTCCTGCAAGTTGGCCCGCGGCAATTCGATGACCTCGTTGCGAACCTTGAGCCGATCGTCGGCTTTGGTTTTGATTTTGCGGACAGCCTTCAGCGTGCTCAGGCCGAGCAGATTGCCCAGCGGCTCCCCATCGCGGGGGTGGGCGACGTCTTTGTAAAACACCGGATTAATGTCGCCCCCGCAGCCTTGCACGAACAGGGCGATTGTCCCCTCGCTCAGGTTGTCTTCGATGACTTGCGACGCAAATCCCGTCATGTCGGCCGTATTGCCGCCGCTGGGTATTCCTTGAATCGGGTGGCAGGCGAAGTTATAGACCACCGCCAACGTCCGCCCATCCATCCGGTCCAGCCGCAGCACGCCGATTTGCGGATCGATCGGACCGACTTCCGCCACTTCGTCGTCCGACGGCATGGAGTACGCGTGCCGGACGTCGACCTCCTTACCGCTTTTGAGTTTGAGACGGCGGTTGACCATCACCCGGTCCTCGTGCCCGCTGCCCACGCCAACCTTCACCGGCACCATGTTCGCGGCAGCCTGTTGAATCGCTTTCACGGTGCGGTCTGCGATATCGTCACAGACAATGCCATGGCAATGGCTGGCGTTGACCATCACGTTCGTCGGCGGAATCTTTAAGTCCTGCTCGACACGGCTACGGACTTTGCCGAGGTAATCGTTGCCGATCGAACCAATCTCGCCGATCGCCACCGCATCGACGGTCACAATCGCCGCCGTTGTGTCTCCGCTTTTGATCACGAAAGCTTTCACGTACAACGGGTCGTCCGCCGGCGCCTTGGGATGCGTGATGTCGACCTTCGCGGCCCCCGCTTCGAGCTGAGCGGCGTGAGCGGTCTCCATCGCAGCAAAACCCAGCATCGCAGCCGATACGAGAGCGACAAAAAACAGTCTCGGTCGCGCTGTCGGGCACGATGTGGAGCGGCGGAACATTGTGATCATCGTTGAGATTCGCATGGTGGCTGTCCCTTTGAATTCGGAGTCCTTCTGCTCGTGACACGGTGTCTTTCATCATAACGGCGCCGAGAATCGCCTGCACGCCAAGCGAGTTCCTCAGCAGCGTAGGTCAGGCACTGGCGAAAAACTACTTGCACATGACGGATAGTCTCTCGAAGTTGTCGCTTGACCCTCCAGTAACGGGAGGCTGTAAGATGGCGTGTGTTGAGGAATTTCGAGTTTGACGGAGCGGCGCATGTTTAGCATTGGAGAGTTTTCCCGGGTTAGCGGCCTGTCGGTGAAAACGCTACGGTTCTATCACGAAAAAGGGCTGTTAATTCCCGCGCGCGTCGATAGCGGATCCGGATACCGTTTCTACAACCACGACAATGCTGAGACCGCCCGCATCATTGTTGCGTTGCGCGAGATCGACTTTTCATTGGATGAGATCGCCGCTGTACTGTCCGAGCATGACGACGAAGCGGACATTCTCGAATTCCTGGACCGGAAGAAACAGACGCTGCGGGAGCGAATGCGCCGCGACCGCGACATCGTTTCCACCATTGATAAGATCATTCGCCATGAAACGGAGGTACGTCACATCATGAAACAAACCGCTTTCGAAGTTGAAGAGAAGACGCTGCCGCCGGTGCTGATCGCCGGCGTGCGAATGAAATGCCGCTACGACGAGGTCGGCAAGGGGTTCTCGCAAATCGCGCGGAGCATGGGACGCCATCTCGCCGGAAAAGCAATGTGTCTGTATTATGACGGGGAATACCGTGAAGAGGACGCGGACATTGAACCTTGTTTCCCGATCCGAAAAGCGGTCGAGAAAGAGGGCTTGTCGGTCCGTGAATTGCCCGGCGGACGGTGCGTGTCGTTGGTCCACAAAGGTCCTTGGTCGGACTTGGGCCGTTCCTACGAACGCATTCTCAAGTACGTAAAGGATCACGGCTACGAAATGCAGTTGCCGTCGCGCGAGGTGTATTTGAAAGGCCCCGGCATGATCTTTCGGGGCAATCCGGCCAAGTACCTGACGGAAATTCAAATTCTGATCAACGAGGGCAACCAAAGCTCTCCCGGAGACGACGTGACTTCATGAATCGGCTCAGCCGAACTTGTGGATATCGCGCTGACGGTTGAGTAGGATGACGCCGTTCGCGCTGAATCGTGGAGACGAGTCCTCCCGGCAGCGGTCCGTTGATATCAATTCATGACTTGAAAGCACTCGATTCAAATCCATGAGTACAGAACGCTGTCCGTATTGCCACGATGACATTCCAAACTCCGAATTCAGTGCGCACGTTCGCGAGCATGAGCAACTGCGTGAAGACGGGCAACAGAACGACTACGTCACGCTTCCTCCGGAGGAACGAAGCACGCAGTCGCTGACAGACGTGCCGCAAGTCTACGTACACACGAAATGCGGGACCGCTACGGGAATGCCCGAGGAGATCATTCAAAGCTATTTGCAGAATCCCTACCTGTATCTCGCTGATTCGACGCATTGTACCGGCTGTGAGCGCCAGGTGCCGAACCGCGAATGCGAATGGACCGAAACGGGGGAAAACCTGCAGGACTACACGGATCGACTGCGTCGGGAAAAACCGGAATTCCGCCCAGGCATTTTCACGCGGCTGCTCGCGTTTGTGTTCACAGGAAACTGGGTTAAGTAGGACATGCTAAATTTGTCGTCGCGATGATTGGCGAGAACCAGTTTCAAAACCCGGTTGCGCCTGTTTGAGACACTTACATACAAGTGCCGGCGCGATGCGTCAGAGGGTTTTGAATCTATTTGTAGAAGAATCATGGCTCACAAGAAAAAGACTTGGCGTGAGAAACTGCACGACAGCAAAGGACACCCCACTGTCTCCGAGGTCACCGACAACATGAGCAAGCGGTGGGGAGAGGGCACCTTCGTAATCCCTGCGCCGATCGAAGTCGACGAAATCATGAAAACCGTCCGCAAAGGCCGGCTGATCACGATCGATGTGATTCGCGAAATCCTGGCCAGAAAGCACGAGACCGATTTCGCCTGCCCGATGACGACCGGCATCTTTGCATGGATCGCCGCACATGCCGCTGACGAAGCGGAACGGGACGGCAAAAAACGGATCACGCCCTATTGGCGAACGCTGAAGGCGAAAGGCGAATTGAATCCCAAATACCCCGGCGGACTCGACAACCTGAGGCAGCGGTTGGAGTCGGAAGGCTTTGAGATCACGCAGAAAGGCAAACGCCTGCTGGTGGATGACTTTGAGCGTTACTTGGTGAAACCGAATTGACACCGCGACATCAACGAGTTGCGTTGCATCAAGTGCGGTACGGCGATGGCTGCGTTCGTTTGAGCCGCGATCCTTGAAACGCCATTCCAAACACGAGCAAGACCAGGAATAACAACGACGAAACGGCTCCGGTCGTCGGCAATTCCTCGGCAATTGCGGCTGCCCCGGCAAGCGCCGAGAGGGCAATGATCGCCCAGTCGGTCAACTTGATGGCCGCGATACAGCCGATCACACCCAGCACGATTGCCACCAGCGCTGCCCAATCCTCCCAACCGGCCGCCTGGGAGATCTCAAAGCCGAGAAATCCACCCGCCAAGAGTCCCGCCAACGCAAACGCCGCCCGCTGCAGCAGAATCGCCAGCACTGCCCCGATCACACCGGCGGCGACTGCGACCAGGATGACGACCATTTGGCCTTGCTCCGCCAAGGTGACGGCGGCGATCTCGGCTCCCAGCAAGAAACCGACGATTCCGACGAACAGCCAATACAAGCGGCGCCCGAACAGCAACAACACCGCACCCAGCAGGAGATTAGCGATACCCAACTGACTCGCGCTCCGAAGTTAGTGACCGCAACCCAAGCGGAGAGAGGGGGATTCGAACCCCCGGTACCCTTGCGGGCACACCGGTTTTCGAGACCGGCCCGTTCGACCACTCCGGCATCTCTCCGGTACACAATTCACCCCCAAATCTGAGCGGCGAACCGACGGATTTATAACGTGTTACCGCCGGGAGGGAAAGGCTGCGCTGGGAATTCGGCCTTGCTCTCCGATCAACAAGACCGGATAGTGTAGTCTTCCAATCTGGTCGCTTGCAACAATGATTGGTTTGGTTGCGGCGGCACCTATCCCCCTTCTTCTAGTTGGTATTGGAGGTTCGTGATGGTCTCCCACACACGTCGCGAGTTTTTGGAGAAGGTTGGTCATGGCATGCTTGTTGCCGGGCTGGGTGCTGAATTGACGACCGAGCTGGGGCTCGCTCGACTGGACGCAGCAGAGACCGAAACGCCTCTGTCATTCGGCCGTTTGGAACCCTTCGTGGCATTGATGCAAGAAACTCCACCTGAAAAGTTGATGCCGCAATTGGTCGATCGGCTGCGCTCAGGCACAAGTCTCAAGGAATTGCTTGCGGCCGGCGCGCTGGCCAATGCTCGCACGTTCGGCGGGCAGGACTATGTCGGCTTTCACACATTCATGTCTTTGACGCCCGCCTACCGCATGGCAAAAGCACTGCCGGCAGCCCAACAGCCGCTGCCGGTACTGAAAGTCTTATATCGTAACGCCAAACGGATCCAGGAATTCGGCGGAAGAAAAAGCGAGGTTCTCGCACCGGTTCAGCGAGCGTCCGACCAGAAGGAGCGCGTGGACGGTAAGTATCTGCGGCAGATCTGCCGAACGGGCGACATCGAGAAAGCGGACCGCACGTTTTCCTCTTTGACCGATGCGCCGATTGGCGAAGCATTCAACCATCTGCAATTCGCCGTTGAGGATGAAGTCGACGTGCATCGAGTGGTGCTGGCTTGGCGGGGCTGGGAGACGCGAGAGCTTGCCGGCGAGCAGTGGGGGCATTGTTTGCTACGGCAATCCATTCGATATTGCGCTCACACGGAAAACCGCATGATTGCCCGCAATCATCCGCGATCTGCGATTCGTGAGGTTTTACCCAAGTTGCTCGACCAGTATCGACTGCTCGGGAGGACGTTAGGGACCAAAACGGGCGACGATGCCTGGCTGCATGAGTTGGCAGAAACGATATTCCGGAGCAGGCGGGAGCAGGCGGCTGATGCCGTCGCGCAGGCACTTCACGAAGGTTACAATCCGGAATCCATCGGCGAGGCGATGTCGTTAGCGGCGAACAGGCTGGTTCTGCACGATCCGGGACGGCCGGAGAAATGGGCTAATGCTGAAAAACCGGCCGGCAGTTGCCACGGCGATTCGGTCGGCGTGCACGCCTGTGACGCCGCCAACGCCTGGCGGAATATCGTCCGTGTCAGCAACCCCCGCAATGTGGTCGCAAGCATAATCGTGGGCGCGTTTCACACTGCCGGCCAGAGCGGACGATCCAATCCACATCCGTACCCGTTAGAGGAGCAGTTGGCCGAGATTGGTTCCGGCGACCCCGAAACGCTGATTCAAGAAACAGAGGCCGCGATTCGAAATCGCGACCAATACCGCGCTGCCGCCCTGGTCTCGCGTCTCGGTGCGCTCGGATGTGATCCGAAACGGTTGATTGAATTGATGCTAAGATTCGCGACCAGCGAAGACGGAGCTTTGCATGCCGAAAAGTATTTTAGTACGGCTGTTGAGGAGTTCGCCGCAACCCGTCCAGCATATCGTTGGGGACAACTGACTGCACTAGCGCGTGTCACCGCTAGCGAGTATGGATACAAGTCGGACGGCTACGAACAAGCCAAAGAACTCTTGAAGGTTTAAGTCGAGATGCATTCGTGTGACAGCAGTCACCGGACATCACCGAGACTTGCATGAGACGTGATTGACTGCTCCCTCCCAACCAAGAATGTTGGACGCGGTCCTAGCATGCTCTCTGTGTCGCACAGCGGCAGCACACCTGTTCGTTGAACTGAAGAATGTCGAGGCGAATGTTTCGCGGTAGTGGAAACGGTTTCGAATGTGGGTGTCGCCATTGAAGGCCGGCTTGTTTGACCACTCCGGCATTTCGTCAGCACTCAACCCGCCACGCTGCGGAGCGGCACGCCGACGGGTTCCAAACGTGTTACCGCCGGGAGGGAAAGGCTAGGCTGTGAATTCAGCAGGCGCTCAATCTCCCAGGCACCGACAATATTCTGTTGAGACGCATGAATGCCCGGCAGGTTCTCATTCGTCCGGCGTGGATACCGCAGGCGGTGCTTTCGACGATTTTCCACACACCCACTCTTTGACGATTTTGCAACCTGCACCGAGGGCGGCAAACAATCCCTCGCCGACCGCTGTTACAAGCAGCTCCAGAAAGATATAGATGCCAGCTAAGGCCGCGAAGAACAAAAATGTCTGCATATTGCACCATACTTCGAAGGGGGCGATCGCTGAATTCCGCGTGACTCTTCGAAGATAGGGCGTAAACCTTCTGGGAATATAGCACGATGTTGGCCGACTCGATGAAGAGCAACTAATTCCGCTGCAATGAGTTCAGCTGTAGAAAAACGTCGGCAAATCGTGCGCCGAGCTTTTTTTGGCCCTGATAGTTGTAGTGACCGTTCTCTATCTTCTGGTAAAAGTCCGGTGAATCCGCGTTCTGACTCTGGGGAATCAGAATGACATTGGCGTCCTTGGCCGCGCTTTTCCTCATCCCCTCGACAACTTTCGGGGAACCAACCTGGAACAGGATGAACGGCAGCGCCTCGTGATGGGTATCCAAACGGACGCGCCGGATGAGCTTTCCGAGCGTCGTTCCATATGCCGCTTCAGCGGCGGCCGCTTTGTCATCTGATTCGCCCTGCACCCACAACATTGCGCATAGCTCGTAATCTTCCGGTGAATAGCCCTCAAGCACGCGGAGGGCGTAGTCAATGAAGTCGCTATAGAGTTTGGGATGCTTCGCCTCGCCCATTAGGGCGGCCTTGTCCTCTCTCCAGTCGGGATTCCAGCTTCCGTGGAGTGATGACGAACCTCGCGTCCGTTTGATCAACAGGAATCTCTCGTCGGGAAAGGCTTCAGTCAGGGCGATCCCGAAAAAGAGTTCTGGCCCAAAGATGCGATCGCGCCGGTAAATCTTGCCGATCTCCGGCGATGGAGCAACGACGTCGAGCGGGCCGACGGCCTGATGGTTAAACGCCAACTGCACGCGCTGCTGCGCATTCTTCAATCGGACTTGGTCCTTCTGCGTCAGTTTTCGCCCGTCAGCGCGGCCCTCCATGTTTGACTGCCCGGCCAAGAGAAAAACCTTGATCTTCTTGCCGGGATCGGGCCGCTGCAATTCGTCGGGAAAGCCGACACGCGCGGACGGCATGGCAAGAATCGCCAAGATAAAGACACAGCCCCAACGCAGAACTAATCGCACTGGGCGACCACGCTTTGCTTTGTTAACACCGCAGGTGGTCATTTCCGCCGCTCCAACAAAAACGCCTGCAGACCGGGCAAGTCGTCCGTGTTCATCAGATCGACACCCGCGTCGTGCAGGACTTGCCAGACGGCCGGGTCTTCGGGAGTCGCCCAGAAGCGGACGCGGCGGCCGGAGCCGTGGGCTTTGCGGACGATGCGGTCCAGTTTCTGTTTTTCCCCGGCCGGGATCTCACCTTTGCCACGCCAGCGAAAGTGCTTGCCCCAGCGGTCGCTAATTAACGGCATGAGATGAGCCGGCTGCTTCGAATCCAGATCGGAGAGCCGGCCGTCGATTCCCACGTATCGCAGTTTCTGTTTCGCAATATCCGCTTGCGGCCGGTCGCCGCTGATCACGATCGAGACTGCGCCCGGCTGCAACTTACCCGCTTCGACCTTAGTGAGCATTTCGGCATAGCGCTTCAGCGTTTCCCGCAGCACCCGGTAGGTGGCGCGGCCGTCGTTTTTGAAATCGATCATCAACGTCAGTTGCGGCCCATCGCGATAGACACGGCCGCCGTTTTTCTTGACGCGGTCGGCCAGCGGCTTGAGATACAGCGCTTCCAACGTCCGCTCCGGCTTCAATTCCGAGCGATCGTGCCCAACCAGTAGTTTACCGTCAACGAGAAAGATGTCGGCTTCGACGTTACAAAACCCGTGCCGCAGTGCGTCGCCGAGCGGGACGTCGTGATGGTAATCGTTGTGCGCGTGCGCCCGCGGCAATGGAATCGGTTCCTCCGCCGCAGCGATCATCCGAGGGATCGCGAAAACCAAAAACAAAACAACATGACGTTTCATGTGCGATGACCCTCGTGAAAAACTGGTTGCACCAACGTGAACGTAACAATCCCGCGCGAACACATCCAGCGAACACTGCCAAGGACTGTAACAAACAGCAACCACTTACGCTGAATAGAGTGAACACCGACACTCCGCATTCTAATCGAGTCAGACAATGAGATTGCTAAGAATCCTGGGACTTTGGTCGCTTGTGATCCTGGCGTACCTATTTATGCTGGTTCTTCCGTTGCTGAAAATGTGCCTCATCGTCTACACCGCAATTGTTGAGCAGCGCTGGATCACCGCGGCTTGCTGGATGGCGGCGATTCTCTTTTTCGTCTGGATGTTCGTGAGTTGCTGGATGGAGACCAACGACGACGAACAGCAAACGGCATAATGCTCCGCACAACAACAAGCTGATCACCCCGACACCATCAGCCGGCGGCACCGCTGCGAATTGTTTTCTCCTCAACACCGAGCCATAATGGATCCGGTCCCGCGGCAGCAAATCCGCGGGTGATGGTCATCTCGAGTGGGGAGTCTCATGCGTCATCGTATTTCGCTGATTCTGTTGGCTGTTTCTTTGGTCATCGCGGCTTCCGCATCCGAAATCCATGCCGCTGAGAGACGTCCCAATGTGATCTTGATCATGGCGGATGATCTCGGTTACGAGGCGCTCGGCTGTAACGGCGGCACGTCGTATAAGACTGAGAAGTTGGACGCTCTCGCCGCGCGGGGCATGCGGTTCACAAACTGTTATTCGCAGCCGGTTTGTACACCGTCGCGGAACAAGATCATGACGGGCCGCTCCAACGCCCGCAATTACCGTGAATTCAGCCGGCTGATTCCGGAGGAGATCACCTTCGGCAACATCATGAAACAGGCGGGATACAAGACCGCAATCGCCGGGAAGTGGCAATTGGCGGGCAAGCGTCGCCGTGCCAACGGGGAGATCATTGGCACCCGACCCGACCGCTGTGGATTCGATGAGAGTTGTATGTGGGCTTACGCATCCGACCTGCCGCCGAATGACGTGCGGCATTATTGGGACAACTTCTACGGCAAGAACCAAAAGCGAACGTCGCGATTTTGGAACCCGGCCATCGTGCAAAACGGCCGTTACCGCCCCACCACGATCGCCGACTATGGGCCCGACGTCTTCACGAGTTTCTTGCTCGAATTCATCGAACGCAATCAGCAGCAGGAATTCTTCGTCTACTATCCGATGGTCCTCACGCACGCTCCCTATGAACCGACTCCCGAATCCGCCGGGTTGCGGGATCGGATTAAGTTCCGCAGGGACAACCGCTATTTCGAAGACATGATCCAGTACACCGGGACTTGCGTGCAGCGGATCATCGACAAGCTTGAGGAACTGGGGATCGCTGAGAATACGCTCGTGCTGTTCACGACCGACAACGGCACGGGGAGAACGATCATTTCGCGGCAGGGCGAACGCGTTGTTCCCGGCGGCAAGGGACTGCCCATCGACGCCGGCTGCCATGTGCCGTTACTGGCCTATTGGAAGGGCAAGATCGCGCCGGGCAGCCTGTGCCACGATCTGGTCGACTTCTCGGATTTTGTTCCGTCGATCGCCGAGTTGGGCGGCGCTCAACTGCCGCAAGACCGTGAGATCGACGGCCGCAGTTTTCTCCCGCAACTGCTGGGCCAACCGGGCGATCCGCGGACGTCGATCGTCGTGCATTACGACAAAGATCCGCTCAGTCGCACGCCCCGTTTTCGACGGGTGCGATTTGCCTATGACGGGCGATATAAGTTGTACAAGGATGGCCGGATGTTCGATGTGCCGCGGGACATTGAAGAGGAGTCCCCCCTCAACCCCGCAGAGTTGGATGCTACGGCGATTGCGGCCAAGAAGGAGTTACAGGCAGCATTGGACGCACTCCCCGCTTGGCAGCCCGACAATAGCACCTTCGGCGGCAAGCCTGATCGCGAGACTCAGCGGCGATTGAAGACGCTGAAACGCCTACGTCAAAATTGAACGGGATACCGAAACCCTGAAGGTCAGCCGTGACCGGCCAGCGCGGGCGTCAGACGCGATCGTGATTGCGACGCCTCGCGGTCGTCCGCAACCTCCGCGACGATTTCGGCAGTCACCGCGGTCACGCCGGCTGACATGGCCGAGAGCAGGCTTAAATCGCACAGCCGGTTGATTTGGCGTGGAACTCCCCCGGAGAGTTCATGCAGGCGGTCCAACGCTGAGTCGGTAAACAGCGGCTCGCGACGACCGGCCTTGCCGAGCAGGCTGATCACATAGTCCCGGCTCTCGTCGCGGGTAAATTGCGGGATGTGGACCTTGAGATCGATCAAATCCAAGAATACATCGCAGCAGGCGGGTACGAACTCCTCACGAGCTGCTACGATTATGGTCGTCCAGGACGGCGTCTCCGCATCGAGGCGAATCAGCCGAGCAACGATGCTTTGAGCAGCGCGATCAGCCGAGTCGAAATGGTCGAAAAGCAGCAGAGTTTGGCGGCGGGCCAAATGGTTGCCGATCAAGGCGTCTTCGATGTCTCTCCACCAGCGGGCGGGGCTGGAGTGATACTGCGGGTTCATTTTCAGACCGGTTGCGAGATCGAAAACAACTTCTTCGCTGGTCCGCCCGGCCAAGTCGATTCTGGCGACTTCTCCCTGAGCCTGTTCGACCGCGCGTTTTAAGAGGGCCAGCAACATGGACTTGCCCATCCCGGGATCGCTCGACAGCAAACCACAGCGACGATGCTGTTCAACGAGGAACAACAGCCGCGCGAGCGCCTCTTCGTGTGACGGTCCTTCATAGAACCAACGACGGTCGATCGCCGACTGAAACGGAACGTCGACCAGGCCCCAATGCTGGGCGTACATAGGTGCGGGCTTCCTTTTAAGAGGGGGATTTCGCGCAGGGGAACGCGCGTCTCAACCGTTAGAATCGGCAGATTGGGAAGGCCCGCATGACCGTGGAAGGCGAAAATCAGGTGAAAACAACTGATAAAAACAGTTGCGCGAATCGGCATCGCCGTCACTGAATTCCCGCCGTCAGAGTTTCTCCGGTTTGCGATTCGGCTTGAACCTATTGCCGAATCCGGAATTGTTGGGCTTGTACTCCCCGACAATCTCAGCGTTAGCACCGCCGGGCGGGATCCGCTTTTCCATGCCCAACGCCCAGAGGATGCCGTTGAGGGCTAGCTTGCGCACCGAGGCATCCTTGAAGTCGTACGGGTGAGCGGTGGTGGCGAAAAAGACGCGGCCGCGGGTGCCGTCTTTGCCCGCATAAGTTTTCGTCCATGCCACGGGATTGGTCAGCGGATAGCGGTCGGTTTTCCCGTGCATTTCATGGTTGGAGACCAAAGCGCGTCCCGTTAGCAAGGGCTTGGTGTCGCCGCGCAGTTTGTCGCCGCCCCCTTGAACGTGGTACAGCCAGGAATAGGCTTTAAAGGGCTTGACGCCTCGCAGAATGGGATGATCCGCCTTCTCGGGAATGACCGCGACGTCGGTCAATTGTTGGTGTCCGTCGCCGAAGTGGCCGTGGTGGGTAATCCAATTCTGGCCGACGAGTTGCGCGATCTTTTCTCCCTTCCAACCCCAGTCGCGATGCTTCTTGTTCTTGTCGAACTTAAATGCATGCGTCGCGGTGCGGAAACCGACGATCGGTTTTCCGGTCGCCACGTAATCGAGAAAATGTTGGAATTGCTCGTCGGGCAGATCGCGGAAGCGGGTGAACAGCACCATCAAATCGGCATCCTCCAGCGCCTCCAGGCCGGTGATCGACGAAACGTTGTTGGGATCGATCGTGCCGTCTTCTGCCAGCGAATAACAGACGGTTACGCGAAATCCATAGTCGCGTTTGAGAATCTTTGCCAGCATCGGCATCGACTCCTCCGATCGGTATTCTTCGTCGCCGGTGACGAACACCACGTGCGGCGGTGTTTGTCGATCGGCCTCGTCCGCAGAGATTACATCTGTCGCCGAACAGAGTCCCACACACAAGATCAACAGCGCCTTCAAAGTCTGATGCATGGCATCCCCATTTCTGTGTTCGTGTCGCGCGCGTTTGATTCGATGACGTTATTGGGGGCGATCCGCTAACCACCCAATTCTGTTCGTAACAAGTCCAGGTTGACTTCCAATTGCTGAAACGCTTCGCGTAATGCCGCCACTTCAGCGGCCATTTGCTGGTTCTGTGCGTACAGTTCAGCCACGGTCTGCTCCAGTTTCTCCAATCGGCCGTTCGAAGGTGCAGGTGCGGAGGCAACAGGCTCAGTCGATCGTGTCGACGCGGAGGGTTCGCTGTTGCCGGCGGCAATGGGAGTTGCAGTGATCTGCATCCCTTCGCGGTCCGGATAGAGTGCGTGGTCGACTTCGACGCCGCGTCGCTGCAAATCGCCGCTGGCTTGAACGAGATTCATCTCCTGCAAGCCGGTCAGCTCGGCGCGAAGTTGATCGAGCGATTCGATCGGCACCATACGGCTGCTGCGGGAACGGAGTTCGCCCAGCGACTGCCGCCCGCGTAACATCAGTTCCGTCAATATTGCCAACTGAGCTTCTGTGAGCGTAAAGCGTTTTCGCATCCAATGCCGGTACCGCACGGCGCGTCCCCCGTCGGTATGCACCACCGAAACCAGCCCCAACTGGCGCAGTTGCTCGAGCGTTTGTTCCGCGTCGTCTTCACTGTAGTTGGAGACCGGCGCGCGGTTACTCTTTTGGTTACAGCCGGTCGCGACCGCTTTGAGCGTGAGAGGATAGTACTCGGGCGTCGTAAACGCCTTTTCAACCAACACGCCCATCACGCGCCGTTGCCGTTTGGACAACTCCGTCACAGGCGGAAATTCATGATCCTCAAATGATTCCATCGACGTCTCCCTCTGTCGGCAAAATTCCGTCTATCGATTCTCCGAGACCGGCCGGGTGGCTGCAAGGCAGAGCAGTCCGAGTTATGACCCCGCGCCGACGATCAGTTCGAAGTCGGGATCGTGCCGCAAACTGTCAAAGTCCGACTCACCGTCGATCAGCTCGCGAAGCTTCTGATCCATTCGCAGGGCACGGCCTAACCAGGAGAGCGCGTTTGCCTTGTCGCCGGCCAACGACCAGTAGCACGCCATGTTGTACAGCACGATCGACTCGTTCGGCGCAACCTGATAGGCCTCCTCCATTGCGGAGATTGCCCGCGGCAGTTGGTCCATCCGCTTGTAGCACCATGCCATAGCCAACAGAACTTCGACACTTTCGGGTTCGTCGACCAGCGCTTCCAAAAAGCAGGGCAACGCGTCTTCGTACTGCTTCAGGTCCCGATACGCCGCCCCGCGCAGGTAGAGCACCGGGAATCGCGATTGGTCGGGACGGTCGACCTGCCGCAGTGCAGCCAGTGCCTTTTCGGGCATCTCTAAGGACAGAAATCCTTCCGCCTTCGAAATCAATCTTTGAAAACGGGTGCTGGATGCCATGTTGACGACCGGATGGGACTCGCTCACTGCGGTTGATCAAAGTGGGTGGGATTCGGCATCCCCTGGTTTGAGGGGGTCGAGGTAATCCTTTTCCTCTTGGTCTACGGACTCATGTGCTTCTTCGGCAAGCGGAATCGGATCGATGTCGGGAACGCGGTGCGGATCCGCTTCGGGCGGGACGTATTCGTCCGGCTCATAGTGACTTTCAACCTGTTCGTAGGATCCGTAGTCGCCCCGGTCGGCTTTGCGCTGCAGTCGAAACTCTTGGCGTACCGCTTTGCTGCCGACTCCAATAATTAAGAAGTCGGCAAACGTTCTCAGCCGCGGATAGCGTCGATTGTTTTGGTGTTTGTCGCATTTCCAATACCGCACAGCGACATCCACAGTCGAATGCCGACGGTAGCCGACGAGAAATCCTACGACGAGACTGATCAACGAGAACCAACCCCAGCCAAACAGCCAGAGCATCAGCCCCATAAAAACTCCCAGAATGACACTCCAAAACGGGCCCGTCAGATTTTCCACTTGGTATTCGCCGTTAAGCGGTTTTCCCTGCTGCGGTTCTCCGCAAACGATGCACATTTTGGGAAGGCGAATTTTCCAGGATCCCTGATCATAGTCGGCGTTGAGGTATTCCTCTTCAGTCGAGACGCGAATTTCGCGGGTGACAAACCTTTCGGGTCGCAGATCGCGGGCGTATTCGGTGAAGTGCCGCCAAAAGGCGTTTCGCCGCTCCCAGTAGTATCCCGCCACCACTTTCACCGAACGTTGCAGCCAACGGAATACCTTCGCGGCGAATTTGGTACACAGGTTCCACGCGGATCCGGCCCAGGAATCGGGCTCATCCGGCTCCGATTCGATCTTGTCGGGGGAATTGGCGTTCTCAACAGACATACGGCCGCCTTGCGAAAAAACGCGATGCAATGTGCCCATTATGTGGGCTGACCTTTTTCCCGGTCAAGCCCGCAAGTTTTGCCGACAGTGTCTGGTCCCATTGACCAATACAGAGATACGAGAACCGCTGCGAGTCGCCACCAAACGCCTGCGGCGGCGATCGACAACCGGTGACTCCGCGACGATTCCGGTTTGCCCCCGTCGTCCACGCTGCCTATGATGGAAGCCTGTCGGCCCTTGATCATCAAGCATTCGCAGCGAACGGCCCCATTCAGAAATGTCGGAACATCCCCCGGACAAAGCGATCGATGGCGACGACGACCTCCGCGCCCGCGAGACGCGATTCTCTAGCTCCGGCAAATCAGCCGGCGCCGCTGACGGAATCGATTTGACCGAGAAGACCTTGGGGGATTTTCGAGTTTTGAGACGGATCGGCCGCGGCGGAATGGCGGAAGTCTATTTGGCTCAGCAACTTTCGCTCAATCGAAACGTGGCGCTGAAGATTCTGAGGCCCGACCTGGTCACCGACGAATTGCACCTGAAACGGTTTCGCACCGAGGCGCTGGCTGTCGCCGCGCTGAATCATCCGAACATCATTCTGGTTTACTCGGTCGGGAATGAGGACGGGATCGAGTATATCGCGCAGGAGTATGTTCAGGGTTACAACCTGCGGCAGTTTCTCGTCCGCAAAGGGCCTCCCGACCTGCCCGTTGCGCTGCGGATCATGAAGCAGATCGCGTCAGCGCTCTCCGCCGCCGGTCAGGCAGGGATCGTCCACCGTGACATCAAACCCGAGAACATCCTGATCACTCGAAAAGGGAAGGTCAAAGTGGCCGACTTCGGATTGGCCCAGCTCACTCTGCAAGGGGAACGGGTCAATCTGACACAGGTCGGGACGACGATGGGAACACCGCTCTACATGAGCCCCGAACAGGTCAATGGCAGCCAAGTCACGCCCGCCAGCGATATTTACTCCTTTGGCGTTACCGCTTATCACATGTTGTCGGGATCGCCGCCGTTTCGCGGTGAAACCGCGATGAGCATCGCAGTCCAGCATATCAATGATGAACCCGCGCCGCTGGAAGAAGCTCGCCCGGAACTGCCAATCTTGTTGTGCCGTATCGTCCATCAAATGATGGCAAAGGATGTCAAAGACCGGTACCGAACTGCCGATGCGGTTCTCAAAGACCTCAAGCGAGTCGCCCAGGCGGAAGAGGGCGCGGGAGGTTCACTAAACTCCAATGACATGCCCACCGTCGAAACGGATCAGTTGCCGTTGGGTGAGCCGTCGCGAATCACAAGCAGAATTATCACCTGGTCTGATCGGCCATTCATTAAGCAGATCAGACCTTGGCTGATTGCCGTGATTCTATTTTTCGCTGTCGGATTTGGAGTGGGATGGCTGGTATTGCCTTCCAATCCGTTGTCCGCCTACACGCCTACTGATCATGGTGAGGTGGAGAAGCAGGCGGATGTCCAGTCGCAGTTCTTTCACGCCATGAAGTTGGGGGGCACCGAAGCGGCTTGGAAGAAAGTGATCGACGCGTTTCCTGAAGACGAGATCTATCGAGATACGGCTCGTCGTAAACTCGCCGAACTTTATCTTGCGACCGAGCAATACTCCGAAGCTGAACAGATATTTCGAGCTTTTCGAACCGCACCCAATTCCGAGCCCGAAAAACGGGCTTTCGGCCACGCCGGCATCGTGGTGTTGCTGTGCCATCAGGGCGACTACGAAGGGTCGCTGGAAGAGTACAACCGCTTTCTCGACCCACCCGATGCAAGTCCTGACGAGGAAAAGTCGCTCACTGACTATCTGCACGATCCCATGCGGACACTCTTGGAGGATGCGGTCAGGCGCAACCACGAAAAGATGAAGAAAAACGTCGACGATGGGCTCAAGATCTTCGACAACCAGTCGACCGGCTCCTGAGGTTTGGCTCCGCTCCCGCCGTTGTTGATCGTCGGGACAGCGACTTGGCTCCGCACGATGTGACCTCCGCAAGCCCTGCCTGTTAAAAGAGGCAAGCTCGGCAGCCATTATGAGTTACGACGGTCGAACGGCGTCGCCCGAAGAAAACGAATTCGCGGGCACTCTTTTCGGCAAGCTCTAACGATTCCTCGGACGATCATGATTTTGTGGCCGACGGCTGTGTTGCCGGGTCCAGCAATCCGGCGCCTCCGCGCCGCCGCAATCGGCCCACCGCCCACTTTTCGGCAATGAATGAACACTGTTGAGCTTGCCGCAGCGCCGGAGACTGTTGTCGCCGCGCATCTGCGATTGAAGATGACCAAGGAGTGTTACGACATGAGAAACACCAATCACTATCGAGTGGCGTTATCAGCGCTGGTCGCTCTGTTGAGCCTTGTCGCCCTGAATGGGCAATCACCGCTGCAAGCTGCCGACACTCCGGCCAAAGTGAAAGGACAGCTGACGCAAGAGTCCTTGGGCAACCTGCTGAAGGCACTCAACCTCAAACCGACCACTGAGGAAACTCGATACGACTTCGCGTTCAAGGACAACCACGAGGAAGCTTGGACATTGTCCATGTCCGCGGTGCTCAGCAACGACGGCGACTCGATCTGGATCATGGCATGGCTGGATGAGTTGCCCAGTTCGGCCCGTGAAGTTCCCCGCGTCGCCCTGCTCCGTCTGCTGGCCGACAACGACAAGATGGGCAGCGGAAAGTTCTTCTCCTACATTCCCGCCAACCGGCGATTTGTCTTGCAACGGGTTGTTCCCAATCGCGACATCACCACCAAGCGGTTCGTCGCGCTGCTGAAGGACCTCGGCAAAACCGTCGCCGAGACACACGGGCATTGGAGCGTGACAGCCTGGACGGAGAAACCGCAAACTTCGAAGACTGCCTCCGCCAAACAACCAAAAGCCAAGACCGCGGCCGCGACATCCCGCAAAAAATCGACATCAAACAAAGCCACGCCTGCTTCCGGAACCAAGACGCGGAGAACGAGTCGCAGTCCTCGCCGCACAACTACGAAGACCCGATAGCACCGCCCCACCTTCCGCGTTTCACATCAACCGTCGCGAACCGTGATGACCCAGCCGGTTTTCGGCGTTTAACGGCGGCAGCGAAACTCGTGATGACTCCCTCCAGCCGGCAGCGACCCGATCAGTCGCGCGCAACAAACGGGAGGTAAGGCGAGTTTTGCTGCCGCTTATATTTTCTTTGCGGCGGCAACTACGTTAAGGCGGCACCCTCATTTGCTGGCGTTTTTTGCCCACCAGGGGAGCGTAATCCCGCCGTCGATTTTTAAAAAGCTGCCGGTCATGTAATCGGCCGCGTCGCTTAATAGAAACGCGATGCCGCAGGCGATCTCGCTCGGCTCACCCAGCCGTCCCCAGGGGAGATCGTCCGCGTAGCGGGCCAAGGCCGTCTCGGAGAGGAACTTGCGTTCTCCCGGAGTGTCGATCCAACCGGGATGGATGCCGTTGACGCGGATCCTCTCGCCTGCCAACTCCGTCGCCGCGGTCCGCACCATTTGATCGATGGCAGCTTTGGCCATGTTGTAGGCCATCGAGCCGGGATGGGGCATAAATGCGCGGGGGGAACTGACGATCACGATCGAGCCACCCGCTCCTTGGGCCACCATCTGCGATGCGGCCGCACGCAGGCCGTAGAACGCACCCCACATGGTCACGTCGATCGTCCGCTCAAAGCCCTGCATGTCGGCGTCGAGCATCCACTCGCGGTCACTGTAGCAGGCACAGGCGACGAAATAATGCAACGGGCCGAGCGAATCGACGGCGTCGCGAAGCGACGCTTCGACAAACGCTTGATCGCTGACGTCACCATGCGACAGCAGTCCGCGACGTCCCAATGCTTTGATCTCGGCGATCACTTGTTCAGCTTCCCGATGCTCAGCGTCGTCGGTCGCGAAATAATTGACGGCGACGTCGGCTCCGCGACGGGCCAACTCGAGCGCCGTAGCCCGGCCGATGCCGCGCGACGCGCCGGTAATCAACACGTTTCGCCCGCTGAAGTCAGTCGTGTCTGCCGTCATTCCCCGTTCCCACCGCAGATTCAATCGACCGCGAGTTTCACCCAACGCGTATGGGTCACGCCGCCAGATGTGCACCAAAACCAAGTCATCAGCGTGCCGTCTGCCAATCGAATCCCGCCCGGTTTGCCAAATCCGATGAGCATATGCTCCGCCAGGAAATTGTCGTGTTCGGTTGTTCCTAGCGTCGCCTCGGCGCCGGCATCGAAGACGACGACTTCATTCTGCAGATCGAAGTTCGCAAGATCGTCGCTGAGCGCGACGCGTACGCCCTGCGGTTCGTGACGGAAATTGTAAATCGCCGCGACGCGTCCGTCCGGCAGCGCGATGGGGCAGCAGACTTGCCCCCTGAGATTGGTCGGCGCCGGTTCGGACCAAGTACGTCCCTGGTCCTCGGAGACGACCCAATGATTGGCGACATCCTCGGATGTGCCGTAGCGATGCGTCCAGAGCATGACGTAGATTCGACCGTCGGCCAGCACGGCGTTCATCTGATCCCAGAAGAGCAGTTTGCCGGATGTATCGTCGGCAATCGGCGTGAACTCTCCCCAGCTGCGGCCGCTGTCGGAGGAGAAGATGGCCGCTGCCTTCTGGTCTGGGGGGCCGGCGTAGCCTTCGGGCTTCCACGTTTCCAAGGGATACATCCAACGATCGGGCGCCAATTGCTGCAGTTGCCCCGCGCCGTTCCAAGTGTATTTTTCCGGCGGGAGATCGACAGGCACGACTTCCGGCGGCGACCAAGTCCGTCCTCGGTCCGCGGACCAATAGAGCAACATTTCCGGCCGCTGCAGTGCCTCGGTGTCGGCGTCGAACAGCGCTGCGTCGGTACTCTCGAACCGCGTCGCTGTCATCACCAGCCGCCCGTCGGGAGTTTCGTAGATATACGGCCCGCGATAGGTCCACCCGTCGCCTGGGTATCGGCCATGGATGCTGCCGTGGTTCTCCCATGTACTGCCGCCGTCGGGCGACGTCAGCACCTCAATATCGTTGTCGTTCGACGCGAGCTCCCGGCCCACATGCTGGCAGACAATGAGCGAACCGTCGCTGAGTTCGGTAATCGCCGGCATGTAAGCACCGCGATCGGGACTGTGCGACAGAATTCCTTGGTCGATGATACGGAGCATGATGAGTGGCTTTCAGAGTTTGGCCCGTCGAGGGTCCGATTCTATTTGACCTGAAATGCATACAATTTCGCGTTCTGTAGATGGATCTTCAGTCGCACGACTCGCCCGCCGAGAGACTTCAGGTCGCCCGCGTCGCTCCACTTGGGTTTGAGTCGCAATCCGTCAGAGTCGCTGATCGTGACGGCGGCTTCTCCTGAATAGCCGCGAATTGGATTTGCCTCTGCGTCAAGAATCTCCACGCGAGCATATCCACCGCGGGCATCAAGGTTCAATTCCAGTTGCCGGCCCTCTAACTTGAACGGCTTCGTGATGAGCGTTCCCACCTCTTGGCCGGCTTGTAGCGCCACAAATCCGTCGAGCCGCAAGTGAGCCAGACCGACGCCGCCCTGCCGCCGCAGCCAAATATCTTTCTCCGCACAAGAATGGCGCTCATTGTTGCCGCCGTAGTAAATCCAATGTCGGTCGCCGCGGGTGATGATTTCAGACGTGGGAAAGACCATGTCCTTGTCCCAAGCGCCATCCGGCCCGCGCGGTACCAGCGGCAGCTCGGCGTAGACCCAGTGGAGGTCCCAACTCATCCCGTCGCGGCTGGTGATGATGTAGTAGTTTTCGACGCTCCGTTCGTGCCGCGTGATGAAGTCGCTCTCCGCCCCCTCGCTCATGTCGGTGGGCCATTCAAACACCGCGATCAGTCCGAAGTGAACGCCTTCGTACACCCAGTCGGTCATCGCATAAGCCTGACGCCGCAGTGCCTCGCGCCGCAGACGCTGAACATACTGCGGGTCTTTGAGCAACTCCTCAATCGGCGGCCGGTCGGAGGCAATACGCTCCTCGCCGTCGAAGAGCCAGTGTCGCTCCAGCGTCCAAGCGGTCGGATCGGCTTTCAGGTCGGGGTTCGTCATCGTGCGCACGCCGCGGACTTCGAGCGTCGTGTCGCCGATCTTGACGTCAACCACACCCGCAAACGGACCTCCGCCGTTGCCGAAATCGGTGCGGGTCAGCAGCCGGTAGGTCTCTTTTTCCGGGTCCCAATAGACCTGATTCGGAAAGTCAGCGGCGCGGTATGTGACCGGTTTCTCGTCATTGTAGGGTGTCCAGTGGATCCCGTCGGCCGAGTGGGCCAGCGCAGCGGCGTGGACTTTTCCTTCAGCGTCGTAGCCGATCTTGTAGCGGTGAGCGGGGTCTGTTTCATGCAGGTCGTCGGTGACGACGAGATTGGTGTCGCCGCTGGAGGTCAGCCCTTCCAGGAGCGCGACGAACTGAAAGTGCAGGCCGTCGTCCGACTCGCTGTAGCCGCGATGATAGTCGGCGCCGACGCCGATCGCATCCGCGGAGAGTTCACCGGCACTCCGCCGCCGCGAGCGGTCGTTGAAGGAGAGCCGATGCCACAGGCAAAATTTGCCGCGTGTCGGATCGTACCGAACCGTGTTGAACAACGGCCAGGCATCGATCGGAACCTGCCGGCCGTCTGGCAGCATTCTCGTGAATTTAAGCGGCTTACCGTCGTTCGCCTTTTTGACTTTGCCCAACACGCGGGTGAGGTTCTCGGTTGATGAAATCACCTGATCGTCGACGAGCAACTGTTTTTGCCGCCCCACCGGCACGATCTTCGCGTCCGGTGCAGCCGCCAAAACGACAGTTGAGAACAGCAACCCCCAGAGTGTGACCATGCCTCGTATAATCTGAATTGGCATATTGATTGTCTCCGACGTCAACGGATGTTCTCTCAACAGCGGCGGCAACCGCCCAATTCGCGCCGCCGACACGCAAATTCGTTTCCATCAGCGGACGATAACCAGTATGCTCTTTGCAGGCGCGGAAGTGAACCATCGGCAAGATTCTCAGCGCATCGATTGATACGGAGGCGGAGAATGGCGAGTGCAATTGATCAAACGCAACTGTCGCAGTGGCAGGCCGCATTCGAGCGGGACGGCCATGTTTGCCTCGCGCAGTACCTCGCCGGCGACAGCTTTGCCGAGTTGCAGGAGAATTTGGAACGCTACATTCGGGAGATCGTGCCAAACCTTTCAGCCAAGCTGGCGTTCTTCGAGAATCCGGAAGATCCATCGACGCTGAAGCAGATGCAATATATGCAAGATGAGGATCCGTTTTTTGCGGAGTATTGCCGCCGGGATTGCTTCGTCAAGCTGGCAGAGACATTCTTGGGCGACCAGGTGATCCCGCAGGGTGTGGAGTACTTCAATAAGCCGCCCGGAATCGGAACACCAACGCCGCCGCATCAGGACGGATACTATTTTTGCCTGGTTCCCAATCAGGCCGTTACGTTGTGGATCGCCTTGGATGTGGTCAACGAGGAGAACGGCTGCCTGCGATACGTGAGCGGCTCGCACCGCGACGGTGTCCGCCCGCATGGGGCGTCAAACGTCCTGGGCTTCTCACAAGGACTGCAGGATTGGAGCGCCGCGGACGAAGCGCGGGAAGTCATGCAGGTGCTCCAACCGGGGGATGTGCTGGCGCACCATTCATTGACGGTCCACCGCGCCGACGCCAACCGCAGCAACCGTTCCCGCCGAGCGGTCGGATTGGTCTATTACGCCGCGAGCGCCAAGGTCGACCCCGCGGCTCATCAGCGATACGTCGATTCGCTGCAGGTGCAGCATACGGGGATGGGGATTCAAGAGAGTGAGGAGTAGGGCAGGCTCCCGCCTGCCGCGAGCCACATTGCACGTTCCTACTTAGCGGCGGCAGGCGGGAGCCTGCCCTACATTTTTAGACGTATGAAACATTCGAAAGTTATGTAGGGTGCGTCAAGACGCACCGTTTCTATCTTGCTGAGAGCAAGGTGCGTCGCGACGCACCCTACGACTTAGTTGATTTGTTTCGGATTTCGGATTGACAGCATGATTCAACATCCCTTCCCCCTGTCACGACGCAAATTCCTCGCCGGTTCGCTCGCGACCGGCGCCGCAATCGTTTGCGGTGGACTCGCTGGGAGAACCGCATCGGCGTCCCGGGGGATTTCTCCCAATCGTCGGCGCGAATTGGCGGCTGATGACGGCAAAGCGCTGGTGACGATTACGCTCGACTTGGAAATGAGCCGGCATTATCCCAGGCGCGGCATGATGGAATGGGATTATCAGAAGGGCAATCTTGACGCTGACACCAAGGCCTACTCCGTGAAAGCAGCGGAGAAAGCGGCCGCCAAAGGGGGGTTCATTCATTACTTCTGTGTGGGACGCGTGCTGGAGCAAAAGGACGTCGGCTGGCTGACGACGATTATTAAAGGGGGTCATCCGGTGGGCAATCACACCTACGACCACGTCTACGTGCTGGCCTCGACGCCGGAGCAGACCCAATTTCGCTTTCAGCGATCGCCCTGGCTCGTCGAGGGCAAAACAGCGGCCGACGTCATTGACGAGAACATTCGGATCACGACGCTCAGCATGAAACAGCGGCTGGAAATTGATCCGGACGGATTTCGCACACCGGGAGGATTTCAAACGGCGCTCAACGGGCGGGCCGACATTCAGCAGATGTTGCTTGACCAGGGGTTTTCCTGGGTCAGCTGCAAGTATCCCAAACACAACGCGAAAAAAGAGGGCCGGGAGCCGTTACCGGAAGTGTACCAGGATATTGTCAGTGCTCAGGCCGAAGCACAGCCGTACGTCTATCCGACCGGACTGATTGAGGTGCCAATGAGCCCGATCAGCGATGTAAATGCGTTTCGCTCAAATTTCTGGAAGCTGGAGCACTTTAAAAAGGCGATTCGCATGGGCGTGGAATGGGCGATCGAGAATCGGGCTTGTTATGATTTTCTGGCCCACCCCTCTTGTCTGGTCGTCGAGGACCCGGAGGTGGAAACTATTCAGATGATATGTGATATTGTGCGCGACGCGGGCGACAAGGCCGCGATCGTCGATTGCGACACCATTGCCGAGCGGGCTCGGCTGCGGCACCAACCCTGAGTCGGAGACACGAGAGATGAACGAGCCGATTTCGCTCAAGACCATCAGTATTGTCGGGACGGAGGTCAACGATGAGGGTGAGACGGTCGAGACTCCCGGTCCGCATTTGCTGATCACCGGTGGTGTCCATGGGGACGAATACGAGCCGATGGCGGCCATCCGCCGCCTGAAAGAGTCGCTGGTACCGTCGGATCTCAGAGGACGCGTGACACTGGTCCCGATGGTCAACGAAGCGGCATTCGCCCGCCGTTCGCGAACGGCCGACGACGGGCTCGATTTGGCCCGCGTCTGTCCCGGAAATCCCGAAGGTTCGATCACCGAGCAAACGGCTGCCGCACTGAGTAAACTGATTCGTACCGCCGATTTTTACATTGATCTGCACACCGGCGGGCTGCAGTATGAGATCATGTCGCTGGTCGGATACTCGCTGCACGAAGACGAAAAAGTGCTGAACCAGCAACGGGAGATGGCCCGGGCGTTCAACATGCCGGTCATTTGGGGCACGAACCCGCGGATGGAGGGGCGTTCGCTGTCGGTGGCCCGTGATGCAAAGATCCCCGCCATCTACACCGAATTCAGCGGGGGAGCGCGGTGTGCCGAAGGAGGAGTCCAGATGTTGCACGACGGTTGTCTAAACGTGGCTCGCTATTTAGGCATGACCGAGCGGACGATTCCCGACAATCGCATTGAATACATTGTCGAGGACGACCGTGACGAGAGCGGACATCTGCAGGTGCAAATGCCGGCGCCGGCGGATGGCTTCTTGGAGACCCGCGTCCGCTTGGGCGACGTCGTCGAAAAAAACCAAATCATCGGCAAGGTCTTTGATCCGCTTGGAGAACGTGGCATCAACGTGGCCGCTCCGCATGACGGCACGGTATTAATGCTGCAAACTTACCCGGCCGCCCGAAAAGGGGAGACGCTGGGAGCCATCCTGCCGATCAGCGGACCGGGCGAGGTGTTTTTCGAGCGCGAGGAAGAGGACTAACCGCGTCCTCACTTTCCTGCCACCAGTCGATTTCGTCAGGCCGAAGCCGCCTGACCTGCTAATTTTTTAATTGGGGAATATTCCATGAGTAACCAGGTTCGTTACTCCGCAACGGCCGCCGCTGCTCAGCTTCAAGCGGGTCACTTTGACCACGTCCGTGAGAATGTGCTGGCAGCGAGGGATGAAGTCATTGCCGACGTGGCATTAGCCAACTCGGGTGAGCCGATTCCGAAGGAGAAACAACCGCTGGATGCGGGATTCATTGAACTACCCCAAGACTTGCTGGCGGACCTCGACGCGCAGGGCGGCGATTCGTTGTTGGGGCGAATTCAAACGGCGGCGAACGCTTTTGCGGCCCAAGTCGACCGCATGCTCGTGTTGGGAATCGGCGGATCATACATGGGCGCCCGGGCCCTGTTCGAGGCGCTGTGCCATCCATACCACAACGAGCTGCCACGCGCACAGCGAAACGGAGTGCCGCGTCTCTCGTTCGAAGGCAACAACGTCGACAGTGACGCGGTGAGCGGGTTGCTGGATCTGATAACGACCGGTAAGAACTCTGCCGAGATTTCCGATCGCTGGGGGATTGTGGTCATCAGCAAATCGGGCGGGACGCTGGAGACCGCCGTCGCGTTTCGTCTCTTTCGCGAGGCTCTCGAGAATTTCTACGGCAACAATGCCGCGGAGGCGACGCAATTAGTAATTCCGGTAACGGGAGAGACCGGTAAGCTGCGTGACTTCTCCAAGCAGCGCGGCTACCCGGTGACGTTTCCGATTCCTGACGGTGTGGGGGGACGTTTTTCGGTGTTCACCGCGGTGGGACTGTTGCCGGCGGCCGTGTTGGGAATCGACATTCGCCAATTGCTGCAAGGGGCGGCGGACGCAACCGAGAGTTTCCGTACGGCCGACTACGACGATAACCCTGCTCTTCAGTACACGGCGGTGAGCCATCACTTGGAAGTTGAGCACGGTCTCAATATCCGCGTGCTCTCCACGTGGGGCAAACGTTTGGAGGCGATTGGGTTGTGGTATGACCAATTGCTGGCCGAAAGCCTCGGCAAAGACAACCGCGGGGCGACCCCGCTGACCGGCGTGAATACCCGCGACCTGCACAGCCGCGGCCAACAGCATCAAGAGGGGACGCTCGATAAACTGATCACCAATTTGTACGTCGCCCGCGACGACAGCGGCGCCGTCCGCGTGCCGAGCGCCGGCGACGACTGGAACCAGGACGACCTCAACAAGTACGCCGGCAAGCCGCTACCGGAAGTCCTCGAAGCGGCGCTACAGGGCACGAATCAAGCTTACGCCGACGTCAATCGGCCGACGACCGACCTGGTGCTGCCGAAGCTGGACGCGTATCACATCGGCGCACTGCTGCAAATCCTGATGCTGGCCACCGTCACCGAAGGGCGGCTGCTGAAGATCAATCCCTACGGGCAGCCGGGGGTGGAGGATTATAAGCGGAACATGAACGCGATTTTGAGCGGGGATTGAATGCCACGAAACTTTACGAACGCAATTTAGGGCCGGTTCCACCGTTCAGCGGTTCATGTTCGGTCTTGCCAATAGAGCGGTTCGCGACTTGTGTGGGCAATCGCCAGGACCAGGACGCCATCGGCGTCAGGCTGGTGTTCGAAGATCAGTCGATATGGAAACTGTCGCACGCGAACCCAACGAACATCATCGAATTCTGCTGGGTGGGTGTGTGGCGCCGCACGGATCCGCTCAACTGCGTCTTCGGCTGCAGACAGGAAACGATCTGCAACGAGCAAATCTCGCTCCGCATACCATTCAAATACGTCCCGCAACTCTTGGCTTGCCAGACGATGGAATCGAACGTCAATCATTTCGATTGCCGCAGTTCATCCCGCAGCTGCTCCCAGGAGACCGCACCGTCCCTGTCCCCCATCCGCTTGCGAACTTCATCTTCAAAAGTAGGATCGTCTGCCAACAATCCGGGGGCTCGTTCGGGAAGCGTCTGCAGAAGTCGGCCTGCGATCTTGATTCGATCCTCTTCCGAAAGTTGCAGCACAGCGTTCAAGAGTTCGTCGGTAGTCTGCGACATGCTCTGTTTCCACAGGTTGTTTGTGAGAATTGACCTCAATTTTACACTTAGACTCCGCCGCAGGACAAGACGATTGCCGGCGCGCCGAAATCTTACGAAAATAATGCAGGACCGTCGGCGCCGCTCGTCGCTCGCGACCGCAAGCGGTCGGCTTGGGAATGTGGGAATTTTGCGATTCGCAGCAACCATTAATCCGGCACCGCAACCTGTATTTCGTCACCCTCGACACGAACCTCGAAGCATTGCTGCCCAATCGCCGACTTGGGGTTGTCCAACCAGGTCCCTTCTTTGACGCAAAACCGCCAGGCGTGCCACGGGCAGTAGACGACGCCGTTTTCGACGTTGCCCCCGCCCAAGGAGGCGCCCATGTGCGAACAAACGTCGTCGATTGCGGTGTACTCGCCGTCGATAAAAAACACCGCCACCATCCGCCCGGCAACCGCAAACGAGCGGCCTTCGCCGGCGGGGATTTCACCCGCTTTCGCTACCGTCTGAAACTCCGCCATTCATTGACCTCAAGTGTGATCGGTATTATTCACCATGCAGACACGGAGAGAATATAAGTCGAAGCTCGAAAGACGAACTTCGTATTCTTAAGAACTCCGTGTCTCTGTAGTGAAGTCACTTTCCATCTCTAGGTATCATATGTCCTCGTTGTCGCTCGCCAAGTCAGGTCTGTAAAGCGGCTGGCAACTGGGTTCGAGAAGGGAAATCCCGAACCTTGTCACCGGATTGGCAATCCTCTATTGTGGGACTCCAAATGTCGAGGCGGCCAGATCATCGGCTGATGATGCTATTTTCGTAGAATCTTCAAAAGGCATGTTCCGTGTTGCGGACTCATACGTGCGGCGAATTGCGTGACAAGGACGCCGGAAGTACAGCGACGCTTTGTGGTTGGGTCGACACTTGGCGCGACTTCGGCGGACTGGTCTTCTTGGACCTCCGCGACCGATACGGCATCACACAAGTCGTCGTGAATCCCGACCACGGACAAGAAATGCACGACCTGGCGCGGACGCTCCGCAGCGAAGATGTGATTCAAGTCACCGGCAACGTCGCGATGCGTCCGGATGACATGGCCAACCCGAATCTGGCCACTGGTGAAATCGACGTCAAAGCGACTGAACTAAAGTTGCTCAATCGGAGCAAGACACCCCCCTTTGAGCCTGGCACCAACGACCCGCCGGGTGAGGAACTCCGTCTGCGGCATCGCTTCATCGACCTCCGCAGGCATTCGTTGCAGGAGGCGATGATTCTGCGGCATCGGTTTACGAAGTTGGTCCGCGACTACTTCGACCAGCAGGGATTTCTCGATATCGAAACGCCGATTTTGGGACGGAGCACACCAGAGGGTGCCCGTGACTATTTGGTGCCGAGCCGAGTGCACCCCGGCTGTTTCTACGCGCTGCCGCAATCACCTCAGATCTACAAACAGATTCTGATGGTCGCCGGCTTCGATCGTTATATGCAGATCGCCCGTTGCTTCCGCGACGAAGACCTCCGCGCCGACCGGCAGCCGGAGTTTACGCAGATCGACGTCGAGATGGCGTTCGTCAGCCGCGACGACATCTTGGAAACTGTTGACGGCTTGATTCGCTACGTGATGCAGGAACTGCGCGGTGAAACTGTGCCGGAAATCCCGCGGCTCAATCATGCCGACGTGATGGAGAAATACGGCAGCGACAAGCCGGACTTGCGGTACGGCATGGAACTAGTTGATATCGGCGAAATTGCTGGCGGTTGCGGTTTCGGCGTGTTCAGCAAGACCATCGAATCGGGCGGTCGCGTGCGGGGGTTGAACGCTCCGCAGGCGGCAGAAAAATACAGCCGCAAGATGATTGACGAGTTGACGGAATTTGTCGGCGAGTACCAAGCCAAGGGCTTGGCGTTCTTCCGCGTCGCCGAGGAGGGTCTCGATTCGCCGATCGCCAAGTTCTTCAGCGCCGAGGAACAGCAGGCCATTATCACGAAATTCGAGGCGCGGCCGGGAGACCTGTTGTTCTTCGTGGCTGACAAACCAGTGGTCACGTCGGCAGCGCTCGCCGCACTCCGGAGCCGTCTAGGTAAAGAACTTGAGCTCTACGATCCCGACCAATTGCACTTCAGTTGGGTACTGAATTTCCCGCTGGTGACCTACAACGAAGAGGAAGGCCGCTGGGATGCCGAGCATCATCCCTTCTGCAGTCCTGTCGAAGAAGACGTGCCCTGTTTCGAGACCGATCCCAGCAAGATTCGGGCGGAGTCGTACGACTTAGTGATTAACGGCTACGAATCGGCGAGCGGCAGTATCAGGATCCACGACCCGGCCGTCCAGCAAAAGGTATTCGACCTGTTGGGCATTAACGCGGACGAAGCAGAACGTCGATTTGGATTCTTGTTGGAGTCGTTGCGCTACGGCGCGCCGCCGCACGGCGGACTGGCGCTGGGGCTGGACCGCTGGGTGATGCTGCTGTTGGGTTTCGACAACATTCGTGACGTGATCGCCTTTCCCAAGACGCAGAAGGCGTCCGACCTTTTAAGCGGTGCGCCCTCGGAAGTGGACGGTCGCCAGTTACGCGAATTGAAGATCAAGCACGACCGCTAACGCTGGACAAACTGGTTCTTCACAACACGGACCGGGTGGAAGGACGTCAGCCATGGCAGGGCGATTCCCGCATCCTTATCTGGGCACGCAAATCGACGGTGTGCATCTGAGCGCGGAGCAATTGCTGGTCCGCGCGCACAATCTGAACGACCTGCTCGGCAAGTATACGTACACCGACGCGTTGTTCCATATCCTGCGCGGTGAGTTGCCCAGCGATCAGCAGCGGCAGTTGTTCGATTTGGTCTTGGTCGCCTTTCACGGCGGGTTTGGGCTGTTACCCCCCACAACATTAGTGCCGCGGCTGGTGGCGGGCACGGGGGTCTCAACGGCACAGGCGCTCGCCGCCGGATATCTAGCCAGCGGACCCTATCACGTCGGTGCCGTGGAACACGCAATGGCACTCTACCGCGATATCTACGCGGCGTTTCAGCAACAGCGTGCCGACGCGCCGGCGTCGGCCGGCGAATTGACGGAGTTCGCTCGGCGACATGTGCTGGGCATGATTGAACGGGGCGAGACGGTTCCCGGCTACGGACATCCGCTGCTCAGAAAAGATCCGCGGCCCACTCATGTCCGCCGGGTCCTATGCGACCTCCAGGCGGAAAGCCCCTACTTAGACGTTTACGACGGCGTTGTCGGCTGCATGTCGGAACAAAAGGGGGTCCCGCCCAACGTCGACGGCATCACCGGCGCGATTCTGCTCACACTCGGCTTTCAGCCGCAGCACGGCACGGGATTGTTTCTGTTGGCGCGGACCGCCGCGATGCTGGCGCACGTCGTCGAAGAGCAGACCGACATGCCCTACCTGACGCAGCAACGGTTTATGGTGTTGCCGGTCGCAATGCCGAAGTTGTTCAACGCCAATTTCAAATCGCTGGCCAAGCGGTTCAACAAATTGCGGGACAATACCGCATTCCAGAAGATCCAGAAGATTTTCAAGAGCGGGACATCCAAGCCGCTCCGCGAGAAAGAGGCGAGCGACCAAGCGGTGATTGATCAGGCGCGCGAGGGACGGGCCAAGCAAGCACTCGAGCCGCCGACTTCGACAGAGGCGGGTTCCGGACTGCAAGACGACTTCGCCACGACAAGCGAATTGGTGGACGTGCGGTACGCGCTGGACGACACCGATGTCGAAGTGCCGGCCGAATATTTCCCGGAACTGTTGGCCGGAGCGTCGATGTGTTTGGCGACGTCGCTTGAACAAATTACGCCCGCCGATGGGACGGCGGTCCCGGATCAACAGCGCGAAGCCGCCGACAAACTTTCGCAAGCGCTCAAATTGGTTCACGAAGCGGCGGCGCTGCATGCGGGGAATGGCTCGGGAACCCCCGGCGGAGCCGGGGGCTGAGGGAAGTCGGAACGGTCATCAAAACCCGTCAGCCCCCGG
>JANQPT010000028.1 GCA_028285345.1 Planctomycetales bacterium
ATCAAGAGCTGCTGCGAACCTACGTGATTATGGGTTCGGGCGGTTTGGGTGCTGAGATCGCTAAACTCGCCGAGCTGCTGGAGGTGGCCGGGTTGAGCCCGCGACAAGCACTGGAGCTTCATTTGGAACGGGTTGAAGACCTGGTTCGCGGACTCGGCAGCCGCAGCACACGGCACGTGATGGCGCGGGCAGACCTATTAGCGCTGGAGCTGATGATCCATCTCGGCGAATGCTACCAAGGCGCACCGCGCTAACGAGCAACTTCTTCCGAATCCGCACCCGCCTGAGCCCCGCCACCGAACCAGCCGGATACGGTGCGGTAGGCTCGCGTCAACAGACTGCCGTCAAGGACTCCCTCGGTGATTGTCGTTTCCGCCGTCGAAAAATTAGTCCAGACAGCGTTGACGTATGGGGCATACGACTTACTGACCGTCGCGTAGAAGCCCTCTTCTTGCAACGTCTGCAGCGATTCGGCGTAGTGTCCGATCACGACCCGATTTAATAGTCCGCCTGCCACGCTGACTCCGGCCAGACCTCCCGACGCCATCGACTGCACCTTGCCCAAGCTGTGCATCGTGGCCGCGGTAGAGACGTCGAACAGACTCACGTTGTCGCGCCCGGCGATCTCACGCATCTCCTGCCAATAGTTCTTGATCTCCGCTTGCGGCAGGGCCGACAAGTAGTCCGCCGACGAAATCGCCTCACGGGTCTCGTCAAAAGACTTCTTCAAATCTTCGACCGACAGCGGCGGCGCATCCATGACACCGGCAGCGTGACCTGTCGCGTTCTGGACGGCGGATAGAATGTCGTCGACGTTTTCGATCGTCGAGTTCTCATCGATCACTCCCTGAGCCTTCAGTTCCTTTGCCAGCTCTTGCGCGTAGACCTTCGATCCGTAAGCGACGTCGCTGACAATGGCCAAGATCCACATGGGCGAAAGATGCAACATCGTCAATCCGGCCAGGTCGACAAAGTTACCGACCGCCTTGCGAGCCAGAAAATCATCCGGCGTCTCCTCTCCGGGAGGGCGGTCCGACTTGGTGCGGCCGACGTCCTCGGTCAGAAACCGCAACGAATTCCGCACAACGATTTCGTACGTCTTGGAACTCTGAAACGCGGAGGGAACGAGAAACTCCGCCGTTTCGCGCGCCGCCCCGGAAGCGAGCGCCACCGTGCTGCGTACGGTCCGCTCGGGCAGCGACAGCGTGTAGAGCAAATAACGGCTCAAGTCGCGCGTCTCCGGCGCGGCAACGGGAACGTGCTTCCCGCAGGAACCGCATTTGAGATGCCCTTCGAGCGCTTTTTGTTCGGTCAGCAGGCCGTTACAGCGGGGGCAGCGTTCTTGGGTTTGCATGAGTTGTCATCCCTTGCGTCGAGTAAACTGCGTCACCGGCATTCGTTGAATAACCAGATGCACTTTCTCAACGTACTATGGTGTGGATTGGTTCACGCAGAATCGTTGGTTGATTCAAGAAATCGCAGTCTCCAGCCGAGGAGGTGACGTCGCTAATTCAGTTGGGACGACCTAAAATGTGATGCCTGACGAATGACTCAAGACGGCGTCGCCGGACTTCAGAACCTGCCGGCGGGACGATTTCTTCATGGTGCCTCAGGCTCCAATCCCAACTCACCAGCGATCTCCTGCATCGCCGCGATCACAAACACAATATGCTCGTTCAACTCCACCCCCAGATCCTCGGCGCCGTTGACGATATCGTCGCGATTGACCGCCGCGGCGAAGGACGCCTGTTTCATCTTTTTGCGGACGCTCTTGGGGGTCAAACCCTGTAAGCGGTCCGGGCGGACCAGGGCGCAGGCGGTGATGAAGCCGGCGAGTTCGTCGCACGCGTACAACGTTTTATCCAGCAACGAAACGCGCGGGCAGTCGGGCAGATAGTCGGCGTGGGATTTGATTGCATAGATTACCTCGTCCGGATAACCGCGCTCGGCCAGAATGGCGGCTCCTTTGAGCGGATGGTCCGGCGGATCGGGCCAGCGCTCGTAATCGAAATCGTGCAACAATCCGACGGTGCCCCACTTTTCCTCGTCCTCGCCGAACTTGCGGGCGTAGGCCCGCACCGCCGCCTCGACCGCCAGCATGTGCTTGATCAGACTGTCGCTGGTCGTGAATTCGTGGAGTAGGGCTAAGTCGTTTTCTCGGCTCATGAGAATCTTGCTACCGCCGGCGGGTTTCCGGCGAGTTGACGGCGATACTTTCCACGACACCGTCCGCATAGCGGATGCTGGCCGTCCACTTTGTGGTGAGCGACTGGCGCTGTCCGTTCTTGAGAACGCAAGCCAGGTACTTTCCCGATTTGTCGGTTCGATGCTCGCACGAGAATCCGTTGGTCGTCATGATCTTCTCCGCTTCGTCGATCGCCGTTCCCGGAGGAATCTGTTCGAGGCATCGGCGGCGGATCTCCTCGGCGTCGGGCAAGCTAACCGCCTCGCGACTCATGGCGAGCTGTTTCTTTTCAAAAACGCTGTCCGACTGGCAGCCCAACACGGACGCGACCAACAACACGGCCATCACCATTCGCTGCAACATCGGCTCCCTCCCTGAAAAGTGCTGCGGTTTTTGGAATTGCGCCGCCCCGGGGCGCCCATTCCGGGGGAGCTTAAGCATGTTGCTCAAATCGTGCAATCGGAATCTCAAATGTCCCGATTCAACGGGGCATTGTGAACTCAAGCTGCGGCAGCATGCGGGCCTCGATGATGTCGAATTTGACCTCTTGATACCGCAGCTCGCCGCAGAGGTAGGCGTAAAAGGCGTTCAGCAGGCTGCTGGCCACCATCAAATTTGCAAACAGGATTTGCGGCTGCGAGGCGACCAATTCACCACATCCCGGTTCGCGGTCCTCGATTTCCGCGTTCGCCAACTCGGGGTGGAAGGCGGTAATCGGAACGGTCGCTTCGGTTCCCGCCTGCTTGAGGTAAATTTGCGCGTTTCCATAGGTGCCCCGCTGCCTGGGCGGATCGACGGGATCGTTGCCGCCGCTCAACAAACAAATGTCCGACACGGCATCCGACACGCAATAGTCGGAGATGAGCCGCCGCACCCCGTGCGAATCGACACAGGCAAAGAGAATGTCGCCGGAGCGGATGAATTGGCCGACGTTTTCCGGCGTCAAATATTCCGGAATTGCGGCCACAGAAACTTGGCTGGTGCCCAAGATGCGCAAGGTTTCAGCGGCCTGAACTTCCGCCTTGTTGCCGATGGCGTCGAAGATCTGACGGTCTTGGTTCGCATGCTGGTATTCGTCGCCGTCGAGCAGGCAGAGCCTGATCGGCAATCGCATGCTTTTCAGAAAGATCGCCAGATAGCGGAGGACGATACTCCCGACACCACCGAGCCCAACGACGAAGATCCTGCGATGGCCGGAGAGGCGCTGGGCGGGAGACGGTTGTGTCGCTGTCGGGCTGGACATTGGAACGCTCCGAAAAAAGAGTGACGTGGTCGTTGTGACGTTTGGGGCTATGCCTGATCCCCATTGGGGCCCGGCAGGCGTCGGTTGCCGTTGTGTTGTGTGGTGTCGTAGGTCGCGACCGATTCATAGGAAGTCAGCTTGGGCCGGATCACATCGACCTGCACTTGCTTGATCCACTGTTGCGGGACGATTCGTCTCCGGCAGCGATAGCCGCGAAAGACCCGTTCGACCGGCATGGTGAAGGGATGGCCGTCGGCGGAAAAATTCGCGCTGAACGACGGCGGCTCGCGCGTGATCTCGCCGACAATAATGTGCGCGCCATCGCGGTATTTTTCGTCAAGTCGATCTTGGTAGGAACTGTAAGCGGTATGGTCTCCGTGCGAGTGGATGTCGCCCAGCAATTGATATCGCTGCAGCATCTCGGCGGGGACCTCATACTTGACGTCCAGCGGGAAACGTTCGCCGTACCGGTTTTCCGAGACAGTGGCGGTCTGCGGGGGAACACAGAGCTTGCCGCGACCGCGCTGTTGATCCCAGAACAACAGAACAATCGCTTCAGAGCCGTGCAACAGGTAAATGCGATCGAAAAAGCCGATGATGAATTCCAGGGCCGCGGCAGGAAACAGCGGATAGTCCAGCACGCAGGCGGTCCGATGCTCCTTCAGCGATCGCGGCATTTGATCGACCGGGACGTCGGATTGAAACAGCGAATGGTTTCGACAGAGAAACAGTCCCGAGCGGGTGAACCAATAAAAGATCGGATCGGTCGGGCGTGGGGCGTTCTCATCGGTCTTGTGATAGATCGGGATGGCCGACATCGGCGTCTCCAAGATTTGGGGGAGAGGTGAATTCCTACTTGCGGCCTTGTGCGAAGTTCAAGAATCGGCTTGCCAGCGGCAACGCGCCACCGCCCTCGCCGATCTCGCCCCCATCACTTGGCATCGACGAATTGAGCTGTTCATCCAGCAGGCAGTCCATCAGTTGGCCGACACTGTGCTTGGCTTTGATCCAAGGCACCTTGAGGGCGAACGTTTGGTCCGTCTTGGTCGCCGCGGCCCACTTTTCGACCGGATGCAGGTCCGGGTGAATGCCGGAGGACTCCGTATACCAGCTGGCTCCCTCGTGATGTTCCGACGAGAAATTCATCGCGCCGAACGTGCAATGGTTGATCAGCGACTCCAGTTGCTCAGTCACGCTCTGTTTGCGACCGTCGACTTTCAGATACTGCGTGCAGATCCATGCCCGCGACCGCTTCCCTACGTCGACCTTGGAGATATTCAGAATCGCGGGAAAACCGAGACGGTCATCCTCGCTCAGCAGCGGCTCGTTCCGAAAGTAAAGTTCATTGGCGGAACTCAAGAACAACCGGCCGTGCCGATAGAAAAACAGTGCAAACGTGATCGCATACGGCATGCTCAGGGCGAGCCTGCGGTATTTTGTGCCGGGTCCGAAGGGACTCGGCGAGTCCTCTGCGATCCACCGTACGTGCGCCACCTGCGGCGCACGCTGGTGGACCAACACCAAACCGGGAGGACGCCATCTCACGAACTTGATCCCGTCCGGAAATGACTTGCGATCCAGCGGCGGGCGAACTTCGGCGGCGATCATCTCCACGACTTCCGACTCGGGGCGTGTGATGCGTCGCCCCTCGTCGGTGATCACGACCGCTTTTCCGTCTTGAATAATGATTTTGTCGGACATGGTGGTTCCCGTTTCGCCGTCACGGCTCTCCGCTCGGCATTGAGGATGAATGTATGACGACTGGCCCGGTCAGGCGGCGATCAGCAACGTCCCCCGACCTTTTTCGCCGGCGGCGGTCAGAAACGTCAGCACCTGGCCTTCCAACAGCACCATATGTTCGTCGGCGGCATGGCCGTCGACGATGGGCTGTGCTTCGGGATCGATGTTCAAGCGATCGGACAACTCATCGCGGGCTTGGGAAACCGTCATCCCGGCCAGCGGATAGGTGTGCGAATAGATTCCGCTGACAACGTTCACCTCGCCGTCGGGGGCCGCGGGGGCGGCGATTGGGTCGCTGAACCGTTCCGGACCGGATTCCAGGGGATCAGATTGCATGCGTTCTTCGTTCATTGATCGTCTCCTGCAGGACTAGGAAAGTTTGCGACGGTGGACAATGGCTACAATTTGGAGCCCACCATCCGCTGTTCAACAAAATAGAGTAAGTCGTCCGGACCCACGCATCGCGATTTGCTCAACTGGGCCCGGCCGACGACGGCATCTAACAGGTCGACAGCCATGGTGGGATGGGCGGCGTCTTCTCCCGCGACCACGGCGGCGATCGACGCCAGTAATTGCGGCGTGATTTCAATCTCGCTGCAACCACTCCAGAAATGGGCGCGCTCCTGCAACAGGTTTTGAATTTCAGCCGGCTGCGGCTCGGCAATCGAGACGACTTCGACGCGCCACTGGAGCATCGGCTCGCGAAGGAAGTTCATTCCCGTCGCCGGCGGCCGCGCGAGCCCGATGAATCGTCCGCCGCGATCGAGCGCCGCGGCAAACAGCGAACCGGCCGCGTAGGAGTGCGCCAGTGCCAGATCGACCTGTTCGATGATGGCCAACACGCGCGGATTGGAGAACAACGCCAACGTCCGGCGGAACCGTTCATCCCGGTCGGAAATCGACGTACAGCCCGCCACCAGACAGGCGGCTTCAATCTCGACAGCTGTTTCGATGATTCCGTCCTGCAGCAGCCGACCTGCCGCCGTTCGGGACACAATCGTCTTGCCGATTTTGGATTTTCCGACGAGAAACGGTGAAACCGGAGCGCCACGACGGCTGAGTGCCGCCATTGTCGTCAGCACGGCTTCTTCCTGCCCCCCCGTCAGCGTCTCCGTCGGCGCGAGCGCCTCGGGAGAGAGAACTCGGCCGATTCCTGCGATTGACTTTTCCAAATCCGACGACATGAGCTGGTCCTTCTCGTTGGGAAAAATTCGCTTATCGTTCGGCCCGGCTACAACTGCTAATACGCGCCGCACCAAATCGTTGAGGTTGCCGGGCAATGCCTCGCAGAAATTGAGGAGCTTCCACTTCTTGTGGCACGGCCCTGAGAATAGCTGGAGTGCCTCAGGGTCGAGGCCTTGATAGGTGAGGTCCTCATCGACAAATACCTGCCACCGCCCCAGTTTCTGAGGCTGAAACAGCACATTGGTTTTGGGTTTGTTGAATAGGCTCCCCACCGGGCAGGCATCCAGCCGCAACATTCTGTGGTGAAGCCAACTCGCCTGAATTCCCTGCTCGGCGAGAGCTTGCTTTACGTCTTGATCCAGTTTGTGTTGTGAGAACATCAATCGGTCTCCTGGACACCCGCCTCAATTCAACAGCGCTCCCGCCCGGTTGTGCTGTGGCGGGAGCCGGCGAACCTGGGCGATCCGCACGTTCTCGGGGATGTCAATAAAGTCGGCCGCGTTTTGGGGCCGAATCGTATCGGCAATGGAATCGACATGATGATTGAGTGAGTCTATGAACAGCGGGGCGCTGAGACCGATTTCATCGGCCGCCTCGGTATCGCCTTCTGCCTGGAATGCCAATTCGTCTACAGAGGTCGACATGGCTTGTTCAATCAGTGCGGGCGTCAGGAAATGCCGGCGGTACTTCAACTCCTTCGACCCGTCGGCAAAGGTCAATTCGACCTGTCCACCGTCGTCACCATTGGGCGCCCAGTAGCTGGAAACGATTTCATCGATAATTTGTTGCCGCCGTTCATCGGACGGGCAGCCGCCGTTGCCGGCGAGCGGATAGCCGTCATGGATCTTCTTGTCCAGCACCGAAGCGAATCCCTCGCGATTGAGGCGATAGAACCGCGCGACCTTTCCTCCCAAACGTCGTACCATTCCTGCGTCCAGCGCAGCTTCGAAATTCGTGACACTCAGCAGAATGACCGGGAGATGACCGATCTCGTCGACCGGGTCGTCCAACCGCTGCAAGATCGTCGTGAGGATCCGATCCATTGCTCCGGAGGCGCCGTCATGTCCCGTGCCGCCGGATCGCTTGGCGGCGATGCCGTCCGCCTCTTCGATGATCACCGTCACCGGCAATATGACCTGTTCGCCGTCAGCCGTTTCCACCGGCGTTTTGGCGACGGCGATGATGTCGTCGAACAGCTGGTCGATGTTCTTGTCCGATTCGCCGAGCCATTTGCTCAGCAGGTCGCTGAGCTTGACACGGATCACACGCGAGCCCACATCACCGCGGCCGGTCCGCTCTTCGATCATGTCGTAAAACACGCGCAAAAAGCCCTTAATGGTGAAGGTCTTCCCGGTTCCGGGGCCTCCGACCATCAGCAGCGACACCCTCTTGCGAATGTTATACTTAGCCAAGAGATCGTCCCGGAACATCAACAATCGAGTTCGCCGGATGAGCCATCCCAAACTGTAATGAATTGCCCCCATATCGCGGAGAATGTCGATATCCGGCACTCGAGTGTGGTCGACGAACCGGTGGCTGCGGTCCTCGTCTTTCGGGACCGCCACGAAGGCGAACCGCCGCTGCGGGCAGCAGAGCACCGGATCCTGGCGCTTCAGGACGCCGTTCTGAATCTCGTCCAGCAGAATCTGCGAGGCGTAGAACAACATCTTTTCGTCGCGCAGTTGCAACTCGACCGTGGCCGTCCCCGGGATTCGGCGGACGAACAACGCCTCTTGCCCCACGTCACTGAGCAGCGGTCCTGTGCCCAGCACCATCGCGCACTGGGGATCGAGGTACAATTCCTGGCCGGCGACGAGCTCCTCCGCTTTCACATCGGGATGCAACGCGGAGTAGCGCGTTTGACCGTCCGGCGTGACGATCATGCTGAGCGAATGCCCGCCGGGAAACTGCCCCTCAGCCGGTTTGATGAACGTGCCCGGACGCAGCGGCCCTTCGGCCAGATCCTTAAGCTTCTGCTCGTAATCTTCCTTGGCTTTGAGTGCTGCTCCGTCAGGGTTGTCCTGTTCTTGATCGAGACGTTTGACGAAGTGCGTAAAGAATTCGATGGCCTGCATCGGATTCTGCATTTCGCCCATCACCTGCGTCGCCATGAGGTGCGCTCTGACCTCAGGAGACTTTTCTTTATCGCGCATCAGCGCGATCAGTTTTTCGATTGCCTCTTTGGGGACGAGCTTTTGCGATTTTTTGAGCACCATGTTTGTATTCTCCGTCTCGGAAAGGGTTGGAACCGTTTGTCTGCTAATCCAAAATCCGCAGCGACCGCCGGACGAGCGAAGCGCCTTTGAGTCCGTACAACTTCCAGTCATCTTCCTCTCGCGCGTTGTATCCCCAGATCAAAAACGTTGCCCACGGGGCACCGCGAAAGACCGTTTTGTGCCAGTCGATGTCCGCGGTACTGGCTGCCGCATTGGTCCGGTTGCAATAAGCAGCCAAATCGCAGCTTTCGCAGCGGCGGTTGCCGTCAGCGTCCGCGCTGACTCCAAAATTGTGTCCGTGCGCGCTTCCGACGATGCGTTCATGAGGCCGATTCAAGCGGCGGCGGCGAATTCCCAAGAGTTCGTTGGTCCGCGCATAACTGTCGCCGGTCGGAGTGACGGCATACTGTTCCTCGGTGGCATGCTCCACTTCGATGCAGCAGTCGACGCGTGTGAAGACTTTTCGCGTCTCGCTGTCCTGCATGATACGGCCGATGAACATGCCCGCCGATTCATTCTCGCCACCGCGGCGCGCCGCCTCGCGGCCCTGATCCCATGCCTCGCGTGTGAAAAACAATTCGTGCTCAAACGGAGTTGATTTCTCGATGGCACTGGCCGGGTCGCACAGCTCCCGACTGGCCGCGAGGTATTCGGACAGGGACGCCTGCTCTAAGATGAGCGCCTCATGTTTGGTCTTGACGCGTGCGCCCGCGCCGAGTAGGTTTGTCGCGTCAGCCGTATCGGCCTCGTCGATCGGAAGTGTTTGTAGGAAATAGCGGAAGACCTCGTTCTGTTCGAGAATGCCGGCGGATACCAGCGGCTGTGCCGCGCGCTGGGCGACCTCGATCAGCGATTCACTTGGGTAGTGGCTGCGAAACGATTCCCGGCCCTCGCGCAACTCGGCAAAGAATCCGCCCAACTTGCCGTCGGGGCGAGTTTTGCCGGCAGTGACGTGCCGGGAAATGCGGCTCAAGTCGGTCCCTAACACCCCCGCGGAAAGCCCCTTCAGCCAGATTTCGTCGAGGTGCAACCCCACGTCGCTCATGCGGACCGGTTCACGGGCGATGATCTGCTGCTGCGGATCATCGTGCTTGGTGAGTACGACGTTGAGCTGTTCGCCGCTTTCTGTTGTTACAACCTGTGACACGTTTTGGTCCCTTGAACAGTGACGACAAAAACGAACAGAACGATTTCGAGGCGTGATTAGGCCAGGGTCAAAGTCGTGACCGAGGCGGATCAACTCCGCCCCGGCCACCAAGGGCGATGACACCGGTCAATGTTGACCAAGATGACTCTTCGGCACGAGGGTCAGCTCCGACCCTTCGGCCGGTAGCTGCGACCCTACGCTGACATCATCGCGCAGCATGCGGCCCCTGTTGTTGTCGCGGAGCGCGTACGGCGTGTTCTCCGGCAGTTCCAAAGTTGCAGCAATGGACGTTGCCAGTTCTGACGCCGTGCGATAGCCGTCGACACCGCTGAAGTCCACCACACGCGACGTCGTAACGTCGGTTGCCGTGAAAGCCAGGGGATCCGCGACCGGGCCCTCTTGCAGGGCTGTTGAATTGCTCGACATCGAAATTCACCTCCCTCCCGTCGAGTTCGTCTAAGACCGAAATCCGTATGCCGAGCGCCGGTCGCCCGGACAATTTGTCTTGGTGTGCATCGGGATGCCGCCACAAGTTGGCTGCGAGAGACGCGGCATCCCCGATGCGCTTTGAATCCTCACACTAAAATCTCAACCAGTTCCCCGTGAGCAGGATTTGCCAACAGAGGAAGCTCCAACGCGAGTTGCCAGAGTGCCAAATCGAGACCCGACACCGCCGCGGCCAACATCTCTTTCCAAAGCTGATTCACGAGCCGCGACGGTGTCGCAGACGGGAACGGCAGGCCGGTCAAATCGACCTGCGCTTCGTAACTCATCTTGTGGTCCTCATCACGCCGCGCCGCGATCCGAACGAGACTCGTGCGATTGTTAAATTCTTCCGCCAAATCACGCACGGCGCGCGACGCCGCTCCTTCCAACTCGACCGGCGGGCAGAGGACGAGCGCCAGTCGTACCCGGTCGGCCGAGCGCTGCAGCCGAACGGCGCCGTCGCGCCGCTGGCGATTGAGCGTCAGACGCAAATCACCCTTGTCGTCCACTTGGGACTCGTAATTCATTTCTCGCAGCCATGCCCGCAACTGATCACTCTCCGGCGCGGCCCACCCGGCCGGGGGCGAATCGGCGGATTTTCTGCGGGCCAGATCCAACACCACTTCGAGCAACGCGTCCTGCTCGTCCGCTTCTTGCGGATCGAGCACTCCCGTGCTCTCACCGATTCTCGGGCCGGTCACCAAGTCGGTGACCTTCAGCAAACCCCGCCCATTGCGAACGATCTTCGACGGCCCTAGCCACTCAGCATGTGCGGCCAACGGGTCGAGCCGCGACGACAGTCGACAGTTTGATTCAAACCGCAAGCCACCCGGCTGGATCCGAAGACGCGTAGAATTCTTGTGGCTGCGCCCGCTATCGATCGCCCACATGCCTGACGGCGCTCGATGCAGTTTGGACGCTTGCATCCTCTCGGAGAACATCATCTTCCGGCAACTCCTTCCCACCCGTTCCATGGATCGAACAAGCCCGCGCTTGTGAGAGGCAAGTACTCGGGATGTTCGAGAAAATAATTGACCGCAATGGGATTCAAGATCCCCTGCGGGTCCTCGACGTCGAGGCTGATGTTTTGCAGACTCAAAATGAAGTAGCCCTCGAGCACGATTTCCGTGAGCGGCGCCGAAACGAGCGTCGAGAGCATGCTCCCCAAGCAGATGCTGCCGGGCGCCCACAGCCCTGTGGTATTGCAATTGGGATGAAAAATGTTTCGAGGTTCACACACACGCAGCGGAATCCACGGCTCGGCCGGCTCGTAGGTGAACTGCTCTTCGTAATGCAGCGCGAAGACGGCACGTTCGCCGACAACCAGTTCGCCGTTTTGCGGAGCCCGCGAGCAGGGTTGATCGATGGCGTAGAGCAGATCGAAGTCGCCACTTAAATCGGCCGCGATGATTTCGATCCGCTGCGATCGCTCAGCCATCTGAGCAAATTCGTCAAACGATTGCCGCTTGTAGAGCTTCCAACCGCGCGAGCCGGAGACGTGCGCGAGTGCCTGCTCGGCAACCCGGCGGTTTCGATCCTGCCGATGTTCATGCTGTTTGTTTTGCGTTGGTGTTTTTGTCATGAAACGGCCTCCGCGTCTGCGAATTCTTGGGCGGCCGCCCACTCCGCTAGGGTCGGTCGGCCCAGATAAAAGTGAACGCGTTCGTCGTCACGGGTGATGGAAACCGTGTGCCCACCCCGCAAGCCGAGATCGGAAAGCGGGCTGTTCAAACAGGGTGCGACGTCCCGCGCAGGAATCGCAGACTGGTGCCCGCCCGATCCCGCAATAAGCGGCGCGCCGCAACGGCACGTGCCGACATGCGCCAGCAGCCGCGCGAACCGTCTCACCGGCGTCATCAGATGGCAGCGCGGCGACTCGCATTGGGCTTGGCGGATCCACGGGAGTTCCGCCGTGATCTGCAGATCGTTTGCGGAATCCCCGAACTGCGCGGTGAGCTCGCGCAGCTCGATCTGCGCCGGCTCCTGGAGTAGATCTACGTGCGTTGACGCGCGGTGGGGCAACCGGCAATTGAAGTTGCGTTCGTAACCGGTTCGCCAGATCTTGTGGTTCTTCAGACAGATCGCCAACTCTTCACCGCACAGCAGTAGTTCGTCCTGGCCGGTCGCCTGTTTGATCAATTCAGCCACGCCCCAGTCGGCGGCAACGCGGCAAAAAATCGGGAGCGTTCGCGTCGGGACAAGCCCCGGCTTGAGGACCGTGTCGATCGAGCAGCCGGCGCGCTGTGAGCGGGCCTGCCACTCCGCCTCGCTGAGGTTGCAGACGGGACAGACCGCCTCGGGATTGGCCAAGTCAAAACGGCGGAGGTATGCCAACCATGAATCGCCGTGCACGACTGACTCGATCAGCGGAATGCCGTGATCCATCGCCAACTGCGACGCGGACACAACGGCGCTGATGTTGTCCCCAGCCAAGATCGCAACTTGGACCTCACGCAGGAGAAATCGGGGCAACTCTTGAACGAAGCCTTGAATGCAAAGTATCTCGCATTCGGGATTAATCTCGTGAGCCCGCCGGCAGTGGACGTCCGCCTTGGCCATTCCCAGGGCGGCCTGCTGCGGCGAAACCGGCTGGGTCAAATGAGACGCCGGCCCGAAATGCGCCGGGTCGCAGCAAATTAAGCGGCCCACGCCTAACCGCGCCGCCGATTCGAGCAGGGCTGCGTTCACCGCGCCCATCCCGATGAGCAAGACCGTCATCCGCTGCAGCGCCGACCGCGCAGTGCCAAGCCCCTTCAACGTCAATGCCTGCGCGACCGCCGGCACATCGCCGGGGCGCGATGGGCGATAAAACACTTTCGGAGGTCGGCTTCGAGTTTGGGTCATTGTTTCACGCCAAGAATCAAATCAGAGACGTTGCTGCTCGTTGATCGTCTAAGTGGTTTCAATCGAAGCAGGATCCCACACCAAATACGGTTCGCGGGAGAGGGGAGTCTTACAGCCCAAGCAAACCGCCAGCCGTGACGCGCATTGCAGGCGATCGCTTTCGGGGATCTCCGGATGCGTTTCCTCGGACTCGTCGTGAAATGCTAATCCGCATTGGTGGGTGAGGATGTGCGTCGACTTGTCAAAGGCTAGCCGGCAGAACGCGCACCTCACGCCGGCGGCAATCATCGCATCGGTCGGCGGGCCCGAGTACGGCGTGACCCGCTCGGTCAGATAGAACAAACTTTGTGGACCAAGCCGGATCAAATCTTTCGTCTCGAGGACCGCCATCGGGAGGGGGCGAATCCCGTTTACGCGAACTTGATCGTGCTTTGCAAACAACACGAGTTGATCGGACGAAGCGGTCTGTTCGTAGCGGAACCCCGCGAGTGGAGGTCCGCCTGCCGCAACGCGGCGAAGCTCGCGCGTGTGCGGATCGAGATCAACCCAAGCCGTCTCACCGGGAGCGACGCGCAGCGCCAGTTTGAACGCCGCCTTGCGCTGCTCCCTGCAGGGCAATTGGCTGAGATCATTCAACGGGATCGAACTCGCCGGCTGATAGAGTTCGAACTCGCCTTTTGTGATTTCGTGTTGCCACCGAGCGCGGCGGGGCGAATTGTTTGCCGCGAAAGTCTCTGCCGGCTGCAGCTGGGGAGCGGTGCTTGTCATTTGAGCATTCCGTTGGTCGATGGGGGAAATCGAGACTGCCGGTTTGGTTTTAAGATAAATAGCCGAGGCCTGCGGCCGCCGCAATAGCAAGTCCAGATTTTTGGACAAAAACACAACACAACTCACCATCAAATGAACACTAGCGTCACCCAACAGAATCGATGGCTGACCAGAGGCACCTCGAGGCCATTTTGGAAAAAACCTCTACAAAACGACACAACACGTTAATCAAAAACATTTTACAACCACAACAAACAGCGAAAACATGGTGACCCAGAAGAATCAAGGTTGGTTTTACGCCACGGAACCATTGGAACTGGCCATTTCCAATCCAATCCGCATCTATTGATATGTATATTTTTCAACCATAATACATATTGCAGCGCACGTTTTCGGTGCCTAGAATCTCTGTACAAGATCGCTGAAATCGGCGTCAAAAAAAATTTTGAAAATCGGATTGTTCGGGGGCGTTCAATCGCTGTTTGCCGTTCCGCAATGGAGATTGACCGACGCTTGCCGACTGAGCGGAAACTTGCAATGTGTTCGACGAAGGAGGAATAACGTGAGAGGTTCATTTCGGCTGGCTCAGATTCTGAACAAACATGTCAATGGCTATGGGTTCTGCAACAAGTTCGCCAAGAAGCACAAGCTAGACCGCCATTGGCTGCGCCATGCACTGCACAACAGAGCGAAGTCTTACAAAATGGAATCGCTGGAGAAGATTAGCGACGCCTTGATCAAACACTACGCGGAGGATCTTGCCGAACACGGCATCCAACCAAGTGACTTGCCCGGCGCGCTGTTCGTACAGACGCCTACGAAATTCTGGAACTTGTTTTCGTCAGCTGAGAGTCTGGAGTTTGGACTGGGCCGGAGAATCGACGACAAGGCGAATCGCACCAGCCATGTCAGCGGTTTTGTCAGCGCGACTGATGCGCGTTTATGGGCAAAGCTGCTGCACCTAATCTCGGACCGCAATCGCCGAGCGGATTTGAAGGCAGTGGAACTGACCTCAGACGGTGATTCTGAAACCGACATTGAAGCGACCGCAGCTGAGCTGGCTGCGCTCGCAGAGGCGGAGACGCAAGCCGAGAACGAATCGGACCGAGCGCAACATTTTCCACCGGCGCACTTCGCATTGGCGCCGAAACCGATATCGGCTGAAAAGTTTAGTGACCCGAAGCACAAACAGCATTGGTACAATGCGCGCTGCGAAGCGCGACGGCTTTACAAAAAACAAAACCGGCAAAGCCAGAAGTTCCTCACGCTGGAACTGGGGACAATTAAGGTCAACCCCACCCAAGAGTACATTTTTGCCAACTGCTTTCCCTCGAAACCTTTCGCCGCCGATCATCCTGGAAAGAATGCGTCAAACCGCCGATGCCCAATATTCTTCCGATACCGCAAGTCCGACCCACAGCCTCCCTCTTGCTGCGGCGGAATGAAACTCTACGATGGACACAACGAAGCCGCAGGCGGCATCTATCTGGACACCGACGAGGACGAATGGGAGTTCTTTCCCAGCAACGAAAACGAAGACGCGGCGTTTGTGTTTTACGTGATTCACCGCTCGCTGGCGCGAGTTGAACTGGCCATGGGAGGCTACAGTAGCCGCGCGACAAAGTGGCTGTTCGATCGTTTTGAAGACATCGCGGAAGAGCTCTGGCCTCCGCAGTTCCAATCGAAACAGAAGGACGTTGGATTGTTCGTGATTCGTTTTAAGAATCTCGTTCCGGCTGACGCCGAGAACACCGGTGCGAGCGCATCAGCAGAAGAAGCAGATGCAGCGACAGAAAAACCGGAAGCAGGCGCCCAGAATGCCGACGAGAAAACAACGGAACAAGACGCCGAAACCATTGTTGAAGACGACGACCTTGATGAACGATTCTACAACGAAGATGACGATGACGATGCGGAGGAAGAGGAGGAAATCGAAGCCAAGCTAAAGGTCGATTACGAAGTCGTGCCAGTCGGCCGCGAAGCGTTGAGAAGACGACTCGAAAGGCTGATGCCCTTTGAACTGGTTCCAAGCACCCGTCCCGACTTGAAGCTGGAACAAACGGACGAGTGATTGCCGACATCCTGAGTCGAGCATCTTGATGCAGCGACCCGGGTGAGTCGTTGTACCACCGGCACAAATTGCGCAGAGATTCGTGTATAGCGGACGCCGTTTACGCGCGGTTGCTCAGCAGTTTGACACTCCGCCGCATCCACTTTTTGGCCAGCTCCCACTCCAACCGGCAGCAATAGTTGCCGCTGTAGAGATAGGTCGGAACGAAAAAGAAGGCTCCCCAGGCGACGGCCGGCTGGTTCCACGCTTCGGCAATAAAACTGCAAAAACCGGTGATACAGAACAAGCCCGCCAAGTAGCGCAGCGCCTTCCAGATCGACATGCCGTGACTGAGCAGACAGTGATGCAAGTGACGGCGGTCGCCGTGCCAAAAATCTTGTCCCACTAACGTGCGGCGAATGATGGCCAGGAAGGTATCCAGAATCGGAATGGTCAACAGCGCCACGGCCGTGCCAAGGTGCAATGTCCCGCTGGAATCTCGGGGGACATGTAGCGCCAAATAAGACACGATTAAACCGATCAACATACTCCCGGAATCGCCCAAGTAGACCCGGGCCGGCGGCAAGTTGTACACCATAAACCCAATCAGCGCGCCCGCATGAATGAGGGCCAGTAGGGCGAGTTCGGCTTGGCCCGAAAACCATGCGATTGCCGCCGCTGCCAGCGAGATGCTTAGTCCGGTCAGTGCTCCGAGACCGTCCATCCCGTCGAGGAAATTGACCGCGTTAATCCCCGACACCAGCCAAAGCACCGTAACGAATCTTCCCATCACGCCGATGTGGACGACTTGGCCCAGGAGTGAGAATCGGTCGAAGGAATCGCCCAAGACGGCAATCGGCAAGACCGCAACGATTTGCCCGATGAATTTCAAGCGTGGCCTGAGGTTTCGGATGTCGTCGTAAGCCCCGATCAGCGAGATCGTTGCCGCCGCAAGCAACACCGGGATCAGTCCGTCGGCGAGGGCTCCTTGAATGATCCCCACGGCCGCGGAAAGCAGGATTGCGCAGCAGACGGCCAATCCACCCAGCGTTGGAACGGGGTACATCTGCCGTTTTCGATTACCGTCCGGACGATCGACGGCGCCGGTACGGGCCGCAATCGCGCGGACTCCGGGCGTAAAGAGAATCGCCGCTGCAATTGCGATCACAAACGGGAGACTGAGCATCCAGGCTTCCATACCTTATGCTGAAACCGGCCGCCAACAAGCGATCGCGGTCATTCCCCAGGGCGGTTTATCCTTTCCGGCTCTCAACGTTGCCGGTCCGCCAAATCTAACTTCAATGTGCGCGGGAGTATAAACCTATCCGATCAATCGACAAACCCCATTTTCGAGATACGACATTCGTCTGCAGCGGCTCTGTTTGCGTCAAAACGATCACAAGGCGCGGCTGTGAGAGCGGCTCACAATTTTTTTGAGCCGATTCAGGTCCGCCGTCTGCCGATGATCCGGAGCGCGCGGCTCATCTCAAAACAGGGGAAATAGTGCCCACATTCGCCCGCCGATTCGGGATTTCACCATCAGCCGGATATTGAGACAGACTTGAGATTCTCGGCGCGACGGCGTATATCAGTTCTTTCCACGTAATGAATATTCGATCAAGTTCGGTCCGCGAAATTGTGGCGGACGCAGGGTGCATCGCTGACGAGGCGCCGGAGAGATTATTGGAGTTTTTGAGATGGGTGGTCCAATCGTACGTACCGGAACAACGCCGGAGTTCTGGAAGAATTGGGACAATGTGTTTTCCGACAAGAAGTCGGTAAAGAAGAAGGCGGCCAAGAAGAAAACCGCTAAGAAGAAAGCAGCCACAAAGGCGACCGCCAAGAAAAAGGCTGTCAAGAAGAAAGCGGCTAAGAAAAAGACGGCCCGCAAATCGGCATCCTGAACTCTGCATTGGCCGAGGCGCCCCGATCCTGTGCACGATACGCGAACATCGCTGCAGCGCGGGTTGACCGTCAGCCTGTTGTTCTTGAGTTTCCTCGCCGCCAGCATTCTCCGCGCACCGATTCCCGGGGTCAACGAGCCGCACTATCTCACCAAAGCCAAGCACTTTTGGGATCCGGCTTGGGCGCGCGGAGATCTGTTTCTGGAATCCGCCAGCCCGCACTACGTCTTTTACGCCGTCGTGGGTCCGTTGACGCAGTGGTGTTCCCTGGAGCAAACAGCTTGGATCGGCCGACTCGCCGCGCTACTGTTGGTGGCGTTTGGATTTGAGTCGCTGATCTCAACCGTCCTGCGCAGTTCGCGTCTCATAGTGGGTGCCGCCTGGATCTGGCTTGGACTGGCCGCTTGGGGAAATCTGTCTGGCGAATGGATGATTGGGGGCGTGGAAGGCAAAGTCTTTGCGTATGGCTTTGCGTTCTGGGGAGCGGGGCTGTGTATTCGCCGCAAATACACACCTGCGGGCATCTTGCTGGGGTTTGCGGTGAGCTTCCACCCTGTCGTGGGGATTTGGTGCGTCCTCGCAACGGTTTGCGGCCTCTATTTTGCCGCAAACTCCCCTTCGGCTGACGAGCATCAACCCCGCGAAGCATCATCGACCGCGCAAGCCGCGCTCGCCATCGTAGGATTTTTGCTGTGCGCTCTGCCGGGGTTACTGCCGGCCCTGCAGGTCTTGGGCGGTGCGCCGCAAGATATCGTACGTCAGGCCAATGAGATTCAGGTCTTTGAACGCCTGAAACATCACCTCGATCCCGCGACATTTTCGAAGTTCGCATTCGGCGGCTATGCGGCGATGCTGGTGACTTGGCTGATCCTTCGAAAGTCAGCCGAATTCGGTCCAGCGGGAGGATTTCTGCACGGGTACGTCGTCGGCAGTGCTGCGATTGCGTTGGGCGGATTGCTTGCGGGCGTGGTGTGGCGGAATCCGGCGCTAATGAAGTTTTATCCGTTTCGGCTGTTTGACGTCATGATGCCGCTGGCGACGGCGGTAATGTTGGTACGGCTGATGGAGGTCTGGACCGGGGAGCGAGCGGCAACACTGCTGCCGGCGGGCGTTCTTCGGGCATTGCGATGGTGCGCCTACGGCGCCTGTGTCGGCTCGTTCGTCGTTTCACTGGCGGTCATGCCCACCGACCGCCGACCGCGCTCCTTTCATTCTGACGTGCTGGCGGATTGGATCGCCTGCTGCCGCTGGATCGCGAAACAGACTCCCCAGGACGCCCACGTGCTCACGCCGTCTTACGCGTATGCTTTTAAGTGGTACGGCGGCCGAGCGGAGTATGTGAACTACAAAGACTGTCCGCAAGATGCGGAAAGTCTTGTCGAGTGGAAACGGCGATACGAACTGCTGCGGGATTGGGAACAGGGGCGCGAACAGGGGAGCATTTCGCGCGCGGAGATTACCCGTTTTGCCGACGCGGACCAAATCGACTATGTAGTGGCTCCCAAAAACGAGTCGACCGATTTGGAGGCGGCATACCGGGGCCGGTATTTCTGGGTCTACGCCGTGCGGCGTGACGCGGCCAATGGCACCGATTGATGAACGGCGTAGCAGAAGTCGTGAGACGTCGGGGAATTCGACCGCAACAAGCGAATCGCCGAACTCTCACGAGTTCGGCTACGTTCATTTTCCGGTCTGGCAGGCGACTCACCGCATCAGCGCGGACTATTCGTCCATGATGTCTTTTTCCTTCGCGGCGGCTTGGTCGTTGACGCGCCCCTCGAACTTCTTGGTCAAGTTTTGCACTTCGTCCTTGGTCTTGTCCCGATCGTCCTCGGTAAGCAGTTTGTCTTTTTGCGATTGGTCAGCATGTTTGTTGGCGTCTCGGCGAATATTGCGAATGGAGACGCGGGCCTCCTCGGCAAACTCCTTGACCCGTGAGACCAGTTGCCGCCGCCGTTCTGTGGATAGCGGCGGGATATTCAGCCGAATGATGCGGCCGTCGGAATTGGGAGCCAGTCCCACGTCGCTGGCTTGGATCGCCTGCGAGATGGCACTGATCGAATTGGCGTCAAACGGCCGGATGGCGATCTGTTGCGGCTCTGGTACGGTGATACTGGCGAGTTGTTTCAGCGGCGTCTGCGATCCGTAATATTCCACGCGAATCGAATCGACCAGACCGGGCGTCGCCCGTCCGGTTCGCAAGCCCTGCAATTGTCCGTGAAAGACTTCCGCCGCTTTTTCCATTCGCTCTTCGGCGTCCATCAAGATTTCGTCTTGGTCCATGATGTGTTCCCTACTGTCAAGTCGGGCCAGGAAATGGAATATGGATTTGCTTGTGTTGCGATGAACTATTCGTGACCGGACTGCTGCAGCTGTGCCGCGGGCATTACCCGCGTTCCAATGCGCTCGCCGGCGGCAGCCCGCTCCAAATTGCCCTCGCGTTTGAAATTGAACACCACGATTGGAATGCCGTGTTCCATACAATGGTGAAACGCCTGCGCGTCCATGACCTGCAGGTTTTGTGAGAGGGCGTCCTCGTAGGAAATATCGGAATACCGGACCGCGTGCGGGTTCTTCTCGGGATCTTCCGCATAGACGCCGTCGACGCGCGTCGCTTTCAAAACGACGTCGGCTTCGATTTCGCGTGCGCGTAGGGCCGCCGCTGTGTCGGTGGTCACAAACGGGCTGCCAGTTCCGGCGCCGAGAATCACGACCCGGTTTTTCTCCAAGTGGCGAATGCAGCGGCGGCGAATGAACGGTTCGGCGACCCCCTCCATGCGAATCGCCGTCTGCAACCGGGTGGGCACTCCGATGTTCTCCAGGGCGTCCTGCAGCGCCAAGCCGTTGATCACCGTCGCCAGCATCCCCATGTAATGGGCGGTCGGTGCGTTGATGGAGGCGCTGACGGCGGCAAACTGCTTGCCTCGGAGAATGTTTCCTCCGCCGACAACAATCGCCAGTTGAATGCCGCTTTCCACCACCCGTTTCACCTGCTCGGAAACAGCAGCGACTTCGGACATGGTAATGCCCGATTCGCCGGAGCGGCAAAAGCTTTCACCGCTCAACTTTAAGAGAACTCGCCGGTACGCCGGGGGGTCGGCGGGAACGCTGGAACCTTCTGATTCGGACATGAATGCTTCCTCGACACACCCGGTTCGGGTGCGGGCCATTTGTCGTGCTACCGTTGTGCCCACACGTTGTACAACAGGTCCGCCGGTTCGTGCAACCAGCACGGGCCATGATGAAACGACAACGGGCAAGAACGGGGAATCGGCCCCCCGTTCTTGCCCGGGCTTGTCTCTTCGTCTGATTCCAATTCCGCGGCCGGCTACTCCTTGCCCAGCTGCCAGCACGTGAAGCCCACCGCTTTGAGGCCGGCTTCATCGAGTGCCTTTTCGACGGTCTTGGAGTCGTCTTTAGCGAAGGCTTGCGCGACCAGCACGCCCTCTTCGTCGTAGTATTTCTTCATCTGGCCGTCGACGATTTTTTCGATGATGTTGTCCGGCTTGCCGGTCGCTTTGGCCTGTTCAGCCAGTTTCTCGCGATGCGCCTCAACGGCAGCGGAATCGAGTTCCTCCGGCAGGGCAACTGTCGGTTTTAGCGCGGCGATGTGCATCGCCATGTCCCGCAGGATGTCGTCCGACTTCGGCTCTCCGGACGCTTGAAACAGCACGCCGGTTTTGCCGTCGTGGTGCACGTAAGACCCGACGGGTCCGTCGACTTTGACGACGCGACCGACCACCATCTTCTCGCGAATCTTGTTGGTGATCTCTTCATGAAGATTTTTGAGCGTGACGCCGGGACGGTCAGGGGCGTCTTGCGACAAGAGTTCCTCAGTGCTGGCGGCACCGGGGCCGCTTAACAATTGCTTGGCACACTGCTCGCCGAGGAAGTTAAAGTCCTCGCTCTTAGAGACCGGGTCGGACTCGCACATCATTTCCACCATCACGCCGGCACTGCCGTCATCGGCAATCGCGACGCAAAACTTGCCTTCAGCGGTGACGTTGTCTTTCCGCTTGTCCATCACCTTGCCGACCTGTTCCTTGAGGATCTCGACCGCACGTTCCTCATCACCGTCGGCGGCGACCAGCGCCTTTTTGCACTCCATCATCGGAAGGTCGGTACGCTCCCGGAGCGCTTTCACAGCGGCAGCAGTAATCTCTGCCATCATGCCCTCTTTCTGTAATCTGTACGTCGAATGGATTTGAAAATCGTAGTCCGGTGTTCGTCTACTCTCAGTTAGAGCGAGGGAACCGGAGCGGGTTCGGGCTCGGCGGGCGCTTCTTCCTTGGGCAGATTCACCTTGCCGGCATTCACGGCAGTGCTGAGGTGGTGCAGGATTAACTGAATCGAGCGAATGCTGTCATCGTTGCCCGGAATGGGCAGGTCGACCACGTCCGGGTCGGAATCGGTGTCGATCAATGCCACGACCTTGATTCCCAGGATCCGTGCCTCGTGCACGGCGTTCTTCTCTTTCCGCGGATCGATCACGACCAACACTTCCGGCAGCCGATTCATGTCGCGGATTCCGCACAAATTGCGAAAGATCTTGCTCCGCTCACGATTGAGCGTCGACTGCATTTTTTTGGAGTAGGTGGCCAATTCGCCGCTTTCCTCCAAACTTTCCAATTCTTCCAGGCGACGCAGGCGGCTGCGAATTGTACGAAAGTTGGTGAGCGTGCCCCCGAGCCAACGCTCATTGACGTAGGGCATTCCGCAAGCTTTAGCAGCTTGCTCCACCGGATCAGCGGCTTGGCGCTTCGTGCCGCAAAACAGAATCAAGCTGCCTTGTGAAGCAACCTGCGTCAGATATTTTTTTGCCCGCAACAAACCACGGACGGTTTCCTTTAAGTCGATGATGTGAATCAGGTTGCGGCGACCATAGATGTACGGCCGCATCTTCGGATTCCAACGACTGACCCGGTGCCCAAAATGGACACCCGCTTCCAGAATATCTTTGACGACCAACTGCGACATTGAAACAAATCTCCTGTCGACCATTCCAAACGGGGAACCGCGGGCGCGAACACACGCTCGATGAGTGCGGCAAATCCGTGTAGTGAAAGCAGTTGCCTTCAGACGGACTTTTCGTCGGGATGGGGCGGCGGGTTCGAGTTTGATTCCGAGGGAGGAGGCACCCGCACCTTAGCCTCCACCAATCTCGGATTGACCATGAGGAGCCAATCGTAACGCCTCGACCGGTTTGCGTCAAATCTGCTGAACTCTAATTCAGTGACTGATTCGAACGTCGAAAACGCCCAAACGCCATCTCAAAAACAGAAGTTGCCGCAGATGGGAACTTGGACTACTATCCCCGCCAATTTCCGCGAACTACGAAAATCGAGGCAATCTGCATTGGGAGTTCCGGGACGCCCTGGCGAATCCCATTGGGACTCGCAGTCAGGCGTGACCGCCCGGCAGTCGACGATTTTTCAAAAGCGAACGCGCCTCCACTTTTCTGCGGACGATTCATTATTTCCGCTAAATCGGCGAGTAAAGGACCTCTGGTCAGGGATCGGCCGGAGTAGATGACCGCGCATGCAGGATTCAACGTGCGTTGCTCTGATGCCTCTGACGAGCAGTGAGCTACCCTCCTCAGTTGCTGAGGAATTGGGGCTTATCGCCGCGCCCGGATCCTGGTCTCCGCATCAGCTTGACCCGGTGGTCAAGATCGGCGCCGGGAGGGCGGCACAGGCGATTCTGGTGCGGGCTGTGGACTCCTGCGGAAATGAACGGCACTGCGTCGAAAAAGTTTTTCGCCCCGGCTGGCTGACGCGGACCGTCTACCGCTGTGCGTTTCAGGCACCCTTTGCCTATCAACACTCGCTGGACGCCGTATTGGCCTGCTTCTATCGGCGTCGAGTTGCCGCGCAGCTGGTGGAACTTCTGCTCCCGGATTGCCGTGTCGCCCGGCCGTATTACGTACGCTGGGATCGTCGGCACCAATCGTTTGTGCTCGGTTGCGAGTTCATCGATGGCCGGGGGATTCGCCCTGCCGCCGTCGACTCACGTGCGGTGCGACGAGCGATTCGTGCCTTCCTCGGCCGGCCGGCGGCAATCGTCGAGGGAATGGAGGACGAGACCGATCAACTGGTGACGACCATGGGCCGGTTTGAGGCTCTGTTCCGGGAGTGCGGCCTGACCGGGTCGGGTTGGCAGGTCTGCGCGTCGGCATTGGTTTCGACGTCGAATCTGCTGAAAACACCTGCAGGCTATGTACTGGTCGATCTCGAATCCGGGATTCCGGCGTTGTTGGTTCCCGCGTATCTGTCCGCCGGACGTCGGCTGAACTCGTTGCCACTGTTCGACGACATTGATGCACGCCGATTGAGACAATTCCTCGAAACTCATTGGCCAAAGTTAAGCCACAAATTGGGGCGAGCGGGATTTCAGCAACTGACCTTCGATGTTGAACGACTGATTGAGCACACCGCGCGCTGGAAACAGACTGAAATCGCCTGGGGCCGCCGCGGCGCCAGCTTCTTCTCACGTTCGTTTCAGGAAGCCTACAGCGACCGCTGCGTCGCGACGTGGAGAAGGAAGGAACGCATCGACTCGCATAAGGAGAATAAACTGCGGGCACGCCCGTCGATCTGGTCGCAGCCGTTGTATTGGCTGGGGCTGGTTCCGTTCGGAGTGGGAGGATTCTTGCAACGTTTGTGCGGCAACCAGGGTTTTCGCCGCGACGTGCGCCGCGCGATTAATCAGCAGGCTGTTCGCAAGCAATTGATCGCGGGGTATTGCGAGCAGAAAGCGACTCAGTGGCGCGACGAAGGGCGCATCGCGCCGACGTCTTCGTTTGTTCGATTGACGATTCGTTTTCTTTTGAATTGGCTGCTGTCCCGACTCACTCCCGCGGGAGTGCAACGCTGGTTGGTCGACGATGAAAGGCGGCGAACTTCGTTAGAGCGGGTTCTGCTGTTGATTGTCTCCGGACGATACCAGCGCGCTTACGGACGGCATGCGATTCGGAGGGCGCTGCGTGAATGGGCCGACGAGGGCCGCCTCCATCCGGGGGAATATGTCCCGTTACGGCAGGATTCACAGTCTCACGAATTGGACGAATACGCCCGCTGTTTCGGCATGCACCTGAGTTTAAAGCTCATTACACCTGTGCTGCTGCCGCTGAAAATCGGCGGAGTCGCGGCGTTTGCGGCGACGGGAGAAATCAAGTTTCTATTGCCCATGCTGGTTGCTCCGGCGCTCCGGACTGCGATCACACTGTGGAGAATGTTGCGCAACGGCTGGAGGGGTCTGAAGTACGGAGAAGCGCTGCTGGTGGGGATGCTGCCGCTGTTTGGAATTCTCGCGTATCCGGTGCAAATGTTTGCATCTCACCGACGACTATCGACGTTTCTGATCCGCGACTGTGCCGCCCGCATTGCACGGTGTCTCCCCATCTATGGTGGACGCAATACCCGCACGGAAATGGCTGCGATCAAGGCCGCTAACTGGCCGATCGAACTTCTCGAGCTCGGGCTCAAGGTCACCACGAAAATCCGCCGGCTGATTCCGCGACGCAAAATCGCCCGCAAGCTGCGGCAGCCACCCCCCGTCAGTCCGGTAACGGCTTGGGATCAATTTGTTCAGCGGCACATTGATTTGCTCGCCGCTGCGGAGTCCATCGAGCGCGCCGTCCCCGCACAAATCGACGACGCTATTCTCTCACGACAACACGTCAAACCTGCAGCCTGACGGCTCACAACCAATCGGGGATTCCAAAACCCATGCGATACGAGAGCCCACGACTCGAAGTTGGTGTGATCTACAGCGGCGAACGGCATTACATGTCGCCGCTGATTGATTCGCTGGAGCAGTCCGACGGTCTCGATGGAATCGGTCTGATATTGGTCGATAATTTGTCCGAAGACGGAACTTCTGCGTGGGAAGATCGATTTCCGTCGACCCAGGTGATTCGCAATCGCCGACAGTTGGGATACGCGGAGAACCTCAATCGGATTTTGGAGCGTTCCTCCGCCGAGTACATCCTATTAATGAACACCGACATGTACTTTGATTCCGGTTCGAATTGCATTTCTAAGATGACCGCGTTTATGGACGCCCATCCGGCTTGCGGATTGGCCGGTTGCCGGATCTACCATCCCGATGGAAGCTACGCGCATCCCGCACGGCGGTTTCAAACGCTCAAGACCATCGCCGCCCGGCGGCTGGGTATGCACAACGTATTTAGCCACGCCATCTCTGATTATTTTTGCCTGGAACAGGATCATCAGGGACCGGTGGAGTGCGATTGGGTCTCGGGCTGTTTTATGCTGCTCCGCCGCGCCGCGTTTGAGCAGATCGGATACTTCGACACCCGGTTCGCGAAGTACTTTGAAGACGTCGATATGTGCCGCCGGATATCAGCGGGCGGCTGGCGGGTGATGATTAACGGTGCTGCGCATTGCTATCACCACGAACAGCGCGGCAGCAAGAGCCTGCTGTCGCGCGACGCCTTTCTGCACTTGCAGTCCTATATGCGCTGGTTGGCCAAATGGGGATTCGATTCCGGCGAATCGACTCAACGGCGCGCCGCGTAACGGCGGCAGGCATCTCGGAAGCCGATGGCGAACCGTCCGCGGTGATGTAGTAATTTCAAGCCGCGCAGCGCTCTCTACAAAACACGGCGATGGCCGCCGCCGTCTTATATTCCAGTCGGAATTTGAGAAACAATTTCCGCCGACAGTAAAGTTCGTCGCGACAACGATTTGATTTCGTGCGCGACGATCTTTTTTTGCACGCGTCGCCGTTTCGGCAAGCCATTTGCTAAACCGTATGCCCGAACGCCGGCAAGCGGCACGCGTCGCCCACGCTTCGCGGCAAGCCCCCAAAGAATGGGTGTCGGTCAATTCTCGCAACACGCAAAAAGGACTCTCACGATGAATCACACGGCCCTCGGTCTGGCACTGGGCGGATTATTGGCTTTCAGCAGCGGCAACGAACCACGTGAGTTGCAGTGCCCCTACCGCAAAACCAAGGCCGCACGGTGCGCAAAGAACTGCAAAGCTGAGACGGAGCGGTGCGCAATCAAACGAGCATCGGGAGAAAAAAGCGAGCAATTCCTTGTCTTCACCGCCTCCTGGTGCGGGCCGTGCCGGGAAATGGCGCCGCTGTTTGAAAGAATGGAGAAACAGGGACGGGCGATTCGGCGGATCGACGTCGATGAAGAACAGCAACTGGCGCGACAGCACCATGTCAGCGCGGTGCCGACCATGATCCGTTTGGTCGACGGTGTCGAGGAGGGGCGGATCGTTGGGTTGGCTTCCGACCAACACGTGAGCCGGTTCGTTGCGGCGTCGAAATCGGGGGGATGCTGTTCCGCATGCACAGCGGATTCCGCTTGCCCGTGTTCGGCAGTACCTGCCGCAACCAACGTTCAACCGCTGCTGCGGGCGACATACAGCGTGCCGGAGGAGCGGGCACGGATGCTTGTGGAACTGCTGAAGCAAGACAGTGGACTGACCATCGACGCCGAGATTGACGGCGATTCAATGACCATTACCACCACACCCGCTGCCCAGCGGACGATTGGGGAGTTTGTGAAGTCCTTTCTAAACACCGAAACCCGGTGATATCCCTCCCCGTTTCGAAACCCACTTGCGACAGGCTGCAACTTAAGAATCGGCCTCAGTGACTGTGACCCAGACCCTCGGGTTTTGAAACGAGTTCAGGACTCATAAAGCCCCGTGGACGGGCGGCACGTGTTGAAGCTGGAAAGGTGTGGGCCATTTCTCGTGACGCCCCGCACCAATCCGTCCGCTTCGGGCGTGCCGCCCAATTTTTGTTGCATCACGTCCAATTTACATTATGGCTGGGCATCTCGCGACAAATCGACGATCCACGCATCGGCGACCGCCTGTTCCACGAGCGGGCGGGCGATGTTGCACCAGGTTTCGCAACGGTTCAGGATCGCGCTGTCGGCGGTGATTACAATGTGTTGTGACGCGGAAAGCAGCGGGTCGGGATCGGAGACCAGTTCCACTTGCCAGTCCCAGTTGTGCGCGGCGGCCGTTTCACGAATCATCGTCTTGAGCCGCCCGCTGTTGGAGACGGGGCTGTCGAGATACCAGAGGGCGGCGGCAATCCCCGCTTGTGCGAGAAACTCGCCGATGCGGACCAGTGCGGGAGCGGTCTCCTGCACCTTGCGGTAGCTGCCGTGCATGCTGGCCATGTCGCGGTAACAGCCGTCCCGCCCATGCAGGATGACCCCGCCGGAAAGTGCAGCTTCGACGGTGGTGAGCAGGTTAAACCCGTCGATCGCGATCGTTTGCGATTTCATCGCTGGCGGTTCCACGCGATGCCGGCTGCGGCGGACGAGTGCATCGTCGCTGCAGGCACACCGCATCACCGCCAAACGCTGCCGCTTAGTCAGCTCGAACCGGTCACCCACGAGTTTCAGCGAGGAGGCATCCGCATAACCGCGTGATAACAACCACGACAGATGCGACACGGCGCGACGCAGTGCGGGCAGTGACGCGGGGCTGAACAGCTCCCCGTCATGCGGATGCGGTCCGCGGTGTGCACGTGTGTCGGGCACGGGTGCATGTCTCCAGTTTAGCGACCTAATTTGATCTTCATCTCGTTCCCAAGCTCCAGCTTGGGAACGCTCTTTCGCGAAGCTCCGCTTCGCCGCCCCAATACAGAATCTGCATAATTGTTTCCACGTCAATAACAAGACTCGAAGCAGAGCTTCGAGCAGATCCGTTCCCAAACTGGAGTTTGGGAACGAGTGCATCGCGCCCGCCATTGTAATCGGGACGCTGCTCGACGCCGCATCACGTGCACGGATTCGGCAAAGATTTTATGATTGATGGGCCGAATTTCGCGAACCCGATTCCGTTGCTCCACTTCGTTAATCATGCCGTCCGCACCAGTTTATATGGACAATCACGCCACAACGCGCGTCGATCCGCGCGTGGTGGAGGCGATGTTGCCCTATTTCTCCGAGATTTACGGCAATGCGGCGAGTATCAACCATCAATTCGGGTGGGACGCGAGCGATGCGGTTGAAGCGGCCCGCGCCCAGGTTGCGGCACTGCTCAAGACGGATGCGGACAATCTGATTTTCACCAGCGGGGCGACGGAGGCGAACAATTTGGCGCTTAAGGGTGTCATGCGAGGGGCGGCGCCGGGCGGGCATCTGGTCGTCAACGCGGCGGAACACAAAGCGGTGCTCGATCCCGCCAAACGGCTCTCCCGCCAGGGATTCGACGTCACCGTCCTGCCGGTCGATCAATACGGAATGGTCGATCCGCAGCAGGTCGAGGAGTCGCTAGAGGAGAACACGGTCTTGGTGTCGGTGATGTCGGCCAATAACGAAGTGGGCACGCTCAATCCGGTCGACGAGATTGCCGAGATCTGCCGGAAGCGGGGCGTGCTGTTTCATTGCGACGCGGTACAAAGTCTCGGCAAGTTGCCGTGGGACTTCGAAGCGGTTCCTGCCGATTTGGTGAGTCTCTCCGCGCACAAAATGTACGGACCGAAGGGCATCGGCGTGCTCTATGTGCGGCACGGTTCACCGCGAATCAAGATCGAGCCGCTGTTCGACGGCGGCGGGCACGAACGGCACCTGCGGAGCGGGACGCTGCCGGTGCCGCTGATTGTCGGCTTGGGGAAAGCGGCTGAAGTTGCGGGAAGCGAAATGGCTGCGGAATCCACTCGATTGCGACAGCTCCGCGACAGGTTGTGGGAGGGGCTGCAGCATCGATTGCAGGGCCTGCAGCTGAATGGACACCCGGACCGACGATTGCCGGGCAATTTGAACGTCAGTATTGAAGGAGTCGACGGTGAAGCGCTCATGATGCGGCTCAAGGAGATTGCGGTCAGTTCCGGATCCGCGTGCACGTCGGCCGATCCGCAGCCGAGCCACGTGCTCCGCGCAATGGGCGTCAGCGACGCGCTGACCCGCGCGAGCCTGCGGTTCGGGCTTGGGAGGTTCAACACTGATGCGGAAGTTGATTTTGCGATCGATATTGTTGTGGATGCGGTGACTGCGTTGCGGAATTCGTCCAATGGGGAACAGTGAAATTGCGGCCTCTTGTGCCTACGGCACACCGATGCGCTTCGCGATCGGTGCCACCCCTGGACTGAGTGAGATGTTCACATTCACGTTCGATCATCAATACTATTTCGACCGAAGCCCGCACGCTGAGTGCTGGTACGCCTACACGGATCCGAATCTAGAATGCGTTGATCCCGCTTCATTCGCGCACGGTTACTTCAGCGTCTCCGATGGTAGCTTTGTTCGGGACGCTGCTGATTTTGGTCGGTTTCGCGAACAGCAAAAACGTGACATCACGCAGATACTTGTCGAGCACAAATCAGACATGGATCTGCAGCAATTCGACGCTTACAGCCAGCTTCCGGCACATTATCGGGAGCTGGGAACAAGATCAAATCGGTATTCCGACATCAAGGGCCGAGCACGTGAGGTAGGAATGTGGGATCCCGATGTCAGCGTTGCGTTCGAGCAAATGACCAAAGCAGATCCCGCATACCGTCTCACCAGAGAGTTCGTATCGAGGGTTCTCGAAAAGGCGAGGCAGGTAGCGGCCGAAGAGCGAGACAGGTGGCTCCACATAACGTTAATGGATCACTGGACGTACGACAGGCAGCCAATTGCCGAATCCGGCGGGACATTTGAGGACTTTTGTCAGAGGGAAGTGAATGGGCTGCTCGTCCCGAAACCAACCGAGCGGAAGGACGATACCGACCATCGGGTTTATGAGATCGACGGGCTTGCTGGGGTCTACCTGTTTGCTGAAGAGGCCTACTTGCCTGACTTTGACATGAATCTACGAAATTCGCGACACTATTTTGATCGCACATCTGCGGTCGTCCCCATTCCCGTTGGCGGTGATGGGTACTATATACTTTGATTTAACAGTCAATAATCACTTCGTTCCGAAAGATTTGGCGACACTGCAGATTGGTAACGCTGCGATTGCGGCCTCTTGTGCCTGCGGCGAACCGATTCGTTTCGCGATCGGTGCCACTCACCGGAACGTCGTGCAACAGAATCGAATCACAACTTTCGAATTCGACGGATTATCCCATGTTCAGACCAGCGTGGGTCACGGAACACTGCCTGAAATACGACGGCTTTAACTGCTGCGGCGATGAGGATCTGTTCCCAATTCGATGCCCGAAGTGCGGCCATCTCTGCGTGCTCTGCTACGAATGTGATACGTTTTATGTCGATCTGGGCGACCTTTCTGTTCGTCGAACGTACACAGAGGAAACTCAGTCCTGTTCCGAGTGTGGGGTCGATTTCCCGAGTCATCTCTTACGAAATCCAGATTGCCGACCCGATTTCGAGAGTTGGCACAGGGCACGTCTGGACGGACTGCTCAACATCCCGTCGCTGACAAAATTTCGAGCCATGTTTATCGCTGCTGCTGAACAGATTGCTGGGTTTCTGAGGCGAGGCATGCGTAGCACCGCTAAGACTCATCTCGTCGAGTTTCGCAACCTGGCCGAGTCGCTGAGCGAGGCCTTCTCTGATCCCGACAGTATCCGTGAATCTGCCCGACAGGTCGCGCAAGCCGGTTCCCTCTCCGAAGCGATTGCATGGCACGATCGTCGCAGCGGGCCAATCGAACGTGCCTACGCGATACTTGGTATTACGGATGAATTATTCGCTGCGGCGGACGGGCGTGAATCATGACTAAACGATGGTTCCAAATGACGGGCAAAACATATCTCGGGAAGTGGAAAAACTGGTTGGTAGTTTGATGATCCAACGGATAGCAACCAATGACACAACACAACAAACCCCTCTTGTGCCCGCGGCGCACCGATGCGTTTCGCGAACGGTGCCACCCGGTGCGTTACGGTAACGCGTTTACAGATCTGGCTTGTCCCGGCAGGAGGTCTTAAAATGGCCGGTGTCCGAGCTAAGTGACCTGACGAAGTCTGCGTCGAAGACCATCGTTTCCCTCAAGTTTCCGGCGGTACTCAAACGCTTTCGTCAGAAAACCAGCAACGGCGATAAAACCGAAACAACAATTCTGCCCAAGAAAAACATGCCCTACGTAAACATTCAAATTACTCGTGGTGCCACGCGAGACCAGAAGGCCCAACTGGTGAAAGACGCGACCGACTCCCTCGTGCGAGTGCTCGGAAAGCGGCCGGATCATATTCACGTCGTCATTCAGGAGATCGCTGAAGAGGACTGGGGATACTCTGGATTGCTGACCGACGAATGGAAGCGAAAGCAAAGTGAGTGATCACAAACGGAGTTCATCCACGCTTTAATCCAATGCAGGAACACCAACAAACCATAGACGCCATCGTCCGCATCCTACGCGATAGCCGTAGCGTACTGTTTGTCACCGGGGCGGGAATATCGGCTGATTCGGGGGTGCCGACTTATCGCGGGATCGGGGGCATGTATGAGATCGAGGAGACCGAAGAGGGGTTGCCGATTGAGGTGATTCTATCCGGGTCGATGATCCGCTCCGATCCAGAATTGACCTGGAAATATCTGGCCCAGATTGGCGATGCGGCACGGGGGGCGACGCACAATCGGGCGCACGAAGTGATCGCGGAGGTCGAGCAGCGCTTCCCTCGCGTCTGGACGCTGACGCAGAACGTCGACGGGTTTCACCGCAGCGCGGGGTCGGAGAATGTGATTGAGATCCACGGCAACATGCGCTCCCTCTCCTGCCAACAATGTCCGTTTCACCAACGGGTTGACGAGACCGATCCGCCGGAGATCCCGCCGCTCTGCCCGGAATGCGGCGCGTATCTGCGGCCGGACGTGGTGCTGTTTGAAGAACCGCTCCCCGAAGAGGCCGTAGCACGGCTGTATCGCGAGTTGGAGGCCGGTTTCGATGTCGTGTTCAGTATCGGCACCAGCGGGCTGTTTCCGTACATCCAGGAACCGGTCGTGGCGGCACGGCGGATTGGGGTGCCGACGATTGAGATCAATCCCGCTGAAACAATTCTGTCGTCAACCGTTGACTACCGCCTGCCGCTGGGCGCCGCGACGGCGCTGGATGAGATTTGGGGGAGTTACTTGGCATCGAGTTGAGTGAGATCGATTCGTCGACTTCTCGATGACCCATCAAGTGACCGGAGTCGGACAAGCGCTAACAAGCAGCGTCACCGGCTTGCGACGGCGGTAAAACTGAGCCGTCAGCCGGCACTGGCGGACAAGCCGCCAGTGGCACCCCATGCGACACGTATCGAAAGATGGTCCTCTGGGCCGGGGCCGGTCGGTTGTCCGGGGAATCAGCGCAAAATCACTTTGAACTTGGCCCAGCATGTCTATGATTTCGTCGAGGACTGCATGAGTCGTTTTGCAGGCGACACAACAACTTAAGGGCGAAGAGCGGATGAACGACGTTCCAGCTTGGATCAAGCACGCACGGGATCAGTGGACCAATCGCGGTCAAGTTCGGCCGCCGTTTGCGGCACGAATCGAAACGGGGCAAGAGTCGGTTTGGGACTATCCGCGTCCACCGATGATCCAGGCTGACTCCCGCGAGGTGGTCGTCAAAACGAACGACGTCATTATTGCGAAGACTGATCGTGCGCTGCGCGTGCTGGAGACCGCCAGTCCGCCTACGTTCTATCTTCCACCGGACGACGTTCGCACCGAGTTCTTGCACGCGTCAGGCGGCGGGTCGATTTGCGAGTGGAAGGGACAGGCCCGGTATTGGTCCGTCGTTCCGCCGAACGCGACGCCCCTGGTGGACGCCGCCTGGTCGTATGACCAGCCGTTCGCAGGCTTCGAGGTCATCGCTGGCTGGTTTTCATTTTATCCTGCGCGGCTCGAATGCTTCGTCGAAGGTGTCCGCGTCGTGCCGCAACCGGGAAATCTTTACGGTGGTTGGATCACGCCGGAAGTCATCGGCCCCTTTAAGGGAGAACCGGGTACGGCCGGGTGGTAAGCGACCGCGTGATTTCGCAAACGGGGCACCAGTCATCGAATTTCGCCGGGCGAAGCGACGAGTGAGCATGCAGTTGCAACGGAATGCCGAATCGTCACCCGCCGTCAAATAGGGCGTCCCACTCTTTGGGATAGTGCGAATTCGGGAAGATGCGTCGAACGTCGCGCAGTTGGGAGAACCACTCGTCGTGTGAATAACGGTCGGACAGATGAAACAGAATCAGGCGGCCGACACCGGCGGATTCGGCCAATCGGGCGACTTCGTCCGACACGAGATGGCGGCTGCGAATGGCGAGCTCGCGGTCAGCGTTGCCGAAATTGCTCTCGCACACGAGCACGTCGACGCCTTCTACGAACTCGATCAGTTCGCTCAGGGCGTCTCCTTCGGATCGAAAGTCAGTCAGGTACGCTAAACGACTTCCCGCCGTGGTCTGCAGCAGTTTCCGGCGCAACTCGCCGACGACATAGCGACTGTTTGCGACATCGATCTCGGTCTCGTCGGGCACTGAACCGTCCTTCAGCTGTGCAAGCCATGGTCCGGGCGGGAGCGCCGTTTGCCGCAGCGATTCGGAATCGACATTGACACGTTCATGCTCTGTCACACGATAGCCCAGGCAGGGACATCCATGATCCAGAACGATCGCTTCTACAACCGCCTCGTCCGTCTCTAGTACGCAACCATCGAACACTGCAGGGTGTCGATCGTGCGCATGGGCGAACGCCTCTTTCGTAAACCGTGTTACTCGGCTGCTCTCGTTCCGGCCGATACTCGTGATCTCGACGCGTCCTGTCATGTCGTCCACCAGGTTCCACGTGAAACCTCTCAGGCGGTGCTCCAGCACCTGCTGGGCGTCGCAGGGACCAAACAGACGCAGTGGCTGCGCGGTTCTGTTGAAATTGTGGCGCAACAACGCGTCAAACCCGCTGATGTGATCCATATGAAAGTGGCTAAACAGCGCAGCGTCGATTTCTTGAATGTCGGACACCGGCAACTGTTCCAGACAGCCCGAGCCGCAGTCAAACAGAAGCCGCAGTATCGACTGTCCGCTGTCGACGGTCACATAGACCGCGTTGTCGCGGCCGGGTTCACCGAGAATTCGTATCGCGAGCGTCATGGTGATCTGTTCGTTGCCGCCGTTTTTGAAGAGTGGTCCAGTCGCTGTAACTCGTGTAGCAGACGAATCTTGATCGCTCAAGCGAAACCTTGAACTTCCCGGACGTTGAGCGTGCACGGCAGATTCTACGAACCGCGAAGCAGCGTGCTTGGTTGAAACGCCCACGTTGTTGGGAAAGGATTCGATTGAGAGCGTAAGGTTCGGGTCCGCTTGAGGACTGGCGCTGCAAAATGCGAAAATATGCGACGTGATCATGAGCGACCTACCGGTTTCCGCCGCCGGTCGTCTCTGCCATGCTCGGGGTCAAAAAACTTCAGGACCATCATGGACATCAAGATCGTTGACGGCGACCTGCTCGATCAAGACGTGGACGTGATTGTCAACGCTTGGAATCGCAATATCATTCCCTGGTGGCTGCTGCTGCCGCAAGGGGTCTCCGGGGCGATCAAAAAGCGAGGCGGCTATGCGCCGTTTCGGGAATTGGCCCGTCTGGGCCCGATCCCTCTGGGAGGCGCCGTGATCACCGGCCCCGGCAAGCTGCCGTTTCAGGCGATCATTCACGTCGCCGGGATCAGCATGTGGTGGCGATCCTCGGAAAAGTCAATCCGCGATTCCATTCGCAATGCCCTCGCGTTGGCAGCGCAACGAGGATTCCGCTCAATCGCCTTCCCGCTGATCGGCGCCGGGACCGGTGGCGGATCGGAAGAGAAGGTGCTCGAGTTTATGCAGAGCGAGTTGCAGAACTGCGATTTCGACGGGGAAGTGCGCATAGTGCGATTTCGGCGCTGAATAATTTCGGCCGATCGTCCGCCGTGTGCCATGCGGTCGCGACGGACGCGAGTGATTCGGTCTGACAGTAAAATCATTGAAACTTCACGTTGGGAGAGCGGCCGGCCATGTCTGCGGACGAGTTTTTGACTTCACTCAACCGAATGACAAGAGTGGCGAAATTCTTGAACACTCTGGAGGATATCCCATGGTTTGCCAATATCGGAAAGCCGCTTCCAGAGGGCTCAACTAGCAAGCGAATACACAGTTGGGATGAGTGGCCTGGTCCAGAGGAGCCGTCGGTTGCAGAGGTAGGTGATGCTACGTCCGATATTTTTGAGGAGCTGACGCAAGGTGAAGATTCAGATCAATTGTCGAAGCTTCATCGTCGAATCCGGAATTCTGTTGTTCGAATCGCCAAGCATAGGGTACCCTTTGATGAAGATGAGGATACATGGCACGCCCCGAACGCTGCAGTCTGCGAAGCTGGTTGGGTAGCAGGTTTGATTGGACTTTTCCTATGGTTGAATAGACCAGTACCACCAGGACTTGTGGAGGAGTGGAAGTGGTTTGTAGCAGGACACTGGCCATGTGATTGGGAGGGGGATTACCCAGAGGGGCAGCCGATCGTTTACTGATGGCGGGGAGAGTGTTCAGCAAACAATTTGTCGACAAGCGGAGCCAGCGAAATCGAACTCGTATGCTTTTGCCGCAGCAATTGGGACGTCAACACAACTGGGGGCGGAACTATCGTTCCGACCCCAGGCACCCTGCGCATCGTGCGATTTCGGCGCTGAACAATTGCGGTGGATTGTGCACCGTGTGCGATGCTCTCGCGACGGATGCGACTGGTTCGGCCTGACGGTAGAATCGTTGAGATTCCACGTTCGGAGAACAATGGGTCATGTCTGGTGACAATTCTTCCACGTCGCACAACCAAAACACAAGATTGGCAAAGTTTCTGAAAGCTCTGGAGGATATTCCATGGTTTGCCAATATTGGAAAGCCGCTTCCAGAGGGTTCAACTTGTAAGCAAATCCACAACTGGGATGACTGGCCTGGTCCAGAGGAGCCGTCGGTTGCAGAGATGGATGACGGCGAAGCTGCTACCTATGAGGAGCTGACGCAAGGTGAAGACTCTGATCAATTGTCAGAGCTACATGATCGAATCCAGAAAACTGTGGTTCGGCTCGCCAAGGACAAGGTACCGTATGACGAAGAAGAAGATACATGCCACGCTCCAACTGCCGCAGTCTGGCAAGCTGGTTGGACGGCAGGGTTGATCGGGCTTTGCTTGTGGATGAATCGACCAGTATCTCCTGGACTTGCCGAGAACTGGAATTGGTTCTTAGCAGGTCACTGGCCGTGCGATTGGGAGGGGGATTACCCAGACGGGCAGCCGACCGTTTACTAATGTCGGGGAGAGAGCTCAGCAAACAATTTGTCGAAAAGCGGAGCCCGCTAAATCGAACTCGAACGCTTTTGCCAAAGCACTTGGAACGTCCACGCAACTGGGGGCGGAACTATCGTTCCGACCCCAGGCACCCTGCCGCGCAACAAAGCCCCTTCGCAGGCACCGATCAGTCCTCTTCATCCCCGCCCTTCGCCGCCGCTGCGACGATTTTGGACTGCTCGTTCGGCGGGACGACGTCGTAGTGGCTCAGTTCCATTGTAAACGAGCCTTGGCCGCCGGTCATGCTGGAGAGCGTGCGGGCGTAGGTCATCATTTCCGCGAGCGGGACCTTCGCGGAGATCACTTGGTACCCGCCCGGGGCGCTGTCCATGCCCTCTACACGGCCGCGGCGGCCGTTGAGGTCGCTGGTGATGTCGCCCAGCTTGTCGTCGGGGATCGTGATCTCCGCCTGCACAATCGGCTCCAAAAGCACCGGTTTGGCCTGCTCGAACACGTTGCGGAAACAGACGCTGCCGGCGGTCTTGAACGCGGTTTCGTTGCTGTCCACGGGGTGATCTTTGCCGAAGAACAACTCCACGACGACGTCTTGCACCTGATAGCCGGCCAGCACGCCTTTTTCCATCCGTTCCTTGATGCCCTTTTCGACGGCGGGAATGAATTGGTTGGGAATCGAGCCGCCGGTGATGCGGTCCAAGAAGGCGGAATTCAACTCGGGGTTATAATGGTACTCACGCATGTTGAGGAATCGGGTCTTGACGAAGTATTCCTCCGGATCGACGTCGTGCGGACAAGCGGAGATACGAAAGTGGACTTCGCCGAACTGGCCGGAACCGCCTGATTGCTTTTTGTGCCGGTAGCTGCCTTCGGCTTCGCCGGTGACCGTTTCACGGTAGGGAATCTTCGGCTGGTGCGTGACGACTTCGACTTTGTCGCGCTTGTGCAAGCGCTCCAAGACAATCTGCAGGTGCAACTCGCTCATGCCTTGGATGACCAGTTCCTTGGTTTGCGAATCGCGGCGAATTTGAAACGTCTGATCTTCTTCGACGACCTTCTGCAGGGCGCCTGAGATCTTTTGCTGGTCGGCGCGGCTTTTCGGTTCGGCGGCCAACCCGATCATCGGCGTGGGGAATTGAATGGGCGCGACCGTCAGCCCCGCTTTGTCGGTCAGCGTATCGCTGACGTGCAGGTCGTCCATTTTGACAACAACGACGATATCACCGGCCGACGCCGTGTCGATCGGTTCTTGCTGCCCCCCTTGCACGTCCAACAGTTGGCCGATTTTGAGCGACTTGTCCAGCGCCGCGCTGTGTATGGACGAATCCTTTTTGAGCGTCCCGGAGAGAATCTTGAGATAGCTCATCTTGGAGACGAAGGGGTCGATCCGCGTCTTGAAGACCTGCGCCACCAGCGGAGCATCGGCCGCGGCCTGTAATTCGACCTCCTCGCCGTCGGCATTCTTCGCTGTGCGGGTGATTCCCGACGGCGGCAGCGCGGAAGCGGCAATCGCGTCCAGCAATTCGGGCACGCCCACCGCCGTTTTGGCGCTGACGCAGAAGATGGGAATCAACGTGCCTGCCGCGATCGCTTTGGACAAGCCGGAACCGACTTCCTCGGGGGAGAGCTCTTCGCCTTCCAGGAACCGCTCCATCAGTTCTTCGTCCGATTCGACGATGGCGTCCATGACTTGCTGGTTGAGCTCGGCCGGATCCATCACCACGCCGGCGGGAACGTCGCCCGGGACCGTGAGCGTGCTGACCACGCCGCTGAAGTCGCCCCCCAGACCGACCGGCACATTGAGCGGAACACACTGATTGCCGAACAGTTCCTGAATGCCGGAGATCAGTTCCTCGAATTTGATGTTGTCGGCATCGAGTTTGTTGATCACGATGCCGCGGCCGATCCCCGCTTTGCCGGCTTCACTGAACACGCGGCGGGTGTTCACTTGGATTCCCGCGGTGGCGCTAATCACGATCAAAGCAGTTTCGACGGCCTGCAGCGCGCCGATCGCCTGACCGATGAAGTCGGGATAGCCCGGTGTGTCGAACACGTTGATGCGTTTGCCGGCATGTTCAAAGTGCACCATCCCGGAGGAGACGGAGTGCTTGCTCTCTTTTTCTTCATCATCCACGTCCAACACACTTGTTCCGTCGTCGACCGAACCGGCGCGCGAACCAACGCCCCCCTTAAACAACATCAAATCGGCTAAAGTGGTCTTACCGACGGCTCCATGGCCCACGAGTGCTACATTGCGAAGATCCGCGACTTGGTGTTTGGACATAAATGTTCTCTATCGCTCCAAATATCTCATCTTCCCAAAAACAGTATGAAATCAGACCGCACAAAGATTGCGAGCCGCGCGAGACATTGATGCGGCATCGGGATGCGGTGAATCCGCTTTCACGAGAATCTAACAAGAAATGAACGCTCGATCTTATTGAATTCAATGCGGAATCGCCATCATAAACACGGAAATTTGCGCGGTGCAAGACGAGCGGCACCCCGTGGTGCATGTCCGTAGGCGGTGGAAATGGCGACTGCGGCGATTTAGAATGCAGGCGTCATGTCTCAGCCATCTTCCACGAACCAGTCCGGCAAGATTGAAACTCTCACGATCGTCGGGGTTGGACTGATTGGGGGGTCGATCGCCGCAGCCGTCAAGCAGCGGGGACTGGCCCGCCGCATCATCGGGGTCGGTCGAAACCTGAAACGGTTGCAGGCAGCGCAGCAAGCCGGACTGATCGACGATTGCCGTGTCGATCTCAAGGAGGCGGCCGGCGACTCCGATTTCATCGTCTTCTGCACGCCCGTTGATCGAATTGTGCCCGGCATTCGAGAAGCGGCGGCGCACTGCCGCCCTGGGACGGTCATGACCGACGGCGGCAGCACCAAGCAACGGATTTGTGATGAAGCAGCGACCGCGTTGCCCGCCGGTGTGCACTTTGTGGGCTCCCACCCGCTCGCCGGATCAGAAAAACAAGGCCATGCGCACGCCGACGCCGAGCTATTCGCGGGACGCGTTTGCGTCATCACGCCGCACAAAGGCGCCGACAAAGATGCCGTGGCCCGAGTGAACGCCTTCTGGGAGGGATTGGGCTGCGACGTGAGGGAAATGTCGCCGCAACTTCACGACGAGATTTTGGCGGAAACGAGCCATGTCCCGCATCTGATCGCCTCCGCGCTGGCGGCAACACTGCGTGACGACAACCGCCCCTACACGGCCGGGGGATTTCGCGACACAACGCGGATCGCCGCCGGCGACGAGCAGCTTTGGGCGGCCATCTTCCTCAGCAACCGCGAGGCCCTGTTGGCCGGATTGGACCGGTTTGAAGAGCAACTCTCGAACTTGCGCGAAGCGGTTGCGGCAGGAAATGTCGAGCAGCTCCGGGAACTTCTCGGCCGCGGACGGGCGAATCGAAGCCACTTGTGAGACGATGTTCGTCACGGATGTGACGGAGATGCTCGGCGAAACGTCGATTTTCGAGAACTCGATCACGTCGATCCTTCCCACTCGTTGCGGTGCTCACTATTGTTAGGGAACAGCCGTGTTCCCCTTGCGGCATCTGCGGGGAGCGGGCCAGTGAACAAGGGACGTCACTCGACTGAAAATGAGGCCTATCTACGATGCTGTGGGAAGTGGAAATTGGTCCTGCCGACGGTCAAATCGATCGCGAAGCGGAACGTGTGATTCGTGAGTGCCGCGCGTTGGGGGCAACGTCGGTGAGTACCATTCGCACCGCCCGTTCATTCTTGCTGCAAGGCGATCTGGGAGAACGGGAGGCCGAACGGCTTGCTCGCTCGTTGCTCGCGGACGATGTCGTCGAGACATTTTGCGTCCATCGGCTCGACAGCGGCCACGGAGCGAATGACGCGGCAAACGGGCGGCTGCTGAATGTGCTGTTTCAACCCGGCGTGACCGACAATGTCGCCCACACGGCGCACCAAGCAATCTCCGGGCTGGGATTCGACGCGCAAGCGGTCCGCACCTGCCGGAAGTACTGGCTCAACGAAGATGTGAACGACGACGACGTTGCGCGGGTTTCAGACAAGATTCTGGCCAACGACGCGATCGAGCGCGTTGTCGCCGGTCCGCTTTCAATGGAAAGTCTCGAAGTCGGCAGCGAGTACGAATTTGAATTGCTCACAGTCCCGATTCGCGGCATGAGCGACGAGGAATTGACGCGCCAAAGCAGCGAAGGGCAGTTGTACCTCAATCTGACCGAAATGCAGACGATTCAAGCGCATTTCGCCGAATTGGGCCGCGATCCAACCGACGTCGAATTAGAAACCCTCGCCCAAACTTGGAGCGAACACTGCTCACACAAAACACTCGCCGGTCGTGTACGGTACAGAGAGGGCGAACAAGAACGGCTGTTCGATAACATGCTCAAAGAGACGATCTTCGCCGCGACGGTCAAGATCCGCGAACAATTGGGCGCCGACGATTGGTGCGTCAGTGTATTCAAAGACAACGCGGGGATTGTCACGTTCGACGAGGCGCAACACGTCTGCTTCAAAGTCGAGACACACAACCACCCGTCGGCGCTGGAACCGTACGGCGGCGCCAACACCGGTATCGGCGGCGTGATTCGCGATCCGTTGGGAACCGGTCTCGGGGCCAAGCCGATTTGCAACACCGACGTTTTCTGTTTTGCGCCGCCGGAGATGGCGTACGACGATCTGCCTCCCGGCGTGTTGCACCCCAAGGCGGTCGCGCAAGGCGTCGTTGCGGGCGTGCGCGACTACGGCAATCGGATGGGTATTCCGACCGTCAACGGCGCGATCTATTTTGACGAGCGTTATCTGGGCAATCCGCTGGTCTATTGCGGCAACGTGGCCATGATTCCCGTCGGCAAGGAAGACAAACAGGTCAATCCGGGCGATTTGATCGTCTCGGTCGGTGGGCGGACGGGACGGGACGGCATTCACGGCGCGACGTTTTCCTCCGCCGAACTGACTGAGCATAGCGAGACGCTTTCCGGTGGCGCGGTCCAGATCGGTAATCCAATTACGGAGAAAATGGCGGCCGATGTGATTCTGGAAGCGCGCGACCGCGGTCTGTATACGGCAATCACCGATTGCGGCGCCGGCGGATTCAGCAGCGCCGTCGGCGAGATGGGGGAAGAGGTCGGCGCCGAAGTTTGGCTGGAAAGAGCGCCGCTGAAATACACGGGCCTGTCCTATACCGAAATCTGGATTTCCGAAGCGCAGGAGCGGATGGTCCTCGCCGTTCCGCCGGATAACTGGCCGGAGTTTCAACAACTGTGCGCCGCCGAGGGAGTGGAGGCGACGGTGATCGGTGAATTTCAGCAAACCGGGCGGCTGGTGCTCAAGTACGACGGCAATCAAGTCGCCGACTTGTCGATGCAGTTCCTGCACGACGGGCGCCCGCCGGTCATTCGGGAAGCTGCCTTTCAGCCGAAGAGGTCCTCCGCGAAAGAATTGCCCAGCAAGAGCCACTACGACGAAGACCTCAAGAGCATCCTCGGCTCGCTGAACGTTTGCAGCAAGGAATGGGTTATCCGGCAGTATGATCACGAAGTGCAAGCGGGCAGCGTGATCAAACCGCTCGTCGGTGTCGCCGCCGACGGTCCTTCCGACGCGGCGGTCGTGCGGCCGGACTTGCGTTCCAATCGCGGTTTGGTGATCTCCTGCGGAATGAATCCGCGGTACGGTGACATCGATCCGTACTGGATGGCGGCATCGGCGATCGACGAGGCGGTCCGCAACTGTGTCGCTGTCGGCGCCGATCCGGCCCGCATCGCCATTTTGGACAATTTCTGTTGGGGCAACACCGACAATCCGGAAACGCTCGGCTCGCTCGTCCGGGCGGCATTGGCCTGTTATGACACGGCGATTGCCTACGGCACGCCATTCATCAGCGGCAAGGACAGCCTGTATAACGAGTTCTCCTTTGTCGACGAATCGGGCGAAAAACGAACGGTGGCGATTCCCGGCACACTGTTGATCAGCGCATTGGGGCAAGCGAACGACATTCGCAAGTCGGTCAGCATGGATCTCAAACAATCGGGCAACCTGCTGTTCCAAGTCGGCGCCACCAAGCACGAATTGGGCGGCAGCCACTACGCGATGGTCAACGACATCTCCGGCGGCGCAGTCCCGAAAGTCGATTTGGCCCAGGCCCCCAAAATCTTCTCCGCACTGCATGCCGCGATTTCCGCCGGGCTAGTTCGCAGTTGTCACGACCTCAGCGAAGGGGGACTCGCAACTGCGATCGCCGAGATGAGCTTCGCCGGCGAGCTGGGTGCGGAGATCTGGCTGACCGCACTGGGCCAAGCGGTGCGGACCGACGACGACGTGATGCTGTTGTTCTCCGAGAGCAATACCCGCTTTCTAATCGAAGTCCCGCCGGAACATCGCGACGCGCTGCAGTCACTCTTCACCGATCTGCCGCTGACGGAAATCGGCGTCGTCAACGACGGCGAAAACGTGATGCTCCGCGGCATCCGCGGCTACGAGGTGATCAATTCGCCTTGGTGCGAGCTGAAAGATTGTTGGCAGCGGACGTTGGCTTGGGACTGACAACCGGCCGCTGTGATCTGCTGTCGCCGTTCGACTTCATCGGGAGAATGCCGGGCGACCCCCTCTTCCACGAAACGTTGCTCGACGTATTGGTCCTCGCTGACCCCCAACAGGGCGTGCAGGTCCGGTCGCGTGCGGTACTCCTAGCGATACTGGCGTTCTTTGATGTCAGCTTCCGTGCCCATCCTGTGATTCCTTCCATATGAGAGAAGACAGGCGGCGGGCCGTCCAAGGAATCACAGCCCGCCACCCCTTGAGACATCCCGGCGAACCACAGCCGGTTCGCGGGACCGATGACGATTTACGCGACCAGCTGTTTGCGGAGTTCCGGCAGCTGGGCCTTGAGTTGATCGCGTGCCGCCACGTCGCTGGCGTGCTGTTGCTGCGTCTGCGCGATCTCTTCTTCGATGCTCTTCGCGCGGCGCTCGTAATACTGCCGCTCCTCGGATTGCTTGCTGGAGACGCCCGCCTTGTCAAAGCCGGCGATCATCTCCCGGCACTGCTCCGCTTCGTGCCGCAACTCCTCGATCCGTCTCGCCGCGCGATCGATGCGGCGTTGGAGAATATGGACATCCTGACGCGCCTGGTGGTAGCCCTGTGCGGCGGGTGTGTTCTCCTGGACGGCGCTCTGACGCTGTTTCTCGACCGCCTGCTGCAATCGCTTCTTGGTGCTGACCATTGCCGTGTCGATGTCCCGTCGATGGGCCTGCGCCCGCTCGATTTCCGCGTAAACCTGATGAGCTTGATCTTCATACGCTCGCAGATCCTCGCGAATCTCCTCGACCGTCGCTTCAACTTCCACGAGTTCCGTTTGAGTTTCCATTCCTCGACTCCCCTTCCTTGGTTAAAGGTGCGGTGTTTGGAATACACCGTGAACTTCTGTGACTTTCGTTGTCAGATATTTTGGCAATCTTCGTCGCGAGGATCAAAGATTAAATCCATTAGCGAGAGTGCAACAGGTACCGAAAGGGCGCTTCCGAAGAAGGCGCCGAAAGGAATTGTGAAGAGAAGGAACACCCAACCCACTGTCATGGCGCTGTTTCCTCCCCCCTGTACGCCATTCACTGCGTCAATCAGGACGCATCCGAAGTACGTTCCGTAGAACGCCACCAGCGCTCCGGCAATCGCCCCGACGCCGGTCGCCACAATGACCAAGAGGCAGATCAATGTAGCTCTCATCGGGAGTTCTCTCGTTGGACAGCGCTAAATACACGGTTAAAGATTCCCTCCAGATTAGACGCAACAGATTTTCCTGCGCAACGAAAGTTGTGGTATCAATCAGACTTCAAGAACTCCAGCAAGGCTCCGGTGTATCTCATACATCCACAACTCACGCACAAATCGTGAGCCGTCAGGTGATCTGCGAGCCGGACCTCGCCTGGCCGTGAGTCGAGCTGCCCGGGACGAACGCCCGGCAGGAAGCTGAGATAGTGCAGGCGATCATCCTTGATCTAATCGTTCATCCGATAATTTCGACGGTCGTTGTACCGGTCTCGGTTCGGGAATCTTC
>JANQPT010000023.1 GCA_028285345.1 Planctomycetales bacterium
GCAGATGCATGTGCGGCATCAGCGCAGTGAGAGTCAGATCGCGATCCAACTCCATCGTCTTGACCACCCGATGATTGGCCTCACCCGCCTTAATCCGGATGTCGGTATCGGCCAACCCGTACGTCTTGACTTCATACTCCGGCGGCTCCTTGGCAAAGATCACGCCCATCTCTGAGCGGTCGGTCGTCTTGGTGCCATTGGGGGTGTAATGCATCTGAAACACGATCCGGCTGCCGGCGGGAATTCGTTTGGCATGACCGGGTTGAAAACGGACATACGTGCTGCCCGGCGCCGCCGCTCCAAAAAACCCTCGCCGCAAGCCGTCCTGAGTGTTCCGCCGATTGTCCGGATCCTGCAGCAAAGCCAAGATGTGGTGCACGACTTCCCGGTCGCCCGGATGGAACTCGATCGCCTGCACCCAACGGTCTTCGTCGAAAACGTCGGACACCACGAAGTACAAATAGGGTAAGACACCTGTCGCCGGCAGTGGAATCTCCTTAGGCATTCGAAAAATGCGGTCCGGCTTGCCGATTCGCCACCCTTCACCCCACTCGCGCGCCGGTGGCTTGTCGGCATGATCCCCTTCAGGACAGCCATGGTCGACCCAGCGGACCAACGTCGCGACCTCATCGTCCGACATGCTCAGGTCGTTCGTGAACGGACCGGCGCCCGGTGCGGCCGGCCACGGAGGCATCCGTTTTTCCAAGACCGCTTCCTTGATCGTCTCCGCCCAGTTGCTGACTTCCTCATAGTCGTCCAGGGCAAACGGTCCTATTTCCCCCTCCCGGTGGCACTCCTGGCAGCGGCTCTGCAGAATCGGCAACACGTCCCGATAGTAACTAACTTCCGTCTTGCTTCGCGGCTTGCGTTTTCTGCCGATGTGACACCCTTCGAGTTGGGTCTCCGCCAGCACAACTTTCTTTCCCGCAAGCATCGCCTCGATCGCGTCAACGACGTAGTTCTCCGTCGGCGATTGGCGACGGTGCAAATAGCCGTACTGGTCGTCAAACATGCCGTGAAATCGGACGGTCCGATCGCGGTCGAGGATGAACACCTCCGGGGTACGATCCGCCCCGAACAGATCGGCAAGCTTGTTTCCCGCATCCTTCAGCACCGGGAACTTCACTTTGTGTGCGACCTTGGCCTGTCGCCGCACGTCGGCAAGTGAGTCTTGTTCGTTGGAGTTCACCGCGACGAACGCCACTGATTTGCCGTCAAAGCGATCCGCAATTTCCTGCATTCGTGGAAAGTACAAATTGGCGAGCGGACACTGCACGCCCATAAACGCCACGACCAGCACCTGTTCGGATTGTGCATTGGAGTGAAAGGTCGTGTCGTCGATCGTGACCGCTTCGAACTGCGGAATCCGTTTGCCAAGCAGCGACTTCGGTGTCGTACGATCCGCCACAGCGACGTTCTGCAGCTCTGCCCACGCGATCGCAAAACCACCGAAAATGACCAAGATTGTGCAAAGTCTACCGACGCGCTTCCGTGTCACAGCGTTTTGACTGATCAGCCGTGTTGCCATTTGGTGCTGCTCTCCGGATGAAGAATGATCAATGGATTTTCGAGTGAGAGCCGACTTACGCAATCAAGGCACAAAATAATTGCGAATCAACAATCGAGTCAACCCCGACCTACCATTCGGTAGACTCCCCGGTTTATCGAACACTTAGTCAACCATCGCGATTGTGGTACGTGAATCTCACGACGACCAACACGCTGATTTTTGCGCAGATGGTCCAGGGGTCAATGGTAGAAACCCTCTGTTAATGTTTTTGGAGTGTATTCGCCGCGACCAGCAAAAGATTCATTGCATGGTACTGCGTGTGACTTCGGTCCTCACTCCCAGGACGTTCGATCAAATCCCCCTTTACCCAAACACCCATCTCTGCCACCATCCCCCACATGTCAAACCCCACAGCAGAGTTAGTGACGTTCTTGATTGCGTGCGGCGGGTTGGTGCTTGGCTTGGCGGCGTTTGCACAACTACGCTGGGGCGCCAAGGTCGCCCCTCCTGCGGCCGATCGCCGGAAAATCGAAGCCGCGCCGCAATCGATTGAACCACTCAGCGAGCCGCAGGCGGTCGGACTGGTTCAGCTCGGCATCGCCTGGGTCGCCGGTGGGTTGGGCCTGGTTGTGTTGATTCCCTTAGTCCTGGTGTTCAGGTCTCAATCACTCGACCGGAACGCACTCGCGACAGCATCGACCGCTGCGACGATGTTTGTTGTCTGTTGGATTCTTTGTTACGTTTTCCAGCGCCGCTCGAACGGGGGAAATTGAGGTGAGCATGTGCGCCGGGTTGCTCATCCTGTTCATCGGCCTGCCGCTAATGGTCGGCTGTCTGAGCGTCATTGATCAGATTCTCTTAGGAAACTGGGACAATGTTCGCCGCGCCTGGCTGATCCCCCACATGAAAAGCATCTTTGGTCAAGATTTAATGCCCGTTGGTGGCGCCGCCGCGCGGACTGGATACCTCGTCGCGCTGTTCGGGTGGATCACCGCGGCCGGCAGCCTCGCTGTTGGCCTGCCATCGCCCGAGGGCCACGCTTTCGGTTTAGGAATCCTGCTCACCATCGTCTGTCTGCTGCTGGGAAACGCCTCTGAAATTGCGCCGTGCGTCACGACATGCAGTGCCGCCAAAACAGCGGCTGCCCTGCGAAAGCTGCTACAATCAGCGGGACTCTGGTTGACGGTCGCGGTCGTGTTACTCGCAGCGGGCGCGTCTGCCGGCTCGCTCAGTTGGACGGGAATTGTCGACGTTCAGGCCCGCGCCGGCGGATGGGGCGCGTTGGTCTATCCGCTCGGTTGCTTCTGTTTGGTCGCGGTTGCCGTCGTGGGAGAATCCTCCCGAGCAGCGGCCGATGCAACATCGTTGCTCGGCTATTGCCGCCGGATTGCTCTCGCGCTGGTAATTGTCTGCAGCAGTGGCGGCGGCTGGCACTTTTGGCCGTTAACGCCCGACACAACAACCGCTCATCTGACCGTGCTTCAAGCAATCCCGCTCTTGATCGTGATCGTGCTGAAGACATTGCTGGTGCTCGGCGGCACGGAGTTTCTCCGACAAAAGATCGGGCCAGCGTGCCGCCCGAGATTGATGTGGCTGATCTGGAATGTCATGCTGCCGCTGGCCGGTCTGAACGCCGTCGTGACAGTGGCGGGCGAGTGGCTATTGCAGCCGGACGACGTGCTCAGCAGAAGTCTATTGTCATGGATCGTCATTTGCGGTGGGAGCGCGTATGGACTACTCTTTCATCGCGACACGATTTCCACACAATGGCGGATCCTGCAGAGTTGACGGAGTTCAGCTCCAGCGAAGCAGGATCGGCACAGCGCCTGGCACAAGGGTTCACGGATGGACGGACGACCGCTGCCGATAATCCTCGCATGCTGCTGCGGCATCGGATTTATCGGGCTGTCGCTGATGCTCGGCTCGATCGGGCCGAAGTTGCGTTCGCGGCAAATCGGCTTGGCATTGTGCGGCGTATCGGCTCTTGTCGCGCTGTCGCTGCTGCAAGATTCGCTGATCGGCGACATCACGTTCGCTCTGCCTGCGGCATTGTTGCTGGCGTCCGCAGTTCTCACCGTTGGCAGCCGCAATCCCACGCGCGCTGCTTTGTGGTTCATCCTGACGGCACTCCTGAATTCGCTGCTGATCCTCATTCACTGCACGCCGTTTGCCGGGATGTCGAATTTCATCGTCGCCGGCGGCTTGATCGGGGTTTTGAATCTAATCACAGCCGTCGCTCTTCGTTCCTCTTCGATGGCTGTGGAACCGAAAAAAAAGTACGTCATTCCGGCGTGCGTTCTGGGAGCGATCCTCACCGCGACGCTGGGCGCAGCAGTACTCTCATCGACGGGATCCTCAAACAACAGTATTGCCAGCGCCGTTGATTCGCCTCACCAGGACTACGGAGACATCTCCGCTCAAGTGGCATCGCTCGTTTCAAAGAATGCAGTGAGCCTGATCCTCCTTGCTGTCCTGCTCTTGGTCTCCGTCGCGGCGACCACCAAGATCATGCGTCCGCAATTCCACGGCGCGACCGCCGACCCGGAAGCCGCACACTGAAAGTCAGCCGCACGACTCAAATCGAAAGCAGTCAGAAATGCCGGCACAACCGTCCGTGATTGAGCAGTTGCAGATCGTCGCGGCGACGCTTGTATGCCTCGGTTTGGTAACAATGATTGTCCAACGCAATCTGTTGCAGTTCTTCATCGGCGGCCAGATTCTATTCCAGGGCATCTGCCTCGCGTCCGCCACGTACATTCACCTTCAGCAGCCTGCGGAGGGCGAAGTTTGGTTGATGTTAATACTCGGGATGGCCGTTCTGCACGCCCTATGGGGCGTCGCGCTGGCCACGGCGGCAAGATTTCGAGACGGCGCGGCCGATTTTCATCAGTTATTCAGTGCTGACGATACTGCGGCCAAGTTGCCGACTCCCAGTGACGGCAAGTCCTAATGCGGTCGACGCAAGCAACTTGCCAATCCTGTTCACTATGACGATAAACCACATTCTCATTCTGACTTTGACCGGCCCCCTGGTCGCGTGCCTGCTGCTGCTCGTCCTGAGCGGCGCTGGTCGCAAATGGGCCGTTCGATTGGCGTCATTGCCGGTGGTTGTGATGATGCTGTCGGCAGGCACGCTCGTCGCCCTCGTTGCTCAGGGTTCGCAGCCCGTCGAGATCGCCCTCGGCACGTGGATCTCTCTTCTCGGCAGCGAACCGACCGATATTACCGCATCGCTGTACGCCGACAGTTGGTCAATCCTTTTACTAAGCACCATCGCACTCACGGGCGGATTGATTGTGCTGTCGGCGATGAACAGCTCAGCCGAAGGCGAACAGCGGCGACTTCCGCCGATGTTGTTAATGGTGTTCTTCTCGATCGCCGCCCTGTCATCCGGATCATTCCTCATGTTGGCGGCGGCTTGGGAGCTGCTCAGTCTCAGTGCATGTTGGTTAGCGGGTGCATCGTTGTCGGAACCCCGTTCCAGAAGCGCCGTACGCAGAGTGGCTCTCACGCTGCGCGCCGGAAGCTGCGGTTTGTGGCTCGCGATGGCGCTGATGTGGTCGTCCTATGGCACAGTCGACTTCTCACAGGTGCTGCGGGTTGCCGGCGCCTCTGAAATAAGCGCTTTCAAGAACGCACATCTGTGGCTGATCAACGCCGGATTGATTCTGTGGGCCACGGCGGCTTGCGCGCAGTTTCCACTGTTCCTCTGGGTCACCGATAGCGCCGAAGGAACACCGACCGCCTCGGCGATGATCCAATGTGTCGGACCTGGAGCCGTCGGCATCTGCACACTCGTCCGCTGTTTGCCGCTGCTGACATTGACGCCGAACCTGCTGCTCCTTCTGGCAATCGTGGGAGGATTCACCGCATTCACCGCCGGATTTATCGCCGTCACTCAGACACGCCCGCAACGGATGGTGGCGTTTTTGACGGCAGGCTATTTCGGCTTGATGTGCGCCGCCATCGCCGCCGGCACCAGCGCGGGCGTTGTCGCCGCTGGATTGCTGTTGGTCCTGCACGCGTTCGGCAACAGTCTGCTCTGTCTCGCCTGCGATTCGGGGTTCCAAAGTCGATCCGGCTCAAAGTCTCTGATCGCAGCCGGCGTGTTGGGTCTCTCAGGAATCCCACCGCTCTCCGGATTCTGGGCACTTTCGGCAATCGTGCAAGTCCTCTATTCGCAAGTCGACAACTCAGCAGAACTCACGATGAAAATTTGCTGGTCCGTCACCTGCGGACTCTCTGTCGCTTCAGTTGTCCTGTCGAGTTACGCCCTCGTTCGCCTCTCTCATCTCGTGTCGTTGGAAGCTCACACAAGCGACACTGCGCAACAAGACCCCGCCGCCGGCGCAACATGGATACAGATGGCCCTGCTGAGTCTTCTGGCAATCTCGGCGCTGGCCTCGGGCGCGGCGATTGGACAGCCGACAGGCTTGTTGTCGCAATTCCTCGCACCAATCTTTCCGCCCGGCGCAAATGGAATCGAGAACTCGCCCTTCATCTATGGAATTTGCGCGGCGGCCGCCGCCGTCGGAATTCTCGTCGGTTGGTACGGCCCGAGTCTCAACCGAAGCTTTCCTGCACCGCTGCAGCGCTTCGTTCGCCCACTCTCGGCGCTCAGCCGCCGCGAATTGTTCCTGCATGACTTTTATTACCTATGTCTCGCTCTGCCGCTGCGCACAGCTTCGCTGATGGCGCGATTCATGGACTGGTTTCTGCTCGACCGGCTAACGTCCGGCCTCGCGGCACGGCTCCCCGTCGCACTGGCCAGATTTACGCGGCCGGCAAAAACCGGTTTGATCTCGCTCTATACCATGCTGACGGTTCTGGCCGTTTCCGTAATTCTGGTCCTGGTCGTTTGGTCGGGGATTCTGCAGCAATAGCCAACCTATGCAACAACTGACCAACATCTTGATCACAACGCCCTGCGCTGGTGCCCTGCTCGTTCTGGCATGTGCGCGATTTCTACCGAGTACCATCCGCTGTGTCGCCTTGCTGACCACAATTCTCAGCAGCGGCATCGCCTGTGGTCTCGCCGGGGCCATCGCCGCTTCGGCCGGCGATAGTGCGTATGGTCCTCATGCGTCATCGACGGCGTTCCACGCCGACGGTCTCAATGTCTTGTTCCTGGTGCTGACCAGCCTGCTCACGCTCTCCGCGGTGCTGATCAGTTGGCGGACGATCGAAAAACGAGCGGCACCGTTCTTCGCAATGTTACTCGTTTTCCAGGCGGGCGCACTCGGAGTATTCGCCGCATCCAACGTCGTCTGGTTCCTGACCAGCTGGGAAGCTTGCCGCATTGCGATGTTCTTTTTGATCGGCCAATGGGGCGGCGGCGAACGGCGTCAGGCGGCGGCGAAGTTTTATCTCTACACGTTGGTCGGTGGCGGACTGGTTGTCCTGGGGTTGATGCTGCTTGTCACGTCACATCAACAATTGACTGCAAGCGGCGAGATCACCGTGAGCATCCCACGCCTCATTCAAGAGACCCCGCAATTCACGGGCGCAGATACGGAGCTTGCCGAGAATTGGGAGCACAGAAAACTCTGGATTTTTGCATGTCTTGCCGTGGGATTGGGAATTCAGATCCCCATGTTTCCTTTTCACACCTGGATGCAGGGTGCACAGGTCGAAGCGCCCGCCGCCGGTTCGCTGTTGCTCAATGGAGTTTGGCTGAAGCTCGGCGCTTTCGGAGTGCTGCAACTACTGTTGCCGCTGTTTCCCGATCTTTGCCGGCAGTATGCGGACCTATTTCGCCTGTTGGCCGGGATCGGAGTGGTCTACGGTGTGATGTTGTCGCTGGTCCAAGACGACCTCAAGCGGCTCGCCGCTTCGATGACTTTGAGTCTGATGAGCTTGTCCGTCCTCGGTTTGCTCAGCATGAACGCCGCAGGCATCAGTGGCGGGATCTTGCTCATGCTGGGCCATGCGGCAGCGATGGGAATTCTGATCTGTTTGACGGAGGTGTTGTTTGATCGATTCGGGACACGTGAGGCGGAAGCATTCGGCGGATTGATGTTCGCCTATCCCCGACTGGGCGCACTCGCGCTGCTGGCAACGATTTCACTCACGGCCTTTCCGCCCACCGCGGGATTCTCCGCGACAATCCTGACGATCCTTGGTCTGGCGGAACGGGATGTGGGCTATGTGATTCTCACGTTATGCGCCTTGTTGCTCGGTACGTGGTGTTGGTTGCGGATCATACAACGGATTCTCTGGGGCAAGACCCGCGAACCGCACTACGACCCGCGGAACCGTCGAGTGTCCGCTCAGCCCGATTCTGGTCGGCGTCGAGATCTCGGAGTGCGGGAGCTAGCCGCGTTGATCCCCTTGGCCGTTGTCGTCACTGGGATCGGATTGGTTCCGCAGTTCGTTTTGAATCAAGCGCAGCCGTCGGTGCGGCAACTGGCTGATCGGCTTGAAGATGAACAACTGCCGCGCCGGATCTCCGTTTCGGTCGTCGAGAACCGCCTGGGCCGCTAAACAGCAGAGGAAACGGTGGGATCGGAATCTGTCAATCTTCTGCTTCCGCCCGGCCTGCTCATTGTCGCGGCCTGTCTGTTTCTCTTTGCCGACCGTTTTCGCCCGGCGCAGTCGACGATGTGGGCACGGATCACCGCGGTCGTTCTCTTCGCTGCGGCAGTTTTAGCGGTCCTCAATAGCGTGCCTGAAGAATTGTCGCAGGCCCCACAACTGGCGAACGACCACCTGGCGAGCACTTTGTGCTGGCTGGCACTGCTAATCGGTTTTGCATTTGCCGGCATACACACCGTCCGCGCGGATCGCACACCGTCGGCTGTGGCTCAGTTTGCTATGCTGTTGCTCTCGACCGCCGGAGCGATGATCACGGTTCGCGCCAATGACTTCGTACTTCTGATCGTCAGTCTCCATTTGGCCGTTCTCCCCCCCTGTTTGTTGATCTTCCTAAGCGCTGCCGGGCGTCACAGTCGCGCAGCTGCCGTCAAGTATGCCGTCTCGGTGATCTTAGCAGTCGGGCTGACGACTTATGGTCTGGTCTTGCTCAACGGCAGCACGGCGACCAGCACAATCACCAGTACGGCTCCGATCCCGCAGGTCGACCTAGACTCCTCGCCGTTTTCGGCGGCGGCAACGGTCCTGACGATCTGCGGGCTGGCCATCCTGTTGTCGGCTGTCCCCTTTCATCATTTGGCTGTCGAAGTTGCAGACGGGAGTCCCGCATGGAGCGCGGGACTGGTCGTGCTATTGCCGAAAATCGCGGCCGGTGGAGCATTATTGAGACTCACTCTGTCGTCACCCTTGCTGCATCGAGGAGCGGCAGAGTCAGCTTTACTTTTATTGGCGACGGTAAGCATTCTCGGCGGCAACCTGCAGGCCCTGACGGAACGTCGGCTGCACCGTGTTTTTGCTGCAGTGGGAATTGCTCAAGCGGGGTACTTATTGTTTGCAGCGGCGGTCTTGCTGCGCGACGGAACCGGTGTCGCGGCAACCGACGCAAACATGTCGCTGGCAGGATCACTATCACAGTTGATCGGCTGGGCCGCGGCGCTCGCTGGGCTGTTTGGCGCGCTCACCTATCTGTCGAGCGCTGGTCGACAGATCGAATACGAGGACGAATTGACCGGCCTCGCCCGGCAAGAGCCGCTACTCTCTTTGGCCACCACAGTCTGTCTCTTATCGCTATCGGCCATCGCGCCGCTATGGGGGTTTTGGAGCCGCGCCGAGATTTGCCTGGCGGCTCTACAACTGCACACCGATGCGGGACTCGTCGATCAAGGTATGGCCCTGACCGCGGCAGTTACGGTTTTGGGAAGCCTCTTTTCCACCGCTGTTGCGGTGCGATTGATCAAACTGATCTACCTGCAGGAGCCGCTCAATCAGTTTCCGCCCCGCCGCAGTTGGTCGGCGAAGGTCGTTGCAATTCTCTTCGCTGCGTGCATTGCGGCCGGTGGGATCGCAATGCTCTACAGGTCCGCCTCCCCAAGCAGCGAGTCAATTGATGACACGACCGTTGCGCCACTGAACGCCGAGCAATTGGTGCCGGAAAAGGCCGAATGAGAATGCTCGACGACTATTGCCGGGCTTCGATGATCGCGCGTGACGCGTCCGTCTGCCGCCGGGCGTCGCGGGCCTCCAAGATCGTATTGCGGAATACGTCGGGATTGGGAACTCCCCGAAGTTGCAATAGGACGTCTCCGGCCGAATCCAGCAACTGCAAATCGGCAGCCCGGTAAAACACCTGACCCGAATCCTGTGCGATGGCAATGTCATCGATCTCCGCCAGGTCGACCTTCGCCTCCAGCCGGTTTCCCAGCGATTTCCAGACCTGCACAGAGCGGTTAGTGATCGTGTACCGCTGCCCGAACAGTTTGATCCACAGGTAGGCCTTGAGCGCTCCCGGAGCGGTCGGCAAGGGAAACAGCCAATGTGACAGCTTTACGCCGCACACCTTCATCGGCATGCATTCATAAAGTTTGCCCAGGGCGCGTCCCAATCCGGTGCAGGCGATCGAGGGATAGATCGTCATCACGGGAGTTTCCGCAAAGGTGTTAACGCCTGAAATGGGGCTGGGGCGGCGTGCCGTCATTGTCGTCATGCTCAATCCTTCATCATGAATCCCAGCAGTCAACGTCAAGTCTCTGCCGGCCCATGATCGGGTGCTGGTTAGATGCCCTGAGGGAGGTCATCGTTGAAATCGAAATTAAAATAGCAAACAATGTGCTCCCCCGCCAGTGATGGGAATTTTGAAGATTTCCCGCCGATCGTGGTCCTGTTTGCGAAAATTACGCTCCCCACAAATGTCGCTCCCGTCACATCAGATCCGCAACGCCCGCCGTCACTTGCGGCAATGTGATCCGATAATGCGCAATCTCGTCGACGCTGTCGGGCCGGTGCGGCTCAAACTGCGTCCGCGACGCTTTCAGATGCTTGTCGCCTCCATCATCGCACAGCAAATCTCAACGGCCGCCGCGCGCAGCATTCGCCGACGCTTCGACCGGCTCGTCGCACCCGGCGGCCCCACCGCACAGAAACTGGCCGGCCTGACGGCGGAGCAGATGCGATCGGCAGGCATTTCCCCACAAAAGGCCGGCTATCTGGCCGATCTGGCGGACAAAGTCCTGTCGGGAACGGTCCGTCTGAGAGCTGTGGGACGGATGTCCGACGACGAGGTAATCGACGAATTGATCCAGGTGAAGGGGGTCGGCATTTGGACCGCCCAGATGTTCCTGATATTCTGCTTAGGTCGCCCGGATGTCTTTCCGCACGACGACCTGGGCATTCGCCAAGCTATCAAGAACCTTTATCAACTCGAGGAATTGCCGGATAAGTCGGAAAGCGACGGTCTCTCTGCCCCCTGGCGGCCGCACGCAACCATCGCCAGTTGGTATTTGTGGCGCAGCCACGATCTTAAATCGGCCGTCACCGACGACACAGATGTCTATCCCTGCTGAGCTGTGCCTCCACGACGTTGAAATCAAACAGAAGCCTCCATGTCAAACCTGATTCGCATTGCCGCCGTCGGAGAGATTCCTCCCGGGACTTCCAAAGAAGTGCTTGCCGGTGACCGTATCTTGGCACTGTTTCATGTCGAAAGCGAAGATCGCTACTACGCGCTGGACGGGATTTGTCCGCACGCGGGCGGACCGCTGGGAGAAGGCACGCTCGATGGCCACATCGTGACCTGCCCCTGGCATGGCTGGCAATTCGATGTCGCGTCTGGACGTCACTGTCTCAATTCCGCTTTAGAGCATCCGACGTTTCCGGTAACCGTCGTGGGCGACGAGCTGTTCGTTGACTTGGGCTGACCGCCTGCCCGCAAACTCGACGCAAGTTTCCCGGCTTTTGTCCTGCTTTCCGACAATTCGGCAAAACCGGTTTTCTCGTTATTACCGCTTGCGCGACCAGCCGATAACACCCAAGCAGGAATACGGCTGCAGCTGGATTGCGATCGAACATTCGGGCCTTTCCGGTCACGGCGTGCTCCGCCGTCACCCAACACTCCAAGACAATGGGTTTTCCGGGAAAATTGATATGAGAACACACAAAATAAAAATCGTTTTGAGCTTAGTGATTCTGGCCGGTATGACGGCCTCCGCTTCCGCGGAAAGCAAATGGACCCGCTGGTTCACCAGCAAAGGAACCTATCCCACCGGTTCCCGGCAGGTCTGCAAGCATGGGAAGCTTTGGCCCCCGTACCCGCGGCCGATCGGTCCCAAAGAGCCGTTCATGCACAAGTATCATCGCGCCCACTATTGGCCGTACCCCTATATCTGCGACGACCGGTCAGCCGTCCGTCAGGTTTGTGATCAACAAACCACCAACGGATGGGCCAACTACACGACGCTATATGACTTTCATTTCGACGCCGAGACGCAGGAACTCAATCAGGCAGGCCGCATGAAACTGCAATGGATTACGCGGTACTGCCCCGCCAAATACCGCCTGGCCTACGTGGCGATCGGGATGAGCGAACAGGATAGCGAAATTCGCCTGGCCAACGTTCAAGCAGCAGCCGCTGCGATGGCATTCGGCGACCTCTGCGAAGTGCCTGTCTCATTGCGGATCGCACAATCCGTCGGTACGCCGGCTGACGAGGTCTTCCTGATTCGCGGATCGTACTTGCTGAGCACGCCGGTCCCGCGCATTCCGTACAAGTTCGACGGAAACGAAGAGGACTCCGCTCCGTAACCAACACCGAGCGAGATCAATCGAAGAGCAACGCGACCGGGGCCGACGCAGGCCCCGGTTTTTCGTCCAGGACTCGGCAAAACCCCACTATCCGGACTCTTCAGCGAATTTTGCGTGTTAGAGTTCATTGGTGACAGAAACGCGAGACCCGGGACCGATTGGCGCCACCTGATTGATCCTTCTCATCCGCAAAGTCGGCAACCGCCGTTGTCACTGCTCAGCCAACGAGGCGATCACCAACAAAGCCCCTTGGCAGAGATGTCCCTGATCGCTGCAGAATGAGTGCTCCAAGGGGGGAGCTATGATCGACCGCCGAAACTACAACCCCGACGCGCCGGATTTCGACCCCGTCTCGCTGGAAGACGGTTCAGCCGCCGAAAAAGCGGCGATCGATGATCTCTATGTTGATCTCTTCAAAAAGAAGTGGTCGCCACCGTCCGCTGCTGATGATATCGAAGAGCTCCCGCCGTCAGACGAATCGGCGGACGCCGATGCGGACACCGAATCGAAAACGCCAATCGCCGAATCGCTCCCCGAATGCCCGCCGCCGCGTTCGCCCCAGTCACTCGAGGAGACCGGCCTGTCACTGATGCAAATCTGTGACCTGATCCTCAAGCAACTCTATCTGCAGGGCGGACTACTTGGACTCGACTTGGCCAAGGAAGCCCGCTTGCCGTTCAATGTCGTTGACGAAGCGCTGCGGTTCCTCAAGGATGAAAAGTGCCTTGAGGTCTCCACCGGAGAGTTGATCGGACGCGTCTCCTACAAGTTCTATCTGACCGACCTCGGCCGAACCCGCGCCCGCGACGCGTTTGAACAATGCAAATACCTCGGCCCCGCGCCGGTCTCGCTCGATGACTATGTCAAACAGTGTCTCCGCCAGTCCGTCGTCGGACTGACCTGCACCGCGACCGCCTTGGTCGACGCGTTCGAGAACATGATCATCCGGCCCAACCTGCTGCAGGAACTGGGACCGGCCGTCTGCAGCGGCCGCTCGATCTTCATCTATGGTCCGCCGGGCAATGGCAAGACCATGATCGCTAAAGGTCTGGGCAACTTCCTGAATCGCGGCGGCGGCGAGATCTACGTCCCCTACGCCGTTCAAACCGAAAACAGCATCATCACGATCTTCGACCCCACGCTGCATGACGTGACGGACCGCGAAGACGAACTAATCACCGACGATGCCGACGAGACGTTCCGGCTGCTCAATGAAAACACCATCGATCGCCGCTGGCGCAAGGTCCGTCGGCCGGTCGTGATTACCGGCGGCGAATTGACGTTGGAGATGCTCGATCTGAGATACAACTCCTCCGCCAATTTCTACCAGGCGCCCCTGCACATCAAAGCCAACGGCGGCGTGTTCTTGATTGACGACTTCGGCCGCCAAATCGTCAGCCCCCGCGACTTGCTCAATCGCTGGATCCTGCCGCTGGAAGAACGACTCGACTATCTGACCTTGGCGACCGGCAAGAAGTTCGCCGTCCCGTTTGAACAATTGATTATTTTCTCGACCAACCTCGATCCGCGCGAGCTGGTCGACGAAGCGTTTTTGAGACGGATCCGGCACAAAATTCACATCGGTCCCCCGACCCGGGAGCTGTTTACCGAGATCTTTGAATTGAGTTGCCGCCTGCGGGACATCCCATATTCTCAAAGTGCCGTGGACTACCTCTACCGCACGTTCTACGACGCAGGAAAGCCGCCCCGATCCAGCGATCCGCGCGATTTGTTGGAGATCTGCCAGTCGATCTGCCGATTCGAGGAACAGGAAATTGTGCTGACCGAGGATTTGGTTGCCGAAGCAGCACAGCGGTTCTTCTGCCAACTCTAAACAGAGCGGGTTCCATCGGCAATTCCTGCCGATCCCAGGCTGCAAGAACCATCCACGTCCTTTCCCACTCATCTCTGCGGACTATTCAAGTGTTGACGGCACGATGCCGCTTGCGCATCGCGCTGAAAGCAACACACGGAGGCGTCTGATGGCACGTCGAGCCCAGTTAAATCGATGGTTCCTTTCGTTAACCGTCGTCTCACTTGCGGTTTCAGGTTGCGCAGGAACCTCAAAAACCACCGTCTCGACACGCAATACGGGATGGATGGCCGCTATCAAGAAGCGGCTCTCGCCCAAACAGGAATACGCCACCGTCATCGAGGAAGCGCCCAATCGCGAGCCGAGCGCCAAACTCTTCGTCGCCTACGGCCGCCTCGAAGAAAGCCGCAATAATTTGACCAAAGCGGTGGAATCGTACAACAAGGCACTCCATAAGAACCCGGAATCGTACAACGCGATTTTGGGTCTGGCCCGCATTGAGCAATTAGCGGGGCGGGTCGATACAGCCGAACAGGGTTTTCTCCGCGCCAAGCAAATCGCGCCCCGATCACCAGTAGTCCTCTCCGCTCTTGGCCAGTTCTACGCCAGCCAACAACGCTGGGATGAAGCGATCGACCACCACCGTCAAGCCTTTATGCTGGCTCCGGTCGACAACACGTATCGCTACGAGTTGGCACGAGTGCTGACTCAAGCGGGACGAATCGACGAGGGGCTGACTCACTTCGAGAAATCCGGAGTCGGGACTGCCGCCGCGCACTACAACGTCGGCGTGATCCTACATGAGCAAGGCCAACTCGCCGCGAGCGAACAGCATCTGCTGCACGCAACAATCCACGACCCGAACATGCACCAAGCTCAAGAATGGCTCGACGTCGTCCGCCGCGACAAAGCGCGTCAACAAGCGGTTGCCGATGCAGGACATGCCGGCGGCGCCATTCAACAAGCAAGCGGAATTCAACAAACGCACCGCCCCTCGATGGGCCGGCAGCCGATTCAGCAGCAGCAGTGGCGCGATTCCACTCCCCAGCCGCAATTTCAACCCCGCGCTCCGCAACCGGGAGTGCCAGGCCGGCAACAGTCCGCGAAAGCGACCGTTATGGGGGTTCAATCCATCCCGTCCACCGTGCCGAAACGGCAATAGCAGCCGCTTCGACGCAACAAGCAACTAACCGCCTCCGGCACGCGAACGTGAATGACTGCTTTCTCGCACTCGGCGCTGCTCAAAAAAATCTGCGGATCGGACGCACCCCCCGCGCCGGGAGAGGACCTGCGACTCGTCTTGGAACTCTGTTCCGATGAGGGGACAGAACGTCGTTTCCTGGCGGAAAGTTTGGACGAGTCTCCCCGGCTCTGCCGCCGATTTCTGATCGCCGTCAATCATCTGCTGCCGACAACCCTGCGGGTGAGCAACGGTCGCTCAGCTTGCGAAACTCTGGAACGAAACGCCATTCAAGAAGCGCTCTGGATACAGGCGATTTCGGATGTGATGCACGCTGCTCATGACCGCAGCCGCAACCGACTCTGGAAGCATTCGCTCCTGACGGCGATGATCGTTCGAGAATTGGCGGCACACCTCAGCATCCCACCGCAGGGGCTCTTACTGCCTGCGGCGATGGCGCATGACGTGGGACATTTGTTGATATGGGGCCCCGCGACCGACAGCGGAATCGACTGGCATGCCGAGCACGATCGTCTGGTCGACCAGGATCAGGAGCCGTTACCCGAACGCAACCACTGCCTGATCGGTGCCGGGCTGCTGCAGTCCTGGAATGCGCCCCAAGAACTGATTGAGGCCGCGGCCCACCACCACCATCCGCAAAACGCCGCTGAACCGGTCCGGACGCTAATCGCCGTCGTGAGTCTCGCCGACTTAATCGCCGAACATGTCGACGCCGAGCAAAACCCATCGGAGTTGTCGTTGGAGACGTCCACCGCCTGGACAATTCTAAACGACTCGGCCGGTTTGTCGTCGTCGAACCAGGAACAATTGCTGGCCGACATGTTGATTCCAGCATCGATTCAGGCGGATCGATTGGCCGGCCTATTGTCGTAACCTGCTACTGCCCCGCCCCTGGAGGCATTTGGCGCCACCTGTGAATGACTCGCCGCAGGCGTTTTTCCGCAGCTCGCAGTTGTATTTGCCGAGTGTGGAGGCTATTTCAGAAACATCGCTTTGAATTCCCCATCAGCATGTTTCAATCTCTCCAATGACCTCAGCACTGGACATTGCCAAAGCCGCGGAGATCATCCGCAGCGGCGGCTTGGTCGCGATTCCGACAGAAACCGTATACGGTCTCGGTGCCGATGCGCTGAACCCGCAGGCAGTGGCGCGGGTTTTTGAGGTCAAACAGCGGCCCCGGTTCGACCCGCTGATCGTGCATGTCGCCGACACGGAGGCCGCAGCAGCGCTGACGGTCGATTTTCCGGCAACGGCTCAAAAACTGGCGGCGGCATTTTGGCCCGGACCGCTGACACTCGTGCTTCCCAAACGCGATGCTGTGCCCGATATCGTCACCTCCGGTTTGCCGACCGTCGCGCTCCGAGTCCCGGACCACGAAGTCACGCAGGCTTTGCTCCGCGAAGCCCAAGTCCCGATCGCCGCGCCCAGCGCGAATCCCTTCGGACGTCTCAGTCCCACCACGGCCGAGCATGTGAGAGAACTATTGGGCGAATCGGTCGACGACATTCTCGACGGCGGCCCGTGCCGCGTGGGCGTGGAATCAACGGTTGTCGAAGTTGACGACGATTGTCTGCGCCTGCTTCGCCCCGGCGGCGTGACAATCGAGCAATTGGAGGCGGTCGTTGGAACGGGCAAGGTGATGATTCCCGCGGACGACGCCCATCCTTCAGCAGCAGCACAGCAGTCGCCCGGCCGCCTACCGCATCACTACGCACCGCGAACGCCCTTATCACTGACGCCCCCTGCAGCGGAAACCTCCGTCGGCAAACGCGTCGGCCTGTTGTGCCTGCGGCCTCCCGAAGATCAATCGCCCTATGTCGTCATCGAGGCGCTCTCCCCGGAAGAAGATCTGACGGCAGCCGCCGCCGAGTTTTTCGCCGCTCTGCGACGTCTTGATGCGACGGGGCTCGATTTGATTGTCGCGCTGCCGTTTCCGGAGCACGGGTTAGGCATCGCCCTCAACGACCGCCTGCGTCGCGCCGAAACGCGACAATGACTACTGTCTCCGACACAGTTTACTTCTCACGGTCCTCATTGCGCAGCAGGTAGACCGTGCCGTCTCCGTTGGCGGTCGCGATCATTTTTTCATCAGGGCTGAATCGTGCGTCCCAAATCCAACCCGAAAGCTGCCAGCGTTTCTTGATCTGCAAATCCTTTGTCGACCAGAGGGTCAATCGGCCTTTCGCATCGCAGGACAACAGCCGATTGCCGTCGCGGCTGAACTGCAGGGAGCCGACAGTGATTTGATCATAGGTGTTTCGTTTCGGCGGTCCGTCTTCCGGCTGCATGAGTGATTTGGGGCGACCGCGATCGCTCAAATCCCAAAAGAGGATTTGCCCGTCTTCCCCGCCGGAGGCGAGGTAGCGTCCGTCGTGCGACCAATCGACGCTACGGACGATGTCCGCGTGACTTCCGATCAGGCGCCCCGTCGGTTTCGCAGTCAGGTCATTGGCATCAAAGGTCCACATCTTCACCTGGTGATCCCAACCAACCGAAGCAATCTGGTCTCCCTCCGGCGAAAAGGCGATCCCGCAAACGTGCCCGCGGTGCGCCCGCCAAAAGAGCATTTGTTGCGGCGGCGAGGAAGTCACGTCCCACAGACGGATGTGAGAATCCCAGTGCCCGGTCGCCAGAATTTCACGCCGGGGATGCATCACGGCACACCAAGCCGATTCCCGGTAGTCGTCTCCCAGATCGATTTTGAACTGCACCAGCAGTTGGTTGACCCCGCGACGAACGCCTTCGATGACCGTCGAACCAGCAACACTTCGCCGCAACAGGAATCCCTTCTTGTCGCTCCAAGGCCAGATTTGTGTTGCATTTTCAAATCCCAACTCCTGTGATTCGGCTCCGGTCGCCGTGATGTCGGCCAGCGGCCAACTGCGGATCTTATCACCGCCGATAGACAGCAACGAATTCTTCCGCCCGTCAAAAACGATGCCGCGAACAATTGAGCGATGTCCCGTCGGGGCGGGCCGTTTTTCGTACTTGCCGTTCATAAGATCCCACCGCTGCAATTCCGGAGCGTTCAAGACGACCAAAGACTCGTCGTCAACAAACGCGCACGTCTGTGACCTTCCGGTGTCGAGTTGGGCCTCGCGTGCCCAGCCTTCTTCTGCTTTGCGAAACACCTCGGTCCCCTCGCGAGTACTGAAGGCCATCCGCGAGCCGTCAGGGTTCATCACGATCGGTGCAATGGCCGTTGGACCGCCCGGGTAAGATAGAATTTCTGCCAGCTCTCCGTCACGGAACGTCCAGCAATACGTTTCACGATTCGGCACGAACGTGGGATCGGGTCCGAATAGAAACCGCCCGTCCGGTGAAAACATCAATCCTTGGACCGACTTTCGCTTGAGTTCTGAAGCCACTCGAGGCTTCTCCTCGCTCAGATCCCAGACGGCTAAGACGGCGTCTCGATACCCATTCCTAATTCCGTTTTCGCCTTCAATCAACTCGATGGTTTTTTGATCTTCACAAGTCACCAGCCAACGCCCGTCCGGCGAGAGCGCATATTGAAACGGCGTGTCCTCAGCACGGTTGGGGATTTCTGCCAGTCGGTGTAGTATGTCGTCGCGCAACTCCAATACAACGATCTGTTCGTTCCAGCGCAGAGCCAAGCGGTTGCTCTTGCCGGCGACCGACATCGACAGCCAGCCGGAATCGGCGGAACCGTCGAACGCCACAAACTCGTCAAGTTGTTTCGGCGTCGGCGTCGTAACGTCCCACAAGCGTGCCGACCCGTCGACCGAGATCGTGACCAGCCGCGTGTCGGCTTTTAGTAGCGCCACGTCGAGGCAGCGCATAGCATGCGGACGAAACTGCGCGATCCGCTTGAGCGTGTCGGCGTCAAAGATGGAGACGTGGCCGATCGCTTCGGTGACAAACAGCCGCTTGTGGTCGGAAGTGGTCACGATCTGACGAGTGTAGCCCCAGATCCGCGCGCGGTCTTCTCCCAATACCGCGACCACGCCTTCGGGATGACCGACCGAATTGGGCACCGGCTGCGGCGGTGCCGAATTTGAGGCAATCAACAACGCCGCCGGCGCAGCGATCACGAGCACCACAATCCCCAGCAGCGTGACGAACCCGCCGGACCGTCCCGCCGCCGGCTCGGTGTAGAGCAGCCGCAGCACGCGGCGCTTGAGATCGGACTGGCTCTCGCCGCTGGCGGCCAGACTTGCAGCGGAAACTCGCCGCGCCACGCAAATCTCCGCCATTCGCACCAATGCGTCGGCGTAATCGAGGCGCCGCGTCCCGCTGCCGACGACAATGTCGTCGCAGCAATTCTCGCGTTCGGCACTCACTTGGCGGCTCACGTACCAAACTGCCGGGTGGAAAAACAAAACCGCCTCGACGACGCGCTGCAGAACGTTAAACCAGGGATCCCAGCGGCGGATGTGCGCAAATTCGTGCGCCAGGATCGCGTCAATTTGTATAGTGTCGAGACCGGTCAGCAGCGACGGCGGCAAGAGAACCAGCGGCCGCACGACTCCCGCGACAACCGGCACAGAGGCGTCCGCACACCAAGCCAATGCCGGAGAAACGGCCAGTCCAACGCGTTGGGCTTGAACGCGCGCGGCGTGAAGCAGATTCGACTGGGTCACCGGCAGCGAGGCACGCACCATGCGGTAACTGGCAAACTGCGAAACGGCGAGCCGCACGAGCATCAACAATGCGCCGCAAATCCAAGCCGTCACCACCCACGCGGGCCAACCGCCCGGAGGAACGTAAAGGTCCTCGGCACTGAAACCGGTTGAAGCAGAAACCTGTGTGGAGACCGAGACCGGAATTGTTTGCGTTGAAACCGCGATGGACCTGTCAGCGGCCGTCTCGCCGTCCAGGTCCTGTTGAACGTCAGCCGGTAGCCCGGACTTCGGTTCTGATGAGACGGCATGATCGGCGGTCGGAGTCTCGACTTCGAAGATGGTCTCCGCCGTTGGCATGCTCTGTTCGCTGAAAATCACAAAATTGAGCGGCACACAGGCGGCCATTGCCGACAGGCAGAGCAGATGAATGAGATATCGCGATTGCGCCGACCGGCGCTGCAGGAACGCGGCAACGCCAATCACCAGTGCGCACATCGCGGCCGCTTGCCAGAGAAAGTGCAGCAGGCAGACGGCAAGTCTTTCGCAAAGTATTGGATCAAGCCCGTGAGGCAACCAGGATTGATGGATCATTCTCGAGTCTCCCGAGCTTTGCGGTTAATCAGCTGCCGGAGTTCCTTGATTTCGTCCTCATCGATATTCTCACTATCGAACAAACTGAGCAGCGCAGCCTTGGCGGAGCCGGCGAACGCGCGGTCGACGACATTCTCCAGCATCTGCCGGGAGATCTCGTCGCGGGTGACACGGGGTGCAAAGAGCAACGCGTTTCTTTGTTTGGTGCGCCTGAGGTACTTCTTCTTGACCATCGTGTTGAGCGTCGTGATGACCGACGTGTGCGCGATGTCGCGTCCCAGAGATGCGAGCTGATCGCGGATGTCCCGCACCAATTGCGGGGAATCCTCCCAGAGGATATTCAGCAATTCGAGTTCCAGTTCCGTGGGCAGGCTGGACTGCGGTCTGACCATCGCGCGGCGCCCTTTCTTCTAGTTAAATAGAAGATAACAAGATCCGGGAGAGCCTGTCAAGCTGCAGGAACGGATCCGACTCGAGCCGACTTCAAACAGCCACAGGGCTTGCGATGCGGAGCGATGGCATACCACAAAAATTGGCTCAGACCCTAAAGGGTGGCCGCGATTGCGAAGCAATCGGGGCAGGCTTTGCCTGCAAGAGGCCGCAGTTGCCGCGTCAAAGGACATTGCGGCACCGCCAGATTGTTGGTCGGTGAAATTGCAGCCTCGTGTGCCTGCGGCACCCCGATTTTCAATCGGGGCCACCCGACACGTTAGATACTCATCGCCTGATCGCTGACTCAACGATCACTCGCGTCAAGAGAGCTTGGCGTCCGGCGATGTTAATCGCGCAAATGAAACAGCCGCTTCAGCGCGTCCATCAATCCGTGCGGCGTCCCCTCGCGGGCTTCCTCGCGAAGTACCTCCAACGGAGGGTGCAGCAGCTTGTTGACCATGCGGTTAAAGCACTGCTCTAAATGGTCGCGGTCCTCTTGATTCAGATCGGGCAGTTTTCCGAACAGCCGTTCCAACTCCAGCTGTGATATCTCGTTCCACTTTTCACGCAGGTTGCGAATGATGGGGCCGGTCGCGCGGTGGTACACCGCCTGCATGAATTCGTCAGTCTCCTCATCAATAATTCTCTGCGCAGCCGCGATCTCTTTTTTGCGGACTTTACGATTCTGATCGCACGTCGCCTCCAAATCATCGATGCAATACAGAAAGACGTTGTCGTCCACCTCGCCGATGGCGGGGTCGAAATCGCGCGGGGCTCCCAAATCGAGAATAAAGACTTCCTTGGGATCCCCCTGCCGGCGAACTTCTTGGAACCGTTCGCACGAGACAATCGGCCGGCTCGCACCTGTAGTGCTGACGATGATGTCGGCCTGTCCCAACAATTCGTCGAGCTGATCAAACGGGGCCGTTGTTCCGCCCCACTGACCCGCCAGCATTTTGGCCCGCTCAATGCTGCGGTTCGTGACCACGACGTCGCGGACCCCCTCGGCATGCAGATACCGCAGCGTCTCCTCTGCCATCTCTCCCGCGCCGATGACCAACACCCGCTTGTCGTCAAAGCGGTCAAAAATGCTCTTGCCGAAATCACCAACCGCCACGCTGGCAATGGAGATACGTCCCTCGGACAATCCGGTTTCCGTGCGGATCCGCTTGCCGACCTTCAGCGCCCGCTCGAACATGGCATTGGCAAGCGGGCCCGATGCGCGGTGATCCCGTGCCGTCGCGTACGCTTCGCGAACTTGAGCCACGATCTGCGGCTCGCCGACGACCATGCTGTCAATGCCTGCCGCCACGGAAAACAGATGTCGTACGGCGTCGGGTCCGGTTCGTTCCAGCAAGTCGTCGAACAGCTCTTCGCGGGGAACTTTGTGGAACTCGGCAAAAAACTCGGCCAACTGCTGGTGGGTCGGAACGTTCTTCGCCGATTCCTGCGCCGTGTACAACTCCACCCGGTTGCAGGTGGAAAGCACCACGAACTCCGAATCCGGAAACTCGTTGCGGAGGTGATCGTAAGCGCGCGCCGTTTGCTCATCCGAGAACGCGAGCTTCTCTCGCAACGTCAGATCGGTGCCGTGGTGGGTACAGTAAACAACTTGCAGATTCAACGTCGACTCCGGTCCACAACCTTTTTTGGCCTTGTCCTTCTCGGATCTCTCAGCTGTGCCAACTGTCCATATTAAGCACTTGCAGCCCAATCATCGTCAGCAACAGAAAGCCGGATCCCCAGATCGTCAGCCAAGCCACCTGTTTACCGGCAGTCGGTTTGGCCCGCAACAGCCAGCCGAAGAGGACCGCCATCACCAGCCACACCACACCGTAGCTCAGAATGACCGGATCAAGCAGTTGCACCGGCTCGGGCGTTCTCTGAGAGTACAGCCCCAGTCCCACTCCGGTCAGCATCCCCGCCGTCAACAAGGGAAAGCTGAGCATCACCGACAAACGATTCCAGCGGGCCAGCTTCGCCAAACTCGGCATGCTTAAACCACCCGCCTGCCCATGTTTTCGTTTGAGACGGCGATGCTGGACCAAATACATCAGCCCAATCACGAATCCAATCACCACGCCGCTGATGCCGAATACCAGCAGCGCCGCATGAGCCATCTTGAGAGAATGCTGACCCTCCATCACCGCCCGCGGTTCCTGACCGACAAAGTACGTAGATCCCACGATCAACAGGACTAGCGGCAGAAAGAAAATTCCTAGCGCAGAACTCTCATCCAGCAGAGAATAGACCAAGAAAAAGAGCACCATCAGCCACGCCAGAACCAGCATCCAATCCAACTGCGAGCCGACCAACGGGGGCAAATCGGCTGCGCGGCTGCGGACAAGTAAGAAAATCGTATGCGCGCAGAGACCCGCGACGGCAAACAGCAGCATCAGGGCACGCGACGTACGGCTCTTTTTGATCAGACGGGTGACTTCGAACGCAAATGCCACCAGGTAGCTGAGAAAAAAACAGCTGATGCCGACTTTTTCCAAGTTGATTTCGCCGAGCATCTCAGCGCTCATCCAACAATCATGAAAACTATGTCAATGTTTCGCGAATCCCCGACCGGAATGGCCGCGTCGCTTTCCCCAAACTGCGGTTTTTGGGAAAGCTATTCGCCATCCGCGATATCGAAGCTGTACACCACGGGAAATCCCTGAAAGAAGCGATTTGATTCCCTCGCGAGATCGATTATACGATACCCAGTGGAGGCGAAACAACTTGACTGCCCGACCGCGTTTGACCGGCCACCTGTGTGGACCGCTGCCGCGTTGACGGCATGGCAGTGGAATGCGGAGATGGAACAGGATTTGGCCATCATCTTTACGGCGACGATCCTGCTGGCATGGCTGAGATTGCTGCCCGAGTTCCGCATCTGGGTCACTCCCAGCGTCGTCCGCTGTTCCGGAGCCCCTTTACGCGGTCACGAAGCTTCTGTCGAATACTTTTTTCACTTCGTGCTGGACTACCGCGGCCAATTGACGATCACCGGTCGCAACACTCAGACGGGACGACTGAAACTCCGCTTTCGCGGAAAGATTTCCGACGATCATCGCCGCAAGGTGTCTGAATTCCTACCCGCACTGCTCTTTCGGTAGTCTCTCCCAAGTGCCGCGTCTCGGATTTCGTCGTGCGCGGATTCTGATCACTCGCTGACCGTCTGCCCATTTGATAAGATGGGGTCACTTGACGTGCGAAACGTGCTGAAATTCCCTCCCTCCTTCTCAATCCCCAAGCTGATCGCTGATGAGTTCTGCCCCCTCGGATGCCCGCGCAAGGGCCGCCGTTGAAACGATTCAATCCGCCGCCCAGAGCAATCAATTGACCGCAGCGACGGCAGAAAACGCCGCTCGCTGGCTCTCGGAACCCTTTTTTTCCGAATATGTTCCGGCAATTCTCGAGCTGGTCGACGAAGGCCGATTTCAGGAACTGGACCGGCTGTTCTGGGAAGTGATCCCGTTCGGAACCGGCGGACGACGCGGATTGATGGCCGATTTGGGTTCGGCCACGATCAATGAACGGACGATCGGCGAATCGGCGCAAGGTCTGGCAGCATATCTGAAACAGGCGACCGGGAAGAATGAGGGAACTGCCGTCGTTACCAGCGACACGCGCATCCGGTCGCGTGAATTCGCACAATTAACCGCCACCACTTTGGCGGCGAACGGCCTGAAAGTCTTTTTCTTCGATTCCCATCGAGCAACACCGGAATTGTCCTTCGCTGTGCGGCATTTGAACTGTGATGTCGGCGCCATGATATCCGCGTCGCACAATCCGCCCTCGGACAACGGGTTCAAGGCCTATTGGTCGAGCGGGGGCCAAGTCCTGTCGCCGCACGACCAAGGCATCATCGACTGCGTCTATCAGTGCGGAGAACTGGCCGCGATCGACTTTGACGAGGCGGTGGCTGCCGGCCGCATTGAGGTCATCGGCGAAGAGGTCGACCGCGCTTACATCGACAACGTGTTGGCGTTGAGCTTGTCCGAACTGCGGGACATCAAGGCCATCTTCTCTCCACTGCACGGAGTCGGCGAATCCTCGGTATTTCGCACTCTCCGGGAAGCGGGTTTCGAGCAGGTCTCAATCTTTGAGCCACAACGGGCGGCCGACGGCAATTTTCCGAACGTTCCGGATCAACTCCCCAACCCCGAACGCCCCGAAGTTTTTGGACCCGCGATTGAACAGGCCAAAACACAAGGCGCGAGCCTGGTGCTGGCCAGTGATCCGGACGCCGATCGGCTGGGAATTGCCGTACGGGATACAAACGGCGAGTTCGTGCACCTGACCGGAAACCGGATCGGAGTGTTGATCACCGATTACGTGCTCCGCAAGCGCGCCGCCGCGGGGACATTGACGCCGGAGCACTACGTCATCGAGACGCTGGTGACGACCCCGCTGATCGCCCAACTGGCGAAATCGGCTGGCATACGAGCGATTGATGATTTGTTAGTCGGCTTCAAATACATCGGCCAGACAATGGACAATGAAGGTCCCGACAAATTCGTGTTTGGGGCGGAGGAATCGTTGGGATACCTGGCCGGGCAATATGCCCGCGACAAAGACGCAGCGGTCGCGGCGCTCTACATCCTAGAATTCGCCGCCGAACTCAAACAAGACGGCAAGACGCTGCTCGACCGACTGGATGAGATCTTCGCTGAACACGGATATTACACAGAGTCACAGACGTCGGTCGTCTGCAAAGGTCCGACCGGCAAGGCGCAAATCGACAGTCTGATGGCCGCCTTTCGCGAATCTCCACCCACCGAGTTGGCAGGCATCACCTTGAGTCGCGCGCGCGACTACGGGACACAGGAAATTCGCGCGCTGCCGGCCAATCAGAAGTCTGAAGAGCTGCCCGAGCCGCAAGGGAACTTGGTCTTCTTCGACTCCCAGGAAGGCGACCAACAAATCTCTTTCGCCGCCCGTCCCTCCGGAACGGAACCAAAGATTAAGTTTTACTACTTCGCGCAGGCAGCCTGCTCCGGTCCGGCTCAGTTGGCGGAGGTGAAATCCAGCACTGAGGAGACACTCGAGCGGTTCAAAGACGCACTGACCGGTTGGGTTGAGCAAATTGTCTCCAATTGATTTGAATTCCTGTTTTAGAGCGACTGACGACGAAGAATAGGCGGCCGGTTTGATGGCAAGTGAGCGGATTGGGATTTGGTTCATCGGTGCACAGGGAGGCGTCGCCACAACGTCTGTAGTCGGTTTGGCCTGTCTCAAACAAGGTCTGACCGGTGAAACGGGTCTCGTCAGCGGCGCGCCCCGCTTTGCGCGATTGCAGCTCGCGAATTGGGACCGGTTCGTGGTGGGGGGGCACGAAATCCGGCAAACGAGTTACGCGGATGCCGCCCGTACCCTGCATGAAAAGTCGCGCGTGTTTCGCCCCTCCCAGTTGGAGCAGATTGCACCGCAACTGGTTGAGTGGGACAAAAACATTCGCCCCGGGACGCTGGTCAACGTCGGTCCGACCATTGAGTCAATTTCCGATAATCCGGCGAAGGACGTTGCCGGCGAATCGCCCCAGGCGGCGATTCAGCGGGTATCGGCCGACCTGAAGGAATTCCGCGCCGCGCACGAATTGGATCGGGTGATCGTGGTCAACACGGCGTCCACAGAACCGCCGGTCGAGCAAGCGACACAGCACGAGAATTGGGACGAACTCGCCGAAGTCTTGGAAACGGCGACAGATCCGGCGTTGCCCGCCAGTTCGCTCTACGCCGTCGCGGCCATGCAGTCCGGCTGCGCGTTCGTCAATTTTACGCCGTCGATCGGTTCCGATCTCCCCGCACTCGAGGAGCTGGCACTCAAAACCGGCACCCTGCATATGGGCCGTGACGGGAAGACCGGTGAAACCTTACTCAAGAGCGTGCTGGCGCCGATGTTTGCTCGGCGAAACCTGGAAGTGATGAGTTGGGTCGGGCACAACATCTTTGGAAACCTCGACGGTCTCGTCCTCGACGACCCCATCAATAAAGAGAACAAGGTCCGTTCCAAAGATCATCTGCTCACGGAAATCTTGGGGTATTCGCCGCAGACGCTGGTCTCGATCGAATACATCGAATCGATGGCCGATTGGAAGACCGCCTGGGACCACATTCACTTCAATGGTTTCCTCGATACGCCGATGACCATGCAGTTTACCTGGCAAGGATGCGATTCGCTGCTCGCGGCGCCGCTGGTGCTCGATTTGGTACGGTTCACAGAGCGGGAAATGCGGCGGGGCACCAGCGGCGTGATGTCCCACTTGGCGTCGTTCTTCAAAAGCCCGCAAAGCTGTCACGTTCCGGAGTTCGACCGTCAGTACCAGCAACTGCTCGATTGGGCCGACGAGATCGCAGACGAAACATGAGCGACCCCGCACATCCCACACCCTGCGGTTCGAAGTTTTTGGCATATCTACAGCTCGTGCGGCTACCGGCGGTCTTCACCGCGATGGCCGATATCTTTCTGGGATATCTGATCGTCCATCAAAGCTTCGCGCCGCTGTTGCACTTCGTCGTGCTGCTGCTGGCATCGGGCTGCTTGTATCTCTCGGGCATGGTCTTTAACGATGTGTTTGACCGCAAAGTCGATGCTCAGGAACGGCCTCAGCGCCCCATCCCCTCTGGACGAATCTCGTTGATCGCAGCGGTTCGATTGGGAGCGTTGCTGATGGGTGCAGGGGTCGCCGCTGCGTCGGTCGCCGGCACGCAAAGCAGTGTGGTTGCTCTGCTGATCGTGGCGGCAATTTTCGCATATGACTGGCTGCTCAAGTCGACGCCCCTCGGACCGGTGGCAATGGGCAGTTGCCGATTCCTCAACGTGATGTTGGGAGCGTCGACGACGCAGCGCCTCTGGGCGGGAAATCACTTGGGGATTGCACTCGCGTTGGGCGTGTACATCATCGGCGTCACTTGGTTTGCCCGCAGTGAAGCCAATGTCTCGCGCCGCAGCCGATTTCAAGCAATCACCGGCATGGTGCTCGTCAATGCCGGCATGATGTTGTTGATATCATTTGTAATCACCCGGCAAGATTTCGGCGATCCGCTGTCGGTGTTATTGCTGTTTGCCGTGATCCTGCTGGTGATCAATCGCCGCCTGACCGCGGCCTTGTTCGATCCGGCTCCCGCCAAGATCGGCTTGGCCATCAAGACCATGCTGCTTTCATTGCCGCTGATCGACGCTGGAGTCGTGCTGCATGTAACGCAGCGCGTCGAATACGCGCTCGCCGTCACGGGACTGCTGCTGCCCGCAATTCTGCTCTCACGACGCATCTCTGTCACGTAATCCCGCCGTGCAGCAACAACTCATGTAAACGGACCACCGCCGCGCCGACTACGTCTCGTCATCAAACTCAGGCTTGATGATGGGTGGCTGGGGTCGAGCAAAGCGAGCCCCCAGATTCTGAAGCTGGCGTCGGACGAACATCCGACTGCCGCCACCCTGAAACTTCTTCTCCGACAAAGGCTAATGCTCCAGCACCAGCTGGACGATGCGATCACCAATTTGCTCCGTCGTTGCGGAACCGCCCAGATCGGGCGGCATCGTTTCACCCGCGGCCAGCAATTGTTTGACGGCAGAGTGAATCGCCTCTGACGCGTGCGGCAGATCCAAATGTTCCAGCATCATCGCCGCGCTGAGAATCGCCGCCAGCGGATTGGCGATCCCCTGCCCTGCAATATCGGGCGCCGAGCCGTGAACCGGTTCGAACATACTCAGATTCTTACGATCAATGGCGATATTCGCGCTCGCAGCCAAGCCCATGCTGCCCACCACGATCGCTGCCAAATCGGTCAAAATGTCGCCGAATAGATTGCTCGCCACCACCACGTCGAACGACTCCGGTCGACGAACGAACTCCATCGCTGCCCGGTCGATCAGCAGCGATTCAGTTTCGATATCGGGAAACTCCGCCGCGACGTCCGTGAACGTCTCGTCCCACAGCACCATTCCGTACCCTTGCGCATTGCTCTTGGTAATCGAAGCCACACTCCGGCGCGGTCGGGTCATTGCTTTTTCAAACGCCGCGCGAATAATCCGCTCGCAGCCCCGCCGGGTGAACACCGATGTTTGCACAGCGACATCCTGGTCGGAGTGCTGATAGAGCCGTCCGCCGATGTTGGCATACTCCCCTTCGGTGTTCTCACGAAAGACCAGCATGTCGATCGATTCCGGCGGTTTGTCGCGCAGCGGACTTTCGACGCCGGCGTACAAAAACGCGGGCCGCAGACAAATCGCCTGGTCGAACCGCCGGCGAATCGGCAACAGCAGGCCGTTGAGTGTGATGTGATCCTGCACGTCGGGATGCCCCACCGCCCCCAGCAGCAGCGCATCGTGCGGGGCCAACTGGTCGAGATAGTCCTCCGCTGCCATCCGCCCGTGCTGGAAGTAATAGTCCGTTCCCCAGGGAAAGTGCCGCCACGAAAACCGGGCGTCGTCGAGAGGGGCGGCCGCCTCGACGACCTTTACCGCCTCCCGCGTCACATCGACGCCGATCCCGTCCCCTTCGATGACAGCAATTTGAAACTCGGGCATGAAACTGATCCTCGTTGTCCGTTCTTAGCAGGTACGCAATAACAAGATCGATTTGTACCAAAGACGCAACGGCGCAGCCACAAACCACATGCGCCGGAACGCCCGACGTCTCTCGCAAAGAGGGCAACGGCTACCGTTGACGTTGCATCCCGCCCGGTCGAAAATGACTCTGAGCGTTGACCGTTGTCACCGACAATTCAAACTTGTGTTGGCTGCAAAGGGCGTTAACGATCAAGAAGACACAATTTGCAGCGGGAAGCCGCGATTGCAAGTTTTTTGGCACAGTCCGTCGCTCGCGACCGCACGCAGTCGGCTTGGTATTCATTGAATTTATTGACGGCCACGAATCGCACGAATTTGAATGAATCATCCGCCGACATTTTGATTCGTGTCGATTCGTGAAATTCGTGGCAAAACTTGTTGTTGATTTTGGTGGCGACAGGGTCACTTGGGTCAATTATTAGCCACAGAGGCCACAGAGTTCACTGAGAAAATGGGGGAGCGTTATCGCCGCAGGTTGTTAAGTGAATTCGAATCGTGAAACAAGATATTGGTCGTGCACTACAGCTTTTAAAATCAATCCATCACCCATATCCTCTCTGTGTCCTCGGTGCTCTCTGTGGCTAATCCTTTCGTGAATTTCGGTTGCGGCGCGGCCGCGCTGGGTTAATCCGTGGCGAACTCATTCGTCAATTTAAGCTGCGGCACCGCTGAGCTGAATTTTTGGCTGTTCCGTATCGCGAAGAAGCGGTGATCTATGTTCATTTCCACCCGTCGCCTTGTGTGCTGTACTCGTCTCGCACTCGCGGCCACGCTGTTGTGCCTGCTTTGCGCGAATTCACACCTCGCCGCCGAAGAACACGTGCTCTTCGATTTCGAACAAGCCGGCTTGGGAAAAGACTGGACGGCCCAAGGCAAAATCGAAGTCGCCCGCCAGCCGCTGCCTCCATTGGACGACGCAACACCCAAAAATGGCCCAACGGGCTCGGGAGTGCTGATCCGCGTGGGAAGGGCCGGGGGATTGTATTCCAAAGCGGGACGAATCGCCGCGGACTGGCGCAGCCGGCCCCGGATTCGCCTGTGGGTGTACCGTTCGCCGAGCGAAGCGGACGCGCGCCGGCAATCAACCATGGAACTGCAACTACTGGAAGACGATCCCCGAGCAAGATTTTGGCGCAAAGTCGTTCTTTACCATCGCGGCTGGAAACAGATTGACGTGCCGCTCCGCGAAATGCGCTGGGGACCCGGCCGCGTGCCGCGCTATGACCGCATCGACAAGATCGGTTTCTGGTTCCGAAACCCCGCCGAAGTCGTCATCGATCACGTCAGTTTCGAGCAGTCCGACTCGCCCGCCGCGACCCAATTTTCGCTGAACGACCTCCGCGCGGTCGCGTTTCCGGACCTGCCGGCCGATAAAGTCTTCACGACGCGGCGGCCGTCAATTCTCTTGATGACCAACGAGCAGAACTTGGATCTCCAAAAACTGGCCGATCATTTGGAAGCAGTGGGACAAACCATTCAAAAAGATTTAGAGCTAAAAAACCAGCCCGAGATCCCGCCCACCTTGATCCTGTTTTCCACGCGTAGCCAGTACGAGCAGTTTTCGCCCCGGTTCGCCAAACTGCTCAACAGCATAGTCGAACGTCCTCGGTCACAAGGATTCACCCTGCACGGGATTTCGACGTCGTATTGGGAGCCAAAAATTGGCAGTTTGCGGCCGGTCTATACGCACGAATTTGTCCATTCCTACTTGGCCCACGCCGCGCTGATTCAAAACCAGGGCGGCTGGTTCCAGGAGGGGTTGGCCTCCTATTATCAGGTTCGCTCCCACCCGCAGGCCGATCTCGCCAAGATCATCTTGGACGGGGTCGACAACCCTCAACATCATTTGCCGTTGGACCAACTCACCAACGGCCGCCGCATTCCCACGAACCGCTATTGGCAGGCACTGACATTTGTCGAAATGCTGCTCACTCGGCCCGAATACCGGCCCAAATTCCCGCACTTGATCGCCGCATTCCAGAAAACCGGCTCGACGAATCTACAGGCGGTCAGCGAGGAAGTATACGGTGAACCCATTTCACAACTGTATAAAAAGTGGCAAGAGCATTGCCGCGAGCGATACGGAAAGGACGGAACGACCGCCGCAGAATAGAGGATGGTTCACAGTAGAACCTATCATCAGTAGATCAGCGTGTGTGCCAATCCTGAGTCAGCGGTTTGGCGCCGTTCAGTTCGCCATACCCCGCCCCGGTCGTGCCGGCGGGATTGGCACCCATGTAACGGTCATCGATCGGATCAGCCGCTGGCTGCCAGCGAACGTCGCAGGAGAGCCGTGCCCGCCCGATCGGGGAATGATTATCGAGCGTTCCGTGCAGCGTCGTCATCGTGAAAATGATCAGGTCGCCCGCCTGAAAATCGGCCGTCAACAGCCGGGTCCCGCGGCGGCGGGCGAATTCGAGCGGATCGTCGGCCAACTGCACTTGCGGCGAATCGTTGGAGTCGTAATCGATGTCCCGAATCGGATCGATCAAATCGCTAAAGTGTTGCGAACCTTCGACCACCACCAGTGGCCCGTCGCACACCGGAATATCACCCAATGCGGTCCAGACGGTCACGATTCGTGTCGATCCGCGCGCGAAAAACGGCAGATCGTAATGCAACTTGGTTGCCCGTCCAACGACGCTGGGACGGAGAAAGATATAGTCGTGCGGCCGGGCCTCCTCGTCGAACAGGAGGCTCATGACCGAACGGATGCGATCGCCGTGGCTGACACGGCGCAGCAGGGGACCTTCACTCACCGATTGCCAAAACTGGCCCAAATCTCCGGCGACTTCAGCACGGCGGCTGCAGCCGGTCGCAATCCCGTCACAGGCGGGCGGTTGAATCTCTTCGACGTCGACGAGGCGCGAGAAGACTTCCTCTCGCGCACTGAGCACCTCGGTCGGGTCCAGCGCGCCCCGCAGCAACAGGTAGCCGTCCTCTTCCAGCCGTGTTTGGCCCGCGGATGCGTTCGCGGGTGACCAGCGCATTTCATTGAGCGGCCCCAACAGATCCGGCGGGACAACTTGTTCGCCGATCACACAGTCGCCGCGTTCCATCTCAAGTTACCCCCCAAGCCGCCGCGGCCCTCTTGCGTTTAACGTTGCGCGATCGGCGGTGCGACTTTTTCCTGAAAATCTGCGAATTCGACCCACTTCATCTCATCGCTCTGCAGATGTTGTTTCCAGGCACGAATGCTGCGTTGGTCGCGGCGGGTCAGTTTCCATTTGAATTCATGCCTGGCCTGCAAGTGCGGCTGCCCGGCGATGTTTCGAATGCGGCTGACCTTCACCGGCAGCAATCCCCGCGACTGCAGGACCTTATTGACCTTCAACCGAGGCCCGGGAAACATCGCCTCCGGGTGCATCAACGGATTCAGTTGCGCCATCCAATTCGTGTATTCAATGTATCCGCTCACCAACCGCGGCTTCTTCGCGGCAACGGCATCTGATTGTACCGTATAGGAGTATTCGTCGCTCTTCATGGTGAGGACTTTTTGCTTTTCGTCAAACTGTTCCTCAAATTCGGGCGCTAGCTGAAACTGCAAAGTCCGCGCCTCCTGCAGTGAGCGATCATCACCCTTGTTGAGCAGGTACAAGATCCAGTCCTGCGTTTGGCGGTCCATATGGGTTTGAATCTCGTGAATCCGTTCAAAAGAAATGGTCGTGGCCAACATCCGCCGAATGTTAAAGATTGTGAATTGGCGACGGGCCGGTTGGTAGATCGTGATCTCATTCACCTCATCCACGACATCATATGCTTCGCCTGCGTGAAAAATCGTGAGGTTCCGGCCCAGCTCCCTCCGCCCGCGCGATTGGCCTTCTGTCATGTTGTGAATCGTCGTCACCACTCGGAATTCCTGAGCGCCCGCTACCGCGCCGCAGAGAAGCACCAACAGGCTCAGGCAACAACAGCGGATGATTCCCGACCACATAACAACGTCTCCAAAGATTTGCAAAATTGATCTCAAAAGTATCTGTTCCACCGCCTCGACTTGAATTCGGCGCGAAACCCGCTGAATTAGAAAGTCTGTTCAGTTGAGGAGGACCGCACTTCCCGCGTCCCGTTCGCTGGCCAGGGCCGCTTCAATGAACGCGATGGTTTCCAACATTTCCGACGCGGCGACCGCCGGGCGGCCCGTTTGCAGCATCCCGATGATTTCCCGGCACAGATTCCGGTAGGCATACCGCGAGGAGACCTCAATCGGGACGACGGCCCGCTCGCAAAACGCGATCACTCCGTAACGCGCCGCCCCCTGCCGTATTCCACGCAACGTACCGATTCGACCATCCTGCCAGCGTCCGGTGACCACGTCCGCGGATTCGCCGCACGTGTTCGTCACCTCCCGGCATCCCGGCCCCATCACCGAGAACAACAATTCGGTCGGGTGGATGCCGTAGTGAAACAATCCCGGATTTCCATCCATCCGTTTCGCCGGCCCAAAACTAATCGCTCCGCACGTCTGGCCATACCGGTCGGCCTGCGACTGAAACTGCAGCATCTCCTCGGAAAACCGCAGCGCCGACGCGCTAAACAGAGTCGCTTCGTTCTGCTCGGCAATGCGAACCATTTCGCGCGCTTCTGACAGACTGCACGCCAACGGCTTGTCGACGTAGGCCGGAATCCCCGCTTCCAAGAACAGCCGGGCGTGCGGCAGATGAGCATCGCCGCACAACGAGAGGATCAGCACCGCATCGATTTCACCGATCATTTCCTGCGGGCGATCGACGATGCGGACATCGCAGTGACGCAGTTGCTCGGCATGCGGACCGATTCGCTCGGGCGACATATCCGATTCGCCCGGACAACCAAGCACGACGCGCGCACCATCCACGTACTGGTCGCTGTCCACGCCAACGTGATTGAACCGTTTGGTGAACTCGACCGAATGAGATGAATCGAAATCGACGATTCCCAGCCGGATCATGTCCATCGCGCGCAACAGTGATCCGAAAACCCAAAGGTTTCCGCGCACTGCGGCGTCTGTAGAGATTGAGAGTAGAGAGAGAGTCTTTGAGAGTAGAAGTGGGCGGAAGAATAACGCCATCACCCCTTCGCAACAATGCGAGTCCCGCCCAAATCACCGGCAGAAATTGCCGAATCGCGTTCGAGACTCCCGCAACCGCAAATCTGAGATGGCGAGACTTAAGGCGGACGCCGGATCGCTGTCGAATTCATGCCGTATCGGCTAAGCTGGCACGCTGCACATCGTGGAGGAAATCGACTTCTATTAAGAGGAGCGGACGATGACGGGCAAACTTGAGGGCCGTGTTGTACTGGTGACGGGAGCCGGACGCGGAATTGGTCGGGCCATCTCGAAAGCCTGCGCAAGCGAGGGCGCACTGCTCGCCGCCGCGGCACGGTCCCAGGATCAACTTGACAGCCTCGTCGACGAAGTCGTCTCCGCAGGAGGCCGTGCAGCCGCTTTTACGACCGACCTGTTTCGACGCGAGGCGGCGGCCGAACTCATCGACCGCGTCCGCGCGGAATTCGGACCGGTCGAAATCCTCGTCAATAACGCCGGTATCGGCAGCAGTTCGCAGCCCAATCCGCTCCAGGATTTTGACGACGACTTTTGGGACCGCTCCCTGCAGCTAAATTTGACCGCGCCCTATCTACTTTGCAAAGCCGTCCTGCCGGAGATGACGGCCGCCCGTTGGGGACGGATCATAACCGTGGCCTCGATCAATAGCCGCATCCCCAGCTTTCATGCCGCAGGCTATGTTGCCAGCAAACATGGAGTGCTCGGGCTCTCGCGCACGATTGCGCTGGAATACGCGTCGTCGGGCATCACGTCGAATTGCATCTGCCCCGGCCCCGTCAAGACGGTCATGAACGATGCGCGGGTGAAGTACGACGCCGAACGCAAAGGAATCGACCAGGAGCAATACGAAGCAGGCCTCACGCCGATCGGCGGGCGGCTGGTTCCTGAGGACATCTCGCCGCTCGCCGTCTATCTGGCCAGCGACGACGCCAAAATGGTGACCGGTCAGGCATACAACGTCGACGGCGGCATTGCGATGTCCTGAACGCGCGCTTGTCGCACTAAGTCGCGCTGCCTGCCGCAACGCCTTGCAAGCGTTCCGCAACGTCCCGGCAGATTGATTGCAACAGCCGCAGTGACGCCTGCGCTTCGTCAGCGGTGATTGTCATCGGCGGGCTGACACGGATGACCTTGCCGGCCAGCGGACCGAGCAGGTGGATCCCGTCACCCCCCTGGCCCAGATAAGCCGCCTCGACAACGGCGTTGGCAACCTCTTCGGCAGACAGTTCCCCGACCGGACCACATTCAATGCCAAAGACCATTCCTTCGCCCCGCACTTTGGTGATCACCGGCGTTTCTTTGAGCTTGGCAAGCTCGGCGAAGAAGATTTCAGAGACCGCACGAGTATGCTCGAGAATGTCGGTCGACTCAAATTCATCGAGCGTCGCCAAGACCGCCGCACACGACAGCGGATTAGCGCTCCACGTGTCGGACGCTTCGCCGTAGTGCAGCGAATCCATGACATCTCGGCGTCCAACCACAGCGGCAACCGGCACGCCGTTGCCCAATCCCTTGCCCAGTGCAACCAGATCCGGCTCGATGCCGTAAGCTTCGAACGCATACATTCTCCCGGTGCGTCCGAAGTTAGCCTGCACTTCATCGAAGATCAGCAAGATATCGTGCGCGCGGCAAAACTCCTGCAGTAGTTGATGGTACGCTGCCGGCGGATGATAACTCCCCCCGCCGCCGAGATAGGGCTCGGTAATCAAGCAATTCAACCGATCGCCGAACTCGTCGTGCAGCGCCTCTAACTCCTCTCGATACTTCTGCAGGTCGATCTCGCGGCCGTACTGTTCGACGTCATCAACCTCCTGCATGGGAAAGCTGATGAACTTGACGCGCGGGTCGCGCTCGGCGTCGCTCTCCGAGCCGGTAACAGCGCCGGCAAGTCCCTTCTTGCCGTGGAATCCGTAGCGGGTGGCGATGATCAGATCGCGGGCCGGATCGCGGTGCAGACAAGCCCAAAGTGCTTTCTGAATTGCCTCCGATCCCGAGGCCGCCCACATCACGGCGTCAATGCGGCCGCCTCCCGGTTGGTTGGCTGCGTTCGCCACCAACCGCTGCGCCGCTTCGGCTTCGATCGGCGTCACGGCGTTGTAGGCTGTCAGCGGGACCGCTTCAAAGTAATCGTCGACCGCGCCCGCAGCCGGAGCACTTGCCGAGAGCTGCTCGGCGGTCCATCCCAAATACCCGGCCATCCGCTGCTGCCACCGGAGCGGATTATGTCCCAGATTCGCCACGAGGACTCCGGACGTGTAGTCGTAGAGCCGCTTGCCTTCAGGCGTCCAATGATAGATCCCGGCCGATTTGGCTAAGACCGCCAGGCTCGGCGTGTAGGTCTTCAGCGCCTGCGGCTGGTATGCGCCGACGGCCGCCCGGTCGGCATTGGAACGTTCTTCTCCGGGGAATTGAATGGGCGAAGTCATGTCACAAACCGTATTCGATCAAAGCTGCATTGGTGCGATCCGGGATCGATCCCGGAAGAGGAAATGACCCCGATCAAGCCGGGGTCACGGATGCCCGGTCGTTCTTCGCAGGCACCCGCGAGACAGCATACTGACTGCGATCACCGAAAGTCTACTCACCGTCGTGCTTCTTCAGCACATCTTGAGCAGCCTTGCGAACGTTCTCGTCGCTGTCTCGGGCGGCACTGCGCAAGGCCTGCATCACCAGCGGTCCTGTACGTCCCGATTTGTCCAGCGCGTCGACAATCTCAAGCCTGACTTGCGGATTGGGGTGGTCGACCCCCTTGAGCAAAAACGGCGCTGCTTCCCGGCCAACATCCCCATCGGCCGCGCCGATTTGGACCATCGCCCAGGCGCTCAGCAATTGCAGAAACTGATCGTCCTCGCGAAGGTTCTTTCGTAATTCCGGCATCGCGTCCTTCGCTGCCGGGCCGATTCGCCCCAGGGCAAATACGGCGGTGTAACGCAGTCGCGGCACATTCGATTTGAGCAACTCGATAATCGTGGACGTCGCTTCGGCCGAGTCAGGACCGATTTCCGCCAACGTGGCCAATATCTGGTCACGAACCGATTCGTCCTCATCCTTTTGCAGCCGCTCTGTCAGCTTCGGGACCGCCGATTTGGCCTTGGTGCCAATCGCACCTAATGCTTCCGCCACCTCGCGGCGGACCAATGGAAGTTCGCTGTCCAGGCCGTTCATAAACCGCGGCACGGCCAGCGTGATGTACTTTTCGTTTTTGGGATCCAAAGTGATTAACGCGTGGGCACATGCCAATTGCAGCCGCGGATTGCCGGGAACCTTCGCCGTTCGCTCCAAGAGAGGGATCGCGCGTTTCTCGCCGATCTTGCCCAGCGCAAACGCGGCGGCGGGACGTGCCGCGGCGTCGGGATCCTCCAGCAGCGCCATCAATTTGGTTGACGCCGGTTTGGCCTCAGGGCCGATCAGCGCCAACGCGACAATCACGTCACGTTTTACGGTTTCATTCTTTTCGTCAATCGCCGCAATCAGTGCGTCGACCGCCGGTTTGGCGGCCGGGCCCATCTGGCCGAGAATCATGGCCGCCAGCTGTCGCAGATCTTCTTCAGCGAGCAGTTTTGAAACGGCGGGAACGGCCTTGGGACCAAGTTGAGAGAGCGCCTGCGCCGCGTGGATCGCCAGCGCGGCCTCTTCCTCCTGCATCGCCGTCACAAGCGCCTCGGCACTGCCGGCGGCTTCCGGCCCCAACGCGCCCAGTGCTCCGGCGGCATTGATTTGTACATTCAGATTGTCATCGCTTAGCGCTTTGGTCAGCGGCTCGACGGCCGACTTCGATGCCGGCGCCAACTTGCCAAGCGCAGACGCCGCGTGCGCCCGCACGGTTGGAGACGTGTGGGACAACGCTTTACTCAAACCGGCGACTGCGCCCTCAGCAGGGTGACCAATCTCACCGATGGCCCGCGCAGCATGCCAGCTAGTCAAATCGTCCGAACTGTCCAGTAACTTCACGAGCCCCGGCACCGCATTCTTAGCATCCGGCCCGATATTGGCGAGTGCATCACAGGCCCGCCAACAGACTTGCGGATCGCCCGTTTCGACCGCTTTCGCCAATTCGGCAACTGCCATCGGCCCGAGTGCCGAGAGCAGCCGCACGGCGTTACGTTGAACGTGCCGATCCTTGGACGCGAGTGCCGCCACCACATCGGGAACCACCGCTTGGAGCGGCTCAGTGTCGCGCGGGTTTAACCGCGCCAACGCGACAGCCGACGCAATCTTTAATCGGACATCGTCGCTGTTCACAAACTTGCGAATCTCCGGTCCGGCCTGTTTCGACGCCGCAGGACCGATCTCCGCCAAGGCATGCAATGCCTCATGGACTAACGATTTGTCTTCGTGCTTCAGAATCCGCAGCACCGCCGGAACTGTCACAAAGGCACGCGGCCCGATCCGCTGCACAGCAATCAGCGATTCCTGGACTACCTCTTGGTCACTGTCGCGCAGCGTGGTGGAAAGCTCGTAAATCGCTTGCGGCGGCAGATTGTCGCGCCGCCCCAATTCCATCACCGCGGCGGATCTCGTGCCTGGGTCGTCCGATTTCATTTCGCGAAGCAACTTGGAAATGCTGGCTTCCTGGGCCTGCGACAGGCCGGCAACCGCGAGGACACTTGCGGACAACACCAAGGTCAGAAGAGGTCTCATCATTCGCTCCGCTTGTCGATTTTACAGAAGGTTGTTGCCTCGGCGTGGGGAGAATCGTAGGATGCAGAGGAAACGCGTATTTTTCATTCTATCTGTCTCTACGACAAAAGACAGCATTGTTTTTCCGGAATTTCGTGAATGCGAAGATTCTCGCCGGCCGGGGCGTTCACTGAGCAAGTTATCGGAGCGAAACGATGAGAAGAGTACTCTGCCTAGTCACGGTGACACTTCTGGCCGCCTCGATGTGGGAGTCGAATGACACCGCAAGCGCGCAGGTTCGCCGTGGACGAATCGGCAGACGGGGCGGTATCGCCGTGGGCCGCTGGTACCAGCCGTATGGCGTCTACGGGATCGGCTATGGTGGCTACGGTGGATATGGCTGGGGCTACGGCGGATCGACGGTGGCCGAAGGTTACGGCCGCGGCATGGCCGACGTGATTCGCGCGCAAGCAGAATACAATCAAGCCGACGCACAGGCCCGGCTCACCCGCGAAGAAGCCCGCGCGCGGTATATCGAAAACAAGAAGAAGGCCGCCGACACCTATTGGGAGATGAAAGAGAATCATCGGCAGTACAAGGAGGAGCAGCGGCGCGCACAAGAAGAACGCGCAGCGCGGGGACGAGCCAAATTGGAAGCGTCACAAACTTCTTCCAAGATGCAGGGATTGGGTCCCGACGACTTCGATCCGGTGACCGGCAAGATTCATTGGCCGGAACTCTTGCAACAGCCCGAATTCGATGCCACACGCGCCAAGCTCAACGATTTGTTCGAACATCGCACGCTCACCGGCGGCGCTGCCGGCGAGGAGAACAGCGACGATATCGAGGCCGCTACCGATGCGATGCGCGCCGAACTGAAAAAGCAAATCCGCTCGGTCCCCGCAATGGAATACATGGCCGCCCGAAAGTTCATCGACGGGCTGGCCTACGAAGGCCGCGGCTGATCCGGCGACGACGTTTCCGACGTCAAACCGCTCCCGCGCCCCGGTGATTCACGACCGCTGGGAGCAGCTCAGCTCCCGTCTCACTTAACGGTTTCGACCCGTTTCTGCGCGAGAAAAATCCGTACAGGCCGTAATGTCGGAAGCCTCCCCGAGAATCAGTGGGTAATCGTTCCGCTGATTCTGATCCGCGGCGAATCTTGCTCCGTTTCGATACCGGCGTCGGATATCTATGTATTGCGGCAGAAATCCCGCAACAGAGCCGACGGAATCCTAGTCAACACCCCGTCGCAACCGTGATTCACCCGCGAAGTCGATAGACAACCAAAACCAGTTCCGAATTTGGTAGCCGAATTCGTGAGAATTCGGATGAGTTCCCCCTAATCGACCGAACTCTCACGAGTCCGGTTACGAACGTGACCGATTTTTGGAACGATTGAAACTCCTTGTAGAGAGAACTCACATGACAAGTTGGTGCACTCCCACCAAACCGAAGAAAAAAATCGCGTCAGGCAACCTGATTGGCGAGATCTACTTTAACAAGCGCTCGTCGTCGCTCGACAACTCAGACAAAAAGGCGATCGACAAACTGGCCGACATCTTGGCCACCCATCCCAAAGGGATCGAGTCGACGAAATTGCTTGTCTTGGGAGACACCGGTCCGGCCGAGGCGCCCAAACCGAACGTCACGTTGGCTAAACAGCGGGCTGAAGCTGTCGTCACGTATCTGCGTTCGAAGCTTCCCAAGAACACACAGAAACTGGTGAAGGTCGAAGCAGCCGGCAAAGGTGCGCCCTTTCCCAAGCCTCCACCCGGAACCACTCGCCGGCGCATCGTGGAGATCATCAATCGCGGCAAACCGATCAAAGCGGCGCCCGCGCCGTTGAAAAAGGCCAAGAGCAACAAGGAGGCCTTTGAGATGGCCGTCTCCGCATGGATGATGCTCGGGCCCAAAAAGGGCGGCGGCTGGTACACAAAAGAGAGTATTCGCATCGCCCACTGGATCAACGGCCCAGCCAAGGCAGCACTGATCAAAGGCAACGACGCGTACTTGCACAACATGAACCCCAAGGTCCGCCGCCAAGTGCAAACGGGTTCCAAGAAGCTGAACTCCAAGGAGTGGGAGGCGCTGCTCGACGGAAACCGTATTCTCCGCGAGCTGAAGGAAGTCGCCGCCTATGGCAATCCGCATCAGGCGATTATCGAGCGGCTGCTGTCAATCGATGCGGGGATTCTGGGCGGCATCGACTACATCATGGAGCAGGCGGCCAAAGTGGGAGCCGGCGGGCGAGGCGAAGGAATGTGGCAGATGATCCGCTACATCTTGGCGAAAGACGAAGACTGGTATCCGCCCGCCTTCGGTGACGTCAAGCACGAAGACCGCAATTCGATCTACTGGATTTACTTCCAAGACATCAAGAAAGGGTGGCGCGAGAAACTGTAGCCGGCTGAGAATTCGGCACCGCGTACGATTACTTGACGGCCACGAACTCGACGTCAACCTGCGTCTCGGATATCACCGGATACCGGCCCTGTTGCAGAGCGGTCGCTCGAACGATGAAACGATAGTCGCCCTGCAAACGAGCGCCGGACGAAGACGTGACATGCAGCGCGGCTTGATTCTGCTGTGGCTCGACCTCAACCGGTGCGGCGGTGAGCAGACGCTCAAGTTCCGGTCCCGCGACCAATTCGACCACTGCCGCCACCGGTAACTTCGCCGACCGTGAGACTGTAATCGGGATGTCGAAAGACTCGCCGGGCCGCAACTGCAACTCTTTCGCCTGGTGCGCGATCTTCAACAGCGCGCCTTCCAGCGACATGGTAATCCGACCATCCATCTTGCTGCTGAGATAGCGCAGATTGCCTTGTGGATCGGGGACCTTGGTCACAGCGTTTAGGATCATTCTCGACGTACGGCTGGTCTCCAGCCATTCCGGCATGAACACCGGATAATCGATCCGCGTTGTGCCCGTTGGAACGACCATTTCAGGTCCGCGAATCCCCTGCCGGTGCCGGCTTTGGCGGGCCGTCATTTCCAACAAGACCTCGCCGTCGAAACCTTCCAATCGTTCGATGATCACCGGAGCAGGAAACGTCGTGCCGCGATGCACCGTTCGCCCCCCTTCACGATCGACCGGAGTCACCTTCGCACGTGGCTTCATCGTATGCGCGACGAGCAATGGGCCCGCGACACGCGTCACGTTCGATTCGTCGACCTCAGACGTCGCCGTAATCGTCGCCAGCGAGGCCGTCGCGGGCGCATCTTTGGACGATTCCAATGGAATCTTCAATTCCGACTTGTCCGCCGGAATCACCAATTCGTCAGGCGCTGAGAGACCCTCCGGCAGTCCCGACACTTTGAGCAAAATCGGCCCCTGGAATCCGCCGCTGCGGACCGCCTTCACTGCCAACTCCGTCTTTTCCGCGCCGATGACGACTGCCAGCCGTTCCGGCCCGCTGATCGAAAAGTCCCTGCGAGGTTTAGCAACGCTCAGGTGATAAATCGCCGACGTTGCACTCGATGCTCCCGACAACGAAGAAACGGCCAACTGATATTCACCGTCCACCGGCACGGTAAACACCAGTCCCGCGTCATTTGTCCCAGCGAGATCGTCATTCTTGGCCAACTCTTTGCCGTCAGGCCCATAAACCGCCAACACAGGGTCCAGTAACGATTCACTGCCGCACGCCCCGAGCGAGATCGACCAGACATCATCCTTTTTTCCGCTGACGCGATAACGTTTATCGTTTGCATCGGTTGCCAGTGTATCTGTCACGCCCGACGGAACCGCAAGCGCCGGCGAGACAGTTGCGTCGGTCGGCGCGACCGCTTGAGGATCGTCGCTCAGCGGCAGACGAAACGGCATCGCTGTCCCGTGCGGTGTCTGCACCCGGTAGCCGAGAGACTCCATTCGCGGATCGCTGGGAAATGTCACCTCCCGCGTGACCGATTCCAGTTTCGCCCCGCCGGCAACGCCGTATCCGAAAAAGCGAACCTGCCCTGTCGTGCCCCGCTGCCCGACGGCCGGGATCGCCGCAATGATCTGTGGCCCGTTGTTGATTCGCAGCCGGTAGACGAACGAACGATTTCCGCGAAAGTCAAGATCGTAGACTTTGACGTCGTACTCCCTTTCCGCCTCGGCGGCGAAGGTCAGTGCCGTGTCGTTGCCCGTTGTATCGGCCGCGTCCCTGATTCGCTGTCCGTCGGCATCATAGACCGCCAGAATTCCGTTAAACGGCGAGCCGAGCCGTTTGGCGAATAGCTCGCAGTGAATCGGGCCGCTCTGCGCCGCGCGTATCCGATAACAGTCGACCTCTTGAATGCGCTCAAGCCGTCCGGAAATCGTGACCGGCAGCTGCCGGACCAACTGCGGCTCATCGCGCCTGCGCGATTCACGAATTTCATTCTCGTGCCCTACCGAAAATTTCCCGGCAGCCGACGCGCCGTTGGCGTTTGCCACTTGCCAGAACACAACCCCTTCGGGCATGTCGGCGGGAATCGTCAAACGGGCGGCGACTTCACGCGGAATCGGAAACGCGCCTCCCCGCGCCTTGGGGCCGAACCAATAGGGGGGACCCGGCACCAGCATTTCCCCCGGCGGCCCGAGAATCTCCAGCTTGATCCGGGGATCGTGCACGAAGTACTGCAAATCGGGCGTCCAGTCGTATCCCCCCAGTCGGATCTCGACCGTCGTTCCAGCCTTTCCGCCGGGCGGATAGACATAGCCCATCTCCGGCGCTAACTGCGCAGCGGCTGTGCGAATTGCGACGACAAACGCGAACGCCGTCACAAAACCATAACGGCTCAATCGTTGTTTGCTGCAGTGGGAGTTCATGTGGGACCGATTGCTCAAACCAGCTCTTTGACCACTTTGCCGCCGTTGACGATCGGAACCGGCCGGCCCAGCGGCGTGTAGTAGGTTTTGCCGGTGTCGATCCCCATTTGCCCCAAAACGGTCTTCAACAGATCTTCCACCCCGACCGGATCGGCAACCGGAGCGCTGGCATGTTTGTCGGTCGCGCCGATCACCTGTCCCGGTTTGATCCCGCCGCCGGCAAACAACACGCTTTGCGCCATCGACCAGTGATCGCGACCCGCTTGGTTGTTGACCTTCGGAGTGCGGCCCATCTCGCCCATCATCACAACCAGCGTGCTCTCCAGCAATCCACGCTCATCGAGATCGTTGACCAGCGCGCTGAACGCCAGATCGGCATGGGGAATCAAGTCGTTCTCCAAGCTGGGGAAACAGGTGAAATGTGTGTCCCAACTGCCGTGATCAACCCCCACGAAACGGCAACCCGCTTCGACCAGCCGACGCGCGAGCAACGCGCACTGGCCCAATGAGGTATAGCCGTACTTCTTCCGCAGCGAATCGGGTTCGGAGTTGATGTCGAACGCCTTCTTGGCCGCGGGCGAAGTGATCAAATCCTGCGCTTTCTCATAATACTTCGACATGGCGCCCGCGCGACCCGCCAGCGGTCGTTTGCGCCGGTCGATTCCGGCCAGCAACCGTTGCCGCGTTTTCGACCGCCGTCTGGAGACGCTGTCCAAAACGTTGACGTCCTTCACCTCGAAGTCGGGCTGCACCGGATCGGTTTCGATCACGAACGGCGCATGCTCCGCCCCGTAAAACCCCGGCCCGCCAGCCGCCATCGGATCAGGGACGTTGACGTAGGGCGGAATCGATCCCAGCGGTCCCAATTCGCGGGAGACGATCGATCCGATCGACGGGTAAAGTTCGTTGTTCGGCACCGGATTGTTGCCGTCGGGAAAATTCGGCCGGTATCCCGTCAGGCAATAATGGTAGCCGGTCGTGTGTCCGTTGTCGGTATGGCTGTGGCTGCGGAGGATCGTGTACTTGTGGGCGATCCCCGCGCAGTTCGGCAGATGCTCACAAACGAACGTGCCCGGGACGGACGTCGGGATTTGCGTGTAGGGACCGCGCACCTCTTTCGGAGCGTCCGGCTTCATGTCCCACATGTCGATCGTGCTGGGACCACCCTCCAGAAACAGCAGGATCAACGACTTGGCCGGCCCTTTGCGCGGTGATGCGGCAGTCGCTTCCCAGTTGAGCAGGTGCGGCAAGGTCAACCCGCCGAACAGCCCCGTCGCCCCGACCCGCAGCATTTTTCGCCGCGAAATCCCGTCGCAGAAACCTGAGCCGCTATTGCCGACACGCAGATTGAACATCGTTCGTCTCACTGCTAATGATTGAATATAAACTCTTTTGAATTGAGCAACGCCCACAGAATATCCTCAGCCGCGGCGCGGCGGTCGACCGCAAGATCATCAAACGCGGCCAACATCAGGTTTCTCTCTCTCTCATCGGGATATCGGCTGAGCGTCGCCAAATAAAGTTCATCGATAATCTCGCGCGGCGGCGCAGCTGTCTGCGTCAGCGCCCGCACGCGGCCCCGCCGGTGCGATATCTTTCGCATGATTTCCGGTGAGTTCATCAAATGCAGCGCCTGCGCGATGCTCGGTTCATTGCTCCGCTCACATTCGCAGACACTGACCCGAGATGGCCGGCCAAAGATGCGGAAGAAGTAGGACGGCATTTGGTTGTCCCAAATCTGCACCGCCCAATAACCCTCAGGCCAACCGATAAACTTTTCAGGTACGTCCGTCGCCTGAGAAATCGCATCCAACAGCACCTCCGCCGGCAAAGTTCGATAAGCGGCGTGCGAATAGTTTTGCAGGTCGTCGACATTCGAACCGTTCGGCTCTGAACTCGCCTGATAGACCCGCGACGAAAGCAGCGTGTGCGTGAACGCTTTGAGGTCGTAATCGACTTCGCGCAGATGAACGGCCAGCGCGGTCATCAATGGTTCATTGGTCGCGGGATTGGTGGCCCGCAGATCGTCGACCGGCTCCACGAGACCCCGGCCAAAATAGTGCGCCCACAGGCGGTTAACAATCATGCGGGCAAAGTACGGATTCTCCGCACCAGTCATCCAATCCGCCAGAGCCTGACGACGGTCCTGCACATTGCTGAAGTCGGCCGCCTGCGCGCCGAGCGCACGTGCCGGAATGACCTCCCCGTTGCGAGGATGCTTGAGATCTTCCCCACCGACCGAGAAAACCAGTTCACCGCCCGAGGCGATTCCTTTTTTCTGCACGCCGGTGAAGAACCCGGCCAGCGCGAAGTAGTCGTCCTGCCCCCACTTTTCGAAGGGATGGTGGTGGCACTGCGCGCACTCAATCCGCACGCCCAAAAACAATTGGCTCATCGAGCGGCTGATTTTCTCCGGCGTGCCGAGTGCCTTGTACAGAGCTGCGGGGCCTTCGGCCAACGTGTTGCCGCGAACTGTGACGATCTCACGCACAAACTCGTCGTACGGACGGTTCTCGATGAACTGCCGCCGCAACCAACGGTGCATCGCCACGGCGCCTTGGGGTGTGATCGCCGCTTGATTCACATGCAATATGTCGGCCCACCGCATCGCCCAATAATCGGCGTATTCGTCCCGGTTCAGCAGTTGGCGGATGAGCTTTGATCGCTTATGTGGAGATTGATTGGCCAAGAAAGCACGCGACTCGTCGGGAGTCGGCAACATACCGATCGTGTCCAGAAACACCCGCCGCAGAAACACCGCGTCGTCGGCCGGGCCGCTGGGCTGGATGCCCAACTGCTGGAGTTTGTCCCACACAAAGCGGTCGACGAAATTCACCTCTGCAGGACGCGCAACGGTCACACCCGGTCGCGGCAATGTGACGCGACAGACGGCCACCTGCCCCATGTATCGCACCAAGACGGCCGCTTCGCCGGGGGTCTGACTGGCCTGAACGAGCCCCCGTTCATCAACGTTCGCGATGTCGGCGGCGTTGGACGAGAACTCCGCTTCCGCCGTCACACACTGCAGGCGTCCCGCTTCGTCAATCGCCGTGACGCGGATCTGTTGGCGTCCACCCATCGCCACGGAAACCTCTGCCGGTTCGACGCGAATGCCGACGAGTTCCGTCGAGTCGCGACGACCCCAGTTTCCCCCTTCGGCCATCCACCGCGCGATTCTTTGGTACTCCGGCCCGAGCAGACGAATCCGCCGCCCCCCTCCGTGTGGAGTCTGGGCCGTCCCCTTTCTGAGCAGCAGGCTCTCTGCCGGGTTCAGACGGTCGATTCGCCGCCCGCGGGCAGCTTTGGTGAGTGCGTCGTAGTCGGCAGCCGCATCAAAGCCGAAGACGCTGAGCTTGAAACCGTTCTTGCCCTCCGCCTTTCCATGACAGGCACCGGCGTTGCAACCCGCTTTGGTGAGAATGGGAATGACGTCCTGAGGAAATGACAAAGGGACAGGGTTGCGCAAACCGCTCACCGTGAGCGGCACTCGCACTTGCTCCCGCCCATGCCGGACCACGAGTTCCGTTTGTCCCTCCGCGAGCGGTCGCAACACTCCGCGTGCGTCGATCTTCGCAATACCCTCGACGGAAAAACGATACGACACGTCGCGGGTCACATCCCGCCGCCGTCCCGAGTCGTCACTTGCCGTAACCAGCAACTGCTGCGCCGCCTCCGGCCGATCAAGTGCGACCGCCGCGGGACTGACCTCCACCGCGGCAGCAAGTGCGTCGCTCGGCGGCGCCGCCCATGCGACCACTGTCACCAACAGCCCGAGATATCGCCGGCTCCGCGCAATCATTCGCTGCTCAGCTCTCTGATTCGACAATCGGGATCGGAATCTCAAGCGCGAGACTATCGTACGAAATCGCCCACACATAAGCAACATCTGATACGATTGCCTCGATCCTCGCTGGCGATGACCTGTCGCACACAATCAGCGCCTACTGGCTCGGACTGATTCCCGCGTCAGACCATTCTGCCGATAGCGACTGCAGCGCCTCTCGCAGTCGCGAGCGCAACGCCTGCTCCGCGGTGCGGAGCCCCGGCAGTTGTTCCTCCTCGATGCTGCGGATCGCCTGTTCGGCCTCGTCGAGTTCCTTCCGCCATCGATTCGTCAATTCATCTTGTCCGCCGGTCTTGATGTTCTGCCTAAGTCGCTCCTGCCGTTCGGCCAGCCGCTCGGTTTCTTGAACGGCGTTTGAAATCTCCCGCTTTTGGGATTCCAATTCCCGCTGAATCCGCAAACAGCTCAGTACGGCGGGGTCGGACGCCAGCGGTCCGTTGGCTTTGACGAGATTGTCCTCGATCCAGCCAATCTGCAGGTTCTCGTGTGTCTTGGAAACACTGACAATTTGCACCTGCGTGCTGTCGATTCGTTGCTCGGTCACCGTGATCGTCAAAGTCGATTTTGGAGGCAGCTCAAGCATAAACCGGAGACCGCCAGAGATTTTTGCATGCACTGCGAGCGGTTCCTCGTTGCCGTCGCGCCGTAGCGTCGCCTCTGTTTCCGGCTCGCGCAAGTTGAATACGTGATCCAAATACAATTGGAACTGCTGGTCGCGATTGTTGGTGATGTGATAGTGCGTCTTGCGTCGTTGACGCGTGCTGGTGTAGCAGAACCCTTCTGAGAGACGCAGGGCGACGACTTTGCCGCGTTGTTCTCGCGGCTCATGGCGGACCGTGACCCCGGTTTCCAGCGCGTGCGGCAGCAATCGGCTCTCATCCGTTTTCAGGGCCGGCATAATGCAACTGCCGGCATAAGCGCCTTCCTCGAAGACCGTACAGACGCCGCGGGCAAGACTAAATGTGGCCGTGTTTGTGAAGTCGATCGAGCGATAGGGCCGCTCCGGGTGGTTTGCTTCTTTGTAGTGCAGCACCCGCTTGACTTCAGCGACCTCAAGATTAAACACCGGAATCACTGTGGAACGCTGAGCCGGAATCGTCACCGTCGACTGCGACTCGAAAACGCTGAAATCGCCGACTTCTCGAACATCGGCCGAGGGAGTTTCAGCAGTGGATCGCGAGGCAAGACTGCTAAGCCTGGAACGAGCCATCAGTTTTTGCGGAGGTTGACCTTCAATTGATGCATGAAAAAGAGTGCTCGTGTCGTCATCAATGCCCGCACCCTCGCCAAACTCGTGAGCCGCTAATTCGACCGCTCCCAGAGCCGTATCTGCAACAAGGTTGACGTGTTTGCGAGCCGGACTCTTCGATTCCGCCAGATCGGTCGTAAACGTGATCGGCTCGCCCGTCACCACACTCACGCGGAAGTCGGTCCAGTCTTCGTCGGTATTGTTGTCGACGATGGCGAAGCCCTGCAGTTCCGCCGCCCGCTCCTCGGCCATCCGCAGGCGGTAGGAGATCTTCCAGGCAGCGGCGGGGATCGTGTATTGTACGATCGCCTCGGCCGATTCTTCCGCAGCGCTCAGTTCCAGCTCGACGAACGTACTGTTCGGCTTGATCCGCTGATAGTTTCGCTGCAGCCCTTTGCTGATTTCTTGCTGCACGTCTTCATCGAGAAATTGCAGGCTTTGAATCTCCCGCAAAGGGCAGCGGCGCAATCCGTCGGCCGCCAGTACAATCACCGACTTCACCTCGACCGGTTCGCCCGTGTTCGCCTCCTGTTCCTGGTGCAGGCCGACCAGCGTCCCTTCGACCGTTCCGCCGACGCGCTCCACCCGCACCTGCGTGCCGCTCAGATCCCGGGCAAGCGATTCCAGCACGTTCGCCGGGCTGATGCTGAGATTCCCTTCTAGTTCATTCGACGGGCGGAACGTGGGGGGCGACGCCAGTTTCACGTTGCCGAACACGTTGAACGACGCCAGCACGTCGGCCAGGTGATCCTGCCTGACCGGGATCGAGATCTGCTGCGTAGCGCCAACCCCGACTGCATAGCACCGCTGAAAGTCGGCAATCCCGTTCGAATAGATGATGACGTGGTTCTCGGTCATGTGTGGTCCTCCTTTGTGGCGGAGATTGTATCACAATGGGACTACGAAGGTTGCTGCCGCTTGTCGATGTCCGTGCAATCCCGCTGTTCACAGTGGTACGATCCCGGATGTGTGTGATATTCTGGATCCTGCGCTTCGTAAGCAACAATTACGCGGAGTCAATCTGAGGAGTACCGATGCGGCGCGAAGAGCGTGTTAACTTGGGGGCTTGCGACGCGGCATGGAAATCTCTAGCGGCAGGATGCCTGCTGCTCGGCCTCTGTCTAACGCCTCGCTACGACACAGCGGCGGACGATCAGGTTCGATTCTTTCGCGAAAACGTCGAACCGATTCTGGTAGGACGCTGCTTGGAGTGCCACGGCTCGGAACAAAAAGGAGGCTTGGATCTCCGCACCAAGGCGACCGCGCTCAAAGGGGGCGAGAGCGGCGCCGCCATCGAGCCGAAACAACCGGAAGAAAGCCTGCTGTATGACTACGTCCTCAACGAAGAAATGCCGCCCAAGCAGCCGCTTTCAAAAAAGGAAATCGCGATCCTCAAACAGTGGATCGAACAGGGAGCGCATTTCCCCGACAAGCCGCTCGATCCCTTTGCCGCCTCCACCGATAAACGGGCGGGATACGATTGGTGGTCGCTCCGCCCGCTCTCGTCAGCGGCGCCGCCTGAACCTGCCGGCATACCGGCGGCATGGAACAAAAACCCGATCGACCGCTTCATCTATGCGAAACTCGCAGACAAGAAGCTGCAGCCGTCACCTCCGGCAAAGCGGCGCGATTTGATTCGCCGTTTGACTTACGACCTAACCGGGCTGCCACCGACGCCGGTCGAAGTCGAGGCATTCATCAACGACAAATCCCCAGACGCCTATGAAAAGTTGGTCGACCGATTATTAGCGTCGCCGCACTACGGCGAGCAATGGGGGCGGCACTGGCTCGATGTGGTCCGGTTCGGTGAAAGCCGCGGGTTTGAGCGAAACGAGATCATCAACAACGCGTGGCCGTTTCGCGACTACGTCATCCGCTCGTTCAACGAGGACAAGCCGTTCAACCGCTTGATTCGGGAACATCTCGCGGGCGACGTGATCGGCCCGGGAGATCCCGAGATTGAAGTGGCAACGACATTTCTGGTGAGCGGTCCGTATGACGACGTTGGGAATCAGGATGCGGCGCAGGCGGCGCAAATTCGGGCCAACACAATTGATGAAATCATTCGCGCAACGAGCGAGTCCTTCTTGGGGCTGACGGTGGGTTGCGCCCGTTGCCACAATCACAAGTTCGACCCGATCACCCAGGACGATTACTACGGTCTGTACGCCACGTTTGCCGGCGTTAATCACGGCAGCCGCGTTGTGGCAACGGCCGAAGCCAAACAGGCCCATGCGGCGAAGTTAAAGCCGTTGCAAGAGACGCAGACGCAACTGGAACAACAAAAGCGAGAATTGGAACAGGCCGTCACCGCGCGTGCGGACCAGTTGGCGGAAAAGCTTCAAGCGGGCTGGACCCGCCCCGCCATCAAACGGACTGGAACCGAGGAGACGTTCGACCCGGTCGAAGCGCGCTATGTGCGATTGACTGTCGACGGCGTCGACAGCAATCCGAACGGCCGTACCGGTTATCGAATTGAGGAATTCGAAGTCTGGACCGCCGGCGCAGAGAGCCGCAATGTCGCACTGGCCGCCAACGGCGCGACGGCGGAGGGGAAAAGCCGCGTCGCACAAGATTTCGACGGCGCTTACAGCGCCCGGCAAACGATCGACGGCCGTTTCGGCGCCCGCTGGATCGCCCAAGGCCCCGAATTGACCATCACGCTGCCGCAGCCGGAAACCATCAACCGCGTCCTCTTTTCCAGCGATCGATCGGGCGCCGCGGGAAACCACTCCGTCGCCACGTTCGTCAGCGAGTATCGCATCGCCGTTTCTAACGACGGCAAAAACTGGACTGAAATTGTCAACAGCCGTGACCGCCTGCCGGTCAACGACGCGCATCGCCGCAAACGCCTGTTCGACGCGGCGATCACAAAAGGGGAACACAAGCAACTCGGAGACCTCAACCGCAAGCTCCGCGAAGTCCGCGGCCAAATTGCGGCGGTCGCGCCGCTGCCCTCATGGTGGGTCGGCAATTTTCAGCAGCATGCCGGTCCTTATCACGTCTTTGGCGGCGGCAATCCGCAAAAAAAGGTCCAGACAGTCGTTCCAGCCAGTTTCTCGGCACTCGACCGAACGGCCAAACCGTATCGGCAAGAGAAAGAACTGCCCGAAGCGCAGCGGCGGTTGGCGCTGGCCGATTGGCTGACGGCAGACGGAAATCCGCTTCCCGCGCGCGTCCTGGCCAATCGCATTTGGCACTATCATTTCGGCACCGGAATCGTCGCCACACCGAGCGACTTCGGCTTCATGGGCAGCCGGCCCACGCATCCGGAACTGCTTGATTGGTTGGCCGGGCAACTTCTGAAAACCGGTTGGAGACTCAAGCCGCTGCACAAGCAGATCGTCATGTCGCAAACATACCGGCAATCTTCGGCGTATCGCGAAGAGGCGGCGCAGGTCGACGCCGACAGCCGCTTGCTGTGGCGGTTCCCGCCGCGACGCATGGCGGCGGAGGAAATTCGCGACGCGATCCTGCAAGTCGCGGGCAAACTCGACAAACGCCGCGGCGGACCGGGATTCCGGCTCTACCGCTATTTGCAGGACAACGTGGCGACGTACGTCCCGCTCGACGAATACGGCCCGCAGACATACCGCCGCAGCGTCTACCATCAGAACGCGCGGGCGGCGCGGATTGACCTGATGACCGACTTCGACAGCCCGGACTGCGCATTCGCCGCCCCGCGCCGTGCGCAGACGACCTCGCCGCTGCAGGCGCTGACCTTGATGAATCACGATTTCACGCTCGACATGTCCGCCGCCTTGGCAGCGAGGCTCCAACAAGAATCGGGGAAACAGAACTCCGTACAGCAACAGGTGCGCCGCGGCTTTGAGTTGTGTTACTCGCGCGCGCCGTCCGCTGAGGAATCGTCAGCCTGCGCAACTCTCATCGAACAATATGGTTTGCGGGCGTTCTGCCGCGTGCTGTTGAACTCGAATGAGTTCATCTATCTGAATTGACGGGACCGCACATGAGTCAACCAACCTGGATCAACCGCCGTGATTTTCTTGGCGATGTCTATACGGCATTGGCGGGGATTGGCTTGGGATCTCTATTGAGCCACCGAGCGGCGGCCGCTCAATCATGGACTCCCGGCCGCAACCAAACGCATTTCCCTGCCAAAGCAAAACGGGTGTTGCAAGTCTTCTGCCCCGGCGCCGCTTCGCACATGGACCTCTGGGAGCACAAGCCCGGCTTGGACAAAATGCACGGCAAACCGCTGCCCGGCGAAGAGAATCTCGTCAGTTTCCAAGGCAAAAACGGCACGTTGATGAAAAGCCCCTGGCCCTTCAAACCGGCCGGGGAGAGCGGCAAAATGTTCACGACAATGCTGCCTCACATGAGCCGGCACGTCGACGACATTGCCTTCATCCACTCGATGACCTCCAAGACCAACACGCACGGCCCGGGGTGCGTGTTCATGAACACCGGCCACGCGACTGAGGGCTTCCCCAGCGCCGGCGCGTGGACAGGCTATGCCTTGGGAAGCGCAAACGAGAACCTGCCGACTTATGTCGCGATCCCCGATATCCGCGGCGAGCCGCCCAACGGCAAAGCGAATTGGAGCAACGGCTTCCTGCCGGCGCGGCATCAAGCGATGATGATGAGCGCGCAGCAGCCGATCCGCAATTTACAACTCCCCTCGTCCGTCACCAAAGCGGAGGAATCAGCGTCACGCGAACTGCTGCAATTCCTCAACAAGCGGCATGCCGACTCGCATCCCGGTCAATCGGAACTGCGGGCGCGGATATCCGCGTACGAGTTGGCGGCCCGCATGCAGCTCTCGGCGCCAGAAGTCTCCAACCTCGCGTCCGAACCGGCCTCGGTCCACAAACTGTACGGCACCGGCGACGAAAACCCGCTGAAAGCGGCCTACGCGCGCAACTGCTTGCTCGCGCGGCGATTGCTCGAGCGCGGTGTGCGCTACGTAAACTTGTATTGCGCCTCGCGGGCGTCCGGCGTGGATGGACTCCTCAATTGGGACGCGCACAAGACGCTCAAACCGGACTACGAACGTCATTGCCCGGTCTTCGACCAACCGACCGCCGCCCTGCTGACCGACTTGAAGCAGTCAGGACTGCTGGAGGACACGCTGGTATTATGGACGACCGAATTCGGCCGCATGCCCACACATCAAGAGGGCACCACCGGCCGCGACCACAACCCCGACGGCTTCACCTGCTGGATGATGGGCGCCGGCGTTAAAGGGGGCACCAGCTACGGCGCCACCGACGAATTCGGCCGCCGCGCCGAAGAAAACGTCGCCACCGTCTGGGACTTTTACGCGACCGTCCTCAAACTGCTCGGCTTCGACCACACACGGCTCACCTGGTACCACAACGGCCTCGACCGCCGCTTGACCGACGTGCACGGCCACGTGATCGACGCGATTTTGACGTGACGTCTGTCGGTTTCTCGCCGACAAAGTCTCATGAGCGGGGCGATTTGCTGGAATTGATTGGGATTGAGCAGTGTGGCTTGGTACGATGTTTGCGCAAACAGAACTCCTGAATCCCGCGCTATCAGGGAAACACTCATGAGCAGTTCGCGCCCGGACTTTTCAAAAATCGCGTTCACCAAGGCATTGGTCTTGCCGGCTTTGCTGGTGTTTCTCATCCCGGTCATTTCATTGGTCTTTTTCTTATACGCGCAGAGCGATTTTGACGCCGATTGGCGCGAAGCGGTTCTGAAGCAGATTCGCCAAGACAAGAAAATGACTGAAGCGGAGCGTGCCGAAGCGATCCAGTTTTTCGAGACTGTTCCGTTCTCGCAAATGCTCGAAAATCCAGAATTCGCCGCAACCGTTGATAAGGATGTCCGGTTTCACTACGCCACGTTCCGCTGGATGATACGGCTGTCCGCAATTTCAATTGTCAGCTCGATTGCGGTCGTGCTGCTGGCGGGCATTTGCGTGTTGTGTTCGCTGCGTTCCAGATTCGCGCAGTATCTGAGCTTGTCGATCAGTTGGCACGTGCTGCGCATTTTCGGCGCCCTGCAGGCTGTGATTCAAGGTGTGCTGTTAGTAGCGCTATCGTTTTGGGTAACGGCGCTGCTATTTGAGTTTTACTCCGTAAAGCTGATCATCGTCGCAGGTTTTCTGGCGATCGGCGGAGTATGTGTGGTGATCGCCGGCATCTTCAAGAAACCGAACACCGATTTCGAAATCGAGGGGGAGGTCATCACGCGCGACGAGTCGCAGCCGCTGTGGAGTGAACTGCAGGCGATTTGCGACAAAGTCGGCACCCAACCGGTCGACCAGATCATTGCGGGCATCGACGACAATTTCTTTGTGACCGAAATGCCGGTCACTGTGGGGAGCAAGACATACCACGGACGGACGTTGTTCATCAGCTTGTCGCTGCTTAGAGAGCTCCAAGCGTCGGAAGCGGACGCAGTGCTGGCTCACGAAATGGCCCACTTCAGCGGGCAGGATACGATGTATTCCAAAAAGATTTCTCCGCTGCTCAACCGTTACGGGCACTATTTGCAGGCGCTGCATGAGGGCGGCTCCACCCTGCCGTTTTTCTATTTCATCCTCTGTTTCGTGCGGCTGTTTGACTTGTCGCTGAACCGCCTGAGCCGCAATCGCGAGTTTCGCGCCGACCGCATCGCCGCCGAAGCGACCTCGCCCCGCGATCTGGCCGGAGCATTGCTGCGGATCGCCGCTTATTCGAAGTACCGCGGCACGGTCGAGCAAGATCTGTTCGAGCAGGAACAGGCATTGGAAACCGTCGATGTCGCCGACCGCATTGAACAAGGGTTCCGGTCCTATGCCACCGCGTTTCTTGCGGACCCGGAAGTGGCCGAGATGCAGACGGCGCATCCCTTTGATTCGCATCCCCCGCTTCATCAACGGCTGGAAGCGGTGGATATCGTGTTTGACTCCGACGAATCGCGGTCGCTGCTGGAGACCGAAGCGGACGGGGGCTGGTTTCAGTTGATTCCCGGAGCGGAACAACTGGAGCAGCAACAATGGCATGAATACCAAGAGCGCTTCCGCCATTTTCACGAACATACCTTGCCTTACCGGTTCCTGCCCGAAACAGACGAGGAAAAGGAAATCGTGCGGAAGGCATTTCCGCAAGTGTCCTTCGAGGGCAAGGACGGCACGTTGGAGATCGACTACGAAAAAGTCGCCTTCGATCCCTGGCATGATCCGATCTACTATCGCGAAATCTCCAATTGCCAACTCAACGACAACAACGTGCTACAGATCTCCTACGAGCGCACCGGAATACAGAAGGAATCGATCAAGATTTCGAGATTCGCCAAGCCGACGCAAGAAGAAGTGCTCGACGCGTTCAATCACTATTACACCCGCTACCTGGCCGCCGTGGATTACCAGCAGCAAAAGCAGAAGCAGTCCGAGTCAACGAGCGTCTGACGCCGTCAGATTTCACCGGCTCGGCCGGCGCACTGAGCCAGATTGAGCCGATTGAAGGCGAACAGCGCCAGCAACAGGAACAGCGCGTAACAGGCGCCGATTTTCGACGGCCAGATCGACACCGCTCCCACCACGCCGATCAGGGCCATCAGCTCGACGATTCTTGCGGAGATCAGTGGTCCCGCCGAGGGTTCGGGAAATCCAACGTGCGGGATCAAAACCGCTTGCTGCGCTTTGAAGAGCGCTGACGCAAAAATCAATGTACCGAACGGGAGAAACAACAACACCCGCGCCTCCGGCCAGGCATATTGGTTGGCCGTCGTGGTATCGTAGAAACCGCACAAGATGCCCAATTGAGAGGTTCCACCCCAGGCCATGATGAACAGGAACAAGCAAACGCTGAAGACGAAGGTGACGGCCCGCTGTCGGTCCGCGACGATCCGGCGGTCAGAACCCGCTGCAGCCTGCAACATGGGGACCACGTAGATCGACGCCACAGCCAGGCCGGCCAGCATAAAATTCTCTCGCGATGCCACATGCAGCAGCAGCACGGCTCCCGACGTCGCGGCAAGCGTACAGCACCATTTGTGATAAGCCGAAGTGTTCGCCAAAGTCTGCTCGTCCTCGATGTCGACACGAGGAGTCGGCCGATGCCGGATTGACCAATACAGCACGACGACGTACAGCAAACCAAGGTAGAAGCCGGAGTTCAGTTCCCACATCTTCCACCAATCGATCAGATTCGGCGCATGCACATAGCCCAGGCACCAGACGGCTGCCAGCGGGAACCCGACGCCAAATCCCAGTCCCAGCACCAGCCCGGAAAACAACGTGTGACGGTCTCGGCCGATGCCGGCGACCAGTATCGCTCCCAGCCACCAGCCGACAACGATCGCATTCTGCGAATTGGTATAGACGGTCCGCCCGTGATGGCGCCCCAGCGGGCCGTCAAATAGACCGAGTTGATCACCGGGAAAAAACAGCCACTGCGCAAAGGGGAGCAGCAAGGCCGTCGCCGCCACGAGTGCAGCGATCAGAATTCCACCAGAGATCCTAACGGAAACCGAGTCCTGCCGACTGGCGACCCACGCGATCACACATAACAACCCGGCGGCAATCCACATCAGTGACATGTTCCGCTGAATGGCCGCGGCGGCATCAGGATCGACGCCGCCGATCTCAGTCGGACGGTACAGCCCGGGATCCCAATGCGGGAAAAAGAGCGCCGGCCAAGTTTGCACGGCGATCCGCGTCAGGAATGCGGCACCAAACGGAATCACAATTCGGACCAGCCAGACTCCCAACGATTGCCGCCCCGCCAGCGCCCAACCCAAGGCAATACCACCCGGCGCCGCCCAGCCGATCCCGCACAGCGCGAACCAGGCGTAACCGATCCACGGCTCGATGTGAATCACCTCGTCGCCCGCGTTGAACATCCCCCGGATCCAGGAGACATATTGCCCGTAGCCCAGCTCGCCTCCCATCGCGACACCCAACCCCAGCCATAAGGGGATGCCCCGCGCATCAATCCCCTTCCGCCAACAGACGTACCACCACAACACGCCCCACGTCAGCCCCGGCACGAATGTCCCGTCAATGCCGTTCCATCCGCCCGTCCCGCGAATCGCCCACGTAATCGCCCCCATTGACGAGAACAAAAGCATCGCCCAAACGATCTCGCCTGTTGGCACGCGGATGCGATGATATCGCTCGTCAATCTCCTGCACCACGTTCCTCATTGGCAACGAACTCGTTTGTGGACTGACATATCGTCCGACAGCGTCGCAGCACGTGCAAGTCCGTAACTGCGTGCTTACCGTCACATGGGCCCACCACAAGGTTACGGCACACTTTTCGTCGGGAACTGGATCTTCCTTTCAATACGTCCAGTTTTACAGTCGACCACGTCGCCGTCCGATGTGAGGAGAGTGCGGCCGCCGTAACAGAACTCCGCTTCAGATGCTGTTCCGATATCGCAGATGACTTCGTGCTCGGCAGTATTCGGGCTGAAACGGATGAGACGCTTCAGTCCCGCCTTCTGGTAGGACCACTGCACTCCAAAAAAGTCGTCGGTGTCGGGCATGCCGCTTAATCGAAGGACATGTTGCCCCGTCGGCTGTTTGTGGAGCGCCAGCCTCTCACCGGAGGACAAATCAAACACCAGAACATCCGCACCCATCTGTGTGATTGCCAGGTACTTCTCATTAAAAGCGGCATCGAGAAGTTTGCTGGCCGGAGCGATTGAAAACGCTTTTGTGTCGTCCTGGTGAACCACAGTGAGTTTGTACGACCGAGATTGATAAAGCCGGTATTTATTTTGTGGGTGAAACCAGATATATGCCAATCCTCTCACACTATAAGCTGTCTCACCGGTGGCAATGTCGACGACCTGGCACGGACCCGTTGCAAAGCAGCAGCAAGCGAATTCTTCATCGGGCGTTACCACGATGCGCTGTACCTTCTTCAATTCCTTACGCTCCCAACGCAAGTCGCCCGCTGGTGTGTTATAGCAGGCAAGACCGTAAATATGGTAAGCGGCTGCCAGGCAGGCTGATTTGGATTGAGACAGTGCCAGCCTTCTCCCGCCGTAATCCATGACCGTCTCAAATTCAGAAACCTTCTCACCGGTCGCGACGTTCCAGAGAGACACAGCGTGCTCAAATTCGGCCGCAGCAACAATGTCGCCCTGCCATGCGGGAGCGAGATGACGAATGGCTGACTGTGAGTCTTTTTGTGGCATAATTCAATCCCAGTCTCGCGGCATCTCGTTGGCGTAGCAGCTAACGCAAAGCCAGACGGGCCTCAAGAACTCCATAAATCCCACTACTTCCGGCACTCAATAAACACCGCCGGCGGGTCGTCAAGAAACGTGTCCCAATAGCCCGCCTCCTCAGCAGACGTGCCTGCCGGCGAGACGCGCGCGGGGTGCCAGACGATCTCGCGAAAACCGGCCGCCCGGAATGCCTCGTCGTGAGTTTCGCGCGAGAGAAAATAATTCTCCAAATCGAACGCGTCATTTTCCACGTAGAACGTCCAGGTGATCGGGGCACCCGGTTTGACTGGACGCGTGATCTTTGCGTCGAACCCGTACTTCCGGTACGAGGGAACCTTGTCCCAATCAACCAGCGGGCTGCTGTTGACGGTGACAAACCGCCCACCCGGCACGAGACAATCGGCGACCGCGCGGCACATCTGCTGCAGTTGCTCCGCGTCCTGCGCGTAGTTGAGCAGCCACGCCGCCACCGCCAAATCGAATTCCTCGCGGTACGGCATCTCGCGGATGTCGCTCAACAGATACTCAATTCCCGCCTGCTGCTCCGCCTCCTGCCGCTGAGCGAGATCGATCATCCCCTGCGACGAATCGACACCCGTCACCGACGCCGCCCCTCGATGTTTGAGAATCCGCGAATAGAACCCCTCGCCGCAAGCCAAATCGATGACACGCTTTCCCGCCAGGTCGCCCGCCAACTCCAACAGGCCAAACGCCTCGACATACAGCCGCCACGGTTGTTGCTTGGATAACTTGTACTGTTCGGCAATCGGGTCGTAATCGGTCGTCATCGGCAAAGGCTCTTGTTGTCAATCTGAAGAGAATTGGTGATACGCTACCGATTCGCTACTCGCCGATCCGCATCCCTCGGCACAGCGTGCCGATCACCTCACTTCGCGGATCGAAGAGCACATCCCGCCAATGACCGTCCGAATCCGGGAGCGAGATCATCGTCATATCGGCAGATTTTCCCGGCGAGAGCGTACCCAGTTCCTCATCCAAACCCAGCGCGCGAGCGCCGCAAATGGTACCGAGATCCAACAGGCGCGCCGGATCGACCTGTTGAAACCGTTGCCGCAAAAACTGCAATTCACGCCAAACGCTGAGATCCGGATTCGACCCCCGGCCGTCGGTCCCGATTGCCAATGACACGCCCCGCTCGAGCATTTGCCGCCAGGGATGCTCCGCATGGCCAAAATACGCATGCGTACGCGGACAGTAGACAACGCTGATGTTTTGATGCTCAGCCAGAAAATCGATCTCGTCCGCCGCGAGATAGTTGCCGTGAATGACCAGCGCGTGCTCGACGTCGGCGAGCGGACGGAGATAGTCCATTGAGCGCGTCCCAGACGGGATTGCCGTCGGATCCCAGACGCCGAAATCGCGGAGCAGATCCGCAAACGGCCCGGTCCCCTCGCGGAGCAATTGCAATTCCGCGCGCGTCTCTGCCAGATGGACCGCCAATGGACAGCGGTGAGTCTGTGCTAGATTCACCAGCGCTGCATACAGCGGCGGACGTACGCTGTACGGTGCGTGCGGACTCAATCCACAGCGGATGCCCGGCAGAGGCGGTCGATCGAGATGCTGCCGGGCCAGTTCCAACTGTCGATCATGCTGATCGGCGGCCAACCCCAGCAGCTCCAAAAAGACAACCGGCCGCGCACTATGCGGGCTACTGTATTGCCCCAAGTCGCAACCGGGCTCATCCTCCGCTTCTGACGGCGTGGCCGGCGTCGCAATCTCACCGAGGCAGACTGTGCCGCTTCGTTCCGATTCGAAAATCCCCGACTCGATCGCATCGACGGATGCGGAATGACTACGGCCGCGGCGATATGTAACCAGCGCGCGGATCCAATCCGTAAACGGCACCGCAGGCGCCAGCGGCTGCGACAGATCACTGAACTCCAGATGCGTATGCGCATTAATCAGACCGGGAATCAGTGCGACGTTTCCCAAGTCTTCAGCAGCCGCGTCATGTCGATTGTGCAGGGCGGTTATCCGTCCCGACTCGATTTCGACGACGCCGTCTTCCAGCGGATCAGAATCTCCGGGAACAACCCACCGTGCGCGAAATGAGTGCCGCTCGCTCATTGTCTGTTATCTGACCCGGTCCGCTGTTGCCTGAAACGCGAGCACCACATCGATCGTCGCCGCAGCGCCTTCCGAGCTTATCCCGCCTGACGTTTCTTCTGCGCTTCTTCCCGAGCTCGTTGCCGCTCACGGATATTCTCGATCGTATCCTTCGGAATCGCAGCGATCAATTTCTTCGTGTAGTCCTCGCTCGGATCTTCGTAGATGTTCTCAGACGGGCCGAATTCGACGATCTTGCCCATGTTCATCACTGCCATCATGTCCGACATGAACTTGACGACGCTCAGATCATGGCTGATGAAGATATAAGTCAGCCCGTATTGTTCTTGCAGGTCTTTGAGCAGATTGAGGACTTGTGCCTGCACTGACACGTCCAGAGCGGAGACCGACTCGTCGCAGATGATAAAGTCCGGCTCGACCGCCAGCGCTCGGGCGATACAGATCCGCTGCCGCTGCCCGCCGGAGAATTCGTGCGGGTAACGCCCCAGAAAATCGCCCACCAAACCGACCTCTTCCAACAACGAGGCCGCCTTTTCCCGGCGCTGTTTGCGATTGTCGCACAGTTTATGGACCGCCATCGGCTCCGTCAGTGCCGCTTCGATCGTCATTCGCGGATTCAGCGATCCGTAGGGATCTTGAAAGATGATCTGAATCCGTCGGCGGACGGCCCGCAACTCTTCGCCGCGGACCGACGAGATGTCGATTCCTTCAAACGTCACGTTGCCCGACGTCGGCGGTACCAGCCGCAGAATCGCGCGGCCCGTCGTCGTCTTTCCGCAGCCCGACTCGCCGACAAGCCCCAAGGTTTGGCCCTTGTAGACATTAAAGCTGATGCCATCCACTGCGCGTACGTAATCGACGGTGCGGGAGAGAATCCCTTTCTTGATCGGAAAATGAACTTTGAGGTCCTCGACTTTGAGCACCGGCTCCTGCCCTTCGGGAACCATCGTAGTGTCCTCTTCGTGGTGCCCCTGCTCCCAGGGATGCCCAACCGCGTCCAACTCGGTGCGGGGGTGCAGCATCCGTCCCCGTCCCTTGGAGACCAACTCCTGCATCCGTTTGTCGTCGACCTTCCGCTCAACAACTTCGATCTGCCCGTTGACCTCTTTGGTCTCCATAAAATCAGAAACGGTCGGCAGCCGCTTAAACGTCGAATCCAGTTGCGGGCGGCAGGCAAGCAGCCCTTTCGTGTAAGGATGTTGCGCGTTGGTGAAAATCTGTTCGATTGTATTCTGTTCCACCAGCTTGCCGTTAAACATCACCGCCACTTCGTCGGCGATCTCGGCGATTACTCCCAGATCGTGCGTGATAAACAGGATCGCCATCCCCCGCTCGTCGCGGAGTTGTCGCAGCAAGTCCAGAATCTGCGCCTGAATCGTCACGTCGAGCGCTGTCGTCGGCTCGTCCGCAATTAACAGCTTCGGATTGCAGCTCAGCGCCATGGCGATCATCACCCGCTGCTTTTGACCGCCGGACATTTCGTGCGGATAGCTGTCGACTCGCCGCTCCGCATCGCGAATGCCGACCTCCTTAAACAGTTCAATCGTCCGGCTCCGCGCTTCGGATTTGGAAACCTTTTGGTGCAGGATGATCGCCTCCATCACCTGCTTGCCGACGCGGAAGACCGGATTGAGCGACGTGGTCGGCTCCTGAAAGATCATGCTCACATCTTTGCCGCGAATCGAACGCATCTCCACATCGGGCAACCGCACGAGATCCCTGCCGAGGAAGGAAATCGAACCCGCTTCGATCCGCGCCGAGACCTCAGGCAACAGCTTCATGATACTCAGCGACGTTACCGATTTGCCTGAACCCGACTCACCGACCAGTCCCAGCGTGTGCCCAACCTTGATCTTCACGGAGAGGTCGTCCACCGCTTTGACGACTCCCTCATCAGTGTGGAAGTAGGTTTTGAGACCTTCGATATCGATGATCGTCGCTGCTTCCGGCATTCGTTTCTCATCTCCTGGCTGCGGACTTCACTCGGCCAATCGGCAATGATAAGTCGGCTGCAAGAATCGCCGATGCCGCCGAGAGTGTCAAGTGCGTCACGAGCGCGGCCGGGGCAGGACTGCAAACAAAGCCGGCCGTTCATTGCTCGAAAGCGTTCGCAGCCTACGTGGGTATCGATTGCGAGTGTTGTGCAACGGGCCGATTTCCGGCACATCCCCCATATCCATACTACGCTCGCCGCCGTTTTTCGTTGGGATCTCCGCACGAATTCAACATGCATGTTGCACCGCGGCATCACTGAGTTCCTTGCGCTACTCAGCCGATTGGCGGATCGAACCGTCTCCAGTGCGAAACGGGACGGATGTTGCCCAAACGCCACGTTTCGCTGTCGCTCGACGTCAACGTCGACCCGCCCCGCCCACCTTTAGGAGAATACGGCTTAGTGGTTTCCCGCAATTTGCCGCACAATCTAGAAAAAGCTATGTAATCTATGCGCCTGCCTCGATCCAGCAGCGCACAGCCGTAAATCCACGTTAGCTGATAGTCGTGCCTGCCTTCCGAATATTTGACAGCACGACGAACTGTCAGGATCAATCAACGAGGATGCAACATGTCGAATTCATCAGTCACGCCACAGGGCCAAACGGCGGCGGCCGATTCCATCGCTGACTACGCGGGGTTTGAGTGCGGCTTGCCGACCATGCAATTGTTGGACGAAATCCAGCAACTTGTGCGCGACCTGCTCTCCCAATGGCAACATCCCGCTGACGCGCTGGAACGTCGCCGCGCCCCGCGAATGTCGTTTCAAAAATCGATCGCGCTGTTTGAAGTCGATGAGGAATCGGAACTTCCCATCGGTGAGCCGTTTCTGGCCATAGGGAAGGACATTTCACTGCAAGGTGTCGGCTTCACGCACACCGGACCGTTACCGTTCACCAAAGTGGCGGTCGGATTCGAACTGCCGGGCGGATGCTCGCAATTCGTGCTGGTCAGGCTCACTTGGTGCCGGTTCACCCGCCGCGGCCATTACGAGAGCGGAGGCATGTTCTTACGTCCCGTGGCGCCGCCTCACGATGCGGCCATCGATTGGGACCAGATGCAGCCCATCTGATCCTGGAGCAATCCTTCTGCTGCACCGCTCGTCCACCGGATGGTCGTGCGGCCGGCTGTCAATTCCACCGTCCCAACTGCCGCTGCGCCTCTTGCAGATGCAATGTCAGCGGTTCTCGGTCTTCTTGCGGACAGCTCTTCAAGCAACCTTCGAGCAGATCAATCGCCTCTCCCGGCCGATCCGCTTTCAACGCGATAAATCCCAGATCACGTTTCTCCTCATAGGAGACGGGGTTCAGCAAAGCGAGCCGGTGCTGGACCACCCAGGCCGCGTGCCAGTTGTTCAGCCGCGCATAGTTCGCTTTGAGATTGGTCAGCATGCGAATGATCACCTCTCGCGGCCCCACCGGCTCCAAGAACGGTTCGCTCTGCAACGACGACATCCCGGTCGCACACCGCACGCGGCTTAGCGCCTCCTCATAGCTGATCAACTGCCCGTCGCAAAACGGGTCAAGAAAGATCGACCCGGCGGCGGTCTCAAGCCGCGTCAAAAAGTGCGCCGGTGCCGAGACGCCCTGCAGCGCCAATCCGATCCGCTCCGCGACGGCCATATACAGTACCGACAGGCTGATCGGAATCCCGCGCTTACGCTGGATAACGCGATGCAAGTAGCTGTTATCCGGATCGCCGTAACTCTCCGAATCGCCGGTAATGCCGCAATCTCTGGCAATTCCGTTGGATAACAACATGAGCGCCGCACGGTCGGTGCCCGCTGATGCGATCGCTGCGCTCAACCCGTCGCTCAGCTCATCAATCCACAACAGCGTCTCGCGAAACTCCAACTGGGGATACGCATCCCTGGCCAACTCCAGTGCCGCGACGGTCAGATCGACATCGGACCGGCGTGCCAGCAATTTGGAGAACTCCGTATCACAGGGATAATTGGCGTCGAACGCCATAACGAGCGTCATCCGGCAGTTGGAAATGAATACCCAAGCGCCGGGAATTGTAGCGAGCCGTTGACGATCCCACAATCGCCGTCTTTCAATCAATCGCGGCAATCTGCCAGCGACCGCATCCGCGACCCTCGTCCGCGCAGTTCTGCAACTTCAACCAGTGACGAACTCCCCGGTTGCCGCCGAGAGGCACTACTTTTTTTGTTCTTTTTGAACTTTCTTATCGTGTTTATGTTCGTGATCGTGGTCATCACCGTGCGGATGGTCGTGGTCGTGTTTGTGCTCCTCTTCCGGCACTTCCACGGGAATAATCGTCGCTTGAAGCACTTCCTTCGTCTTCTCGTTTTGCACAAATGCGATCACGTTGAGCCGGAGAGGAACCAGCGGCCGGAAGTCAAATCGAAACGGCTCGCCCGTCTGGTTACCAACCATGTCCTCGAAGTCGGTCATGTACTTCTCTAATTCCGCATGGTACTCCAGCAGGTTCACCGCTCCTTGGAACTCCAATTTCCCGTCGGTCGGCGCGATTCCTTCGTGTCCCCCCACCATCTTCCGGACCACCTGCTCATGCAACAAAACGCCGTTTGTGGCACTGTGAACAAGCCGCGCTTCAGCCAGCACGATCTTCAATCTCAGATCCTCCCCAAATGCGTCCGGGCGATTGGCCTCGGCCGAGATGTTGATCGCCTTATCCTCCACATTGAATCGAGCTGACAGCTTCAGTTCCACATCGGTCACATCGTCCAAGACATCGTCCACTTCCTTTCGATAGGCCCTCAGCATCTCCGGAATGTGGACAATGTAGCCGCCCCCCTGAATCTTCTTGCCGTTAATCGCCATCGTGGGAATTCCACGTCCCTCGTAATACTTAAAGCGTTCGTTCGACGGCGGAGCCGCCATCGGATCCGGGCCGGCGTTGTGCAGATGGTATCGCAAAACGATCAAGTCGTTTTTGGGGTACACATGCTCCATAATCCCCGAAGCCAAGTCGGCAGCCACGCACGTGGGACATTTGGTCCCGGTCAGCAACTCCATCAAGGCCACACGGTTGGGCGCTCCCGGCTTCTGCTCCCGCGGTTCGAGTCGCTCGTCCGTGTAGTTCTCAATCGCCGAGTAGTAAACTTGGATCGAAAATAGCGGAAGCCCTTTCCGGGTGCCGTGCTTGCTCTTCCACAATTCGTCCAGCTTATTCAGCAGCGGCACAAAATCGGTCTGGCTTTGGAAGGCGTTCTCCACCATGTTCTGCATGTTCGGCAGCGCGACCAATTCCGTATACAGTTTCAACGCCTCGTCAATCTTGTTCTGCTGTTCATACATTCGCGCCAAATGATAGGTCCCGAAGGGATTAAACGGATGTGCCTTACGGAACTCCTTTAACATCGTCACTGCTTTTTCGCGATCGGCCGCCTCCCACTCCATCAATGGCCGCTGCAGCGCCAGCGCCTCTCTCCATGTCTGCGGACTCGATTCCGTCAGGTTCGATTCGATCTTGTTCAGCAACTCCAGCGCCAAATGCGGATGCGACTTCTGACCTGAGATGGCAAGCGCCACTTCCAACACAGCCTTCTGATAAATTCGGTCACCCCACTTTTGTGAGGCCGCAAGATAACTCTCCGCGAGTTCGCGAAGTTCCTGCTCCTCCAACCGGACGACCGACTCGGACGTCAGCAGTCGGAGGTATCCGTCCAGCACCGACGGGCTGTCCGCGTAATCCTTGACGAACTGTTGATACGCGACGAATTCATCCTCGGCTTCACTCGCGCTCTCCAGTTCGTCCCAGCCGACGGGTGACTTGCGTTCCCCGGTTTGCTCCATGGTCATCGCGGAAGTGGCCCGCAATTCGGCAACCCGGGCCAGTCCCGCATCGGCGGTCATGTTTCCACGAACCAATCCGTTTTCGAATCGGCCTTCAAACTTGAACTGGTGCTGGGCGCCCCCTTTTTCCGCCGTCACTTCGACCGTAAACTGAACCGAATCGCCGTCGACCGCGAATTCACTAAACTGCGATTCCTTGAATTCGTCGGCCATCGCAAGAACCTTCGCTTCATGCTTTCCCCCGTCCGTGTCGACGTCCACAACCCAGAGCGGCGCGTCCACTTTTTCCCGCGAGTTCTCACCCTTCTCCGTAGTGATTATGAGAGCCCAACGTCCGCCCAAGGTCTGCCGGCTACTGTGCGCCGTCTGCGGATCGAACGCAAAGTGATCAATCAGTCCCAACATCTGCTCGAGCGAGACTGCGACGGCATCGCCCTGATCGCCGACGCCGCTGATTTGAAACGCACCGTCACGAAACGGCATGACGGCGGCGCCGAGGTAGACCCAACCGTCGATCTCCGTATTCGGCCGCAGCAACATCAGATACGACTGCCCTTCATCGAGACTGACGGTTGATTCGCTTCCGTCATGAGCAACGACCAACTGCTCCCCTTTCGCCCCGCGGCCTCGAAACGCGCGATCGAGGCGCACTCCGACGCTGCCCTCCTCATGGAGATTGGCCGATTTTTCCGGGGTTGCGGCAATGATTCGCGGCGCGCCCTGCATGATCTTTATGAACTCTTGTTCACTGCCTTGGACGTGCGGGAGTTCAAACGCCAGGAGCATTATTCCGGCCAGAGACAGGCAAATTCTCGTTCGCATCATCAATCTCTTCCTCGCAGTGCCAAGATTTCGACCGGCAGACGGGGTCAGGGCAGCCATACTCTTTGTTCTACGGCAGTTGCTGCACATTTGTTTGCCGCACCATTAGAAAAGAGCGGGTTCGGACCTTCAAGAGGAATCACGGGAATTCGACATCGGCAACGGCGTTGCCGGCCGATTCAATGACGCTCGTAACGGTCGATTCGCTCACCCGGCCCGTAATTCAATACCAAGCCTCTCGATTGCACCTGCCACGTGTACGAGATTGTGAACGTTCGGTTTGTATCGTACAGCCGCCGATTTTGGTATTTAGGTGGAAATCCGGCATGTCGCGATTGTGAGACCCGCTGAGATCTTCGTTTTGAACCAGCACCATGAGGAAATCCATGAAGAACATCCTCACTTTGATTCTCGGCGGCGGCCGCGGAACCCGCCTGTTTCCGCTGACTAAGTACCGCTCCAAGCCCGCTGTTCCCTTTGCCGCCAAGTACCGCCTGATCGACATCCCCATCTCCAACTGCATCAACAGCGGGCTGAACCGGGTTTACATCCTGACCCAGTTTCTCAGTGTCAGCCTCCACCGGCATATCACGCGGACTTACAAATTCGACACCTTCACCGAAGGCTTCGTCGAAGTGCTGGCAGCCCAACAAACGCTGGAGAGTTCCGACTGGTACCAGGGGACCGCCGATGCCGTCCGCCAGAACCTGCGTTATGTCCAACAACGCGGGATTGACCATGTGTTGATCTTGTCGGGCGACCAACTGTATCGCATGGACTATCGCGATATGCTCCGGACTCACCTCGACAATGACGCAGACGTCACGATCGGCACCTTGCCCGTCCCCCGCAGCGACGTGCCCGGCTTTGGCGTTTTAAAGTTGGACGATGGCGGGCGTGTCGTGGAGTTCACCGAAAAACCCCAGACCGACGACCTGATCGATCATTACCGCACGCCGCAAGAATGGATCCGCGCGCAGGGACTGGAACCGCGCGGGCGCGAGCATCTGGCCAGCATGGGCATCTACTTGTTCCGCCGCGACGTGTTGGTCGATCTGCTCACGCGCTACGATTACACCGACTTCGGCAAAGAAGTCTTTCCCAGCTCCATCGGCAGTCATCATGTCCAATCACACCTGTTCGACGGTTATTGGGAGGACGTCGGGACCATCAGTTCGTTTATGAAGGCCAATCTCGATCTCACATCCAGCAACCCGCCGATCGAACTCGACACCGAACAGTTCCGCATTTACTCCCGGCCGCGTTATTTACCCCCCACGCGAATGGCCGGTGCCATGATTAAGAACAGTCTGATCGCAGACGGCTGCACGATCGACGAGGGATCGGTTATCGAAAACTCGATCGTTGGCATTCGCTGCCGCATCGGCCGCGACGTAACCATCCGCGACTCGATCGTCATCGGGGCTGATTTTTATGAACCGTCGGAGGACCTGGAAAAATTGCCGCATAACACACCCCCCATCGGCATCGGCGAGCGGAGTGTGATTCAAGGTGCCCTTATCGACAAGAACTGCCGCATTGGCCGCGACGTGCACGTGGTTAATGATTCCGATACCATGCAGCTGGAATCGCCCGAAGCCATGATTTGCGACGGCGTCGTCGTCTGCCCCAAGAATGCAGTTCTCCCCGATGGCTGGCGGCTCAACGGGTAAGCGTTTCACGCCAAATTCACGATTTCTTGCGATACCATTCCTGGGGTATAACTTCCGGCGCCAATCCTTCCATGCGAGAGGACGCTCGATTCACTGATCTCAACAGGGGACATCGCTGTGAGCAAGATACGAGTCTTAGTCGGCACCGCCAAAGGGGCCTTCATTCTCTCCTCCGACGGAAAGCGGGAATCTTGGGAAGTCAACGGCCCGCACTTCGGCGGCTGGGAGATGTATCACCTGAAGGGCTCGCCCGTCGATCCCAATCGAATCTATGCCTCGCAAACCAGCGATTGGTTCGGGCAGATCATTCAGCGATCCGACGACGGCGGCCAAACGTGGTATCAGCCGGGATTGCCCAAAGACGCACCGACGACAACTCCCGACGGCATGCCCGCCGGCGAAAGCAACAAGTTTGTTTACGACACCAGCGACGAGACCGGCAAGCCGCTCACCACCCACCAATGGTACGACGGCACGCAGCATCCCTGGGAGTTCAAGCGGGTCTGGCACTTCGAACCGTCGCTGAGTGATCCCGACGAGGTCTACGCCGGCGTCGAAGATGCGGCACTGTTCAAATCATCCGACGGAGGCGTCACCTGGAACGAACTGCCCGCTCTCCGCGACGCTCAGGGTTCGAAGTGGTCGCCCGGCGCCGGCGGGATGTGCTTGCACACGATCCTCACCAATCCCACCGACCCGCAGCGGATTTACGTCGCGATTTCCGCCGCCGGCGCGTTCCGCACCGATGACGGCGGCCAGTCATGGAAACCGATTAATCGCGGCCTCAAATCACAATACATCCCCGATCCCGAAGCGGAAGTCGGCCACTGCGTGCACAATCTGGCTTTTCATCCGTCGCGCCCCGATGTCCTCTATATGCAAAAGCACTGGGACGTCATGCGAAGCGACGATGCCGGCGATTCTTGGCACGAAGTCAGCGGCAACCTGCCCACCGATTTCGGCTTTCCGATCGAAGTCCACGCCCATGAGCCGGAAACGATCTATGTCGTCCCGATTAAGAGCGATTCCGAACATTATCCACCTGAAGGCAAACTGCGAGTCTATCGTAGCAAAACAGGCGGAAATGAGTGGGAGCCGCTCACCAACGGCCTGCCGCAAGAGAACTGCTACGTCAATATCCTCCGCGACGCGATGGCGGTCGATGCGCTCGATCCCTGCGGCGTCTATTTCGGCACCACCGGCGGTGAAGTCTATGCGTCGGCCGACTCAGGCGATCATTGGATCCCGATCGTCGAACACTTGCCGAAAGTATTGTCCATCGAGGTGCAAACAATTCCGTAGCGACGTGCCATGCCTACGATCCGGATTGAACTCCCTTTCCATCTGCGAACGCTCGCCGACGTCGATCGCGAAGTGACCCTCGACATCGATCCTCCGGCAACGCTCGGCGCGCTGCTTGACGCGCTCGAAGACCGTCATCCCGCGCTCCGCGGGACAATCCGCGATCACGTCACACAGCACCGCCGCCCGCTGATCCGGTTCTTCGCCTGCCAGCAAGATATCTCCCTGATTTCCCCCGATGACTTGCTCCCCGAGGCAGTCGCCGGCGGAACCGAGCCCTTCATCATCGTCGGCGCCGTCGCCGGCGGGTAGCTTCATCGCTCTCGCACCCGAGGCGGGAATGTGCGAACTGCACAGGTTTCAATTTGAATACGGTCCCAAAATCCTGACATGGGCCGCGACGCCGCAAGAGCTGAGATTCTGGGCGGCCGAGACTCATTTTCCGCTGACCGATGCCTCGGTTTTCGAGCGATGGGGTGACGATCCGGACATCGAACAGTTTGTACTGAGCTCCGACGGCAATATCGTCGGCTACGGAGAAACCTGGTGCGAACAGGACGACCCCTGGGCCGAGCTGGGTCGCCTGATTGTCGATCCACAACGACGCGGAAGAGGACTCGGCAAGCAGTTAGTGCGCCTATTGCTCCAACGAGTCTCGCAGCAACAATTCCAAGAAGTGTGGGTCCGCGTCTTCCCAGACAATCTGCCCGCAATTCACTGCTATCGCGCCGCCGGTTTTTGCCCGGGATCTCACGAGGAACAAAACAGCCTCAATGCCGAACAACCGGCCGATTACTTATGGATGAAGTGCGACCTCTGAGAAGGACTTCCCGTCCATCGTAACAACACGTTCATATTCCGGTCGCCCGCCGTTGGCATAGGTGTCTCGCAATAGGTGGATTCAGTACAATCTGCGTTTTGAAAAACCAATGAGCGAGCCGGAGAGAAACAATGAGGCGTTTCGCATTATTGTTGTCAGTCATACTAAGTCTTGTCGTCGGCGATATGACGTCGGCCGGCGAGGCGCCATTGCGTCCCTGGCAGAAGAACCCCTGGTACTGGAGTTATCACGGAAAACCGCTGCTGCTGATCGGCGGAAGTGATGACGACAATTTGTTTCAATGGCCGGAGAAGGAATTCATCGGCCAACTCGACCGTCTCGCCGCGGCGGGCGGAAACGTCATCCGCAACACGATGAGCGACCGCAAGGACAAGGGCTTCGAGGTCTATCCATTTAAGCAGTTGGACGACGGGAAATACGATCTCAACGATTGGAACGATAAATACTGGGCCCGTGTTGAACGGCTGCTGCGCGAGACCCATGCACGTGGCATCTTCGTGCAGATCGAAATCTGGGACCGCTTCGACTACACCGACTCCGGCAAATCCAACCGCTGGCAGATTCATCCGTACAATCCGCGGAACAATGTGAACTACACGTACAAAGAATCCGGCTTCGCCCGCCGCTATCCGGACCATCCCGGCGCCAACAAGCAGCCGTTCTTTTTTACGACTCCTCAGCAACGCAACAACGAGACTGTGCTGCGGTTCCAGCAACGGTTTGTGGACAAACTGCTCAGCGTCACGCTTCAATTCGACAACGTGCTCTATTGCATCGACAACGAGACCAACGGCGACGAGAAATGGAGCCGCTATTGGGCCGAGTACATTAAGCAGAAAGCATCAAGCCACGGCACACCCATTTACGTCACTGAAATGTGGGACGATTGGAACCTGAAAGCCCGCCGTCACAAGCGAACGTTCGACCATCCCGAACTGTATGACTTTGTGGACGTGTCGCAGAATAACCACAACAAAGGGCAACAGCATTGGGACAATTTTCTGTACGTCCGCCAATATCTGAGCCGGCATCCGCGGCCGATGAACACGACAAAAACCTACGGTGCGACCGGCAACAAATTCGGCCACACTGATCAGGACGCCATCGAACGCTTCTGGCGGCACCTGCTCGCCGGCGCGGCGTCGGCGCGATTCCACCGGCCGGATTCGGGCCTGGGACTAAATGACAAAGCGGTCGCCTGCTTGCGGGCAGCGCGAATGCTGGAAGCAATCGTCCCGCTGTGGGACGTCCTGCCCGCCAATGAGCTTCTCTCCGATCGCGCAGCCAACGAAGCCTTCCTGGCCGCCGACAAGGGCAAAGCCTACATCCTCTATTTTCCGACCGGCGGCGAGGTGGGGATCGATCTCTCGGGCGCACCGAAATCGCTGGTCGGCCAGTGGATCAACATTGATACAGGAGAAGCCGGCGACCGGCAGCAACTGCACGGCGGCAAAAAGATCAAGTTGTCGCCCCCCGGCAAAGGGAACTGGGTCGTCGCCATTGTCGCGCGTTGATACGATTCTGCAGATACAAGTTGCATCGGCAGAATCTTGCAATTACGCAAGTTTTCGTTGAACCGGGCGCCGCCGTCTTGCGTTGTGCCTTTGCAGACAAACTTTTCATTCAGCCGTCTTGAAATCACGGAGCACCATGAAATTCGACATCAGTGGCAATCCGGACTACGGCGATCTGACCGTCGCGTTGGAGCCGGGCGAGTCGATTTGGGCCGAGGGCGGGGCGATGAACCGCATGAGCGGCCACCTCCAAATGAAGACCCACATGATCGGCGGCTTCCTGCAAGCGGCCGTCCGCAAGTTCCTCGGCGGCGAATCGCTGTTCGTCGGCGAGTACACCGCCTCGCAAATGGGCTTTGTCGGCATTTCACCGGCGACGCCCGGCTGCGTGATGCACCGTGAAATGACCGGCGACTCGTTCATGCTGACCGCCACCTCGTTTTTGGCCTGCACTCCCGGCATGCACTTGCATCCGCGGTTCGGCGGCATGCGGTCATTCTTTTCCGGCGAAGGAGTCGTGCTCCTGGAAGTCTCCGGCACCGGCGACCTCTTCTACAACGCGTTCGGCGGCGTGGTCGAACGCGACATCGACGGCGAACTGACCGTCGACACCGGACACGTTGTCGCCTGGGAACCGACATTGGATTACACAATCACCGGCATGGGCGGCTTGAAGCAAACGCTCTTCTCCGGCGAAGGTCTGGTGATGAAGTTTTCCGGCCGCGGCCGCCTGGTTTTGCAGACGCGGCACCTCTCCGGAATGGCAAGCTGGCTCTCCCCCTACTGCACCGGTTAAACGGCACGAGCGAGGACGGCGCGACCGCTTTGATTCAACAAGGATTCCTCAATGCACATCGACATTCTCGGCGAAGGGGCTTTTGCCTCCGCACTCGTTCAGTTGGATGACGGCGAACAGTTCGTCTCCGAAGCGGGCGCCATGTATCGCGCCTCGGCCAACGTCGACATCGACGTCACAACTCGCAGCCGGTCGTCGGGCGGAATACTTTCCGGCATCAAACGCATGCTCTCGGGCGAAAGTTTCTTCCTCTCGACCTACCAAACCATCGACGGCAACAGCGGCGAGGTCGGCTTGGCGCCGACCCACCAAGGCGAGATCCGGCAGATTGCACTCGACGGATCCTCCGGCTGGCTCTGCGCCGGAGGCAGTTACCTCGGTTCCACCTCCGGCATCAATCTCGACACCCAATTCCAGGGATTCAAAGGCTTTTTCAGCGGCGAAGCCCCCTTCTTTGTCGAAGCGTCCGGCGAAGGTGAGTTGCTGGTAACCGCCTACGGCCGCATCACCAAGATGAACGTCACCGAACCGCTGATCGTCGATACCGGCCATGTTGTGGCGTTTGAAGAGACGCTGCAATACTCGATTACCAAAGTCGGCGGCTCCTGGCTGCAGTCCTGGCTGGCTGGCGAAGGCTTTGTGATGAACTTCAGCGGCACCGGCCACATCCTCACTCAATCCCACAATCCCACGGAATTCGGCCGCCGCCTCGGCCCGCGACTTCCGGCTCGGCAAGGATAAGTCAATGGAATACCGCATCGAGTGCAACCCCACTTACAGCGCGCTGGAAGTCGACTTGCAGCTCGGCGAAACAATCGTCGCCGAAGCGGGCGCGATGACCTGGATGTCCGACAACATGCAGGTCACGACCTCCACCCGCGGCGGCATCATGGCCGGTCTCAAGCGGGCGATTCTGACCAGCGAAAGCTTCTTTCAGAATACCTACACGCCACAAGGCGGCAGCGGCACGGTGACGTTCGCGCCCGGATCCTCCGGCGACATCGTGGCGGTCGACATGCCGCCCGACGGCCTGTTGTTGGAGAAAGGGGCCTACCTCGCCTCCGGCGAAGACGTCGTCTGCGATTCCAAATTCGACGGCCTCCGCGGATTCTTTAACGAAGGCATGTTCGTCCTGCGGGTCACCGGCACCGGTCCGATGTTCTTCCACAGCTACGGCCGCATCGAAGAGGTCGACGTCGACGGCGAATACGTCATCGACAACGGCTACGCCGCCGCCTGGGAACCGTCGCTGGAATACCGATTGACGCGCGGCAAACGCATCCGCTCGTTCCTCTTCGCCGACCAACTGCTGCTCAGTTTCTCCGGCCGCGGCCGCGTCTGGGTCCAATCCCGCAGCCCCCGCGTCCTCGCCAACTGGGCCTACCCCTTCCGCCCCGTTGAGTCCGACAACGACGACTAAGTTTGGTACTTTGATCGTCGAGGAATAGTCACTGGCCGCATAGGTCGATGGAGTAACTCCGGCCGGCGATTTTCGAGACACTGTTCCGATGACGCCTGTTTTTGACTTGACCGGACCCGTTGGGCTCCGTACATTATCTGTATATACAGCAAAATGTCATGACCAATCGCACAAAACAACCCGACTCCGGCGAAGTCCGCGAAAGCTGCATCGCATTGCGAATGCGGTTGGCAAACCGCGTCATCACAAAAATCTACGACGACGCGCTGCGGCCCTTCGGTGTTCGGATCCCGCAAATGGCATTGCTCGCGCTTGCTGAGGAGCGGGGGCTGCTGCGCCAATCGGAGATCTGCAGCGAATTGAAGCTCGACGACTCGACGTTGAGCCGGAATCTGGAACGGATGAAGTCCAACGGTTGGCTGGTCGAGGTTGCGGGCGAAGATGCCCGCGAGCATCCCTACCAACTGACCGTGAGCGGAAGAAACGTGTTGCTCCAAGCGCTGCCTGCCTGGCAGGCCGCGCAACAGCAGGCCGGTGAATTGCTCGGCAAACAGGGTGTCGAAACACTCCGGCGATTTGCGGCCAAACAGGGGCTGAGGTGATCGTCTTTTTATTTTGCCATTTACCTGCATATACAGATTTCAGACAGCTGCAGCGCTGCAACTGCCAAAGTCAACCGCCAATTAACACACATTCATTCAACGGAGCAGAGCGATGAGGCAGATCAAGAGCGAATTTGACAACTCCATTTTCTCGAAACAGCCAAACTTCGATGAGGCACAAATGCGGAAAGATTTCGCCAAAGCGGTCCCCTTAGAGACGGTCGTGATTTATTGCTACGACCCGCGCGCTGTCGGCATCCCGTCAGCTGTGGCCAAACAGTTCGGCGAGACTTATCCCGGAGAGATCATCACCGACGAACGAAACAACAAAGTCGCCTCGACGACCTCCCTTTTCGAAGTCGTCGTTGCCGGCGGCCGAGCCGTTGATGCGCTGCGCTCGATCACCGTCGCGCAACACTTATTCGGCATCAAGAACGTGGTGATCGTCCATCACACACATTGCGGCGCAACTTCGTTCACCCCCGATGGCATCATTGACGCTTTCCAACGAGAACACGAGCAAGACATCTCCGCACTGTACGACCGCAACAACATCGCCATCAGCGATTTCGCGGCCTCACTTCAACACGACACCCTGCTCGTACGGCAGTCGAAAGGGACTCCTCGGCATGTCGACATCTACGGGTACGTCTACGACATCGATACGTCGGAACTGACCTTGGCCATCGAAGACAAACGTTCGGCATAAATGCGGCCAACTCAACCGGCCCGACAACCCGCTTTAGATAGAACAAAAACAGTCGCTCGCCGCAGCGTGACACAGGATCTGCCAACGTCTTGCAATCGACGCATAGGCTCAACGAGAAGGCGTGACTCTTTGGAGATTCGACCAAATCTAAGAACATCTCAGAAGACCGACTCCCGTAATCCTTCAGCAATCAACAGAACCTCTTGCATCAATGAGACGAAACAGTTAATAGGCCCCTCGCCTCTCTCCGGTTCTGTTGCTACACGAGTGCTTCATGTGCCGCACTGCGCTTCTTTCGTCGCTTCTTTGCATAGCTACATCAGGCTGCGCGCTCATTCCAATCCCTTATCCCTATGACGCAGCCGCCCCGCTCCGGACTGTGCGCATTGTCGACAAGTCCACCGGCTGTGATGTCCCGAATGCTAAGGTCGCATTTGCGAGTGAATTGAGCGATCCTCGCTGGTGCTATTGGTCGCCCGAAAATGCCCCAATTGGACTTCAAGTCGTTCTTGCCGACGATAATCTTCAGGCGGCTGGTGCGAAAAAGATTTCTCGTCAAAAGGACGGTGCGTTCATGATTGGAAAACGAATTCGAATGGCTGTGATTCGGCCATGGGGAATCGGTGCGTTGGGAACACATATGTCGCAGTGGCCCTGTCCCACATTCACGATTGACGCGCCCGGATATAGGTCCGACGGGACTGAAAGCAACGTCGAGTACTCAATCGATGAATCAGGTGCAATGACTGTAATTCTTCAGCGCGAAGAATGACGTTTCACCGGTGTGACTCGTAGTACCGGCTCAGTCGCGTAGGGTCGGTTCCACCGGCCACAATGGGCACGCAGCCAGCCGAGGCTGGGTCCTGTCTCCCTTCCGGTTCCGCTGTTGACAACAATAAGAGCGGCGGCGCAATTCCGAATGCGCACGTTTTTCGTGTCGCAAAACTCCCGTGACTTCCGTCTACTTAGATAAAGTCACTCTGAAATGCTTCGCGGGAGTCGTGAATCTTGCTGTCTGATGCTGAAATTGTTGCCCGTGTGCAGGGAGGTGACGTGGAGGCATTCGCCCCTCTCATCGACCGCTATGCGCGGACTCTGCTCGCGGCAGCCTTAGCAAAACTTCACAACGTTCACTCCGCCGAAGACGTCGTTCAGGAGACGCTGTTGTTGGCGTTTCGCCGGCTGGAGACGCTACGCGACGGGGAGAAATTCGGGGCGTGGTTAATGCAGATCGCCCGCCGGAAAGTTGTCGATTCTGTCCGATCTCGAAAACCGGTTCATAGCCTGAACCAAGCTGCGGAAAATGACCACGTTGATGGAGCGGAACTTCACAGATGGATCGAATACGAATACCTGTTCGCCGCTTTAGACCACTTGACGGAAGACGAGCGCAGTCTGGTTGGACTGAGGTATTTCGACGGGCACAGCATGTCGGAAATCGCCGCGATTTTGGGACGGCCCGTGGGGACTGTCACCAAACAGCTTTCCCGCACCATGTCCCGTCTTCGCACGCACTACGATGAGGAGCTGCTGCTATGAACCAAAAGCCTTCGTTAGAGCAAAGCCTGCAAGCACTGGGCGCCGAGCTTCGATCGCGGCCTCGAAAAACTCAGGACATCATGCGGCATGTGCGCCAGGTGGTTCCCATTGACGATTCACCCAAGCGAGATTCGTCTCGCTCCAAATGGACGCCGCGCCGCCGCTGTCTGATCACAGTGGTCGCCGGTTTCCTCTCGACGATGGGCGCCGCAGCGCTGATCGTGCTTTGGCTCCTGCCTCAACCGTCGATCGGCTGGGAGGACGTTGCCAAAGCGCTCCGTTCGCAGGAGTGGATTCGCGGGACCCGAACACTCGCGGGAGACGAAAAGGCCACGATGTGGATATCGCCCAAGCGGGAAACCTGGGCGTTTCGTTTGGGCGGCGGCACGTGCTACTTTTACGCCGGACGACAACGAACCAAGTACGAATACCGCGGCGGCAACAGGCCGATCATCAAGCTGCCGTTGGGCGAAGAGGACGTTCAAAAGGTTCTGCCGCTCGACGCAATCGCGCAAGATCAGGGCGCAATTGGTCCATGGCTCTTTGGGACGGAGAAGATCATCAGCCAACGGCGGCGGGAGATTTCCGATCCTGATCGGACCTGGATTGAATTCGACTTGGTCTTATGGCGCGGGGAGGCGAACCGAGCGACGCTGCGGGTCGATTCGCAGACGCGGCTTCCCGTTCACTTGGTGCTCAGGTCTCCCGAGGATGCGACGAAGATCTACAAATGGGAGTTCGATTATCCCGCTGAAGGCCCGGGGGACATTTACGCATTGGGCGTTGCGCGCGACACCAAGATCGTCGATCGCATTCCGTCTCGCGAGGCGCTTCAAGTTCTTGACGCCATGTCGGCCGGACGGGACCGAATCGGCGATTTCCGGTTGATCGTCAGCCGGCAGGGAAGCGACTTGGACGACGTCCTCACGAGCCATCCCGCTGCCGTCGTAAGTCGCAAGGGAAGTCGCTGGCGGATTGACTCTTGTCCGAAGCACGGCCGGCCCAATCCGCCGATCATTCGCCCCGACGGCCAATCGTGGGGCAGTTGGTTCGAAGCAAGATTGGCCGAGAATCCTCCGAATCCACTGTATGTTTGCGACGGAACCGCTGTTTGGAAAAACACAAACTTGCTGCCTGGTCGGCGCGTCGGTGATATACAGTTCGAATTGAGCCGAAGGGTCGCTCCGCAGGATCTGATGTCCGGCGAGGGACTTGGCACAATGCAGTTGGCGCCAAACGTCAAATTCGCATCGTTAATCTATCCCGATCTCTTCCCCAAGCCCGGATGGCCGTTTGAATTTGACGCCAATCCCGCGGAGGCGCCCGGGATGGTGATCATCAAACGCGCAGCGGAACTGGCCAGCGCAGTACCGCTTGTTGCACACGAGTGGTATTACATCGATCCGGCAAAAGGACACGCGGTGGTGCGTGCGGAACTGTTTACCTTGCCGAAGGGCGAGCCGGCCGACCCCCAAAAGACTCAGCTTCGGCAGTCGATCCGCATGGAGAACTTTCAAAAATCTCCCGAGGGCGTCTGGTATCCCACAATCGTTTGGAACAAGCAGCCTGCCGCAAGGATAAATGCGCAGGGACGAGAGGTAATTCAATCCCGACAATATGTAATTCGGTACCACTTTGACTTCGACGCCGACCTCCCCGATTCACTCTTCCAAATCGACGAGCCCCAGCCGTAATTGCGGATCGGTCCCTCGTTTGCGGCCTTTCGAGCAAACTTGTGCCCGCTGAAACCAGGTCGATTGATCCACCCAGTTGAGTCCGACGACGACTAAACGCGCCAAACTGGAATGGGCGTCGTGCGAACGAAGTTTTGATGAGGGATGGCTTCCGAACTCGAAGTCCAGAGAAGGCTTCGACATGGAGTCGTAATACGTGGATCGCAGCCACTTTTTTCAGAGCATCTCAGAAGTCCGACTCCCTTAATCCTTCAGCAATCAACAAAACCTCTTGCATCAATGTGAAGAAACGGATATTAGGCCCCTCGCTTCTCTCCGGTTCCGTTGCTACATGAGTGCTTCATGTGCCGCACTGCGCTTCTTTCGTCGCTTCTTTGCATAGTGACATCAGGCTGCGCGCTCATTCCAATCCCTTATCCCTATGACGCAGCAGCCCCGCTTCGGACCGTGCGCATTGTCGACAAGTCCACCGGCTGCGATGTCCCGAATGCTACAGTTACGTTTGCAAGTGAATTGAGCGATCCGCACTGGTGTTACTGGTCGCCCGAAAATGCCCCAATTGGACTTCAAGTCGTTCTTGCCGACAATAATCTTCAGGTGTCTGGTGGGCAAAAACTTTCCCATCAAAAGGACGGTGCATTCATGATTGGAAAACGAACTCGAATGGCTGTGATTCGTCCATGGGGGCTCGGTCCGTTGGGGACACATATGTCGCAGTGGCCCTGTCCCACTTTCACGATTGACGCGCCCGGATATAGGTCCGATGGGACTGAAAACAGCGTCGAGTACTCAATCGATGAATCAGGTGCGATGACTGTATTTCTTGAGCGCGAAGAATAACGTTTCACCGCTGCGACTCGTAATACCGGCTCAAGCGCGTAGAGTCGGTTTCACCGGCCACGATGGGCACCGCAGCCAACCAAGTCTGGGTCCAATCCCACAACCCCCAGCGTCCTCGCTAATTGGGCCTATCCCTTCCGCCGTATTGAGTCCAACAACCACGACGAAACGAGCGACTCTGAAGAACGGACTGTAAAACGCTCGTACAACGTCGTCGAAAGTTGTTGGATCGATTTCTGCAAGGCCTTTCGGCGAAAGTGGAGTGATGAGTATCGCTTAGTTGAAGAAAGCCTCCGACCAGCGTCTCACAGCGGTGCTGATTTCATTCTGATCGTACGCCGCGAATCCCAAAATCAACCCCGACGCGCGCCGGGCGTCGGATGCGTAAAGTGATACGTCTTGGAACTCAACTCCGGCACTCGTCGCGGCTGTCATGATTTGCCTTTCGACGGCCCGAGTCCTGCCTTTCGCCACAACGTGCATCCCCGCGTGATTCGGCAAAATGTCGAGAACGTCGGAAAATCGCTTCCGCAGTTCGCCAACGATTGTCTCCCGGCGGGATCTGTACAACTTACGCATCCGGCGGACATGCCGCGCAAAGTGGCCCTGCTCGATGAAATCCGCGAGCGTCGCTTGCTCAAATGGCGGTGAATGTCGATCGGCAAGCCGGCGCGCCGCCGCAAATGCGTCGGAGTATTGTGGCGGAACCACAATATAGGCCAGCCGCAATCCTGGAAAAATCAGCTTGCTGAAACTTCCCACGTAGATCACGCGTTCCGCTTCGTCCAACCCGTACAATGTCTGCAACGGGCGCCCGGAGTAGTGGTACTCACCGTTGTAATCGTCTTCCACGATCCACGCACGATTTTGGCGCGCCCACTCCAACAGTTCCAGGCGCCGCGCCAAACTCATCGTGACTCCAAGTGGCCACTGACTGCTCGGAGTCACATAGGCCAATCTTGCTGCGCGGCATCGTTGGTGACCCGCTTTCACGTCGAGACCTTCTTCATCGACCGGTACCGATATCACTGACAGATCAGCAAGCTCGAACAGGTGTCGAATCTGTGTGTAGCCGGGTTCTTCCATCCAGATCGCGTCGTTGGGGTTAAGTAACAGGCGGGCGGCAAAATCGATTCCCTGCTGCGCTCCGGCCACAATCACAATCTGATCTGCTGTGCACTGCATCCCGCGTGCGGCTCCAAGATAAGCAGCAATCGTCTCGCGTAGCGGCCGGTATCCCAGCGGATGCACTCCCGCAACGTCTCACGAGGCATCCGCTTCAGCCGGCGGTTTGACAACCGCTCCCAAATCTGCCGAGGGAAGACGTCCAGCGCAGGGAGATGCGGCCGGAATGGGCGAGTGGGCCCCTTCCAAGGTGGAATCGCGGATCCGAACTTGGCGATTGTTCGGCCGCGAACTGACAGTCGCGGTCTGCCGGGGCGTTTACGCCTCTGACCTGACGGGTGAGCACGGGATTGGGGAAACTGCGCCGACACCCGCGTTCCGTCCCCCACACGCGCTTCTAAATACCCTTCGGTCAAGAGTTGCTCGTATGCCTGCATGATTGTGTTTCGCGAGACGCCCAGCATCTGCGACAGACTTCGCGAAGATGGAAGCTTCTCACCCGGCTGAATACTCCCGCGGCGAATGGAATCGCGGAATTGTTCCTCCAACTGTTGTCGTTTGGTCCGCGGCGAAAACGGATCGATGCGAATCTGTTCGAATTCAAATCGTTGCGGTAATTGCCGAGGCATCAAATTGGCACCATAAAAGTCTCTTAAAATGGGTCTGTGCGAAACCATTGTATTCCGCTAGCATGGCTGACGCCATGTTTCCTTCGCATTCCAAACGTCGGGTTAAGAATGAACCAACACAGCGAACCAAAGTCAGAGGGCACGACGCGGAGAAAAGTTTTGACAACGATCGGCGGTCTAGTCACGGCGGCCTCAGCGACGAACCTGCGATCCCCCAGCAGATGTTCTTCTGCGGAGGAGACGCCACAACCCCACTCCGGAACTGACGCGGAAAGCAACCCCAGCCTGAGCGGAATCGACCCAAAGAATGTCGTTGACGAATACCGTTCTCGAAACCTCGACAGCGTGAGCGATGCAGAGATCTATCGCCAAGCTGCCGGTCTCATTTCGAATCCGCAGAGGAAGAGCATCAACAGCTTCGCGCTGCATGCCCCGCTCGAACTGCTCGCCCGATATGCGTTGCTCCCGTTGGTGGACCCGCACGAGCGCCAGATCGCACGCCTGCAAATCGTGACCAGCGCGTCGGCGTATGAAGCCGGAATCGACGCTGTCGGCGAAGCAGCCGGCATCAATCGCTTCCCGAACTTGTCGACAGCCAGGCAGGAGTTCGCCAGGATATTCGACAGCGGAGATGTCGACGGCTTGGATGCGGCAATGCTTCAAGTCGCCACCCAGTTCGGCACGTCGAGTCTGGTCCATCTTCTCACGCCGCTGGCGCTCCCCACATTGACCGGTGCTTCTCATTCGCATATCGGATTATGGCTACTGCTCAGGCATGGAACATCCGGCAGCGTCGGAGACGCCGCACTTCTGCGCGCCGCCGTTCGCCGCGTAGCGGCGGAACCGCAAGGACGACTGTCAAGTTTTTCAGGAATGTCTATCTCGGGGGGAAAGCCGCTTGTGCAATCTGCTGCGCAGATTGAGGCCGAGATTCTTACAAAACTAACGAACCCCACAAAGGGTGAAACAAAGCGGCGTAACCTGCGCGGACTCCTTGAAGCGGGCGAAAAAACCGGAAACGCGGATCGACTGTTCGAGGACTTGATCGGCCGTAGCCTGACCAATGAGCAGATCGACGCTGCTTTCAGAGCCGTTCTCCGTGTCTGTGCCCACAGTATGCTTCAGGATGAGCCATCACAGGCGAAATTCGGCTGGAGCCATTGTTTAACGCTGCCGCAGGCGGCATGCGGATTGTCGAGCTTAAACATCGAGCGAAAACTGGCGTTAGCCGCAACGCTGGTTTGGATCACGGCATATCGCAGTGTGTTAAGCAAGCGTGCTCTCGATTTCTCTTGGGCGCCTCCAAAGGCCGACAGCCGTTTGAGTCTTCTTGAAGCGTTAGCGACGTCTCCCACAGTGGCAGCGAGTCGTGTGTGGCATGCCCCAGTCACAGAGCGTCCATTGATTCGTCGAACCCTGGCAACGCAGGCATCGATCCGAAACGATCAACACTTGGTGAAATACACGCGGGCCTGCTTTGATCTGTGCTCATTCGATCCGACCCATGAACACCTCTATCTCGCCGCCGCCGCTCATCTCTGCGGTCTGTGGGTGAACGAACGGCCTCGCGATGAGATTTTGAATGATTTGCTGGACGGAAGGAGCACCTCGTGAAGCAACTTGCACTGCCGTACTGTCGAGCGCGCGATGCAATTCACCGCTGCGACTCGTAATACCGGCTCAACACCCGCACGCGGTACACCTGATAGCCAATCACAAACCCCAGCACCGCCAGCACCACCGCGTAGATCACGCCGTATTGAACCGGCTGAAACTCCGCTGGGCGAGTCCAGGCGAGGATGCCGAACGCCGCCAGCGTATACAGCGTCGTGAACACGATCAGTCGCACGCGGAAGAACATCCCCGCCGCCGCGATCACCATCGGATAGCCGATCAACAGCGGCCCACCTGGAGAATCGACGAACAGCAGCAGGATCGTCAGCACCGTCGCATCGGTCGCCGACCAGGCAAAGCGCGTCACTTCGGCCAACCAATCCTGATTCAGCATCCATTGGTACACGAACGACGTCAATCCCCAGATCGCCAACAACGACATCACGCGTAAGTGGTACGGCCAATCGTAACCGTCGTAGTTGTATTTGATCTGGACGACCAATACCGTCAGCAACAGCGCCCCCAACCGCGACACCAGTGCCGGTTCCCGCCGCGCCCAGCGACGCAACCGAAACGGCAAACCGACCGGACGCGCCTCAACCGGGTCCCGTCGTAGGTATCGCTCCAGGTCGTCCGCCAATGCCGCTGCGGTCGCGTACCGCTTCTCCGCACGCTTTTCTAAACAGCGGAGACAGATCAGCTCCAACTCCCTGGGAATACTCCGGTTGAATTTCGACGGCAGCGTTGGTTCCCCTTCCAACACTTGAACCAACGTATCCAACGGATTCACTTCTTTAAACGGCGGGCGGCCCGTCAGCATTTCGTACAGAATCGCGCCCAAGCTATACACATCGCTGGCCGCGGTAACCACCGAAGCGTTTCCAGCCGCTTGCTCGGGAGCCATGTAACTCGGCGTCCCCACAATCGTTCCGGTCCGCGTCAATTGTTCGTCGGTGTTGAACACTTTCGCCAACCCGAAATCGGTTACCAGCGGCTGACCCTCGTCGTCGATCAGGATGTTCCCGGGCTTCAGATCGCGGTGCACAATTCCGTGCTGATGCAGATAGTCGATCGCCCGCGCGGTGGCGATCATAAACTTTGCCGCCTCCTCAGCGGGAAACACGTCCTTGGCCAAGACCTCGGCCAAACTCGGCCCCTGGACAAAATCCATCGCGAAGTAGTGCTGACCGTGCACCTGCCCCACTTCGTGGACGCCGACGATGTGCCGATGCCGCAGACTGCCGGCCGCCCGCGCTTCGTCGTAAAAGCGGCGGACGTCCTCGTGCGACGCCAGATGGCTGGAGAGAATCATCTTCAGAGCCACCGGCCGGTTGAGATCTTCCTGCCACGCCTTGTAAACGACCCCCATGCCCCCCCGGCCGACTTCGGCTTTCAGCTCGTATTTGCCGAACGCGCGCGGAAAGTCAGTTGGGGAGTGAACCGCTGCATCTAGCGCGATGCCCGACGAATCGGCACCGTCAAAGATCACCGTCGGCGTGCCCGCCAGCGAGTCCAATCCCTCCAAACAAGCGAGAATTTCCACAAGTCCCGGATTCTTACGGCGGAGTTCCGCTTGCAGACGCACGTCGCCGCTCCGCAGCGCCTCGTTGTAGGCATCCAGAGCGGCAAACTCCGTTTCGTCCGATGATTCGGGGGGAGCATCCGGAGCTGGTTTGTTGCCGTCCGACATGATCTCGCAGGGATTAAGTGATGCGTATCGTCGTTGGTCGGAACCACCGGCGGCGATCGGGGGTCAAAACTAGGGCAGTTCCCCGTAGACGTCTTTGAGTTTACTCACCGCCCGCGCCCACAACATCTGCACCGCCGGCCGCGAACGCCCCATCCGCTCGGCCACCTCGTCAAACGGCAGCCGCTGCAGACTCCGCAGAATGATCACTTCCTGGTGATCGGCCGCGAGCTTCGTGATGCAGTCCGCCAGTTGAATCTCCCGTTCCCGCTGAATCACCAATTCACTGGGACTCTCGCCGCCGGAGCTCGGTTCGCGGGTGAACGTTTCCGACAAATTCGGCGCCGTCGCGTGCATCGAAACTTCGCGGCGCTGCTGCCGTTTCTCGGTGCCGCGATACTGCCGCACGAAATCGGTCGCGTTGTGCTTCAGAATCTGCTTCAACCAGGCCAGCCACTCCCCTTCGCTGTTGCCGCGAAAGTTACTCAGGCCGCGATACGCGTCCAGCATCGTCTGCTGCACCAGATCCGACGCGTCAACTTTCACCCGCAGCCAACTCTCGACTTGCACTCGCGCCATGATCGCCAAATAATTGCGGCACTTGTCGAACAACTCATCACGCGCAGCTTGATCGCCGCCGCGAGCGCGATCCAGCAGTTCAACCAGTGGAGAGCCGTTTTCCGTCACAACAAGTCCTTTGTAATAGCCACCGCCATTTTAACGCGTAAAGCGGCCGGTCCGCCATCCCGGTCGCCCCATATCCATAATTGAACCATGCTCTGCGAATTGTGCGGCCTCGAAGAGGCGACCAGCTTTCACCATCTCATCCCCCGCACGCTGCACAGCAACCGCTGGTTTAAGAAGAACTTCACGCGCGAGGAGATGCAAAACGGGATCGACGTCTGCCGGCAATGCCACCGCACGATCCATGAATTCCTCACCGAGAAGGAATTGGGCCGCAACTTCTACACCAAGGATTTGCTGCTGGAGCAGCCGGACGTAGCGAAGTATGTTGCGTGGCGGCGACGGCGCGAGAGGTAATTCTCGAGTTTCAGCGGGTGGCCGACCGGCAACGATATTGGCATAATAGCCCGTAACCCAAGCCGACGGCTTCGCCGTCGTGATCTCACAATTAGAAGGAAATACTCTGTGTCCGCAACGTTAAGCCAATTCGCAAAAACCCTCAGCGTCGAAACCGCGTTCACAGTCCTCGCCGTCGCCAAACAACTCAAGGCGGCCGGCAAGGATGTCGTCGAACTCGAAATCGGCGACAGCCCGTTTGAGACCACCTCAACTGCCAAGTCGACCGGCATCGATGCGATCAACGACAATCAGTCGCACTATTGCCCCTCCACCGGCGTCCCGGCGTTTCGTGAAGCGGCCGCCAGATTTGTTAGCGACGAATTCGGCATCCCGGCCAAAGCGGAAAACGTCATCCCCGGCCCGGGTGCGAAGATCTTTGAGCAATTCTTCTGCGAGGCGTTTCTCAATCCGGGCGACGGCGTGCTGGTCTTCAGCCCCTTCTTCCCCACCTACATCCCCAACATCGAACGCCGCGGCGCGCGGGCGGTCCTTTGCCCGCTCACCCAAGCCCACGAATTCCGGCCGCAAGTCGCCGATATCGAAAACTTCCTCAACACCGACGCCGCTCCCAAAGCAATCTTTCTCAACTCGCCGCAGAACCCCACCGGCGGCATCACCACTGAGGAAGATCTTCGCGACATCGCCGATCTCATCCGCGGTAAGGATATCGCCGTCTTCTCCGACGAGCCATACTGCCACATGGTCTGGAAGGGCCGGCATCACTCGATTCTGGCCCAGCCCGGCATGATGGACCAGGCGGTCGCCGCCTACACATTCAGCAAGTCGTACAGCATGAGCGGCTGGCGGCTCGGTTTCGCAGTCTCGGGCGCGGAGATCTCCGACGCCATCGGCAAGATGATCAACACCAGCCTGTCCTGCACGCCGACGTTGGTCCAACTCGCCGGAGCGGCGGCTTTGACGAACGACGCCGGCGAGCGTGACAGCACGATGCAACTGTTCCGCGAGAAAGTCGTGCTGCTCACCGAAGGGCTGAATAAGATTCCCGGTTTCCACAGCCTCGATCCGACGGCCACTTTCTACGTCTTCCCCAACGTCGCACCGGTCTGCAACGAACTGGGCATCACCAGCCACGGCTTGGCGCTCTACCTGCTCGAAGGGGCCGACGACGACTTCGGCGTCGCCTGTCTGGGAGGCGAATGCTTCGGCGAAGCGGGTGCCGGCTTCCTGCGCTTCAGCTGCGCCGAACCCAACGACCGCCTGCAGCAGGCGCTCGATTTCATCCCCGTCGCCCTCAGCCGCACCGACCGCATCGCGGTGTTTTTGGAACAACACCCCAACCATCAGTTGGCGGAGCCTTATCCAACCGGCACTTGAAAAGGCCGCAGCGATTTCGTGAACCTGATTGACTCGATTGTGTCCCGCTGAGAGTAATTGCCAATCAACGCTCATTCGAGGGGTCTATGAATGAAATTCTTGCCGTCGGAGGATGGATTCTCTGGGGATTGTTAATCACAGGGTTTGTGATTGTCCGCTCGAAATCGATCAAGCTTTTCGCCAAGAAAAACGACACCGAAAAAAACAATGATCGCCGCGAGACGCTCACGGCGGAATTGATACGCGATCACTTTCATCCCGACTCGCTGGAAAACGTCACAATCTCCGAACGGCGGTTTCCGTTCCGTGTCCGGGCTGATCTTCAGCGTGCCATCGATCAATTGTTCGAGGACCACACAACAATCGCCCATTTCTGCGGCGTCAAGAAAGACTACTCATACGACGAATTCACCCTTTCGGATTGCCTGATCTTCGACAGACATCGCGCGGCCGTGACCGTGCCGCCGCAATATGAAGAGGTCGATATCGGCGAACAATCGGCGGTCCGTTGCCTCAAAAACGGGTTGTGGTTGTTGCAGCGGGGCGATCAGCGATACGTCGTGTTGCTGTCTCAGACCAGCCGATATCGTCACAAAACGGGAATGCAATTTCAGATTGCCGCTCAAAATTGCCCCGCTGGAACTGAGATCGCGCAAGAGTTTTTCCGTTTTTTGGAAGACGCCGTCAGCAAGGCGGGCTCCTATCGCGGCAAAATCCTGTCGCTCGAATTGGACGAGGATTCCTATTCCGGTGAATCAACCGGCATCAGCGTGCACAAGCTGCGCACGGTGACGCGCGATCAAGTCATCCTGCCCGCCGAGACGCTGGATTTATTGGACCGCAACGTGATCGAGTTTTCACGGCAGAGGGCACAACTCTCCCAACGCGGGCTATCCACTAAAAAGGGGATTCTGTTCTACGGCCCGCCCGGCACCGGGAAAACTCACACGATTCACTATCTTGCCGAGGCGCTGCGCGAGCACACAATCCTGCTGATCACAGCCGAACAGGTCGCGCTCTTGAGGGAATACTTCACCTTGGCCCGTTTGCTGCAGCCGAGCGTCGTTGTCATCGAAGATGCAGACTTGATTGCGCACAACCGCGAAGAGATGGGAACGTGTGAACAAGTCATGCTCAATCGATTGTTGAACGAAATGGACGGCCTGAAGGAAGATGCCGACGTCCTGTTCATTCTCACCACCAATCGGCCCGAATCCTTGGAGCGGGCACTGGCATCCCGGCCCGGACGCATCGATCAAGCCATCGAATTCCCCTTCCCCGATGACGAGGGACGCGCGAAACTTGTTGAATTGTACGCCGCCGGAATGAAACTGAGCGACGAAATCACCGAACACATCGTCCAGCGCACCGACGGGGTGAGTGCTGCGTTTATTAAAGAATTAATGCGGCGTTCGCTGCAATTTCACTTGGAGCAAAACGGCTCCGGCAGCATCACGCCCACAGACATTGATTCCGCACTCGATGAAATGCTGCTGCGCGGAGGAAAACTAAACCAGAGACTCCTCGGAGCGGACTCCATACGGGATCGCGCCGTCGGATTTCGATAGTTCGACCAGCATCTTCGCTAACTGACGCCAACCGAAAACCAGTAGGTTTCGACTCCGCGTTGCGGCATTGGGCCGCACTGTTTGCGGAGATGTACGCGCGGCAAATCCTAATCGTGTTGTTTGATCCGCAACCCCTTCGGCACCAACCGCCGTTCCGCCAGTTCGAACAGCCCTTGCGCTCCCAACGCCATCACGGCGGCGGGAATCGCGCCCTGGAGAATCATGCCCACGTCACCGCGGCTGATCCCTGTAAAAATCGGCTCGCCGTATCCCCCCGCTCCGATAAATCCACCCAGCGTCGCCGTCCCCACATTGATCACTGTGGCCGTCTTGATGCCGGCCAGAATCGACCGCGCCGCGAGCGGCAATTCGATCAATCGCAATCGGGCCATCCAAGGCAAACCCAGTGCCTCGGCCGACTCTTGAAGTTGCGGAGGAATATCGTGCAAACCGGCGTACGTATTCCGCACGATTCCCAACAGGCTGTACATAAACAGCGCCACGATCGCCGGCACCGGGCCGATGCCGAACACCGGAATCAAAAAGACGAAGAGCGCCAACGAAGGCACCGTCTGCACAATTCCGACCGTGCCCAGCACGATCTGCCCAAACGTTTTCCTTTTGGCGGAAACAATCCCGAGCGGGATCGCCACAACGATCGCGGAAAACAGCGACAACGACGTCAAGTACAAATGCTGCAGCGTCCGCAGCCAGATGGAGTGGGCGACAGCCGATACGTTGCTCCAAAATGACCGCGTGCCCTCCTCGGAATCCACATCGACCCCTAGGTCGCTCCGCAAGAACTCCGCCGCCGCTTGTGCTTCGGTCTGATTTTGCACTTTGACCTTCGCGTTCAAGCGGCGCATCTCGGCAGCGGTAATCTGCTCCTGCATCTTCAGAATCGCCGCCAGTGCACGCGGCGCGTCCTCCGCCAGTTCGTGCCGATACAACAACACTGCGTCGTAAGCGGGAAAATAGCCGAGATCATCCTCCAGCACGCGCAATTTGTATTCGGCAATCTCCGCGTCAGTTGTATACAAGTCGATCACGTCCAACGCGCCACTGACGATGCCTTTGTAGGCCAGATCGTGATTCAAACCGCTCACGTCTTGCTGCGGCAATTGATACTTCTTCTGCAAGCCCGGCCAGCCATCCGAACGATCCATAAACTCGCTGCTAAAGCCAAACTTCAGCTGCGGATGCTTTCCCAGATCCGAAATCGTGCGAATCCCCAACTCCTCCGCGTGCCGCTCCCGCATCCCCAGCGCATACGTATTGTTGAATCCCAGCGGCTGGCTCATCACGATCCCCCGCTCCGCGAGCGCCTGCCGCGTCTCCGCGTCGGTGGTGAGCTTCAAATCGGCCAGGATCTCCTGCGTGATTGTGCCGGTGTATTCCGGATAGATGTCGATTTCGCCGTTGACGAGCGCTTCCCAAGCCAGCCGCGTCCCACCCAAACCAGCCAGGTATTTCGACTTCGCCCCGGACGACTCCGCGAGTTCGGAAATCATTTCTCCCAGAATGATCGATTCCGTAAACGACTTCGAGGCGACGCGGACCAACGGCGGTTCCGCAGCCGGCACGCTGTGCACGATCATGAGGCAGGCGGCGATTGCCAGAATGCAACGGCGCATCATGATTCGCTCCCCGGCGCCGTGTCCCAGGGCGAGCGTTGCGCGTTAATAAATCGCGTGACAAACGGATCGGCGGGCCGCTGCATGAAATCCTCCAGCGTTCCCGTTTGCACAATACGGCCCTCGCGGATCAGCACAATCCGGTCGCCGAAGAATCCCGCTTCGCCGATATCATGTGTGACCAACACCACCGCCTTGCCCAGCGTGCGGAATATCTCACGCAACTCCACTTGCAAATCGGAGCGGATCAGCGGGTCGAGCGCGCCGAGCGGCTCATCCAACAGCAGCACGTCGGGATCGAGCATCAACGCCCGCATCAAACTCACGCGCTGCCGTTGCCCGCCCGAAAGTTGAAGTGGATAGCGCTGCAACCCCTCAACCGGAAAATGCGTCAACTCCGCCAGCTCGGTGATCCGCGGCTTAATCCGCGATTCCGGCCAACCCAAATACCGCGCGAGCAATGCCACATTACGTTCCGCAGTCAAATGCGGAAACAGTCCGCCGTCTTGTATCACATACCCCATCCTGTGCCGCACAGACAGGATGTCAGTCCCGCTCAGATCCGCGCCTTCAAACTGCACCCTGCCACGGTCGGGAGTAATCAATCCGATCATCAGCCGCAACAGCGTCGACTTGCCGCACCCGCTCGGCCCAATCAGCACCGTCACCATCCCCGCGTCAATCTGCAAATCGGTCTCGGCCAAAATCTGCTTCTCGCCGTACGATTTGGAAACGCCGCTGAGCTCAAGCATAAAACGGAACCGAAACCTTTTGAGGACCGCAGACCAATACTCGTTGATCGTAGGCGACATACGAGACAGAGTCCACCGCTCGCCTCAACCAACTGGGTGGCCCGCCCGCACAGCGCGTGGGTACCGAAGGCACCAGACGCCGCTCTTTCGGTGGTTGTCGATTCTGTGGGGTAAAGAATTGCAGACGGCCATTTCCATGAACTGAGCGCGGAAGGCGCAGCCTGTTGTCGCTGCCAATCCCAGCCGATTTCGACCGAGCCACTTGCTCTGGTATGATAATCGTCGACCATAGTTGTCAGGCAGGAGAACTGATCGTCACAACTTATTTGGAAAGATCTGTAGAAACTTCTCAATAATCAGCACTGTACGCCGAAAGAACACGTGATGTTCCCTGCAACAAATCAATCACGACTCTCGCTGTTGCTCTGCTTCCTAGCAGTTTCGCTCGTTCCGCCTGCCGCGAGATCGGACGAACCTGCCGGATCGAACGCAGATTCCAACCGCGCCGAACTCAGAAACCGCTTTCAGGCCGGGCTGGATGAGATTCGCCAGAAATATGATCTGCCGGGGATGACCGCCGCCTTCGCGCTGCCTGATGGAGATGTGGTGGCGTTCGCGACTGGTATGGCCGACCAGGAACGCAGTCGGAAGATGACCGTTGATACACGGATGCTCGCCGGCAGCGTCGGCAAGACGTTCGTTGCGGCGACCGCGCTGGCGTTGGACCACGATGGAAAGCTTTTGCTCGACGACAAGATTGAAAAATATCTCGGCAAAGAACCGTGGTTTGAGAAACTTCCCGGCGCGCATGAAATCACGGTGCGCCAATTGGCGATGCATCAAAGCGGCGTAGCCGACCACGTCTACGATCCCCGCTTTGTCGCCCGAGCCCGGCGGCTGTTTGCTGCGCCGGACAGCGACCCCAATCAGTACTTCAAGCCGAAGGAGTTGGTCGAATTCATTCTCGATCGCGATTCGCTGTTCCAGCCCGGCAAGGGTTATGCATACACAGACACCGGCTACATCCTCTTGGGCTTGATCATCGAACGCGCCGCTGGAAAAAGTTACTACGATCAGGTTCAGACTCGTTTTCTAAAACCACTCAAGCTCACACGTACTTCACCGGCCGACCGCCTTGAACTGGCGAATCTGGCAGCTGGATACGTGGCGAAGGACAATCCATTCGGCCTTCCGCAAAAAGTAACGACCGACGACGGCGCGATGCGCTACAATCCGCGCACGGAATGGACCGGTGGCGGGCTGGTCAGCAATCCGCAGGATCTCGTCCGCTGGGCCAAGGCGCTATACGAAGGCAAGGCTTTGAAGCGGCCGTACCTCGAAGAACTGATTGCCGGCGGCGACAAGTCGAAGAAACGGTGGTACGGGCTGGGTGTTTCGGTGGCCCAGACCGAAATGGGTATGAGTTACGGTCACAGCGGCTGGACGCCCGGCTACTTGACGCTGCTGTCATACTTCCCGGCCGAGCGAGTCGCACTTGCCGTTCAAGTCAATAGCGATCTCCGCAACGACATGCTGGGCGCCGTGATGTCCCTGTTCAACGATGTGCTCCAGGCAGTCGGCAGCGCGCAGTGACGACCGCTTAACCCGACCCGCAATGGTGCCAAATTGGCACAGTTGTACAGTTGCGCTGTTACCGAGCATTGGCACCACAACCGTCACGCTGAATATCGTCACGAGACGTTTCGCCCGACAAAGTCTGAGGGATGTCGGCATCATTGTACAAGACCTGAGACATCGCGCGCCGACTCCCCGATGCGCGGACAGTCTGCTTAGCAACGATCAATCGCCCCTAAAGCCCCATAGCACGCGTGCCGGACATTTGGGGACGGTGAGTCGAGAGAGCCCCCCGCGAGCATCTCATTCCTCATTCCTCATTCCTCACTCCTCTCCCCTCACTCCTCACCGCCGTCAGCCACCTGCCGAACCGTCTCAAAATCTGCTATAGTACTGCTATTACCAAAGCGCTCACTCGCGCAGATCCAACGTGTCATCAACCAGGGGGCAATGACGATGAACATCGGCGCAGCAATGATCCCGGAATTCGATATGGAGATGGCCGGCACCCGCAAGGTGCTCGAGCGGGTTCCCGACGACAAACTCAACTGGAGAATTCACGAAAAGTCTAACGCCATCGGCTGGGTCGCAAACCATTTGGCCGATATCCCCAGATGGATCGAAATGACGCTCGAGGAGGACTCACTCGACGTCGAACCGGTCGCGGGGCAGCCGTATCAATCGCCCACGGAGACGACGGTCGCGAAAATCCTCCAACTGTTCGACAACAACGTCACTACCGGCCGCGAATTGTTGGCGAACGTCGAGGATGCCAAATTGTTCGAACCGTGGAGTCTGCTCAAGCAGGGCCAGGTCATTATGACCCTCCCGCGTCTCGCCGTGATCCGTACCTGGGTCCTGAATCACACGATCCACCACCGCGCGCATCTCTGTGTCTACTTGCGAGTCAACGACATCCCCGTCCCGGGCCTCTACGGACCCTCCGCCGACGAAGCGCCGCCGACTTGATGCGTACCGCACTTGCACGCGGAACGTATGATTTCATACAGAAATCGCACTATCGATCGACTATTCATGAATAAGCGGCGTCAGCATCGAGTCGGGCCTCAACGATTCTACAGCGCACAACCCAATCCGCAGCACTCTATTCACGAATCGAGCCCACTTCCATGAACTCGTCGAACGACGCCCCCCCGCCAAAACGACTCAGCCTTGCCGCGCGCGTGACGATCGTCGTCGTGTTTATTGCGGGCATCTCCGTTTTTCTTCTCACCCGTATCAGCGCCGTCTGGGACGCGCACCAGCCGAAAGAAAACGTACTGCCCGAGCTCGATCCGTCTTTCAGTGACGACGAGCGCAAATTGTACCTCCTCTCGGATTTCAACGGTCAGCACGCCCCCACAGTCATCGACGACGTCGTCCGCGACAAAGACCAACGATTCATTCCGCCTATGATCGACGTTTTCCGACTCGCGGAATCAGGCGCTCTGCGGCGTTCCGGGATATCGAACTATATTCACGCGTTGGACGATCTGAGCGGCGTCAGGCTCCGCGGCGTCCCGGGAGACCACCTGACCTCCAGTGAATGGATTAAATGGCTGGGGAAACAGCAAGACATACAGCCCCCCGAAGGATATGTGCGGTGGAAAGGGCGCCTGTTTGGAAAGATCGATCCTGAGTTTGAGACAATCCTCTACGAAAATGTGAAGTCGACGATCCGCATTGAGGAAATCCTATTCGGCGGCGCCACGTTCGATGCGATCAAGGCGATTGATCAGCCCCAGATGATTCCTGCCGGCGAAGCGAAAGCGCTCTCACCCGGTGAGCCGGTTTTCGGAATCGAAATCAACGGCGACGCCCGCGCCTATCCGCAACGGTATCTCGACTGGCACGAAATGGCGAACGACGTCATCGGTGGAATGCCCGTCTCGTTGGCCTATTGCACGCTGTGCGGCGCGGCGATTGCCTACGACGGACGCGGCTCCGACGGCGAAACCTACACATTTAGTTCGTCCGGCCTGCTCTACCGCAGCAACAAACTGATGTACGACCACCAGACGCGCACGTTGTGGAACCATTTGACAGGCCGCCCTGTCGTGGGCAAGCTGGTCGGTTCCGATTTGAAACTGCGCCAATGGCCGGTCGTAACCACCACCTGGAGCGCCTGGCAGACCCGCCATCCGGAAACGACGGTCCTCGTCCTCGAAAAAACGCCCCGCTACAGTTACAAACTGGGCGAACCGTACGGAACCTACTTTAGGTCGGAAACAACGATGTTCCCCGTCTGGCGGCAAAGTGATATCTTGCCGCTAAAGTCGCGCGTGTTCGCATTGACGATCGGCGAGTCCCACAAAGCCTACCCGCTCGACTCGATCACTGAACGGAAAGTCATCAACGACGACTTCGCATCCAAGCCAGTCCTTCTCATCGCCAACCAGGGCAGCATCGACGTCGACGCCCGCGTCCACGTTTCCCGCGGCCAAGTCTATGACGACGTCCAATACAACGCCGGCGGCGCCGTCCGCGCCTACGACCGGGGCGAACACAGCTTCCAACCCGGCTCCGACCTCCAGACGGTCAAAGACGCCGACGGCGGAGTGTGGCGGATTACCGAATCTGCCCTGATCGGCCCCGACGGTCAAAAACTGAACCGGCTCCCCGGCCACCTCGCCTATTGGCTCGGATGGTACAGCGCGCACCCGGAGACCGAGGTCTTCGGTAAGTAGACCACGATCAACAACCCGCCCCGGCTGATGGGTGCATTCTCTGGTTTGCAGCTGGCATGATCGGCCCTGACGGAGAATTCAGCAGGCATCCGCAAGGATGTCTGGGGCAGTCGACCACAGCCGCCGCCCTTCGGCTCTCATCTCGTTTCATCTAAAGCTCGATCGTCACACCAACAGGGTGGCCGCGATTGCGCAGCAATCGGGGTTCCGCAGGCACACGAGGCCGCAATTTCACCACCCCCTACATTTGGGTACGACAGCCTTCTTGAGCGTTGAGATTGCAGCCGCGTGCAGGCAAAGCCTGCCCCGGAGTGTACTCACTGTCGCGCGCATTCCGCCGCTCCTTCAACGAGTCGCCTCCAACTCTTAGAATCGGTGCATCACCACCGATTGCCAGTACCACAGAAACATCGCCAGCGTACATCACGCCGCGATCGTCCACATGCGAATCCTTGCCCTCGAACCCTACTACGGCGGCAGCCACCAAGCCTTCTTAGACGGCTGGGCCGCACACAGCCGGCACGAATTCACCCTGCTCAGTCTGCCCCCCTACAAATGGAAATGGAGAATGCGGCACGCGCCGGTCACGTTTGCACAAATGGTCGCCGAGCGCATTCAACAGGGCCAACGCTGGGATGCACTCTTTTGCAGCGACATGCTAAACCTCGCCGAGTTTCGCGGTCTGGCGCCGGCAAACATCGCGGCACTGCCGGCGGTGGTCTACTTTCACGAAAACCAACTCACCTATCCGCAACAGCAGACCGACGAGCGCGATCTGCACTTCGCCTACACCAACATCACCACCGCCCACGCCGCAGACGCGGTCTGGTTCAACTCCGCCTACCATCGCGACGCGTTCCTGACCGCCGCCGCCGAGTTCCTTTCACGGATGCCCGATTACCGCCACGACGACATCATCAACGGCATCCGCCGCAAGTCGTCGATTCACCCGCCGGGAATCGAACCGTTCCTCAACCGCGGCCCCCGCAGCGACGGCCCACTCCACATCCTCTGGGCCGCACGTTGGGAACACGACAAGAACTCGCAAGACTTCTTTGGTGCTCTAGAAATCCTGGACCGCGACGGTGTCGACTTCCAATTGAGCGTCATCGGCGAATCATTCGAGCAGGTCCCCGAAGTTTTCGCCACAGCGAAGAACCGCTTCGCCGCCAGAATCGTCCGCTGGGGCTACCAACCGTCACGCGCGGACTACGCCGCCGCACTCTCAGCAGCCGACGTCGCCGTCTCCACCGCAATCCACGAATTCTTCGGCATCAGCATCCTAGAAGCCACCGCCGCCGGCGCATTCCCCCTTGCCCCACGCCGCTTAGCCTACCCGGAAACATTAAGCGGCAACGATTCAATATCGACCGATGATTTCTTCTACGACGGCACGATCGAGGGACTCGCGTCGGCACTTCGAAATCTCGCGAAACGGCATGCGGAGGGCAACCTGTGGTCCGGCGACCCCGAACGCGGGCGGGCTGTTGCAGTTCGGTATTTGTGGAATCGTCTGGCGGGCGCGATGGATGGTGCGTTAGATTTGCTCTTGTAAGTCTAACCGCGTGGAGGCTTGCGCACTCTATTCGCGATACGAATTCTAAACGCAGATCACGCAGATTATCGCGGAGAAAGAATACAAAATCTGCGATAATCCGCGTAATCTGCGTTTCATCTTCCGTGTTTGACCAGCAGCAGAAAAGAGTGCACGGCATGCCCACTCTTGAAAAAGGACGATCCGCATGAAGCTTAATGGTTGTCTCGTGCTGGTTATCGGCAGCATAGCAGCATTCGGAGTGTATATCTTCGGCGGGAATAACATGTCCAGTATTGACTTCAATGAAATTGAGATGTCCTGGTGTCAATACTTTGAACAGAAGGGCGGAAGTACAGTATGGAGTGAAGATGGAAATGTCATTCACTTGATTCTGACTGACACTAACGTGAACGACGAAGACTCTGAGAATTTGATCTATTTTTCTCAGCTCGCAACCATTGACTTGGATGGAACACGAGTCACCGACAAAACTGTGGCTCATCTCTGCAAGCTTCGTAAACTTGAGGTCATATCTATCCGCCGAACAGGATTCACAGAGAAAGGAATTGAACAATTATCGAGATGTCATCCAAAGGTGCGGGTCGAATGATAACGACTGGTTTCGCTGGCGCTCATTTTGAAAACACCATTCTGGCTACGAACCGGCGGATGACGTTGTTATAGATGGGTGTAGAGTGCCATGCTCTGGCGTCACTCGCCTGTCAGCGTATGACGACGAGATCCGATCTGTTAATCCTTGTTCTTAGCACAACTGCGCGGCAAATGCTCGGCATCAACACCATACATTTTATCGTCTTCACTTGTCTCATTTTCACCCTCTCGACGGGCGCACAAGCCGACGAACCCACGAAAACCGCACCCCCCAACATCCTCCTCATCACCGCCGACAACCTCGGCTACGGCGACGTCGGCTGCTACGGCAACTCCCAGATCAAAACACCCCACATCGACCGGCTGGCGCAGCAAGGCGTACGCTCGACCTCGTTCTACACCGCGTCGCCCACTTGCACCGTCTCGCGGGCGACGCTGCTCACCGGGCGGTATCCGCAGCGAATCAGGCTCAACCACCAACTCAGTGCCGCGCAGAACCTGGGCATCGGCCTGCGGCAGAGTGAGCGGTTGATTCCGCAATACGTAAAGCCGCTCGGCTACACGACCGCTTGTTTCGGCAAATGGAACATCGGCTTCGCCCCCGGCAGCCGGCCGACTGAACGGGGCTTCGACGAATTCTTCGGCCACGCGTCGGGCAACATCGATTATTACACGCACATCTACGCCGGACGGCACGATCTGTTTCGCGGGACTGAACCGGCGCATGTGGAGGGCTACAGCACCGACCTCTTCGCGGACGCCGCTTGCGAATTTCTTCGGCGGCATCGAAACCGGCCATTCTTTGTCTATCTCCCCTTCAACGCCCCGCACTTCCCCAGCGCGCGCAACAAGCAACCGGGCCAGCCGAATATCTGGCAGGCTCCCGACTCGGCGTTCGCCGCCTATGGCCATTCCCCCGACGAAACCGACCCCCGCCGCCGCTACCGCGCCGTCGTCACGGCGCTCGATATGGCAATCGGACGCGTCCTCGCACAGCTCGACGAATTGAAACTGACCGACAAGACATTGGTGATTTTCTATTCCGACAACGGCGCCTTCATGCTCAAGAACCGCGGCCTGGAGGTCGCCTCCAACAAACCGCTCCGCGACGGCGGCATCACACTCTGGGAAGGCGGACTCCGCGTCCCCTGCATCGTCCGCTGGCCCGGCCGGCTCAAACCGGGAACTCTCTGCCGCGATCCCTGGATCAGCCTGGATATCCTGCAGCTCATCCTCAGCGTCACCGGCGGCAAACCGTTTCCCGGCATCCAACTCGACGGCCGCAACCCGCTCGCAATTCTACAGGGCCGGCCGCCGCAGGAGCCGCGACGCTTCTATTTCGGTTTTCGCGGCATGAAAGCCATCCGTCAGGGACCGCATAAACTCATTCTTCCCAAAAAGAAAACCGAATGGGAGCTGTATGATTTGCAAAATGACCTTGCCGAAGAGAATAATATCGCCGACAAACATCCACAGCTCACCGCCGACTTGATACGCGACTATCAACAGTGGGCGTCGCAGTTCGATTAGTGCTCTGTCAAACTTAAGAGTTGGGGGTGCCACTGGCTCCGCCAGTGCGTCAGAACTATTTGAGGCACTGAAACCTGCACTGGCAAAGCCAGTGCCACCCAACCCCAAAACGAAACCGTCACAGAGTACTAGCCGCTCCCGTCCGCCGATTTGTCGCGCTGCTCTCACAACATCACATATGAAACTCCTCGATCGACTAGAACGACAATTTGGACACCTGGCAATTCCACACCTGACGATCATCATCGTCATCGGCCAGTCGCTCGGCTTCATCGTCGGAATGGCCGACCCGCAGCGGATCAGCAATTGGATGTTGGAGGCGGATCTCGTCAAACAGGGAGAGTATTGGCGGCTGGTGACGTTCCCGTTCGTCCCGCCCGGATTCAACATCCTCGTCGTATTTGCAATTTACATCTTCTACATGATGGGCACCGTGCTGGAGGCCAACTGGGGAACGTTCCGCTACAACCTCTACTTGCTGATTGCGTATTGCAGCACCGTCGGAATCGCGTTCTTGGATCCCCTTCAGGCGGCGACAGTGTCGTTCATCGGTTTATCCGTTTATTTGGCGTTTGCCTGGCTCTACCCGAATTTTGAACTTCTATTTCTGTTCCTGATTCCGGTCAAAATCAAGTACTTCGCGCTGTTGGCGTGGCTTGGAATTTTGGTTTCGATCATTTTTGGGGACTGGTGGACACGATTGTCCGCGGTCGCGTCCGTGTTCAACTTTCTGCTCTTCTTCGGGACCGATATCGCCTCGCGTGTCTATTACGGCCGGCGGCGGATGGCGAGCCGCGCGCAACAACTCAAGGCGTCGAAAAAGCCGTTTCACGAATGTGCCGTCTGCGGAGTCACCGAAAAAATCGACCGCAAAATGGAGTTTCGCATCTGTTCGCAATGCGACGGCACCCACGAGTACTGCATGGAGCATTTGCAGGATCACCAGCACGTCGTCGACACCGCGTCGTGAAATGCGCCTATTGAGATTGCATTTTTTACAAAGCGGCGCCGCTCCGACCTGCCGCTGCCGCCGTTCGGACTTCATGAAATTTCGATCGCCAACTTTCATCGCCACAACAGCTTAGGCAATTCCGCTGCCGTCGATGCCAATATTTTCGCGGCTTGGGCGCGGTTCGGCCTGTCGTTTGCTTTCCTCAGTTACTTAGTGAGACGGCTGGTCCCCATGGCTGCTTTGAGCCATCAGCCGTCTCTCATCTCAAATCCCCGGCCGTTGCAGGAAGCAACCGCCGCACATCTCCCCCGCAGGATACCCCGAGCATGGATGCTCTTCTCGAGATCGCCTCTCCCGACGCACCCGTCAACCAGATTCCCGCTCAATTCCAGTCGCTCTCCGGATCCTTGGCGAAACTCAAGCCGCTGCTGATCCGCTTGACGTTCGCGGCTGCGGCGGTCGCCTCGATGGGAGCGACCTACCGGTCGCAGAACTTCACAGTCACCGCGCCGACCGACGAAATGGCCAAGCAAGTCGCCCAGCACGCCGAACATTATCGACGCGAGTTGGCGATCTCTTGGGTCGGACACGAACTGCCGAACTGGTACGCACCCTGCCCGGTAAAGGTGAAGGTCGGCCAAGCAATGGGCGCAGGTGGATTCACGTCCTTTTCCTTCGACCGCGGCGCCAGCGGAGAAATGGAAGTCTTCGGCTGGAACATGGTCGTCCAAGGCTCGCTCGAGCGGATTCTCGACTCCGTAATCCCGCACGAAGTGAGCCATACCATCCTGGCTTGCCACTTTCGGCGTCCCTTGCCGCGCTGGGCGGACGAAGGGGCGGCGACGCTGGCCGAGCACGAGTCCGAAAAACGCCGGCAGCTGTTAATGGTCAAACAGATCCTGCACACCTCGCAACGAATTCCACTCAAACAGCTGTTGAGCATGACCGAGTATCCCACCGACCCTCAAGCCGTCCTCAGCTTGTATGCCCAAGGCTACACGCTGGCCGATTTGCTCGTCCAAAAGCAGGGCAAGGCGCATTACTTGAAGTTCTTGGGCGAGTCGAAACAACTCGGTTGGGAACGCGTCTTTCTCAAGTATTACGGCTACGAGAGCCTGGCGGCCTTGGAGCAGGAATGGGTCAGTTGGATCGAAAAAGGATGCCCCAGCCTCAAACCGAAATCGCAACCGCTGCTCGCCGGCAACAGCCGACGTAAACGATCGTCCGCCAAGGATGTCGTCATTCGCTCTCAAACCCCCGACGCGGAACAACCCGTCGCCGCCGCGAATAACAAGCGAGGCGCACACCCTAAGCGCTACCTAAAAGCACCGCGGCCGAAGCTGGTCTCGCGTCCCAGCACAGGAAAACAAAAACTCGCCCTCACCGCGTCCACCGACGTGGAACTCGACACCACCGATCCGCGCTATCAAAACGACGGATGGGTGGCCATTCGCACCTCCGGCCGCGCCCTCCCCGCCGTCGCCCGCCGTCCTCGAAAGACATCGTCGAACAACGCTTCCTCAACCCGCAGGAATCCATCGAGGAAATCGGCGACCGGTCAAAGCCGCACCTCAAACACGTCCACCAAGTTTCCCGCAAGGGCCAATCACAACCGTTAATCCAGAAACTGGACATTCCGCTGCCCGCCGTGACGGTCGCCACTCTCGGTGAATGCCCCGCATTGTCCCCCGCCGACCGCAACCGCCACTCCGAACGGGCAACACACCTGCAGCAAGCTCCCCGCCATTGGTGGGGGGCTTGTTTTGTTTTCACAACCGCAGAACCTGTTCTGATTTTGCAGTTACTCGGACCGCCGCCACAGCAGCAGTCACTCAGCCGGCGGCGATTTCTAAGACAATCCCCCTTTACCGTAAAACCGCAAGTCGATCCCGCCCCGCAGGGGCCCAAACAAGTCAGCCTGGGGCAGAGTGCAGCGCCGCCCCGGGTCGACAAGCCGGATCGTCGAAAAGCCCTGAAGGGGCGAAACAAGATTGTCCGCCACACCAGACTCGCTCTTGCCTAACGCTCGCAAGAGGATAAACTTAATCTAGTGTCTGTCATTTTTCAGATTTGGGGTTCAACACCTTTGGCGAGCACGCCAACGATCGTGCGGGCCGGCCTATTACGACCTCAAAATACGACCTCAAAATCAAAGCCTGACAACACACTAGCTGCGAGGATGTCTCCCATCACTTTTTTGGCCGAGCAAAAGACCCTATGGACGTCTCATTGCAAGAAACGAGCACGTGGGCGTTTCTTCTCGCCTTTTTGGGCGTCTGTTTCTTATTCTTGGAAGTCTTGATCCCCTCCGGCGGGCTGATCTTCATCGTGGCCTTGTCCTGTCTGGGCGGAGCCGTTTATTGCGCGTGGGATGCCTGGTGGGACTCTCATCCAGGATATTTTGGGGCGTATATCGCCGGCATGGCCATTTCACTCCCCGTCATTGGAATTTGGGTATTCCGATTGTGGGAACGTGTGATTCTGCGCGCCGATGAAGAAGAGTTGCAGATGACACGCAGCAACCCCGGCGCCGAACTGTTGCCGCTCGTCGGAAAATCGGGGCGGACCGTTACCCCGCTCACCCCCGCCGGAATTGTGCAGATTGACGGCGAACGGATCCACGCGTCCAGCGAAGGGATGATCGTCGAACGCGATCAGCCCGTGACCGTCGTCGACGTCCGCAGTAACCGGCTCGTTGTCCGCTACAACGACCCGGCAACCCATCCGCCGACCGATCAGTTTGCGGACGCCTCCGGCACAGATGACGAACCGCTTGACTTTGACGTGTCCGAGGGCTAAACAGCAGGAAGATTGGGCAGCTCAGCCTGGGCGCTCGGATTCGATCGACAGCTAGCCTCGGTCCTGCTCAAACGGGGAAAATCGAACCCCTTCGCTGTTGACCGAAGAATCCACTCGTTCGGCGACTCCGTCGAGGTTTTCAGTAGCAAATTTCCGCTGCGGCAGTTAATGTGTTCATTCAACGACCGCGAACTTCGCGGCAATGACCTTTCAATCCCACAAGCATAGCAGTTAGACCATGTTCGCACTCAAACCCGAAGTGCAGATCATCATTGGATTGGTCTGCTTTTTCGTGTTCATTATTCTGATGGCGGTCTTCGCTCGCTACGCCAGCTTGTGGATCCAGTGCAAGATGACCCGCGCTGGAGTCGGCATGATCAGCCTCATCAAAATGTCCCTGCAGAAGGTGAACCCCACCGTCATCGTCCGCAGTAAGATCATGGCCGTACAGGCGCAGCTCCCGCCGATAAGCACCGGGGCGCTCGGCGCGCACTACTTGGCCCGCGGCAATGTGCCCCGCGTGATTCAGGCTTTGATCGCCGCGCACCGTGCGAAGATCGAATTGGATTGGGAGACCGCTCAAGCCATCGACTTGGCCGGCCGCAACGTGTTGGAAGCCGTGCAGACCAGCGTCTATCCCAAAGTCATTGACTGCCCCGACGTCAAGAAAGGAGCGACGACATTGGACGCCGTCGCCGGCGATGGTATCCAGTTACGCGCTCGGGCACGGGTCACCGTCCGCACGAACCTCAGACAGCTCATCGGCGGTGCAACCGAAGACACAATTATCGCCCGCGTCGGACAGGGCATCGTCTCCGCAATTGGGTCGACCGATTCATACAAAGTCGTCCTCGAAAACCCCGACATGATTTCACGGACGGTGCTCGACATGGGACTGGAAGCACAAACAGCTTTCGCCATCGTTTCGATCGACATCGCCGACATTGATGTCGCCGAAAATGTTGGTGCGCGCCTGCAAGCCGACCAGGCCGAAGCGGACACCCGTGTCGCCCAGGCCAAGGCCGAACAAAAACGCGCCGAGTACGCGGCGCGGGAGCAAGAAATGATCGCAAAAGTGCAACAGAACCGTGCTGAGGTGGTCCTGGCCGAAGCCGAAGTCCCCAAAGCGATTTCCGACGCGTTCCAATCCGGACAATTGGCACTGATGGACTATTACGACCTATTCAACATTCAGGCCGACACCAAGATGCGAACCGCGATCGCTAGCGGCGGAGCGACTACGTCCGCCGATTAAGGCAATGACCCTACGCAGCCTCGCCTCATCGCGGCAGGCCCGATTCCCTCTTGACGTCGTAGGCATCCTGCCGCACAATTTCACTGCAGGGAGCGTGAGTTAAGATCGTCGCCGTTTCCGAGTCTGCCGAACTTCCGCCTATCGAAATCGCAGTCTGATGAAACCTCTGGTTGTCTTCGCAATCGGTATTGAACAGCTTATCCCGGTTATCTTCGTGTTAATTGGGATCGTCTCGTGGATCATGAATGCGATTAAGGACCGCCGGCAGGAGCCCGAACGGCCCGTACGACGCGCCAAGAACCCGCGGGACGAGTCGTTGCAGAATGAAATTGATATCTTCATCCAGGAAGTAACCGACCAGCGGAACCAAACGCAGCCGCGTCAACCCGCACAGCAGCCAAAGCCTCAGCCCGTCAGACGTCCGCCGGCACGCACACAAACCAGGCCCGAACCTCCCCGCACACCCAAAAAGGAACCGCCCAATCCGGTCCATCAAAGACCGGGGGACAGTATTGCGTCGCGCAAAGGGCCCGGCAGCACTGATCTCGGTCAAGGGGTCGCCCGCCACGTCCAGCAACACATCGAGTCCCACTCCGTCGGCCAAGAGTCGGAGCAGCGACTTGGGCATGGCGTGCAGCAAAGCGTGTTGGAGCATCTGGGCAAGTCGTCGTCTGCGGAAACAAGCCGCGAGGAGGGCGCACCAGAATCGACGGTGATTCAACAGGTCCGCCGGCTGATGTCCAGTCCTTCCAGTATGGGACAAGCCATCTTAATCAATGAGATACTCTCGCCGCCTCGCGCGCGGAGACGCTGACGGCCACGCCGTGACCCCTGCAATGAGTCGATGGCAGTGCATAAGTCATCTTTGACACTTGTGACCACACCTACGCCGCGCGCTGCTAATAATAGAAGTGGCCGAACGGAATCAATCTTCCAAGAGCCCCCCGATGAATGCGGCGCCACGACCAATTTCCGCGACCATCGCTTCACGGTAGAACCAGTTTCAGAACCCGGTTGCGCCGGTTTGAGATACCCGCATACAAGTGTCGGCGCGACGCGTCAGAGGGTTTTGAAACGACTTGTAGGCAGACGAAGTCCGCGCCAAATCGCCACGGACCACAAAGTGTGCTAAAGCTGACAATTCCCTGCAGATTTGCACCCGTGAAAAAAAACGCTACGCTGGAATGTCGTCCGCGCTCAGCGACGCGACCACTTCGCGAAATCGCAACCTAAAATCCACACGGTTAATGCAACGTCCGGTGACCCAAGACCGACCCGGCGCAAGAGTCCTGCGGGCGATTCTGACAAGAAATCATGGCTGAGACCAATCCGCACATCATGCTCTTTGCCGGTCCCTTTCAACTGCGGGGCACCAGTTCCTACACGCTCCGCTTGATGGAGCATCTGCCGGACCAAAACTTTGACGTCGCCGTCGTCAGCAGCGACACCGACATGATCCGCTCACTCGCTCGGGCGGACGTTCAGGTCAGAGAGTTTCGACGCCTGCGGACCCCTCTCTGGGGACGTGCCGTACGGTATCTGATGCTCAAGGAGATCGAGGTTGCGCCGCCGGATCTGCTGCACGTGCAATCGCGCACCGTGTGGCAGGACGGCCGCTGGCTGGCCCGGCGGTTGCAACGGCCCTACGTCATCACCGTTCACGACCACCTTCACAAACACGAAACGTTCCGCATTGATCCCCGTTGGTGCCGCAAAGTGATTGCGGTCAGCGAATCGGTTAAGGCGAATCTCTTAGACCGCACCAGCCTTCGCAGCGAACAGGTCATCGTCATTCACACCGGCGTCAATATTCCCCAGGAAGAAGCCGTGGTCCCGGCGCGAGGCGCAGACCATGTCCCCGTCGTCGGAACGGCGGGTCCACTCGAGGCGGTCAAAGGGTTTCCATTCTTTCTCGGGGCGGCTCATCAGGTCCTCGCGGCGGGCCGCGATGTGGAGTTTCTCATCGCCGGCGCCGGTCCGGAGGAATTCAATCTCCGCAGACTCGCGCGCGAACTGGAAATCGCCGAGAAAGTCACGTTCGTCCCCAATTTGGCGGAACTCACCGAATCGGTCGAGGCGATGGACATCTTCTGCCTGCCCTCCCTGCAACAGGGATTGGGAACCATCATGCTGGAACCGATGGCCATGGGAAAGCCGGTAATCGCCACGCATGTGGGAGGCGTCGAGAGCGTGGTGGACGACGGCGTGACCGGACTGATGGTCCCCCCCTCCAACAGTGAAGCCCTGGCCGGCCGCATCTTGGAGCTGATCGATGATCCCGCCCGCGCCCGCGCCCTCGGCAGCGCCGCCCGCGCACGCGTGCGCGAGGAATTCAATGCCGAGAAAATGATCCGTCAAACGGTCAAACTCTACCGCGACCTGCTCGGAGTTGATGAACCTCTGCCCGAACTCGCCGCATCCGCCGTCTCGTAGCCCCAACGGAGACAGCCGCCGACGCGCCGATCTCGTGCGTTCTTGATTTGTGAACACCCTACCATGACCGCAGAAATTATCTCCATCGGCTCGGAACTCACCACCGGCGCCAAACTGGACACCAACAGCCAATGGCTCAGCCGCGAATTGGCCGCCGCCGGGATCAGTGTTGGATTTCATACGACGGTCGCCGACGACCTCGACACCAACGTCGACGCCATTGCCACCGCGGTCAATCGTGCGGATGTCGTTCTCATTACCGGCGGCCTCGGCCCCACTCGCGACGACCTCACTCGCGAAGCAATCGCCAAAATGCTGAACGCCCCGCTCGAACTGCACGAGCCCTCCCTCGAATTCATCCGCAGCCTCTTCGCCCGCTTCAAGCGAGAGATGCCGCAGCGAAACCAGGTTCAGGCGATGTTCCCTCGGGGAACCGAGCCGATTCCGAATCTTCGCGGCACCGCGCCAGGCATCTGGGCCGAAATCCCCCGCGACAACGGCCGATCAGATTGCCTGCTGGCGGCAATGCCCGGTGTTCCCAGCGAAATGTATGAAATGTTTTTCTCACAAGTCCGCCCGAACTTGCAGGAGCGGATCGGCGGAGCGCGCTTTATTCGTTCGGCGCGGGTCAACTGCTTCGGACCGGGCGAATCGCAAGCGGAACAATGGCTCGGCGACCTGACCGCCCGCGGCCGCGATCCCGAAATCGGCATCACCGTCTCCAAGGCCACGATTACCTTGCGGATCACCGCACACGGCCGTTCGGGAGAAGAATGCGAACTCAAGATTCAAGATTCCAAGTCGCTGATCTATGAGCGGATGGGGACCGCTGTCTTCGGCGAGGAAGATGATGAACTCCAACACATCCTCATAAAGATACTCACAGAGCGCGGCCAAACGCTCGCCACAGCGGAGTCCGGAACAGGAGGCCTCCTGGCACACAATCTGACAGAAGTCGCCGGGTTTGAGTCGGCCTACTTGGGCGGAATCATCGCTCCCACGAGCCGGGCGAAAACCGAGCTGTTGGATGTCGACGCCGATTGTCTGCGGACGCACGACACAGTCAGCGCGGAAGTCGCCGAAGCCATGGCCGAAGGTTGCCGCAACCACTTCGGCAGCGATTTCGCCCTCGCCGTCACTGAATGCCCTCCCTACGATCCGGACCGGAAAAAGGACGGCGACAACGATGTTCCGACCGCCCATATCGCCCTAGCGGGACCCGACGGAACCGTCTCGCGAAAGCTCAACCTGGGCGGCGATCCCGGCATCGTCAAGGCCCGCATCGCCAAGGCCACAATGAACCTGCTGAGGCTCTCGCTGATGGATGCCCTGAACGATTAGAACCAGTTTTGCTTTGTTGAAAACACCTCTTGAACTCTGATTGAGTTCGCGCTAAATCAATCGTTTATGAAAAATAACAATCGCACCAACGTG
>JANQPT010000024.1 GCA_028285345.1 Planctomycetales bacterium
TCTGTCCGCAGCCAAAGGTGACGGTCGGCAATCCGCGGGCGGTCATCCAATTTGCGTCGAGCCCGCCGTTGGCCACGCGCGGTTCGCCTTCGAGCCCGACCGCCTCAACAGCCGAGCGCGCGGCTTGGACGACCGGCTCTTTGTCGGTTAGGCAAAACGATTCATACTTGAGGTTGGATGTGACAGTGACGTTTCCACGTTTTCCGTCCTGATTGGTTGTGGATCGGCAAGCCCGCTGAAAGGCCGCCTCAAATTCCTTCACGATCCGCTTGCGGAATTTTGAGTCATGGCTCCGCGCTTCGGCACGGATCGACAGTTGGGGCATCACGACATTCGTTGCCGCCCCTCCTTCGACAACGCCGATATTGCTGCTGCCGGAGTGCCGGCCTTGCTGGACCAGTCCCAGCCATCCGCCCTCTTCGAGATCGGCAATCGCCTTTGCAGCGATGATTGCGGCGCTGACGCCGTCTTCCGGATGGACGCCCGCATGGCTGGCGATCCCTTCGATCTTGATATCAAGGTGGTAATCGCCGGTTGCGCCTAAGCAGAGCATGTCGGCGGAATAGCCGTCCCAGTTGAATCCCAGCTTGGGATTGCCCAGTTTGGCGTGGCTGACGTGGCGGGCGCCGTACATGCCGATTTCTTCTTGTATCGGCCAAAACATCGTCAGGGGAGGATGTGGCAGGTCCTGTTCCGTCAGTTCAAGAAGCGTATTGAGTAAAACCGCCGCACCCGCCCGGTCATCGGCGCCCAGCGCAGTCTGTGGATCGCGCGAGACGATGTGTTTTCCGCGCCGGACCGGTCGGGCTCCGACGCAGAGCGGAACCGTATCCAGGTGCGCCATCATCATGCGCCGCGGGCCGCGTACCCGTCCGGGCAGCTTGACGATTAAATTGCCCCGCTGTCCGCCAATGGGGCTCTTCTTCTGCGCGGAGTCTTCCCCAATGTACTTGGACGGGATACGCGCCGTGCGCAGTTGGTCAATAATATACTCGGCGATCGCGGCTTCCTCACCGCTTTTGCCGGGAATCGCCATCATCTCCGTAACGAGTTGAACGGCACGTTTCTGATTAATCGATGTCGGATTCTGGTCGTCGTTCATGGGCCTCATGCTCATCAAATCGGAACTAGATAAAGAATTCGATGAATGCGAAACGGCGAGCCGAAGCCCGCCGCTTGAATCGTTGATTGTGGTAGTTATTGAGAGATGTAGTACAGGCCCGGCAATAGAGAGTCGGGCATTCGACCATGCGGTAAGGATCCGCAACCGGCGACACTAGGTCAACTCTACTAACTATTTAGTGATCTTGTAGATCTTTGCCTTCTGATCGTAAACGACCTCCTTATTGTCGCGCAGCTTCCCCAAGCTTTGGTAGATCATCGGGCGAAAGTTCTTGCTGGTGGTCTTAAAACCGGTCGCTAATACGGCTGCTTCGATGTCGGCCGTTGACAGGCCTTTCTTGTTCTTTGATAGCACCTCTTTGACGGCTGACGCCAAGGAGACGCTATTGCGGGCACGGCGGCGTTTTCGCTTCGGCTTCGATGTGGCGTTGATCGCTGAAGCCGCAGCTGATTTGCCTTTAGCACCACCAGCCGCGCCGCCGGCCAATTGTTCGAACTCTTGATTGAGTGCTGCGAAATCCGCAAGGAGTTTCTTTCGTTTTTCAACCAGTGACTCCAGTTGCGTAAATCGCTGTTCCAGTAATTGCTCCAAATCTGAGACTGAGAGATTCTTCCTCTTCTTCGCCATTGTGTACTTTCTACTTCAGAACTTGTTGCGGCCATAACGTAACGAGATGGATGGCGCTCGTTCAAGTGTAAGCTGTGGGTGCTATTTGTACCACCAACCAAACGCTGAATTCGTTGCCGCTGCGCAAGAATACTACTATTAGAAGTCTTGACTGAAGCAACAGTTATGCGTCGTCGAACTCATACAAAACCATCACTTCGCGGCGGCCAACCAGCGGCAGGCATCTTTGGCGAAGTAGGTTAGAATCATGTCCGCTCCGGCGCGCTTAATGGACGTCAGCACTTCCAGCGCAACGCGCGATTCGTCAAGCCAGCCATTGGCGGCGGCGGCCTTGATCATGGCGAACTCACCGCTCACGTTATATGCAGCGAGCGGGATCTCCGGGTAGGCGGTCTTGACGCGGGAGATGACGTCCAAATAACTCAGCGCCGGTTTAACCATGAGCATGTCAGCCCCCTCATCCACGTCGAGAGCGACCTCACGCAAAGCCTCCGCCGCGTTGGCGGGATCCATCTGGTACGTCCGCCGGTCTCCAAACGAAGGCGCACTCTCGGCCGCTTCCCGGAAGGGGCCATAGAACCCGGAAGAATACTTGGCGGCATAACTTAGGATCGGCAAGTGCGTAAAACCGGCCGCGTCGAGCCCGGTTCGCAATGCCGCGACCATGCCGTCCATCATCCCGCTGGGGGCGATCACATCGGCGCCGGCACGGGCATGGCTGACCGCCTGTTGCGATAAGATCTGCAGGGTGGCGTCATTGTCGACGTCCATTCCCTGCTCGGTCTCGTGCAGGATCCCGCAGTGTCCGTGGTCGGTGAACTCGCAGAAACAGACATCCGTGATCACCAGCAGATCCGTGCCGGTCGATTTGATCGCGCGAACCGCCCGTTGCACAACGCCGTCGTCATCGTAAGCGTCACTCCCAGCGGCATCCTTTTGTTGCGGGATCCCAAACAGAATGACCGCGGGAATGCCCAGCGAAACGATTTCCTCCACTTCGTCTGCGAGTAAATCGGCCGTCAGCTGCGCGTGCCCAGGCATTGACGAAATGTCGACCCGTTGATTCTCGCCGTGCCGTACAAACAAGGGCAAGATGAAGTCAGCGGGATCGAGGCGGGTTTCGCGGGTCATGTCCCGCAACCGAGGATGCGCTCGTAGTCGGCGCAGCCGAACTTGCGGGAAGGATCTCCCTTGAGGCGGTGACACCGGGATTGCCCTTTCAAGTTTGTAACTGGCGCGGCGTGACTTGCCAAGTTTTGGCCAGGACGCCGCGGATGGCTGTTGTGCCGTTCGCCTATGCCGGTTCCAAGATGCAGACTTCCGTCTTCTGCACCAGGTCTTTGACGTTTTTGCGGTACTCCACCATGTGCGGCGCGATCAAGTGAGCTTCCAGCGACGGAAGATCTTCCCATTTTTCGATCATGATCACGACATCCGGACGGACAGGCGGCTGGACTTGCACATTGGTTTGTAAATCGACCGCCGGCGCATACTCGAGGCAACCCTTCTCGGCATGGACTTGGGTGATCAATGGGCGGAGTTGCTCCAGGAATGCATCACGTTTTCCTGCAGCAAGTTCAATCGTGGCGATTACATGAATCATTGTGCGGTTTCCCAGGGTATTGGATTTGTAGAAATATTCGGTAACGAAGTTGCGGGTGCGTCGCGCGATTCGATGCGATTGAGCATCGACGGCCACTTCACTCTGTGCAGCGGCTGTGCGGCGGACGCGAACTCGCCCCTCCGCAAGTTACGACGTTAATAATAATTCCGGCAGGTGCTCAACTCCATTGAAGTAGTCTAGCGAGACCGCATCACGCGTGATGGAAATCTTGCTAATGCTGGTATTAAAGGGCACGTCCTGCGGCTGGACTTGTTGAGGTTCGCGGCTCAGGATCGTATCAAGCAACAGCAGTTTCAGCATGCCATGAAACACCAACGCGATTCGCTCCTCCGTTTCACAGAATTCCGATTTGATCTCCAGGAACAGGCTCGCGGCGCGCTCTTGAGCCTGCTCCATTGTTTCAAAGGGACGCGATCCCCACCAGCCGGTCGGCCCAATTTCCGAGGGAATTGAAAAATGGGGATATCGATCCGCCAATTCACCGTCTGTCATTCCCGGACATCCGGAATAACGCTCCTCAGGAAGGTCGGCCACGGGGTCGGGCCCGGTACAGCAGCCGCCTTGCTCATGCAGTTGGGTCCATATCTCGGCGGGAGAGGCGGTCGCCTTGCGGATGGATTCCGCTGTCTGCATCGCGCGAAGAAACGGGCTGGAGATCACGCGCGTCAGTCCCAGCGCTTTCGACCACTCCGCGAGGCGGGCGGCTTGATCGGCTCCCAATTCTGTGAGTGGAGGGTCAGCATGCCGCTCGCCGCCGGGGTTGGCATTGTTGGCCGATTGACCGTGACGAATCAAATACAATTCCATGTGTTCCCGCGATTTAGAACGCCAGAGAGGCGCGGTTTTGGTGATACTCGGCGATGCGATGTCGCCGGTTCGAGTTTGAAGTAGCGAGCCGACACTGTCAACTCCGTCGATTTGTCGAAAGTGGCAACGGCATGCAGTTCTTTGTGTGCTCTAGCTATTGACGGAGTCTATTCGATTCGACATCATCCAAAATGGGGGCAGATTGCTGGACACCAACCACAAGGATTGAGGGGCATGCTTGTTGGTATCATTTCGGATTCTCACGATCATTTGACGCGCTTGAATGCTGGGATCGAACGACTTCGAAAAGAATCCGTGGAACTGCTGATTCACCCAGGAGATATCGTCGCACCATTTGCCGCAAAGATACTTGCGGAATGGGAGGGCCCGCTGCATGTCGTTTATGGCAATAACGACGGTGAACGCAGTGGGCTGAAATCTGTGCTTCCGCAGATCGTTGACGGCCCCCTTTTGATTGAATGTGGTGGCCTCCGCATTAGCCTGGACCACTATCCCCCCGACGACCAACATCAGCCGATCGAGGATGTCGAAGTTGTTCTGTTCGGCCATACGCACGAAATCGTCAATGAGCAGCGCAACGGAACGCTGTATCTGAATCCCGGCGAGAATTGCGGCTGGGTTCGCGGAGAATCAACCGTGGCCGTTTTGGACACGGCGACTCTCAAGGCCGAAATCATTCGGCTTGACGCTTGAGACGCCGAGAAAAGCGGCGTCTGCAAAAGGTCCGGCCATCCCCTCAGAGAATCGGTCCGTTTTGCGCGGCGGGCGATTTCAGATGGGGGAGTGATGTGTTATTCTCCGGAGAGCCGACGATCGCATCAATTGTCTCGTACCAGTTATTGATCTCAGAACGACATCCCGACTCGCCATGCCACTTCTATTGACGCTGAGAACCACTCATTCAATTCCTCTGGAGGTCGAACAGGTTCGAGTCGACACCGCCCGTGAACAATCGGTCGACGAGGTGCGCAGCACGCCGGTGCAGTACGGGAACAAGCAACTGACGCTGGGTGAGTTTTTTGACGTTGCCGGATCGTGTGCTGACGATGATGAGATCGTTTGGGAGGGGGACTGCCGACAGGTGAAACTCATCGGCAGTGGGATGACCGATGGCAGAATGACGATTCGCGGGAATGCGGGAATGCACCTCGGCGCGGAAATGAGCGGCGGCGAGATTGTGTGTGAAGGCGATGCCGCGGATTGGGCAGGTGCTGAAATGTCGGGAGGAATACTTCGCATTCTCGGCAGCGCCGGCCATCTGGTCGGGGCGGCGTACCGCGGCGGACAGCGGGGGATGACGGGCGGAGAGATCCTGGTTGACGGAGATGCCGGCAACGAGGTCGGCGGTGCGATGCGGCGCGGATTGATTGCCATCGGCGGCCGCTGCGGCGATGCGCCCGGCTTCAATATGATCGCGGGGTCGATCTTTCTGTTCGGCGAAACGGGAATCCGTCCCGGAGCCGGGATGCGGCGCGGTACGATTCTCCTCGGCGCGCCCGAGAAGGCACCGATGGTGCTTCCGACCTTCAAGGCCTCGTCGACGTTTTTTCCGCCATTTCTGCAGTTTTACTTTCAGCATCTCGAGGCGGCTCGGTTTTCAGTTCCCCAGGAATTCCGCGGCGCCCGCTATCTGCGCTATCGGGGTGATTTTCTCGAAGGGGGACGTGGAGAGATTCTGATTCGCCAAGCTGGCTGACCGTGGCAAGCCCGCACATGAACAGCAAAACAGCCCTGCAGTTCGCAAACTGCAGGGCTGTTCGATCTTCGTGGCAGGTAAAAACGGGGCGGCTATTTGTCCATCACCCAGTCTTCATCAAATTCCGCATGAAAGATTTGCGTCCGGCCTTCGGTGAAGATCACATGAATCTTCCCGTCGCGGGACTGAATGGCATAGGGGTATCCCAAGTTTCTGCGGGGCGGCTCCATGATGTTCTTACGGTGCGGATAGCTCTTGTCTTTGTCGGTCGAAATTGCCACCGTTAGCGGAGTGCGTTGGTTGGGGCTGTCATTATAGACCAGCAGCAGGTTTCCGCTCTGCAATTTCAAGAAGTCCATCGCGGCGTTGGGATTGGGGAACTTCGAATCACGCCCTTCGCTCCAGGTGTGCCCGCCGTCATGCGATTCGGAGCGGACAATGAATCCTTTCTCGTTGGGCCCGTATCCGCCGCCGCGACGGCAGTAGGCGATTAAGTAATCCTTCTCGATTTCATCCGCCGCGGGTTGGATGTTCCCGTTGTGTGACTTGATCCGGGAACTTTCCGTCCAGGTTTTCGTCTTGGGGTTAAAGCGGAAAAAGAGCGACGTGCTATCCGGCCCCACCAATTCGCGGTCTTCTCCCCGCTCATGGTAGACAGGCAGCAACCAGTCGCCGCTGGAGACGGCAAACGGGCGGCCTTGCACCATCATGCCTTCTTCGATGGTGAGCATCCGGGAATCAGTCCAGGTCTTCGCGCCGTCGTGTGAGATTTTGTATTTGATCCGCGAGGAGGACCAGGTGTCGCCAAAACGGACCACATAGAACAGATAGACGTCTCCGTCGGGCGCCTGCCAAATCACGCCGTTGCCGTCGGTGCGGTGCGGTGTGTTGGCCAGCATCTGGGGCTTGGTCCACTTGCTGCTTCCCTTGGGCAACCGGCCGCCATAGACGGCCGTGTCGTCAGCGTATTCGCCGTCGCCGCCGTAATAGACGACGTACAGATCGCCGTTGTCCAACTGGGTAATCGACGCAGGATGCTTGTATTTGTTAGGGAGTTCCGGGCCGTAGACTTTCGTAATCTTCAAATCGCCGGCGTCAGCCGCCGCCGCGCCGCAGGTCAAAATCAGACAAGCCAACAGATGTCGCATGGAATTTCCTCGAACTGAAGCTGAGAGAGAAAGAATCTGAGAACCTATATATTTCGCGGCGCACTAGGCATTGTAATCAATCTGCGCTCTCGTTTGCGACCCATCTGGAAAGAACTGTTGGCGTCCGCATTCGAGCAACGCGTCAAGTCCAGAGTCCTTTTGATGAAAGTAGAGTGTTGTCGATCGTGCTGCTATGATCAGTACACGGACATATGGAGTTTCTTGCTCGAGTCAACTTGGCAGACATGCAATGAGTATTGAAATGCGGCGGAGCGTCACTGTTTCTTGGCTGGCGGCATTGCTTCTGAGCGTTCCAGCGTATGCGGATCACCCCGACGGCAATCGCCTGACATATCTCGACGGCAACAATCCCTACTACGTGCATCTCGATTTTCCGAAACTCACGACGCCGCAATGGGTCGGTGAGGAGGGGGTCGAAGCGGTTGTTGTGTTGGCCATCGACGACATGCGTCAACCACGTAAGTATGAAGCGTATTTGCGGCCGATCCTCCAGCGGCTGAAACAGATCGACGGCCGGGCGGGGCTGAGCATTATGACGAATGCGGTCGATCCCGAGGATGACCAGCTTCAGCGATGGCTGGACGAAGGGCTCAGCATCGAGGTCCATACGTACGATCACCCTTGTCCGCTGCTCAAGGATGGCGATTTTGAAAAGGCGCGGAAATCGTACGAACGGTGTGTCGATCTGTTGAGTCGGATACCCGGGAGCCAACCGGTGGCATACCGGATGCCCTGTTGCGACTCGCTTAACACAGTCAGCCCGCGGTTTTTCTCGGAGATTTTCAACAAGACAACCGCACAACGCAACTTTCTGAGCATCGACACCTCTGTGTTTCACGTCTTCACCGCCGCCGACCCGGTGGTGGGAGAGTCGGCGGGATTTGACCCGGACGGCAGGGCAAAATTTGCCAAGTACGTGCCGTATGAACGGTCGTTCGTCAACACCATCGAAAACTATCCATACCCCTACGTGATCGGAGGGCTCTGCTGGGAGTTTCCCTGCGTCGCGCCGAGTGACTGGTCGGCGCAACATCTGCACAAGCCGAACAACCCCAAAACGATCGACGACTGGTTGACCGCGATCGACCTGACCGTCAAAAAACAAGGCGTGTTCAATCTCGTATTTCACCCCCACGGTTGGATCCGCAATGATCAAATCGTGGAACTCATCGACCGCGCGGTGAAACAACATGGCCAGAAAGTCAAATTCCTCTCGTTTCGCGAAGCTCAGCAGCGGTTGAATGAGTCCTTGCTCGCCGGACAACCGCTGCGCGCGGCCGATGGCGGCGACAACGGCGTGCGTTTGATCGACGTCAACAACGACGGCTACCAAGACGTGGTCATCGCCAACGAGGATGTCTGTCAAACCCGTATTTGGTCGCCCGAGGAGCGAGTCTGGAAGCACGCCAGCCCGCACCATCAAACCGGTTTTCCCCTTTCATTGATTCGCGACGATGGGAGCAATACCGGTGTCAGATTCGGCGTTCTCAGCCCCGACGGCTTCGCCAGTCTCATTTGCCGCAACGACGGCAAAACAACCGGCGGTTGGCGATTCAACGGAAAAAGATGGATCACCGACGGCCGATTGTTGGACGGTCTGGAAATCGACGGCCAGCCAGTTTCCACTTCTCGCGACGGTATTGATCTTGGCGTGCGGTTGCGTGACCTGGACCAGGATGGGATCAGCGAAGCGATCATCGGGAACTCACTGCAGCAGGCCGTGTTCCAATACGATTTGCGGAACCATCGCTGGCAACGCGCCCCCTTTAGTCTGCCCGACGGAACCGCGATCGCGCGCGCGACCGGCGGTGATGCAGGGCTGAGATTTGTCGACATTGACGAGGACGGATTTCAAGACGTGATCTTTTCGGACGAAGCGCACTATTCGCTCGATCTATTTCGCGGCATGCAAAACGGATGGAGCGAGCGCGTGCTGTCCGGCCGGCGCGGCGATGAAGGGGCGTTGCCCATGATCGTCTGCGGCGAAACCGACAATGGCGCTTGGTTTCACTCGCGGCACATGTGGGTGCAGAACGAGCAGACGGCGGACTTACCGAATCTGGTGGACCGCCGCGGCTACGACGAACTGCTTAAGGACGTCTTCCCAGGTCCGAGGACGCCGCAGAAATCGTTAGAAGCGATGGTGCCGCGCAGCGGATTCGAGGTGGAACTCGTTGCCGCCGAACCGTTGGTCGTCGACCCCGTCGCATTTGAGTGGGGGGCCGACGGCAAGTTGTGGGTGGTGGAAATGATTGACTATCCGTCGGGAATGGACGGTCAGGGCCAACCGGGCGGACGTGTGCGGTACTTGGAAGACAGTGACGGCGACGGCAAGTACGACCGATCGACGTTGTTCCTGGAAGGGCTCAATTTTCCGACCGGTGTCATGCCATGGCAAAAAGGAGTCCTTGTGACCGCCGCGCCGGAAATATTCTATGCGGAGGACACGGACGGAGACGGCCGTGCCGACGTGCGGAAGACACTCTACGAGGGGTTTCACGAGGGTAACCAACAGCACCGTGTGAACGGCTTGACTTACGGTCTGGATAATTGGGTGCATTGTGCCAACGGGGACAGCGGCGGGCGTGTGACGTCGGCCGAGACGGGCAAACAAGTCTCGCTGCGAGGCCGGGATTTGCGGATCCATCCAAAGTCGGGCGACATCGACACGCTGACCGGTCAAAGTCAATTCGGCCGTAATCGTGACAGTTGGGGCAATTGGTTCGGCAACAGCAACAGCCGGCCGATGTTTCATTTCGTGTTGAGCGACCGTTACACCCGCCGCAATCCGCACGCAGCCCCGCCGCGGAGCACCGTGCAAATTTCGGTCAATCCCGGTGCGGCTCCCTGCTATCCCGTTAGCCGCACTTTGCCGCGATTCAACGATTTTTCGATGGCCAACCGTTTTACCTCGGCGTGCGGGGCGATGATCTACGACGACGACCTGTTCGGATCTGAGTTCGTGGGGAACTCATTCGTGTCGGAGCCGGTGCATAATCTCGTCCATCGCGAAATCGTCGAGTCTCGTGGCTTCACCTTCAGCAGTCACCGTGCCGACGACGAGCAGAACTCAGAATTCCTCGCGTCGCGCGACAATTGGTTTCGGCCCACGATGCTCAAAGCGGGACCGGACGGAGCGTTGTACGTCGCCGACATGTACCGACGGGTGATTGAACATCCCGAATGGGTCCCGGATGATTGGGAAGCGCGGCTCGACGTTCGCGCCGGCGCCGATCGCGGCCGCATCTATCGCGTCTATCCCCGCGGGAAGAAACTTCGCCCTGTTCCCCGGCTGGCCGATCGGAGTTCAGCCGAATTGGTCGTTGCGTTAGACAGTCCCTACCGATGGCAGCGCGACACGGCGCAGCGGTTGCTCATGGAGCGCCGGGCGCTCGACGTGACCGAGGAATTGATCAACGTCGCGAAATCGGCCAATCTTCCAGCCGCCCGTCTGCAAGCCTTATGCACGCTCGATGGATTGGAGCGACTCAATGCCGATGTTTTGCGGCAGGCATTCCACGATTCGCACCCGTCCGTCCGCCGTCATGCACTACGTATGAGCGAGCCGTTTCTTAATGGACCAAAGAGCTTGGGACCGGATGCCGCTTTGCTGGTCAAAGATCCGGATCCGCAAGTCGCGTTGCAGTTGGCGTACACGCTTGGTGAATGGCGCGATTCACGCGCGGGGACCGCATTGGCGGAATTGGCGGAATTGGCGGTCAGGCATTCAAGCGAGCGATATTTGCTCGCCGCAGTGATCAGTTCGATTGACGCCGAGAATCTCACGGACGTCCTCAATCAACTCGCAACACAGCATGACAATCAAGCGGCCGTCGGTCGGGTCATGGAGCCTCTGCTGACGCTTGCTGCCGCTCTCGGTGACGAGAAGTCTCTCGTTGCCATGTTTGCCGCGCTGGCAAAATCAGACGCGGGAGAGCACGCTCCATGGCAATACACCGCGATGGCCGCCGTGTTGGACGGCCTTGACGGAGAGGGCCAAACCCTGGCTGCCGTCCGTAAAGAAGCAGGCTCGAAGCTGGCCGCGGAAATGGATCGCCTGAACGAATTGTTCGTGCGGGCACGCAAGATCGCCGTCGACGATGATGCCGACATGACGCTGCGACGAAATGCGGTTCGACTGTTGGGCCGCGGGCTCAGCGGACAGGCAGACGATCTCAACGTGCTGAAGTCCCAGTTGTCTGCTCAGACGCCCGCTGCGGTCCAGTCGGCGGCCGTGGCAGGCATGGCGCGCTACGCTTCCCCCCAACTTCCAGGAATGCTCCTGGCCGAGTGGCGAAGCCACAGTCCGTCGCTGCGGGGACAGATTATGGATGCGTTGCTGCAAAACGAGAGCTGGACAGCCAGCCTGCTCGATCACATCGAATCGGGCGAAGTTGCCGCGCTGGATGTCGACGCCGCTCGGCGGCAGCGTTTGTTGGAATCGGAATCAGAGCCCATCCGCTCCCTCGCAAAACAACTCTTTGCCGGTTCGATCAACAAAGATCGCCAACAGGTCGTGGAGCGTTATCAAAAGCAGATCGCCGATCCAGGAGATCCCGCCGCGGGTAAAAAGGTGTTTGCCAAAGTCTGCGCAAACTGTCATCGGTTGGACGGCGTGGGCCACGAGATCGGGCCCGACCTGGCGGCGCTGACGGATAGGTCGACTTCGGCGCTATTGGTCGCGATTTTCGACCCCAACCGAGCGGTCGAGGCGAAATACGTCAGCTACACGGCAATCAACGATCGAGGGCTTTCCTACTCTGGGATGATCACATCGCAAACCGGGAACAGCCTGACGCTGACGGCGGCGGAAGGAAAGCAGCATGTGGTCTTGCGCAAGAATCTTGACGAATTGGTCAGCTCCTCCAAATCGCTGATGCCGGAAGGGTTGGAGAAGGACCTCACGCCGGACGACGTGCGAAACTTGACGGCATATCTGCAGCAGAGCCAACCGCTGCGCAAACGCCGGTGGTTTCCCGGAAACAGCCCCAGATTAGTCACAACGTCATTCGACGGAACTCTGTCGTTGCAAGCACGGAGATCGGAGGTGCGCGGCGACGATCTGGTTTACGAGAAGAAATACCACAACCTCGGGCACTGGAGTAATCACAACGACTTTGCGACTTGGCAAGTCGAGGTTCCGCACGACGGCTCCTATCGCGTTGAAATCGAGTGGGCATGCCCCACCGACACTGCCGGAAATCGATTTGTCGTGCAAGCGGTCCAGGACCGCGTTACGGGTGTGGTTGCTGCGACCGGAAGCTGGGATGAGTACCAAAAGATTGTCGTCGGCGTCCTCAAACTGACCGCAGGCCGCCAGCAAATCACCGTTCGTTCGGAAGGAGCAATCAAAGGTTACTTATTCGACCTGCGGTCAGTGACGTTGAGTCCCCAAAAGTAGTGCGATGCCGACCGCCGATTGATAGCAATCAACGAGAACGTCGGATAAGATCACGCCACTGCAGATTACGCGAGTCCTTCCAGAATCTAGTTTTCCATGTCCCGCATTCAACAACTCTCTCCCGCTGTAATCAACAAGATTGCGGCCGGCGAAGTCATTGAACGACCGTCGAGTGTGGTCAAGGAATTATTGGAAAACGCGGTCGATGCGCTCGCCGGGCGAATCGAAGTTGAGATCGTTGCCGGCGGGACCGAGCTGATCCGTGTCGCGGACGACGGGCAGGGGATTCACCCGGACGATGCTCTGTTGACAGTGAGCAGCCACGCGACCAGCAAGATCGAATCAGCGGATGATCTGTTTAGCGTGCATACGATGGGCTTTCGCGGTGAAGCATTGGCATCCATCGCCGAAGTCAGCCAATTCTCGTTGCGCAGCAGGCAAGAAAAGGCCCAGCGCGGCTTCGAATTGGAGGTCAATGCCGGTCGCGCGGGCGAGGCCAAACCGTGCGGGTGTCCGGTCGGCACAGTGGTCGAAGTTCGCAACTTGTTCTGCAATACGCCGGTCCGCCGGAAGTTTTTGAAGACCCATGCGACCGAGTTTGGCCACGTAACCGAGCAATTCACGCGCATAGCGCTGGCTCATCCTCGTCTGCATCTTGTGCTGCGGCACAATCGCAAGGTGGTCTACGAATTGCCCGCTGCCGCAGGGTTGCTCGAACGCTTGCGGCTATTCTACGGCACCGAATTGGCGGACAAGTTGATCTGGGTCGAGTCGGAACACGAAGGCGTACGGCTCTGGGGTTATGTGGCCCATCCGAGCGAGAGCAAATCAACCGCCAAGGGGCAATACCTGTTTCTCAATGGGCGTTGGATTCAAGACCGCTCGCTCAACCACGCGCTGCGGGAGGCCTACCGTGGACTGCTGATGGTCGGCCGCTATCCGGTCACGTATCTGTTCTTGGAGGTCCCGCCCGAGTCTGTCGATGTCAATGTGCACCCCACGAAGTCCGAAGTTCGTTTTCGGGACAGTCAGGTTCTCTACCGGCAACTGTTGTCGACGTTGCGGAAGAAGTTCCTCAGCGTCAATCTTGATGGCGGCCTCGATCTGAACGGCGGCGGCCCGGAGCAACAACCAGAGAACGTAACGCCTCCGGTCACGCCGGAACAGCACACGCAGGCGCAGCAAGATCTGGTGGCTTGGGCGGGAGAGCAACTTTCCGCCTGGAAACCGGCGAATTCCGGGGCGAGTTGGGACATGCCGCCGCGTGCAGTCCCCCTGCCGCCGTCGGCGGTGAATTTGCCCGATCAGCGTGCGGACGCGACGCCGCATAGTGATGGCGGGGAGGGAGAGCCGACAAGGCGGACAGGCGCCGCGCACCCGACCTCACCGAACGCAGACTGTCCGCGGGCAATGCAGGTTCATGACGCCTATTTGGTTGTCGAAACGGACGAGGGAATCACCGTCATCGACCAACACGCCCTGCACGAGCGGATCATGTATGAGCATCTGCGGTCGCGCGTGCTCGCCCGCGATGTTGAGTCCCAGCGGCTGTTGCTGCCCGATACGATCGAAATGAGTCCGGCGGAGGCGGAGGTGCTCGTCGAGCGGGCGGAGTTGCTTGCCGAATTCGGCTTGGGGATCGAATCGTTCGGCGGCGGTACCGTTTTGCTCACGAGCTATCCGGTGATGCTAGCGAAAGCAGACCTGAGGCAATTGTTGCTCGACATTTTGGATCGGCTCACCGGCGGGGAACAGCCGACGCGCCGCGATCTCGTTGACGAGTTGTTGCATATGATGTCCTGCAAGGCTGCGATTAAGGCGGGACAGCGGCTCAGCCCCGAGGAGATTGAAAGTCTGCTCGAGCAGCGGCACCTCGTCGACGATGCGCATCATTGCCCGCACGGTCGTCCAACCGCCTTGGTACTTTCGCGGACCGACCTTGATCGCCAATTTGGCCGCCTCGGCTAGCCGCAACAGCCTCGTCCCATCAAAATCCATTGAGGCGACAACACCTCGTTGCTGCAGAAACCCCACAAATGCGTTACACTCAATTGGCCGGAGTCGATGAACGAGACGTTTCGTTCGCCCAGCCGATTTGCGCCGACTCGGTCGCGGGCTCAAGAGACGGAAGCCGTCTGCTGAGACCCCGTCATGGTTGGCGGGCAGAGAGATTGATTCACAGAAGCTTATGATTTGCGTCAGTATCGGTCGAACCCGCCACAAGATGATGAAGGCTGAATTTCGAGCCTTGGCGGAGCAGGGTGCGGAACTCGTCGAGTTGCGTTTGGATTGGCTGAGCCGCGTTCCGGACCTCTCCCGGCTTCTGGACGAACGGCCTTGTCCCGTGGTGATCACCTGCCGCCGCCGAGTTGACAAAGGACGTTGGGGCGGCACCGAAGAGCAGCGCCGGATGATTCTCCGCAATGCGATCGCCGACGAGGTGGACTACGTCGACTTGGAGGATGACATTGCCGGTGAGATTCCCCGCTATGGAAACACCAAGCGGATCATCAGCCACCACAATTTCAAAGAAACCCCTGCTAACCTGGAGGAAATCCACGACCGCCTTTCGCATCGTGATCCGGACATTATCAAGCTGGTGACGACCGCGAAAACTCCGGATGATAACATTCGCATGCTCCGGTTGGTGCAGAACGCATCGGTCCCGACGGTCGGCTTCTGCATGGGGGAAATGGGTTTGATCAGTCGCGTACTCACGGGAAAATATGGTGCGCCCTTTACTTATGCCAGCTTCAGCAGCGAACGGAGCCTGGCTCCCGGTCAGATCTCGTTCCGAGAGATGCGGCGGGAATTTCATTACGACGAGATCGACTCCGCGACGGAAGTCTACGGCGTGCTGGGCGACCCGGTGGCGCACAGTTTGAGCCCGTTAATTCACAACGCTGCGTTTCGGGCGGCGGGGTTGAATAAGGTCTATCTGCCGCTACACGTTCATCCGTCGGTATTTCGGGACACACTGTTGCAGTTTCGCTGGCTGGACGTGCAAGGCTATAGCGTGACGTTGCCGCACAAAGTAGCCGCGATTGATTTCGCCGATTCGTGTGAGCAACCGGTCGAGGAAATCGGGGCGGCAAATACACTGTACCGGGAGCCGGAGGAGGGTTGGGTGGCTGCCAATACCGACTACGACGCGGCCCTCACGACGATCTGCCTTGGACTGGAACCGACTTTTGACCCGTCGACAGATCCGTACGAGCCACTGATCTCTGGGCGGCGCGTTTTAGTTCTCGGCGCCGGCGGCGTCGCCCGCGCGATTGTCGCGGGACTGGTCAAGAACGGCGCCGATTTGATCATTGCGAACCGCACACATCAAAAAGCGATTGATTTGGCCGCCGAATTCGGCTGCCGCGAAGTGCAATGGGAGAACCGCGGCAGCGGATTTTTCGACATTCTCGTCAATTGCACAACCGTGGGAATGCATCCTGATTTGGACAGCACGCCATTTGAGCAAACTTGGCTTAGAGACCACATGTTGGTGTTCGACACCATCTACACTCCGGAGCAAACATTGCTGATCAAACAGGCCCGCCAGCACCTTTGTCATACCGCGACCGGTGTCGAAATGTTCGTCCGGCAGGCCGCCGCCCAGTATGAACGCTTCAACGATTTGCCGGCACCGGTCGACTTGATGCGGGAGAAGCTCCGCCACAAGATCTCTCCCGCCAAGTACGAGGATGATTAGAACCAGTTTTGCTTTGTTGAAAACACCTCTTGAACTCTGATTGAGTTCGCGCTAAATCAATCGTTTATGAAAAATAACAATCGCACCAACGTG
>JANQPT010000035.1 GCA_028285345.1 Planctomycetales bacterium
GCGGGCAGGAAAAAAACCGCCATTCAGTGATGCATGCGTGGAACGGTTAATCGGCCAGATCGCGGCGAGTGCCCTCAAGATGATGCCGATGCCCACGGCAATCTAGCAACCGCGGACATCCTCAGTGGCCGGCCTCACCGACGGGTCCTCGAACCAAAAGCACATTTGTCGGGGAGTTCTCCGTACTCAAGGATTGCTACAGCCATAACGCTGAGCAAGCGGCCTTTTCGTCGTCTCCGGCCGTTCGCCGCACGCTTGCAGAAATTGCCGATTCGTCGTGCAAGATATTCACGGCACCGAGTCCTCGACGTCAGGCCAAAATATCTTTCACGACGCGGCCATGAACGTCGGTAAGACGGAAGTGCCGTCCTTGATACTTGTAGGTGAGCCGCTTGTGATCGATGCCGAGCAGGTACAAGATGGTCGCCTGTAGGTCGTGGACGTGAACGCCGTTTTCCGTGACGTTCACGCTGTAGTCGTCAGTCTCACCGTGGCTGATGCCACCTCGGATGCCGCCTCCGGCGAGCCACATGGTGAAGCAACTAGGGTGATGGTCGCGGCCGTAGTCCTCGGTGGTCAGCTTGCCCTGCGAGTAGACCGTGCGGCCGAATTCGCCGCCCCAAATGATCAGCGTGTCGTCTAGCAGGCCCCGTCGCTTCAGGTCTTTCACGAGCGCCGCCGACGCTTGATCAGTCATCCTGCAATGCGCCCGCAGGCGATTGGGTAAATTGCCGTGATGGTCCCAGCCGCGATGATAGAGCTGGATGAACCGCACGCCCCGCTCCGCGAGTCGCCGCGCCAGCAGGCAGTTGTACGCATAATTGCCTGGCTTGCGAGCCTGCTCGCCGTAAAGCGCGAAGGTTTGCTTTGGCTCGTCCGACACGTCCGTCAACTGCGGCACTGACATTTGCATGCGGTACGCAAGTTCGTATTGGGCGATGCGTGTGTTGATCTCGGGATCACCCGTCTCTTCTTGCTTGATAACATTCAATTTATTGGTGAAATCGAGCATCTTGCGGCGCGTTTCGCGATCCACTCCGGCGGGGTTATTGATGTCTAGAATCGGATTGCCCGTACTGCGGAACTTCACGCCTTGATAACGGCCGGGAAGGAAGCCGCTGCCCCACAACCGGTCGTAAAGCGGCTGCCCGCCAGTGTGCGAACTCATTGCGACAAACGTCGGCAAGTCACGGTTCTCGCTCCCCAAACCATAACTCACCCACGCGCCCATACTCGGGCGGCCGGCAATCTGAGAACCCGACTGCAGGAAGGTAATCGCAGGATCGTGGTTGATCGCCTCGGTGTACATCGACTTCACCACGCACAACTCATCGGCGACGCTGGCCGTGTGCGGCAAGAGTTCGCTAAAAAACGCGCCGCCTTCGCCATGTTGGGCAAACTTGAAAATGCTGGGCGCCGCCAAAAACTGTGCCTGACCGGAAGTCATCGTCGTCTTCCGCTCGGCGGGATAGATCGAGGTGGGAACTTCTTTGGCGAATTGGCCTTTCAAGTTCGGTTTGTAATCGTACAAGTCCAATTGCGATGGGCCGCCTGATTGGAATAGATAGATCACACGTTTGGCCTTCGGCGCGAAGTGTGGCAGCTCACTCAATCCGCCCGTGTCGGCGCGCAGTTGTGGCGCGGCGAATAATTGGTCGTTCAAAAGCGAGACCAGAGCGGCGGCGCCGATCCCGGAACTTGCCCGGCCAAAGAAGTGACGACGATTAACAAGCAGCCCTTGCTCCAGGAGTGGATTCATGTTTCTGCTACGGTTTGGTGATCGCTTCATCCAGATTCAAAAGCATGTTGGCCACCATCGCGTACGCGGCGACCTCGCTGGCGTCGAGTGATTCATCCCGCCTCATTTCTCCGATCGTCAGCAGCGCCCCTGCGGCCGACTTGTCTTTCTGATAGACCGCCGTGAATGCCTTGAGCGAATCGTGCAGTAGTTTCGTTTCGTGTACGCTAGGGCGGCGCGAGGTCACCAGGCGAAATCCGTACTCTAGGCGCGCTTGTGGTTCATCCCCACCTTCTTTCATCATCCGTTCGGCCAGCAGCCGCGCTGACTCGACGAACGTGATGTTGTTCATCAGCGTTAACGCCTGTAGCGGTGTATTGGTCTTGTCCTTGCGGACCGTGCACGATTCGCGATCAGCCGAATCAAACGCCAGCATCACTGGCGGTGGAATCGTTCGAAGCCAGTAGGTGTAGAGGCTGCGTCGGTAGAGATCATTACCCTTGCCGTGTGCGTATTTCTTTCCCGACAAAGCGCTCCAGATTTTCGGTGGCATGTACGGCTTGACCGGCTGGCCGCCGATTTTCTCCACCAGCAATCCGCTGACAAACAGCGCTTGGTCGCGGACGACTTGAGCCGGCAGCCGCAATCTCGGCGCGCGGGCGAGCAACCGGTTTTCAGGATCCCGATTTAACATCTCATCACGTACTACCGCAAACTGACGATAGGTCGCGCTGGTGACGATCAAACGCTGTAGTGCCTTCATGTCCCAATTGAGGCGAATGAACTCCGTCGCCAGCCAATCGAGCAACCACGGATGAGTGGGATACTCACCTTGGATGCCGAAGTTCTCGCTGGTCTTCACCAAGCCTGTACCGAAATAATGCTGCCACATGCGATTGACCGTAACCCGCGCGGTGAGCGGATTGTCGGGATGCACTAACCACTTTGCCAAGCCCAAGCGATTGGCTGGGAAATCCTGCTCCACGGTACTGAACGCGGCGGGCAAAGCCGGCTTTAGCACTTCGGACATTTCGGGCTGGTTGTACAGTCCCCGCTTGAGCAAGTACGTGGGTCGCGGTTTGTCCGATTCCTGCATCACCATCACCGTGTTTGCTCCACCTGGTTCGGGCCGAACTACGGATGTTTGCGTCGTCTGCAGCTTGTACGGAGCAGGCCGGATAGCCGCCTTACCCTGCACATGGGGGAACTCTTTGGGCACGGTGATGAACGGTGGGCTGTTGCCGTCGTTGGGCCCTAGTCCCCACTCGGGAACATTGTTGAAGTAGGCGAACAGTTGATAGTACTCACGCTGCGAAACGGGATCATACTTGTGTTCGTGGCAACGGGCACAGCCCATGGTCAAGCCCAGCCAGACGGTTGCGGTCGTATCAACGCGATCAACCACATACTCAACGATCCATTCCTCGGGAATCGAACCCCCTTCGGACGTGATGCGATGGTTGCGATTGAATCCCGTCGCGACTTGCTGAAGCAACGTGGCCTCGGGGAGCATGTCTCCGGCAAGTTGCTCGATCGTAAATTGATCGAATGGCATGTTCTCATTCAACGCCATGATCACCCAGTCTCGCCACGGCCACATATAGCGCAGACGATCGTTTTGATACCCATCGGTATCGGCGTAGCGTGCCGCATCGAGCCATGGCACGGCCATATGTTCTCCGTACCGCTGTGAATCCAACAGGCGATCGACGACGCGCTCATATGCATCGGGCGATTCGTCGGCGACAAAGGCATCGACCTCCTCGAGTTTTGGCGGCAAGCCGGTCAGGTCGAGCGTCACGCGGCGAATCAGTGTTTCCTTGCTCGCCTCTGGCGAAGGCGCTAGTTGCTCGTGTTCGAGGCGGTGCAAAATGAAATGGTCTATGCCGTTGCGCGGCCACGCATTGTTTTCAACGAGGGGCAATGCAGGCCGCTGGGGCGGAACAAATGCCCAATGCCCGGTCCACTGCGCACCCTCGTCAATCCAGCGCTCAATCAGTGCGATCTGCTCCTGCGAAAGTTGCCGCACTTGGCTAGGCGGTGGCATTCGTTCGTCGGGATCATCACTCCGCAAGCGACGGACGATTTCACTATTCTTGGCCTGGCCAGAAACGATTGCATGATAACCGCCCAAGTCCGCGAACGCTCCCTCGCGTGTGTCCAGACGCAAGTCGGTTTCGCGATTCTCCGAATCTGGCCCATGGCAAGTAAAGCAGGTATCGGCCAACAGAGGTCGTATCCGCTGCCCGAAATCGATACGGGACCTATCGCGTAACGGCAACTCATCTTCCGCGGGCAGCAAAGGCGGGGCGCAGCAGACTGTAGCTAGAAGAATCCAAAAACGAGCGAAGCTCATATCCAAAGGCGGGGTAATTGAGATGAAACCAAATCAATGCCTTCCATCTTAATGGAAATGGCTAATCGATTCATCTTGGTCGGAAACGCTGCCAATTTCTGACTACCTCCCGGACAAACCCGGCGGCAGGATGATCCTTTGCCCGGACTTTAGCCGGAACTTCCAAAAAGACACGGCCACG
>JANQPT010000059.1 GCA_028285345.1 Planctomycetales bacterium
TCCGGATTAAGGCGGGTGAGGCCAATCATCGGGTGGTCAAGACGATGGAGTTGGATCGCGATCTGACTCTCACTGCGCTGATGCCGCACATGCATCTGCGCGGAAAATCGTTTACCTACGAACTGATCCATCCCAATGGCCGCAGCGAGACTCTGTTGCACTTGCCGCGCTGGGATTTCAATTGGCAGCACCAATACTTCTACGAAGAGCCGCGGGTTCTCAAGAAGGGCAGCACGCTGAAGATCACGGGGTACTGGGACAATTCGGCGGATAATCCCAACAACGTCTTCCCGCTGGTCGATGTGCGTTGGGGGGATCAGACTTGGGATGAAATGTTCATTGGCTACGTGAACTACAGTGTTCCCCGCGAGAAGTGAGCGCGACGATCTGATTGCGGCGTACCGTGTTGCCTTCACGCCGATCGTTCCGTGATTGCAATTCGGCACGAACGGATTAGACTCAGTGGTGCAAACCCCGTTGCCTCTGGCCGCTTTCCTTCGTTGGCAGAATCGTCGTGACCAGCCCGTCCTCACAGTCGCCTCGCGATCAGATGGATTCACAGAGCGATGCGGATACCTCGGTCGTGAGCGAGGCTTGGACTTTGCTAGCCGGCCATGTCGAGGGATTTGTCGAAGCGTGGGACGGTGCCGATTCGCCTCCGCCGATCACAGAGTTTCTCCCCGATACGGCCGGTCCCATGCGGCGATTGGCGCTGCTGGAAACGATCAAGATCGATCTGGAGTATCGCTGGCTGCACCACAAGTACCCCCGCAAAGTCGAGGAGTACCTGGAAGAGTTTCCCGATCTTTGCGATGAAGGCTTTCCGTGCGACTTGGTGTACGAGGAGTTTCACGTCCGAAAGCAGGCGGGAGAAGACGTCGATCCGCAAGAGTATTTCGAGCGATTTCCCCAGCATGTGGAATTGATCGGCCAGCATTTGGGAGTCGACACTCCGTATTCGCCGACGGCCCTGTTTCAACCGAAGACCGCCGACAAATTGGAGGGGATTCAGCCGGGTGATCGGTTGGATGACTTTGAGTTGTTAGCCACGCTGGGCAAGGGGGCGTTTGCAACGGTCTTTCTAGCGCGGCAGGTTTCGATGCACCGTACGGTGGCGTTGAAGATATCGGCCGACCAGGGGGCCGAACCGCAGACGCTGGCGCAATTCGATCACGAGAACATCGTCCGCGTTTACGACCAGCGGATGTTGCCCGATGAGGGCTTGCGGCTGCTGTACATGCAGTGCGTGCAGGGAGGAACTCTGCATCCGGTTGTGGAATACGTACGGGATACCGAGCCGCCAAAACGGACCGGACGGATGCTGCTCAAAGCGATCGACCGGGCGTTGGACAATCGGGGCGACGCGGCGCCGGCGGAATCGCCGCTCCGCAAACGTCTCTCGGGAATGCGGTGGCCGGAAGTCGTCTGCTGGATCGGCAGCCGGCTGGCCAAAGCGCTCGATTATGCCCACCGGCGCGGGGTGTTGCACCGGGACATCAAACCAGCCAACGTCTTGCTGACCAGCGAAGGTTCACCCAAGCTGGCGGACTTCAATATCAGTTTCAGTTCCGAAGTCTCCGACGCGACGCCCGCCGCGTATTTCGGCGGCAGCCTGCCGTACATGTCACCGGAGCAATTGGAGGCCTTTCATCCCGGGCATTCGCGGGACGCGGGCACGCTTGATGAGCGAAGCGACATATTTTCCTTGGGTGTCGTGCTGTGGGAGATGTTGACCGGTTACCGGCCGTTCCGCGACGGGCATCTTGAAGAGGGGTGGACGGCCACATTGGATCATATGGTGTCCCGACGCCGTGACGGGCTTGACGACGACGCCTTCGAAACGCTCCCGCCGAAACTGCCGCATGGTCTGAAGGACGTGCTGATCTCCTGCTTCGCTTCCGATCCGGATGATCGACCGCAGACGGGCCGTCAATTGGCGCAGCAATTGGAATTATGCCTGCAGCCTCGCTTGCAGGAATTGCTCAACCCGCCGGAGCAGGGCTGGCAGCGATGGGTGTTGCGGCACCCGATGCTTTCCCTGATCCTGGCGGCGTTTATCCCGAACGTGCTGGCTGCAGTGTTCAATTATGCCTACAACGAGCGGGCGATTATCAATGTCATCGCGCGGGACTATCCCGAGGCCGTTCCATCCTTCAAAGAGCTCATAATTTGGATCAACGGGATCGCCTTCCCTCTGGGGTTGGGGTTGGCAGGCTTGTTGGCGGGTCCTGTGTTTAAGCTAATACGGGAGTTGCGGCGTTCTAACAGCGTTGATCTTGAGCGCCGCGAGAAGACATGGAAGCGTGCGCTCAATCTCGGGCATTACGCGGCGGTCATTGGAGTCATTTTGTGGATGGTGGCGGGAATCGCGTATCCGGTCTGCCTGAACATTCTGACTGGGAACGTTCCGACGGTGATTTATCCCCACTTCATTGCGTCGCTGGCGATTTGCGGACTGATTGCCGCTGCTTATCCGTTTTTGCTGGTCACATTCTTTTCACTGCGTGCTTATTATCCGGCGTTGTTGTCTCTGGAGTTTTTGCCGCAGCAAAACTTCGAACGTCTCAGCCGTCTGGGGCGGATGACGCGGGTGTACTTTACATCGGCGGTGCTCATCTTCTTCATCTCATTGTTGACGCTGCTGCTGACGGAGAACGACGACAACACGGCCAGGTTTGCGATGGTTACGCTCTGTTTTGCCGGCATCATCGGATCAGTGTTAGCCTTCTGGCTCTATCGCGCGATCATCTCGGACCTTTCGGTGCTCGCCATTCCGGCCATTGAGAGCGGGAAAATGGGCGACATTCACACCGATACCGTTGATGCATTTTCGTCCGGGACTTGGACTCCGTAGTCCGCCGATTTTTGCTGCGGGCAACTTCGGCCGGAGGTCACTTCGGAGGTACGCCGAGCGATTTGCCGCCGTCGATGCCGATTGCCGTCCCAGTCACCATCACGGCGGCATCGCTGACCAAGTACAACACGCATTGCGCGATCTCACGCGGATCGGTGAGACGTTCGTAGGCTTTGGCCAGCGGACTGGCGGAAATGAAACCTTCGATCGCGGCGTCCCGGTCCGCTGCGGAAGCGAGGTCGGCTTCCATCATCCGCGTCCAGCCGACCGGACCGGGGCAGACGGCGTTGATCCGAACACGGTCGGGTGCGTGGCAGAGCGCCAGGCACTTGGTCAGCGAAATCAGCGCGCCTTTGCTGATCGAATAGACCGGATCATGTGCGCGGGGCAATAGACCGGCGTTGCTGGAAATGTTGATAATCGATCCGCCGCCGGCTTCGCGCATGTGGGGAATCGCAGACTTGCAGCCGAAAAACGCGGCTTTGAAATTGGTGTCGAGGCAGGCATCCCAATCCGCTTCGCTGACGTCGTCGATCTGTTTGACCATGCCGATTCCCGCGTTATTGACCAGAATCTTCAGTGGTCCGGCGTCGGCCGCTTCGTCGATGACCTGTTGCAGTTCGACAACGCATCGCACGTCGCATTGCCGTTGCTGGATGCCTGCTGCGGCAAACGGCTCTTGGTTTTCCTCCAGTGGATCGTAATCCGCCACGAACACCTTCGCGCCCTGTTCCGCCAACAGCAGGGCGCAGGCGCGGCCAATGCCGCTAGCCGCTCCGGTGACAACGGCGACTTGATCGGTGAGGTCCGGAGTGAGGTCCATTGAAAACTCGCTTTCGATTGCGGACCGCGGGTGATTCAGCAATTCGCGCACATCGTACGCGGAGTCGGCAATCGTACCAACAAAGCGGTGCTGATTCACGCCGGTTGCGAACGTAGGAGTTCGATCCAGGCGGCCGCGTGCGACGGCGATTGTGGTAGAGGTCTACCGATCGATGCGAAACTCGACGGTGAAGTTGTTTCGCGGCGCGTTGCGGTCAAGGACTTCGGAGGGAGTGATGCTGCAATAGCCGCCGCGTGCTCTGGCGTAGCTCTCGCGGCGCGGATCCTGGTTGACGACACGGCGGAATCCGTAGTTCTGCACCAGGAAATCAGAGAGCCGGCGGGGGTTGCCTGTGGAACCCAGGAATGTCATTCGCCGCATCTGCTGTCGCGTGTCGTAGTAATAGGTCAGGCTGCCGGCGAGATCGGTCTCATCGATTCCCGTGACGATTGGGACACGATATCCCTGCAGGTTGAGTTCGCTCAGTCCGGCGGACACCTGTTCCCATCGTTCCGCTATGTGATTGGGGGAGAGGTCGAAACGGATGATTTCGGAGAAGCTTTCAGGCGTTGGGCCGGCGACGGCATACAATTCCTGGCCTGCCTCCGCCAGGGCCTCCATCTGAATTTCCGGATCAGTCGGAATGTCTGTTTGCGAGAACCATCCCGACAGCCCGCCTTGTCCCTGTGGGTCTTCACGGAATTTGAAGTATCCGACTGCGGCGGATGCGAGCACGATTAGGGAAAGGATCAGCCTCATGATATTGCTCCCTGGCGGGAAGTGAGGTGTTGCGGCCCGGCGGATTGGAGAGAGGAGAATCGAGTCGCAGCGATCTCGTCTCGGTACTTTCATCGACGATCGGGCGCGCGATTCCGTGAGCGGAGGCGGTCGGAAGGAACGGTTTCCCGGACTGCATCAACCGTTAGCACTGCGAGAACGCGTACCATCAACGGATCTGTATCAGCCGCAAGCGGTTAAAACGATCGACGCCCCGCTCAATGAACGGGGCGTCGAACGATCATGAAATCCAGACGGAACGGACCACCCGGAGAATCCCTCTCCGACGTTCCGTGGGATCAAGGCAGCAACAAAGTTATCTGCGTGTGGGGCGAAGTCCGTGCGGCTGATTGCCGTGCCGGCTGATACTACTTGCCGGCAGTTGTCGGCAGCACTTCGCCTCGGGCGACGAATTGGATGGGATCCTTCATGCCCTTAATGGTGACGGTAAATCGCTCTGCGAATTTTCCGGACTTCTTCGGTTTGTTGATCGAGAGCGGCAACACGTGAATCGGCTTTGACGTCTTGGGCAGCCGAACTTCAAAGGAAGGATCGCCGGAGTCGCTCTCGATCTTTTCGATTGTGAACGGTTTGCGGCCCCGGAGCACGATATTGACTGTTTTGTTTTCGTCGGAGCTCACAACGCCAAACGATACGGAGCGGGGATTGATCGTGATTTCCGCTTCAACGCGTCCCTCGACGAGCACCGGGACGCGGGGGCTCTTCGCGTCGTCGGTGTAGAGCACCAACTGGTCGCGCAGGTCGCCGACGGGCGCGTCCTCTTTCAGGTCGACCACCAATTGATAGTCCACCCGGCCGTTGCCGCGATTCTTCTCGACGACTTTGGCGGCCATATGGGGGTTTTTGCTTTCGACTTTGGTGATCTTCCAGTCGTCGCGTCCCGCATAGGCGATATCGATGGTTTTTTGCGATGCAGTCCCTTTGCCAATCGCGCCGAAATTGACCATTCCGGGAGTCAGAACGACATCAGTGCGGATGTAGGCGGTAATTGGGATTTGGACTTCGGCGGGTTGTGGCGCGTCGAACGTGACGATCAGGTTCGAGTCCTTGCGGCGCGTGAACTTGCGGGTGTCCATCGTGACCTCGATGTAAGCCGACTCGCCACTCTGCAACAGGTCTTTACTGGGGCGTGCCGCCGTACATCCGCAGGTGGTTCGGGTGTTGGAAATGTGAACCGGCTGGGTGTACTTATTGGTGATCTTGAATCGATAGGATGCGTCAGCTCCCCGCGCGACAAACCCGAAGTCATACTTGGTTTTTTCGAACATGTCTTCCGCCCACCCGGCGTCCACAGACTGTGCGAATCCAGCGCTTGCCCAGAGTGCAAATACCATGAAACCCGCGCGCCGGCAATTCATCGAAAGCATGACTGACTCTCACTGTGGGAAGATCGAAATTGATTGCGTGTTTGAAATGGTCGAGAGGTCGAGCGGGGACGACGACATTTCGTTGACTGGGTGTGCTGTATCCGAGACAGTCACATTCTGGGATTTTCCAGGAGGTCTATCTCATAAGACTAGTCTGGTCATCGACATCGGGTCAGGCTGAGGTTAGTGCCTGCTTTGTAAATTGTCAATGTTACCCAGTTCACCTGAACGCGAGTCGGACTCTCGTGTACAACCGATCCAACAGTAACCCAGTACGTTCGCTGTAAGTGATAAGATTGTTACCAGCGCATCGAAAACCTCCCTTGTTCTTCCGACAACCGCTTGCATTTTCCTGGCGCATTGTTAGAGCAGCGTCGGACAGGTCAAGGCTTTGCGCAGATCGCCGCAGAATCGAGAGACGCGCTGGGCATTTTGAGCTAGACTTTTGTTGAGGGAGAATTGCGACGTAGAGGGTCCGTATCATTTCGACGCGCCCATAACACGGCGCGCAGCCCTGTCGTGGCAAGGTCGCGAAGCATCGGCACTCCCGCAAATCCGATCCCATTTCAGTCAAGTTGAGCGGCAAATGACTTCTTGGACCGACGTTTACGTTCCGAAAGCGATCGATGCGTGGCATACAATGACGCTGATGGATTACGCGCATGTCACGATCGCGGTTGTGCTGATCGGTTGGGCGGTTTCCCGTTTAAAGTAAGCGGCAGGCTTGTTGTCCGATCGAAGTCACGCCGCAAAACGGTTTGAAGCTGCGTAACGGTCAACGTCGATATAACCCTCCATAGTGAATCCAACATCGCTGGAGGGGGACTTGATTCCATGCGTCGCACATGGATGTTGATGCTGGGGGTGCTGCTGTTGAGCTTGCCGACAGGATGTCGGAACGGGCCGATCAGCAACGCGTATTACCAAACAGTCGACGACATCAACGATCATCCGAAGATCTATTTTGACGACGTCTACTATTGGTATTGCCGCGATTGCGGCTGCCGGAAGCTGGTTCCGTTCGGGAATTGCTATTGAGCATCTCAAAACAATTCCTGAGCGTCTGAGAGCCGCAGCGCAAAAAGATTGGCAGCTGACGACGCCGTGAGGGAAATCGCATGGGGTACATCTGGGTCAGGATCCCCACGGAACGTCGCCGCTGCCATTTATAAGAATGCGAGACAGCTCAGGCCACCAGAAATCATGCCGGCCGTCTCTGCTGTGCTCGATGTTGAACCTCGTAATCGAGCCAGATTTCAACAGTTCACGTGCGGCGCCCGTTAGGCGACACTGTGAATCTCGGAGACTGCTAAACTGTCTGCGGCGTTCGCGTGTCGGGTGGACCCGGCGATCTTTTCAGTAAGCTCCGCCCGCAAGACGCGGATGTCGTTTGGAGCCTCAATTCCGAGTCGGACTGTGCCTCGGCCGCACTGGATGACTTTTACGACAATCTCATTTCCAATCTGTATTGCTTCGTTCCGTTTTCTGGCTAATACCAGCATCGCTCCCCTCCTGTCATGGTTTTTTGCGTTGTCATCAACGCTGAACAATTGAGATTCTGGGCGGAAGACCCAATCAGACTTCCGCGTCAGGCAATCCCTTGCATAAGCGAACTGCGTGCCGGAGGAGACAATCCCTAGTCCTCAAGTGCATCTAAGACAATACAACTGATTGTTAAGAATAGATTTGAGCCATTGGAAAAAACGAAGAATTTGGCTCGCCTCTCACTCTGCGGCGGGATTGAGTCTCATAAGTTTTTTCAATTCGCTTGGCAACACTTGCAATCCATTCCGTTCATTGCTGTGGTCTGGAACTGACGCTGAAAATGGGTTACATCCGTACATGTGTACGGAGGTTTATATGGTTCGGTTCACAAGTCGGCAAGATCAGTTTTTGAGAATCTGGGCCCGGAGGTCATCTCAAAACTCCTGGTGAGGTGTAAACGTGTTAATCGCTTCGTCTTAAGTTTGGTGCGGCAATTTCGTGAAACTTTGATGGTTTTTACGGCTCGGCCAATCGCTGAGATGAGGGCACTCCTTGCATTCGAACACCGCCGGATTATACTTAGCCCTTCACCCGTGACTTTTGTGAATTAACCGAGGGAAACGTCATGAGTCGGAGTTGTCAGGTCTGCGGAAAGACCGCCCAGAAAGGCAATTCGGTGTCGCAGCGCGGTAAGCCGAAGTATTTGGGCGGAAACGGCCGTCAAACAACCGGAATCTCGCGGCGGATGTTCAAGCCGAATTTGCAGAAAATCCGCGTTCAAGAAGGGGGCAGCACCGTCACCAAGCGCGTCTGTGTGCAGTGCATCCGTAGCGGCCGCGTCCAAAAAGCGGTCGTTCGCAAGCCCTTTACGCTGCCGGAGAACTAGCGCGCCGGCGTGTCGGACTTCGTCAACTCATTTGACGTGCTTCTGGGATTTGTCGATCGGTGCAGGAAGAGATGGCCGGTGAGCTTACACGGGATGAAGTTAAACGAGTGGCTGTGCTGGCACGGTTAAAGCTCAGCGACACCGAATTGGATCATCTCAGCTCGGATTTGGCGAAGATCCTTAGTCACGTCGAACAGCTCGGCGAGTTGGACACTGAAGAGGTCGAGCCGATGGTCCATGCCATCGAGTTTGCGAACGTGTTCCGGGCGGATGAATCGCGCGAATCGTTGCCGCGGGAGGCGGCGTTATCCAACGCGCCCAAAACGGACGGTCGGTGTTTCCTCGTGCCGCAAATCCTCGAGGGAAGCTAACGCGGGCCGCTCTCACAACAGCAGGCCGTTACTCATTGAAATGACGAACTATGTCGATTGCCGGTGCGACTGCGGGTGAATTGCTGGCCCGGATGGAGCGGGGAGACATCACCAGCGCAGACGTCACTGCGGCGTATCTTGATGTTATCGACAGCCACGACGGCGAGGTTCGTGCGTTTGTGCAGGTCGATCGAGAGTCGGCGCTCTCACAGGCACGGGAGGTCGATCGCCGGCGCGGTGCGGGCGAACATCTGGGCCTGTTGGCAGGGCTGCCGGTCGCGATCAAGGATATCCTGTGCACCGAGGGGACTCGCACGACCTGCTGCAGCCGCATGCTGGAAAACTTCGTCCCCCCGTATGACGCACACGCGATCACGCTACTAAAAAACGCCGACGCGGTGCTGATCGGCAAGACCAACATGGACGAGTTCGCCATGGGGTCGTCGACGGAGCATTCTTATTTTGGGGCGACGCGGAACCCGTGGGATCTTGAGTGTGCACCGGGCGGGTCGAGCGGCGGGTCGGCGGCGGCGGTTGCCGCACAGATGTCGCCTCTGGCGGTCGGTACCGACACCGGCGGATCGATCCGGCAGCCGGCCGGATTCTGCGGTGTGGTCGGCATGAAACCGACTTACGGCCGGATCTCGCGGTACGGACTGGTGGCGTTTGCCAGTTCGCTGGACCAAATCGGGCCGTTTGCCAACGACGTTCACGGGGCGGCGCTGTTACTGGAAGCAATGTCCGGATACGACCAGCGTGATTCCACCTGTATCGACACACCCGTTCCCCGCTATAGCAAAACCGTTGAGGAGCCGCTGGAAGGTTTGAAGATCGGCGTCGCGGCCGAGCATTTTGTCGACGGGCTGGATCCGGAAGTCGAGGCGGCCATCAATGCGGCGCTTGACGTCTACGAGTCGCTCGGGGCGGAGATTCGCGAGATCAATTTGCCGCATGCCCCGTATGCCGTGTCGGTCTACTACCTGATTGCGCCGTCGGAGGCCTCCAGTAACTTGGCCCGATATGACGGAGTGCACTACGGGCATCGGGCGGAGTCGTTTGAGAATCTAGTCGATATGTTTTCCGCCAGCCGTGGTGAAGGATTCGGCGACGAAGTCAAGCGGCGGATCATGCTCGGCACCTATGCGTTGTCCGCCGGTTACTACGACGCGTATTACCTGAAGGCGCTTAAAGTCCGGCGATTAATTCGTCAAGATTTTGACAAGGCGTTTGCGGACATTGACGTGATTCTGTCGCCCGTTTCACCGACTCCAGCCTTCCGGATTGGCGAACATGACGATGATCCATTGGGGATGTACTTGGCGGACATCTATACGCTCAGCGCGAATTTGGCGGGGCTGCCGGGCATTTCTATTCCGGCGGGATTCAGTTCAGCAGGATTGCCGATCGGTTTACAGTTGATGGCGCCGCCGTTGGAGGAAGAGCGGCTGTTGCGTGCGGCGCGGATGTTCGAACGCGAAACGGAGTGGCACACCAAACGTCCGGCGCTCGCCGACAGGTCGAGTTAGGTATGGATTACACCGTCATCATCGGTTTAGAAGTGCACGTCCAGTTGCTCACGGAGAGCAAGATCTTTTGCGGCTGCGCGAACCGGTTTAATCCGGACCAACCCAATACGCAGACCTGCCCGGTCTGTTTGGGGCTACCGGGGTCGCTGCCGGTGATGAATCAACAGGCGTTTCGGCTTTCCGTGAAGACGGGGATGGCGCTCAACTGCGATATCCCGCCGTTCACCAAATGGGACCGCAAGCAGTATTACTATCCCGATTTGCCCAAGAACTACCAGATCAGCCAGTACGATCTACCGTTTAGCCAGGACGGCTGGCTGGAGATCGCCGTCGATCCGGAGAACGATCATCCGCGCAAAATCGGCATCATCCGTGCGCACTTGGAAGAGGATGCCGGCAAGAACATGCACGACGAGTCGGGCGGCGGGGCGGACAGCCAAGTCGATCTCAACCGCACCGGCACGCCGCTATTGGAGATCGTCTCAGAGCCGGATCTGCGGTCGGCGGCTGAGGCGAAGGCATATCTGCAGGAATTGAAGCTGCTGCTGAATTACCTGGAGGTTTCCGACTGCAATATGCAGGAAGGGAGTCTGCGGTGCGACGCCAACGTCAATCTGCACATTCACCAGGAGGGCAAGAACATTCCGACACCGATCGTCGAGGTCAAGAACCTCAACAGCTTTCGCGGCGTCGAAATGGCGATCGATTACGAAATCGAGCGACAATTGCAGGAGTGGGAAGCGACCGGCAAGAAACTGGGTGAGGTGGCGAAAGAGACGCGCGGCTGGGACGCGGACCGCGGCGTGACGTTCGCGCAGCGGGGCAAGGAAGAGGCATCCGATTACCGGTACTTCCCCGATCCGGACTTGGTCCCGGTGACGGTGAGCGAGGAGTTTTTGGAGGAGATTCGCTCAGAGACGTGCGAGTTTCCCGCCGACCGCCGCGCGCGGTTTCGCGAGGCGTATGACCTTTCGCACTACGACGCGGCGGTGATCATCGAACAGGGCCGCACGTTCGCCGATTACTTCGAAGACGTGGCCAAGCATTGCGGCGACGGGAAGCAGGCGGCGAATTGGGTCACGCAGGATGTGCAGCGGGAACTGAATGAGCGGCACATTGGGATCGCCGAGTTCCCGATCCATTCGTCGGTGTTGGGAGACGTGCTGAGCCGCATCGGCAAGAAAGAGATTACGACCAAGAGCGGCCGCGAGGTCTTCGCGGAGCTGCTCAAAGCTGATCCGAACGAAATCATCACGACCGAGCATATTCACGAGATCATCCAGGCCAAGGACTTGGCGATTGTCTCCGATACCGGGCAACTGGAAGGCGTGATTGCGGCGGTGATCGAGAAGAATCCGAAAGCGGCCGAGGACCTCCGCGGCGGCAAACAGGCGGCGGCAGGTCCGCTGATTGGGCAGGTGATGCGGGAGGTCAAAGGGGCGGATCCGCAGACGGTGCGTCAGATGATTCTGGACGCGGTAGGGCAGTGACGTTCGGTGTTGGCGGTGGAGATGGGGGGCGTTACCGGCAGGCGGACGCCTGCTGACGGGCGAAGCCCCTCATGAAAAATGCTCATATTGCCCGTGCGTCGGCAGGATTTCATTCCGATGGTGGTGTCCACTCGATGCGACAATCCGGCAGGGCTCTATGTAGCTTCTCGATACCGGCTTGCGTGACCTGGGTGTTTCGCAGCATTAGGATCCTAAGATTGATCAGCCCTCGGAGGTGTTCTACGCCTGCGTCGGTCACTTGGGTGTCGTCGAGCGATAGCTGTCCAAGATTGTTCATTCCTTGGAGTTGCTCTAGCCCCGCATCACTAACCAGGGTGCCATCGAGCAATAGCAATTCGAGGTTCGTCAAACCGGTTAAATGCTCAAGCCCTTTGTCGGTGACTAGAGTCTGTGCGAGTGATAAACCCCAGACGTCGGTCGACTCGCGTAGATGCTCGAGCCCCACGTCACTGATTTGGGTACCGTCGACGAATAGCATTCTAAGATTCGTCAACCCCCGGAGATTCGCCAGTCCGTCATCACTGACGCCGGTATTGCGCAAATCTAAGTTTCTCACCTTCTCGAACAGCCAAAAACCGCCCGCATCTGCTGCTTCTGGATACCAGAGAGGACGTACAGTTCCTGTTGTCGCTTCTCCACCAAGTCGCTCAACCTCCGCGATTAACTGTTGTTCGCGGTGATACGGCAACCACACCGTTAACGCTCCACCGCCAACCAGCAACACCATAGCGATGAGCACCAAAGTGCCAGTGCTTGGCAGGCGGCTTTTTGGGGCGGAGTCAGTCATCGTGTACGCTCATTCGTGTCTGTGGACTGTCATCGATTGGACCGTGATGCCCAATATATGTGGCAACCAGGTAGAGCTTTGTTGAGTTTGGAAATTTCTGCTTTCGTCACTTGGGTGTTTCTGAGGTGCAGCGAGTTAAGGTTAGTCAGCCCATGGAGATGCTCAATACCAGCATCGCTGACTTCGGTATCGTCGAGCGACAATTCAACAAGGCTGGTGAAGCCTCGGATTTGTTGCATCCCGGCATCAGTTACTTGCGTGCCGCAGAGGTACAGGCATTCAAGCTTGGCAAGTCCGTCAAGATTCTTGAGTCCGGTGTCACTTACTTGGGTCTCTTGGAGGTATAGGTGAGTGAGTTTGACCTGGAACTGGATTTCCCTAAGTCCCGCATCACCGATTTGAGATTCGTCGAGATTTAGGTGTTCAAGGTGAGTAAATCGTCGAAGATGCATTAGTCCAGCATCATTAATTCGAGTGTTCGCCAGAATGACGTCGGTAACCCTTTGAAACACTCCCAAATACTCATCATCCACCATATCTGGTATCCAAATAGGGCGAACGATCTCTACGTATGTTTTTCCGCCAAGCTTTTCAATCTCAGCAATAATCTGCTGTTCGCGATGATATGGCAACCACACCATCAACGTTCCACCGCCAATCAGCAACACCACACCAATCAGCACCAGCGTTCCAGTTCGAGGAAAACGACTTTTGGGTTTTGAATGGGTCATGGCGAATTCTCAATTCCGCTCAGAAAAGAATCTGCGAGGGTGCAAAGGATATGATGGTGTCCCGATTATGTCGCAATTAGGTAGTGCTTTCTCTAGATTCTCGATTCCTTCTTTCGTGACTGGAGTGTTATCGACCCATAGTTCCTTAAGATTGGACAACCCTTGAAGATGTTCCAGCCCTGAGTCGCTGACTTGGGTGTTACTAAGCGATAGCCACTCAAGCTTGGTCAACTCTCGCAGATGCTCCAAGCCCGCATCGCTGACTTGGGTGTTATCGAGCAATAGGATTTGGAGGTTGGATGACCTGTGGAGAATTTTCAATTCTGAATCTCTGACATCGGTGTCGGCTAAAATAACCATCGATATTCGCTCGAACACTTCCATAAATTTATCGTCGACTGCATTAGGAATGCATAATGGACGAACAATCTCTGATTGTGTAATTCCTCCCAACCGTTCGATCTCAGCAATCACACGCTGTTCCCGTTGATAAGGCAACCACACCATCAACGCTCCACCGCCAACCAGCAACACCATAGCGATGAGCACCAGCGTTCCGGTTCGAGGGAAACGGATTTTAGGGGCGGAGTCACTCATCGTGTTCGCTCCGATGTGCTCTCTGGGAATTCACCAATCGACACAAAGTTTTCACCGGCAAAGATGGATTTTTCCCAGAGTACGACGGGTTTTCGCCACACAATTCACAAAAAAGCAGCAATTCAATCCATCAGACGTCTGCTCAATCGCTTGATTTGCAGCCATTTCTCGCAATATTAGCCACCTGCTAACCCAATAAGTGAGCCTGACTTGTGAGCCTACCGGCAAATGGTGCCACTCAATCGCCGTAAACCATTTCTGGAACACGGCTTGGGTCATTGTGACGACAGCTTTCACTTGAGCATTCACGCTTGCCGCTCGCCGGGAGCGCATTAGACGTCCAGTTCATCGACCAGTCCGGCGTCTTGCATAATCGCGTCATAGCGTTGGGACGGGTCCTTGCCGAGGAGTTGCTGGAAGGTCTTGTCGGCGTCGAGCGGGGATTCGATGTCGACCCTTAGCAGTGTGCGCGTCTTCGGGTCGAGGGTCGTGTCGCGGAGTTGTTTGGGGGTCATTTCGCCCAGTCCCTTAAAGCGGCTGATGACTGGTTTGCGGTTTTCGGGGAGCGAGGCGAGGATTTCCTCCTTGTGAGCGTCGTCGGCGGCGTAGAAGGTGTCTTTGCCCGATTCGATCCGGTAGAGCGGCGGTTGGGCGAGATAAAGGTGTTCGCCGCGGATCAGGTCACGCATGTGCCGGAAGAAAAAGGTCAGCAGCAGCGTGCTGATGTGGTGGCCGTCGCTGTCTGCATCCATGAGCAGGATCACGCGGCCGTAGCGGAGCTTGTGCAGATCGAAATTCGCGCCGATGCCGGTGCCGAGCGACTCGACGAGATCGTTGATCGCCTGGCTGTTCATCGCTTTGGCGGAGGTGATCGATTCGGTGTTGAGCACCTTGCCTCGCAGGGGCAGCACGGCTTGCGTTTTGCTGTCGCGGCCCATGGCGGCGCTGCCGCCGGCGGAATCCCCTTCGACGATGAATAACTCGGCGTCGTCCGGTTTGTTGGTGCGGCAGTCGAAGAGTTTGCCGGGCAGGTTCGCCCGTTTGCTGGTGGGGGATTTGCGGCGGACTTCCGAGGCGGCGTCACGGCTGGCCATCCGCGCGCGGGCGGCCAGGACCATGCGGGCAATGACCTCTTCGGCGATGGTCGGGTTGCCGTTGAGCCAGCTTTCCAGCGCGGGGCGGATCAAGCCTTCGACCTGCGCGTTCATTTCGGGGTTGTTGAGTTTTTCCTTGGTCTGCCCCTGAAACATGGGGTCGGGATGGAACACCGACAGGATGCCGACGACGCCTTCACGGATGTCGTCAGCGGTCAGCGAGATCCCTTTGGGCTTGATCTTGTGAACCTCCATATAATTGCGGACCGCTTTGACGATGCCGCCGCGGAATCCGCTCTCGTGCGTGCCGCCGGCGTGCGTGCGGATGCCGTTGACGTAGCTGCGAATCTCCTCGTCGGTGCTCTGCGTCCACTTGAGGGCGATTTCAATGCGGCACTTCTTATCGTCCTTATCCGCCTGAAACATCTGCTCGTGAATGGGCCGCTTTTCGCCTTCGCCGATCAGTTTGTCGACGTAGGCGACGATGCCGTCGGGATGGGACAGCTCATGTTTCTCGCCCTTGGTTTCGTCGTTAAAGACGATCTTCAGGCCGCCGTGCAGGTAGGAGATGTCCTCCAGATGCTGCAGAATCTCTGAGGAACTGAAATGGACGCGCTTGAAGATCGTGTCGTCGGGGCGGAAGAAAATCGTGGTGCCGTGTCCGCGAAAGCGTTTGGTCTTTTTCACGGGCGTGGTCGGCTTGCCCCGCTTGTAGCGCTGCACCCATTCGTGGCCGTCGCGGTGAATGGTGGCGACCATCTCGGTGGAGAGGGCGTTGACAACCGAGGAACCGACGCCGTGCAATCCGCCGCTGCGGGCGTAGTTCTTGTCGGAGAACTTTCCGCCGGAGTGCAGCGTGGTGAGGATCAACTCGACGGCGGGCTTTTTGGTTTTGGGGTGTTTGTCGACCGGGATGCCGCGGCCGTTGTCCTGGACGGTGAGCGACGATCCGTCTTTGTGCAGCGTGACGATGCAGCGGTCGGCTTCGCCGGCCAGGTACTCGTCGATGGCGTTGTCGACGATTTCCCAGAGCAAGTGATGCAGCCCACGGTTGTCGACGCCGCCGATGTACATCGAAGGCCGACGGCGCACCGCTTCGAGGCCCTCCAGGACTTCAATGCTCTTGGCCGTGTATTTCTTGGTCGTTGCCGTTGCCATGTGGTGAAGTAAAAATCTGGTGTTTCGTCGTGAATTAAGTCGTGGTTGGAAGCTTCCGGTGTTATTGCGATGGAGCGGCCAGTTTAGTGGAGAACCCGAATTCGGACCAGCACGATTGCGGCAACTTGAGGATCTTCAAATCGACGAACTCAGCGAGAAGGGTCGGTTTTGCGGCACATCAAATGAGTTGTGTGAAGTGAAACGCAGATTACGCAGGTTATCGCAGAATGAGTTGAAGTGTTCCCTGGCTGTCGCTTACTGATCAGAGATATTAGCAAATATGGGTCCTCCGTGAAGTCTAACGGTAAACTCTCGTGAATCGTACCGTCCGATGGTTGGATGCGGCGGCAACGTCGGGTATGGTAGATTGTTTGCGGTTTCGCGGGCGGTTCTAAGAAGATACGACTTTTTGATAATCAGGGTGACAAGATGCAGAGCCGGGTGAGCAGAAGTGCGATTTTGTGCGGCGTGTTAATCGCGGTCGCGATGTGCGTGCAATCGGCGTCGGCGGGCGAGAGTCTGGGGATCGTGCCGACGCCGCAGCAGTCGGAAACCGTAAAAGGCACGTTCCAAATCACGCCCGAGACGGCAATCGTGCTCGGGTCGGCTGCCATGAAGGATGAGAAGTTCGCGGCGAACGATTTGCGCGATGCACTGAAGGAAATCTACGGTTTTGAGGTCAAGATCACCGAGCAGGATCCGGGCGGTAAGCAGCGGATTGTGCTGGGAAAACCAGACACGAATCCGCTCGTTCGCGGGCTCATGGACAAGTACGGGCTGTCGTTCAACGACAAGTTGAGCGCAGAAGGTTACGTGCTAGGAATCGGCGACGACGGCATTGTGATCGCCACCCCGAACGAGCCGGGATTGCTGTACGGCACAATGAGCCTGCGGCAGATGGCTCTCGCCCGCGGCCAGAAAACGGCGTTGCCGTATGCCCGGATCACCGACTGGCCCCACATGAAAATGCGCGGCGTGCAGGAGGAGACCGCCTACGGGCAGGCCTCGAAGATGGACAATTACAAGTCCATCATCCGCTTCATCGCGGAGTACAAGATGAATACGTACTTCATCTATCTGGAGGACAACTACCGTTTCAAGAAGTACCCGACGATCGGTATTGATCGGGGAGCGTTTACGGCGGATCAGATCAATGAATTGGAGGCGTATGCCAAGCAGTATCACGTGGAGTTGATTCCGATCTTCGAGATGCTCGGCAACCAGGGCACGCTGCTGATGAATTCCGAGGTATTGCCGTTCAGTGAATATCCGGGATCGCACTCGTTCGCAACGGACGAGGAAGCGTTTGAGTTTCTGGAAAATTGCTTTCTGGAATTGATTGAGGTTTTTGACTCGAAGTACTTCCACGCCGGGTTAGACGAATCGTGGGATCTTGGCTTCGGAAAAACTGAAGACGCGGTCAAAAAGGACGGCCGTGGGGCGGTGCATGCGGAGCATTACCGCAAGTTGAACAAGCTGTTCAAGGATCACGGCAAGACGATGATCATGTACGGCGATGTGATCGTGAACCGCAAGGACCCAGAAGTGATCCTCAACGCGATTCCCAAAGACATCGTGCTGATGGATTGGGTGTACGATCCGAAACAGCATTACGACAGCGTAGACAAATTAGCCGCGCATAATTTTCCGCTGATGGTCCTGCCGGGCCTGAACAACTGGAGCCGGATTTTTCCGACGACCTCGTCGGCACTGATCAACATCCGCAACTTCACGCTGGACGGCATCCGCAACGGGGCGATCGGCTCGTTCACCTCGACGTGGGGCGACTTCGGCTCCAAGAACTTTCGCGAGATGAACTACTTCGGATACGCGTACGGCGGCGAGGTCACCTGGTCGCCACAGACGACCGACGTGGGCAGATTTTATCGCCGCTTCTTTACGCTGCACAACGGTCCCGGTACGGCGGCGCAGTTACAAGCGGTCTACGGCTTGTTGGAGAAGTGGCCGTTTGGGTTGCCGATTGTGGATTACTTCCGGCATCCGTTTGCACCGCGCAATGTCCGGCGGCGCTACAGAGGGATTCAAAAGGAGTCGGGGCATTCTGAACACGACTTGTGGCGTGTGCGCGAGGACGCTCGTGTGGCGGAGGAGTTGATTGCGTCGTTGCGACCGGTGATCACCCGCCGTAAAGGGGATCTCGATTACTACGAATACTGTGCGCGGATGCACCGCAACTATGTGCGGGGGCAGTTGTTGGTCCGCAGTCTGCGCGACTTTGCCAAGAGCAATCCGACGGCGGAGCAAATCGCCAAGGCCAAAGACAAATTCGCGGCCGAAGCACGGGCGGTGCGGGACGAAACTCGCGACTTGCGCGACAACTTTGAAGAGCTGTGGTTGCGGACGAACCAGCCTGCCAACTTGTATTATGCGATGGACGAGTATAACAAGCTGGCCAAGGCTTGGGACGACGCGGCACAGCGGGCGGAGCAGGGGATCTTTGCCTACGATTCGCGTCCGCCGTCGGAGTGGGTCTACCATCCCGATGGATTCCCCACGCCGGAAGCTGTTGCGAAAGCGAAGAAAGAGAAGAAGCGGTACGCCGAGAATCAGCCGGTGCAGCACGCCTATTTTCGCAAGACATTGGAGATCGACGACCCACAGGAGTTGGAATTGGCGGGCCTTCAATTGCACGGGGACACGCACGTGAAGCTGTACATCAACGGCGAGTTAATCGGCGAACAATTCGCCCGACGGAATTTCTCCGCCCCGGTCAATCCGCATCTGCTGGAATTGTACGATATTTCGTCCTATTTGCGTCCGGGCACCAACGTGATCGCCGTCGAGGCGCACGCGTACGGAACGGAGAACCGCAGCCTGGAGCCGGGCGGGCCGGAACGTTGTGGCGGATTTCACTTGTACGGCGAATTGATCGGCAAGGACGGCAAGACGGAAGCAATCAATTCCGATTCGTCATGGAAGGTGAGCGACAAGCCGCTGGAGGGGTGGACGATGCAGAGTTTCGATGATTCGACGTGGAAGTCGGCCCGCGGCGATAAGAATCCGACTGTCTGGGTCAGCTATCCTGATTTCCGCGCGGGTGTGAAGGGATTTAGCGACCGCCGCTAGCCCCGTCTACCCCCGGCAGAGCCGGGGGCTAATTGCGTAACACGTCACCATCGGCCGTTTTGTGCCGCAGAGAAAGATAACTGATGCAACTTGAATTGATCGACTGGGCATTCGTCATCGGTTTTTTCGTCGTCTCGCTGGCAATTGGTGCGATTGTCAGCCGTCAAGCCGGCAAAAGTTCCGCCGATTTCTTCTTGTCCGGCCGAAACATGCCCTGGTGGCTGCTGGGGTTTTCGATGGTGGCGACGACGTTCGCCGCGGACACGCCGCTATTGGTAACCGACATCGTCCGGGCTGACGGAGTGGCCGGCAACTGGGCTTGGTGGGCGTTTCTGCTGACGGGGATGTTGACGGTTTTCGTCTACGCGAAGTTGTGGAGACGGTCGGGAGTGACGACAGACCTTGAATTCTACGAATTGCGGTATAGCGGCAAGCCAGCGGCCTTCCTGCGCGGTTTTCGTGCGCTCTATTTGGGGGTCTTCTTCAATGTGGTGGTGATGGCGAACGTGACGTTGGCCGCGATCAAAATCGGCGGCGTGATGCTTGGATACGAATACACGACTACCGTGGGCGTGGTCATTTTGACGTCCGCGGTGGCCGTTTGCTTTAGCGCGATGGGCGGTCTGCGCAGCGTGTTGCTGACCGATTTCTTGTTGTTTCTAGTGGCGATGGCCGGGTCGATCGGCGCCGCAGTGGTCGCTTTGGATCAGCCAAGCGTGGGGGGCATGTCCGAGTTAATCTCGAATGTGAACGTCAAAGACAAATTGGCAATGATTCCCTCCTTGAGCTCTAACACCGAGGAGTCGAAGAATCTGCTGATCACGCTGTTGGTCATTCCACTGGCTGTCCAGTGGTGGAGCGTGTGGTATCCCGGCGCCGAGCCGGGCGGCGGTGGTTATATCGCACAACGGATGCTCGCCGCTAAAGACGAAAAGCATGCAACCGGAGCGACGCTCTTCTTCAACGCTGCCCACTACGCACTCCGTCCCTGGCCGTGGATCATCGTTGCGCTGGCGTCGCTGGTGGTCTTTCCCGACTTGGAAAGCCTGCAAGAGGCATTTCCGAACATCGCTCCGGATCAAGTCAAGAACGATTTGGCGTATCCCGCAATGCTCACGTTTCTGCCTCACGGCCTGTTGGGATTGGTTGTGGCGTCGCTGGCAGCCGCTTACATGTCGACGATCTCCACACACCTCAACTGGGGGTCTTCGTATGTGGTCAACGACTTTTACCAACGCTTTGTCCGGCCGGACGCCGAGCAGAAGCAACTTGTCCGCGTGGGCCGTATTTCAACGGTGGCCATGATGGCGGTTTCCGCTCTGCTGGCGACGACGGTCTTAGAAAACGCGAAACAGGGATTCGACATTCTGCTGCAAGTCGGTGCAGGAACAGGTTTGTTGTTCATTCTGCGTTGGTTCTGGTGGCGGATTAACCCGTACAGCGAAATCGCGGCAATGGTGGTGTCGTTTCTGATTGCATTCGTATTTGCCGCCGCATCGTGGCTGGATCTGGGGGCGATCAGCAATCTGGCGTCGTGGGAAAAACTCTGTTGGGGCGTGGGAATCACGACAGTCGTGTGGTTCCTCGTGACCTTGATCACCCCACCCGACGATGATGTGACATTGATTAGCTTCTATCGCAAGATACGCCCGGGCGGACGTGGTTGGGATCGAGTCATCAATAAAGCGAAAGCAGAAGGTGTTGATCTCACGGACGGCGGCGATGGGGCGGCAATTGGATTAGGAATTGCCTGTATGATCGCCGGCTGTGCCGCGATCTATTCCACTCTGTTCGCCACGGGTTACTTTCTGTATGGGCAGACCCCCCTGGCGGTGCTGTTGGCGGTCGTGGCCGTAGCCTCTGCAGGGTACATTGTTGCCAACTGGAAGAAACTCGATGCCGACGCGCCGGCGGTCGAATCTGTTGGCCCGCCGGCGAATATCGCAGAGGAGTAAGGTCGCGGGCGATTGTATCGCGTCAATTCGACGGAGCACTCGCTGGTTGCACTTGGACATCCGGAAAGTAGACGTACGGTGCCGATACGTGTGCCAGTTGCGGGTGTTTGTTGTAGAACTGCCAGAAGTGGTGGTGGCCGATGTAGCAGGTGACGTCGACTTCTCTGACGCGGCAGCCGAGGTGGCCCAGCTTGCGGCGGTCGCGGCGGGTGAAGCCTTTGCGGCCCAAGCTGGCGGGGGAGAAGGGATGTCGCAAGGGGTAAAACGCCAGCGCCCGATCTTTGCGGGTTCGCATGCTCATTACGCACTCGGTGATCGGCAATGCGCAGCCGTAGCGCTCGCCGGGATTGAGCCAATCATGATCGATCGCCGCAGCCGCGAGCACGGCGCGAAACCGATGTGACGCGCCGGTCGGATAGGTTAGCGAGCAGCCTTGAACGCGGCCGCCGGCGAGCAGGTGCAGCGTGGAGAGCGTCAGCCGGGCGCCATGGCTGTGGCCGATGAAGCCGATCGGGTGATCACAGGGGATGGTCTGGATGATCTGCGCGAGGTAAAACCCGTTCCGCGCACTGGCCCGCCCTAAGGCTTGGATGTCGAAGGGCGGCAAGTGCGGATCGCTGGGCCAGGTGACGTAGACATAGTTCAGCGGCAAGTGCGGGGCGGCGCCGCGAATCCAACAGAATGTCTTTTGGGCATCGGGATGGACGTCCTGCCAGCGGACGTAGCTGCCGTGAATCATCAGGCAGATGGGAACCTGCGGCGTCAATGAGGCGAGAAACTCAGCATGGCATGCCGGGCGCAGGCAGCCGTCCGGTGTTCGGTGGTAGAAGCGGCTGCAACAGCCTGCGCTGTCACTGTGACGCTTCTGCGGACAGCAACGCAAGCTGACGATCCAGTAGCATTCCGGCGGGCAGCAGGCGGGCTGACAAGCGACGGGACCCGAATGGGTTTGGTGGGACGTTTGTCTGAGCGGGACGACCCGCTGCAGTGTCGGACCCGGGTGAGGAGTGGCGACCGTTTGGGCGACCGAGTCTGCCGGCAGCGCGCAGAGCAAACAGGTGATCAGAACACCTCGGACCGCGCTGTAGGGCGAGAGTAACGGCATGTCTGGTTTTTCGGGGTCCGTCGAGGTTGCAGAATCCGTGGTCCGGGCAGCGCGATCAGGCGCCGGTGTCAGCGCGCAGAGCGATCCAATATCTCTCATCGCTCGAACGGGAGGCGGACTTGAGCCGCAGCGCGGTGCGGCCCTGGGGAGATTGGCCGCTACGGTCGGATTATTCGTGTCGCAAGGCCTCGATGGGGTCTAGCCGCGCGGCTGAGCGAGCCGGATAGATTCCGAAGACTATTCCGATGGCAACGGAAATCCCGAACGCTAACGCCAAGCTCCACACCGAGACGACCGGCTCTAGGCCCGAGAACATCTCGAACATCCGCGAACCGGATTTCGACGACTGGTTCAAGAATGCGCGTTCGGCGATCCAGCGAATCATTGCAAAGGCGTAGGGCGTCGACAGCCCCAATCCCACTCCCAGCAGCCCTCCGATGCCGGCGAGCACGCTGGTCTCCGTCAAGAACTGTTGGGTGATGTCGGTTTGCTTGGCCCCCAGTGCGCGGCGGATGCCGATTTCACGCGTACGCTCCGTCACGGTGGCCAGCATGATGTTCATAATTCCGATGCCGCCCACAATCAGGCTGATTAAGGCGATCGACCCGAGCACGAGATTGAAGATTCGCTTCAACATCTCCGCCTGCTCAAGCAGTTCCAGGGGGACGATCAAATCGACGTCCTGTTTGTCAGCGTGATACTTCGCGAGCGTTTCTCGGATCACATTGGCGGTGGCGACCACGTCCTCCGCCTTGCCGACGCGGAAGGTGATTTGGCTCAATTCGACTTTTTCGCTGCTGCGGCTGCCGGCTTGGACGATCATCACCTCGTCGCCGATGCGGGCGCGGAGCGTTTCCAGCGGGATGTAAATGTCCTTGTCGTAATCCTGTCCGGAGAGGCTGCCTCCGATCGCCGCCGATGCGGTGCGGTGATCGGTCACACCCACAATGGAATAGAAAACCTGTCCGATGCGGACCGCTTTGCCGCGCGGTTCCTCTCCTGGGAAGAGGGTCTTGGCAACTTCGTGCCCGATGACGCAGACGTTGGCGGTATCCTCCTGGTCGCGGTCGGAGATAAAGCGACCGGATTGCATCTTGAGATGGTTGACGCTGTAGTAGTTCGCCGTACAGCCGACCAGTCGGATATCCATGTTACGGTGCAGGTAGCGGGCGGGCTGGGAGAACTCCCTGATCGGCGTCGCGTCGACGATTGTATTGACGGTTTCGCGGATGCGGCGATAGTCGTCCCGCAGCAGCCCGTAGGTCAGTACGGAGGTGTTGGCGTTGTTGTTCTTGGATCCTTCGGCCGGTTTTTGGCTGATGACGATGATGTTGGTGGCACCCAACTCCAAGACTTGCTTTTGTGCCTGTTGGCTGGCTCCCTCGCCGATGGCCAACATGGCGATCACCGAGAACACGCCGAACACGATTCCCAGCATTGTCAGCGCGGACCGCAGCTTGTGCAGCAGCAAATTCTTGAGGCCGAGCTGAATGGTGCGAAACAGGCGGGACATCGCAGGCGGGAATACTCCAAAACGGTGGCGCGGTTTATGCGGGGAGCTGTACGGCGATTTCTTCCGGGAGATGTTGTCCGAAGTCTTCCTTGTGGATCACGCCGTCCTTCATGATGATCCGCCGCCGTGCTTGCAGGGCGACCGGTTCTTCGTGCGTGACCATGATGATCGTGCGGCCTTCCCGGTTGAGCTGGTGCAGGAGCAGCATGATCTCTTCTTCGGTCGCGGTATCGAGGTTTCCGGTCGGCTCGTCGGCGAGGATGATGTCGGGGTCGTTGACCATTGAGCGGGCGATCGCCACCCGCTGCTGCTGTCCGCCGGAGAGTTGCGTGGGTCGGTGGTCAAGCCGGTCTTCCAAGCCGACGCGGCTGGCCAATTCTGCGCACCAGCGGCGATCGGCGGCGGAAATCGCCGGATACCCAGGACGGTAGTGCAGGGGAACCTCGATGTTCTCCAGCACCGTATATTGTGGAATGAGGTTGTAGGACTGAAAGATAAACCCGATCCGCTTGTTGCGAATCTGCGACAGCTCGTTGTCGTCGAGTTGCGAGACGTCTTCACCGCCCAGGAGGTATCGCCCATGTGTGGGCCGATCGAGGCCGCCCAGCAAGTTGAGCATGGTGCTCTTGCCGCTTCCAGAGGCGCCCATGATGGCAATGAAGTCACCCTCGGCAAATTGAGTTGTGACTCCTCGGAGCGCTTTGACGACGACAGGTCCTAGGTCGTAGTGTTTTTCGAGTCCAATCAGTTCGGCCGCGAGGTTCATTGACTGCCACCACCACCGCCGCGCTGCTTAGCGAATTGTGCAATCGCAACTTCAAATTCGGCTTTGTCGACATTGCCGTCGCTGTTGGCATCGATCCGGTCGAAGCTGGAAGCTAACCGGCCGCCGGCGACCTCATCTTTAGTCAGTTGGCCATCGTTGTTCTTGTCCATTTTGTCGAAGAATGCGGACATCTGCGCACTGCCGGGAGCGCCACCTTTCTGTCCCGCAGACTTGCCGTTTTGCGGTCCGCGTTTACCGCGTCCCGCTTCGCGACGGGGACCGTCGCCAGACGACTGCCGCTGGCCGGGGGAGCGCTCGCCGGTCGACTGGCGGCCTTTTCCACCACGTCGCCGTCCGGCAGCAGCCTTCTGTTCGCGCTCGGCCACAGGTTTTTCCGGCACGGCGTCTTCCAGAACTGTGAACAGATCGGGCAGCGACGTCCGCGGCGCTAAGACCACTTCCTCATCTTCAGCCACGCCGACGGGAAATTTGGCGTCGGCTTCGGCGGTTTCGATCTCGCGGACTTCCGTCTCCACGTCGTTCGTGGCGCCGATGTAGATCTGCCGGATTTCAGGTCCCTGCGGCGTGAGTGCAAATACAAAGTACTGGTCGTTGCGGGCGATGACCGCCTGAACGGGGACTTTGAGGACGTCATCCAGGATGTCGGAGATGATCTCCACTTCGGCGGTGAGTCCCGGTTTGAGGGTACCAATGCTCTCCGAGTCATTGATGACGCGAATCACCGCGGTGTATTCCCGCAGATCCGGTTGCCGCCAGCTCGGCGAATTGGGGACCGAAGCCACCGTATCAACTTCGCCTTGGTAGAAGCGGTCCGATTTGCGGCTGACCTTGATGATTGCCGGCATGCCTTCTTGGACGCGGCCGATTTTCGATTCGTGGATGCGCGTGTCAACTTGCATTTGCGACATGTCGGGCAGTTTGATGATCGCCTGCCGGTTGTCGACGGAAGCGCCTTCTTCAATCACGCGCTCTTGGTTGCTGCGGCGACTGCTCTCGGTGGCATAGATCACCTGGCCTGCCTGCGGCGCGACGATCGTACATTGCGCGATCTGTTCTTCGAGCTTTTCGAGTTTGGTTCTTTCGACGGTTGCGGTCATTTCCCGCGCCGCGAGATCAGCCTTGGCCTGGGAGAGCGCGGCTTCCGCCTTTTGGATCGTGCGTTGTAGCTCGCGCTTGAACTCTTCTGCATTGGCTTCTTTCTCGGCCAATTCACGCTGTTTTTGGTATTTATGGAGGACCTGCAGTTCAAGTTCCGCTTCTTTGAGCTTCAGCTCAGCGGTCTTAACGGCGATCCGTTTCTGCTCCAACTCGTTTTGGTTGACGTAGCCTTTTTTGCTCTGCTTTTTTGCAAAGGCGTACGCGTCGCGACTGGATGACAATGTCTCTTTGGCGAGTGTAATCTTCGATTCCGCCGCGGTTTCGAGCACCTCGAAATCGCCTTTCAAGTATTTCTCCAAATCGAGATCCGCCAATTTCACTTGCAGCTTTGCGGCCGCGACGTCGCTTTCATTGACGGTTTCCTGGATCTCCAAGGCATCCTTGGCTTGGTCGCGCATTGCTTCGGCTTGCGTCAACTTGATCTTCTGCTCGTCAAGGTTGTCCTGATAGACCGAAGCATCAAGCTTGACCAGGGTCATCCCTTCATAAGCCAGTGTGCCTTCCGGGACGATGGAGATGATCTTCGTGCTGCCTTTGACGTTGCTGCTCAACGTCACGTTACTGGCACTATCGAGATTGCCGGTCGCAACGACCGTCAGCCGCAACTCGCCCCGCTTGACGGGCGCGGTGATCAAGTCATAGTCGGTGTTTTCCTGGTAAAACCACTGGGGGAGTTTGCCTTCGACGGCGGCGTAGGCGACGGCGCCACCAACGAGAAGGATGGTGGCAATTCCAAGTAGCGCGCGTTTGCCGATTCGTCCGTGCCGAGAAGCACTTGGTCCATGCTGGTGGCGAATGTTAGGTGCCATCAGTGTTCTTTCCGCAGGTCGGATTGTATGTCGGAGGGAATTCCAGGGTTTACTAGATAAAACCCCGGCGGGTGTGGAGGGTTTCGGTCAGTCTTGAGTTCCCAGGAGCAAACTCGCATCGAAACATGCTCCCCTGCCGTAACCGCTATCTCTTATCATATCCAAAATTAAGCAAATGTTAAGCCGTTTTGTCTCAAAATTCCGTTTTCGCCTGCCAGGAACGCATTGTGGTCGGTCTCCGACTTCCTGCGCAGTCGTCACGGTCGCCCGGTCGTCTCGCTCTTGAGAATCAACGGCATCTCAAATACGATGATCCTAATGGGCGGTGGTTGTTCCTGCGGAAGGTCCGCTTTAAGATTGGAGAGGCTGTTCCGGATCCAGTTTGTCGGCCGTCCGTACTCACCCTCATCGGCGCGCGGCGTGGAAATGGTTCGTCGAAAGCTCATCAAATGCTCTTTCCCAGCGGCCGTTTCAAAGTTTCCTAACCGGAATTGCCGAAATGATCGACTGACGTTTTTGCTGATTGGCTCGAAGGAATTTACTCATGGCTGACGCCGCTAAGATTGTGCTGATTGAGGATGACCGCGAGATCCGCTCGACGATCTCCAGCGTTCTTTCCGCAGCCGGCTACGATGTGTCGGCAGCACACAATGGTGTAGAAGGCCAGAAACTGATCAGTTCCAGCCGGCCGGATTTGATCATTACCGACATGATGATGCCGCAGTTGGGCGGCTTTCCGGTATTGGAGTTTCTGAAGTCGATGGACGATCCGCCGCCGGTGATCATGATTACCGCCAACGAGGGTGGCCGTCATAAGGCCTACGCCGAAATGTTGGGCGTCTCGGACTATCTGCGCAAGCCGTTTGCGATGGACGTGATGTTGGAAGCCGTCGAGAAAGCACTGGGACAAAACGCGGAATCGTGATCGGTTTTCCAGTGAGGAGGTGACCTGTCGCACGCGTCGCTGCCGATTGGTTTTCTCAAGTGTCCAGTGCGAAGCGGTGGGCGTTGCCAGCGATAGAGCGCGGTCGCGTGGTGTTTCCCGCTTCTTGCTTCCATCGCGCCGGCGATCATTAAATCGTCGAAATCCATGGAGACGAACGGCTCTTGCGTCGATGTTTTAGCCTGGATACACTCAAGAATGTTGATGTTTTGATGCGGATCACGTTCTCGAATCAGCATGCCTGCAATGTCTTCTCAATCTTCCCAACACAACCACGAGCATGCGTTTACGGCGATGAATGCCGAAGCGGCTGACGGGCTGACGTTGCTGAGCCGGCGGAACATGCTTAAGGCGGGCTTGGCGGGCATGGCGGGTTTGTCGTTGCCTCAATTGCTCCGCACGCGCGATGTGGCTGCGGCGTCGGGCCGAGCGATGTCGGGCGGAAAGAGTGTCATCTTGCTCTGGATGACGGGCGGGCCGAGCCACATCGACACTTGGGATCCCAAACCGGATCGTCCCTTTAATAACCGCGGCCCTTTTTCACCGATTGCGACGGCGCTTCCCGGCGTGCAGATCTGTGAGCATCTTCCCAAACAGGCGTCGATGCTGGATCGATTTACAGTGATTCGCTCAGTCGATGCGCGCAAGAGCAGCCACGAGCCGAACCGCGTATTTCAAACCGGCAATCGCAAGGCGGCGCCGCGGACGAATCCCAAGGGCGACAAGTACCCTGCCATTGCCTCGGTGGTCTCGAAGTTCCATGGCGCGAATCAGCCCGGCATGCCGCCGTACGTGGCGTTTATGCGTTCGAAATCTCACATTGGATTTGCGGGCTATTTGGGCAAGGAATACGACCCGTTCATCGGCAATCAGGCGGCCAAGCTGCCGATCTATTCGCTGGTTGGGAAAAATACCGGCAAAACCAGTGGAGCGGATTTGTTTCGATTGCCGCGCGGCATCAGCCACGACCGAATCGGAAATCGTCGTTCGCTGATGCAGGACTTCGACCGGTTGCGGAGCGATTTGGATCAGTCCGGCTCGATGGATGCCGTGGACAAGTACAACCAGCAGGCGGTCGATATCGTGGTTGGACGCCGGGCGCAGCAGGCGTTTGATTTGTCGCGGGAACCGGCGGCGATGCGCGAGCGGTATGGAACGCACCTATGGTGCCAGCAAGCACTGCTGGCGCGGCGACTGGTCGAAGCGGGTGTGAGTTTCGTGACGCTTGATCTGAGTTATCACACCGCGTCGGGAACGTGGGACAACCACGGCATTCCCGGCGGCGTCTACGGTGGAATTTCCAAGGGGCTGCAGCCGTTATTGCCGCTGTTCGACCACTTGTTGACCACTTTGGTGGGCGATTTGGAAGAGCGCGGACTGTTGGACGATGTACTGGTTATCGCGATGGGTGAGTTCGGCCGCACGCCGAACATGGGTACACAAGGGAGCGTGGACGGCCGCAATCATTGGCCGGTGGTGATGTCGATGTCTCTGGCCGGTGGCGGGTTGCGGCACGGGCAGGTGATCGGCGCTACCGAGCAAGACGGCGGCCAGATCAAAGCCCGCCCGGTTACGCCTGGAGATTTGGCGGCAACGATCTATAAACATATGGACGTGCCGCTGGACGCGACGTATCTCGATCCCCGCGGCCGTCCGATTTATATCGTCGAGGACGGCGAACCGATCGAAGAACTATTCTGATCCGCGCGCGGCGCCGTGCCGGACCAGGTTAGCGTCCAATTATTGAACGCCGTTGCGGGCAATCGGACGATCATGCACATTGCCATTATCACTGCCGGCGGCGCAGGAATGTTTTGCGGCTCCTGCATGCACGACAACACCTGGGCCCGCGCGCTGCAGGCTGCCGGTCACAAAGTCACTCTGATCCCCACGTATACCCCGATTCGCGTCGACGAAGATGACGTGAGCATCGACCGCGTTTTTTTCGGGGGGCTCAACGTTTATTTCGATTATCGCTACCCGCTGTGGCAGAAGATTCCACGGGCTCTGACGCGCTGGCTCGATTCACCCATGTTGCTCAACTTGGTCACGCGGATTGCGATCAGTAATGATGCTCAGGAACTCGGAGCGCTGACTGCGGCGATGCTGGAAGGGACAGACGGTCCGCATCACCGCGAGGCCCGCGAACTGGCCGAGTTTTTGGGTCGACAGTTACGGCCGGACGTGATTTGCTTCAGCAATATTTTGCTGTCGGGCGCTATGCCCTGTTTGCGCGAATACTATCAGGGACCAGTCTTTTGTCTCCTGCAGGGGGACGACATTTTTTTGACGGACCTTCCGAAATCGCATCAATCGCGTGCCCTCGAGTTGATCAAGAGCCACGGGCGACACTTTGATGGATTTCTGTCACACAGCGAATACTACAGCGGCTTCATGGCGGACTATTTGCAGTTGCCGCGGCAAAAGTTTCACCACTTGCCTTTGGGAATTGATTTGCAGGGTCACGACGGCCGTCCGCGCGAGTGCGGCGATCCGTTTACCATCGGCTATTTTGCGCGGATTTGTCCTGAAAAAGGGCTGCACCAACTGATTGATGCGTTTCGAATTCTGCGAGAACGTCATCCGGAAGTCCGTCTGCGAGCGGGAGGATACCTGGGCAAGCGAGATGCCCGGTACTTTAAGGATCTCAGCAAGTCGGCCACGGATCTGGGGACGGCGTTCCAATACATCGGCAGTCCGGGGTCGCATGCGGAGAAGGTTGAGTTTCTCAAATCTCTGGACGTGCTGAGCGTGCCGACGACTTACCGCGAGCCGAAGGGGATTTATGTTTTGGAGGCGATGGCGAACGGAGTTCCCGTCGTCCAACCGCGTCACGGCGCGTTCCCTGAGCTAATTGAATCGTCAGGGGGGGGACTGCTCGTTGAACCGGACGATTCCGAGGCGTTGGCGCGCGGACTGGAAGAATTGCTGGTCGATCGGACGCGCCGCGACAATTTGGCACAGGCGGCGCATCGCCACGTGCACCAGCGGTACGGGACGAACTCCTTGGTGGAAGACACGCTGCAGATCTTTGAGTCGGTCGACAGTCGGCGGTCGGAGGCACGCACTGAAGCCGCCGCCTCGATCGAGCCGAGTTGAGTGTTCTTCGCATGCGGTTCGGGTATCAGCCGACCGGCTTTGTGCGACACGTCCACCAGATTGCAAGCAACACCGCGGTTGCCGCGAGTCCCGCGATCCGCAAGTAGCCACTTTCAAACACGACAATGGCGTTGAAGAATATGAACGCCAAATAGGACTGCAACGCTATGGTGATCCAGTTACGACGGCGTTGATGACCTGCCGGATCGGTCCACCACCAGCAGACATCTCCCAGCCAGAGTACGAGCACGAGATAATTGAACCAAACGCCGCCGCCCCAATTCCAGCCGACCACGGCAGCCGTCTCAGCGGCGGTATGCTCGACCGCTAGCGCGTGACTCCAAGCATGATAGAAGTGAAACGCCGCCGCCACGTGCAGACACATCGCGACGCACCCAGCCGTCCAGCAGATCCGGGCGATCACGACAGCACCGGCAATGCGGTGGCGGGCCAATAGCAGGCAGAGGGTGACCACGTAACCGAGTGACGCCAGCGATGCCGTTAGCTTGGTGACGACTTCACCGCTGGACATTGTGAATCCTTGGTCAATATTGCGCGGGTCGAAAATCGGCAATGGAGCAGCATGAGTTGCTTCTGCTATAATCGCCGCCAATCTGCCGAGGACAAGCTGAGAATGAGAACTTAGTCCGTGCCCAGGGAGTGCATAACAAATGGCCGTCGGTACGATTTCCGCCAATGCTCTACAGCCGCTGCTGGAACTGCTGGACCGGATCGAAGAGACCGGCGTGGCGAGGCCTGAGAACTGCCTGCTGAGCGATTATCTACAATTCCTGGTCAAACACCAGATTCTCTCGGCAAATTCCGCATTGAAGATCGTGATGCTGTATTACGGCAGCCGCTACGGAGGCCGAAACGACCGTGTCGAAGGTGCCAGCGACGCGATTGCGGATTTGCGAGCGGCACGACGGCGACTTGAGAACATGCCCGCCGACGAAGTCCGCGCGTTGGCGGAGACTTTGAGCGCGACGTTTGCGGCGCTTGGCGTTGAGGCGGCCGATGCTGACGACGTAGCTATGCCGCACACGCCATCACCTGACAACAAGAAATCTGCGCTTCCGTTGCGGGCCAAGTTAGAAAAACGACAAGGACCGTTCGACCAAAGGCAAACACAATTCCGGCCTCCCAATCCACAGGCCCGTTTTCGCTTACGCCTCTTGATGGGGTTCGTCTTTTGGACGGCTGTCGTGTTGGCAATTGGGTTTTTTGCTCACGATCGTATTGAGTCAGCGGTCGACCTAGTCTTGGATTCCTCCGGCAAAAATCAAATGAATGCGGTGTATAGCGGCAATTCGCGGAGCCGCAGGCGGTATCGATTGAATGGACGCCGGGCTTGGATCCTGGCAGGCCAAAATGAGGCGATCCAGATTGCGCAGATGAAAAAGCTTGCCCGTGAGCACAATGTGCGCGGTGAGTCGGCTGAGGTTTTCTACATCTACGAGCGGCTGCTGTCGCGCGATCCCGGCAACGCCGATCTGAAGAATGATCTTGCTTGGTATATGTTGACGCCGAGAAAGGAATGGTACCGTGACCCCGTCCGCGCTCTGCATTTGGCGGAAGAGGCCGTACAGGCGGACCCCAAGCCGTCTTATCTGGTGACGTTGGCGGAGGCCTGTTTTCAGAACGGCGATCCCGTGCGCGCGTCGCAATTGGTTCAGCAGGCGATTGCCGGCAGTTCACGTAATCATCAGTATTTGGAAGATCAACTCAAGAAGTTTCAACAGGCGGCCAACAACGCCTCGGAAACTGCGGCCAAGGAACAATCGGCGGCAAATTAGTCGTGAGTTCCGTGACTCATTGACCGGTTTCGTTGACTTGCGGTTATCAGAAAATCGAAGCAGTGCAACTCGATTTTGAAGCGGGCTCTGCAGATTCCGGCAAATTCGCAAGATGATCTGACCAACTCCGGATCTCTTGCTATAATCACTTCAGGCACCTCCCTCGGCCAAGCCAGAGATATCTCCACAGCGAGGAGTTGGGTCAATGTCCGCAGGTTCGGCTGCGTCGAGTCAAGGAATTCGGCGGTTGATTGATCTCCTCAACCGGATCGAACGGGTCGGGGTCTCGAAACCCGATTCATGTCTGCTCAGCGACTACCTGCAGTTCCTCGCTGATCATGGCTTGCTGGCTCGGGAATCAGCGCCGCGCATCGAGGAACTCTATTATCAAAGCCGGTACGGGGGTAGCGTGGGCGATCAACAGCTGATCGCCCGCACGACCGCTGAACTCGAGTCAACCTTAGCCAGGCTCAGCGAGTTGAACGCGAGCGAGTTGGCAGAACTGACAGAGAAGCTGAGTTCGAAGTATTCCACCGTTCGGAACGATACGGTTGTGCTCGCAGTTCCGCCGCCGGCTGAGTTGCCAACCGCGCCCAGTCTGTCATCGCACATTGAGCCCGAGCAACTGGATGACCCGCATGCCCGATTTCGAGAGCGCCGATCGAGTCGCGTGGTGAGGATCTGGTCTACAGTCGCGATTGGATTGCTGTTGTGGACGTTTGCAGTTTTGACCGCCGCGTATTTTGGTCACGACCAGATTCAGAAAGCCTTCACTTCCATCACGTCTGGCGACAGCAAGCCGGCGCGGCGGGCGAATCCGCGTTCGAGACGCAATTCTCGGACGGGCTGGCTGAATAACAGGCGAATTTCAATTCTCGCCGACAAGGATGCCGGGTCCCGCCGCGGCCGATTGAGGTTGCTTGCAGAAGAACACCTGCGCAGAGACGAGTATGCGGAAGCGTTTTATATTTACGAAAGACTGGTCGCCCGCAACCCGGAAGTTCCTGATTACAAGAACACGTTGGCTTGGATTCTGCTGACTCCCAGCAACGGCTGGTACCGCGATCCAGTGCGGGCAATCGAATTAGCGGAGGAGGCTGTGGCGGCCGATCCGAATCCGGCCTATTTGGATACGCTTGCGGAGGCTGTACATCAGAATGGCGACTCGCAGCGGGCCGTCGAGCTTGAAGAACGGGCGCTCGCCTCCAATCCGGAACTGAGGGACCTGGCGTTCTTGCAGCGGCAACTTGAGAAGTTTCGCAAAGCGGTCGAGTCCAAGTCGGCTCAGGCGGCTGAGGATTCGCAAACACCCTCCGCGAACTGAATGGGCCGCGTTCCTTCGCAGCCGTAGCCGGGATGCGGGATTTGAGTGCGTCTGGACAGTTCACGTCGCTACCGACCGCAAGCGGTCGGCTTGGTTTCATCAAGAACTGTGTTAGCCACGAATCGCACGAATCTACACGAAATCCGGTGGATCATTCGTGTGAATTCGTGGCGAGAGCTCTTGTTGGTCTTGATTGTGGTGGGGCGGCTCTGAATCACTTTGCGGCGACTTGTGCGCGGCCCACGGCATAGAGTTGGTGATGCCCCCGCAGGTAGATCACGCCGTCGCTGATGGCGGGTGTGGCGAAGAACTGTCCGGTGAGCTGGTTTTTGGCGAGGACTTCTCCCTCGACTCCAGGTTTGAGGACGGTGCAGAGGCCGTCTTTGCCCAAGCAGTACACTTTGCCGTCGCCGATGATCACTGACGCGCGGTACGACTTGCCGCCGAGTCGTTTGCGATAGTGGACGTTTCCGGTCGCCAAGTCCATGCAAAGCGCGACGCCGTTTTCCCGGACCATGTACAGCTTGCCGTCGTAAGCGGTGGGTGTCGTGATGTCGCTGCTTTCGCGGGGGAACACCCACGGCCGCATCGACTTGTCGCTCGTCAAATCGCCCCGACCGCCGGTCTTAATGGCGATCGCTCGTCCCGCGCCTCCGTTGCCCGGATTGGCGGAGCATTGCACGATCGTCGATTCACTCACGACCGGCGAGGCAATGATGCGGCCGAATTCGGATTTGATTTTCAATCCGCCGCAGATCCAATTTTGCTCGCCGGAGAGCGGGTTGTAGGAGTTGATATGGTCGGCGCCGGCGACGAGCAGTTCGGTCCGCTGCGGGGTTTGCAGGATGATCGGTGTGGAATAGGCGTCGGCCCCGTCTTTGAACGCGGGCAGCCTGCGCGGCTTCTTCCAAACCTCGTCGCCCGTCAGTTTGTCGAGCGCCAATACGTAAGATGGCCCCTTGGTCATGCAGGCGATATACAAGTGCTCGCCCCACAATCGCGGCGAGGAACCCATGCCGAACGTGATTTCGTACGGCCCGTATTCCTTGACCAGATTTCGCCGCCAGACCTCATCGCCTTCAACCGTGAAGCAGACGAGTTGCCCGGAGCCGAAGTAGGCCCAGACATGTTCTTCGTCCGCCGACGGGCAGGGGGTGGCGGCATTGTGCCGGTGGACATACAGGTTCTTCGGCCCGTTGGCGGCCAGCACACCACGGCCGACGTTCTTTTTCCAGGCGATATTGCCGCTACGGCGATCGATGGCGAGCACCCAGAGCGAGGTGTCCTCGTCTTGGGTGGTGAGGTAAACGTGCCGCGAATTCACCGCGGGCGAGGAGTCTCCCCGTCCGGGCAGATTGATGTGCCAAGCGATGTTCTCCTTCAACGACCATTTGAGCGGCAGGTCCGCCTCAGAGGAAACTCCCGTCCCCGCCGCCCCGCGAAACCCGGGCCAGTTTTCGGCGTGTGCGATTGAGGTTGTGCAGAGCAGGCCAAGCAGCGCGAGAAACGGTAGGCGAGTCATGGTGATCCTCGTGGAGATTCGATGCGTGTGTGGTTGTGCAGCAGTTGAGGTGGATTATGCACGGGTTGCGCCATGAGGGCAAGCGCGAGGGTAGAGCACGTTGGATCGTGAACTTGAACTGTTACGCGGCTACACACTCATGTAACGTAATTGAATCCGCATTTAAGTCTCCCTTCGTCACCGCTGCTTGTTGATCGCAATTGCTGTTCGACCGAGGTTGTCATGCAACTTTGTATGTGTCTTGAGAATTGGCTCAATCAGCCGGGCTCTCCGGTCACATTGGACAAAATCACAGGAACCGCTGCACTTCGCGTGGGAGACATCACGAGGATTGAGCCGCTGCATTGTACCTTTTGCGGGGGGCACGGCGAGGGTGTCGAACCGCTGCGACGAATCTATCGCGAGTGTTCCTGCTCGGTTCTTGATCAGCTAGTGAGAGCGGCGCCCGAGCATGTTGTTCTTGACGAGCGGATGAATGAATATCATCTGCTTGACGGCCGAGGCGGTTACCGCCTGTTTTACTTCTGCCCCGCTTGCGGGGGGCAGTTGCCGAAATCGCGTCGCGGAGACTACTTCACAAAGCCGAGTTTGATCGACCGGATCAGATTCCGTTTGACGACTTGCCGGATCCAATCGATCGATGACATGTACCGCATACTCGGAGAGCCGGACAGGTCCATTCCGCCTGGCACGCCGGGGCTTGAAGGAGATCAAGTGGCCACATATACATACTCAAAGCGCTGGAACAATATGGAAGTGCACGTTCTGGAGCAACGGGACGGCTCAATTCAAATTGTCTGCACGCCGAAATTCAAGGGGTTTGATGATTGAAGAACTTGTGGATGTAACTTGCTCCGCAGAGGAGGCGTAACATGGATGAATTCATGGAAGCGGCGATTGAGGAGGCGCGCACCGGGCTGGCGGCCGGGGGTGTGCCGATCGGGTCGGTGTTGGTGCTCGACGGCGAAATCGTCGGCCGCGGCCACAACCAGCGCGTGCAACAGGGGAGCGCGATTTTGCATGCGGAGATGCATTGCCTGGAAAACGCTGGACGGTTGACGCCGGCCGATTATCGCCGCGCCGTGGTGTATTCGACACTCTCTCCCTGCGACATGTGCAGCGGTGCGATCTTGCTGTACAAGATTCCGACCGTGATCGTCGGCGAAAACCGGACGTTCCAAGGTCCCGAAGCTTATGTGCGGTCGCAAGGGGTGGATGTGCAAGTCGTCGATAACCAGGAGTGCGTGAAGTTGATGGAAGAGTTCATTGAGGAGCATCCGGAGTTGTGGAATGAAGATATCGGCGAGATTTCTTAGGCGTGTGTTGGTCCGGTTGCTTCTCGAAACACACATCGATGACGGCCGGTGAAACCGGCCCTACGACACTGATCTCGTTCGGATTGGATGCGACCACATCAAGACCTTGTGTCTCTGGTGTTCGATATGTGTGCTCAATATTGCGCCGACCAGTAGCATTGTTCGGGATTTCTGGACAAGAACATGCGAATGTTCTGTCGCAACCCATTGCCACCTACGATACGCTTCACTTATCGAAACTTCACTTCGGGACACTCCTAATGATTTCTAATCCATTGCCCGATTATCCAGCACCCGATGAGTGGAAGATTGCCAGTTCTAATCAGATTCAACGTGCCAAACGTTCATTCGAGGAACTGAAGAAGCGTCACGTTCCCGTGTATCATGGTCCATTGCTTGTACCTGATGACGACGAAGCAGTAGTGCAATCCCCCCAGGATGTCGCACGGCGTACGATTGTACTTTGGGCTGTTGAATTGCACGGGGAAGGGGTCCCTGCGGAAGAAGTCTGCGAAATCGTTAACGAACTTGATTTGTGGAAATACGTCAGTCCAGAGGAGGTACGTTTTCTGGAAAATGAAGACCCTGACGCGGAGGAATGCCGCAAATGTGTATGGCGATTAGAATGTTTATGGGTGCTCATGTGGGCTCTACGCTACATAGATGAGTTGTCATGGCCAGGTGGCATGTGTGATGTGGATAAGTTAGCCACACTCCTCAGCAAGTACGAAGACGATCCAGCCTTTATCGAGAAAGCGAAGTTGAGACCAAAGTCTGAGCTACTCGATGCACAGGACCTCACACTGCGAATTCATTGGGCGATTCGTGACGCCTTTTTTCATCAAGGAGGAAGCCTGCCTGAAGACCTTGACTGGTCGGGCAACTGTGAATTCATTCCAGTTTCAGTGTCTGCTGCGAGTCTTGTCGTGCAAGAACGGCACTATGTCTTGACCTGGTTGGTAAACTCTCCATTACCCAGCGACTGGGACAATATTGATACGGGGACCTAATTCAGCATCAGTGTTTTTTGCGAGATTAAAGTATCTTAGACCGGCGCATCAAATGCGGCTCTCCAGCAATGAGTGCGTTTCCCAGATCAGGATCTCCCTGCCGCCGAAGTAATCGTTTCCCGCGCATTTGTTTTGGTACCCGTCCCACAAGTCGATGTGCAAGTAGCCGAACGCGATGATGCCGTAATAGTCGCGGACATCCTTGGCCTCGGTGCCGACTGGGAACTTGACCGGTTTGCCAAATCGGGAGTTGAGGTAAAGACGGATGTCGCGCGTGCTGTAAACGTACCGCTTCTTGTCGCGGCCGCGATTGGTCCGGACTTTGGGTCCCGCGTAACCAATGGGCTTGCCCGAGTAGTTGAGTGAACGGCTCACACGGATCGCGCAGGTGTCTTTGTAACTCTGAAATTGCTCGTTTTCCAAATTCCGCTGAACGGTTCCTCCAATCAGGCGGGCGATGTGTGAGACTCCCCCTTGGGGATAGTGCATAAACATGATTTCAATCGCCGGCAATGCCAATCTCGCCATGGTATTCTCCTTAACAGATCCTCGCATTCCTTCGACGTGACCGGTGCCTAAAACCGGCTGTGGCCGCTGCCAAATAATCGGCGGCGGCTCGGTCACTTATTGGAATGCGTGACGTGTGGATTAAAGTGAGGTGGAAGAATTGAGTTGAAGGGGCATACGTCGGAACGCAATGCGTCCCCCGGCCCCAATAGTTTATCCGACCGATCCCAGTGGAATGGGGCAACTAATTATTGCTGGCCGGCGTCGGTGTTGTAGGCTATGCATCGAGCCAAGCCGTAGAGGCAGAGTTGGTGCGGCAGCGAGTTGAGCAGCGGCCGGAGTTGTGGTTTGATGATCGGGGGAGGTCGTTTAGCTCGTCGCCCATCCGGTCCCGATTTGCACCAGCGTGAGGCTCACGCTCGCCGATCGGGATCAGCTGCCAGAAAAGCGGAACGTTCCTGCTTGGCGATGCGTCTCTAGTCTTGTGCATTTGGGATGTCCCACCAACCCGATCATCAAGGATCGCATCATGAGATGGGTGATGGCTGCTGTGTGTGTAGTGTTTGTGACCGGAACTGCCGCCCCAGTAAGCATCTGTGCGGACGAATTTGCTGCCGGGATCTACCGCGTGGTTCCCGACGGCCAGGGCAAGCGTGTCGCGCGGTCTTCCGGCGGCACCGTCGATTTGGGAGATCGGGTTTCGGACAATTTCGGCGATGTCTCACTCTGGTCGCTTTCGAATCAGAACGACCGCTTTCGCGTGCAGATGGAGCAGGCCGGTCCGGTCGACGGGGAAGGGCGGTTGGCGATTTACGTCGACGGAGTTTGCGAAGTCGTGGGATCGACTTCCGGATCCCCCGGCAAGGAAAAGCGGCAACTGATGGCCGTTGTCGAGGGTCTGGAGAATGCCAAGAAGTTGTTCAGCCAGTTAAGAGCAAAGTTGAAACTGCGGAAGCACCCGGGCCATCAACTGCTGGTGAGTTGGAAACCTCAGCGGGCCAGCTATAAGGTTGGGGAACCGGTGACGTTGGAACTGGCGATTAAAAATGTCGGGTCGACCACGGTTCGCTTCATCGAAGGGGGACAGCAACGCGGCGCGCGCGACAATCAGTTCGGCTTTACGGCATTTTCGGGATCGGGACACGGCAAACCGATCCCCGACACCGGTGATCCGAGACATTTTGGCGGCATCGGCGCGTTTCGCGAAATCAAGCCGGGCGAGACATTTCGCAAGCAGGTGGACGTCACCAAGTGGTTCAAATTCGAGGAAACGGGAACCTATGAAATCACCGGCATCTACGAGCTTGAGCTGCGTAACAAGGATTTTGATTTCAATGCGCTGTGGGACGAGTACGCGATTGGCCGATGCCGGGTACGGATTGTGGAGTGATGTGGAGGTGTGGTTTTTGGGTGTTGGCGAAGTTCAAACGGCGGTGTGTCACCAAGGTGAAGAAAAAGCACCCTCCCGGTACACGAGCGCGTCGATAGTTGGGCATCAGGGCCTCAGAAGCAGCATGACCTACACCGCCGGCAGTTCCCACTCTTTGCGATACTCGCGCCCCAACAGCGCGTTTGCTTCCGAGTCATTCCCGCAGGTCATCGCCGCCGGGTCAAACTCGATATCCCGGCCGACGCGGTAGGCGACGTTGCCCAGGTGGCACAGGGCGCTGGTGATGTGGCCGATTTCGATGTCGGACGTGGGCGTTTCGCGCGTTTTGACGCAGTGGATGAAGTTTTGGTGGTGCGTGCGGGCTTGGTCGCTGGTGTCGGAGGTGGGGGCGTCTTTCTGGTCGTAGACCTTCCAGCCGCCGCGGTCGACGATCAGCGTGCCGCGATCACCATAAAACCCGGCAGCGGCGCTGCGGCCTTCTTGGCCGTGGTTGGTCCACAGACGGTGTTCCCAAGTGATCATCACGTCGTCGTAGCGGTAGTGGACCAGATGGGTGTCGGGCGTTTGTTGGTCGTCGTCGAAATAGAATTTGCCGCCTGTTGCGGAGACGCGATTGGGCAGGCCGACATTCAGGCCCCAGCGGGCGATGTCGAGCATGTGCACGCCCCAGTTGCCCATCTCGCCGGTGCCGTAATCCCAGAACCAGTGCCAGTTGTAGTGAAAGCGGTTGGGGTTGAAGGGTCGTGCCGTTGCGGGTCCGAGCCACATGTCGTAATCGACGCCGGCGGGAGTCTCGGTATCTTTCTTGTGGCCGATCGATTTGCGGGTGTGGATCGTCCAGGCCTTGGCGAGTTTGACTTTGCCAAGTTTGCCGCTGCGGACGTAATCGACGGCCGATTGGAAATGTGATCCGGACCGCTGATGGATTCCCGATTGCACAACCCGTTTATGGTTGCGGGCGGCCTCGACCATTTTGATCCCTTCCAGCACGTTGTGCGAGACCGGCTTTTCGACGTAAACGTCTTTGCCGGCCTGACAGGCCATGATCGCCATCAGCGCGTGCCAGTGGTCCGGCGTGGCGATGACGACGGCATCGATGTCGGGATCGTCAATCAATTTACGGAAATCAGACGCGAGTTTGGGGGGCTTGCCCTGGGCTTCCTGAATCGATTTCGCTGCCCGCGGGAGAACGTTTTCGTCGACGTCGCAAATCGCGGTTAAGTTCACATCCGGCAGCGACGCCATGCTGGTGGTGAGAAATTTCCCTTGTCCGCGGACGCCAATACCGGCGACATTGACCCGTTCGTTGGCGGAGGATTTTGCGACGGCGGTTGCGCCGGCCAATCCGACCATCCCGGCGGCAACACCGGCGGCGTTCTTCGCGCTGGAATTGAGGAATTGCCGGCGGTTGATCGGCGGATTCTTGAAGTCGATCGGCTGCATGTCGGGCATGATATCGGCCCCGCATGGGGTGGAGTTCGTGAAGTTCGTGAGGAATGACTATTCGGTGATCATATCCCGCACCGTGTGGCCGGAGGGGATCATGGGGAGCACGTGCTCCTGGTAGGGGCAGAGGACGTCGAGCAGGTACGGGCCGTCGGAGGCGAGCATCTCCGCCAAGGCATCCGGGAATTCTTGTTTGCTGCGGACGTGACGTCCGGCGACGCCATAGCCAGCGGCGATTTTGACGAAATCGGGATACGGCTCGTCAATCCGTTCGGTTTCGCCCTTGCCGGTCGCTTCGGGATGATCGACGGGCCCGAGATAGGTGTGGGCGCGGTTGCTGGCATGGAAGCGGTCCTCCCACTGCATCACCATGCCGAGATGCTGGTTGTTGAGCAACAGGATTTTGACCGGCAGCTTTTCGCAGTGGAGCGTAGCGAGTTCTTGGATGTTCATTTGGAACGAGCCGTCGCCGTCGATGTCAATGACCGTGCTGCCGGGATGTGCGGCCTGCACGCCCATGGCGGCGGGGAGCCCGAAGCCCATCGAACCGAGGCCCGAACTGCTCAGCCAACGGCGCGGGCGGTCGAACTTGTAGTATTGGGCTGCCCACATCTGGTGTTGGCCGACGCCGACGGTGACGTAGACGTCGTCTTGCTGCGTTTGTTGCCAGAGTTCGGAAATGGCGTATTGGGGCAGGATGAAATCGCCGGCGTCTTTGTAGCGGAGCGGATGCTTTTCTTTCCAGTCGGTGCACTGCTGTTTCCAACCGGAGATGTCGGGAATGTCGGCAGGGGCCATCTCGGCGTTGAGGGCGATCAGCGATTGCTTGAGATCGGCGTTGATCGGGATGTGGGCTTCTTTGTTCTTGTGGATCTCGGAGGGATCGATTTCGATATGCACAATTTTTCCATGTTTGGCAAAATCCTCCAACTTACCGGTCACGCGGTCGTCGAATCGGACGCCGAAGGCCAAGAGCAGGTCGGCTTCCGAGATGGCGTAATTCGCGTATTCGGTGCCGTGCATGCCGAGCATGTGGAGCGATTGTTCGTGTGTTCCCGGAAAGGCGCCCAGACCCATTAAGGTCATGGTGACCGGGATGCCGGTCCGCTCGGCAAAGATCATGAGCTGGTCGGCGGCATCGGAGTGGATCGCGCCGCCGCCGACGTACAGTATCGGCTTTTTGGCACGGCGGATGGCCGCCAGCACTTGCCGGATCTGTTCGGGAGCGGCGTGTCGAGTATCAGGTCGATAGCCGGGAAGGTACGTCGGCGGGTCGAAGTCCGGTTGTTCGTCGACGATGGTGTTCTGCACGTTTTTGGGAACGTCAATCAGAACCGGTCCGGGACGGCCGGTTGTGGCGATGTAGAACGCCTCCTTGACGACCCGGGCCAAGTCGTTAACGTCGGTCACCAAATAGTGGTGCTTGGTGATGGCCCGACAGACTTCAACGATCGGTGTTTCCTGGAAGGCGTCGGTCCCGATGACCGCGGTGGGAACTTGTCCTGTGATGGCGATGATCGGGCAGCTATCCAATTTCGCGTCGGCCAATCCGGTGACGAGATTCGTCGCTCCCGGCCCGCTGGTGGCGACGCAAACGCCGACTCGGCCCGTGCTTCGGGCGTATCCTTCGGCGGCGAAGGCGCCTCCCTGTTCGTGGCGCGGGAGAATCGTGCGGAGTTCGCTGGCCCGCTTCGTCAGTGACTGATGAATGGGCATGCTGGCGCCGCCCGGGTAGGCGAAAATGGTGTCGACTCCCTGCCGAATCAACGCATCGACCAAGATGTCGGAGCCGTTGAGTGGAGTCTGTTGGGTTTTCGTGTGTTCTTCTGCAAGTGACACGTGATATCCTCGATGTCGGGGTGAGTTCTTTTCGCTGATCGAATTCGGCGGCTGACGCTCGGCTGGTCGGGTCGGCGGGCCGATTCACACAATTCTACGATTTTCTGACGGCGTAAGCGAGACGCAGGTCCGTTGCGGAGCCGGATTCTAGTGAATACGGGTCGGAATTGCCCGAAATCTCCAAGTGGCGACGTAGAATTAGGTGTCAATACATCCACGGACAGTCGATCAGCGGCATTGGTTCAGTGGAGGATGTTTGAGGGCCGCAGGTGCTTGGGTGGGCTGTATTATTGCGGCGGAACGGGGGTTTTCGCTGGCGGGCGTCTCGATGGACGGGTAGCATAATGATTTGATGTCTGGCGGATGGGATTCATCCGCCCCCCAAGCGGGCGTGAGGTGATTTCCCTAAGCTCTGCGCTGGGGATTCCGTTGATCCCTGCGCGGATTGTCTGTCGGCCATCGTCGACAGATTGGGGCGCTGTGTGTAACTACTGGTTGCAATTGATGTTATCGTGTTTTGGGTGCGAACGTGACATTTGGGGCGGCTCAAGAGTCGGCGGAGTTTTGAATCGCGAGTAGGTCGAAACCCGCACCAGACGAATGAGGGCGGTCTCCCTTCCCAGATTGGCCCACTTCGTCCTGTCTGCGAACAGAATGACGGTAAGGAGCAAGGTCAGCAGGTTTCAACGCCGCTGGTTTGACTCGACGGTCAATCGAGTCGTTGGGAACCGTGCTGCTTAAGGATCCGATTTATGTCTGTACCGACCCGCCTAGGGCCGTTTGAGATCAAAAAGCAAATCGGCGCCGGCGGTATGGGCGTTGTCTACAGCGCGATCTACACCAAAAACGGCAAAAAAGTGGCGCTCAAGCTGCTACCGGGAGACTTGAACGAAGACATCAAGTTGGTGAAACGCTTCGAGCGGGAACTGAAGGTTCTGCAGACGCTGCGGCATGAGAACATCGTGCTCTGCTACGGCGGGGGGCGTAAGGGCCGGCAGAAGTTTTATGCGATGGAATATGTCGACGGCGGGTCGATGGCGGATCTGATCCGCAAAAAGGGCCGGCTGGGCTGGGAGGAGACGGTCGATTACGGACTGCAACTGTGCGCGGCATTGGAGCATGCGCACGAACACGGCATCATCCACCGCGACCTGAAGCCGGCGAACCTGTTTCTGACGCGAAGCGGCACACTCAAACTGGGCGACTTTGGATTGGCGCGGACCAACGACGCCACGCAATTGACCGCTGCCGGCAAGACGATGGGAACGTTCGCGTATATGGCGCCGGAGCAAATCTGCGGCAAGCCGCCGATTTCTCACAAGACTGATCTGTACGCGCTGGGCTGCGTGTTCTTCGAGATGTTGACCGGCAAGCCGCCGTTTATGTCGGACAATCCCGCGACGCTGTTTCATATGCATCTGAACGAGCAGCCGCCGCGTGTCCGCGCGGAGAACATGGACTGCCCGATTTGGCTGGAGTCGCTGATTCAAGATTTGCTGGCCAAGCCGATCAACAACCGCCCGTTGGACGCGCTGGCGGTCGCCACGCAGTTGGAGCAGGTCAAGGAGAAGGTGGCCCGGCAAAAAAGCCGCATCGAGATGCAGGAGACCGAGAAGGCCGATACGGTCGGCATGGGGGGCGATACGAAACGGCTGAAAAAGTCGCGTGGCAAGAAGAAGACAAAGAAACGGGACGAGCGCAACAGCCAGCCATTCTATGAAAACATCTGGTTTTTGGTGGGGAGTCTTGTGCTGCTGGTGGCTGTGATTGCCTATGCCGTTTGGCCGGAAAGTGCACACGAGAAGTTCGCCAAAGCCAAAGAGCTGATGGAGACTAAGGAACGCGGCAATATCGACCGTGCCTACGAGGATTACTTGAAGCCGCTAGCGGCAGAATATCCGGATGAAGATTTTTCCGACCAAGTCACAAAGTACATCGATGAGGCGGAAATGCGATTTGCCGAGGATAGCATTTCTCGGCGATCGAAGTTTGGTGTGTTCGAACCGGAATCGGAAGCGGAACGGCTGTATATTCGTGCCTATCGGTTTGAGAAATTCGGCGACCGCATCACCGCTCTCAATCAGTATCGGGGCATCGTCGAAGTGCTTGATGCGAAAGACCCCGAAGACCGGCCGTATGTGAATCTCGCGCTCAGACAAATCGCACAAATTGAGAGCGAGGACTTGGACGACAACCGGGCCGAGGTCGTCACGGACGCACTGGACCGAGCCGATGATCTCTATCTCAATGGCAAAACGATCCAAGCAGAGAAGATTTGGCGATCTGTGATCGAACTCTATGAGGGAAACCAAGAGTTCACGGCACTCGTCGAGAGAGCCCGGCGGGCACAGCGGCAGGCGAGCGGGCTGGGGCCGCCTCCCAATCAGTCTTCGAACAATCGGGCTGACGATGACCAGGCACAAAGTGTCAGCAATTCCTCGAACTCGGCAAACGGCGGCCAGGGCGGCGTTGACTGACCGCATCACTTGTATTTGTGTGGCGCAGGTCCTTAAATCTGCAGGCAGCGATGTCGGCGGACAGCTTGAGACTCGTACCAGGAGATCGTGACAGCAATGGCGAGCCACCACTACCAACGGATTGGATTTGTCTCCACGCGGATCGCGGGCACCGATGGTGTGAGCTTGGAAGTGGGGAAGTGGACCGAGATCCTGGAGTCGATGGGATTCGACTGCTACTTCATTGCCGGGAAATGTGACCGCGAACCGGAGCGGTCATTTCTGATCGACGAGGCCGATTTCCAACATCCGGTGATTATGGAGATTACTAACAAGTGCTTTGGCCGCGATCATCGCACGCGTCAGATGAGCGGTCTGATCAGATCGACCGCCCGAAAGATCAAGCAAGATCTCTATGACGCCGTCAAGCACTTTGAACTCGATTTGATCATCGCCCAGAACGCGCTGACGATCCCAATGAACATTCCGCTGGGGGTCGCGCTGGATGAGATGCTGTTGGAGACGCAGCTTCCTTGTATCGCTCATCATCACGACTTCGTTTGGGAACGGGAGCGGTTTTTGGTGAACTCGGTCCGCGACTACGTGACCGCATTTTTTCCGCCGCCGCGGTCGGAAGTGCATCATGTGGTCATTAACAGCGTCGCGGGACGGGAATTCAGCCGTCGCACGGGCATGCCTTATCGCGTGATTCCCAACGTGATGCAGTTTCACAAGTCGCCGACTCCTGCCGACGACTACACTCGCGAATTTCGTAGCACGATCGGCTTGTCGGAAGACGATATCGTGATCCTGCAACCGACGCGCGTTGTGCAGCGGAAGGGGATCGAGCACAGCATCGAGTTGGTGCGCCGGCTCAATGACCCGCGATGCAAGCTCGTGATTACGCACAGCGAGGACGACGAAGGTCCCGAGTACGGCGAGCGGATTCGTGAGTTCGCCGAATTGTTGGGAGTGGAAGTCGTCTTTGCCAATGACTGGATCTGCCACAGCCGCCGCACGCTCAAGGACGGCAGCAAATGTTTTTCCGTGTGGGACAGCTACCGCGAGGCGGATCTTGTCGCCTATCCGTCGACCTACGAAGGATTTGGCAATGCGTTTCTGGAGGCGGCTTACTTCAAGAAGCCGATTTTTTGCAACCGCTATACGATCTATCGGACCGATATTGAGCCGTGTGGGTTCCGCGCAATCGCGATGGATGGTTTCGTGACCGACCACGTCGTCGAAGAAGTACAGCGCGTACTGACCGACGAAGAGTACCGGCAGCAGATGGTCGAGCACAATTACGAAGTCGGCCGCAAGTTCTTTGCCTATGATCGCGTGGAGCGGGAGTTGCGGCAGTTGCTGGAGACCCCGAGCGAACTGCCCTGTGTGTGAGGCGGTCGGCGAAAGCGTGTGCGGGCGCGACATGCGTCGGCCTGAACGTCTTGAGCGAGTCATCAGACAGCGGCCGCGCCGCGAGGGGAGTCGGCGCAGCCGCGCGAATGATTGCAACTGATTTCAAAACGTTCTGAAGCGTCCGAACGACCCTGGTATGGATGTTTCCGGAACAGTTCCAACCGGGGCATCAGACGGGCTCTCTGTCGAATGCTTCAGATCGGCCGATCGCGCTATTTCATCTCTCCCAAGGTTTCGTAGGCCATGTAGCCCACAATCGCCGCCGCGATCAGGAAGGTGATGTCCATCGCGATGCTAATATGTCCAAAGGGGACGGAGGTGATCAGATCAATCAAGGCCGCCGCGCCAACGAGACCTGCCAGACTCATCGCAGCCACAACCACTTTTTTCGACATTTGATTGTCCCGAAACTCTGTAAATGCTGCATCGACGACGGATCGTTCGTCTCGAACTTGAAAAGACAGGATCCGGCCTGATTTCGAAAAACCGCAAGGATTTACCAACGACCTCCGTCAGAGTCATCCTGACATGATTGAGGAGGCTAATCTTGCCTGAAGTTCCCAGTATAAAGCAGTTCCAGCGCTGGATTCCAGTGGGGAATCTCGATTACGGTGTGAATTTCGAGAGTTCCGCCACGCCATAATCGGCATAGTCGGCGCGATTCGACGGGGACGCGGGCTAACTGCCCTGCTGTGGATCGGCGTCATCGTGTTTTTCTACGGAGGCTCCGCGCCCCAGTGCCGCGTTTCCAAATTTGTCACGAATAGCGTCGCGCGCTCGATCGAGACGGCTTTGACGCTCGTGCGTGGGATCAGTAAATAATCGTCCCTGGTGAGCGGAGCCATGCTGAAATCCGCTGACGCCCATGCCCAATAATCGAATCGGCCGGAGTTTCACCGGGAGTTTGGTGGAGAAGAGCAGCGCGGCCGTTTCCCACAACTCTTGGGTCACATTTGTCGGTTCGGGGATCGTCAGCGAACGCGTGACGGTCTGAAAGTCGGCGAAGCGAACCTTGATCGACACGGTCTTTCCGCAAATGCTTTGCCGCCGCATTCGCCGCGCGACTTGATCGGTGAGTTCCAGCAGGCATGCCCGCAGCACGTCGCGGTCGCTGATGTCCGTAGCGAATGTCGTCTCATGGGAGATCGATTTCGCGAGATGGTCGGGAATCACCGTCCGCTCGTCGATACCATGCGACAGCCGCCACAAATGATCCCCCTGCTTTCCGAAGTGCTCTTGCAGGAGCGTGACGTCCAAGCGGCGGAGTTCTCCAATTGTGCGGACCCCCAGTTTTTGCAGCACGCGCTGAGAGACCTGCCCCACACCCCACAGCCGTTTGATTTCCAGGGGATCAAGGAAGGATTGAATTTCGTCCGGCGGGACGATCACGAATCCCCGCGGTTTGCGGAGGTCGCTGGCGATTTTGGCGATGAACTTATTCGGTGCCCCACCGACGGAAGACGGCAGGCGCAATTCTCGGTCGATATCGCTTTGAATCTTGCGGCCGACGATTTCAGCGGGCCCGAACAGTTTCTCGGTCCCGGCGAGATCCAGGAACGCTTCGTCGAGCGAAAGCGGTTCGATCGTGGGTGTATAACGGCCGAAGATCTCCCGAATTTGCCGCGAGATTTCGGCGTAATATCCGATTCGGCCGCGCAGAAACACTGCTTGCGGGCAAAGCCGCCGCGCGGTTGCGGCAGGCATGGCGCTGTGTACGCCGAACGTCCTTGCTTCGTAACTAGCGGCCGCGACCACGCCGCGCCCTTCCGGCGTTCCGCCGACGATCACCGGCCGCCCCTGTAACTCGGGACGGTCGCGCTGTTCAACCGACGCGTAAAACGCGTCCATATCGACGTGAAGGATCATAGCGTTTGTGCAAAAAACGCGCGAAAGCGATCAGGAAAGTTCGACATCAATTGAATCGTCGACTCCAAGCAACTATGGTCGGCGAATTCAGTGACATTTGGAAGGCAGATTGGCGGAACAGAATACCCCCCGGCTTTAGGGTGATCGAGAGAGGAGTCGACAATGAGCCATTCGCTCCCAGTCAGCGAGATTGTCGCCTTTATGAATCAGTTTGCACCGCGCACGCTGGCAGAGGAGTGGGACAACGTCGGCCTGCTTGTGGGGCACGCTGAATCGGACGTTAGCGCCGTGATGACCTGTCTCACGCTGACTCCGGACGTGGCGGCGGAGGCAATCGAGCGCGATGTTGATCTTATTGTCAGTCATCACCCGGTGATGTTTCGACCGATCCAGACAATCACCGCTGCCGACCCGCAGGGCAAAATGCTGCTTGATTTAATTTCCGCCGGAATTGCGGTCTTTTGCCCGCATACCGCTTATGACAGTGCGATTGCCGGGATCAACCAGCAGTTGGCGGAAATGCTGGAACTGCAGGAAATCGCACCGCTACGAACTTATAGCGGTCGAGACTCGGTGAAGATTGTCTGCTCGGTGCCGGCGGCGAACTTGGAATCGGTTCAACAGGCGTTGTGGAAGGAGGGTTCCGGGTACGTTGGCGATTACTCGCGCTGCAGTTTTTCGAGTGATGGTACCGGGACCTTTCTGGGCGGGGAGACGACATCGCCCGCTGTGGGCAGCGCGGGACAGTTGGAGCGGGTGCCGGTCATCCGGCTGGAGGTGGTTTGCCCGAAAACGCGATTGAGCGGCGCGTTGTCGGCGATGATTGCCGCTCATCCCTACGAAGAGCCGGCGTATGATGTTTATCCGCTGCAGTCTGACGATCCGCGAATGGGTTCCGGGCGGTGCGGGAAACTGCGGGAGCCATTGACGCTGGAGGAATTCAATGAGCGGGTCAAAGCCGGACTGGGCATTCGGAATTTGCAGTACGTCGGCGAGCTTTCCATGCCGATTCGGCGCGTCGCCGTTGCGTGCGGGGCGGCGGCGGAGTTTCAGCGTGACGGTCGTCGGCTGGGATGCGACGTGCTGTTGACGGGAGAGGCGCGATTTCACGACTGTCTCGAAGCGCGTCAGGCGGGGATGGCGTTAGTCCTGCCGGGACATTACGCGACGGAACGTCCGGCGATGGAACGACTGGCAGAAATCTTGACATCGCAGTTTGCGAGTCTGACTGTTTTCGCAAGTGTCGTAGAGAGTGACCCAATTCAATGGGACAGCGGTACAACTCCTTAAAATTAGTTTCAAAACCCTCTGACGCGTCGCGCCGACACTTGTTTGCAAGTACCTCAAACAGGCGCAACCGGGTCTTGAAACTAGTTCTAACATGACCAGACTGTTGAGTCGTTGCCCGAATTTGCACCCGATACTATTTGCACGATTTGACGTACATTGAATAGAAGAGAATCGCTTTGGCTCGTATTCCGCTGGAAACCATTTTGTCACGCGCTGCCAACCTGCGCTGTCCTCGCTGCGGAGAAGGGCGGCTGTATCGACGATGGTTTAGTATGCACGATCGCTGTTCGGGCTGCGAACTGAAGTATGAGCGGGCCCCGGGCTACTTCTTGGGGTCGATTTATATCAACTACGGCGTCACGGCGATCGTGATGACTTGGGCGTACGTGTTGTTTCACTTCGTGTTGGATATCGAGAACCGATATGTCATGCCGCCGATTCTGCTGTTTTGTTTGGTGTTTCCGGCGGTGTTCATTCGCTATGCCCGTTCGTTTTGGCTGGGGCTGGACTGCTATTTTGACACCGAGAGTTTCGGTCTGAACGAACCTGACGAGTCACACGCCGATGGCGACCAGGAATCGACCGACCCGCAACCGCCCGCGGACTAGTGCCCCGTGGTGGCTTGGTTCTCGGGTGCTTCCGTTTACTGTTGGTCATCCAATTCACAGGTCTCGACGCTCCATGAGGTGTATTCGTCGTAAACGGTGCGCGCGATCATGATCAATCGTGCTCGTAAGGTCCGGATACTTCTTTTCTAACGGTCATTTTGGGGTAAAATGACTAATGGAGCCGCGGATTCTCGTCCGCAGGGAAATCGGGTGAATTCTTGCCCGTAATTCCGTAGAGAAAAGAGCGGTTCGTGAAACCCAGATTCGCAACGTTGCGACAGAGTTTTGTGTCGGCAGCCTTTTTAAGTGACGCGTCCAGGACCAGCTACTCATGCCACAAGCCATTGTCGATCCCGGTGAGTTGCGTGCTTTCGCGCAGACCCTCAAAAAGTTTAATACCGATTTGGTCGATCGGGCGACGGGCCTTTCCGGGCAGCTTGATGCGTTGAGCAGTTCCTGGCGCGATCAAGAGAACCTCAAATTCACCGAGGAATTCAAGCAACACCTGACGTATCTGCTCCGCTTTGTCGAAGCCAACGAACAGCACATCCCCTATTTGCTGCGCAAGGCGGAACGGATTGAGGAATATCTACAGCAGCGCTAAGTCGCGGCAAATCCGCTTCTGCTCCGGGTTCGTCCCGGACATGCCAATCAGCACCTCATAATACGATGACCGGACCGGCAAACGTCACTTCGATTGAAGCATTGCATCAATTCCGCGGCGCGTTGATCCGCTTTGCCGAGGATGTGACCGCAATCGTCGATAACCTCAGGCAAGAGGTTTCGCGGACGCTGGAGTGGATCCAGACCGATCGGCCCGTTTATTGGCGGGAGCAGGTGCGGCTGGGCTTTGACGGCGTGGCCCGCGCGCGTTCGCGGTTGGAGATCGCCGAACAGCGGATGATGGACGGCCAAGGGCCGGCCTGTATTGAAGAAAAATCGGCTTTGAGAAAGGCGAAAGCTCAATTGCAGTTTGCTCAAGAGCAAGTGCATGTCGTGCGCCGCTGGGCGGTCAAACTGCAGAGCGAGTCGGACGACTATCGTAGCCGGCTGGGACATTTGGACGGGTTTCTCAAGCGCGATTTGCCCCGAATGATCGCGAAGATTCAAAAGATGGGCGAGGCCCTGGACCGGTACGCGGAGAGTCTCCCCTACCACGACTCGACAGAGGAAAACCCCGGTGGAGACGGCCAGCAGGCTGCAGAAGCTACGCCGCGAGACGTGACAAAAGAAGAGTCTACAAACAGCCAGGATAAGCCGAATCAAGAAGTTCAAGCGGAGAGTTGAGTATGCGCAACGGCGACGTGAGCGGAGGTTCGGGCCAACTCCAAAAAGCGGCCCAGCGGTTGGAAGCGGCCTGGGAGCGGACCCGGGAGCATTGGCGCGATGAGAATAGCCGTTTGTTCGCGGAGGAAGAGTTGCTTCCGCTGATGCAGGCGGTGAAATTTGCCGTTGAGTCGACGCAGGTTTACGGCAGCGTCGTCCATCAGGCCAAGATGGCGTGCGACTCGGATTGTCGAGAGTTCTTGAGTGAGTAGGCGGCCGTTCGATTTGCGACGAATTGTGTGATTGAGATTGAGTTCCTGCGACGCATCCTGGGAAGGACGCAAATGTCATACGACGACCCAAGCGCCGTCGAAAAACGGTTGGTGAGCGAACTGAACGTTCAGTTGCAGCAGCGAAATTCGCAGTGGCTGGATGCGGAGGTTCGCTATCGGGACGAGGTGCAGCGCGCCGAGGAGATGCATGCGCAGAGCCAATCCGCGCTCGATGAAGAATTGGCGGAAACGCGCCGGCGGATTGAATCCGAGCACGCCGCTGCCACGGCCGAGATCGAAACGCAATTCCAATCGGATGAGTCACTCGCCCGCGGGCGGTACAACTCACGTTTGGATGAGATCAACCAAGAGTATAACGCGACCGTCGACACATCACGAAAAACATTTGACGACACGCAGTGGATGGTGACGTCGGTCTTGGATGAAAACACCGACGACAGTCCTCAACAGCGGTTGGAGGAACTGACCGCTTCACTGCAAAGCAGCCGCGAGTTTTTGATTGGCGGAGTCGAGTCGCTCGCCGAGGATATTGAAGCCGCGAAAAAGATTCTGCGGACTCGGCGACAACGATACGAGGATCAGGACGCGGAGATTGAGCCGGTTCCTGAAGATCCGGAGGCTGCCTATGAGTGTTGTGAATCGGCGATCAAACGCGGGCGGGCCGCGCTGCACATCCTCCGCAAAGAATTCCTCTCGAAGCTGTTTGTCGGTGCGACGCCGGTCATGCTGTTTGCCATCGCCGCAGTTTTGCTGTTTATCCTGTCGTTCCTGGTACTGCCGCCGTCGCTGATTAGTCCCAATCTCGACCAGTTTAGCGCGGCATGGATCGGCACGTTGGCCGGGACGGCGGCGACCGCGACGCTGGTAGTGTTGGTGGTTCTGTACGCGGTTGCGACCGGACGCTGTGAGTCGGCGTATCAGACGATGATCGACAGTTTTGCCGAGGCGGAGGTGTCGTTACATAACTGGCGGTCGTGGTCGGACAAGGAATTGCGGAGCAAGCAGCGCCAATATCAGAAGTGGCAGGACTCGCGGAGCAAACAGCGGGACACCACGCTCTCGCGGGCCGAATCGAAGCTCGATCAAGAGACGACTGCGGCCGAGCAGATTCGCGACGCCGGGATCTCGGACATGGAATCGAAGTTTGCCGCCCAGTTGAGCGCGTTGGAGGAGCGGCGGACATCTCAAGTGAAAAACGTCGACGAGCGGCGCGACGCCTCGCTGCAGCAACTCGAAGAACGTGAATCACGCGATGCGGCGCAGATTCGCGCGGCCTACGAGACGTCATTGAATCAAGCGGAACGATCGCGGGAGGAGAAACAATCGTCCATCCTGCAGACATGGAACTCGTTCTGGGAGAATCTGCAGGCCAAGCATCACGACTTGGGCCAGCGGGCGGCTGCTTGCGGGCCGGAGTTGTCTCTGTTGCGGGACGATTCATGGCGGTTGCCGGACGATGTTCCGGAGGCGATTCCGTTTGGACATTTCAATGTCGAACTGAACACCGACGTCCGCACCGAGCACGACGATGCAAAGCGGCAGGTTTCGCAGTTGAGCTTTCCGCTAATGTTGCCGTTCGCCACGGGGGCTTCGTTGTTTCTGCAAGCCGAAGGCGCCGGACGCCAGGCGGCCAACGACATCCTGCGGGCGGTGATGTTGCGTCTGTTGACCTCGCTGCCGGGCGGAAAGGTTCGATTCACGATCATCGATGCGGTCGGGTTGGGCGAACAGTTTTCGTCGTTCATGCATTTGGCCGATTATGACGAACTGCTTGTCAATAGCCGCATCTGGACCGAAAGCGGCCAAATCGAACAGCGGCTGGCGGATCTCACCGAGCACATGGAGAACGTGTTTCAGACGTACTTGCGCAACGAGTATCAGTCGATCGAGGAGTACAATGATTTCGCCGGTGAAGTCGCCGAGCCGTACCATTTTTTGGTGATCGCAAACTTCCCGGCGAATTTCACGGAAGTTGCAGCCCGGCGGCTGGTGAGTATCGCAGGCAGCGGCGCGCGGTGCGGGGTGCATACGCTGATCAGCTACGATTGCAGCCAACCGCTGCCGCACGGATTGCTGTTGGAGGACGTGATTGGCACGTCAACGCATCTCGTTTGGCGCGGCGACCATTTCGAGCACTCGGCGTCCGAACTGAACGGGATTCCGCTCGAGTTGGACGCTCCGCCGCAGCCGGCCGAATTTGGGAATATCGTCCGCCGCGCGGGAGAACTCTCCAAGCATGCCCGCAAGGTGGAGGTGCCGTTTAGTCGCATTGCGCCCACCGAAAATCAGCTGTGGCAAAAGGACAGTCGTGGAGGGATTGACGTGCCGCTGGGACGAGCGGGGGCGACCAAGCTGCAGCACTTACGGTTGGGCAAGGGAACATCGCAACATGTGTTGGTTGCGGGCAAGACCGGATCGGGAAAATCGACGTTCTTGCACACGCTGATTACAAATACGGCGCTGCATTATGGGCCTGACGAGGTGGAGTTGTACTTGATCGACTTCAAGAAGGGGGTCGAGTTCAAAGCGTATGCGGCGGGACGCCTGCCGCACGCCCGCGTGATTGCCATCGAAAGCGACCGCGAATTCGGCGTCAGCGTGCTGCAGCGTCTGGATGCGGTGCTGACTGAACGGGGTGAGTTGTTTCGGGCACACGGCGCGCAGGATATCGGGATGTTTCGCGACGCGCAGCCCGATGAGCGGATGCCGCGAATCTTGTTGCTGGTTGATGAGTTTCAGGAGTTCTTTACCGAGGACGACAAGCTTTCGCAAACCGCATCGCTGTTGTTGGATCGATTGGTGCGACAAGGCCGGGCGTTTGGAATTCACGTGCTGTTGGGATCGCAGACGCTGGGAGGTGCCTATTCCTTGGCCCGCAGCACGTTGGGCCAAGTCGCCGTCCGGATCGCCTTGCAATGCAGCGAGTCGGATGCCCATTTGATTCTTAGCGAAGACAACACGGCGGCCCGATTACTCACGCGTCCGGGCGAGGCGATTTACAACGACGCCAATGGTCTGATCGACGGCAACCATCCTTTTCAAATTGCCTGGCTGGACGACGATCAACGGGCAGAGAAACTGGAGGGAATTCTGCAGCTGACGCATCAGCGCGGGATGCAGCCCGACCCGGCAATTGTCTTTGAGGGCAACATTCCCGCCGATCCAAGCAACAATCCGGAACTGAACGAATTGGCGTCCTCCTTCCCACCGGCTGCGGCGCCTGCGGTAGGACGGATTTGGCTGGGCGAACCAGTACAGCTCAAAGCGGCATCGGCATTGGAATTGTCGCACCAAACCGGCTCGAATTTGTTGATCGTGGGGCAGAGTGCGGATTCGGCGCTTGGAATTCTGACCAGTTGTTTAACGAGTTTGAGTTATCAATACCCGCTGCCGGAGACGGTCGGAGATGCGGCGGTTCGCTTCGCCGTGCTCGACGCGGTCAACGGGGATTTCGCCGGTCCCCGGTTCTGGCTGAGCGTCGCGCAACTTGCTGGCCGTGAGTTGGAAGTCGCCGGGCCGGCGGAGTCCAACCAAGTCGTGAGTGATTTGGCGAAGGAGATCGACCGCCGCCTGGAGGAGAACTCGACCGGTGCGCCGCCGATATATCTGTTTGTGGCCAACGTTTCCGGGTTTCGCGACCTCCGCAAGGCCGAAGACGATTTTGGGTCGTGGGGGATGGACAAAGACAAACCGGCGTCTCCCGACCAGCAGTTCAGCAAGATCGTGACCGACGGGCCGGCAGTCGGCGTGCATGCCCTCGTGTGGTGCGATTCGTACAACAACGTGGGGCGCTGGCTGGGGAATCGGTTGCTCAAGGAGTTTGAATACCGCGTCTGTTTCCGCATGAATGCGAACGATTCGAGCCAGCTCATCGACACCCCCGCTGCGGGGAGGCTCGGCACAAATCGCGCGTTGCTCTACCGTGATGCGACGGGTGAAACGGAGAAGTTTCGGCCGTATGGGATCCGGCAGTCGTCGGCGGGCGCGCCGAATGAGGCGACGGCAGTCGATACGACGGCGGCCAAGGTTTCGTTGGAGCCCTCTGCCTTCCAGTCGACCAGTCTGGAACCGTTATCTGCGAAGCCGCCGAATCCAGAGACGGCGGAACCGAAGAAAAATTCTCCGGACGACGACAAGCCCGACGAACACTGGGACAGTATCGAAATGTTCTCCGTCAAGTAACAGCTTTGTGACTCGATCGCCCCGCTGAAGTGCTGGTGGACCGGCGCTCAGTTGCAGTTCTGCAGCCGGGAATTCCAGATCGCCTCGAGTTGCGAAACCAACGGCTCGAGTGCCGCGTCCCAATCCGGCGGCAAGTTCAGTACCGATCCTGCGAACCGCTGAGGCAATTGGTCGGTTCGCGCGACGGCCGCCAGGATTCCAGCGACGATGCTCTCCAATCGCGGTTCGACCGGGAGCAAGTTGTCGGAGATTTGCCTTAGTCGTTGCTCTGACTTGACCCCAAACGTATTCGTGACGACGGTTGCGCCGCAGGCGGCCATCTCCAGCGGCGGGTAGCTGGTGTGCGGGGAGAGCATCAACGACAAACCGACGTCGGACTGTCGCAGCAGGCGCGCATAGTCGTCGTAACTGCGCCAGGCATGGTGCTGGATCGAGATGCCTTGCCCCAAATCGGCCGGCGGCAGGTCCGCGCCCAAGAATCCCAATTCCCACTGGGAGGGAGGAAACGCCCCTTGCTCGGCAGCCAGCTTCAGCGCGACGAGGCCCATCTCGAACAGGTTGCGCGGCGCTTGCGGCCGCGCATAGAACAGCAGCCGTCTCTTGCGGTTCGGAAATGAATCGAAGTCCGGCGAAAACCGCCGCACATCAACGGCGGGTTCAAACACGAGGCAATCGGCCGCGAATTGCGGATCGGCAAAGCGGCCGATCCGCTGAGCGCTCAGATGATCGGCCAGTAGCCGTCCACAGACAATGCTGTGATAATCAAGAGCGTAGGTTTCGGCGGCCAGCGCTTGTTTGGCCGACCAGGGGTACATGCCGGGTTCGAAGTCTTGAATCAGATACCAGAACCGCCGCGTCCGCAGTCGTGGTTGAATCTCCTTAATCATCTGCGCCGTCCACCATGCCGTGGCGCAGAGAATGTCGTCGGCACCCAGCTGCAATGAACTGCTACGATCTCGAGCGCACGCAAACTCAACTTTGTCCGAGGCAAACGGCAGCCCGCTGACTGAATGCAAATGCCGCCGCAAGTAGGATTCGTCGGCATCGAGTTCACAATCGGTGGCGATGAATCTGACAGGCACACCCCGCGCCGCCAGCCGCGCGAAGAGATTTAACGCCGTGTTTGGTCCGCCCGTCAAATCGTGTTTGCGGAGACTCGGCAGCAACAGGTTGACCTTCGCGGTTTGGCCGGAGCGGACTTCGATGTTCAGCGGCCAGACATCCTGGAGCCTGTTTTCGACCTCGATTGGTCCGCGAGCCGGCGCAGTCCACTCATCGGGTTGGTGGCGGCGATGAGCAAGATACCGATCGACATCCGACAAAAGACGTTTGGGAGAACGGAGCAATTGTCTCAGCGCCCGGCCCCCCAAGCTCAGGATATCTGCGATCGAGAATCGTCGCGAAGCAGACGCGGGCGTTCCTGCTTCGGATGGCGAGTCGACCGTCGCTGCCACAGTTCTCTCGATGTGCAGCAATTGCTGGCCGCGCAGCGCATACAACCCTGACAATTCGCGGCGCACATCATCGATACGCGCATCGATCTCATCGGGCGAACAGTCGCTCGGTGGATGCTCCGTCCGCGTCCGTTCCTGAGACATATGCGAGTTCCTCCATGAACAACCAACCGCTTTGACCGAGAGCGGACCGTGCTCTCTGCATCAATCTGCTCGCCGGCCGTGAGTTTAGCGCGGTTTGTCCAACGTCACGTCAAACGTCTTTTCGTCGTTGCCGCGTTTGACGACCACCTTGATCGTATCGCCCCCTTTTAGTTTCCGCAGCGCCAGGTCAAAGTCGCTCAAATTGCCGATCTTGGTGTTGTTGATTTTCTGAATGATGTCGCCCGCCTTGAGGCCGGCTTTTTCGGCAGGGCTGTTGGGGCTGACACCCATCAGGGCGTAGCCGTCAGATTTTTCCGAGAAATCGGGAATGCTCCCGAAATAGGGCCGGCTCCCGCCGCGGCGCATCGATTCGGCCGACTTGACGGCAACATATTGCAGCCGCTCGGGCGAATCGGCGACATCGAGCACGATCTGTTCGATCACCTCAACGACCCGCCGCATTCCTTGGGAGTTGATTTTGTCCCAATCGTCTCCCGGCCGGTGATAATCGCGGTGGGTTCCGGTGAAAAAGTGCAGTACGGGAATCTTTTTGCCGTAGAACGAGGAATGGTCGCTGGGCCCAAAGCCTCCCGGCTTCTTCGTGACTTGAAACCCGTACTCTTTGCCGAGATCGTCGACAAGCTTTTCCCAGCGCGGCGCGGTGCCGGTGCCGAAGATTGTCAGCTTGTCATCTTTGAGCCGACCGACCATGTCCATGTTCAACATGGCCACCGTTGTGTCGAGCGGAAACACCGGCTCTTTGACGTAATGAGCCGATCCCAGCAACCCCAGTTCTTCGCCGGTGAACGCAATGAACACCAGTCGACGCGACGGCTTTTTCTCTCGCGCCACGAACCGGCGAGCAAGTTCAATCAGTGCGATCGTGCCCGACGCGTTGTCGTCGGCCCCGTTGTGGATTTCCATTGAGCCGGGTGCGAGGGACCCCTCTCCACCGCGACCCACATGGTCGTAATGGGCTCCGATCACGACGGTTTCATTCGCCAGCGGACCGACCCCGTCCAACACGCCGATCACGTTCTTCACGTCCGCCTCGATGCGTTTGATCGAGACCTCGCCGGCGACCTGCCAGCCTTTGAGGATTCGGCTCTGCGGTTTGAAATCTTCATCGATCTTCGTCTCCAACTCATTCAGGCTAGTCCCCTCGGTCTTTAAGATCCGATCACAGACCTCGCGCGAGATGTGCAACAGCGGAATCGCGTGTTGCTCCTTGTTCCCTTCATAGCCGAACTTGATCAAGTTGTCGGGAATGCCGCGCTCAACGTCGCTGCGGCGTTCTCGGAGCACGTTGACGGCCGCCGACAGTTTGCTGCGTGCGGACTTGTGGGCGTCAACGTCGTCTTCCGGAGTCTGGTCGAAGCGGACGGCCGCATTGACCAGTTTCTTTTCGGCTTGCGCTACGCGTTTCTTCGCACTATCGAGGTCGGAGCGGCCGCTGTGAGGGTCATTGACAAACAGCACCGCCACGGCGCCGGCACCGTAGGCGTTGGCAGCTTTGGTCCGCAGCGCTGCGTGGCGCGAAATGCCTCCGTGCGGGCCGCCGGCAAACTTGCCGTGGGGATTGTTCTGTTGCGGAGTCCGCCGCATGATGATGACGACTTTTCCTTTGATGTCGATATCGGCGAAGTCATTGTATCCCTTGTCGTCCGCCTCGATCCCGTATCCCACGAATGCCAATTCGCCGGAGAACTTGCCGCTGCCCCCTGTGGAAAGGGGACGAAAGTCGTCGCCGGATTTCAATTCTGTTAACTGGCCGTCAGGTGCGGTCAACGCCAATGAATTGGGCTGGGACAATTCCGATCCGATGGTCATTGAAAACGACTGAAATGCCCCGCCGTCGACCGCATGCACGTTCAGTCCGGCGTCCGCAAATTGCCGGCGAATATAATCTGCGGCCAAATTCAAGCCCGCGGTGCCGACGCCGCGTCCCTCGAGTTCGTCGGAGGCGAGGTACTTCACCCCGTCGAGCAGTCGACTTTCGACAGCCGAGGTTGCGTCGTCGGACTTGGCCGGGACAAAAACCAGCGCCGGCAACAACGCCAGCGCCGCAAATATGGTGAAACCGCGCGCTAGTCTCTGCTTGCTCTGCATCAATCTGATTCCTCACATTTGAGTCGTCATGGTCACTGACCGATTCTTCACGCAAGCATTATATCTGATGTGGCGGAACCGAGAAAACCATGATTGCGGCCAAATTGGCGCAATCACTGTGCCAACGGACCGCTGGAAATGAACACCCAAGCGGACTTCTCTGGGATTTTCGGGATTGATATGATTCCGCTGCTCCACGTTTTCGAAACGGATCTTGGACAACGAGGACTCGGATGAATCTCAGCAAAATCGCCGCACTATTGAAAGCCGGGCAACCGGAGCAAGACGTAGAAGTCGCCGGTTGGGTCCGCACGAAGCGGGAATCGAAACAAAACTTCGCCTTTTTGGAACTCAATGACGGTAGTTCCATGGCCGGTTTGCAGGTAATCGTCGACGACAGTGTGCCCGGTTTCGAGCAGAGCATAAGGCGAATCACCACGGGGGCCAGTGTGCGTTGTGCTGGAAAACTGCAGGAATCCCCCGGCAAAGGGCAACGGATCGAGTTGCACGCCGTCGAGTTGACGGTGCTAGGTACGGCCGACGCACAGACCTATCCCTTGCAGAAAAAACGGCACAGCTTTGAGTTCTTACGGGATATCGCCCACCTCCGACCCCGCACCAATACCTTCGGCGCCATTGCCCGCGTCCGTAACGCTCTTTGTGCGGCGATCCATCAATTCTTCCAATCGCGAGGGTTCTTGTACGTTCATACGCCGGTGATCACGACCAGCGACTGCGAAGGCGCGGGTACGTTATTTCAGGTGACGACGCTCGATCTGGCCAAGCTGGCGCAGATTCAGACCGAGATTGACTATGCCCAGGATTTCTTCGGCAAGCAGGCCTCGCTGACGGTCAGCGGTCAGTTGGAAGCGGAGACATTCGCCAGTTCAGTCGGAGACTGTTATACATTCGGCCCCACATTTCGGGCGGAAAACTCCAACACGACGCGGCACTTGGCGGAATTCTGGATGGTCGAGCCGGAAATGCCGTTTTATGAGTTGTCCGACAACATGGATCTGGCGGAGTCCTTTATCCGGACGATTCTCTCCGACGTGCTCGAGGCCTGTCCAGAGGATATGGACTTCTTCAATCTGCGGATCGAGAAGACGATCTTGGAGACGCTCCGCAACATCATCGACAACGATTTCATCCGCCTGCCGTACACGGAAGCAATCGAGATTCTCGAGTCGAGCGGGCAAAAGTTCGAGTTCCCGGTCGAGTGGGGAGTCGACCTACAATCGGAGCATGAGCGGTACTTGACGGAGCAGAAGTTTCAGCAGCCGGTGATCCTGTATGATTATCCACGAACCATCAAGCCGTTTTATATGCGGTGCAATGAGGACGGTAAGACGGTACGTGCGATGGACGTGCTGGTGCCCCGAGTGGGTGAAATCATCGGCGGCAGTCAGCGCGAAGAGCGAATGGACGTGTTGACGGAGCGGATGACCGAATGCGGCTTGGAGCCGGAGGAGTATTGGTGGTATCTCGATCTGCGTCGCTACGGCAGCGTTCCGCATTCCGGTTTCGGCCTCGGATTGGAGCGGACATTGCTGCTGCTGACCGGCATGGCGAATATTCGCGACGTGATTCCTTTTCCGCGGACGCCGAAAAACGCGGAGTTTTAAGAACATTTCGCAGAATCGACTCAAAAATCGAACGAGTTGTCGCCGAATCTGGACGAGAGCACTCGACGATTTGCGAAACTCTGTTAGAATACCCTTACTTCCCGCGTGAATGCCGCTCGCTCGTGTGGAATATCAAACAATGACGCGGGGTGGAGCAGTCTGGTAGCTCGCGAGGCTCATAACCTCGAGGTCGCAGGTTCGAATCCTGTCCCCGCCATTTCACGCACGCCGTTGAACGAAATCGTACCCGCGTGTGAACGAACGAAGCCGAGGCCTTGTGCCTCGGCTTTTTGCGCGTGTGCCGAGTATGTTTGACAGTTTGGGGGGTGGAAGTCCCCTCTCCAGCCTGATGGAGGTGAAGGAAAGTGAAGCGCAAGGGCGTCGTCGTGAGGCGGGGTCTGAAGGAAGCGTGAATCAAATGCGTGAGCCGACGGACAGGAACCGGACACGAGGCAGTTGCGGCCGGACGAGCGGGCACGAATCCGCGAAGTCCACTTCCATCAAGGGCCGCGGCTGTAAATTCGGCGGTTGTGCGCAGAAGACGGTCAAACTTACCTCGGGAGGTCTGTGTCGTGTCGAGGCCAACGCTTGCGTACGAGCTTCGACTGGGAAGACCGCAAGGTCCTTCGATCTCGGCACAGAAGTCAGCAGAGGGCATAGTAGGCAAGCAAGGCCGATCCGCTTGAGCGGGACACTGGCCCGAAAGGGCAGAAACAGCCAGGGCTCACACGATCGTCGCGGCTGGCCCAAGGCCCCAACGGTGCCCCCGTCGAGCGGCGGGGGTGAACATAGTGCTATACATTCGATGGGATGGACTGGCCGAGTCATGGACATGATCCACATCAAGGAGGCAAAGCTGGGGCGAAAGTTGAAACCAAAAGAAATATTTAAGATTGGGTGGGGGAATATGAGATTCTTCAAGATCAACGATCTACCATTGATCCCATTCGAAAGATAGAGGCGATGAACGTGTGTGCTGGTTGGGGCGACGACTTGTCAACGCACATTGACGATCAAAAGATACTTGGATTTGACAGCACGCTCGCGTTGGCAGATGCCCATCCTGGAATTCCATTCGGGCAATTGTTTAATCTGCTTCGCGGAAGCAAGTCATCTCCCATTGGTTACATCCACTTCCAGTGCAGATACTTCGAAGACGCCGACAAATTGGGACAAACCAAGAGGAGAGTGGCTGATACACTCGTTCGAAGGCTTCGACAGCACTTGCGATCAGGTTGGAATAATGGAAAACGAATAATAGTGCGCAAAATGGAAGCGAAGAGTCATTGGGAAACGCCGCCAATGCAGTTCTCGACATTTAGAAAGATTACTGATGAAATCTGGGAAATGCTTGAAGAACTCACTCCCCCCGACGACTGGTGCCCGGAAGATACCAATGACCCTTTCATTCGAGAAGCTTTCAGTCGGGCTTGGCCGGAAGAAGGCGACTTCGATTGATCAGCAAACACAGACTTGAGCTCCGTTTTCAAATATTAACCGCTCAACCGGGTGGAAAAGCTCACGCACTACGCGCCCGCCGGTACGCCGGTGAATCTCACCGACAACATCTAGCTGTACGTGTTTGACTACCGCGCGGTCCAAAAACAATGATGAGAGTAAATTGAGCCCGCAAAGGAACAACAAACGAAGATGGCCAGCCAGAGCTGAGAGCCTAGATAAGCCACGGATGATCGATCGACAACGCAAATCGCCAATCTGTCAGCCCCAGCGTGCAGAGGCCGCAGGTGGTGAGAGTAGGGATCATCAAAGACTCACGTGGCACGTTCGTACCATTTGAACAGTCCGTAGAGCCGCTCGTGACGGGCGATTTCAGCAAGGACGATCGTCTCGTTTTGCTGTGACAGATTGCCGCGCTGGAGGTGGGACAACGCAGCAGGGGCGAAAAAGTCTCTTTGCCGCTGCTGCAGAACCGGCAACTCATGCAAAGAGACCAAATGACTCTTTGCGGGTCTCTTTGTTTTCTCTTTGAAAAAGTTCGAACAGCGTCGCGTTCGCTCCATTTCCCACACGCCAACGAACAAAATCGTACCCGCGTGTGAACGAATCAAGCCGCGGCCGTGTGCCTCGGCTTTTGGCGTAGGTACGCCAGTATTGGTAAGGGGTTACGGCGAGGGTGTCTCTCGCCGGTTTGTACGTCGGAGTTTCAAGTGTTGCCGAAGCGGTGGATCGTCGAGCGAACATTCGCCTGGCTGGGCCGCTGCCGCCGGCACAGCAAAGACTACGAACGCAACCCGGAAACCAGCGAAGCGATGATCTATATCACGATACTCCCGCTGATGCTGCGGCGGCTGGCGGGGACGAAATCATGAATTAGAAGACTGCCTCTAAGATTCAATCCAACTCCGAATCACCCTGTACATGATGCTCATTCAAACGACAATGAAGTCTGCAAACGCTACTCTGACCTACGTTGGGTGAAAGGAAGTTCAGAATGAATTCCGCAAGGTTTCTTCAAGCCATGACGATTGGCTTCATCTCTGTGATATTGCAAAGTGGTCACTTGTGGGCGATTGAGTTGGATTTCAAAGTGCAGCAAAGCGAACCGTTTAGTCGCATCGACGCCCTCGCATATCTCGGGAAGGGAGTTGTCATCGCAGGAACGCGGAGGCCCCATCCAGGTTACATTCTCAAGAGTGAGGATTACGGTGAAACCTGGCGAACGATCGGAAAAATTACGGGTTCCGATTATATCACATGTCTGTGCTCCGGTGAGGGAGGGGTGGGGTACTTGCTCACCGGTAAAAAAGTACATGTTTGGAAAACAACCGATTACGGTGAAACATGGAAAGACATGGGACAGATCTCTAAAGCAGCGAATCCAATTTACGCAAATGCCTACGGAATGCTGGTGACTGCCAAGGATACACTGCTGGTTTCTGACGCTGACAGCAAGGGTGGTCATATCCATCGTTCAATAGACCAGGGTGCGACGTGGCAAGATCTTGGACGAATTTCAACGCATGCGCTCTATCGACTCAATGAAGTGGGTGATGGGGTGATTGCCAATGGATGGGCAGGACACATTTATAAAAGCATGGATGATGGATTGACATGGAAGGATAAGGGAAAACTGATTGATTCAGACCTTTATGCGATTGAATATCTGGGTGGAGGCGTTGCACTGATTGGTACGAAGAGTGGCAATATCTTCCGGAGCATAGACCATGGCCAGACGTGGAAGGATTTAGGTGTCATCGGAGCAGCTGCAGACGACTTTGCTTGGCTAGGAGGTGGCTGTGTACTTTATTCGACGTACACTGGGAATCGCAGTCTCTATCTTTCCGAGGATTCCGGTAAGTCATGGAGCCAAATCGGTGGGGTGAGCACGGGACATGCCGATGACTGGTTAGACCACGTAATCTATATCCATGACGGTGAGGTTCGAGCTGTCGTCGGTGGAACAAACAAAGGATACATCCTCTGTTCTCGGATCAAGAGCAATTAGCAACTCGAAAGGAAATCTTGCAGTGTGATCGGATTAGTGTTTGCATGCGAATTACGGTAGGTGTGGACTGGAATCCTCGTTCGATAAGAAATGAATTCGAAAAGTGATTGTCCTACTGCCGACCTTGTTCCAGCCTGAGTGACAGAATTGGGTTCGATTGTTACAGCTGCGGTCTGGAGGGCCGAGTGCTGGGGATCAATAGACCCGCCCACATCCCCCGCTGACTCCCCCAATCCATCTCCGCAACGATCGGCCGCAGCAGCTTCTCGTGGATCGGATCACGCCCGGCGAGCGTGCGCGGCAGAAATAGCAATTCATCCTGAGTATCCGGCGCCAGATGCGGCAGGTTCATAATTTGCGTCATCCGCGGCTGGGAGACGTGAAGCAGGCCGGCGAGTTTGGTTTGGTCGGCCACCTCGCCGTCTTGGATCATCTGGTCGCAGTGAATAGCCAGTGCTACCAGCCGCGAGATGCGCGGGATGCGGCCCTCACTTGCCAAGTCAATAGCCGAAGGTGTGCTCCAAATTCGCTGCCGCCCTTTTGCTTCGGTGGCAAAGTACAATTTCCGCTTCACGGTTTACATGCCAACTCCTTGATCACCATCGGGTGAAACTGAATCGTCAGGCTGCTGTCTTCAGCGTTGAACTCCGCCTTGGCGACCAGCAACTGAAGTAGTTCAGCTTGCTCCCTGGATTTCAGCGACTTCCACAGAGTGTCGAAATCACACAAGACCGCATCGACTTGGTCTTGGGTGATCTCATTGTGCTCAACGTTGGCAATTTGCCGCCGCAGTTCGCCCAGGCACTTCTTGGCCCTTTCGCTCCGGTCGACCTCCTGTGGGGCACCAGTGCGCCCGTCGGCCAATTGGTCGGCTGTTTTCGTGTCGTGCCGCGTCAGTTCGCGCCTGAGGCCAGCTTGTTCGCGGCGTAGGACCTTCTGTCGCGATTTGTCTTGGGCTTGGACGTGCAGGTAGACCTTGCCCAGCAACGCCGGATCGCGCCCAATGCCGCGAATCTCATCGATGACCGCTGCTTCAATCTGAGCGGCGGGGAGGTACTTAGAAGGACAAGCGGCCCGCCCCTTTTTGATCGCCTGGGTGCACGCATAATAGCGATATCGCTTGTTTCGTTTCGCGGTGAAGGTGTGCGTCATCGCGCGGCCACAAGATTGGCAATGCAGCAGTCCCTTGAGCAAGGCGCCATGCTTGTTGCGAACTGAGGCAGACCGGCCGTTTCGTTTGAGGCGCCTTTGCACTTTCTGGAACACATCGGCATCGACGATCGCCTCATGTTCCCCGTCGAAGATTTCGTCCTTGTGCCGAATCTTGCCGATATACAGTGGATTGGTCAGCAGGCGGTGCAGCGAGCACTTGTCGAACGGCAGACCGCCCATCGGCCGGCCCTTCTTGCTAAGCCAGGATTTGTTGGCCCAGCCGCGGCGGCTCAATTCCTTGACGACCGGCAACAGCGACTTCTCTTCCAGGTACAATTCAAAGATCTGCCGCACGCGTGCAGACTGTTCGGCGTTGACCACCAACTTCGGACTGGCGTCGGAGCGGTCCACGTCGTAGCCCAGCACCGGCATGCCGCCCGCCCACTTGCCCTTGCGGCGCTGGGCGGCAATTTTATCTCGGATGCGCTCGCCGATGATCTCGCGTTCGAATAGTGCGAACGAGAGCAGAATGTTCAGCGTCAACCTGCCCATGGAGTGGGTCGTATTGAACTGCTGCGTCACGGAAACGAACGAGACATTGTGCTGCTCGAAGACCTCCATGATCCGCGCAAAGTCGAGTAGGCTGCGGCTCAGTCTGTCGACTTTGTAGACCACAATGCAGTCGATCGGTGCATCGGACGACGCGAAGTGCGACGCCGCCCACTACGACCTACAGTCCATCGGGCTCTCGCAACAGTCGTCGAATCGCCCTGCTGTTAGAGAACGGCGATTCGCCCGTTGTAGAGCTCATTCGACAGAAAGCGCGGGAATTGATCCGCCATCCCGGCTTCCGCCAGTCGGAGCTTGAGGATGTGCAGCAGGAGTTGACGCTGGAATTGCTCCGCAAATCCAGCGGATTCGATCCCCGCCGTGGCTGCGAGGAAGCGTTCGTTTCACGAGTGATCCGGAGCAAAGCGGTGTCGCTGGTCCGCGCTCGCACCTGCGAGAAGCGTAATTTCCGTCGCCACGGTCGGTCTCTCAACGAACTCGTGTCGGATGCCGAATACTACTCCGTGGAGCGGAGCCAAACCTGCGTTGCGACGGCTGCCCAAAACCACACATTCCAATCAAGCCGCTCCGTTGAAGACCTCTCCCAGCTGCGGGTCGATGTCGCGGATGTGGTCGACGCGTTGCCAGAGGACTTGCGCAAGCTGGCAAACTTGCTCTCGACAATGTCACGACATGCTGCCGCGCATGTCCTTGGGAGGTCGCGACGGCAGGTCGGCAACGACGTGCGCCGCCTACGACGGCGTTTCGAAAGCGCCGAATTACACAAATATTTGTAAATCGCGGCCGATGGCTGAATCTACTGCGTAGATACAACAGTAGAGACTGGTATTCCCGGAGAATCTGTATGAGTCGCGCATCCTATCGATATTGCTTCCGGCCTAACGTGGAAATGGACGATGTGGAAAGTTCGCTGGCTCTGGCGATTCTCGGTGCGGAAGCTCTGCACGGTGAAACCGAAACGCGACTCAATGCGGCACACGCATTCGATGCGAAGCGATTCTCGTGCGTAATTGGCGCCAGCACGAAGGTAGGGCGAAGTCTTAATCGGCTGTTTCTTGGTTATCTTCGGCGGGAGTTTGGGGACGACGCATTTACCGTCAGCCGTGTGAGCACTGACCGACCTCGCGCCGGTGAACACAACGGTATCGGCGGCGACGGGCAACGTGAGATCGGAGATCAATTGTGAGCCCGGTTTTCCATCTTGATGGAATCCTCGACGATATCGATGTCGCGGCGCTCCCTGTCCAGCAGTGGAGCATCGCCGACGTGATGTATTCCGGCGAGAATAACGACGTTTACAATCCTTTGGTTAGTAACGATCCGGAGATGGTTAAACTGGCCAAGAGCATCGCCGAGCGGGGAATTCTCGATCCGCTGGTCGTCACGGCGGACGGCTTTTTGGTGAGCGGACACAGACGGCGATGGGCAGCGGGGATGTGCGGTTTGTCATCAGTTCCAGTAAGGGTATTGCCGTTCGACAAGCCGGAGGAGACCGGCGAGTACCGACGTCTGCTACGGGAGTTCAACCTGCAACGCGAGAAATCTGTGCTGGAGAAGATCCGCGAAGAGGTAGTTTCCGCAAACGCTGACAAAGCTTACGTGGAACTGCAGCGCGAGCGCCAAAAGCGCAGTGATGTCCACTTGCGGGCGATCGAGTTTCGCGGAGAAACCAGGCGAATCCCGATCACTGCCGTCAAACGGCCCTTTCTCGATGCCTGCCTGCAAGTCATCGAGAACCAGCGCGAGTTCTGGCCGCTCAGCGTGCGGGGAATTCACTATCTGCTGCTCAACAATCCGCCCTTGACGCACGCCAGTAAGAAGGACAGCCACTGTCGTAACGACAAGTCGAGCTATGAAAAGCTGATCGACATCCTGATCCGAGGGCGGATATTCGCTGAAATTCCATGGGAGGCGATCGCCGATGAAACGCGTCCGGTGACCATATGGCGGCCGTTCGACAATGTTCGCGAATTCGTCCGGCAAGAATCCGGCAAGTTTCTGGTTGGGTATTGGCGCGACTTGATGCAGAGTCAAACACATCATGTCGAGATTCTGGGCAAGAAGAACACCATCTAAGGGATATTGAAGCCGGTGGCCGAGGAATTCTGCATCCCGCTGACCATCGGGCGCGGTTACGCGTCATTGCCGCCGCGGCACGAAATGGCGCGACGCTACTTCCAGAGCGGCAAAAAGAAACTGGTCCTATTGATTGTCAGCGACTTCGATCCGGACGGCGAGTGTATCGCCGAATCATTCGGTCGCTCCATGGCGGACGACTTCGGCGTGGATGTGCATCCGGTCAAGGTTGCGGTCAATTTGGATCACGTCGCTCATTTCGGGCTGGCGAATAATGCGACCGAGGCGCTGCCCAAACGAGGATCTTCCCGGTGCCAGCGTTGGATTGCGGATTACGGCGATGACCAGCCGGTTTATGAGGTCGAAGCACTCGCTCCGGTCGACCTGCAGGAGATCCTGCGTGATTCGATTCGCTCTGTGATCGATGTCGAAGCGTTCAATTACGAAGTGGAGCAAGAACGAGAGGAATCATCCCAGTTGGCAGCGGTCAGGAACAATATTGGCCCGCTGCTTACCGATGCCATGGAATGCAGTGATTTGTAAAGGCTCAGCAGACTGGGAATCTGATCCATTGATGACGGCCAACAGCAGCACAACAGTGACTAAACCGTCTCGAAACTCGGGCGGGTTGCGTTCCGAACTGGCGACAGCTGAAATGCTCCTGCGTGCGCTGTTTGATCCAGACGACATTATCTTGTTTCGCCCCATTGAATCTTGGACGGACGGCCGAAAACGGAGCCGCGTGGATTTCAAAAACACACGTTACAACAAAGCGCTGCCGGACCGGTTTCGCACGACTCTGTTAATGTTACTGCGTTTGGCCGAGAAGACGCACGTGAACCTCTTTTTTGGAGTGTGTCCGCGGTTCGGAAAGGAGTGCGACGTTGGCCGATTCGACCTAGCATGGCAGATTCGGACCGTAAGATCGCTGTGGACCGACATTGACCATGTTTCGGCGGATGAAGCGCGCGAGAGGATTGCCGATGCCGAGTTGCCACCGCCGTCGATTCTGGTGAACTCGGGGAACGGTGTGCACGTTTATTGGCTGCTGGATCAACCCTATTTGATTGATGACGTCGGACATCCGCTGCCAGTTGAGAATGAATGCCCTCAGTCAACGGGCGGAAGCAAGAAGCCGCCACGCAAGTATGTCGTCGATGATGGGGAAAAAGTCTATCTGGACCAACGCCCCGATCTGGCTCGCCTCAGCCCCCAAGCCCTGCATATTCAAGACGTACTTGCCGGCATCGCCCAATCGATTGACGGAGATCGCACACACGACCTAGCCAGATTTTTGCGCCTGCCGGGATCGATGAATCGCAAAGACCAACGAAATGGTAGTGAACCGGTGCCGACGGAATTGAAGGAATGTGACCCGACACGGCGGTATCCGCTGGCGGATTTCGAGCGGTACAAGATCAACTCTCCCGACACCGCACGGGCGCAAGAGATAGCCGCGATGAAGTTGCCTACCATCCGCAGACCATCGGCGTCCAAGGTTGACAAGCTGGCACAGTTGATTGCCGTTAGTAGTCTTGCGGAAAACGGCACGCGATCGGAAGCCGACTTTGCAGTCTGTTGTTATGCGGTCCGCAGCGGGGTTGATCGTGAACTCGTGTGGGCAGATGTTGAGAATGTCGGGAAATTCGCCGAAGCTGGGCGGAGATTGTAATCGCGAACGAACTTGGCAAGCCGGTGCGGTATTTCGAACCTCTCGGCGACTCGTCGACGAGGTTGGCCCGTGTGACCAAGGAGGAGCGGCTTTGAAGAAAACCACCAAGAACAAGAAAACGCCCCACGGTGGCGAACCTGGGGCGTGTGTGGCGAAGACTTTGGGAAACGGGCTACTTGTTTGCGGCAAACAATCCGCGGTCCGCCTTCGTGAACCGGGCCTCCTTCCCCTTCTTCTGTATCTCACGAATTATCGCGGCGTACAGAGTCGATGCCGGGGTTTGGCCACCGGGGGATATCCAGTAACCATTGGCCTCCATCCGCTCGATCATCTGCTTGGAATTCAGCGGCTCCTTCGCCCCGGAAAGTACCTTGGCCGCCGCGTCGAGCGCGCTCATCTTCTTGTCGCCAGACTTGGTCGCTCCCTTCTTGGTGGTCGGATTCTTCGCGGCGCTTCGTTTTCCTGCGGTCTTCTTCGCCGTCACCGGTTTGCGGGCCGTCGTTTTCTTGGTCGTGGTCTTTTTCGCTGTCGTTTTCTTCGCTGCCATCGTCTGTTCCCTTTCGTGAATGAGGATTTCGTGTTGCCCGGCGGCCACCGCGGCCGCTGTGAGCAGGACACCAGTTACCTCAGCTGCGGCGGCACATCCAGCGCGGTTTGGCAGAATCTTTCAGAATTTCCAAAACTGTCCCCATGTCCGAAAGCCCCCTGGAATCGATGAATCCCGGCGCGCTGCCGGTCGATCTGGCGGCCCGATTGTTAAGCAAGGTCGGCCGGCGGCTGATCTCGCCGGAGATGCTCCACGCCGACATCGACGCCGGTGCGCCGACGAATCCTGACGGCACGCTCAACCTCGTAGATTACTCGGCCTGGAACATCCAACAACTTTCCGCAAGATCCGATGGCGATTGATCCCCGCAACCTGCGTCCCTCAGAACTCGTGCGGCTGATGAACTCCACACCGCTCGGGGAAGTCATCAGCGAACGGCAATTGTACCGCCACCGTTCCCGTGCGGGGTTTCGCATCGGCGACGACAAAGCGGTCGATCTGCTCAAATACATCGCCTGGCTGGTGCACCAGCGGAATACCTCTGAGCCGGAGCCCGACGGCGATCCGTATGCGACACTCAAGGACCGGGCCCGCGCCCGCAACGCGGCGCTCTCCCTGGCCGGGCGGGACATCGGTGAACTGCCGGCAGTCGTCGACCCGGACCGCAAAGCGCGCGCGGCCACTGACTTTCGCTATTTCTGCGAAGCCTACTTCCCACTGACCTTTCACCTGGCTTGGTCCTCCGACCACCAGAAGGTGATCGAGCGGATCGAGCAGGAGGTGCTTGAGGGCAGGCTGTTTGCCATGGCCATGCCGCGAGGGAGCGGCAAGTCGACGATCTCAGAATGCGCTTGCATCTGGGCCGTGCTATTCGGGCACCGGGAGTTTGTCTGCCTCATTGGCTCGGATGAAGGGCATGCCGTAGAAATGCTCGATTCCATCAAGATGGAATTGGACGGCAACGAACTGCTGCTGGCCGATTTCCCCGAGGTGGTCTATCCGGTTCATTGCCTGGACGGGATCGCCAATCGCTGCAGCGGGCAGCTATATCAAGGGGAACGAACTTTTATCAGCTGGACCGCCAAAGAGATTGTGCTGCCGACGATTCCCGAATCGAAGGCGAGCGGCGCCATCATCAAAGTGGGCGGCATCACCGGTCGGATTCGCGGCATGAAGTACAAACGCTCCGACGGCCAGACGGTACGACCGTCGCTGGTCATCTTGGACAGGATGGATAGCCGTGTGGAACGGGTTGGCTTCGCGTGGGTGCGGGGAAGGGTCGTCGGGCGCTAAGGTTCGAGATAACCGGGATGGCGGACCAATGGAGTAGACGTTGGCACACCGAGAATCATAAACGAAGGAAACGACGTTGAAAAACCGAAAGGCCCGCCAACGCCGGTTCACCGATTTGTGATTCCCCTTCGTTGGTTGGGCGTTTCATCTCCGATAACTTTCCGTTCGTTCGCGTTCCGCGCCACAGGCGCAACGTTCCGAAACGGATTCTGTGATATCGTATACACCACCCCAATTTACGTAAGGATCGTGTGGAGTAATGCACTCGGAGCTGATTGTAGACCGGTCGAGTTCTTTCCATTCATGGAATTCTTTGTTGCACACTTGACAGACGTGATTGACAACAACGTGTTCGTCCTCACGTGTCATGTTGCATTTTTGACAGGTACATGGAATTGACCAATCATGTTCTTCGTCACGCGTGGCAGGGCAATTGCAGCAGACGCAACCATTCCATTCATGTCCTTCGTTGCGCTTAGCGTGGCACCTGAAATATTGACACCGGCAACCACGCCATTTGTGGCGATTAAATGCACAAAGGAGTCCCGTTGGATTAACGGCAACACGTGCAAAGAGAGCAAGATAACCGGTTGCGACTGCGGCGACCGGGATGTAGAGCAAGTAAAACGGCAACGTTCGGTTCTCGCCGGGGCCACCATGAAGAGAACCGGCAATTACGAGGCCGATGATCGCGGCGATCGTGAGTACGCACCCATAGCCGCTTGATTCGGGGAAACAGTGATCTTTCGCGGCTTGAAAGAGGACTGCCAGAACAAGGGGGCCAAGGCAGAGGAACGCGGTTGCAGGAAGCGTGCAGTACCAGCGATATAGCGTGTCAATCTCATGGGGCCACATTGCAAACGCCCTCATGCGGTGTTGGGGAATAACCTGTTTATCTCTCAACCATCCACATTGAGAATACCCCCCGGTGGTCATGGCAGTCAATGTTACTCATGGAATCAAGATACATCGAATCCGCTGCGCGAATTGACCGAGCAATTCTTGCACGGCACACGGTCCGTTACAACGATCTCTGGAATTTCTCAAGAAACGTCCTCAATCGCTTTACGAATAAACTTCTCCACCGGAAATAAGTTGATAGCAGACTTCGGCACTCCCCTAACCCCCTAATTTTTGAACGGGAGAACTTTGAATGGGAATCGGACTGACATTTGACGAGTTCGTGGAAGTGAAGCTGAAGCCGCCGGTTGGGGCGGACCAAGCGTTCCGGCAGGCAGCCGAGATGGAACGGGACGAGATGTTTCCGATGGCGACCGTCGCTGCCTCGCACCATCTTCGTTCTCGAGGCTACGACTGCCGGCCGGCAATGCTGGATGTGCTCGTCAAGAATGGCGTAGCCACACCGTCTGAGCCGGACGTTTGGTCGCAGGCTGACGTAGATGCCGCTGCCGATCACTTCGAGGATTGCGAGATCTTCGTACCGTACGCTGCGATGTGCCAAGCCCTCGTCTGCCGCTACATGGACTTTCTGCGGCCTCTGCGCGAGGCTTCGGAACGTGAATCGCAGAAATACGGGCGACACGTGCCAGCGGACGACCAGTACTTCGTGATGCACCGTGTGCCGCCGCGCGGCATCACTGGCGATGACGGCAATTTGGTCGATATCACGCCGTCGCTGATTTCCTTCACGCTCTGTGACGACATCCGGGAGAAACTCGAGCGCGGCGAGGAGGTGTAGATGGTTGACACCAAGCGCGAAATCGAGTTCACCGCCGATCTGCTCGACTACGTCCGTCGGGTAGCGATCAAGGAAGCCAAAAAGAACTGCCCGGATTTCGTCATCTACGATGACGTCGCTCAGGAGGTCGTACTCAAGCTGCTTAGCAAACCGCCGAAGTACGATCCGTCGAAAGGCGCCTCCGAAAAAACGCTGATCTACACCGCCGTGAAATATGCGGTTCTCAAGTACGCCGACAAGGAATTCCGGCATGCCAAGCGGTTCAAGCAGTCTGAAGATCGCCCGACGGCGCCAGAGCCATGCGACGATAATGCTCCGCGAAATCCCGCTTCCGCACAGCAGCGAGAGAATGTTGAACGCCGCGCAGCCGATTTAACGGCAAAAAGCTGGTCTACGGACGATGTCCTCGATTTCATCGACAGCGAGGAGAGCCGTGAGCTCTGCCGCACGCTCATCGAATGTGACGGCAATCTCAGCGAAGCCGCCCGGCGCATTGGCGTTTCCGAAGGAACCGTGCGTTACAGATTAAGGCTGCTCGCTCCGAAATTGCTGGCAGCCGGTTTCAATCCCTTCAGCAGCCAGGAGTGACAATGCTCGAAACCATCGACGAAATCCTGTTCACCGCCGGTTCCGTGGACATTCAAGCGGCCGGTCAAACGCATCCCGAAGTTTCCATCCTGGCCTACTCCGGCGGTTTGATGACCGTTCCCGGTTGGGGGCCGGTCGTGATCGACTTGCACGGCATCGACATCTCCGCCGCACAGGTTGGCATATTGGCCGACCATGACTCCTCACTCAAAGGTATCGTCGGGCACGGCCAGGCGACAGTTCACGACGGACGATTGATCGTTGCCGGAGCAATCTCGCCCTCCAGCGAAGCGGCCCGGCAGATCATCGAACTCGCCAAGGGCGGTTTTCGGTTCCAAGCTTCCGTCGGTGTGACGCCCACCGACTACGAGCGCGTTCCGCCTGGCAAATCCATCGAGGCGAACGGCCGCACCATCAAATCTCCGGCGAGCGGCCTTCTCTTTGTGAAGTCCTCCACTCTCCGCGAAGTCTCCATTGTCGCTATCGGCGCGGACGGGAGCACGTCTGTTGCGATTGCGGCATCCCAGAAGGAATCCCAAATGCCTGAAGAAACCATCACACCGACCGCCGAACAGATCCGTGAGCAAGCGGCCTCGGAAACGGAACGCATCACCGCGATCCGCCAAGTTTGCGGTGGCCGCTTTAGCGACATTGAGGCGACGGCCATCCGCAACGGTTGGGATGTGCAGCAAACCGAACTCGCTGTGCTGCGCGAATCGCGTCCCAAAGTGCCGATCATTCATGCCCGCGACCACGCGCCGACGAACGCCACCATCGAGGCGGCGATCCTATCGCACATGGGCTGCGAGGGATTGGCGGAGGAACAACTCGGTCCGCAAGCGATGCAGCAGGCCCGCGATCTGCGCTGTACGAACTTGGTCGACCTCTGCCGCTACAGCCTGCAAGCCGACGGCCGCGAGGCGCCGCAAGGTCGCGAGGCGATGATCCAGGCCGCGCTGACGACTTATTCGCTGCCGGTCGCCCTCGGCAATGCAGCCAACAAAGTGTTGTTCGAGTCGTACGATGAAACGCCGGCCACATGGCGGGCATTCGCGGCGATCAAATCGGCCAAGGATTTCAAGGATCATACCGGCGTCCGCCCAAGCGACACAGGTGATCTGTCCGAAGTGGCCAAGGGAGGCGAATTGAAGCATGGCAGCCTGGACGAATCAACCTACACCTACTCGGTCGACACGTTCGGCAAAATGTTGTCCATTGACCGCCGCGACATCATCAACGACGACCTGTCGATGTTCGAGGATACGGCCCGCTCGCTCGGTCGGACGGCGATGCGGTCGTTGTCCGATTTGGTCTACAAAGTGCTGTTGGCCAACGCCGGGAGCTTTTTCGCCAGCGGCAACGGTAACTACGATGAGGGTGCCCCGACCGCATTGGATGCCGCATCGCTAGCCGTCGGCTTGGCCCGCATGATGGCGCAGCGCGACGACGAAGGCCGCGACCTCGACATCCGTGCTCGCACGTTGCTGGTGCCGTCGGAGTTGCAGCAGACGGCCAAGGAGCTGCTCCAGAGCGATTTTATCCAGCGGGCCAACGACGACACGCCGACCGGCAACGCGCTCAAGAACGCCGTTTCCCTCGAAGTAGAACCGCGGTTGGCGTCGGAGTGTCGTCCGAGTCGAAAGACTTGCTGAGGTCCTGGAGGTTTCTGCCCCAAGCTCGCGCATATCGGTCCGTTTGGATGCCATCAGGCGTCGCAGCTTGTCTCAAGTGAGTATGTGCGGTTTGGTCTGCTGGGATGTCGTTGGAAGTGGCAGCGCAACCAACAACGCAGAGTGCGAGTCCGTAGATGACGCCGCGTTGTGAGTAGCCCATCGGTGACTCCGTTTACGTGGCTCTTGGGATTCCTTCTCCCGCGAGTGCAAAGGCGATCTGTTAGCTAAGATCGCAGCCCTATTTTGCTCATCGGACCTTTCGATCGTCAGAATTAGAATCACCATTAATTCCGCAAAACCTGACCTACACGACTCGGGTTGCCCATTCTGGCAGGTCTTTCTATCTCTCCTAAAGCGGCAGTGCTTCGCAGGCAGATGGCACATTATTTTCAGGTTTCCCGCGTCGAGCTTGGCGTTCAGCAGATTGTTCGCATGGTCGATAAACGTCGGTAGTCTTAATCATTCGAATTTCTGCAGGACAAGGTTGCTAGTCTTGAAACCGTTAATCCTCATAAGTTTGAGCTTCCTCGGACTCAACTTGATGTCCGACCAACTGCTTGCCGACGGATTTCTCTCAAAACTGAAGTCGAAGTGCCACCGCAACTGTTGTCCGCCTGACAATTTGGCGCGATGTCGACCGGAAGCACGCTGTTGCTCGCCTGATAAAGTTTGCTTCCGCGAGTGTGGCTGCCGGCCAGAAGCTCGATTTTGCTGCCCAGATCGTGTCTGGCGACGCTGCTGTTGGTATCCGCAGCCTCGCTGCTGCTGTCCTGAGTCTGTCTGCTGTGACCCAGAACCGAATTGCTGCCAGAATTCACGGTATCAAGCGTTTTTGAAGCACTGACACTACAGCAAACTTTGAGCTAAGACGGTGTTGGCACTTCGCCTATGGAACGTCTGGCCGTCACGGCAAGTCATAACGAACGCTCATCTGAATCCGATTTGCCTCGCCCGAGTCACGATTCTTGTCGACTCGCTTGCCGTGTAAGAATTCGATTCCAGCGTAGACGCGATTGATCGGATTCCAGATTAAGTTAACGGCAATATATTCTGCGGAGCGCAGCGCGTCGCCTTCCTGCAGCGGAGTGTTATTCAGTCGACCGAGGGAGTAGACCGCGGTTGAGGTCAGTTTCTCGGTCCAGCGAATCTCATAGCCGACAGTTGTAGCGAAGACGTCGATCAAATCAATCCCGCCACGATTGTTGGGCACGGCTTCGGTTACACCTCATTAAACCTCCAACTCCGTCTCCAAAGCTCGTTTGAGTGAGTATTTTGTGATTCTCGGCAAGTCGCCAAAACCCGCTCCAGACCAGGCCGTAGCCGGTATCTGTTGTGACATCATCATTGCGAGGTTGAAATCCCACGGTATGCAGAATTCCCGCGAATTGCAGCTGTAGATCATCACCAACATATCGAATACGTGCCACAAAGTCCGGCAATGGCTCACGCTCTTCTCCGCGGAGGTCGAGTTGTGGCAACTCGTCTTCACGAGGAAAGATCACACGCGGGTCTTCCACAGCCGCCGAGATGGAGAAATGTTCGTCGAGTTGTTTAGTCCAACGGATTTGTGCGCGCCGGGCCACCACAAATGCAATTGGGCTTTCAAAGTCCAGCGTCGTGGGAAGCGCCGCGATCTGGGTGTATGTGGTCCAGGTTTGCCCCACCGTCCACTCACCAAGCTCGCCGTACGCATGTCGCAGCCGCAAGGTGTCTCGTTCGCCGAAGAAGTCACCCTCTACGAAAATCTTAAGATCGCCGAATTCCGTCGGTGTATTGGCATCAATGTTAAGGCGCGTTTGCCGGGCGTGGAGTCGAGTATTTTGCCCCTCGCGCCCATCGGTGAATATTGTGACCGGATCGAAGTTGTCTTTGCTTTCGATCGGATCAAAGTCGTGGATGAAATCCCCCTTCACATATCCACCAATTCTGAGAGAGAGGGCTGATTCGTTCTCGCGAAAGTCAGCGAGCACGACGCCTGAACCTGCCTCCGTTACCGCATCAAATTCGGCGGGAGTGTCAAGAACTGCCTCGCTTGACTGACGAGATTCGAGGTATTCGACCCTGGCCTTCAGTGCTTCGATTTCCGCGAAATAGTCTTGAGCACTTAGATTCGACGCGAAAACTGTCAAGAGACTGAGCAGGTAGAACAATCGCATCATTGAAATCAGAAGACAATGAAGCGATGATTCAATCCACGCGGGTAAGACCACGTTTTTCTCCATCGCTCGGGCTCGAGTGTTCTTTGCGTCTCAGACGATTCGGTGTGACAGCGGCTTGACGTGGGGAGGGACAGCGAAAACCGTGGGGATCGCTCGGGGAGGAGATTCTGGGAGGAGATTCTAGAGTGCGGGAGTAAACCGTGGAATACGAAGTTGGACCTGGGGACGGGCTGATTGTTGCCATCCTAATTCTGTTCTTGGGTCAGAATTTGACGAAAAAGGTAAGCTGGCTTCGCGAGTTCAACATTCCAGCGCCTGTGACCGGCGGTCTGATTTGTAGCACGATCGTCGGACTGATCTATTGGTCAGGCGGACCACAAATCACATTTGACATGACGGTTCGCGACAATCTTCTGTTGGCTTTCTTTGCTACCATTGGGCTGTCTGCAAAGTTTTCGGTCCTCACGGAAGGCGGCAAAGCGCTGGCAATATTAGTCATTGTCTCCGCTGTGTTCTTGGTCGTCCAAGATGTTACGGGCGTGCTGCTCGTTTCGCTGATGGGACATCATCCTGGATACGGACTTTTTGGCGGTAGCATCTCATTCGCTGGGGGTTACGGGACCGCGATCGCTTGGGGCGACCTTGCAGCCGAAGCGGGACTGACGCATGCTCGCGAGGTGGGCATCGCTTGCGCCACATTTGGTCTGATCGCTGGGGGAATGATTGGTGGCCCTATCGCCAAGCGACTCATCCGAACACACGATTTGGACGTGACAGATTCACCGCCCGGCGAGCAGTCGGCGCGGGATTCGGATCACGCCCGACAGAACAACGGCCCGGTGTTGCGGGTGAATTCGGTGCTAGGCACGTTGCTGGCGATTGCGGTCTGTTTCGAGTTGGGAGATCTGGTGAACCGCTACCTGTTCTCTAAGGGAGTTTTGGTTCCCGGTTTTCTGACAGCCATGTTGTGCGGAATCCTGCTCACCAATCTTGCTGACTTTTTTCAGTGGCCACTTAATAGCGGTGCTATCAGTCTCACCAACGACGTTAGTCTGCAGGTCTTCTTGAGTCTCAGCCTCATCAGCATTCAACTCTGGACTCTCGCCGCTGCGATCGGGCCGATCCTACTGATCTTGCTGGCTCAAGTGACGGTGATGACGGTATTCGCGATTTTTGTCGTCTTTAGAACAATGGGCAGAGACTACGATGCCTGCGTCATTGCAGCCGGATTCGCAGGTCTTGGATTGGGCGCCACACCAGTGGCGATGGCCAACATGGGGGCTATCACCGAGAAATATCGACCGTCACCGAAGGCATTTCTAGTGGTTCCGTTAGTCGGGGCGTTCTTCATCGACGTACTCAATGCCCTGGTCATCAAGTTCTTTATCACTCTCCCGATTATTTCCGGGTGAGCGAGTTGAATATCAGCTTATTGGCTGTTCTTATGACTGGCACTGTTTCTTTTTGAATTTCTCAATACTGATTTTTGCTGGGGTTTCTCGATGTCACACGAAAAGTTGTCAGTTTCGGAATTGATCAACTCCCTCAAGCAGCAGCGTGACGAACTGGCCCTGAAGATTCACCTTGGTGCGGCAGAGACAAAAGAAGAATGGGACAAAGCGACTGAGAAGTTGGACGAAATGACGCGCGACTACGACCCGCTTAAAGAGGCCGTCGGTGAATCGGCCGAATCGGTCGGGGAATCCTTGAAACTGGTCGGGGAGGAAGTCCTGAAGAGTTTCAACCGCATTCGTCAAAGCTTGTAAGAACGTCGGTTCATGGTGATCTCCTCTCTGCCGCAACTCGCCAGAAACACGCGCCGGTTTCAGGAAGTCGTGACGA
>JANQPT010000004.1 GCA_028285345.1 Planctomycetales bacterium
GCCCGCGTCCGTTTTGGCTGTTTCCAGCGCCGGGCTCATCACGCCGTCCCAGCGATGCAGCGTGACCTGCACACCGGGAATCGGCTGCTTGTCGGCATCGACAATCGACCCGCGCGGTGTGATTTTCGTTGCGGTCTCTTCAGCGGCTGCCACACCGGGGATCAGAACCGCGAGCAATGCGATCTCCAATTGCATCGCCAATAGAAGAATGCAATGAGAAGCAATCGGCTTGCGGCTCCCGCAGCGATTGGCACTTGAATCTCGCGCATTTTTCGCTCTGTAGGCTAATAATGGCATTTGATTTCTAACCTGATGGTACGAACTCTTGAATCCAAGTACTCGATAATAGAGAGTTCGACGCGAGCCAGATCTGTTTAGAAGACTGGTGCTTTTCAGCAAACTTTGGTGAATTGTCTCAGAGCTGAGAGTGGACAGAACCGAGCGCCGAAACGAGTTGGGACGAACATGCAGAGGTTTCGTTGATAATCGCTATGGATTGCTGGTCGAGTCGGCGAGGAGCTTGAGCATCGCGCGGATCAAAACGTCGGCATTGATTGCACGGCCGCCTCGTTTGTTTGAGCGGCGGTCCAGAACGATTCCATGACCCTGCATTTCGAGCGCGCTGATTTCGCAGAGCAGGCAACCTGAGAAGACGTGCAAGTCTCGGGAATTGACGGATCAGCGGGTTTTAGTCGTCAATGTCTTCTTCGCCAATCCCCACAACCTTTGTCGGTTTCCCGCCGACAGTGATTGTCGTGTTGACGGCGAGATCATCGAGCGACATCACCGAGATCGTCCCCTCTCCCGGATTGGTCCAGAACGCAAACCGCCCCGCGTGGTCCCAGGTCAGGTCGTGGTGACCATAGTGTCCTTCGACCGCACTCGCACCGACAGGAATCGTCTTTTCCAATTTCGCGTCTGAGAAGTCCAGGTCGCCGTTGGGGTCGAGGTCGACCACGCTTAAGAATTCACCCCCTTTGACATCCGCCTTGTGGTTATGGAACAAAAATGCCAGGCGGCGCCCCGCGGCCGTCTTCACCACACGCGGTACGGTCGGGGAATTGACGGAATCCATGGGGATTTGCACATTGATCAGCGACGGCTGCTCCTTCGCGGCATTCAGCAGCGAGAGCGCGGCGAAGTCCGCTTTGCCGTTGACAAACAGTACGTAGTCGCGGTGGACGGTGAACGCGCCGGTGCGGAGCGGCTTTTTTGTTTCAGGATCCGCGCCCAATGAAATCTTGTGGACCTCGACTTCGGGATGTTGTTTCGAGGGATTTGGATCGACATTGACCCAACAAACGCCCTCCGCCGGCGCGAAAAAGATCTTCCCGGCAACCGTCGTTGCGCCATGTATTGCGCCGGAAGGCAGGTTAAAGGAATAGGCAATCGTTTGGTTCCCTTCCGGCTTAATCTCCGTCACATCAACGCGGCCGGCGTTCGGTCCGCCGCCGTCAATCCAGGTGCCGTAGCCGGTTGAGTTGTCGGCAACCGCCAGCGTAATGTGATTGCCGCCGCCGCTGTGGAAACCGCACGCCGCCGAATCGGAGTCGCCGTCCGCAATTCGTAGCGGATCAATCCGCGTGTAGCCGTTCTTGCGGTCATTCGCCAAATAGAACACGTCCTGATATAGGTACAAGTGGGCCGGATTTCCCTGATTCTCGTCCAAACAGACTTTGCGGACACTGGGCGTCCGGTCGAAATTCCAGTGGCTGTGGTCGCCGTGAGCTTCTTCGACGACTCCCGTGGCAACCAATACGTAGCCGCTTTGAAACTCGCCGCCGTCATCGTCGCGCACGCCGACCAACATCGCCGGGCCGCTCGCGTCCATCTGGACGAGATTCTGTTTGTCCGGGTCCAACTCCGGAAATCCCGCGACCTGATTCACTTCACCCAGCTGAATTTCATCGGCCTTGATCACATCCGCCCACCGCAACTGCTTGGTGTCATGATCCTGAAAGAAGAGTCGGCAGACGACCGTCGCATCTTCAGGCACGGCGCGCGTTTTGACCTCGTCGTAGGTGACTAAATCCGCATGCGATCCGCAACCGGCAAGCAGGCAAACGAAAATGCTAACGCAGCAGTACAGTGAGTTCTGATTTGTCATAGTGTTGGCACTCATTGGTAAAAACATGGAGTCGATTTCAATCAATGGGCATTCGTGGCGAACGAATCACCGGTTCCTTCACCCAGTTCGGTGAATGCTCCCGCCCGGAATTCCAGGAACATCCAATGGATGTCGCTGCCGGTTTCGGTAAACCAGTAGTACCGGATCCGATCACCGTCTGCGGAGTAGACCACCGGTTCACCCTCCAACAGCGGATTCTCTGCCAAGGAACGATTGGTGTGAAAATGGGCGACCAGTCGGTCTTGATCATCCGGCGAAAATGCGGGTCGACGTTGCCACGCGACTTCGCTGAGTGAGATGCTCTCGGGCGGAATCTGCAGTTCAAGCTCGGGCGGATCATCGCCTGAGCACCCGCAGATCAGTCCCGCGACCATCACGCAGACGGCTCTCCGCAGATGGAATTGAAAACGTTCCTGAGTGGTCTGACTGGACATATTTTCGTCGCTGTTTCTGCAAACCGCTGTTGCCCTCCATGTACAGCCTGTCAATAGGCCACGTCGACGCTGCCGTCGTTGCGGGAAAACAGATTGCGCATCCGCTGCAGGTCGATGTTTTCGCTGATGAATTGCACACTTCCGTCACAGAGCACCACGAATGCGCCGCCGGCGTGCATGCTGCGCGGCCCGGAAACTATTTCTCCGTGATGCGCTACGTCCGGTTCGATGGAATTCGGAGCCAAGAAGCCGTGCACGAGTACGTGGTAACCGGTGCTACGAATCCACGCCCCGGCGCGGCGACCTTCGTATCGCGTCGCGGGCAGAGTGACCAGCGTCTCGGCATCGACCGAACAGGGGCCGCCGCCGCTGACGCGCTTCATTTGCCGCTGTGGGTCAACCAGATCGTTGGTGTTCTCGCCCCGCTGTCCGAACAGCGTTTCGGCCATGAACGCCGTATACGTC
>JANQPT010000046.1 GCA_028285345.1 Planctomycetales bacterium
GCAAATTCTAAGTAGGGGCCGAGCGAGTCTTCTCACAAGGGCGTACGATCGGGAAAAGTCGCGACCTCTTGCCGTCAAAAAGACGGTGCCGTCGCCTGGGAACATTCGTCGTCGAGTCTTCGCCCACGTTTGGACTTACAAAAAACGCCGTAGCTCTCGCTACGGCGTTTGCGTTAGAGTGCAGCCTGATCGTCAACTCGGCAGTTCGCGGGAGTCATAATCGTGAAGTCACATTCTTTGATCGCATTTCTGCTGGTCCTTTGTGCTGTGCAATCGGCCAACGCTCAACCAGGGAAGCGAAGGAAGCCGAAGCCTCCCCCGTTCGTGCCGCCGACTCTCGCCGAAGTGCGATACGGTGCGCACGAACGGAACGTGATGGACGTGTGGCAAGTCGATTCTGCCAAACCGGCTCCGGTTTTAGTGGCGATTCACGGCGGCGCCTTTCGGCATGGTGACAAGAGTGTCAGCAACGCCGTGCTCAAGGGTTGCCTGAATTCCGGGATTGCCGTCGTGGCAATCACATACCGATACTCGCAAGACGCCATCGCCCCCGCTCAGCATTTGGACGCCGCACGTGCGGTGCAGTTTATTCGGCACAACTCCGGAAAGTGGAACCTCGATCCCGGCCGAATCGCGGCGATCGGCGGTTCCGCAGGCGCGGGGCTGTCGCTCTGGCTGGGTTTCCACGCGGACTTGGCTGATCCCAACAGCAAGGATCCGATTGCGCGGCAATCGACGCGGCTGACCTGCATGGCCGTCAACAACGGCCAATCGTCCTATGACCCGCGCGTGATTCGCGACCTGTTTCCGGAAGCGGAAATCTATCGCACTTCCGCGCTGGCGCAGCTATTCGGCGTTGATTTGAAGCGGCTCGACGAATTGCCCGCAGAAAAATACCAACTGTTCGAAGAGGTCTCCGCAATCACTCATCTGACCGAGGACGATCCGCCGGTCTTGATGACCTACGACAGTGACATGGAGACTCCCATTAGCAGCAACAGCATCGGGATTCACCATCCCCGGTTCGGGAAACTGCTCAAAGACAATATGGACCAGCTGCATATCGAATGCCAATTACTGACCGGTTTTCGCCGCACGAAGCAGAGCCGATCGAAACAAGTCTTGAAATTTGTAAGGCGGCATTTCGGCATCAGCGATCAATAAGCAGCGCCGGTTTCCGCCAGAAACAGTCGAACGTGAGGACGTTTCGGTCCTGATTCTTCAGCAACTCACGAAATGCCGCGCAGAGCTTGGCGTCTCGATCCATCAGTAGAAACCTCTTCCCTTGGAGAAAGCCGTCGATCGGGTCGGTGAGATTCCTGGCGATCTGCTTCAGCCAAGCTCGGTGTGATTCAGCAACCGGAGGGCGGCTCGGTGTTGGCCGCGACGGCCGGTCCCGCCGCCGCTCGCCTATTGGGGAGGTTGGAAGTCAAGCTGCTGGGCTGTGCGATCAAGCATTTTGCGGAAATGGCGTTTATCCTCCACCGATGATGGAAAACCAATGTTTCCCAACGGGCTGTCGCCGGTGACGAGCTGAAGGAAAACGATGCTTCTCCCAATAAAAGGGCTGATCAAGCTCGCAGCCAGTGCTGTCAAATGTCGCGAGGGCAATTCCACCGGTGCGATCCGTCATGCAACACGAGCGACCGAACTGC
>JANQPT010000058.1 GCA_028285345.1 Planctomycetales bacterium
TCCGAATAGCCGGCCGGTTCGTCGCAAGGCATTGTCACATCGTCAATTGGGGCTGACAGGAATCGAACCTGCACTCCCGAAGGAACTGGATCCTAAATCCAGCGCGTCTGCCAGTTCCGCCACAGCCCCGGTTGGTTCACCGCCTGAATGCGGCTTCTTAAAGTGCGTTATGTGGATTTTGTATAGGTTACTGCGTCTGATTTGGCAAGAATGACCTGTGTTGAACCCGCACTTGTCGGCAAAAGAGTCCAGTATATCGCAATTGCGAACAGGCAGACTCTCAATCGGCTCTCGATCACAGTTTATGGTCTTTCGCTCTCGATTCTCGGGGTGAGGGTGCTTGCTATCGGGTTTTTTCATATGTAAAATCGTTAATAGCAAACAGCCGGATGCTGGACCTTTGTGGTACCTGCCCCACTACAAAAGTCCTCCCGGCTGTTTGTTTTTTGTGTCTCATTTCTAACTGCACACGTCTCTCAAATTAATCCGTCTTCCTGCAGCCCCTCTCCTGCTGCGTTTGTGCAGTCTGCTTACTCAGTAGGCGTCAAGGGAGTGCTCGTCTTGACCTCGTTCTTGTTTCTGAGATAGACTCCCGCCCGTTCGGATTGGTTCGACTTGAACCTGGAATCGTGAGGCGATTTGTAATCCTTCCGCCAGTCATGGTCTGCCCGACACTGCCTGCAGCTGGATACATTCGCAGAGTCCCTCGCTGTTGAAATCGCAGATATGGTGGTGGTGTGAGACTCAATTTCAAGTCACTGCGGCGCGTCCTGTCGATCAGGAAACCGGTTCGCTACTCCAGACGACTGCTCAAGCACCTCGCCGTAGTCCACGGTCTCGCCCCTGGTTCGCGAGTCTTGGAACTTGGTTGCGGAACCGGCGAAATGACGCGTGCCCTCTATGCGCTCTCTCTGGATGTGGTCGCGTACGAGCGCTGCGCCGAGTCGGTGCAGTCGGCGATGCGGGAACTTCCCGATGTCGAGTTTCATTGCTGGAAGCATGACGGTCAGTATCTCGGCAATGTGCGAGAATTCGATTTTGTGTTGGTTCACGACAGCCCGGAATTCAAGCAAAACTGGCTGTCCGAGCGATCATTGAGGACTACGGTTGATCTGGCGAGTTGTGTCCAGCCAGGAGGGACGTTGCTGTTTTTGCTGCGGCACGATCCAGTAGACGGGGTGGAACACCGCGGCCACTTGCCATCCTGCTGTTCCCGGTTGCTGTCCCTGTTTCCTGGAACCACTCAGACGACGCTGCTGCCTGATTCGTTCAGAGATCAGCGGACTTGGAACTGGTTTCTCGGCCGTCAATTTCGGTCGGGCGATTTGGTGGTTTCCCTGAGATTGCCCGAAACGCCGATCGTGCAGGTTGAGTGGCAGAGATTTGTGGAGCGGGAACTTCAACACCCCCGCGAACCATGCTGTCTCCGGGCACGGGCCTCCCGAAACGAGAACATCAGGCTACGGCGCGCCGCTTAGTCGCGTTATTGATGTTCTCAATTCTGGGAAACGTTCTCTTTCGGGAGCGGGCTGCTGGAAAAAACTTACGCATTCAACCTAGAATATCGGGCTGTTGGCAACGGAGCCCGCACCAATGAACTGATGTGTGATTTTACGAACAGTGTGGGGCAATGATATCGTCCGCCACTCCGTCCGAAAACTCAGTGCGAGTTCCCGTTCCGCGGGCTTTCCGCCCTGCTGAATTGACACGATTTGAATGCGGCTGAGCAAGTATCGTCAAATCGCGTGAGAGCTCGATTTGAAATTCGACCGATTCTCGGCCACGCCTGATTGAGATGTCTGAAGACCGGGTGTCAGTGGGGCGCGATCTAAGAGTAATGACACCAATCGATAGGGATGTCCGACCGAGATGATCAGAATCAAGAAGGGATTGAACCTTCCGATTTCCGGTGATCCCGTTCAGGAAATTCAACCCGGACCGGCTGTCAAGTCCGTGGCGCTGATCGGACCCGACTACGTCGGCATGAAACCCACGATGCAGGTCGCGGAGGGCGATTCCGTTAAGGTCGGGCAGGTGTTGTTTACCGACAAGAAGACGGAGGGGGTGCGTTACACGTCTCCCGGGTGCGGAAAAGTTGCCTCCATTAATCGCGGCAAGAAACGCGCATTTCAATCGCTGGTCATCGAGCTTGATGGCGACGCAGAAGAACAATTCGCCTCCTATTCCGAAGGCGAACTCGCCGGGCTAAGCCGCGATCAAGTGGTCGAGAACCTTCTCGCATCCGGGCTGTGGACGGCACTACGCACACGCCCGTACAGCAAAGTCCCCTCGCCGCAATCTGCGCCCCACTCCATTTTCGTTAATGCGATGGACACCAACCCGCTCGCCGCGCGTCCGGACGTGGCATTGGCCGGGCAAGAAGGCGAGTTTCGCCGCGGAATGATGCTCGTCACGAAACTGACCGACGGCAACGTCTATCTTTGCAGAGCTCCCGGCGCTCCTATTCTCGATGACGAAGTCGAAGGAGTGTCGGTTCGAGAGTTTCACGGCCCGCATCCGGCCGGGTTAGTGGGAACGCACATTCATTTGCTCGACCCAGTCGGGACGACGAAGACCGTTTGGCATCTGAATTACCAAGATGTTGCGGCAATCGGGAAATTGTTTCAGACGGGGCGCCTTCCATTAGAGCGGGTAATCTCGCTCGCCGGTCCCGCGGTGAAGAATCCGCGATTGATCCGCACGCGGCTCGGCGCCAACACGGAGGATTTGACGGCCGGCGACCTCGCCGACGGTGAGAATCGTGTTGTTTCCGGTTCGGTGTTGCACGGCCGGACCGCGGAGGAGCCGTTTGACTATTTAGGCCGATATCATTTGCAGATTTCGGCGCTGGTTGAGGGCCGCCAACGAGATTTTTTGGGGCTGGCACGACCCGGATTCGACAAATATTCGATCCGCAACGTCTATGCCTCCGCAGCGGACCGCGGCAAGAAATTTGCCTTTACGACATCGACCGAGGGCAGCCGGCGCGCAATGGTTCCAATCGGCATGTATGAGCAGGTCTTGCCGATGGATACCGAAGCGACGTTCCTGTTGCGGGCGCTGATTGTGGGCGACACCGACCAGGCGCAGGCGCTGGGCTGTTTGGAGTTGGATGAGGAAGACGTCGCATTGTGTACGTTTGTTTGTCCCGGCAAATATGATTACGGGCCGATTCTACGCGAGAACCTGACTCAAATCGAGAAATTCGGATAATCGATGAAGCCCCTGCGACGCTGGTTAGACCGCTTGCACCCGCTATTCGAAAAGGGGGGCAAGTTTGAAAAACTGTTTCCGCTGTATGAAATGGCGGACACGTTTCTCTATACGCCCGGCGAAATCACCAGCGGTGAAACACACGTCCGCGACGGAATGGACCTTAAGCGGATGATCGGCATGGTCGCCTTTGCGCTGCTGCCCTGCATCGCCATGGCCATGTACAACACAGGCTATCAAGCCAATTTGTACATGCAAGACAGCGGACTGACGGAAACCACCGGTTGGCGCGCGGCAGTGATCGGGGCCTGCGGCGTCGGATACAATCCAGACAACGTGTTTGCCGACGTATTCCACGGCGCGCTCTACTTTTTGCCTGTGTTGATCGTGACGTTTGCGGTGGGCGGATTCTGGGAGGTGCTCTTCTGCATCATCCGCAAGCACGACGTTAATGAAGGATTCTTGGTCACGGGAATTCTGTTTCCGCTGACACTGCCGCCGACAATCCCCTTGTGGCAAGTGGCGATCGGCATCAGTTTCGCCGTCGTGTTCGTCAAGGAAGTTTTCGGCGGCACGGGAAAGAACTTTTTGAATCCCGCCTTGGCGGCGCGGGCGTTTCTCTATTTCGCATACCCCCAGCAGATCACCGGCAGCGAGATTTGGACCGCGGTCGACGGCTTCAGCCGAGCCACTCCGTTGGGCCTGGTTGCCGAAAAAGGGATGGGTGATCTTCAAGTCTCCTGGTCAAGCGCGTTTTTGGGGACGATTCAAGGGTCGATGGGAGAAACCTCGGTGGTGTGCTGCCTGATCGGCGCCGCCATCTTACTGGCAACCGGCGTCGGCTCTTGGCGGATCATGCTCAGCGGGTTGATCAGCACGGTGGCCTTCTCGACGCTGCTGTGGGCGCTGGCGGGAGAGAATCCCACGAACAAGATTCTAACCATGCCGCCGCACTGGCACCTGGTCGTGGGGGGATTCGCCTTTGGATTGGTGTTCATGGCGACCGATCCGGTCTCTGCCACGATGACGGAAATTGGCAAGTACTACTACGGCGCTTTGATCGGATTGATGACCGTCATCATCCGCGTCGTCAATCCCGGCTTCCCGGAAGGAATCATGCTGGCGATTCTGTTCGCGAACGTGTTTGCCCCGTTGATCGACTACTGCGTCGTGCAAGCCACAATCAAGCGGAGGGCCCTACGACATGCCACCTGATTCGCAGGCGACGCATTCGGATCATCCCGAGGGGCTCTTGCAGGCCATCCAGAAGAAGCGAAACACGATTGCCGTGACCGTCGTGGTCGCCGCCGTGCTTTGCGTGGTCTGTTCCTTTTTTGTCTCCTTGGCGGCGGTCTCACTCAAGGAGCAGCAAGAGCTCAACAAGGAACTGGACCGCAAGGCAAACATCCTGCGCGCTGCGGGGCTGCTGCGTGACGGTAAGAACGTTTCCAAACTGTTCGATGCGTATATCAAGACGAAGTACGTCGATCTCGACACGGGAGAATATGTCACTTTTGCAGAGGGAACTGAATACGATCAGCGCGCCGCTGCCGTGGATCCCAATCAAAGTGTCGTCGTCCCCGCGAATCCCGACTATCCGGCGCTCCAGCGGCGGGAGAAGGTCTCCGCGGTCTACTTCGTCTATCCCGATCCCGACAGCGACGAGTTCGAAGCGGTCGTTTTACCGGTCTACACCAAAGGACTGTGGTCGACGATGTACGGCTTTTTAGCGCTCGAGAAAGATTTGAGGACGGTGCGCGGATTGGGATTTTACGAGCACGGAGAGACGCCCGGATTGGGCGGCGAAGTGGACAATCCCAAATGGAAACAGCAGTGGAGCGGCAAACTCGCCTACGACAAGGACGGCGAAATCGCTTTGCAGGTCCTCAAAGGGTCGGTCAACCCGGATAGCCCCAATGCGGTCTACCAAGTCGACGGCTTGTCGGGTGCGACCATTACCTCACGGGGCGTGACGAATCTGCTCAACTATTGGCTCAGCGACGACGGATTCGGCAAGTTCTTAGAACATCTTCATCTCGAAGGTCACAAAATGGCGGGGACTGCAAATGGCGGATAAGTCGAAAGACATTCTCCTGGAACCGTTGCTGAAGAAGAACCCGATCGCCGGGCTGGTGCTGGGGATCTGCTCGGCGCTGGCGGTGACGACCAATCTGCAAACCACACTGACGATGTGCGTGGCGGTGATCTTCGTCACCGCTTGTTCCAACGCCTCTGTCAGTTTCATCCGCAATTTCATTCCCACGAATATCCGCATCATTGTGCAAATGACGATCATTGCTTCGCTGGTGATTATCGTCGATCAGTTCTTGAAGGCCTACGCCTATGACAAGAGTAAAGAGCTGTCGGTCTTCGTGGGCCTGATTATCACCAACTGCATCGTGATGGGCCGGGCGGAGGGCTTCGCGATGAGTAACCGCGTTTGGCCCAGCTTTCTAGACGGCGTGGGAAACGGACTGGGCTATTCGGCCGTGCTGCTGTTCGTCGGATTCTTTCGGGAACTGTTCGGAAACGGTTCGCTGTTCGGTTACACGTTGCTGACCAAGACGACCGACGGCGGCTGGTATACGGCCAACGGTCTCATGTTGCTGCCACCCAGCGCGTTTTTCCTGATCGGCCTGTTTATCTGGGCGGTCCGTTCCTGGGATTCCAGCCAAGTTGAGGAGAGTTAATCCGCCATGGAATACGTCAATCTCTTCATCAAATCGGCGTTCATTGAAAACTTGGCACTGTCGTTTTTTCTGGGCATGTGCACGTTTTTGGCGGTCTCCAAAGATGTCAAGACCGCCTGGGGACTCGGCTGGGCGGTGATCATCATTCAGGGTATCACCATTCCGGTCAATAACCTGATTTTGAACTATCTGCTCAAGCCCGGCGCGCTGGCCTGGACGGGGAGCGAGGAATTGTCGCACACCGACTTGATGTTTCTCGGCCTTATCAGCTACATCGGCGTAATCGCCGCGATGGTGCAGATTCTCGAAATGGCGCTCGACCGCTTTGTACCGGCGCTCTATAACGCATTGGGGATCTTTTTGCCGTTGATCACAGTCAACTGCGCGATCCTGGGCGGGTCGTTGTTTATGGTGGAGCGGAACTACGATTTCCCCCAGAGCGTAGTATTTGGATTCGGTTCCGGTTTCGGTTGGGCGGTGGCGATTCTGGCTCTGGCGGGAATCCGTGAAAAGATGAAATACAGTGACGTCCCGGCGGGACTGCGGGGATTGGGCATCACGTTTATCACCGTGGGCCTCATGGCGATGGCCTTTATGGCGTTCTCGGGTATTCAACTATAAGTTGTGCGGCGGCTCTTTGAACGACCGACGTTGATAGCAACGCGGCGCCGCAAAAATCATATGGAACGGTAACATGGAAATTGCTCTTGGCGTAGCGATGTTTACGGCCATCGTGTTGGCACTGGTGGGGATCATTCTCGTCGCCCGCCGCACGTTGGTCGCCAGCGGCAACGTTGATATCGTCGTCAATAACGAGAAGACATTTTCCGTGCCGGTCGGCGGGAAACTGCTCAGCGTGTTGGCCGACCACAAGATTTTCGTGTCGTCGGCGTGCGGGGGCGGCGGAACGTGTGCGCAGTGCAAAGTGATGATCAATTCCGGCGGAGGTGACATCCTCAAGACGGAGCAGGCCCACATCACTAAACGCGAAGCCTCTGAAGGCTGCCGGCTCTCCTGCCAGGTCTCCGTCAAGCGGGACATGAATATCGAAGTGCCCGCCGAAGTGTTCGGCGTCCGCAAGTGGAACTGTAAGGTCCGCAGCAACCACAACGTGGCGACATTCATCAAAGAATTGGTGCTGGAATTACCTGAAGGCGAAAATGTCGACTTTCGTGCCGGCGGATATATTCAGATCGAATGTCCACCGCACCATCTCAAGTACTCTGGCTTCGATATCGAAGAGGAGTACCGTCCCGACTGGGACAAATACAACTTGTGGCGGTTTGAATCAACGGTCGACGAAACGGTCACGCGGGCCTACTCGATGGCCAACTATCCCGACGAGAAGGGCATTATCATGCTCAACGTGCGGGTCGCCAGCCCGCCGCCCCGCGCTCCGGAAGGCACGCCGCCGGGCAAAATGTCCTCTTACATTTTCAATCTCAAACCGGGCGACGACGTCACCATCTCCGGGCCGTTTGGCGAGTTCTTTGCCAGAGATACCGACGCTGAAATGGTGTTCATCGGCGGCGGCGCGGGAATGGCCCCGATGCGGTCGCACCTGTTCGATTTGTTCCGCCGTATTCACACCAACCGCAAAGTGAGTTTCTGGTATGGAGCCCGCTCGTTTCGCGAAATGTTTTACGTCGAAGACTTCGACATGCTCGCTGGCGAAAACGAAAACTTCGACTGGCACGTCGCACTCTCGGAGCCGTTGCCGGAGGACAACTGGACCGGCTACACCGGATTCATCCACCAAGTTCTCTACGACAACTATTTGAAAGACCACCCCGCTCCCGAAGACTGCGAGTATTACATTTGCGGCCCACCCATGATGAACGCGGCCGTGTTCAAATTGCTCGACGACCTGGGCGTCGAAAAAGAAAATGTTCTCTTCGACGACTTCGGCGGCTAAACTCTCAGGAGCGATTGCCGACCTCGCGGGGCGGAACTCCAAACGATTCGAAGTGCAGTTTCATCCATGATCCCTAACGACCAGTCCCACAAACGGCCGGGAGTTCGGTCTTGGCTGACGGTTGTTTGGACTCTGGTCGTAATTGCTGGTTGCGGTCGAGGGCCGTCCGAAACGTTTTCGCCCGAGCCGATCACGCTGACCGGCGAGACCATGGGGACGACCTACGTCGTCAAGCTATCCGCTCTGCCGCAGAAAACGTCCACTGGCGAGTTGCAAACGGAGATCGACCGCCGGTTGGAGACGGTCAACGCCCAGATGTCGACCTGGCGCGATGATTCCGAACTCTCGCGGTTCAATGCGGCCCAATCGACAGACTGGTTCGAAGTCTCGCCGGAGGTCGTCACCGTCGTCGCCGAGGCGCAGCGGGTCAGTGAACTGACTCATGGCGCATTCGACGTGACCGTGGCGCCGTTGGTGCGACTGTGGGGATTCGATGCCGACGGCCGGCCGGAGCAGATCCCCACGCCGGCGCAGATCGACTTCGCTCGAAAGCGAGTCGGATTTCGGCAACTTGAGTTCCGCAGCGAACCACCCGCCCTACGCAAGCGGATTCCCGAACTCACGGTGAACCTCTCGGCGATCGCAAAGGGTTATGGCGTGGATGTTTTGTCTGAGTATTTGGAAGACGCCGGCATCGACGATTATATGGTGGAAATCGGCGGTGAAGTCCGGACCAACGGGCAAAAACCGGACGGTCAGGCCTGGCGGATCGGCATCGAACAGCCCACGGCCGCTGCCGTTGGCCAACCGATTCGCGCGATCGAGCCGGGACGACTATCGATGGCGACATCGGGTGATTATCGGAACTTCTATAGCCGCGCAGGCAAGACCTATTCGCACACGATCGATCCAGCCACGGGACGGCCGGTGCAATCGACGCTGGCGTCGGCAACGATCTTGTCGACTAGCTGTATGCGCGCCGATGCACTGGCCACCGCAATCATGGTCCTTGGACCCGACGAGGGAATGGCGCTGGCGGAACGAGAAAAATCGCCCGCAATGCTGCTGACCCGTAACGCGGAAGGGGACGTTGCCGTGACGTCCAACGCCGCATTTGATCGGTTGCTTGCTGACAGTCAATCCGCCGAGACAGCCGAACAACCGATTACCGTCTATCTCACATCATTGGTCGTATTTGCTGTGGCACTGGTGGGGATGGCGATCGGGGTCATCGTCAGCAATCGCCGCATCAAAGGGAGTTGCGGCGGCCTGAACAATTTCAAAGACGAGCAAGGAAACTCCATCTGCGACGCCTGCACGACGCCGCCGGAGGAATGTGAACAGGTCCGCGCCGCAGCGGCGGGAGCTGCTTCTCAAGGGATTGGTAATCACCAAGGAGGCACGGAGGAGATGGAGAATTCCTGAATTCAATGCACGAATCTGACATTTCAGTTCTCGTTCCCAAGCTGCGCTTGGGAACGCATATCCGCGAAGCTCTGCTTCGCACTTAGGCCATAGAAAAAACTTGTCGAAAATCCCTCAACGCGGAAGCGAAGCAGAGCTTCGCAAAAGTCGGTTCCCAAACCGGAGTTTGGGAACCAGGCAAAACTCCGTGCTCTCCGTGTCTCCGCGGTAGAATTCAACGCAGTATCGGCACCGCATCGCCGCACACAAATCATCTATGCAACACACCGACGTGGCGATCATTGGGGGGGGAATTGTCGGTTTGGCGACGGCGTATCGGCTGGGGCAGCAGTTTCCCGAACTGCGGCTGACATTGCTCGAAAAGGAACGCGAACTTGCCGAGCACCAAACCGGCCGCAATTCCGGCGTGCTGCATTCAGGCATTTACTACAAACCGGGGTCCCTCAAAGCGAAAAACTGCCGCGATGGCAAATTGGCGATGGAGCAGTTCTGCCGCGACGAAGGGATTGACTACGACATCTGCGGCAAAGTGATCGTCGCCATCGATGAGTCCGATTTGCCAGCGCTGGAGCGGATCCACGAGCGGGGTCAGGCGAACGGCGTCAGGTGCGAGATGGTCGACCGAGACCGGTTGCACGAGTTAGAGCCGCACGCGGCGGGGATTCGGGCGATTCACGTGCCCGAAGCAGGGATTGTCGACTATCGACAGGTCAGCAACCGCATCGCGGAGATCGTCCAACATCGGGGCGGAGATGTCCGGACTGATACCGAAGTGAAAGCCATCGCCCCCAATGGCTCGCGTGTGATGGTCAGCAGCAACGCGGGTGAGTGGGAGTGCCGCTATTTGGTCAATTGTGCGGGACTGTACTGCGATCGTGTGTCACAAATGGGCGGACAAAAACCTTCGGCCCAGATCGTCCCCTTTCGCGGCGAATACTACGAGCTGAAACCGGAAGCGCACCATCTCTGCCGCACCTTGATTTACCCGGTTCCCGATCCGAGCTTCCCGTTTCTGGGCGTGCACTTTACGCGGATGATCGACGGCGGCGTCGAATGCGGTCCCAACGCCGTGTTGGCCTTCGCGCGGGAGGGCTATCGCAAGCTGACGATCAATCCCTACGATCTGTGGGAATCGCTGACGTATCCGGGCTTTTTGAAACTGGCGTTCAAATACTGGCGGGTCGGCGCCGGGGAGATGTGGCGTTCATTCAGCAAGGCCGCGTTCGTGAAGGCATTGCAGCGACTGGTGCCGGAGATTCGCAGCGAACATCTCGTCACCGCGCCGGCGGGCGTCCGTGCCCAAGCGGTCACTCGCAAAGGAGAAATGGTCGACGATTTTCTCATCGACGAGACGGAGCGGATCATCAACATCGGCAACGCCCCCTCCCCGGCGGCCACCGCGTCGCTGAATATCGGGAAGCTGATTGTCGAGAAACTGGCGGAGCGGTTTTAAGGGCCGACAGTCATGGATCAACAGCAAAATATGGTCACTTATTCCGCCGATCGACTCTTAGAATTTACTGCGCGGGTCTTCGAGCATTTCGAGATCCCCGCCGCCGATGCACGTCTTGCGGCTGAGGTACTTTCCGCCAGCGACTTGCGCGGAATCGAATCGCACGGCGTGGCGCGGCTGTCGGCTTATGTCGGATTGCTCCGGGAAGGGGAGATCAATCCGCGGCCGAATCTCAAGATACTCCGCGAAACTCCCAGCACCGCGGCGATCGACGGCGACAACGGGCTTGGCTTGATCGTCGGCCCTCGCGCGAATGAAATCGCCATGGACAAAGCGGCCGAGGTCGGCACCGGTTGGGTGACCGTCAATCACAGCAACCATTTCGGCATCGCGGGTTATTATCCGCTGCAAGCTTTAAAGCGGGACCTAATCGGCTGGGCGATGACGAACAGTTCGCGGATGGTCGCGCCGCTGTGGGGAGCGGAACGGATGCTCGGAACCAATCCCATCGCCATTGCCTTTCCCGGCGAAGAGGAGCCGCCGATTGTGATGGACTTCGCGACCAGTGCGGTCGCGTTCGGCAAGATTGAAATGGCCGACCGCAAGGAACAACCGCTCCCGCTGGGTTGGGCAATCGACAAGCAGGGCCGAGAGACGACCGAACCGGAAGCAATGATGGACGGTGGGGCGCTGCTGCCGGTCGGATCGGACCGTGATCGCGGCGGGCACAAGGGCTATTGTCTGTCGGCCATAGTCGACATCTTGACGGCGGTGCTCGCCGGGGCAAATTGGGGGCCGTTCGCACCGCAGTTTGTGATGCGGGACCGCGTCGCGCCGCGGGACCGCCGCGTCGGCAAGGGGCTGGGGCACTTCTTCGGCGCGATGCAAATCGCCGGTTTCATGGACCCGGCCGAATTCAAACAGCGGATCGACGATTGGATCCGCACATTCCGCGCCACGAAACCGGCGGCGGGAACGCCGGGTGTGCAGATTCCCGGCGATCCGGAGCGCGCCGCGGAAGCCGACCGCCGAGAACATGGCATCCCGCTGGTGATGCCGGTGGTCGAGGAACTGCGAGAAGTGTCGCGAATCACCGGCGTACCGCTCGATTGACCGCCAGTTGCGTTTCCGAATCGAACCTGTCACCATCTGAGAGTCCCGTGCTGCGCGCAGAATCGTCGTTGTCTCGAACGACCGCCGCACGGGTTATCGAATCTCAGCAGCAGGTAATTGTGCATGGCGCTTTCCGACGATTGGAGACAGCGAGTCTCGATGCTGTGCGCGATGTACTTTGCCCAGGGCGTGCCGTGGGGCTTCATGGTAACGCCGCTGATCAGCTATCTGACGGCGCGTGGTCTGTCGGTTGAAGACGCAGGCTGGCTGACCGGCATTGTGCTTTTGCCCTGGACATTCAAGCTGATCTGGGCCCCGCTGATTGATACATTTACGATCCCAGCAATGGGCCGTCGCCGTCCTTGGATTATTGGGGCGGAACTGATGATGGCTGTTTCGCTACTGGGGATTCTGGGACTAGGCAACTTTTCTGAAGCACTGGGTAGCTCGTCCGCAGAAGGAGGATTGGAACGCAATTTCGTGATGTGGCTCGGGGCGATGTTTTTCGTGCATAACTGCTTCGCGTCGATGCAGGATGTCTGCACCGACGCGCTGGCTGTTGACGTGCTGCCTCCTTCCGAACAAGGGCGTGTCAACGGCCTGATGTGGGGGTCGAAACTCGTGGGCAAAGCCGTGGGCATGATCGTCATGGCCTGGGTGATGACTGTCGGCGATCAGATTCGCCCTGGCTGGGGAATTCCCGCCGCCGTGATTGTGCAGTTTGTGATCTTGATCGGCATCATGATGTTTCCGCTGCTGATGCTGGAACGCCCCGGCGAGCGCCGTTACCCCTGGAGCGAAGGCGAGCCGCACCCCGCGAACCCGGCGCGCGGCGTACGCAATCCGTTGTCGCTGATGCAGGATTTGCGGCAAGGATTTACGTTGCTGACAACCTTTGCGTTTTTCGCCTACGGACTTTTCCACGTTCTCGGCTGGGGAATCGTCGAAGTCATCACGAAGACGTTGTACACCCAGCGGCTGGGCTGGACGTTTGAGAAATTCAGCTACGTTTCCGGCGCGGGAATCGGTCCGGAGTTGGCCGGAGCCGTGATCGGCGGTGTTCTCGCGGACCGCTGGGGCCGGCGAAGTGTGATGCTGGTCGGCTTCGGCCTCTACGGCATGCTGCATTTGATGTTCGCAGCTTTTCCCGCGCTGTGGCACGAGACCTGGTTCACCTCCGCCTATTTGGTGGTCAATCCAGGCGCCCTGGCAATGGGAGCGGTGGGATTCTTGTCGATGGGCATGAAAATCTCGTGGACCAAGGCGGCAGCAACGATGTTCACGATCTACATGACGCTTTCCAACGTCGGCCATGTCGCCGGCAACTGGATCTCGGGCGAATTGATGGATCGCTTGAAACTGGTCACATCCAACCAGACACAGTCCTATTCGGCGGCATTTGCGGTCGCGGGTATCGTCACGATCCTCCCGCTGCTATTGCTGGTGTTCGTCAACCCCGCCGACGTTGATGCGCGACGGAAACCGCTGTCGCCACAGGTGATGGAGGTGTGAATCGGAGGAGAGGAGCCTCCACTCAGTCGAGTGCTTCCGGGCCGAATTTCGCATCGCAGCGTCATTGGCCTCGTTTACTCCAGTTCCAAATGCCGCCCGCCTGTCAAAAAGTCAGGCTGGCGGCACTACGCGTCAAGTCGGAATGCCGACTACTAAGCAGCCTACGTCGCCTTGCCAGGCCGCTCTTCCTTCGCGAGCCGATCGGCCTTCTCCTTCACCGGATTGTCGACAAAGGAGATGGAACGGTCGCTTCCCTTCTTGCTGCGTGTTTCGACGCCGTTGCGACGGCTGCCAACCAGTTTCCCGCCGGGGCCGATTTCGACTGTTACGATTCCTCCTGCGGTTGAGATCCGACCTGCATGCAGTGCCGCGTGGCAAATCTTACTGGAGAAGGCATACTTATCGGTGCCGTAGACAATTCTCGGTCGCAAGTTGCTCGGTGCGGGCGGAACCCGAAATGTGAAGCGCTGGCCGATCAGGCGTCGATTGGCAAATCCGGTGCTCGTGAACTTGGTATCCCAATCGACGCGGGGCATCTGTGACAGATGAATCTCATTAGTCTCGTCTGACATCGGACCGCCAACAAACGTGATGCTGCGGCGCGTTCCCGAGAGGTCGGCCGTCTCGACGCCGTTCCGCGCGCTGCCCTCGTACTTGGTCCTTCCTGGATTCAACTGCACGGTCACGATTCCGCCCTGTTTGGTGATCATTCCGGCATGCAGAGCGGCAACGCAAATTGAGCTGTCGCTCGGGTAAGCATCCGTCCCGAACAGGCCTGCGAAATCCTGATTTCGCGGGGTGGGCGGGCACTTGACGGTCAGCCGCTGGCCGATCAAGCGATCGTTGTCGAATTGGAATGAGCTGAGCGTGGTATCCCACTTGATCGTTGGAATCGGCCGCGTATCGCCTTCAGCCATTGCACTGCCGGCAGCGAAGTGGCTAAGACTTACGAAGAGGCCAATGGCGCCGAGCACTATGGTGCGGCGCCGGTTGTTGCAACTGCTGAGCGCTTGGTAGTTGGAGCGACGGTTCGTTTTCGTGCACATCTGATGCAATCCTGTCTGAGGGTTGTGAGAGGTTCCGCGTCGAGCGGAATGCAATATTGGTGACATCTGCCTGCCAGTTGTGCGGCGGCGGTCACCACGCTCACGTTAAATCCGATTTAAATGTCCGATTTGGGCAATTTTTTTCTTGCGCACGATTCGGACATCGGGCGAGGGCTGCGCACAGATCCCACTGCAAGCAATAGCGAGTGCAGAAATGCGAACGAATTAATCGGCAAGCAAGCCAGTCGCCGGCTGCCGGAAACTAGCGTCGCTGAAGAATAGATGCGCCGATTCACGCGGCGCAGCGACGGCCGATCAAGTCGGCAAATCGCCGATTCCTGCGGCATCGACGTGTGCCAGATTCCTCAGTTCTTCTGGCCAATGCAGTACAACATCTCCTGCCGCTTGCCGTCTTTCATCTCGGCGACGCGCATGTAGATCCGTCCGCCGCAAATGGAGGGAGTCGCGTAGACTTCGTCCCCCAGCTTGTTTTCGCCGAGCGGCTCGTACCCATCCGGGTCGGCCTTGAAGATGAACGTGCGCCCATCTTCGCTCACGGCGTAAATGTTGTCGCCCACCAAGATCGGCGAAGCGGTGAACTTTGCGTCCAACCGGTGACGCCAGACTCGCCGTCCGGTTTCAAGTTCGTAGCAGACTGCAATGCCTGCATCCATGACGCCGTACAAATAGCCGTCCTTGACGATCATCGAGGGGACATAGACCCGAGATTTGTTGCGCCAAACGACTTTGCCGGATCCGTCGCCGCGGACGACCGAGATGTGGTTGTCGGGATAGCCGCCGCTGGTGACGATATGCTTTCCGTCGGTGACGGTCGACGTCACGCACTCCGTCGTGGCGCCGGGAATCTCCCAGTTCTTTGTTCCCGACAGCGGGTCGTAGCTGGAGACGAGATCGCATCCCGTGAAAATCAATTGATCGCGTCCGTCAACCTGCAAAATGATCGGCGACGCATAATTGGGCAACTCGGGACGGTTATGCCGCCAGACCAATTCGCCGCTCTTGCGATCATACGCGGCGATCGCCCCGCCTCCCTTGTTATCGGCCGAGACAATGACGAGGGGACCGTAGATCGCCGGTGACGAACCGTATCCCTGATGCATCACGTAATCGGTAATCTTCTTCTGCCACAGTTGGTTACCGTCGAGGTCCAACGCGGTGATAAACGCGGCGTTGTCGTTCATGAACGTGATAAACAACCGCTCGCCGTTACAGGCGACCGTTGAGGAGGCCTTGGACGATTTGGAATTGCCTTGCCGGCCTTTCGACTTAAAGCCGCCGCGGTGAATCGCGGTGTTCCAGAGTTGGTTGCCGGTCTTGCGGTCATAACAAACGACCGACTGGATTTCTTGTTCCTCGTCAGCCGTCGCCAAATAGACGCGATCGCCCACAACCGTCGGAGAGGCATGCCCGCGGCCGGGCACAGCGGTTTTCCAGAGCACGTTTTCTTTCTCGCCCCATTTCACCGGCAGCCGCTGATCCGCACGAGCCACACCGTTTCGATCCGGCCCGCGCCACCACGGCCAATCCGACGGCGCGACGGCGATCTGATCGTTGCCCGCAGGTTCTTTCGCCGGCGCAAGCGGACCCAGGCATAGAAAGAGCGACAAGAAACACAGAGCCGCGAAAAATCGGGTTGTCATTGGTCAACAAATCCTCGTCGGGTCGGGTCACTTCTCTGGACTGTTACAAGTAGTTTCGAAACCCTCTGACGCGTTGTGCCGACACTAGTATGCAAGTATCTCAAACAGGCGCAACCGGGTTTTGAAACTGGTTCTACGCAATACAACTCAGCCAATGAGCATCGTCGAGCAGCACACACACCTCATGTCGATTGATTCTCAAGTCTAGCAATAATCATTCATGTCGCACAACGGGCCGAGATATCGCCAACTCTTTAAAGATTCGACCTTCTAACAGCTCCAAAGTCTTCGTCTTACCATGTTTGTAGTCCTTGAACGCCTGCCACAATCGAAACGTCCTCGCCCAGCGGAACGGCCGGAAGACGACGATCAGCGGATTGAACTCGCTTTGCCCTCCGAAGTAGCGAAACGCCAATACACTCAGCGACAGAGTCTTCCACGTTCGGCGTTCCGACCAGTTGAGCACGACCGTCGATTTTGGAAGCTGAGGCAAGAGGTCGGTCTCGATGTACTCCTGCCAATTGGGGCTGTCCGAAGTGACCATCAGGACAGTGATGTTCCGCGAACACCAACTGAACCAAATCACAAACTGTAAGATCAATCCATAGAGAAAATAGCCGATGACGATCAAAATAACGACCGGCAACAACAGTACCAAAATGCTGCCCACCAACAGCACGAGAATGCTGCCCACCAGCGGGGCGATCATCAGCGACCGAAATAGACCTTCAGATTCGCGGTCTGCGTTCATTGGGCAATCCAACTCGACGCTGGGCTGGGCGAGTTTCCACAAGCGATCGCCGAACTGC
>JANQPT010000014.1 GCA_028285345.1 Planctomycetales bacterium
GCCGAACTGCGCGTGCTCTCTGTCAGATTCTCAACCCCGGCCGCAAGAGAGATGACAGACCGCCGCAGGCCTGGGGTCGACCTAGCCCGCCAGCGCGTCCAGCGCCTCTTCGCGGTCGTCGTAGATCGCCCACAACGTGTCCAATGCGGTGACCGAGAGCAACTCTTTCGCCATGTCGCTCGCGCCGCACAGAACCAATTCGCCGCCGGCGCTTTTGACGAACTTGTGGCACCGCAACAACAACGACAAAAACACCGAGCCGAAGTAGCTGACTTCACTCAGGTCAAACACCACCATGGGGACTTCCAAATCCTTCAGCGGCGTCATCACAATGTCGGCCGCCTGTTCGATCAGGTCCCATTGCATCGATTCAACGTCCGTCGCCGGAATAATCAACACGCAGCCGCCGCGGTACTCAATCTGAAAGCTTTCGTGTTGTGGATTGTTGTTAGCGTCACCCATGGAGTGGTCCCTTCTCGAGTTGTCGACACGTAACGCTTTGTCACGGCTTAATCTTGGAGTTGTATGCCACTGGCTCTGCCAGTGCAAACTCAAATGTGTGAGATACTTGCAATGCTCTGGCGGAGCCAGTTGCACACAAATTCTTGGGTATGACCGAGCACTAGTGGAGCGTCAAGACTTAGAATTCGGATGATATCACTAAGCGGGTGCACGAATCCCGCAGGGTTTCGTGCGGATTCTCCCTGGCAGCACCCCGAAATCTAAGCCCTGACAGGGCACTAGATGGTTCGATTATATCGAATCCCGGCGGTTGGTGTGGGATTTCTGAGATTTTTTCGCGAACGCCGCTCCCACCACAGGTGCCACACTTCAGCCTTTTGTTGCGGTGTTTGTGCCGATTCCAACTTGTCGGGGTGTTCGTCGGCTGGAATCAGAGTTTCGATCGCCTTCAGTGCCGCCCGTTTCACTTCAGGCCGCGGTTCTTGATCCAGCCAGACGACGTCGATCAAGCGGTCGAGGAATCGAGTTTGTCCAATTTCAGCCATGATCTCGATCGCCGCAAGACGCGTGCGCCAATTCCCGGAATAACTGAGCCGGTGTAATTCCTCAAGCCCCCGCGGATCGAGCAGACGGCTCATGCTTTCCACGACCGCCAGATGCCGCTCGCCGGAGAACGAATTCAACAGCCGGCTCAACCCTATCATGGTGACCTCGCCTTTTTCGCCGTGAGCATCTTCCAAGACTCGCTGTTGCCCGCAATGTCCCGCCGCTTTGATGGCCGCCAACTGAACGGTCGGATGTGGGTCCTCAAACAGCCGCTGCATCCATGGCGCAAAATCGGCACGGCCGTGGCGGGAGATATATTCGCAGCCCATTCGCCGCACGTCCGCCCAGCGATGGTTCACGGCCAATTGCACAATGCGGGTGACCGGCTCTGCAGTATCTCGCCCGATTGCTCCCATGACGTCGCGCCAGACGGTCGCGTCCTCCTCGCGAACAAGCACGTCTCCCAGTCGTTCCCAAACGGCATCACGCAGCGAACGTTCATATCCGATCTCGCGCAATCGCGCTGCCGCTGCCCGCCGCTTGGTCACCTGTGTATGGTCGATATCCAACAACGCGTCGTATTCGGGCGCTAACAGCGGCAATACTTCGCGGAACAAGTAATCTCGTCCCGCACGATCGCTCGTTTGAAGCACTTGTTCCACCGCCGACAGGTCGGCGGGGCTGAGTTGGCGAAGCCACTCGCTCTCGAATCCGCCCCCGGCGACGCCGCCTAAACTGACGGCGATTTGCAGGCGGCGTTCAATCTCCGCCACGCGCTCACGATCAAATCGCTCACCCGCAGTGCCCGCCGATGCCAACACGTCTCGTGTCAGCGGATAAGCCAATCGCGCGCGTTGAGCGGTGCGCGCCGCTTTGTCCTGTCGAATTGGGTAGTCGTCATCCGCCCGAAACGGAGGCACCACGGTGTCGGTCCGTTCCGAATAGATCCTCAAACTCTCGAATCGGGTGCGGTAGTTCCCCTCGACTCCGCCGTGCAACAACAGGGGAAGCAACAATTCATCCGGCCAGATTTCGATTCCAGCCAGCACTGCGGATTGAACAGCCGTCACGGAGTCGGTCATCAATGTGGCTAGTGCGACCGCCGACGTGCGGCTCTGGTAAGGCGTCAACTGTCGCGCCAATTCCTCACGCACGCGCGCATCTTCATCGTCGAGATACTTGACCAATTCTTGCTCGCCGTAAGCGGCCAGCCCTTGAACGGCCGTCTTTCGCAACAGCGATTCGCGGGTCATATACTCCCGCAATTGTTTCAAAGCCGCCTCGTTTTGGAGTAACCCCAAGTTTTGTAACGCGCGGCTCTGGACTTCCGGCTTTGTGTCGGAGATTTGATCAGTCAGTACTTCCAATGCCCGGTGATCCCGCGTGACCGCTAACAGCAGTCCCAGCGCGGCACGGACCTTGGGAGCCGGATCATCCACACACGTCCAAAGCACGCGCGGCCAGACTGCTTCATTACGGAGATCAATCACTTGATGCTCGGTGGACACCGCTTGGCTTCCTCGCAGAGAAACGGCATGCACGACGCACGCATCGATTGCCGCCTGATGCAACTCCACTCGGCGGAAGTAGTCGGGCGTAGGCTCACCTCGCGGCGGAAGCGGACGTTTCAACATCCGCGAAATCTCCGGGATCCGCGCGGGAGCGACCCGCCGTGCAACGCCCCGTATCAGGTCCGCCTCAACAGTAACGGGCAGGTCCGCGGTCAGAATCTGCCGTTCCTGGCGGCTGCGGCGATGGTCCTCCAAAATGAGACCCGGAACGTGCATTGCCTGTTCTCCGTCGGTTTCCGCCGTCGCCAACACCAGACACCACGCTTCCGCCGCTGCCGCCCGCATGTTCCTGGAGATCCTGCGGGACTGTTGCGTTGCGGTTAGCGTGCCCGAATTCGGCTGAATCAGCGGCGGCTCCGCCGTTAGCCGCGCCAGCACCGGCACGAATTGGCGCGCCGATACCGGATCGCGTTGTGCCAGCAGAATTGTTGCGTTCCAACCGGCAAGGTCGTCTCGGTCGGCAATCAGCGCCAGTTGGGTGATAATCGCCTCCTCAAGAGCCGTTCGCGGTGTCGTTGCGGTTGACCGGTCTTGTTCATCCGAGTTGAGTGAGTCGGACGTCGTAGCGGAATTGTCTTCGGATTGACTGTATGCTCGAACGATGTCCTCCAGCGAGAAACGGGCCGTAGGACGTTTCGAATTCTTATCGATTCCCGCGCCCGTCGTCTGCTTTTGCCGGACCGGTCGGAAAAGCCAGCGAGATTCCGCCTGGGCATTGCGAAGTTTCCGTAGCGGAGACTGCCGTTCGGTGACCGGCGACCACAATTGGTTCTCCGTCCAGGCATCACTGTCGAGCGCATCGGCCAGAATATCAGTCAGCCGCGAGGTCTGCTGCCGTTCTTGAGACGGCAGCAGTTGGCTGGTGACCGGCAAGTCCCACAACCGGCAGCCGGAACTGCACAATGACACCACACACATTGCGACGAGGGTCGCCCAATGAACTGGTGAAATCAAGTTGCAAGAGATGGTCCGGTCCATCATGAACAACTGCCGCAACAGACCATGATGTGACCGTGCCGGTGCGACGCGGCGCGTCGACAGTCGGCAAAATCGCACATCTGTTGCGCAGACAATTGATACGTCGTAGGATGTTGGAGGAAGAGAGAGGGGCGGAGAGTATCACGATTGCCAATGCGCTCAAAGTGCAGTCTGAGCGGGGGTTTCCGTGCGAAATCGACCGGGCGGGTTGCGACCGAAATCTCAAAACATCCCACGTGGGATTCTTGCTGCAACTCAATGCCGGACAGTAGGATAGGTCCACTTCCGTGCGCGCAATTCGTTTGGCGAATCGGATCACTTTTTGACGCCTGTCTCAATATCTCGCCTGCCGGAGACGAATAATCAAGGTACAATACTACCGGAGTGTCCCGCGTGGGATCTTAGAATCGCTTTTCAACCATCCGGGCTCCTTCTCTCATTATCTGCCTTATGGTTTGTGTCATTTGATGAGTCAAACCTGTCATCGTTGAAACCGCTAGTCCATGTCTGCTCCTGAACTTGCTCAACTCGAGATGTTGGCCCAAGTCGACGAACTTGTGGCGAAACTGAATGAGTGGGTCGAGCCGGATATCGGCTGGGAGCCGCTACAGCAGTCGCAGGCGTTGGTGCGCAGATTGTTGAAGCGAATCGAAGGGCTGCGCGTGCGTCTGGAATCACCGCTGGTCGTGGCGACCTTCGGCGGCACCGGCACCGGCAAGAGCGCGCTGGTCAATGCGCTCGTGGGACGCGAGATTTCTCCCAGCGCGCGGAAACGGCCCACGACGATCCGGCCTGTGCTGCTTGTTCATTCCAATACCGACGTGAATCTGCTGGGACTGCCGCTCGACAAATTGGACGTCGTGCAATGCGACACACCGGTGCTGCGTGATATTGCCGTCATCGATTGCCCCGACCCTGATACCAGCGAGGCGGCCAGTGCCGGCAGCAACCTTGAGCAATTGCACCAATTATTGCCGCACTGCGACGTGTTGATTTATACGTCGACCCAACAAAAATACCGCTCCGCCCGCGTCGTTGACGAGTTGGGGCAGGCGGCGACCGGTTGCCGGTTGTTGTTCGTGCAGACACACGCCGACGTCGACGAGGACATTCGCGAGGATTGGGTTGCCCAATTGGGCGGCCGCTATGAGGTTCCTGACGTCTTCTTCGTCGATTCACTCCGCGCATTGCGCGAGCAGCAGGCCGGGCATCGACCCTCGGGAGATTTCAGCAAATTACAAGATCTGCTCACGACGCAGTTGGCGGCATCGCAGCGGACGCTGATCCGACGGGCGAACCTGGTCGATTTGGTGCAGTCCGCGCTGGACCACTGCCGAGGGCAGATCGCCGACCATCAGCCGCAGCTCGTCGAGTTAGAAGACGTCCTCCAAGAGCAACGCCACAAACTGGTCGGCCGGATGTCGGAACAATTGCGTGACGAATTGTTGGACAGCCGCAATTTGTGGGAACGCCGGTTGATCTCGTCGGTCACGCAGAACTGGGGCATGAGCCCCTTCTCATCCGTCTTGCGGCTCTATAACGGCCTCGGCAATTTCATTGCCAGCTTCACGCTGTTTCGCGCGCGAACCTCGGCCCAGATGGCTCTAATTGGGGCTGCACAAGGCATCCGCTGGTTGGCCGAAAAGCGGAGCGAACAGAAAGCGGAAAGCCGCCTCGAGAAACTGTCCGCGTTCGGCCTCGACGATGCGGCGCTGCGCGAATCGCAGGTCGTCATCGGCGGCTATCTCCAATCGGCCAAACTCGACCCACAATTGGCCGCTCCGGGCAACCTGGAGGCGTTGCGCCACGAAGCGACCCGGCTCGAAGACCAATTCCTGGGCGATGCGGCGCACCGCGTCGACCAGTTAATCGACCGGCTGGCGAATCGGCATTCGGGGTTCTTCACACGCTGGAGCTTTGAAATCCTGTTTCTGCTGATGTTGGGTTACATCCTGTATTGGCCGGCTCGCAACTTCTTTTACGATATGCCGATGCACCAGGCGCGTTCGCTGGCAATCGACTTTTACATCACCGCCGGCGTGTTCTTGCTGCTTTGGTCAGGCACGCTGGTCATGATGTTCACTCGCCGCTTGCGCCGTGGATTGAACCGCGAGATCGGCACACTGGCGGAATCCCTGGCCCAAAGCAAAGTCGCTACGGGGTTGTTTCCCGATCTGGAAAACACGTGTACGGCAATCGAAACGCACACGGAGCGGCTGAAAGCCCTGTCGAACATGACGTCCGACCTGAGACGCCATATCGCCGCTCCGGCGGGCTTGGGAGCTGCTTTGCCGGAAGAGATCACCGTGCAATCTTAAGCCGCACGCACACAGACCGCGGTCGCAAAAATCCGCACGGATTCCGCGCGTTCAGAGTTGCAGCCAAGGCCGCCTTCCCTCCACAATGAGGTGGACAACGTGTCTCGACTTCCATGTGACGGGGGAAGAAATGGCTGCGGTTCAGCATATGGTCTTGGTCAGATTCAAACCGGAGGTCTCCGAGGAAACGATAGCGGAAAGTTTTCGCCAACTGGCGGAGCTGCGCGAGTTGATTCCCGGGATACTGGCGTTTGACGGCGGCCCCTATGCCAGCCACGAGGGCTTGAACCAAGGCTACACGCACGGGTTCCTGATGACGTTCGATAGTCCCGCGTCGCGCGATACCTACCTGCCGCATCCCGAACATGAACGGGTCAAGAACGCAATCCTCCCGCACGTTGAGACGGTCGTCGCCTTTGATTTTGAGGCGGACGCCTGGAAATAACTCGCAGTACACAACATTAACCTGAGCAGACAGAGAGCAAACAATGAAACGCACACTCGCATATGCGTTGGCCGCACTTGGGCTGTTGGCGAACGTCGCCTCTGCCGAAGACATCAGTTGGAAACGGATCAAAGTCGACGACGTGTTCCGCAGCGAAGGAGTCGGGGCAGGGGACATCAATAAAGATGGCTTGATGGACGTTGCCGCCGGCGATGTCTGGTACGAGGCGCCCGACTGGAAGATTCACCCCATTCGCGAAGTCCGCTCGTATAAATTCGACGGCGGATACAGCAAAAGTTTTTGCAACGAAGTCATCGACATCAACGGCGATGGCTGGCTCGATATCGTCGTCGTCGGCTTTCCGGGCGATCCCTGCCACTGGTACGAAAACCCGCAGGGCAACTTTGACGGCCACTGGAAGGAACACGAAATCTGGCACAGCGCCTGTAACGAATCACCGCAGTTCGGCGATGTGCTGGGCGACGGGCGGCCCATGTTGATTCTCGGCTCGCAGCCGGAATCGCAACTCGGATTCCTGCCGATTCCTGCTCCAGACAAGGCGGCTGAAAAATGGGAGTTTACTGCCGTCAGCCGACCGGGCGATCCTGGCAAGAACGGCACGCACAAATTTTATCACGGGCTGGGCGTCGGCGACCTCAACAACGACGGCCGTAACGACATTCTGATCCCGCACGGCTGGTTCGAAGCACCCGAAGACCGCAACGCGACCTCGTGGGAATTCCACCCGCTCAATCTCGCTCGTGATGGGAAGGGAAATCCGCTCGCGGCGGCGAATATGTACGCCTATGATCTCGATCTGGACGGCGACCAGGACATTGTGATGAGCTCGGCGCACAGGCATGGCATCTGGTGGTTCGAAAACACCGGCGGCAACGACGACCCGCAGTTCAAATACCACCTGATCGACGATTCCTTCTCGCAGACGCACGCGCTGCAGATGGCCGACGTCGACCGCGACGGCGACATGGACTTCATCACCGGCAAGCGGTTCTACGCACACAACGGCCACGACCCCGGCGGCAAAGACCCCGTCGTGATGTACTGGATCGAAGTCCAGCGCAAGAAGAACAGCCCGCCGAAGTTCACGCTACACGAAATCGAAGCCGGCCGCGGCACGGGAATCGGGACACAATTCACCGTCAAGGATTTCAACGGCGACGGCAAGGTCGACATTATCCTGGGGAACAAAAAAGGCGTGAATGTGCTGCTGCAGACCGGCAAGTGATGTTGGCCCTCGTTCCCAAGCTCCGGCTTGGGAACGCATTTTCGCGAAGCTCCGCTTCGCCGCCCGATTATTGGCGCACATCAACTGACACTCGAAGCAGAGCTTCGAGAACACCGGATCCCAAACTGGAGTTTGGGAACCAGTTTAGTGTTGGCAAGAATTTCGGCGCTACTCAATATCCGGCTTTTCGTTCGTGCCGTACAGCTTGTTCGCACGGTCGTAGATGCTCTGGATCGTATCGCCCATGTCGAGGGCGTGCTCCTTGAGCCATGGGGATTCGGTGATCATGATGCTGCGGTCGACGGCAACCTTGCGTAACAACGGCGGGGACCAGACGTCTTCGTCGAAGATTACGTCGCGGACGGTAATGTTTTCCTTGGTGACGTTCCAGACCATCATGTCATCGGCGAGGGAAAGCGGCCCTTTGTAGGTCTGCTTGATCCCCTCCAGGATTTTCGGCGAAGTGTCGAAGTCGTTGAAGAAGTGGTAGGCGATCGCCATCCGCGGCTTGACCAGGCTCATCACCTTGCCGAAGCCCGGGGGCGGGGTGTGGATCTGAGTCCCGACATTCAGGGCTCGTGCGACAGGGAAGTTCATCCGCTCGACCAAATCTGGCAGCGCGATGAAGCATTCGTGGATGGCGACATCTGCATTTTGGGCGTACTTAACGAACCACGTGTTAGGATAGGTATCGCCGCCGAAGACGAACTTCAGCCCGTTCCATTCCAGCGAGTAGCTGACCGGACCGTCGATGATATGAATCGCCGGCCAGGACCGAATCGTTACGCCGTTCTCCTGATAGACGATTTGGTTTTCGCCCCGATAGTCGAATTCGTTGATTTCCAATTCCTGCCCCGATGCCGGAAGCCTCCCGGCACGCGTCGTGACGTCCCAGGTCAGCGCCTTTTTGAGGTGCTCGATCGCGTACTTGGTACCGCGCTCCGGCTTATCGCCGGTCGGCCCCCAGACGCGGAGCGGCACCGTCCGGCCGTTGATCAGGCCGCCCACGTAGAGCGCGTCAAAATCACCGAAGTGATCGGCGTGCAGATGGCTGATGAAGACCTTGTTCAAATAGTCGGCGGGAATCAGCAACGCGGCGATGTTGTCGGCCGCTCCGGTGCCGATGTCGAAGATGAACTTATCGCCGTTGCCCAGCTCAACCAAAAAGCAGGTCGCCGCTTGCGAGGGCCGCTGGTTGGGCATGCCGGTGCCACAGGAAATGATCCGCATTTCATTGGGACCGAGGTCTTCAGTATTCGGGTAGTAAACCCCTCGGCCGCCGCGCGCCTTGACCGGCGAAACCTCCGCATTGGATTTGGCATCGGACGGTTTCGACTGCAGCGCGCCGGCGCCGATTCCAGCCACAACTGCGAACAACGTGACAATCGATGCCCAAGTTTTCTTTTGCACTTTTCTGTCCCCCGGCCACGTGAAGCTTCGATGGATTTGTTCGATTCTGCAATGTAAACAAATTGCGAAGCGTCGCAAAAAGAAATGTCGACGTGAAGGCATGGCGAAGGGAAATGTACTATCAGCGCATTTCGCGTTGACTCACCAGAGCAAGTCGGTTCCGCCGTGTGGACCGTTCCCGCGGGTGGCTTTCATAGAAGCCGCCCTTCGCTTCGCCGCCTGAGATTTGCCGCACATCAACTGACACGCGAAGCAGAGCTTCGAGAATGACGGTTCCCAAACTGGAGTTTGGGAACCAGAACCGGATTAGTTAGTTTTCGTGTTCTCCGTTGCCAACTTTGCTTTCCGCTCATTGATAATCGTGTCGTAACGCTCCGGCACCTTCCCGGGATCAATGTATTTCGCCAGATCGCGCAGCGCGATCACTTTGTATTTGTGGATCTGCAGATACTTCATGAACGCGCGAAAGTTCTCTTCCGGCGTGTGCACCCAAGGATGGTCGTTGTCCGGGACGCCGTGGAATTGCAGCACGGCAATTTTGCCGTCCCCCGCTTGTTCAACGGCGCGGATGAAATCGGGCAGTTTCCAGTCGGGGCGGGCGTCGCCAGCCGAGGGAATCAGCAGTGGATGGTCCCGTTCCGGCTCGTAAGCGAATCCCCGCCCGCGGTCGTAGGGAAACTCCGGAGCGCCGCCGCGGCGGGCAAAGGTGATTCCCGATTTCTTCAGCAGCGCAAATCCGCCCGGATCAAACGCGTTGCCGGGATACGCAAAGCTGGAGGTCGCGGGGATGCCGTGTTCTTTGCAGCGGGCGTTAATCGCCTCGACTTGCTCGACCACTTTGTCGAGGCTCTTCGCGGTGACGCCCATATGGTCGCGGGTATGATTGCCGATTTCAAATCCGTCGCGGTGCAGTTCGGCGATCTGCTCCCACGTCATGTAGTCGTCTTTGTTGGTCTTAAACGTAAATCCTTCCGTGATGAAGAACGTCGCGCCGAATCCATAATCTTTCAGAATCGGCCGCACGACGGTGAAGTGTGATTTGACCGAATCATCGAACGTGAGCACCACCAACTTGTCGGGAATCGGTTCCAAAGCGTGCGCCGAGCCCGCTCCGGTTGCGATCCACAAGATCAACCACACCCTCAGCCCCCGGCTCCGCCGGGGGTAATCCCAATCGTCCCGCCAACCGCATCGTTCAATCATTCGTCCCATCATTTGTCCGGTTCCCCTTCTTCAATCCCCAGCGCTTCCATCCGTCGATAAAGTCGTGCGCGATTGACACCCAGTAAATCGGCCGCCTGGCTTTTGTTTCGCTTACATTGGCTCAACGCCTGGTTGATGAGCTCCGTTTCGTATTCGCTCAGCAACTGCTCCAAGGGAATCGGCCGCAGCGGTTCCGCCGGCGGGATCTTTTGAGCGTCGAATCCGGTGCGAAAGCGAAACGGCAAGTCGGCCTCTTGAATCAATTCGCCCGCCGCCGCCTGATGCGCTTCGCGGACAACCTTCGACAATTCGTCGACGTTCCCCGGCCAATTGTAGGCCTTGAACAGGTCCAGCACCTCCGGTCCGAATCCCCCGACCTGCTTTTCGCCCTCCCGGTTCGTCTCCTCCAAAAAATATTGTGCCAATAGCGGCAGATCCTCAGGGCGACGCCGAAGCGGAGGGACTTCAATCGTCATCGTCGTGAGCAACTGTTCCAGTTCAGGCAAGAGTCGCTCCTCGGCGACCGCCTCGCTCAGCTCGCAAGTACTGGACGAAAATAGCCGCAATGTCGGCGGAAACTCTCCGCGGAACGCTTTGACAATTCGTTTTTGAACGTCGCGGGACAAGTGTTCGACGTGCCTCAAAAAGAGGCTGCCCGCTGTGACTCCCAGTCCTTGCGCGGCGGGATCGGTTGCTGTTTCCAGCAATTGAGAGACCGTGCGATCGGCTTCCGACGGAGCGGAGCGGCGGCAATCGAGCGGTACAAACGCGCGTGTCTTGAAGTCGCCTCCGTAATGGATCACCCGCGCGAGGTGCTCCTTGCCCGTCCCCATTTCTCCAGTCAGGTGCACGGCCGCATCACAATGCTGGGCCAATTCAATTTGATTGAGCAAACGTACCGTTGCGGGACTGTTGCAGACAATCGATTGCCGGCCAAAGCGGGACCGCAATTGAGAACGCAGCGCCGCCAATTCGGCATGGAGCTGCTGGTCGGCAGTCGCATCGACTGCGGCAGGTGGCTGGGGCAGGGGAGAGACGATCGCCAGGATGTGCGTGACGAGACCAGTTTCGCCGTCGCAAAAAGGAAAGAAATTCAGCATCTGCGGCAGAGACTTGCCGTCGCGATTGACCAGATAGGCGGGAACGCTCGCCGTTTCTCCTTGAAATACATTGGGTGGAGGAGACATCCCCGCTGTGAGTTCCTCCAATGCCGAACTCCCCCCGCTCCCGTAGAGACAAGTCTGACCGACGACTTCATCCGACGGGAATCCCGTGAGTTCCTCGCACCCTCGATTGAACACCAGCACCCGCCGCTGGGCGTTGAGCACGTACAGCGGCGTCGATCCCGATCCCAACAATCGCGTCAAATTGCCGGTCTGGGTTTTGCGGCGTTTCATGAATTGACCGGCGACTGAAGCCAAGAAGAAGAATTGAGTTCAACGATCATCGCTGCACACGGCCCGACCCGCCGCCGGACATTAACGACTCAATTTCCGCGCGGCTGGCGTAGTTGAAGTCGCCCTTGATGCTGTGCTTGAGGCAACTGGCGGCAACGGCATATTGCAGCGCCGATTCCGGCGCACTGAGCACCGGGGTATTCAAGGCGAAAATCAAACCCCCGGCAAAGGAGTCACCCGCGCCGACGCGATCGACGATATTGCGGATTTCGTATGGCCGGTAATCGCCTTGTTCGTCCAGCGGAGCGGCGTACGTCCGATCGGTATGCTTATCAAACAACACGGCGCCCCAGTTGTTATGGCTGGCCGACACGCTTTCCCGCAGCGTGATCGCCACTTGCGACACGTTGGGAAACTCCGCAACGACGCGGCGGGCCACCTCCTCGTAAGCCGCCACGTTGATGCGACCCGCCTCGACGTCGGTGTCCGCTGCGGAGATTCCCAAAGCCTTTTCCGCGTCTTCTTCGTTGGCGATCACGATGTCGATGTGCGGCATCAACCCTTTCATGGTTTGCTGGGCCAGATCGGTCGCGGCGGTTTCCGGCTGCCACTTCCACAGTTTCTTGCGAAAGTTTAAGTCGCACGAGACAGTCAGTCCCTGCCGTTTGGCGTGCTGCACCGCTGCTAACGAAGCTTCGGCCGCCTGGGCGCTGACGGCGGGCGTGATTCCGGTGATATGAAACCAGTTGGCGCCGGAAAACGTGGAATCGAAGTCATAGGCATCCGCCGGCGTCAAAGAAATCGCGCTCGCATCACGGTCGTAGGTGACCGTTCCGGCACGCTGATTGGCCCCAGTTTCGACGTAGTACGCGCCAAAGCGTCCCTGTTCGTGGCGAACGATGAGTTCGGTCCCGACGTTCAGTTTGCGCAATTCCGCTTCGAATGCATCGGTCAGCGGGTTGTCGGGCAAACTGGTCAAAAATGACGCGCGTCCCCCTTGCCGGGCGACTGAGACCGCCACGTTCACCTCGCCGCCGCCGAACGTGACCTCCAAACAACCGGGAATCGATTGCGCAAGCCGTAAAAACTCGCGGGGCGCCAGCCGAAGCATGACTTCCCCAAACGTGACAACATGCATCGCCGTGAATCCTCTGGGTATTGTGGTGCGGTAGAAACTTAGAATTTACCGCACCGGCGGTGCTGAATGAAGCGCAAGCCGCAAGTTGTCGTGCGGCGCGTTGGTCACGCTTGGTGTCGCCGCGGCATCCGTGCCGCAGAATCGGCGGCTGTCGGCTAACCCCGGGGGGATTCAACGTCCGGTGATGGTGGAGCGTCAGGCGGCTCGCCGATCTCCGGCTGATGCCGGACGATTTCACCTTCGACCAGATAGATGACATCCTCGGCGATATTTGTCGCATGGTCGGCCACACGCTCGACGTGCCGCGCGACCGAAAACAAGTGCATCATCGGCTCGATCAGCAGGGGCGTGCGCTTCATTGTGTCGGTCAATTCCGAGATGATATCCCGGTTGTATTGGTCGACGATCTCATCCTGCACGCAAACTTGCCGTGCCAGATCACCGTCGAGCTCGACCAGCGCATCAATGCTGTTGTGCAACATCTGCAGTGCTTCATGCGCCATTCGTTCGAGATTGTCCGGGATGGCGACTTCCGGTCCGGCACCGAGACTGGCCGCCCGTTCGGCGATGTTTACGCCCAGATCTGCGACCCGTTCCAGCTCCCCAGTAATTTTCAGGACGGTTGTGATCCGCCGTAAATCATCGGCCACCGGATGGTACAGCGCGAGAATCTTTAGGCAGTCCTCTTCCAGCCGTACATCCAAATCATCGATCGCGTCGTCCTGTTCGACCAACTGCCGGCAAAAGTCGGGATCCGGTTCCTGCAGGGCTGCCAGCGACTTGTGGACCAAATCTTCCGCCATGCCGCACATCAGCAGCATGTTGCGGTGCAGCGTCTCCAAATCACGTGTTAAGTGCCTCGACATGTTGGCGGTCCGCCGTGACGATCGAAGAAGATCCCCAACTTACTTCCTCTGCAGGGGATTGGCGTCGGGGCCGAGAATGTCCTGGAGCTTGTTCAAGGAGCGGCTCAAAAGCACGCGGACCGATCCATCAGTCTTACCCATCTTCTGGGCGATTTCTTTCGTCGGCAGCGCCTCAACATACCGCAGCCGCAGTGCTTCTTGCGATTCGTCCGGCAGTGAAGCCAATGCTTGCTGCAATTGATACTCCCGTTGGTCCCGCGAGAACGCCTGGCTGGGGGTCGTCATGGTCACGACGAGCATGTCAATCAGCCCCCCCTGACCAGACGCCGAACTCGTTCCCCCGACCGGTGCGTTACCGGACACTTCTTTGTCCGCCGAGCGTTTCTGCGCGCCGATATACTTGCGATGAGCGTCGATAATCCGACGTTCCGCGACCTGGCACAACCAGTTGAACGGGTCACGATCCTGGAAATCCATATCGCCCAAGCCTTTGATGGCGTGGATCGTCACCTCCTGCAACAGATCGACCGGCTCGACTTTGCTGGCCAGATTCGTGCTCAGATTGCGGTTGATAAACGCCAGCAACTGATGGCGTCGGCTTTCGATGAATTCACCCAGCGCTTCGGTGTCGCCCTGCTTCAACCGTTGTAACAGTTGTTCGTCCGCGTCGGGCATCGGTCGCGTCTCCTCAAACTCTCGCAGATCAAACGGTCATCGTTTCACCAGAGCGCTTAAGAATTATTGTCTGTTCGGCAGTGACCCGATGGTTTTGGTTCACACCTATGTTGCGCGGCACTGCGCTGTACATGGCATCGAGTATAGGCCGATCGTATCCGCTTGCATGCCGGATTGACAGCTTAAATCGCGTCGCAACTGTTCCGAACAATGCCTGTCATGCGGTGCACGATAGGCGTCTAGAGCATGCCCCAAGCCGGTTCTTGCCGTGACCGGTCAGCGATGCAGGCGGAATTCCCGCTCGAAGTGGCCGTCCCCGTCACGGTCTTCCTGCAAGATCGCCGTCCCGTCCGCCCGCGCTTTCAACAGACGAATTCCGCCATCCCCATCAAAACGCTGGATCCACGGCCCTTCCGAACCCGACAGGACCTCCCAGATGTCACCAACTTGCTCGCCGTGGTCATTTCTGAGGACTGGAGGACGCGGCTTTTCTTCAATCTTCTTGACGCCCCAGTATGCCACCGACCCCGCTGCTAATGTCGTCAGCAGTATCGGAACCCAGTTCACGCCGACCGGCGTCATTTCACCGGAGAGGTGGTGTAGCTCGTCGTATTCGGCATCCGCTTCTGACGGGTCTTGGCTGTACGACTTCAGCCGAAGCGCTGCCAATTCCAACTGCGATTCGGGCACCAACAGCACAAAGTCGTGCCGCCACCGTCCCGTCAGCGCTTCAAAATGATCTTGGACGGTCAGCCTAGCCTCGATCTGTTCGGTCTGTTCCAGTTCGTCCGTAAAATAGCCCGCTTCCGCTGAATTGTTGAAGCGCGCGAGCACAGCCATTTTCTCGCCGCTGTGGGATGTCATCTCGTCGATTCCGGTCGCGTCGTGCTGACCGCTAATTTGCCCCTCCGTGTAGTCTCGGTAGTCCTCAGTTCCGCACGCGGGACAGATTCGGGAGTGAACCGACATGGGACGACGACAGTTTTCACATGTACGCATCGGATACCTTCGCCTTATGCGACCCGGCCGGTCAGTCGCAACCGAGCCGATTGTCATCTGAGATGAATAAATTCGCAGAGGGAGCAAAAAACATCGAGCATCACTGGTCAATCATCGACAGAACGTGGTTTTAACATCATACGCGGGAACAACTGCCGCATCCAGAAGAATCTGTCTCGGAAAGGTTGTAGGACGGCGTGGCGAACGTCGGAAGCGACAAAAAACGCCGCGAGACCGGCACCGAGCCAGCCTCACGGCGAGAGAGTAAGCTTTTGTGCAACAGGAGCTTAGATCGTATACCCGTCGCGGTACTCGCGTTTGACGATCGACGCCACTTCCGGGGCGTTGGTCGGCTTGAGGTTTTTGGCGTCCCATTCAATCTTCTTGCCGTCCGCCCAGACCGCCAAATTGCCGAGCAGAATCGTCTCGGTCAACGGACCGGCGTAATCCGGGAAGTTCGAGGTCGCCTGTTTGCGTTCTCCGGTGATCGCCTGGTGGAACTCCGTGAAGTGCCCCGGTGACTCTTCAAACTCGACCGCCGGCTCTTTGACTTCGCCTTCGGGCAACAACACCCAATCGGGACCGTAATCGCCCCAAGAGTACAGAGTGCCTTGGTCGCCGACGATGATGGCACCGGCGGGATTTTCCACGGTTTGCCCGTTGCGGATGCGGGTCTTAAATCCGTGACCCAGCAACAAGTCTTCGGAAGGTCTGTTTCCGCCGTCATACCACGTCACGGGAATCGCCGGTCGATTTGCGGTCGACGGAAACTCAAAGTGAATCTTCGACGACTGGGGATAACTGTCGCGATTGTGACCCGATGACTCGGCGACGACCGACGTCGGATTGCTCAAATCGAGTGCCATAAACGGCATGTTGAATGTATGGCAGGCCATATCGCCCAGTGCACCGGTACCGAAATCCCACCAGCCACGCCACGCGAATGGATGGTATCCCGGGGCGTAGGGACGTTCCGGGGCCGGGCCGAGCCAAAGATCCCAGTGCACACCATCAGGAATCTCCGTCGCTTCGGGACGTTCCTTCCCTTGATCCCACACCGGACGATTTGTCCAGACGTGGACTTCTTTGATGGTTCCCAATGCGCCAGAGCGGATCACGGCGGCCGCTTTTCGCAGGCCGCTGTAGGAGGTCCCTTGGTTGCCCATCATCGTCTTCACGCCGCTTTCCCGGGCGATCTCGCCCAGACGCCGCGCTTCGTAGATGCTGTGCGTCAATGGTTTTTGAGTAAAGCATGCCTTACCCATTTTCATGGCCATTGCGCTCGCGGGGGCGTGTGAGTGGTCCGGGGTGCTCACAGTCACCGCGTCGATCTTGTCCCCCATTTCGGTCAGCATTTCCCGATAGTCGAGGAACTGCTCCGCCTTACGAAACCGCTTGCTTTTGCCTCGCTTTTCGAGCCGCGCCTCTTCAATATCGCAGATCGCCACCACGTCGCCATGTTTGGAAGCATCCCGCGAGTCACTTTCGCCCTTGCCGCCGATACCAATGCAGGCGTACCGCACACGCTCCAGCGGTGAAGCCTCTTTGGCGAATGCTCGCGGCGCCCCGCTGACCCAATAAGCGGCACCGAGGACTGAAGTCTGCTTGATAAAATCACGACGTGTGGTTTTTTGACTCATCGACCGATTCCTTTGTCAGATAGTTGTCGCAGGTAAGGGAATAGGAAATGCTAGAACCAGTTTCAAAACCCGGTTGTGCCTGTCTGAGATACTGAAATACAACAGTCTGTGAGAATCGTCAGAGGGTTTTGAAACGACTTGTCGGGAGTGAGCCGCTCCGCGTTGGAACGGCGATGTCGGTATGGCAATTCTCGAGGAGGCGTGCACTGCCTCTCTCTTGAGATTAACGTTTCACATTGCAATTTGGCAACGCTTTCTCCAATTTCTCGACCGCTTCGTCGGAAATATCCGTACGCTCCAAATCGAGGTTTTTCAGCTGAGTCAACCCGGCCAAATGGGCCAGCCCATCATCCGTAATCTGCGTTTCCTTCAGATTGAGCGTCTGCAAGTTGGTCAGTTTGCCCAAGTGTTCTAATCCGGCGTCGCCGATTTCGGTCGACTCCAAATTGAGCGACCGGAGCTTTGTCAGTCCCGCCAAGTGTTGTAGACCGTCGTCCGTGATTTCCACGTCGTACCACAAGTTGAGGTCCTGCAAGTTCGGGAATCCGGCGATCAACTCCAGTCCCTCGTCGTCGACGTCCGATTCGCTCACATCCAGTCGCCACAGGTCTTTCGCTCCGTGCAAGTGGACGAATCCTTCACCGTTGACAACCGTACCCCGCAACAGGAGCTGTTTTAGCTTCTTTGCGTTGCCGAGATGGGCCAACCCCTCATCGCTGATTCCCGCCCGCATGGCATTGAACTCGTCCAAGTTGGTCATCTCGGCGAATGTTTCCATCGCATCATCCGTCAGTTTGGTATCTTCCAACGCGACGCCTCGCAGCTTGGTCAGGCCTTTCAGGTAGCCCACACCGGTATCGGTGATCTCGCCGGAGCGCAGCTTCAGCCGTTCCAGATTCTGAAGCGACTGCAAGTGCTTTAAACCTTCGTCGCCCACCAGCGTGCATCCGCGCAGGTCCAGCACCCGCAACTTCGGTAGTTGTGCGACCTCGGCTAACGCGTCATCCGTAACGCCGGAGGAGTTGAAGATCAGGTGAAGTTGTTCCAGCTTCTTCAACCCTTTGATTTGTGCTAATGCCTCTGCCGTGATCTTGCAGCGCCTCAATCGCAGGATCTTCAACTGAGTGAGTCCATTCAGCTTGGCCAAGCCCTCGACGCCCGGTTCGGTATTCGTCAGATCGATATCAATCAGCGACGGCAGTCCCGCAAGGTGGTCGAGATCGTCTGGCGTATAGGCCACACCGGTCAAATCGACTTTCACGACGCCGCCCGCGTCGTTCTTGGTGAGTGTCGCCCCCAGTTCGTCCAATGCGGCGACCGCCGCCGCGTCGTCCGTTTTAGCCGCGAGCTGCTTGTTGGTCTCGGGCTGCTTCGGCTCCTCTTTCTTGGTAGCAGGCGGTTTGGTCGACGCTGCCTCTTTGCCGCTATCCTTATCGCTTTTAGAATCGGAGCAGCCGACTAAGATTGCCGAGCCCAGAATCAAGCCGGTCGTACACCAGAATCTCATCGTTTCCGCATCTCCTCAATCTTGATTGGTTGCCGGAGCGAACATTCTCCGGCGTGCGCAAACGTGCATTCTAGCCGTAACGAACAGGAGTTGCACCCGTGGCAAGAGATTTCTGAAAGTACCGCAATCGTCCCGTTTTATTTATGCTGAACAGACGACAACTGTTATCTATTACGCCATTTTTCGGCGTCCTATTGGCTCCAGTCCGAATATCTTTGTTGAGGCAGTTCAACTGATGAAAATCGTCAATGTCGAAGTGATTCCGCTCACCGGCGGAACCGTAGACGGCGGGTGGCCGCAGGGGCATGAGCCGGAAGAAGACCTAAACACGCTCATCGAAGTCCACACCGATGAAGGACTGACCGGCGTCGGAAGCTGCTTTACGTCGGGCTCGCTTGTCCAGGGAGCCATGAAATTGCTCTGGCCCTTACTCGAAGGCGAATCCGCCGTGGAGCCGCTACGGGTGACCGATCAACTGCGAGAATCGACCTTCTGGCAGGGCAGGGGGGGAGCGGTTGAACATGCGATCTCCGGATTGGATATCGCCCTGTGGGACATCATGGGTCAGGCGTGCGGGCAACCGGTTTCGCGGCTGTTAGGGGGCAACTATCGCGATCGGATCAAGCCGTACGGATCGATGCTGTTCGACGAACCGCAAAAATTGCGCGAACAATTGCAGCAGACGGTGCAGCGCGGCTTTCGGGCGATCAAACTCGGCTGGCGGCCGTTTGGACGGCGGAATCGCAAGTTCGACGAACTGCTGGTCCGCACCGCCCGCGAGACGGTTGGCGACAACGTGGAGTTGATGGTCGATGCCGGCGGGAGCGAGCAGTTTTGGCCGCACGGTCTGAATTGGGCCCGCGAGACCGCTAAGATGCTGGCGGATTATGACATCGTCTGGTTCGAGGAACCGCTGCCACCGGATGACATCGAAGGGCATATTGAATTGACGCGCGTCTCGCCGGTCCCGATCGCCGGCGGCGAGGTGCTTACGCGGCGGCAATCGTTTCTGCCGTGGCTGGAGCGACGGGCGGTCGACATCATTCAGCCGGACTCGACCAAGAACGGCGGATTGAGCGAGACGCGACGGATTGCACAAGTCGCTTACGATCACAACATCCAAGTCGTCACACACGGCTGGAACACGGCCATCGGGCTTGCTGCCGATTTGCAGATGGCGGCGGCAATTCCGGTCGCACGCTACGTGGAGTATCTCACGCCATGCGCGTATTTGGAGGATCTCACGACCGAGCCATTCACGTTAGACGCCGACGGATATCTCGAGATACCATCAACTCCAGGACTAGGAGTGAGATTGGATCATGCGAAGTTGAAGAAGTACCGCAGCTAGAAAAGTAGGTCCGGCTGTGCCGGACGGTTGCGTGATCGATTCCTTCTCAAGAACATGCGGTTATTCGAGCAGTCGATCGTCAATAATCAACGGCCGGTAAAACCGGCCCTACGAGACTGCCCGGAGTTAGACCCCGCTGGCCGATTGCGCGACGGCCACTAAAGCGTCCGCCGGCGTTCCCTGCAGTCGAGTTACGTCCAACCGTGGAACGACCGGCAACTGGTCCCAGGACATTCCATCGTCTCCGTCGCCGAGCCAGGCGATGATCGCCGGGTCGTTGCGTGCCAAGGCGGGAGGCCCGATCCATTCGGTGAAGATGATATCCGTACACTCCTCGTTCAATGCAGCGAGAACTTCCGCACGCCCGGTCTTCGAACCTCCACAAACGGCAATTGCGAGCGGGTGACGCAGCAGGCGTTTTCGCAATTCGCCAACGGTGATCCCTTTCACCGGGTGCTGGACGTGGGCGGCAATTTCCGCGAGCGGATCGAGAACAAAGCGTCGATACCAACACGCCGGATGCGGAACCGTTAATCGCGAGTCTTCATAAACTCGATCGTCATACAGAAGAATATCCAAATCGAGCGTCCGCGGCCCCCAGCGAACGTCATGTGTTCTCCCGTGCTGTAATTCGACTTGCTGCAGCAAATCGAGCAGTTCAAGCGGGGAGAGTATAGTCTTCAGTCGCGCCGCCGCGTTGAGGAATTCGCCGCCGGACAATTCACCGACGGCAGGCGTACCGTAGAACGAGCTGACTTGTTGGACTTGAACAGCCGCCTCGGAGTTTAACTCTTCAAGGCATTGCCGAAATCCGGCGGCAACATCGCCGGTGTTGCCGCCTAATGCGATGTAGCACGTAGGCATGAGATGCAATCATCCCTGGGCATAATCGGGCCATCCAATAAACGGTATCGAGCTTCCGATCAGAGATCGGCGGCGATTCCGCCCCAGAGCCCGCCCGTGCCTTGGCCGAAGACTGAGATGGCTGAGATGGCTGACAGGAGAATCAATGCCAGCATCACCGCGTATTCAACGGCGGTTGTCCCATCGTTGTCGAACAGGAATCGAATTACAGTCTTCATTGTCTTCCCCTTTTCATAGGGAGTGGTCCACGTCCACCACGTCGCCCATCTCGAATCGTGGCTTAGTATAAGGGGCTATTGAAACAGTAGGTCGCAGATCGTAACCGGTCAAAGAGATTCGATCTTGAAAGAGACGAATATTCCAATTGTCTTGAAATTGCAACATGCGTTTGTCGCGGCGCCTGTTGTTGCGCCGGTGCCTGTTGCGGAAATCTCCCACTTTTCCGCAATCTCACTAGAGAAATCCTCCAAATCCTGCGAAAATGCCGGGCTACGCTCGACGGCGCACCGGCGGACGAATGACGTGTGGAGCCTGTATGACATCACCCATACCCCGGCAGCGTCGAACCGGCGGAAGGTCCTGGACCTACAATTGATTGACAGCCCGATTTTCCGAAGATTGCAAACGCGACCGTCGGAGTCCAAAGCTGTCGTGGTTTCCCAGTCACTCGATGAAAGGAGGAGGTTGCTTATGGCCAAAGAAGAGGCCATAGAAGTTGAGGGAGTTGTCACAGAGGCATTGGCTAACACGCAGTTCCGTGTCGAATTAGATGCCGGCGGAATGGTCTTGGCCCATGTCGCGGGAAAGATGCGCAAACACTTTATTAGGATTGTCCCGGGTGATCGCGTGACCGTCGAGGTTTCGCCGTACGACTTGACCCGAGGTCGAATCACTTACCGCGAGCGTTGACCAGTGCCTGCCGCCGCACTACGTTTAATACGCTACCGCTGGCTGGGAGTTGTTGACTAATGACCGCCGACGGCGATCACGCGCAATCGCACAGCGGTGAAACGGCGACATTGCCGTTTGTTCAGCTTTTCACAGATGGTGCCTGCAGTGGAAATCCGGGACCCGGGGGGTGGGCGTTTATTCTGCGCCATCCCGCATCCGGCACCGAAAAAGAGGACTCCGGCGGCGCCGCTCATACCACCAACAATCAGATGGAATTGCAGGCCGTAATCTCCGGACTGCAATCTCTTCACCGGACCACGCGCGTCGAGGTCGTTACCGACAGCACCTACGTTGCCAAAGGTTGCAGCGAATGGTTGCCCAACTGGAAAGCCAACGGCTGGAAACGCCGCGAAGGCAAGCGGCTCAAACCGGTCAAAAATGAAGAGCTGTGGCGCACGCTCGACGAATTGCTGGCCGAGCACCAAGTTCAGTTTCAAGTCGTCAAAGGGCATGCGGGCCATCCCGAGAACGAACGCTGCGACGAACTCGCTGTTCAAGCTGCCGAGCGATATCGCTAAACAGTGCTTGCCTCGGCCGTCATCGCGGCACCACTGGCCCGCCGAGGCCGCCGGGACCCGTTGTTGCCGAGTTTCGCGATCTACGAATCTGCTACACTAACTGGTGCCGTGGCTGCAGTACGTTGCGGAGTTCATTTTCCCTGATGGCATATCGATTGGGGTTGCGCTAAATCACTTCATGATGCCCGACGACCCTCTACTCACTCCCGTTCAATACCTCAAAGGCGTCGGTCCGAATCGCGCGGAGTTGCTCCAGAAACTTGGGCTGCGGACTGCGCACGATGTCTTGTTCAATTTGCCTCGCGACTACCTGGATTTGACGGTCGTCAAAACCGTTTCCCAGTTCGAGGAAGGCCAATCGCAGACCGTGCGCGGAACAGTCGTGGACCTTGACGGGCGGGAGCTCTCGCGCAATCGCACACTCTCCGCGGTGCTATTGGATTGTGACGGCGATTACCTCCGCGGCGTGTGGTTCAATCAGCCCTGGGTGTTGCGGAAGTTTCAACCGGGGGACATGGTGCTGTTCTCCGGCAAACTCAAACGCGGCGGAGGCCGCTGGGAAATCTCACATCCCACCGTTACGCCTCTCAGTGCCGAGGACGCCGAAGCGGGCGGCGGCATTTTGCCGATCTACCGCCTGACGGAGGGTCTCACGATGCATGCCATGCGGCACATCGTCCGCCAAGCCGTCGAGAACTACGCCCCGTTCGTCGCTGAGGATCTTCCCGAGAAATTCCGCGATTACTCGAAGCTGATCGGCATCGGAGACGCGCTTCGCGGCGTGCACTTTCCGAACGACCAAACTGAACGTGACACGGCCCGGCGGCGGATCGTTTTTGAGGATTTGCTCGAGTTTCAAATCGGTCTGGCTCTGAAGCGGCGGCTTCGTACCCGTCAGCCGGCGGCGCCGCGGCTGCCCGCCACAACCAAAATCGACGCCCGCATCCGGCGGCTATTTCCCTTTGCTCTGACCGACGGGCAGAACGCCGCAATTGCTGAGATTGTCCGCGATCTTGAATCCGGCAACGCGATGCACCGCTTGCTGCAAGCCGATGTCGGAGCGGGCAAAACGGCGGTTGCCATTTACGCCATGCTGGTGGCGGTCGCTGCCGGCCAACAAGCCGTCTTCATGGCTCCCACAGAGTTGCTGGCCGTTCAGCATTGGGCCACGATCGAGTCCATCCTTGCCCACAGCCGCGTCAATCGATTGCTGCTGACCGGCAATCTCACCGCGGCGCAGCGCAAACAGGCGCTGTCAGATATCGCTGCCGGCAACGTACAACTCGTCGTCGGCACTCAAGCGGTGATCCAAAAGGATGTGCAGTTTCATCGCTTAGGACTGGTCGTGATCGACGAGCAACACAAGTTCGGCGTCATGCAGCGCGCGCATTTTTCCGCCGGAACGCAAATCCCGCACGTGCTCGTGATGACCGCCACACCCATCCCCCGCAGCTTGTGTCTCACGCAGTTCGGCGACCTCGATCTCTCTCTGATTGCCGACATGCCTCCGGGGCGGCGCAAAGTGACCACCAGTCGAGTTTCCTCCCCCGCCGCCCGTCAGAAAGCGTGGGAGTTCATCCGCAAAAAACTGAAATCGGGCCGGCAAGCCTACGTTGTTTGCCCCCGCGTGCAGTCCGATGTTGAGGACTCAGGCGAGAGCGATGCCGCTGCCGAGGCCGTCTATGAGCAATTGCGCCAAAATGAGCTGCGCGGATTTCGACTTGGTCTCGTACACGGTCAAATGGATCGCGAACGCAAAGCCGCGGCAATGGATGCGTTTCGCAACGGTGCGACACAGGCAATCATTTCCACAACCGTGGTCGAAGTCGGTGTCGACGTGCCGAACGCGACATTGATGGTGGTCTACGAGGCGCAGCAGTTCGGGCTTTCGCAATTGCACCAACTCCGCGGACGCATCGCCCGCGGCAACTTTGACGGCTATTGCTTTTTGTTTTCCCAAACCGACAATCCGGACGCCGTAGCACGGTTGCAGGCTTTGGAGCGGACGGCAAGTGGATTCGATATTGCTGAAGCCGACTTCGAGCTGCGCGGACCGGGCGACGTGCTGGGGACACGACAGCACGGCGGCATGCCGCTCAGGGTCGCCGACCTGACAGTGGACGGCGCTTTGCTGAACGACGCCCGCGACGTCGCGTTCAAGCTCGTTGATTCCGGCCGGATCGACGAACCGGATTACGCCCCGCTCAAATCGCACGTGCTCGAGCGCTTCAGCGAGCAGATGGACCTTGTGGGGAGTGGATAATTCCGACGTCGCTGCGGCATGCTCGCGATCGCAATCGTTGGCGTATTCTCGCTACTCAACACAGATCTCCCGCGGCAGTTGCTGAGGCTTCGGTTCATGCGGCGACTCACGGAGTGCGCCCCAGCGGCTCGCTTGTCGGATTTCTCCGCTCGGCAGGTCCAGCGCAGTGAGCCAGCCGTAGTTGTAGCAGGCCGTATCGATGCACTTCACATAACCCAGATCGAGTACTTCACCGTCCCGCTGTTCGGTATGGCCCACCACGACAGGTTTGCCTGAGAAATGGGGACCGGGCGGAGGCTCCTCCAGCAGCGACCAGCGAAGCACATAGGCCGGCCATTCCTGTGGTGGAGCGTCCGGCAAGTAATTCGCGTGTGTAAACAGATAATTGTCGGTTTCGAAATAGTCCTGGGTTCCGGCAATGAAATCCAGATGGGCGGGCGGGATCACATCAATGTCCGCCCCGAAGCGATAGGAATTCAACGTTGAAACGCCGCCGCACATCAACCAAGACTCTTTGGCGCGCTCGCTCTCTAACGCAGCCAACAGCATCTCTTCGTGATTCCCGCGAATCGTGACCAATCGGCAGCGAGAGCCGAGGTGAATCAGCAAGTCGAGCACGTCCCGCGATTCGCGTCCCTGGTCAATCACATCACCCAGGCAGACCAACGTGTCGCCGGCGCGAAGGTCGAGCACATCGAGCAGCGCTTCAAGTGCGTGCACGCAGCCGTGAATGTCGCCGATCGCTACGATCCGCTCTGGTTGTGAGTTCACCATAGATCAGATGCATCAGCAGGGTGTCGGTCTCTCCCAATTATGACACGGCAATCTTGAGCGAACAACAGGAGCGTCGTTGCAACATCAAACGCGGCTCCTTCACCATCTGTTCAGTCGGCAAAACCTTGCGCCTGCAGCCATTTGTGGAACGCCGCGGTCCAAGCGCAAATTGGTTTTCCCGTGTCGCGGATGCCGTATCCGTGGCCGCCCTCGTCGCGCACAAACATTTCGCAGCGAATTCCCTGCTTGCGGCACGCGTCGGCAAATCGACGCGTGTTTTCCACGCTGACCGCCGTGTCATCCGCCGCATGCGCCAAGAAGAACGGCGGGGTCCGCGGTCCGACGTGGAATTCGTTGGAGAACTTGCGAATTTGCATGGCAGTGGGATTCTCCCCCAACGCCACCCCCTGATAATGCGTCCCGGAGACTTTCGTCGTCAGCGAGATCAGTGGATACGCCATTGCCGCTGCATCTGGGCGGCTGTTCTGCCGCTCGACGACGTCGACCGCTTTCGGATTGCCCTCGTCGAACCGTGTTGCGGCATGCGCTGCGATTAATCCGCCCGCGGAAAACCCGAACACGCCCACACGATGTGGATCGAGGTTCCATTGCTTGGCATTGGCCCGTGCCAGCCGAATGGCCCGCTTCAGGTCGGCGATCGGTGGTTCGATCCCGTAGAAGTGTTTCTCTGATTTGACGGTGCGGAACTTCAGCACGATTCCCGCGACGCCCCATTCATTGAGCAAACGGGCCATATCATTGCCTTCCTTGTCGATGACCACCCGCGTCAGCCCGCCGCCGGGGCAGATGATCATTGCCGCCGTCGGCCGGTCCGCTTGAGGCAAATGGAGGGTCAACGTCGGTCGATGGACGTTCGAAATGCTGCGGTCGACGATACCCTTGCCCGCGCCGCGGTCGACGCTCAACTCCGGCTCGTCGATATTCTCCGATCCGGGCGGCACGCCCGGCCAAAGTGGGACTTCCCGTGGATTCGCGGCGGCCGCATCGCCGCCTGTCATCGACACGGCACCGATCAAAATCAAGAGCTGGGCAATTCTCGTCATGAGCATGCTCGTCGCTGTGTACAGATGTTGTGTTAACGATCTCCAGTGTAGCGCCGGGCTTGCATGCGGGCAATCGATCGCCAATCATGGCGACATTCTGAGTGTGGTGGGATTGATGGTGGCGACGGCAATCAGGAGACAATTCAATGAATCGTCTAAGCGGCAAGACGGCAGTGGTGACCGGCGGCGGTGGGGGGATCGGGCGCGCGACGTGCGAACGGTTTGCCGCTGAAGGCGCCAATGTGGTTATCGCGGAGGTCAACCAGGAATTGGGCGAAACCACGGCCGAAGCGATTACCTCCGCCGGCGGCAATTGCCGTTTTGTACCGACCGACGTATCCCGGGAAGAATCGATTGAGCAAATGGTGGCGGAGACGGTCGGCGCGTTTGGCGGGATCAATATCTTGGTGAACAACGCCGCCGTGTTTGTATTGAACGGCATCGACGCCACGATCGAAGAATGGCATCGCTCGCTGGATGTCAATGTGATTGGCACGTCGCTGGTCACCAAGGCGGTCGTTCCGGAGATGCGCAAAGCGGGGGGCGGCTCAATCGTCAATCTTGGCTCAATTTCGAGCTTTTTGGGCCAGCCGAACTTTGTGACCTATAATGCTACCAAAGCGGCGGTGGCAACGATGACCCGCTGCATGGCGCTCGACTTGGCCGAGGACAACATCCGCGTTAACTCCGTCTGTCCCGGCACCGTCTGGACGCAGATTGTGGAACGTCTGACCGGCGAAGCGGGTCTGGACCGCGCCGCAGCGGACGCCGACCCCGAGTGGGGCGGCGCCTGCTTCCTCAACCGCATCGCAGACTCGTCAGAGATCGCCGCCGCAATCCTATTTTTCGCCTCCGACGACGCTTCGTATTGCACGGGCGCCCATTTGATGGTCGACGGCGGGTATTCTGCGCAGTGATTAGGCACTGCAGGCTGCGCTGTTTCAATCGTTTCGCCACGGAATCTCGTGTGATCGCCTCGACCCGCAGATTCCACATTCAATTCCGCAGAGGCGTGCGGACCGGTCGCAATCGGAACAACACTCAGCATTGTCGCGGCTTCACCCACAGTCCGGTTTTCGCCGTTCGCCTCTCAAAAGAGAGTAAGACCCGCAGCGGCGGGCGACGATATTGGTTCCTGTTAGGAAGAGGCACTATCGCCGGTTTCGCTTCCTAGTGGCTGCGGGACCGGTGATCAAACGAACCAGTCCGATCGCGCCGGTTGCAATGACTGAGCGCGCACGGCGAAAGGAGAAACCCCCGATGAATTCGTTGCCGGCAACCGACTTGAGCATTTCGGTTCTCAGTTGGCTGGGCGATGAGTTGCGGGAAGAAATTGCGAGACGCGAGACGGCTCATCGCTATTCTCAGATCGTGACGGGCATGAAGTCCGTGGTCGTCGCGGGCCTTTCCGGAGGCATGTCTCTGATGATTCTCAAGATCTTGCAGTTCTAAACGGCTCATCCATCCTGGTGCCAAGATGCACGCCGTCCACATGCGGCGTGTCATGATAAGACTCGAAAAAGGGATCGCCTCTGTGCGATCCCTTTTTTGTTGGCACCCGCGACTCTGGGGAAACTCGCCACTCTAATTCCCGCTAAATTGTGAACCGTGCGGAAAAACCCGGAAAACGGCTTTAACCTTTTCGCGATTGAAACGTCTTTCCTAGTAGAATAGCGGACTGAAATTGCGGAAAGTCAGTCAAGGCGCGATTCCGAGGATTCGCCGGGCGCTGCGGAGCGAGCTCTCACTGGTGAGCGACGACCTGATCGAACATGTTCCACGGGTGTATCGCTTCACATTGCGGCTCACCGGCGATCCGCACCGTGCCGACGACCTGACACAGGAGACATTTCTACGTGCGTGGAAGAAACGCCACACGCTCAACGAAAAACGTGCGGTTCTGGGTTGGCTGTTTCGCATCGCCGCCAATTTGTGGCGGGATGAATTGCGGCGGCAACCGGCACCTGCGCACAGTTTGGAAGGCGATACGCCTCAGATCAGCGCCCCACCCGGACAAGATCTGGAACACCGCGAAGAACGATCGCGCATTCTGCGATGGCTCGATTCCCTGCCGCCGCGGCAGCGCGAAGTACTCTACTTGAGAGCGGTCGAGGATTTCTCATTGGATGAGATTTGCGACGTGTTGCAGATCAGCAAAGGCGCAGCAAAGACGAATTTGAGTTTGGCCCGCAAGGCCATGCGCGAGAACTTTCAATTGACGACTCGTGAGACGGACAGATGAGCAGCGCGGACTGCACGTGGATCGACGACTATTTGGCCGGCGATTTGCCGGTCGATTGGAATCCGCTGTTTGAACAACACCTGCTGCAATGCGCAAGTTGCCGCGAGGAGGTGGAAGCTTGGAACACGCTGCGAGGCATGCTGGCCCAGGCCGCCGAGGAATTAGAGCAACCTCCGGAAGCACTATCTCAGCGGATTGCTGAGTCACTCAAACGACAACCGCAACCTCCGGCGGAGCAGCCGCGCGCTCGCCTGCTCCCGGCCGCGGCCGCAGTTTGTCTACTGGTCGGAGCTTTGTTGTATGCGATCCCGCAGCAAGACGAACTGCCGTTGCGTCCGGGTGAGCAATCGATCGCGCAGAAGGTCGCACCGAAGCCGGACGTGACCGTTGCGCTGCCGGATGATCTGATCGGCGTGCCGGTCGACGTTGGCGATCCCGACGTGACCGTCGTCTGGATGTATCCCACCTTTCAACCCGAGAAACGTGAAGCCCCTTAGTTGTTCCGTCCATTCCCTTTCAAGGACTTCTCCTGTTTAACTGATAAGGATAAGTAGGTGACCGATATGAAGCGCTGCAATTTACGAAAACCAATTCTGATGTGCTTAACACTGCTGTTGGGATCGACATTGCTGGCGAATCTCGCGGCGGCCAGGGAGATGGTCATCAATCTACGAGCGCCACGGTCTGCGGAATATGCAAAGCGAATCATTGAGATTGTCGGCGGCGAATTGTCGGCGGGTTGCGTGATCGAAGCGAAAGCAAAAAAACAATTGACTTTGAGGGGCGATCAGGAATGGATCAATTTCGCTTCGACCATGGTGCCGCTTTTGGAAGCAGAATATGAACTCGCAGAGCGGAAGAGACTCTTCCGGTCAGCCGAAGTGCTGAAGATCTACAAACTGCAACATGCCCAAGCCCATCAGATCGCAGAGGTTCTCCTCGAAGTCTATCGGGATTTGATTCAGGGAAAACTGCTGAAGATTTCGGCGGATCAACGTGTGAACTCGCTGATTATCAGCGGTGATCCGGAAACGCTCCCGGCTGTTGAGGCACTCATCAAGGAATTGGATGGCGCTCAGAGAAAAGACCAAGAGAAAACGGTGACCTATGTCGAATTGAAAGCACTTCGTCCAGAGATCGCGGTCAATCTGCATCCGTCGCCGTCGCTGGATTTGACCGTGCAGATTCTTGGGAGAGATATGGTCGTCGTACGCGGGCCTAAAGATCGCGTCGCACAGTACACCAGAGAGCTTAAAGATTTGGATCGGGCCCATTCGAAGCCGTCGTACGACGTGACGATTCGCGTCGTCTGGCTCGTCTCCGCCGATCTGTTAGCAGGGGATCATGTTGCCATTCCCGCGGATTTGAAAGAGGCGGTGAACAAACTCTCGGACAAGCTCGACCTGGGACAGCTTCAGTCCGCGGGCCAATTCATGATCACACATCGGAATTCCAAAGGTTCCCGTTTTGAGGGCAGCGGGACGGCGAAGTTTGAAGGCGGCTGTGAGATCAAAATTGGAGGGAACGTCCAGTTGGTCGAAAAGCAGCTCGCCAAGCTATTCATTGAAGCCAGTGCCAAGAGTGGCAAACGGACGATCTGCGAAATGTCGTCTACAATCTCTGCGCCGGTCGGGCACCCGGTCATCTTGGGTATGACCCCCATCGATTCACAGCCGTCGCTGTTTGTCGTTCAAGTCATGGAAGCCACACCGGCCAAGGACTGACTCTCTATTGTTCCTGGTTGTTCCTGTTTCCCAAACTCCAGTTTGGGAACCAAGTTTCCCGAAGCTCTGCTTCGCTTGTTTGGCTTTAACCAGTCCACTGGGAGGCCGCCAGCCATCGAGCGGCGAAGCACAGCTTCGCGAAGATGCGTTCCCAAGCAGAGCTTGGGAACGAGACTGGGGGCTCATTTCTTCTTGCGGCGGCTGCGGCGCTTGCGTTCCAGCCGCACGCGGCAGCCGACGGCAACTGTTTCTTCCGTCGCCGGCTTCTCGCCGGCCAGCACTGCTTTGACCGCCGCCTCGACGTATTTCTGCTTCACCTTGCTTGCGTCGGTCGAATCGTCCATCGCTCCCATGTAGACGATCTTGCGTTGCTTGTTGAGCACGAAGAACTCCGGCGTCCACAGCGCGCCGTAGTCCCGCGCGATCTGCTGGCTCTCATCGAACAAATAGGGGAACGGAAACTCTTTCTTCTTTGCCCGCTCCTTCATCTTCGGCAGCAGATCCTCCTTGACCTTGTTGACGTTGATCGCCACCACCGCCGTCTTGGATTTCTCGCCCGCATACTTCTTGGTAAAGGCGATCAGGCGATCTTCATACTCAACGGCATACGGGCAACTGTTGCACGTGAAGACGATCACGACCGCCTCCTTCTCCTTGAGGTCCGCCAATGAGTGCTTCTTCCCATCGACGCCCGGCAGGTCTTTCCAAGCTGGCGCGTCGTCGCCGATGTTGCGGTCGGGATTAAACTTCCCCGCCGGCGCTTCAGTCGTGCTGCCGATCAGGATCAGGCCGACCGTCAGGATAACGGAACAGTTTGCCGTTTTTCGTTTGCAGAGATTCATCGTTGAAGAATGCTTCCTTCGTTAGGGACGTGGCAGTCATCGAGCACGAAATTGCGAAAAGGGAAAGACGAACACGTCTTTCCGAAGCGCCGAGACACAAGGCGTTATAACAACTCCCGGATTGGTTTCCCCGTCCCGGCGATGCTCACCGGGCGGCCCGAGGCATCCTGGAAATGCGTGTCCAGCGGAATGCCCATCGCCCGGTAGATTGTGGCCAGCACGTCGAGTGGAATCACTTGCCGGTTGAGCACGCCGCCGCCATGTTTTTCACTCGCGCCGACGACATGGCCGCCCTTGAGTCCGCCGCCGCCCAGCAACACGGTAAAACAGTTCGACCAGTGGTCGCGTCCCGCGTGGCCGTTGATTAGCGGCGTGCGGCCGAATTCGCCGGCGCAGTAGATCAGCACGTCGTCCAGCATGCCCCGCTCGTCCAGGTCCTGGACCAGAGTGCCGATGGCACGGTCCAGCGGCGGCAGATGCTCCTCCAGCCCCGGTTCGATGTTGTCGTGATGATCCCAGTAACCGGTGTTAATCGTGACACAGCGGCTGCCCGCTTCCACGAGCCGCCTCGCCAGCAGCGCGCTTTGGCCGTACTGATGCCGCCCATAGCGTTCGCGGAGTTCGGCCGGTTCGCTGCCGATGTCGAACGCCTTGCGGACCTCTTCCCCCGAAACCATCTCGAGCGCCTGCGACTTGAAAGTGTCCAGCCCCTCCAACACACCGGAACTGTCAATATCCCGCCGTAACGTGTCGAACGTCTTGAGCAGTTTCTTGCGATTGGCGACGCTGTCGAGTTTCAGTCCCTCCGGCGGCGCCAAGTTGGGAACCTTGAAATCCTTGGCATTCGGATCGGCGCCGACCTCAAACGGGTTGTACGCTTTGCCCAGATAGACCGCTCCCTGGTAGCCGAACGCTTCGGATTTGGGAACGGTGACATAGGTCGGCAGTTGCGGCGTCCGCGACGGGCACGTTCGCGCGATCACCGAACCGAACGAGGGATGCTTCGCCGCGTTGCGGGCGAGTGTCGGTCCGAAATAGCCCGTCTGCATCCAATGCGCCGAGGGGGCATGGATGCCGTTTTCGTGATGCACCGAACGGACGAGCGACAACCGGTCCATCACCTTGGCATGTTCGGGAAACCGTTCGCAGACGTTGATTCCCGGCGCAGTCGTCGAGATCGGCATGTACATGCCGCGATATTCGGCCGGTGCGTCCGGCTTCATATCATACGTGTCCTGCTGGCTCATCCCGCCGTGCGTCCAGAACACGATCAATGACTTGCCGCCGGTCTTTCGACTTTGCGGCGACGCCTCCGCACGGGCGCGAAACAGATCCGTCAAACCGAGCCCCAACAGCGGTGCGCCGATTTGCAGAAACGTGCGGCGGCGAATGCCGTCGCAGCATCGATACGGTGTTCCGAACACTTTCAGCATCGTGACGAAGCCTCAATACTGTAGGGTCCGCTGTGCGGACCGTGACGATCAACTCCAACAATCCATGGGTGGCCCCGATTGAAAATCGGGGTGCCACAGGCACAAGAGGCTACAATAATTTGAAATTCGTGCTGTTATCTTTCTGCGGTCCGCACAGCGGACCCTACGATCTAATGGTTGAACATAAACTCACCCGTCGCCAGCAGCGACCACATCAATGATCGGTACGCCTCTGCACGGTCCGATTCGGATTCCAGAAACTCGACGGCGATTTTCAACTCCTCATCTCGCGGCGAACGTGCGAAAGTTTTGAGGAACATTTCCCGTACATGGTCCACATGCACTCCGTCGCTGTTTGCCAATTTGGCAATGTATCCCGTTTCAGCGGTCAATTTCCGTTGAATCTCGGCTGAGTTAACGATCTCGAGTGCCTGCGCCAGCGCCGGTTCGTCGGAACGTTCGCATTCGCAGGAAGACGTTCGCGCCGGACGGCCGAAGACGTCCAGGAAGTTGAGCGGCACGTTTTCATCCGGCAGGTCCATCGCCCGTGTGCCGGCGGGGAACTTGCCGGGACCGCCCGAAAACTCGGTGGGCACTTCCAATACTTGGCTAATGCCGTCCAGCAGGACCTCTGCCGTGAGCCGCCTGGGATAGTAGCGGGCGAAGTTTTGGTGATCTTGTTGGTTCCCCGGCAGCGGCGTTGAACTGAGCCGATACGCCCGCGACCCGGTGATCGTGCGGATCAAATGCTTCACGTCGTATCCGCTGTTGATAAAGTCTTGCGCCAGCATGTCGAGCAGCGCCGGATTGCTGGGCGGATTGGTGCTGCGGGCGTCGTCAATCGGATGAATGATCCCCCGCCCCATAAAGTGGCCCCACAGCCGGTTGGCCATTGTGCGGGCGAAGAAGGGGTTGTCTGTCGCCGTCATCCACGTGGCCAAACCGCGGCGGGGATCGTCGAACGCGGAATTGGCAAAGACCGGCCCGCCCAGTGCGCGGGGCTGCATCACCTCATCGCTACGGGGGTGCCGCACTTCGCCTTTGTGTTTGACGTAGATGATCTCGTTGGTGGGGACCTCCGCGTCGGCAAATCCGCGCTTGCGGCCGATCCGCGCAAAGACCGCCGCCAATCCATAATAGTCGGCCTGGCTCCAACGCTCGGCGGGATGGTGATGGCACTCCGCACATTGGATTCGCACTCCCAAGAACGCCTGCGCGATCGATTCGACGTAATCCTGCGGAGTCCGGACCGAGCGGTACCAAATCGTGGGTGGATTCTTCTGTTGGCTGCCGGTTGCGGTCAAAATCTCGGCGACGAAACGGTCGTACGGTTTGTTCTCGGCGATCGAATCGCGAATCCAGGCGGAGAAGAGCGCCGTCCCTGCCCGCTGTTTGCTCGTGGAATAGCCGCGGCCCCGATTCTTGAGGATCGCCGCCCATTTAAGAGCGAAGTGCGTGGCATATTCCGGTCGTTCCAACAAACGGTCAATCAGCCGCGCGCGTTTGTCCGGGCGCTCGTCCGCCAGAAACTCCGTGACCTCTTGCGGCGTGGGCAGCGTGCCGCAAATGTCGATTGTCGCCCGGCGAATGAATTCCGCGTCGCCCGCCGGCAGCGAAGGTTCGATTCCCAAACGCTCCCACTGTTGCCAGAGCAGCCGGTCGATCTCGGAAAGATCCGCCTTCGGTTGGCTCGTCGCCGCTCCTTCCGTCCGCCGAAATGGCACTGTGCCTTCGAAGACGCCGATCTGTTCGCCAAACCGGACCATCACGGCGAACAATCCGCCGGCAGATTGCGTGCGAACGAGCCCCGCTTCGTCGACGTCAGCGATCTCCGGATTGTTCGTTTCGTAGACTGCGCGGCGGGTGACGTCGCGCGTGGTGCCGTCCGAGAGATGGGCCACGACCGACAATTGCCGCTGCGAATTTGGTGTGAGCACGTCGCGGCCGGGCGTGATTTCGAGTCGTGCCAACTCCGGCCCGTCGCTGCGCGGTCCCGGCGCTCCGGCGGCGATCCATTGGCGTAGTACTCGATAGTCCTCGGAGTCGGTCGCAAAACGCCGCCCGCCGCCATGCGGAACTTCGCCGGTCGCCTTGCGGAGCAGCAGGCTCAATCCGGGGGCTCCCGTCACGACCCGCCGGCTGCGCCCTTCCTGCACCATCGCCGCGTGATCCTTGTCGCCATGAAAGCCCAGCAGCGACAACTTGAACCCATTCTGCCCCGTCGACTTGCCATGACACCCGCCGCTGTTACAGCCGCGCTTCGTCAGCACCGGAATCACGTCATGCCGAAAGTCCGGCACGAACTGCTGCGGCTCGTCGCCATGTGCGCAATGTGCCAGCACGACGACTAAGAGCACCGGGAGCAGGTATCGCGAGAATCGGCGTCTGTTGAATTGCATCGATAACATGGCCAAGCGATGACGATATATTTGCAACCTTGTTATTAAACCACGGAGACACGAAGGCACGGAGAATGAAAAGTAAATTTCAAATCCGTTAGATCACCAATTGCGAGTGTTCACCAAAGTGAAAAACCGCTGATTGGACCTTTTTTTGACTCCGTGTCTCTGTGTCTCCGTGGTTTTGAATTTCATTCCACAATTTCAAGATCCAACCAACAACTCCCATGATAAACCGGCTCGTCCTCCAACACGCCGACCGCGTAGAGCCGCAAGAAGGGCTGCTTTCCAAGTTGTGCGTCGTCGTTGGCGACGATTTGGATTGTACCCGAATCGGTCTGGCCGACAAACGTTACCCCCCGTCCGCGAATTCCGATGACCTCGTCCGCTGCATAAAGTTCGGTGTGTATCTTGTTGATGAAGCCGTTGATGCGGCGGGCGGTGTAGTTGACTTTGATCACCTCTCCGCGGGCGATCATCTTAGGAGCGTAGGGGTCGATCTCCACGACGAACGCGGGCGGGTGCACCTCGAACGAGACCACATTGCTGTGCACGGTGACGGTTTTAGTCTGGTCCGGTTTAACGGGATCAGGCACCGTGGTTTCGGCACGGACAGCGAGCGAATAATGCCCTAAGCCAAGCGAAGGCGGCAGATAGAAGCTGATGTATCCCTTATTCTTCCCGGCGTCGATCGTCGCCGTTCGGTTTTGTATCGTCGGTGGCAGGCCGATGCCGATGAGTTTGACGTCCGCCTGGTGGCTGGCGTCAGCGCGTTCCACGTGAACGGCGACGTCAAGGATTCCACCTGGCGAATGCCGCACCTTAAGGTCGCCGTACAGGTGATGCGGGCGAGTTTCATGCCCATTGGCAATGATCCGCAGCGGCGACGGCGGTCCCGACACGGCGACGGGGCTGTCAGCTGTGAGGCGGCCCCAACCGTTGGGATTTCCCGACCGGACCATCGTGCCGCTCGAGACCTTGTGCGGTGCGACCTCAGGCGAGTCCGCGATGAGATCGAACGTCCCGATGGAAACCTCGGCCGACTGTTCGGCGGAGAGTACCAACGGGGCACGCACGACGCCAGGTCCCAACCAGATTGGTTCGCAGCTGACACCCGGCGGCAGACTTCGCGGGCGGACGCGGATCGACCCGGTCATGCCGCGGCGGCGAAAAGCCAGCACATCCAGCAGTTTGCGCCCGCCCGGCTGCAGATTGATTGACTCCGGCCCTTCGCGGTGCGGGAGCGCGACCACGTCAAAATCCGGCTCCTGTCGGCGAATCGTCAAGGCATACACGCGGCGCGGATCGTCATCGAGTCCGCCGATTAAGTTGCGGATCACAACGTGATATCGCCCGTCGCGCGGTGCGACCCAGCGGCCGGCGGGATCGAGGTGTTGCGACGGAAACGATTTGTCACCGATGTTGCGGACTTCGTCGCTAAACCGAGCCAAGATTGTTTCGCCGTCGCTGTCGAGAATGGCGACGTCCAGATCGACCGGAGAACCGAGCCGTTCGCCGAAACCTTCCAGCCACAACACTTCCCCGCGCCGGGCTGTGAAACTATAGGTATCCCGTTCATCCCCAACGACGAGTTGCCCGCTCACCGCGCAGGGAATCGTCAGATCGGGCGACGAGCCGGAAGGACTTGAATCGTCGGCCTCGACCACGACCGGCAGGTCGGTCGTCGCCAACATCACCGGCACATGTGAATCCGCCAATTGATATGCGAAAGCGTCAATTGTCGCTTGCGGCGGCCGCAGCCGAAGCGGCAATGGCTTTGACGTATCCGGCTTAGCCGCATTGAATTCGACGTCGATGCGATCCCAATCACCGAAACGGCTTTCCACGGTCTCTTTGGTCTTCAAATTCCAACCATAGAGCGAGACCGTTGTTGCCTTGCCGCGCTGCACAATTGCGGGAACGGCAAAAGCCACACGCGGCGCCGTGCCGATATCGAGCCGGTAGATGTGGTCTGCGCTGCCGGCATAGACAAGATCGAAGATTCGCACCGTGTACTCGCCGTCGGCCGGTGCCGTGAACTCGACTAATGGATCGATGCCGAAATAGCCGCGGTTGACGGAGATTCGTTTTCCAGTCTGGTCGAAAACCTCCAGGACCGCCCGCAGCGGCGAATCGAGCCGCTCCGCCCAACACTCGATCAGAATCCGCTCGCCCTGCTTGGCGGGGAATCGAACATGATCGCGGTCGCCGTTCTCCTCAATGCGGCCGTTGATGGTGCAGTTGAGAGGAATTGCTTGTGCGGTTTTGTTGTCGTCGTTCGAAGCTTTGTCTCGCTGTTCATCGTAGAGCCCGACAACGAACGTCCTCGCGGAACTGATGCCATGCTTCCCGACGGTGCGAAGGTCATACTGTCCCGGCGGGACGTCTTCTGGAATCTCGACTGCAAAGCGCTGCTGGTCAATCTGCTTGAAAGTGAGGCCGGGATGGCTGCACTGGAGCGTGGTCAATCCATCAAGTCCCGATCCGGCGACCTCGACCTCAAATCGCGATCCTGCTTGACCGCCCGCCGGATAGATGTGATTGAGCACCGGGACCGGTCGATTCGCCAGAGCCGGTTGTGCCCAGCATCCCAGAAGCACTCCGAGCAGCCCCGCCCTCATAGCGGCTTGGTGTCGCGCAGATTGTCGTCCGGCGCGATTCATGCGGGACTTTCGCTCTGAATTGCCTGGATACATCAAAAACGGTTGATACAATAGGTTAACCGATGGCCAGCGAAATGTCATGCGGAAATGGAAAGGTGATCGGATGCCGGGCACCGGATGTGGGAGCTATCGACGAAGCTTCGGACGTAGAGCCTTCTTGGGCGGCGCTGTCGGCGCAGCATTGCCGCTCTGGTTCGAGATGGACGCGTCCGCAAACAATACCACCTCCGGTGTGAACAACACCGCCGTCATTCAATATTGGCTCAACGGCGCCGCCAGCCACTTCGAGACCTACGATCCCAAGCCGGATGCTCCGTCGGGAATTCGCGGACCGTTCGATCCGATTGCCACGAATCTGCCCGGCGTGCAAATTTGCGAGTCGCTCCCCCGGCACGCACGGATGATGGACAAGTTCACGCTGATCCGCAGCGTGCATCACGATAACAACGATCACCAGCACGGCATGCACTGGTGCCGAACGGGGCATGACGCAAAAGCGAACGGCGTCAGCCCCTTCAAAAAATCGAGCCACCCCTCCAGCGGATCGCTCGTTTCGCTGCTTCGCGGACCGAATCAGGCCGGCATGCCGCCGTATGTACTGATCGGCTATCCGCTCGACGATCAGGGCGTGCACCGGTTCTATCCGCACCGCTCCGCTTATTTGGGTGTGAAGTACAACCCGCTGGAGATTCTCAAGAAGCGAACCGGCGACGGCAAAGATCCGGGGCAAGACAATGATTTTCGCGTGCGGAGTCTCGACCCGATCGGCGATTTGACGCGTGCGGATCTGCAGGAGCGGAGCAATCTGTTGGCGCGACTGGAACCGGAGCGAATCGCATCGGCTTCCGGGACAGCCCGCGCGTGGGAGCACTTTCATCAATCGGCCTTTAATCTGGTCGCTGGCGAGCGGACCGGGGCGGCTTTTGATCTGGAACAGGAGGATCCCCAGACGCGTTTGCGCTACGGTCACAACCGATCAGGTCAGACGGCGCTGTTGGCGCGTCGACTGGTAGAAGCGGGCGTGACGTTCGTGACGGTCATCGATCCCGGCGTGGGACTGAGCAGTTCCGGTTGGGACCTGCACACGAAATTAGAGTGGGGCACCAAGACCGCCAGTCCGCGGATGGACCAGGCGGTCACGACCCTCGTTCAAGATCTGCACGAACGGGGGCTCGACAAAAACGTGCTGGTCGTCATCTGGGGTGAATTCGGCCGCACACCGACGATCAACAACAAAGCCGGCCGCGACCACTGGGCGGGTGTGCAAAGCGTGCTCTTAGCCGGCGGCGATTATCGCCACGGCCAAGTCATCGGATCGTCGACCCCCAAAGGCGAAGTCCCGCAAGACCGACCGCTCTGGCCGTACGACGTCGTCGCTACGATGTACCACCACCTCGGCATCGACCCGCACCAAACGCCCGTCACCCCCGCCGGCCGCACCAAGCCGCTGCTGGAAAAAGGTGAAGTGATCCGCGAGTTGCTGTGAGCGCCGTATCGCGCTCCTTTGTGGAGAAACTTATTGAACGAACGCTATGCCGGAATTATCATCGGCGTTTAGGAAACCGTGTTTAGCAACCGATCAAATGCAAGAGGAGGGTTCGGTGCTCCTAGAACGAACCATGATTGCGACACTAGCGTCTGTTGGCCTTATTTGGTCCACGTCGAGCCTCTGGGCGCAGGAGAAGCGCGACGCCCAATCCCTGGAGTTGAAGTTGCTGCAGCAGGATGAAAAGGTCAAACGCCTGCGCGACGAGCTCCGCGATAAGCTGAAGAAATCAGGTGACCCGCTGTCGGAGATCCGCTCCGGCGAGGAGGGGTTTCGGGCGCTGTATACGATGAACCGCGACGGGTCGAACGTGAAGTTTCTTGTCGCCGCTCCCGGAATGATCTCCAGCGCGACTCCCGATTGGTCTCACGACGGCCGGTACATCGCTTTCGATTGCGTGCCGACACTGCAAGCGTTCACGCAGAGCCGGATTTTCATCTACGCAGTCAGCGGTCCGTTTAAGGGAGCTATGCGCGATCTCGGGTATGGAAATGTACCCAGCTGGTCGCCCGACGATCGGCAAATCGCCTACATGGTCAACGACTCCAATCCGGACGATTTGGAAGGGGGCATCTGGATCATGGACGCCGACGGCTCAAACAAAAATTGGCTTTGCCGAGGCTGGTATCCTCGCTGGTCGCCGGACGGTAAGCAGATCTGTTGCCACGCTTTTTTTGACGACCCGCCCGGCCTGCATCTCGTCGACGTGAAGAGCCAGAAATCAAGGCAGCTTTTTGGCGAACGCGTCGGCGTGAAATTTGGAGGGGCGACGTGGTCTCCGGACAGCAATCGCGTGGTCTTCATCGCCCTATTCGACGGCAAAGAACATCTTGCAATCGCCGACATTGACGAAGGGCCAAATTCGCTGAAAGTGCTTTATCGAGAAGACCGCGAGAACCGATCCCTCGTCGGTCCGCCGAGTTGGTCTCCCGATGGAAAGCAGATCGTCTTTGCCATTCAAGACGAAGATGCTGCCGGGCCAAAGAGGCGGCAGTGGCATCATACCTATCTCTGTTCAATCTCTGCCGAAGTTCCGAGCGCTCCGGTACGACTGGAAAAGAAGGAGACGGGTCTGATCAACCGCGGCATGATGTGGTCGCCGGACAGCCGCAAGATCGTGTTTTCGAGCGAGCGCTGATCCAAGCGAGACCACTTTGCCTCGGCCTGCCGGCCGTGGAGCGGCCAGTGGCGACGTGGAGTTCATTCATTTTCGCAAGTCGGGCGAATCCTCTGTTGCAGCTTTCTTGCCGCCTGCCACGTTCCAACTGCGGGCTAATTTTACCGATCTCCCAAAGTTGACCCGGCCGTGACCAGTGTAAATGTCATACCCTTTTTCTCCGACGTCGTCACATCCACGCTTAACGATTTCGACGACAGACTTCGCATCGAGTCGGGGATTCACACTGTAGATCAGCGCGGCCAACGCCGAGACGATCGGCGCCGCCGAAGACGTTGCGCCGTTGGGAAGGAGTTGATGCGGACCTTTGAACGCGACCTTTGTGGGTCCCATCGGAGAATCTGGCGTCTGGTAAACCCGCTGATCATGCGGCTGGCAGGTCAGAATCTTTTCAACCGGGGCCATGACGGACAGACGCTTACCGTAGTTCGAGCCCTGCTTGATCTTCGCTCCGCTGAATTCCGTCTCCGTTTCCCACCGTGAATCGTCCAACATCGTTGCCCCCACGACGATCACGGTTTGGGAACGGCCGGGATAGTCTTCCCATTGTGCCGCATTGTTCCCGGCGGAGAGGACGATCACGACTTCTTTACCGGCGGCATAGGCGAAGGCCTCCTCAAGTTTGGACCAGGCTTCGGCCGACGGGCAGAGACTTTTCTTGAGGCCGCCGCTGACATTGATCACCCTCACCCCATGATCGACAAGATAGTGAATCGCGTCCGCCGCGCCGGCGACCTGATACACAACCCACTTTTGTCCAAACTTGGACAGAACGTCTTGGTGTTTCATTAACTCAGCTTGAAGCTCTTTCATGTCCGCCTTGGGACGTTTCTCGAAGAATTGCTTTTGTATTTGCAGCAGCTTGTGTTCGAGCATTCCCTGCGAAGCGGTTAACACCCGGCAACGGGGAGCGAGGCCGACCATTCCGGCGTTGTCGTCCGTGGCGACGATGATGCCGGCGATCATGGTGCCGTGCGCAATTCCTTCATAGAACTCCGTGTGATAGCCGCCGGAGAAGTAAAAGCCGGGGACAAGTTGTCCCTTCAAATCGGGATGATAGAAATCGAAGCCATTGTCGATGACTCCCACGAGGACCGCCGGGTCGCCTTTCGTGATATTCCAAGCCTCGGCGACATTCAATCGGTCAAATAATGGCTGCTGTTTTTCAGAGAGCGATCCTTCAGCCGCATCCGGTTCGCCTTTCGGCGGCACAGGCTGAACTGGCATCGCTGTGCCCGGCAGGATCAAACTACAAAGCAGGCATGCGATTCCGATCGTGAGTGTATGAAGTACGACACGATTCATGGTTGAACCTCTATTCGGCGATATGGGTGGATCGTTGTCTGGTGCCTCCGTGCACGAACCACAGATCAATTTGATTTGACTTTCACGTTCGAGCGGCGGCCGGTATCGCGGATGCCGTCCAGGGCAGCCCAGTACTTCTCGAGCGCCTTGCGACCGGCTTTGGTCAACTGATATTCAGTCTGCGTGACCTTGCCGCTAAAGCTCTTTTTGACTTTGACATACCCGGCTTGTTCTAGCTTGTCGACGTGTGACGAGAGGTTGCCTTTCGTCAGCCCGAGTGTGGCGAGCATGAACTTGAAGTCTGCCCAGTCGACACCGGCCAGAACTGAGACGATTTGCAGGCGTACTGGTTCATGTATGATTCGGTCGATATTAGCCATCAAATATCTGCCTGTTCTCCGGCGAGCGTGGGTGCTTGTTCCCTTGTGCCAATTGTTTGAGCCGCGACAAAGCGAAGCGGCTGTACAGGTGACTTACAACGGCCGACAGCAGACCATAGCCGACGACCGGAATCAGGATATTGAGCGATTGCCAGCGACCGCTGAAGACAATCGGCACGCCGACCAGAATCAAGACCGCGTGCAGCCCGAAGAGAAACGGCCACAACAGTGCGAGGAAACTTGTTGTGGGCCTCTGCAGAAGATTGAGCACGATCAAAAACGGTACAAGGTACAAAGCCATCACCGGTTGCCGGTACTGCACTGCAATGCGGTCTCCGAGCAAGACCGACGCGAGAACACAAATCCCGAAGCAGATCGCCAGGACGATCCCCCACCGTTTTTTGGTTCCGGCGGGCGTTGAAACCGTGACCTGCCCCTCGCGGGCATATAACCGCTCTGTAACTCGGTTCATCAGTTTTCCGCCCCAGCGCGGAACCGCCAGATAGAAATTTGCCGCCAGCGCAAATCCAAGCAGAATCAGGCAGACCCCGAACACCAGCATGTTGCCGCCACGATAGGCCTCACCGGCTAAGTAAGACACGCCGCCGATTGAGCTCGCCAATAGACCGAAGATCACCATAAACACGACCACACCCAAGCTGCGATTCTGCGCATATTCGCGAGTCCATTTCGCAAGTTGCTGGGAATCGTCGGTTTGCTTGGATCGCAGAGTTTTGGGTGATCGTCGCATGTCTGTTCCCGACTGTTTGAGGTCAGTGATTTGCGATGTAGTTTGTATCACAAACCGGTTTGCAGTGCAAGGATTTTCCGTCCTTTGCTGAACGGTGCCTGCCAAATCACATCATGCCGACGACGAACGTCCGGCACGATTTGGAATTCAAGCCGGCCGGCGGTAACCTGAATGACACGGACCAGAGCACCCGACCGACAGCAGTTGGGGAAAATGCAGGAGTTTGAACGCATGCACGATTGTTCATTGACCCGTCGTCGATTTCTGCAGCACACCGCATTGGCCGGGATCGCCTCCTCGGCGATATTGCGGGCCCAATCGGCCGGATTTGCCGCCGAGGCCGCTGCCAAGAAACGGCACGGCCCGATTCGCGTCACCGATATTGAAGTCCACGAGATCACGCTCGAGTACGTCGATTGGATCGCCTATCAACTGAACCACTTCTACGGGCCGCTTAAGCGGACGATCTACATCGCCCACACCGATGCGGGCATCACGGGACTCGGCGAAAGCGGCAGCCGGGAACCGGCGGCGACAGTCGAGAAATATATCGGCAGCAATCCCTTTCAGTGGATCGGCGACGAGACGTCGCTGGGGCTGGGGACTGCGATGTACGACCTCATGGGCCAGGCGGCGGGGGTGCCGGTTTATCAACTGTTCGGGCAGCGTTATCGACGCTGGGTACCGGTCGGGTCTTGGACCGTCTCCACGCACCCCAAACGGATGGCCGAAGCGGTGCAGAAATATGCTGCCGCCGGGTACACCTGGATGAAATATCATCTCTCGCCGTTTGAAAACGTCACCGATCAACTGGAAGCGATGCAAGCGGTCGCGCCGCCCGGCTTTAGGGTGCAGTTCGACCTGACTTCCGGGGGTACTGACGACCACACGCCGGAACTGCTGGAGAAGATCTCCCGCTACCCGATCGCGGGCGGGTTTGAGGATCCCATGGAGACCCGCGATCTGCAGGCGTATGCGGAGTTGCGCAAATCTTCACGCTTGCCGATTATCCTGCACCACAGTCCGCTGGGCGGAGGATTTGAGGTGCTGCACCGAGCGGCGGACGCTTACATCTTGGGTCACGCCAAAATCGGCGACGCGATTCGCCGCGCCGGATTGTTCGCGCAACTGAATCTGCCATTCATGCTGCAAAATGTGGGCGGCAACATCACCCGTGCGATGGTCGTGCACATGCAGTCGGCGTTTAAGACCGCACATTTTCATACGCACAACGATACCGAGACCTGGAAGTCGGACGTCGTCCACGAACGGTTGGAGCCGGTCAACGGGCTGGTCCGCGTCCGCGAAAAACCAGGGCTGGGCCTGACGCTCAACCGCGCGGAGTTGGAGCGGTTGAAGAAAATTGAACTGCCGCCGCAAAAGAAGTGGATCGTCAAAACCCGCTACAAAAACGGCACGATGATGTACAATATCGCCGATCCCAAACAATCGATCTTCATGGTCCGCCCCGACGTCCGCCGACTGCTGCCGCTCAACTACGACGCGCCGCTGGAAACGGAATATTGGGACGACGACGGATCGGAGCAATATCGCTCGATGTTCGCGCGGATTGAGAAGAAAGGGGTCGTGTTAAAGCGGCCTTAGTCGCGGCCGCTCTTAGCGACAGTTCAGTTCGCGGAGGAACAGTCATGCCCGCTCCACCGCCCAAGAGCAAGCTTGAACGAGTCTTCAGCCACTGGGGGATGAAGTTCGCCCTGCCGGGGGTGTTGCTGATCCTCGCCGTAAGTCTGTCTCTGCTGCCGTACTATCGGGAGTATCGGGCGGTGCAGGAGATTGAGAGACTTGGTGGCAGCGTGGAACGGCACGCCCCCGGTTCAATCCCCGACTGGCTTCCGCCGGCCCAGGAACTGCCTTTTGGATGGGACGAATTGTATGACCCTGCTGTAATTCATCGGGTCGTTTCCAGCCAGACGAAGTCTTGGACCCAAGTCGGACTTCCAAACCTCTCCGCCGACGAGATTGATGCGGCATTAAAGGTGGTGGGTGATTTAAGGAACGTGAGGATCCTTTCGACAGGTGTGTGTCCCATAACGAACGAAGGCTATCGAGGAATCAGCAAACTGAAGGATCTCGAAGCACTAACTCTCTACTATTACTACGAGGGGTCTTCCCTTGGAGCGATGGGACGAACTGAAGAAGACCTCGATAGTATCGGGGATTTATCAAACCTTAAGTATTTGAGAGTCATCCGTCGACGTGTGAGCGAGAAAGGACATGCGGAGATTGGCAAACTCAGAAAGCTAGAGTTTTTGGAGCTATGGCATGAAGCGGCATCAGACGCTGGTCTAGCGCGTTTGGTGGGACTTAAAAAACTGGAAACCTTGAGTCTGTCAAACCATAGGCTCACGGATGCCGGTCTGGAGAACGTCGGAGAACTGTCCAATCTCAGAATCCTGAATTTGGATGTTTGGCTACCGACTACTGAGTTTTCTCGCCAGGGATTACGACATCTGGGTCGATTGGAAAGACTTGAGTGGTTGAATCTATCAAGACATGCCATTAGCGACGAAGGGATGGAGTCTGTCAGCAAGCTTAAGAATCTGAAAAACCTCTATCTAACAGAGGCCCAGATTACTGATCATGGTCTCAAGCACTTACCCGATCTAAAGAACCTAGAGAACCTGACCGTCGATAGAACCAAGATCGGCGATGCGGCGCTTGAGCACATTAGTCAAATCTCAAATCTGCGAAGTCTCAACCTCTCCAGGACCAACATCACCAATGATGGCTTGCGAAATTTGAGCCGGCTGACGAGGCTGGAATCATTAATCCTCGATAACACAAAGATCAATGAGCATGGGCTGCACCATCTGTGGCCAATGACACAACTAAAGACGCTGAAGCTGCACGGCACCAGCATACTCAACGAATCCTTCGAGGAACTGAAGCGCCGGCTGCCCAATTGTCAGATCAATTGATTGATCTCCAAGGCAAAAACCCCATGCCCCAATTCCGCGTGCTACTCACCGACCGCCCCTGGTCGAATTGGGATATCGAACAGGCAATCTTGACGGACGCCGGCGCTGAGATTGTGCCGGCGCCCGATGGCGACGAGGCAACGCTCGTCGAACTCGCCAAGGATTGCGACGCCATCGGCACCTGTTGGGCGAAAGTCACCGAGAATGTGATCCGCGCCTGTCCGCGCTGCCGCGGGATTTCGCGGTTCGGGATTGGGCTCGACAATATCGCGGTGGAGACCGCCACCGAACTCGGCATTCCGGTCACGTACATTCCCGACTACTGCGTTGATGAAGTCGCGGACCACACGATGGCCTTGCTACTGGTCTGTGCACGGAAGGTCGGTTTTTTCCACTTGCGGACCAAACAGGGCGAGTACGACCTGCGTGCGGCTCCCGCCATGTCGCGGCTGGCGGATTGCGTCTTGGGGCTCATTGGCCTGGGGCGGATCGGCTCAGCCGTCGCCCGCCGCGCAGCGCCGTTCGGCATGGAGATTATCGCCTACACGCCTTCGGGAACGCCCCGCGAGAGCGGCTGCAAAATGGTTTCGCTTGCAGAACTGTTGGCGCGAAGCGATTTCATCTCGCTCAACTGTCCGCTGACGTCCGAGTCGAAAGGGATGTTCGGTTCGAGAGAATTCGCGCAGATGCGGAAGTCGGCCTATCTGATTAACACCTCTCGAGGCGGGCTGATCAACCATGACGACCTGCATGATGCGATCCTGCAGGGCGAGATCGCTGGAGCGGCGCTCGATGTGTTCGATCCGGAACCGCCCGATCTGTCGCAACCGTTATACACGGACGAACGGGTCATCACCACGCCGCACGCCGCGTTCGTTTCGCGGCAATCCGTGGAGGAATTGCGGCGCCGCACGGCGCGGCAGATCGCCGACATGTTGCACGGAAACCGGCCGGAACATCTGGTCAATCCTCACATCTGGCAGGACCGCACCTGACGTTCAATGGCCGGTCGCAGGATGTTGCGAGAGAACATCGCCAGCCATTTGACCCTTCCAAATGTGTGACGTATATCTGAGGTAGCCTTTTGGAAACAGACGGTTTGCGATTGATGAACGGCATGTTCATCACGCTGGCCGCGGACACGGCTCGGCCCCTCGGAGAATGCCCCCACGATGTCCTCGAACACCGACAACAATCCCGACTTGCAAGAAGTCGATTCGGATCCGCTTGAAGGGGTTCCGGATATGGATGCGGAGGTCGAGGATCGCGACGAATCGGAAATCATGCGCGACCAGATCGAGCTCTTGGAGTCGCAACTCCAAGAGAAGGAAGACCTGGTCTTCGCGCTCACCGAGCGGCTGGAGCAGGCAGCCGAGCAGTTAGACCGCTATCGCCGCAATGGCGCAAAACAGGGACGTGCCGCCGGAGGCGGGATGCCGGCGGAACTCGTCGCGGAGCAGAAAACGCTCTTCGAAGAGATGCGGCAGATGATCACCCAATGGGAAGCGTCCCAACCGGGCGCCACATTGGGTCGCATAGAGATGCAGGTGACCGAACTGCGCGACCTGGTCGCCGGCAACGTCGTCGGCAGCGACCTCAGAAACGCCGTCTCGTCAATCATCGAGACACCGGGCAACACGACTGACAGCGAACCGCAGGCCGACACCTCGCCGGCATCGGACGCCGCCGCAAATTACGAGCCGGGCAGTTGGGAAGCGCAGAAGGCCGCATTGCTGGGCGAAGCGGTTGCAACTCCCGCCGCACCCGAGCCTCCCCCCGCGGAACCTCCTGCCGAAGAGGAAACCTGCGAGGCACCGGAGAACGACGCAGAAGCGGACTCCGATACGCCGACTCCGATCAATTTGGAAGAGGCCGACATCGAGCAATTGCGTCAGGCGGTGCTCGAACGCGACCGAATCATCGCGTCATTGAAAGACCGTCTGCAACAGGGTGGCGGCGCATCGGGACCGGTCGAAAAGTACGACTCGATGGAAAGTATGCCGGACGAATTTCGCGAGAAGCTGGAAGCACTCGAAGAGGAATGGAAAGAGAAGATCCGCGAAACCGAAGTCGAGCTATCCCTCGAACGCGCCAAAATCGCCCGCGAAAAGGCGGAGCTGCAGCAGCAACAGCATCAGATGCAGAAGCAGCGAGAGAAACTGGGCATCGGCAATCAAGCCGGCAAAGAAGGAGAGGCGTCCAGCTCGGAGGAAGCCGGCGGAGGACGCTGGCTCCGTTTCCTCAAACGCAGCAACGATGACGAGAGCTGAGCCCGCTTCCCAGCGGACTCGCCTTATCTCAATCGCGTTGGCCTGTCTCGTTCCACGATGGGGAGCGGCGACTCGGAGGCTGAGTTGGGTAGCGACGTGATCGAGGTGATCGTCTGTTTGGTTTGACCAAACTCGCTCCCGCCAGGCATCTGCACAGTCATTTCTAGCACTTGTTCGACTCGTCCGCTTGTCGGTACGCCTGTTTGTCGATCGATCGCGTAGCGGCCTGAAATGCGGCCGCCGCGAATTAGCAACTTGACCGATCCGACTTCCGCCGCTGTCTGCGGCAGGACACTTCCGCCCACCGCAACCTCGACGTTTCGGTCGGTGACTTCTTCCAGCGTGTACTGATACTTGAGATCAACCGGCACGGGGTGGCGGATCTTCCGTTCGCGGTGCCAGCTCATCCCGCGCTCCAACGATGGAATCGGCAATAGGGCAATGCTGTCATCGACGAAGTCAGCCAGATGGTCCGCATCGGAAGTTCCGGCGAGAGTCTTCCAAACGGCCGTCCGCTGATGCGGAGGCACCTCCTGGAGACTCGCCCTCAGAAACTCGGAGAATCCGTCCAATTCCGACAGGCGATTCTTGCGGTCGACCCAAAACGAAAAGCCCTGTCCGGTCAGACCATGGTAAACGGCCGCTTGAGGCGGAACCTTCTGCGAGTGATGTTGAGAATCGTAGACGACCACTTCACCGGGCAAGTCTTGTGTGAACTTCACCCTCCGATAATGGACGCGGAATTTGGTGTCGCCCTGATTGCGAAGTGCATCGAAGTCCCGCGCTCCGCTTGGAGTCTGGATCATGTCCTCCACTTCCAGATCAAGACGGATTGTGAGACGCGTGGAGCTTGCCAGAGTTTGATCTTGGGATTCTTGCGTCACTCGTTGTTCGACGGTCTTTTGCAGCGAGAACCGATCGCCCAAACTGAGTGCCGGTCTGCTCTCCGTCGAGTTGTCGCCGGGCGCCGTTTGGTGTCCCGGATTGGTCGATGTCGGAGTGATCTCGTGTGCGGCCGGCGGAGCCGACGATAGCGCGCTCGTTTGGCTCGGCGGGTCTTCGTCTGCAGAATCGCCGAACCAGTCTGACGTGGAGATGAGCAGCGCAGCCCCGAGCAGGCAGGTCACAATCGGAAGCAAGCGGGATTTGGACATAGTTGTTCCGTCTCAGTGACAATAGGAAGTTTCGACGGCTCTCCCGGTAGTGCGCGGCAACTGAGACACGCGGCAACAACAATTGGATCGGCAGTCAATCGAGAAGGCGGCGGAGCATAGCAATCTGCGTTCGTTTTGCAAAGCCGTAAGCAACGATCGGCGACCGGGATCCCGCACATGACCTGGGGCAAATCCTTAGGCGGTTTTTGATTTGCGCGCACTGTGAGCACGTGCATCAGTATTCCTACACGTGTCTTGTGCGTGTGATGCATCGACTTCAGTCAACCGTTTTGAGATGCATCGTACGCAGGCCTCGATTTCGCATCGGAGCCGGTCTCTCAAAACCGAACAAGCTGGTAATGACCTCCGCGTGCGATTCTGTTATAGAATTGAGCCATCGGCGTTTTGCGCGCCGTGCGGAAATCAACGATGAGCCGGGTCAGAAACGATGGAGTAGTGCGAATGCACATCAAATGCTTTTGGATGTCGGTTGTGAGTGTCGTCGTGTCAGTCTGGGCAACTGCCGCAGCACAAGCGGCCGATCCCCCTTCGACGAAGCTGGCGCTGAGCTTCAAGCCCAAGCAGGCGGATGTGGAATATGATCGTCCCAGCGAAAAGGACTACGCGAAGTGCAAGGTCAAGGTCGTCCGCAAAGGAAAGGCCTCCGGCTGGGTCGTGACCGGCCCCGGCGGCGAGACCTTGCGGCGGTTCATGGACACCGACGGCGATAACACGGTCGACCGCTGGGGGTATTACCTGCGCGGTTTGGAAGTCTATCGTGACATCGACTCAAATGGCGATAACAAGATCGATCAGTACCGCTGGCTCAATTCCGCCGGCTCGCGGTGGGGCATCGACAACAACAGCGACAGTTTCGTTGATACGTGGAAGGTCATTTCCGCTGAAGAAGCCAGTCGCGAAGCTGTGCGTGCCCTGATCACCGGCAACCTCAAGATTTTGCAGCCGCTGTTGCTCAGCGAAGAGGACATTACGCAATTGGGTATCCCCTCGGCCGTTTCCAAGCAACTCCTGGATCAGACCGCCGATCCTGCGGCGAAACTTCAAAAAAACCGCTCCGCGGCCAAAGGACTCAGCAGCAACACCAAGTGGCTGCAGTTCATCAACTCGATTCCCGCGACGATTCCCGCCGAGCAGGTCGGGGCCAATACGGATTTGTTCGTCTATGAAAACGCCATGGCGACCGTGGAGACAGGCAAGTCGACCGCACTCGTCCAAATTGGGGAAATGGTCCGCATCGGGAACGGCTGGAAGTTGGCAGGGATTCCGCAATTGATGGACCAGAACTCCGTTCAGGTCGGCGGCATTCTGATGCACCCTGCGGTCGCCGATACCGCGAATCCACCCGTCGGATCGACCAGCGACGATCCCGGCGTGAAGAAGCTGATCGACCAGTTGCAGAAACTGGACGCCAACAGTCCCGCCTCGACTGCGAGCCGGTCGGAAATCAAGAAGTACTATGTCGACCGCGCCTCGATTTTGAGCGAATTGCGAAAGCAATCCAAAGCCCCCGAATTGCGCGCACAGTGGACTCGGCAGTTGACCGACGGACTCGCCGCCGGCGCGCAAACCGGAGTCTATCCCGCCGGGCTTGACCGGTTGAAAGAGTTAGAGACGCAGGTTAAGAAATCGTCGGAGGACAATGACGTCATTTCCTACGTGACCTATCGGCGGATGTTGGCCGAATACAACATCGGCATTCGCGCAGCGACGGACGAGAAGCAGCCCGCGATTCAAAAGAAGTGGCTCAAAGACCTGGAACAATTTGCCAAACAATACCCCGAATCTCGTGACGCCTCCGAAGCAATTCTGCAGATCGCCATTGCCGAGGAATTCAATGGCAAGACCAAAGAGGCGACCGCTTGGTATCGCAAGTTGGTCACAGACTATCCGGATGCCGCGTCCTCGTCGCGAGCCGCGGGCGCCGTGCGGCGGATTGAATTGGAAGGCAAACCGTTACAACTCTCCGGTCAAGGATTCCCCTCAGGAACCGTCAATTCCGAGGACTTTCGCGGGCGGGTGCTGCTGGTGATCTTTTGGGCGACTTGGAGCAAGCCGAGTACCGAAGACCTGCCGCAGATCCGCGCTCTGTACGAAAAGTATCACAGCAGCGGATTCGAAATCATCGGCGTAAATATCGACGAAGAACCGAGCCAGATCAGTTCCTACCTGAAGCAGCATAAAGTCACGTGGCCGCAAATTCACGAACCGGGCGGACTGGTGGAAAGCCCTCCGTCGAAGAAGTTTGGCATTATCATGCCCGCCACGATGTTTCTCGTGGATCGCACCGGCAAGGTCGTCAGCCGCGACGCGAACGTCACGGACCTCAAAACGAGTGTGCCGCAGTTGCTCGAAGGGAAGAACTCGAAGCTCGGATCGGGAGCCGGGCTTAAAGGTGCTAAGACGAATTGAGACGGTCGGTTGTTTGGGAACCTGGCGCCGAATCGGTTGCCGGCTTGGCGAAGACCACAAGAAACTGCAATAGCAGAAAGATTCCCAGCGGCGCAAAGACTGCGATCCGCAGTAAGTGCATCACTCCGTCCGGGACCCCTGCCTGGCCGGCGACGAGCACCAGGATCATGCCAACCAGCGTGAAGAGTATCACCCCGCAGCCGATCGCCGTCATTTGCGTCTTAAAGTTGCTCCGCTCCGATCGAGCCTCGAAGAACAGTTCGATCGTCCGCTTCCGGCGAAGCGAACGATCCGTCGCCTGCATCAACTCCATTCCGCGCTGCAGGTCCTCCCAATTCGGATGAACGGCCGCACCGTCAACCGACTCTTGAAACAGACGCAGTACGTCGGTTCCCCAATCTATTTCAATGGTTCTCTCCGGCAGCGAGAGCTCCGGACCCTCCACTTCCAACGTGAGCCGATTCGTGCGGGGATCACCGGAGAGCACGGCACTGGCGCGCATGCCCGCGATGGTCAGACGCCAGGAATCCGCAGCACCCGCCTTGCAGTTCCAGATCGCCTGGGGGGCTTGGTCGGAATCAAGCGTCGTGCTGATTGCGGCCAACCGTTCGTCGGTGCCCGTGCGGAGAGTGGTCACTTGGCAGTAATCACCCCCGAGATCGCGCAGTAAATCTATGTCGGCCAAGAATGCGCGGTCGGCTTGCGATTTGGTCAACAGGGAATCGTTCTCAAGTGAAGATTCCGGTGCCAGCGTGCGATTCAGTTCTAAATATTGAAAAACCCCGAGCTGACCCTCATCGACCAATTCTCGCAGTTGAACGACAAGCGGGTGGACGCGCAACGGCCAAATGGGAAAGAGATGGATTGCGCGATCAGCCGCGGCGAGAGAGATTTCGTAGATGACACCCAAATCCTGCCCAGCTTGCGGCCACAAGAGCACCGACCGTCCTGCTTCCGCCAATCGGCCGGCGTCGTCCAAGTTCTCAACTTGCGCGTCAGCGACGACCACCGTATCCAACGTGTCACTCTTGAGAAATTCGCGAATCGAGCCGCATTCCGCGATCGCGTGCTTCTGCATCCATTCATCAAGGGCGGGTGCACGCCGATAGCCGACAATCTCATGTTCGGGCGAAGCATCAATCGCTTCTAAGAGAGGCAAGATCTCGGCGTTGTCGCCCAGAACGGCAAGTTTCATGATTCGGCAATTCGTTGTACGGTCCGCCGCACGTTTTCTTCCGTCACCGGGGTGATCAACCCGCGTTCGGTAATGATTGCAGCGATTAACTCAGCGTCGGTCACGTCAAAAGCGGGGTTAAACACCTGAGCGTTGTCCGGGGCGGTTTGCCTGCCGAATCCATGCGTGATTTCATTGGCCGCCCGTTCTTCGATGGGGATCTCCGCCCCGCTGGACAAGGACAGGTCAAACGTACTGCTGGGAGCGGCAACGTAGAAGGGAATTCCGTGGGCTTTTGCCAACGTCGCCACTGAATAGGTGCCGATCTTGTTCGCCGCGTCGCCGTTGGCGGCGATGCGGTCCGCGCCGGTGACGACGGCACGCACTCCTCCCTGCTTCATCACCCAGCCTGCCATGGAGTCACAAATCAGCGTTGCGGGAATGCTCCGCTGCATCAGCTCCCATTCTGTCAGCCGTGCGCCTTGTAGCAGGGGCCGCGTTTCATCGACAAACACGTGAATCTGTTTCCCCTGCGCCGCCGCGGCGAAAAACACCGACAGCGCCGTGCCGTCTCCGGCCGTCGCCAATCCGCCCGCGTTACAATGCGTCAAAACGGAATCCCCGTCGCGCAACAGTTCCGCTCCCACGCGCCCAATCGCAGCGCACATCTCCCGGTCTTCCTCTTCGATTTGCCGGGCTTCGTCCAATAACAACTGCAGCACCTGCGCTGAGTCCGCCTCCGCCGCACGTTTCGCCGCCGACCGCATGCGGTCCAACGCCCAGAACAAATTGACCGCCGTTGGACGGCTGGATGAGAGGTATTCGACCGTCTGCTCAAGTGCCGCATCGAATTCGCCGCGCGACCGTTCGACCGCCGACTGCAACCCCAGCACCAAGCCGTAGGCTGCGGCAACCCCGATTGCCGGCGCTCCCCGCACGCGCAACATGCGAATCGCCTCCCACACATCCTCGACCGTCTTGCAGTCGATTTCTCGGAACTCCGTCGGCAACAACGTCTGATCAATCATCCGCAAATGACCGGATGTGTCGCCTTGCCAACTGAGCGTGCGAGGAACTTTTGCCGAGGCAGAAACCGAGGCGGCGGATGTCATGGGATTGTTGAGACCGAGAGTGCGCGAGATTATTGGAAGGTCTTGAAATCAGGTCGAGCGAAATCGCTGCCGCGACCACGATCGACTATTTCTGCATCGGTGAAAAACCGGTCGGTTTCAGGTACTGGCGGTCGATCTTCTTGACGAGCTTCCCCTCCTTGATCGAGTCCTTGTAGACCTGTCGCCACTCCGGATCCTGCCCGAACGCCTTCCAAGACTTTTTGGCCGCCTCTTCACTGGCGTGCGAAATCACGTACACCAGCGTGTTGTCTGCGAGTTTCTTGTCGGTCGGCGTCCAATACGCGACGTTCTTCATGCCGTGCTTTTCGAACAGCTTCATCGTATGGTCGCGGAACCGGGAATGGAGTGCCGATAGCTTTCCGGGATGCGCGGTATACGTGCGAATTTCGAAGACGCGCTTCTGATCCGTCGCCTTTGCCTGCTTCGCTTCGTTTGCCTGCTTCGGAGAATCCTGCGCCGCTAATCCCGCGGCCGCAACGGCAACACAGAAAACCAGACTACACGCCAATCCAACACGTTTTATCATCATCGCATGCCTTTCCAATAGAAGATCAGATTCCTCAGCAGCTTCGTCGTCGAACCTCCCGATTGGATCGGGGATCGTGCGCCCGTTCGTTCTCGACTCACCTCAGACGGCTCGCTCGACGCGGCAAGATTACCACAACGTATATCCGCCGTCGATCACCAACGCCGCACCGGTCATGTAGCGAGATGCATCCGACGCAAGATAGACTGCCAGCGGGCCCAAATCCTCCGGTTCGCCGAATTTTCCAGCGGGGATCGCCGCTTCGAATTTCTCGATCACGTCCGGGTTGTCCCGCGCCCATCGCTGGTTTGGCTCCGTCATGAAGCCGCCGGGACAGATTGCATTGACGGTCACCCCGTGTGGCGCCCAATCGGCGGCTGTTGAGCGAGTCAAGGCAATGACCGCCGCCTTGGCCGTTTCGTAACTGCGTCCGCCGATACCCCGGCTGGCGATCATTCCGGAGATTGACGCGTTGTTGATCACCCGTCCCCCCGACTCGCGGCCGAGCATCTCCCCGCCGATCACCTTGGTGCAGATGAACGTGCTTGTCAGATTGAGATCAATGATCGTTGCCCACTCCTCCAGCGGGAGTTCTTCCGTGGGAATGTTGATCCGGCGTCCGCCGACATTGTTAATCAAAATGTCAAACGGACCGTGATCCGCAAGAGCGTCGCGACAGATCTGTTCCGCCTCGCGCGGCTGTCCAATATCCCCGATGATCGTGTCCGCGGCACGGCCAAACTGGCGGATATCATCCGCGGTGGCCTGCAGGCTCTCAGGATCGCGTCCCACAAGCGTGACGTCCGCTCCCGCCTCAGCAATTGCCAATGCCATCTCACGACCCAGCCCGCGGCTCCCGCCTGTTATGAACAACCTCCGCCCGTCTAAGCGAAACCGATCCCAGATGCTCATCCTATCTCTCCGGCGTTGAGTGAACGTACTCCTCTCAAGAGATTCTTACGTTAGCCGCTGGTGACCGCCGCCGCAAACGTACGTCAATCGGCCGTGCTGCGCGGGGGCGCCGACTTGCGATAAAAGTGCAGCGCCATACTGGAGGGTCGAATTTGTTCTTGCAGCGTCCAAGCGGGCGGGACCTCGAACTCGGTGCGCGAAGCGGTGCGAATAACAAGTAGCGCTTCCTCCGCGGAGACGTCGTCTCGCGCCAATCGCGAGAGGGCTTTGTACGGCAACGAATCTGCCCCGGCGTTTTCCATGAAGCGATACGGGGGATCGAAGAAGATGATATCGTAGGGGCTCCACGCATCGACCCCTTTGGGTTTGAACGACGATCGCAGGGCGTTCGTCCGCCAGCACATGGTCTCGTCTTCCGCGCCGAGTGCGGCGACGTTCTTCTTGAGCAGTTCCCAGGCTCGATGGTCCTGTTCGAGGAATACGACGAACCGTCCGCCTCGACTAAGCGCTTCCAGTCCGAAACTGCCAGTTCCGGCGAAGACATCGGCAATACAGGCCTCCGGCAGAACGTCGGACAGCCTGTCGAACAGTGCCACCTTAACGCGATCGATGATCGGACGCGTTGTCTGTCCGGGATTGGCGAGCAACTTCCGCCGGCGGTACTTACCCGAGATGATGCGCATCTAAGATCAACGACAGAAACTGCATGGCTCAGAGAAATCGGCCGGCGGCCGCCTACTTCCGTTTTGACTCGATATGGCGGCGAATGATTTCCTGTGCCTCTTCTGCAATGGATTTTGATTCGGTCTCGGCCGGCGGCAGGTCGCTCAAATGGGATTGTTCCTGCCCTTTGATCGACTCGTACGTTCCAATTTCCGTCGTGTCGGCATCGCTGGCGACGGCGTTGGTGTCTCCTTCGGCCAGCCAATTGGCGATATCGTCGTCGGCGACGTCGCCCGACGGCTGCGCCAACTGGGGAATCTCCATCGTGAATTTGACCGGGCCGACCTTCAGCAGATCGCCTGGGCGCATGACGTAGTCTTTTTCGATTCTAGCGCCGTTGATGAGCACGCCGTTTTGGCTACCGGCATCTTTGACCAGAATTCCGTCGTTCGTCGCGGTCAGCGTGCAGTGGATTCGACTGACGTCGCCCGAGGTGAGCCGCACATAACACTTGTCGTCCCGGCCCACAGAGACCTCGCGTGCCGGCAGGGGAATCTTCGTGCCTTGATGCTTGCCGTTCTGCACAATCAATGTCGCCATGGCCGTTCGCCTTACTTTGGGACAACTGAGCGCTGAGACCACTGTGATTCTATGACGGAACAATAAATAAATGAAGGTGTCTTCGCTGCCGACCTGCAGCGAGCCGATTTCACGCTGGACATCGCTGTCTTTCCAGGCTCACGCCCTGGTCGGCGTATATGCGACTTTTCGCTGACTGTCAAATCCCACGGCTAAGTTCTCATCTCCCAACGACGGCCCTGTCTGGGATTAGAGTTCGAGGTGCAGCCGGGAATAAACCGCACGAAACCTTGTGGAAGTGGTGCTCCCGATGCGATGAATTAATCAGATTCGAAGTTGTGACACTCCTCTAGTCGTGAACAGGAACCATCGTCGGCTCTCCGCATTCCGGGCAAGTCAATTGCTTGCCGCGATGCACCGGGCTGACGCGAAATCGCTTTCCGCAACTGCAAGAGAAACGGACGCGACGGTCTTCGCGCGGACGGTCGGAGTGTAGCTCCCACCAAGAGTTCTCGGCGATCTCACGGATCTTCGATAACAGCAACTCCGGCTCGACCGGCTTGACCAAATATCCGTCGGCGCCCACGCGGTTGGCGAGACGTTTCGCGTCGTCGGACGCGATCTCTGAAACGATCAGTACTGGTACGGTCTTGTCAGCTTGCTTGAAACGCTCGCAAATCTCAAATCCCGATTCCCCAGGCAGGATCAACTCCAAAATCACGAAGTCCGGTTTGCGCATCACGAAAATCGACTGGGCTTGCCCGCCGTCTTTCGCGGTGAGAACTGTGAATTTTTGACTTTCAAGCAGCGTCTTCATGGACTGAGCCGTCTCGGTGTCTCCTTCGATCAGAAGCACGCGGTTAACGACAACGTCAGTGAGGGCGCGGCCGGAGAAATCCTCTGCGACCATAGAACTTCCACTCTTACGATTGAAAATCGATAAATGAAATGCTGGAATGCCGCTAGATGTCAGTTGAGAATGAATCTAAGTAGAATGCCCTATAGGAATTCGAGAAACCAAAAATCGAATATGAACTATATGTTAGCCATAACCGAAAACGACTTGATATGCAAACAAAAAGTCAAAAGTTCCCTACTCTCACAGCGTTCATCGTCTAAGGATTTTCCCTGGTCTCAGGATAGGCTCGCATCGATGCGCCGTGCTCGCTACCGTCACAGCTGCGAAGCCACGCGGACCGCAACTTCTCTGGCATCAATCTTGGAAGTGATCGGCTCAGTGGCATTTCGTCATTCCGCACATTGTCGAACACATTGAGGGACGCGCCGACTCTGCAGTCCGCTTGCCGACCACTGATCGCTGCTTCCCACTCTCCGGCGCACCGCCAACGAAGTCGCATAGTCAACAACTCAAACATAGTCAGAAACTCAAACATAGTCAGAAACTCAAACACCGTTCGCCGAAGAACGGACCGTCGCTTTGAGGACGTTTGACGATCGATCGGTGCCGCTTCGCCGATTCCCACAATGTAGGTTCGCAACTGCTCCGAGATTATTCGCGGGAAATCCCACCTCTCCGGTGTGTTCTAGGAACCCATACCGATCGAATCGCGGGAAACACAGTTTCGTTGACTACACAGCGGAAATGTGCCGGCTCCTCAATCATGACGACTCATAACTGTATATATAACAGGTGGTTGCGCCCGTTTCTTTTGTGGGCTTTGCAACCGGCGGCCGCGCGGCGTGATTCTCGCCAAAGTGGTCGCTCGTCGACGCCTCTTGACCTAACCGGAACCGCTGCTTAGAATAATATTGAGATGAGTTTGCGGGCATAGGGTGATAGTATCGTCAGACATTCACACCATCGTAGACTGTCTGCAAATCATTCTCGCGGCCTGTGTTCCAGTGGAAAGGAACGGGCGTCAAATACTTGGAGAGTAGCGTCTGATGTTGGTTCTTTCGCGTAAAAAGAACGAAAGCATTGTCATTGACGATAACATCGTCATCACAGTGGTGGAAGTTCGCGGGGATAAGGTCCGCTTGGGAATCCAAGCGCCCAAAGAGATTCCCGTGCATCGCAGTGAAGTCTACGCAGCAATCCACGATCAGTCTCAAAAAACGGGGCATTCCGGCGTTTCTTCTGCAGAAACGTAGGGAATATTCTGATCGTTGCGCGTCGTTCGACTTGCCATGCTCTTTGTTCAAGGTGATGACTTCTTAGTCGCAAAACTAGCGGTACTGTAATCCTGCAGTTCAGCCGTTGTTTCTTGCGATTTCTCGCCTTTCGCTCATCTGTTGTTCGACCTCTGGTCGATCTCATCACGGTGCTCGGATTCCAGAGAAACGCTCAGCGAATCTTCACCCCCTCCTATCTTGACAGAGGACAGAGCGGTTCATTAAGTTATGAGCCTGCCAAGAGTTGGCCCCATCGTCTAATCCGGTTAGGACACCGGGTTTTCATCCCGGCAATAGGGGTTCAAATCCCCTTGGGGTCACATTGAGCCGAAGTTGCACCGACATAGCGACTTATGGCGCAATTAAGAAAAAAGGGCCAGCGACAGCTGGTCCTTTTTTTCGTTTGATACGATTGTTGCTCCAGTATTGTTGAGTGCTGTCACTACAGGGACATCCTTCCGCAGGCACACGTGTCGCAAGTCGCGGGGCACGGGAAACGTCAAACGCACAATACTGAGACGTGTTGGCTCGCAGCACCGCCGATTCAGTGCACGATTCGTCATCCGACCCATTGAAGTCGCAACGCTCAACTGACTGTTCGTTGAGGGTGAGAATACTGTCCACATGACAGGACGGACGGTCGTGAAATGAGCGTTTGCGAGTCAAGCAAAGCCGCTCGATGCGGCCAGCAATCTGGCCGCACCACCCGATCGGTGACGTGTCTAAAGCACGTCGGGAGTCAATACTGGCGTTAGCCGACGATGCTGTTTGCCAGCAGGTCAAACAGGTCGTCGTCGTCGGAAAAGTCGAACAGGTCGTACTCGCCGATGATGATGTCAAAACCTGTACCGGGGTCGACAAGGGTTGGACCTTGAAAACCGGCGACGATCCAGTCGTCCCCGGCGAAGGTCGCAATCAAGTTGCTGCCGCCGATGGTTGTGACCCTATCCACCCCGTTGCCGCCCAAAATGATGTCGTCTCCGTAGGTGGTGTCGATCTTGTTGTTGCCGTCTCCCGCGTCGATCGCATTGTCGCCATGCCCGGCGTGGATTTTGTCGTCACCGCTGCCGGAGATGATGGTGTCGTTGCCCCGCCGCGTCGTGATCGTATTGTTCCCCCCGCCAGCGTCAATGTAATTGTCGCCGCCGGAATCGCGGATCACGTCATCACCGCGTCCGGAGTAAATGCGATCGTCGCCGGAATTCGTGCGGATGACGTTATCCCCATCTCCGGCGTGAATGTAGTTTGTGCCGCCGTAGGCGATGATGGTGTCGTCTCCGGCTCTGCCGTAAACGACGTTTTTGCCATCATGAGTATATGATGTGTCATTACCGGCACCGCCGTCGAAGAGCACGTCGAAGTTACCCCAATCAGATTTAAAAACGTCGTTACCGTTCATGCCGAACGCGTACACGCGCCCTGTGACGGTGTGCGTACCCATGGTTCGACCGTTGAGGCGCATTTCGATTCGGTTGCCACCTCGATCGATGATTCGGAATTCGTCGTGCCCATTTGTGCCTGCGACCGCCAAGTCATTGCCCTGAGCTTGGAACGTGCCGATGTTGATCCGATGTGTGTCGGTCGTGTTCAAGCCAGTCCTGAGATTGATGGCAGTGACTGTGATCGTGTACGTGCCGGTGTCGTGATAGACATTACCGACCCGATAGCCGTTGGGGCCGCGGACGGTGCGTGTCGGCCGGCCATCGCCCCAATTGATCATGTAAATGTACTCAGGCTCAGTCGCTGTGGGGCCCAGGTCGAGCGTGATTCGACGCGTTTGGCCCACCACTCCGTTCGTGTCGCCCAGAATTCTCAACTGCGACGGATCTTCGAGAAAGATTTGGGTTTTCGCACCGTCGTACATGCCGGTGTCGTCGGTCACCTTCAGTCGAACCGTGGCGCTGGGGCGTCCTCCCAGGTCTGCCACCGTAAAGTACGGCCGGATTCCGCGGGCGTCATCAAATTGGCCATCCAGGTCGAAATCCCATTCATAAATCAGCGTATTGTTGTCGGGCTGATTCAAATCGAACGTCTCGCTGGCATCCAGCCGGATTACGTCGCGGTTCCCGAAGACATACGGTCCACCGGCGTCGGCAACCGGTTTGGTGGGTATCGCGACACCTTCGACCAAGATGTTGTCAAAATTGATACCGGGATAGGTCACGGATCCGTCACTACCGAACTGGAAACGGACTGTTACAATCTGACCGTCAAAACTAGACAGGTCGAAGACTGCGATCCCATCATCCAGGATGCCGTTGCTATCGTAGGCGATGCTTCCTAGCTCCGGTCGATGGATGTCGAACTGGTCCTCGTAGGGCAGCCCCGAGTCCGGAAAGATCAGGTCGCCCGGCGGGTTCACGGTGGTGACGCTGGCCTGCAAGTTGAAGCGGTCGAAGTGGTCTTCAATCCAAGCTGCGTACTCGAATTGCATCGAGACGCGCTCAAAGCCCCGCAAATCGAGTGTGACTTCGTAGTACGAATAATCATTGTTCCCGTAATCCGTGGGATGCCCGACCATCAACGTGCCATTATTCAACGGCGTATTTGTATCGTTGATCGTGAAGGAGCCGTGAAGAGATTCATTCGCGCCCAGTCCGGTCTCAAAGTCTTGTACAAAAACATCAGTGAGCAGAATGATGTCGGCGGTGTCAGTCACAACGGCGGGGTTGCCTGAGCCGTCGTCCACGTCGTTGTAGGTGACGGTAATCATATCGTCGATGTTGACGCCCAGTGTCCCGTCATTGGCGGTCGACGATGCGCCCAACTGCACCGTTCCCTCAAACAGGCCCAACGTAATCTCCGTCAGGCTGACCGTTTCGATGTCGCCGCCGGAGGAGACGACTTGAATGTCGATCGGTCCGGTCGTGGTCAAGTCGATGTCGCGCAGGGTGATGGTCACAGTGTCGCCGACTTCGTAGAATTCCGCGTCGAAATCGACTTCGCCGCTCGAATTCGCCGGGAAATCAAACGCTTCGACCACGGTCGTCGCGTTACCACTTCCGCCGTCGAAGGCGCTAAATCCCATCCCACGGCGGGCGAACGCGGTCCAAATGGCCAGCTGGTTCGCGCCACCATTGGCGATCTGGTCGGCCAGCAAGATCGCGTCGCGGCCGTCCAAAAACGATGGATTGGCCGGCTGCAACTTCAGCCCGTCCATGACCAGTTGCATCGCCAGATTATTGCCGCCTGTGCCGTTATACAGATCCGGATCGAAGCCCATTGCGGGAATATTTCCACCGTCGCCGTTGATCAGCAGCCAGTTCAGGTCCCACAGGGCAGAGGCCCAGATCTCGCCGGCGTTGTGCACCTGACTGCTTTGATTATAAGCATCGTAAGTATGTGGATTAATCGACATGTCGAAACTGTACGGAAAACGCCGAATCCCGGCGGGATCATCTAAGACGTAATCGCCGATGGCATAGGCGTCGAACTGGCCGTCTGTTGTCTTTTGAGCGAACATCAGCGACCACCAGTCGCTCCAGCCTTCACCCATGCCTCCGCTCTGGATGGCGTCCAGCGCTCCGGAGTTTGCCGCACCGCCTGTCAGCCGGTTCGACACACCGTGGCCGTACTCGTGAACGATAATCGTGTTCTCCAAATCGCTGTCGCGATTCGGAGTGGTGAGGTCGAATATGAATTGCTGCATTCGCGGGGCAATCCCGTCCGGGGGAGTTGCAAAATTCGCGTTGTTGAAACCCGATCCATCTTGCGCGTCGGCCTGCACGGCATCGCCGCCCAGTCCGCCGTTGCCGTAGTTGTTGACCTGAAAGTTGCCTGACGCTTCGTCAAATCCGTATTGATAGTGGACGTCGTGTAGAATGTTGTTCCAATAGAACAGGTTGGTGATCGCCGCCGATTCGTAGTTGGCCGGCTCCTGGTTCAAGTCGAGCGCGAAGTCAAAATCGAGGCCCGCTCCCCCATCGGGCTGGAATCCGCCGGTGTTGTTTGCGTCGCGGTCTTCCTGCGCAGAGACGTTGTTACCAGCCGTCACCGTAAACTCGGCGCCCGCGACGCCGTCGGTGTCGTGCCAACCAAACGGTGAGGCTGTCAAATCATGCGGGTCAACCTCAATTGTGCGGCCCCCGTCGTTCGGGCTTTCCAACGGCAGTGCAAATACGTTGTACTGCGCGTCGTTGACCCAGTCGGAGACATAAATCATCTCCCCGGTCTCAGCACCGATGCTCGCCTCAAACCAGTTGTAGTCATCAACGGAGCGGACAACTAAGTTCCAGGCCAGTTCGATGCCCCCGTCCGCTGTCTGCACGTAATGCAGCTCCGCGGGAATGTCGTCCAACGAAATGCCGCTGCCCGACAGGACGGTTGCTTGGCTCACACCGGCGGCCGATGTGAGAACCGACGGGGTGACATCCATCGTCCAGCCGAATTCATCGACCAGCGACGCCAGCGCCTCGGTTGCGGACATTTCCGGCTCGTCGCTGTAGCCGTCCTTGGTGCCGTGCAGCCCGCCGAGAAAACTGCTGCCAACGTTGATCACCTCTCCTTGAGCGGAGACGTTGACGTTGATATCCGCGTTGACGATCTCAATCCCGTTATAAGTCTGCCGCATATAGATGTGAGTGACACCGGTATGCGAACTGGAGTATTGATTTGTGACGACCAGATCATCCAGGTCGGTTGGGGCTAGGCCCAGCTCAGCTGCATGGCTCTGTAAAAAGTCGAGGGCGATATCCAACGGTTGCCCCGCAGATGGGCCGCTCAAGTAGCCGGCCGACGAGTACAGATGCTGCTGCGGCGCGATGTACGTGATCATGTCGTCAATCTGGACCACATTAACCGGTTGATCGTGATCGTGATCGTGGTGAGTATGGCTGCCAGGGCCCGGCGTGGCAGTGAGCACAATCCGTTCTTCCAAATTCTCGATCTGCGTCGACCGGCGGAGCGATGCGGTACGGCGTTCATTTCGAGCAGTACGAGCGACGTTTGAGCGCGACTGGTAGCGGGAAAACTTCTGAGAACGAATCCACGAGGTGGAGAGCAGAGACCAAATTGACATCGGTGTGGTTCCTGAATGTGGGGAATCAGCTATGAAAAAACCTCTCAGGTGGAATGCGCGCATCCAAATAATGGACATCCGGTCCAGCGGTTCAGCTTGTGGCAACACCCTCGCCGGAAAGGCGGCATGCAGGCTGTGGCAACAACTGGTAATGCGGGGGAATCCCCACCTGCCGAACGCGCGCCATAGCACTGTCATGTGGGCGAAGGAGGCGGCTACTTACCTGCAATATCCACCATATCAGGCTCAAAAACGCGATTTCAATCATAAAAGCGGTTTTCCTGCGATTTTGTGTACACTGCTCATTTTTCCTAAGCTATTTGGTTGCGGCGCGTTAGCCGTGATTCTGGCTGTCACTGATACGCCAGAATTGCTCGACTAGGCAGCCATTTGACAGTGGCGGAGAGGCGGCCGCTTCAGGCAGCCAGACTGACGAGCTGGCTGCAACTTGTAGACGAACGCCTGGTTTTTGCTTATAAACGACAGTCGCGAGGCCTCCAGTTCGGTGATTCACGATGGCTCGCGGATTCCGTAAAGGCACGACCAAAACTTGAGCAACCGCGTCACTCTATGAGGTGTGTGATGGAGGAACGCTTACCGCTGCTGGGACGTGACCTCAGCCGACGCGCTTGGCTCAGTCGCGTCATGCTCGGTTTTGGGCTGCTCAGCTTCCCGGAAATTGAGCGGCTCCGTGCGCAATCCGGCGGTACGTCTTCCAAGAAACGCTCACTAATCCTGCTCTGGCAAGACGGCGGGCCCAGTCACTTTGAGACCTTCGACCCCAAGCCGGACGCTCCCGTCGATTATCGGGGCGAGTTGGACAGCATTGCGACGACATTGCCCGGAGTCCAATTCTGCGAAGTCCTGCCACGGTTGGCCAAACTGGCACATCGCTTCAGTGTGATCCGCTCGCTGCACCAACCCTCGTCCGGGCATGTCGACGGTTCTCACAATGTACTCACCGGCTGGGACGGCGGCACCGCCGGATCGCAATCCAAGTATCCCGATCTGGCGACAGTCATCCACCGAGTGCGCAGCGAGTCGGAGGAGCCGGAGATTTCCATCGGCGTCTCGACCGATCCGCGACTGGCCAGAGGGATGCGAAACACCCGCGGGAGCCGGCAGCGCGATTCTCAACGCAACGCACTTCCCGGATATATCTCTCTGAGCGGGGGCATTCATCGCGGCGGTCCGGCCTATTTGGGACCGGTGTATGCCCCATTTCAGGTGGCGGGCGATCCTTCGAAGTGGGATTTTCAAGTCCAAAACTTGCAGGTCGCGCGGGCTGCGAAACGGTTTCAAGAGCGTCTGGCGGTGTATCATCAACTGAACCGGTTCGCTGAACTCGACGAAATCCGGCGGGAACTCGACGTGACCGGTCAAGTCGAGGCGCTCGACCGCTTCCACCAACAGGCGTTCGATCTGCTGACCGGCAGCGGCGAAGCGGCCCGCGCATTTGATTTGTCGCGCGAAGACGATTCCGTCCGGCAACGATTCGGACTTCATACCGCCGGCCAACAATGCCTGCTTGCCCGCCGGCTCGTGGAAACAGGAGTTTCCGTCGTCGCGGTACGGTTCTGCCCCGACGGACGCGGCGATTACGAGAAGACCGGCATTGGCTGGGACGACCACGCCGTGCATGGAAACATCTTCGAGATCATGCGCAAGCGAGGGCCGCAATTCGACCAGGCGCTCTCGGCGTTGATCGAGGATTTGGGCGAGCGGGGCTTGGACAAGCAGGTCCTGGTGGTCGTGCTGGGCGAGTTCGGCCGCACGCCGCGCGTCAATAATTACAAAGGCTGCCCCGGCCGCGAACATTGGGGCCCGGCGGGCTGCGCGCTGGTCTACGGCGGGGGGCTGAACTCGGGGCAAGTCATCGGCTCGACCACGCCTAACGGCGAACGCCCCCACGAGCGGCCGCTGAAAACGCAGGACCTGCTTGCCACGATCTACGACCGTCTGGGGATCAACCGAGACCAGACTTTCGAAAACCTCGCCGGCCAACCGGTCCCCATCTTGCCGACAGGCCGGCCAATTGCGGAGTTGGTCGGTTGATGCGGGGGCTGATGAGCATCGAGGTACGACTCTTCCGACGTCGTCAGTCGAGAACTCGTCACGAATCGCGGCTGCACCTATTGCGGCCGCTCCGTCCCTCTCAGGTCTGACTTGTGAATCAGGTGCCGTTCGTCGGTCCTCTCAGCCCAGTGCAGTCGATTTACAGCGACCTGCCCAGCCGAGAGTCCTGGAGCTTCGGTTCACTTTGGCACTTCCGATTCAGCATTCTTTTTGATTTCCCGCAAAGTGAATTTCATATTCGCTTTGCGACTGACCCTTCCATCTTTGCGGTTTTCGATTTGCATCTGGTAAGACACGACGCCAAAGGGTGCTTCTTTGTGACGGAAAATCTTGTAGGTCACGTTCACGTCGTGGTCGCGATGCTCGAAGTTGATGCTGCCGGAAAGGCCGTCACACTCCAAAACGCCCAACGCGGTTTTGAATGACTTCTTCTCGATACTCTTGACGTTCGTCATTCGTCCCGGGAGCAATGCGTGTAGCGGGCCGTCTTGAGGATTGATCTGCGGGCCGACTTCGCGAACTTCAGTTTGGGAACTCCCCATGCTCCAACCCTTGACGATGTGCGCCAAAGGATCCGCGCCAGTGGTCAATCTGTTTTCCGGGATCAGCAGTTTGGTGATGGCTGGCTTCGAGCGTTCCGGCTGAGCGCGCTTGACCCCTATGGCAATCTCAATCCAGCGGCAAGGGACACCGTCCACCATTTCGCGCCCCACCGCACTGATAGAGATTTCACCTTTCGTAGGCGGGCTATTGCGTCCGTTTCGCTCCACGGTCCCCTCCAAATCGAAAACTGCACGGGTTCCGTCCGGAGGCAATTGGCTGATCATGCCGCTTCCGGTGAGCATATCATCCTTTGCATTCGCCGGTTTGCGGGAGCGGTTTGCATCCGGCTTCTCTTTTTGGGCAACAGCAGGTTTGTCTGCTGCGGTCGATGTCAGCCCCCCGCCGGGCAGCACGACGACAGCGCCGACCAACAAAACCAACCAATAGTAATGCGGCATTCGCTTTGAGATCACCTCGGGCAGATTCATGATGTGCTCCAGTCGTTTTCTGGTAATGTCGAGCGCTCGCACGCCAGGCGCGATCAGCACGGGACGGACTTGTCGATTCAACTTCAAAACGTCGATCAGGTTTTGGGAGTAGCGTTCCTGATTCAAATTCAGACAGGCGATCGTCTGTTCATCGCACAGCTGTTCTCGCTCTTCCGCGATTTGGCGGTTTGCCCACCAGACGAGCGGATGAAACCACCAAACAATGCCGACGAGCATCTGAACGATTCCGATCAGCGTGTCCCCTCGACGGATATGGACCAGCTCGTGTGCGATAATGGGAGTCAGCGACGCCGCCGTCCGTCCGGCGACCAATCTCTGCGGAAGGACGATCGTCGGGCGACAAACACCGAATGCCGCCGGTCCAAAGTTTTGCAAAGTTACGACCAAGCGGACCGGTCGCCGTATTCCGAGGCGTTTCCGCAAATCGTCGGCGACGGCCGACAAAACTCGGTCGGGCTTGCACTGTGAGCGGCGTAGGTCGACCAGGCAGCGGCCGATTCCGATGAGAAAAATGAGAGCCGTCGTAATGGCGCCGGCGGCCCACACGCCGATCAAAACACGCGCGCCGCTTAGCAGTTGATCGCCAGGCTGGTGTTCAGCGAGAGCTCCACTGTTTGCAAATTCCTGCCACGAGACCGCGGCAGTGTTGTCTGTGGTCGGGGTGATTGGCGAAGCGCTGGGAGCCGCTTCACGCGCCGGAGCGGTCGCGGAAGTCGCCGGATCGCGGTCTGTTCGCTGCACCCAACTAAATATCCCCGTCGGACTGCCCCACACCGGTGGAGTGAGACATTTGATGATCACCAGCATCCACAGCATATAGGACAGATAGGGCTTTCGCCGGCAGCACCACTTCGTAACCCCGGCGATCAGCACGATCAGCAGCGTAATCTGCCAAATCTGCGTCCAAGCCAGCCGCGCCAGTACCTCGGCATCGAAATTCATTTTTGGCGACCTTTCTTGAGCTGATCCAGCGTCTGTTGCAGCTGCGCAATCTCTTCGTCGTCCAAGCCGCGATCCTCGACTAGATGCTGGAACAAGGGGAGCGTCTCGCCGTCGAACAGCCGCTCGACGACATCGTCGATCACTTCGCGGACGACCGTCTGCGGGCGGACTTTTGACGAGTAGACGTTGCTTCTCCCCTCGCGCCGCTTGCGGAGGTAGCCCTTGGACTCCAACCGCCGCAGATAGGTCTGCACCGTCCAGAAGTCGAGATTGCGATCCGCCGGCAGCGCGTCAAGCACCTGCCGAACCGTCGCCTCGCGCAATTTCCAGACAATACGGGCGATTTCAAGTTCCGATTTCGCCAGTGCAGGCCGCTTGCCCATGAAGCATTCTCCTTTGCAGTACGTTCAATTGAACTTCATTGTAACGTTCAATTGAACGTTGTCAATAGTGTGCGACGCGATTGATCAGGAACCACGGCTCACAGCAGATACGGACGGTCGCAAACGCATTTCAAGGTGTCCGCGAAGTGCGCTCCTGTAGGACCACCTTGCCGACCGTCGATCGTGATTTCGATCTGCGACGAAGAACGGCGTGCCTGCCACGGCTCACGTCAGCCATCGGCGCGCGAGTGCGTCTTCCGCCCGGCGAAGTTAAGCGGCAAAAACCGGCCGCCCAACATGGGGGCGCGCTGGGCGATGCGATCAGGCTGCCATTGCGGAAACGCATGCCTGACTCTAAAGCCGCCGACCGCCGCGGAACTGCCGATCAGTCCTCGTCTTCCGTGTCGGCCTCTGCCGGCTTCAGACTGTACAGTGGGTGGTCGCCGAATTTTTGCTCACAGGCGGGGCATTTGGCTTTAGCGATCCCCGATCCGGACTTGCCGCCCAGCTTCTTTTGCTGTCGCGACGCTTCGCTCACACAGGATCCGCAATTTGTGCAGCGGTGTCCGATCAGCGACAGCTTGAAGCGAGGATCCGTTTGATAGAATTCCACGTGTTCGAGCGCTTCCAGGTGTTGGCCCGTGTAGTGACAGGTATCGGGCGTGACCTGATCGCTGAGCGGAATGCCATGTTCCTCGGACGGCAAGTTCAACTCCAATCGCTCAGCCAGCAAACGGACCAACTCTCGATATTGCGACAAAGAAGGAGTGATGTAAAGCCGTTCCTGATTCTCCTCGACGCCCGGAATCCGGATGGCGATGACGCCGGTTCCAAATAGAGGGATGTCGGCAAACATCGATTCTCCCTTCGGTGGAGCCGGCTGAGCAATCCAGGCCCGATCCGCAGTTTCCTTGGTGATCAGGTGCGAAAACGTGAAGGGAATATCACTGGGATCGGTCTTCTTCTTGTTGGACTCCAGAAACTCGCGAATTTTCTCGCGCTGCTCCGGTTTTTTGCGCTCCGCGGCCCTGCTGCCGATTCCGCCTTTCCCCTTAAACACAGTCACTACCAGCAGCGAGTCTTCGGAAAACCCCAAGTCAACCGTCTCTGACTCGTCCGCCAAGCTTCCCTCTTTCAGTCGAACTTTGGAGATTTGCACGCGGTGCAGGCGGACGTCGGACAGCCAGGTTTCGTATTGGCCGGACTTCTCGACGCGCCGGACGATCGCATTCGGATCTTCCTCTGGAGTTTCAGTCTCTTCCTCTTCAATCTCGCGAGGGGGCGTTCCCGGGACGAGAAACGGAGCACGGCAATGCGGGCAGCGGCCCATTCGCCCGCGGTACTTGTCGGCGACATGAATTTTGTGTCCGCTCGGACAGAAAACCACGACACCCTTGCCGGGGACCAGATCTTCGGGCTTGACCGTTCGTCCGTAATAACCCCGCAACGCTTCCTTTTCCTCGGCAAGCGCGCTATCTAGCAACGCGTCGCCTGTCGAATCTTGAGGGACAGGTGCTGGTGGCGCGGCTGCTTCAGGTTGCTGTGCTTCTGCTGGAGGGGCGTCGACAGACGCCTCCTGCGCTGCCGGTGGTGTCTCAGCGGCAGGGGTGTCCGACTCGTTTTCGGCGAGGGGATCTTCGGCCAGCGGATCTTCCGCCAGGGCGTACTGTTCGTCGCCCTCAGCCGCGACAGGCGGCATCTGCGGTGCGGGAGCGGGAGTTGGAGTGTCTTCGGCGTCGAATGTGGCCACTCCCGGGGCGATTTCAAAGTCGTTCTCGCTGGCGATAAAGCTCTGGCCCACATCAAATTCGTCGAGATTCGCCGGCCGGGAGGCGGCTTTCTCCTCCGCGGCTGGATCTTGGAACGTGCCGCACTCGCGGCAGCGGACCGATCCTTTGCGGACCATTTCGCCACAATTTCGGCAGGGAACATCGACGTTGATTCCGGCCGACTCGTCGTTGGAAACACTCATAACTCAATCTCGCTGAAAAAAATCGTCTCGCATCAACTTTGCGGTGGAGGGCCCTTATTCGAAGTCCAGCAATTCGATATCAAATACCAAAGTTGCTTTGGGAGGAATCACATCTGGAAACCCGGCTTCCCCATAAGCCAACTGATGGGGGATGATCAGCTTTCGGCGTCCGCCCACTTTCATGCCCGGCACCCCCAATTGCCAACCGGGAATCAACCGTGCGAGTGGGAAGTTCTTGATGACCAATTTGTTCTTGTCGCGGCTGCTGTCAAACACCTTTCCATCCACAAGCCGCCCGGTGTACAGCATCGTCACACGTGCTCCCGGCGGTACGGCGGGACCTTTGCCCTCGACAAGATCAACATACTGCATCGCCACGCGGGTGTTAGGATCGACCACCGGCTTGGTAAGATCTTTGATTTCAATGTTGCGAAAATCGACGCGCGAACCATGGCTTTGCATGCCGAGGTAGCCGATGCGGGGCCGCTCGGCCAGCGGTTTGTACTTACCCGACGCCTTTTTGTAGTCGTCGATATTTGCTTCAGCGATGGTCTTGCCGTTGAGAACGACCTTAATCTGCGGCCCTTTGCAGGTGATCTCGTAGCTGTTGAATTCGCCCGTCGGCTTGAGCGCGCCACGTTTGGCGGCGACTTCAGAATAAATGCTGCCGGAGTACTGAGAATCTTTCAGGTCCTTATACTTGTCGGCGTCATCGTCCAGAATTTGAATCTCCATCCCGGCAAACGCGGGGTTGCCTTTTTCGGGGAACCTCAGGCCGACACCGCTGTTCCCGCCGGGGGGAATTCGAAACTCCATCCGCAGTACAAAGTCGCTGTACATCTCCGCGGTCCGCAGCCAGCCGCCTCCTTCCGCGACGCAGCTGAGCAACTCTCCGTCCGCTTTCCAGGCCTCTTTACTCCCGTCGAGGACCTTCCAGCCGGTGAGATCTTTGCCGTTATAAAGTGGCTTGAAGCCTGGACCGGAATTATCGGAGGGTGAGGGTGGGGGTGCATCGTCGTCGGCAGCGGAGAGGCTCCCAACAAGGATGACGGACAGACACAAACCAAGCAGCAAGAGACGTGACGGCATAAGAGTGGTATTCGCAATTGAATGTGAGAGTAGCACGCTGAGAGTCTCCACACTGTAACAAAGCGTCTTCGGTTTTTCAGCCGCAATCCCGAGGCAAATTCAAATTCTCGCGTCAAATCGCGCGACTGTGAGAGTCGTCGGAAGCAGTCGATCTATTCCGGTGATCGTTTGAATGCTGATAGGCCGTAAGGTCTTGTTCTGAGTATGGTTATGCGAGATGATGGAAACTGAGGTAGACAAATTGCCGATCCTAGAGGATCACTGAATGTAGGTGCATCTCCCCTCAAAGTTATCCCGTCACAGCTGTGTTCCAATGCCGATCAATCCACAGCAAGAGTTTCACAATCGCCTGCCGGCGGTCGATGAGAATGATCCCCAATACGTCACCGAGTTGGTGGATGCGCTGCTGGCCGCTGCGCAAGACGCCCGGGCGAGCGACGTCCATATTGTGCCGGGCCAAGAACAATTGGAGTTGAGTTGGCGCATTGACGGAGTTCTGCAACCGGTGACGACTTTTCCGGCGGCAATTGGCCCCAGGGTGGCTGCGCGGCTGAAGGTCATGTCGAATCTGCTGACTTATCAAACGGATGTGCCGCAGGAGGGCCGGATTCTTACCGCTGGTGAGTCTGAGATCCGGGTCAGCACGTTTCCTACGCTATTTGGAGAGAAGGTCGTGATTCGGCTGTTCGCCGGACCGGGAAAATACGACCGGCTCGACAACCTCGGACTTCCCGCCGAGGTCTTGGAGGACATCTGTCGGCTCTTGGAAAAACGAGGAGGGGTGTTTGTCGTGGCCGGCCCTGCCGGAAGCGGCAAGACGACCACCAATTACGCATGCTTGCGTGAAATCATAGACAAATCAGCCGGTGCGCGCAGTCTCGTCAGTATGGAGGATCCGGTTGAGGTCGTCGTGCCGGGGGTTGCACAGTCTCAGGTCAATGCCGCCGCCGGATTTGATCTGACGGTTGGCTTGCGGTCGTTGATGCGCCAAGATCCGGAAGTCATCATGGTCGGCGAAATTCGCGACCGCGAAGTGGCCAACACCGTCTTTGAAGCTTCGCTGACCGGCCAACTGGTGATCACCACGTTTCACGCGGGTTCAGCGGCCGAAGCGGTTAGCCGTCTGACCGACATGGGTATCGAGCCTTTTCTGTTGAAGAGTGGATTGCTGGCCATTGTGTCACAGCACCTTGTCCGCCGGCTCTGCGAGTGTTCGCAGGCGGGCAGGAATCGCGATGAGTCACTGGGGCTCTCCGTCGAACGTTTCCGTCACCCGGTCGGCTGCTCAGCGTGCCACGGGACCGGTTATCGCGGCAGAATTGTGCTAGCTGAACTATTGAAAGGCGATTGCCCTCAACTTCATTCCGCGTTTTCCGGCGAACGGGACGCGCGGTCGATTGAAGAGACCGCCGTCGCCTCCGGAATGGTTTCCTGCCAGACTCGTGCTCTCGCGGCAGTCGAGGAGGGCGTGACGAGCCCTGCCGAGGTCCGTCGAGTCTTAGGTTGGTAGCAATGAATTGCGTTTTGAGTGCCCGCGGGTTGGCAGCCAGTCGCACTTTCGGTTGAGTAAGAGCATCAGGAATCAATCAACACGTGGCGAATCACAACGGTTCCCGTTTTCACACAGCGAAGCTCGAAGACATCGTCGCCCTCAACGACGAGATCTCGGCCCTGGTCCGCGCCGGTGTGCCGCTCGAGTTGGGGCTGCACGAGTTGAGCCGCGATTTGCGCGGCAGTCTGGGGCGGCTTGCAGCAAGGTTGGGATCGCGGATGAGCAGCGGAGATTCGCTCCCTGAAGCGCTCGATGCTGAACAGAACGAGATTCCGCGTATGTACCGCGCCGTGGTTGAGGCGGGGCTAAAATCGGGCCGATTGCCTGCGGCGCTGGAGGCTGTGTCGCGACACGCGCAATCCCTGCAAGACCTTTATCGCCGCGTGACGCTGGCCTGTATCTATCCGTTGGTCATCTTCGTGGTTGGGTACGCGCTGTTTTTGATGATGCTGACCGAGGTGATTCCCCGTTTCGAGGAGATGTTGCGGGAATCGGGAATGCCGGTCGGGATCGCCCTGTCGGTCTTGCGCCCAATTGCGGAGACGATGCCGTTTTGGGGACCGGTAATTCCGCTGTTGGTGTTCGCGATTGTCGGATATTGGGTTTTGTTTCAGAAACGGAGCATGCTCCGCACCGGCCGTCCGTTATGGCTGTTTCGGCTGATTCCCTGGACCGGGGGAATCTCCCGCGCGCTGCAGATGGCCAATTTTAGCGAGTTGCTGGGCCTATTGACGGCGCAGCAGGTGCCGCTGCACACCGGCATTCTGCTGGCAGCGGAGAGCACGGGGCATCGAGCGATGATTCGATCTGCGGAAGAGATTTCGCTGTTGATTCAATCGGGTGAAACTTTGGGAACATCGATCCGCCGGACTTCCTCATTTCCGGCGTATCTGTGTTGGATGATTCACGCCGGCGAGCAACAGCGAGACCTTCCCAAAGCCATGCAGCGTGCCGCCGCTGTCTACCGCGCCCGCGCTGAGGTCAAACTGGAGACAATGAAACTGCTGCTGCCGCTGATTACGGTCACACTCTTCGGCGGAGGCATTACGCTGCTATATGGACTGACGCTGTTTACGCCGCTTTCACATAGTCTTCGCGGACTCGGCGCCCCCTAAGACTTGCCCCGTTCAGGCGATCCCCGCAGTTTGATGAGATATTTAACGAACGTTTTAGTTGTTTGAATCGACTTACCATGCCCAGTTTTCGCTACACCGCAGTTGATGAATCGGGACGCGCCGTCTCCGAGACCTGCGCTGCGCAAGACCGGCAGGCTGCGCTCGAGCAACTGAGCCGTAAAGGGCTACGTGACGTTGTCCTCGTTGAAGTCGAACAGGGCCGGCAGCCGCAAAAACTGAGCAAGCCGTTTGAGCTGGGCGAAGATGATTATACGGCTGTTGCGGAGAATCTGGCGGAAATCGCCGCGGCCCAGCAGCCCTTGGCCGGCGGTCTGCGGGCGCTGGCGGAGGAGACTACCTCCCGGCGGCTGAAACGTGGTTTGATTCAGGTGGCGGACCAACTGGAAGCGGGCGCGCCGTTGGACGAGGTGCTTACAGCGAAACTTCCGGGATTTCCTCCCCATTTGGCCGGTTTGGTCCGAGCCGGTTTGCAAGCGGGGTGCCTCGATCGCGTGTTGCAGCAGTCACTGACCTATTCCATGCGTTCGGCCGCGCTTCGGCGGCGCGTGAAGCTGTATGCCGCTTACCCGCTCATTCTAGCGGTATTGGTTGGTGCGCTTGTGGTGTGGGTGTTGTTCTACATCATTCCGCAATTTCAGAAGATCTTTCATGAGTTTGGAACAGCGACTCCCTGGCTGACCGGTGCGTTGTTCGCGGTGTGCGACCTTGTACGCGACCACAGCCTTCTGTTTGCCATAGGCGCCGCCGCAGTTGTGTTCGGTGGTGCCGGCCTGCTCTGGACATTCTGTGGCCGGGCGGGAATCCGGCGGTTTGTCTGCCGCATACCGCTGTTCGGGAACATGCTGCGCTCGGCGGCATTGATGGAGTACTGCCATTTGTTGGCGGTGTTGCTGGAGAGCCGTATGCCGTTGCCCGAAGCGCTGCGGTACGCCGCGGGGGGCGTCCACGATGCCGATCTGGCGGAGGCTTCGTTGCGGCTTGCAGACGAAGTGGCGGGAGGATCGCCATATGTCTGGACGCTGGGAACCTATCCGCAATTTCCCGCCGTGTTTCGCCAGTTCGTCAAATGGGGCGAGCGAAATCAGGCCTACCCGGATGCGCTTCACGCCATTGGAGACGTTTGCGAAGGACGGGCGAAGGTTTTGGCGCTGTTGTTTGTTTGGATGCTGGAGCCGTTGGTCATTATCTCAGTCGGAGTCGGCGCCGCTGTGGTGGTGCTGGCGTTGTTTGTGCCGTTGATCACGCTGTTGAATCAATTGTCCTAACGGCGTGAATCCCGGAGTCTGCTCCGGGCCCAAGTCCCCAAAAGGAAACGTTTCAGATGCCGGTTCAGTCGACCATCAAGACGAACATCATCGGAGGGTTGTCCTCCTCGCAATCGTCGTTGCTGTGGATGCTGGCCGTCGCCGCCGAAAAAGGAACCCCGTTGGTCGAAGAGATCGATGCCCTGGCAGAAGACGCGCGGGGAGGGCAGCGTAAGCGGCTGCGCGACTTAGCCGATATGCTCCGCGCGGGCATTCCCCTCCCAGAAGCTGTGGAGAACGTGCCTGGTCTGTTTCCGCCGCAGGTCAGTTTTGCCGTCAGGACCGGCAGTGAGACCGGCCGGTTGGGGCCCGCGCTGCGGGCGGCGGCGGAGGGCCTCAGTTCCGCCTACGAAGAGGAGCAGAACGCCAACAAAATGTTTTTGTTCTACTGCGTCTTCCTGTTTTTGGTGCTGCTGTCGATTACTAATTTCTTGATGTACTACATCGTTCCCAAGTTCGAGGCGATATTTCGGGACCTCGGGGTCAATCTGCCGGAATCGACCGAGACCTTCTTCTCGATCTCTCGTCTCTACGTCAACTACTTCTTTCTCGCCACTCCGCTCATGTGCGGTGCGGTGCTCCTGTTCTTCTTCGTTTCCCTGTGGGGAATGTTCGGCGGGATGCGCTTCGTCGAAATTCCCCATTTTGTCATACGGCTCTTTCCCCGGTTGGAATCCGCGACGTTGCTACGGAATCTCTCGCTGGCGGTCGACTCCGGTCGGCCCATGGTCGACGCCATCTCATTGTCCGCCTATTACTATCCGCGTCCAACGCTGCGAGGAATCCTCGCCCAGATTGAAGTGGCCGTTCGCCATGCCGACGATTCCTTCGCGCAGTTGCAACAGCACCGGTTGATCACCCGATCTGAAGAGCTTCTGCTGCGCTCCGCAGAGCGTGTGGGCAATCTAAGTTGGGCCCTGAAGAACGTCGCCGACACGATCGAGCGGCGAAATTGGTATCGCTTCCGACTATTGGCTGAGTTCTTCAAGCCATTGGTGATCTTGGCGTTCGGGCTGTTAGTAATGTGTGTCACTGTCTGCATGTTTATGCCGTTGATACGGATGATCGACGTCCTCTCCTAGTCGTCTCCATTTCGAATTCGAAACACTTTATGGGCTCCTTTGAAACAAACATTCGCTCTGGCAGCAATCGCGGCGGCTTCACGTTGGTGGAGTTGATCGTGGCGGGAGTACTGCTGGCGATGACGATGACGCTCAGCGTGCAGATGCTCTCCTCGGTGGCCCAGCAGAGGCGCCAAGCGCGACAGCGGCAGATCGCTACGGCTGAGGCCGCGAATCTGATGGAGCGGATTACCGCGCAGCCCTATGCCTCGATCACGCAAGATGCTCTGCAATCCTGGAAGCTTCCTGATGAATTGGATCGGCGTCTTCCCAACGCCGAGTTAGAGATCACCACGGAAGAAACAACACAACCTCCGGCAGGAAAACGAATCCACGTAACAATCAGTTGGCGGAACTCCAAAGACGCTCCCGCCTTCACAATCGGCCTGACGGGATGGATGTTTGATCAAGGGGAGGACGCAAAATGAGAGAGCGGCGCGGCTTCACTCTCATGGAAGTGCTGACAGTCATCGCTACAACCAGTGTCGTGATGTCGGCTGGAGTTTGGACATTGCACAAACTCATGCGGACCGAACTCGGCGGGCGGCAGAGACTGGTGAACGCGGTCGCGTTCTCGCGGTTGTCGCAGCAATTCCGCTCAGATGTCCACGCTGCCGATCACGCCTCTGTTGGAAACCAGATGGACGATGCAGCGGAGAGGATTTCACTCCGCCTCGCGGAAGGTCGAACCGTGACCTATCGGCAGGTGGAGGAAGTGGTCCTCCGCGAGGAATCTCAAGCGGGCCAATCGCTGCGACAGGAAGAGTACCGATTGCAGCCCGGTGCGAGCATTAAGTTCGACGTGCAGAATCGGCAGGGGAAAGACTGGGTGTTGATGTCGCTACGGTCGACGGCCGCTGCTGATCGTGCCGCGGACCAGCAGCAAGCGATTGTTGGCGATCACCCGCTGCGCGTTGAAGCCTGGCTGAACAAGGATCATCGCTTTGCGGAGGTCTCGCCATGATTGCCGTTCGTCCTGCTCCGTCGATTTCGCCGCGGAATCGCGCCGTCCGCTGCGGCGCGGTGTTGATCGTCGCGCTGATTTGCCTGACGTTGACGGCCGTCGTTTTCGCGTCGTTGCTGCGGTCGTCGATGGCACGCGCACAAATGTTGCGACAAGACGTCCGCGCCCAACAGGCCCACTGGCTGGCCGAGGCGGGGATTGAACGAGCCGCGGCAATGATGGCACACGACCCTGACTACACCGGCGAAGTTTGGCATGTCCCGGCCGCGGAATTGCCGAGTCACCACGATGCGGTCGTGACGATCGAAGTCAAACCGCACCGCGACGGACAACAATCCATTCTGGTTATTGCCGATTATCCGGCCCAAGAGCACTTGCGGGTCCGCAGTAGAAAACAAATCACGTATCGCCACGAAACGCCAACTCCGGGTACCCCGGAGAACGTGGAATAGAGAGGAACACGCTCATGAAACGACCACAGAGAATCGAAATGTCCACCCGACGTTGCGGGTTTACGCTGATCGAATTGCTGGTGGTGATTGCCATCATTGCGATTCTGATTGCCCTGTTACTGCCGGCTGTGCAGCAGGCGCGGGAAGCGGCACGGCGGACGCATTGCCGCAATAACCTGATGCAATTGGGGCTGGCGCTGCAGAACTACGACATGTCGCACGAATGCCTGCCCCCCGGTGTGGTCAATGCCACCGGCCCGATCCGCAAAGCGGCCGAGGGATATCACGTGAGCTGGATGGTGCAGATTCTGCCGTACTTGGAGGAGCAGAACATCTACAAACACTGGAATTTCACCAAGAGCGTCTACGATGTGAGCAACACGCCAGCGCGAATGCAGAGCGTGCCGGTGTTTCGCTGCCCATCGTCTACCTCGATTGAGGGCGACGCCAATTATGCAGGCTGCCATCATGACCGCGAGGCCCCCATCGACGTGGACAACAACGGCGTGCTGTTCCTCAACAGCAGCGTGCGCTATGAACAGATTACCGACGGCAGCATGCATACGATTTTCGTCGGCGAGCGGCCGGATGATCCCGCCGCAGGCCCGGCGATCGCCGGACTGGAGAACAACCCGCAAGCCCCGGTTGGCTGGGCGTCCGGCACCAATGCGACGTTGCGAAATGCGTCCGATATCAATCTCGCGATGGCGAATCGCGGCGGATTCGGTGCGCCGGCGGCTGCTCCCGCTGAGCCGGTACCGGCCGATCCTGCGTTTGATCTCAAGACAAAAGTCGGCGGGTTTGGCAGTCATCATACCGGCGGCGCATTCTTTCTGTTTGGCGACGGCCACGTTAATTACTTGAGCGAGAATATTTCGCCGCAACTCTTTCGAAAGATGGGTCACCGCGCCGACGGTGAACTGGGCAATTCACTCGGCGGAATCCTTGATTGACGAGCACTCAGATCAATCTACGGACAGTCCTTATGCATAGAATAAATCGGATACACTCGTCTACAGATTGGACGAAGATCTTATGTATTCAACAGACAAAAGCCAATTAGCCGAGCAACAGCAAGCCAATCCGCGGGGATTCACGGTCGTGGAGTTTGTGGTGGTGCTTGCGATTATCGCGATTTTGATTTCACTGCTGTTGCCGGCGATTCTGCACGCGCGGGACGCAGCGCGGCGCACGCATTGTCAAAACAACCTCAAACAAATCGTGCTGGCGATCCACAACTATTCGCTGAAGTACAAAGTCTTCCCGCCGGGCGTCGTCAACGACGAGGGACCGATTCGCAACCTGCCGGATGGATACCATCACAACTGGATCGTCCAGATTTTGCCCGAGTTGGACGGCGCGCAGGTGACAACACTCATGGACTTCACTTCAAGCGTCTACGCGCATCGAAACAGCCAATTCTTGCGGGTACGGGTTCCTTCATTGACCTGCCCGTCGAATTTGGCTCCCGACGGGACAGTGATGCAGCACAGCAGCTACGCCGCATGTCACAATGACCGCGAAGCGCCGATTGACAGCGATAATGTCGGCGTCTTCACGCTCAACAGCAGCACGCGGACCGAATCGATCACCGACGGCATGTCCCACACCATCTTTCTCGGCGAGGTCCGATTGCCGAGTCCGGAGGTATTTGTGCATCGCACGGAGCGCGGTGCTGCGGGATTATTGGGCTGGTCTTCCGGAACCCGATCGACGCTCCGTAACGTCTCTGAGTTCAATCTCCCGGATACTTGGAACCAGAAGTTCGACATCAATAATCCGACCTATGTCGGGGGCTTTGGCAGCTATCACGATGGCGGAGCCTATTTTGGTTGGGGCGACGGTTCGGTCCGATATCTCCGCGACACGGTCGACCCCATGCTGCTGCGGAAATTTGCCCATCCGGCGGACGGGGAACTGTTGACTCCTCCGAGACCGCCAAGACGCCAGCCGTGATTCACGAAAAATTAACAATCCGGCTCCAAAAATGGCGTTTTCGGGCAAAATCTCCCGATTCACCGATTTCGACCGATCCCTGACGGGACGTTTGGGGTTAATAGAGAAGTATGACACTGCGCCCAGTGCCCACTGCGATCAGTCGACCTAAAACAGTAGTATGTAGGCCGCGGTCGATATCAGGCCGCGGAGCAAAGCTTGCCCGGATCGAAAGAGCCGCCTAGTCCTGCTAGGCGGCTCTTTCCGCGCTCATTGCCCCCCCGATGTCCGGCTCTCCCCCGGTACGGAATTGCCGTCATTGTTTCGATGTTCCCAGGTCAACGCCAACTCGCTCTGACCACAATCGAAACAGCCCGCTCAGTTCGCGAACCTTTTCCGGGTAATCCCGCACGAGATTCTTCATTTCGGTCAGATCGCGCCCCAGATCGTACAGTTCCCAGTCACCACCCTTGACTGCGACCAATTTCCAGTCCCCCGCGCGGACCGCGCGGTGACCTTGGTTTTCCCAAAACAACGTACGTTGCTTGCTGTGCCGTTTGCCTTTCAAGACCGAAACAAGACTCAAACCGTCCGGTTTTGGAGCTGCATCCTTCCCGCTCCGCGGCTTAAGGTCCGAACCGGCCAACTCTTGAAACGTGGGAAACAGATCGATTACATGTCCGACCTGCCGCGTGATCGTTCCGGGCGCAATCACGCCCGGCCAATAGGCGATCAGGGGAGTGGCAATGCCTCCCTCGTGTACGTAGCGCTTGTAGCGGCGAAACGGAGTATTGCTCGCGTTGGCCCAACCTTGTCCGCAGTAGGCAAACGTCTGTCGCGATCCCGGACGGGCGTTCGGCGGAGCTTCCCGGTTGCGGTCGACATGGTTTCCGCCGTTGTCGGACAGAAACAGCACCAACGTCTGCTGCTCGATATCCAATTCGCGGAGCTTATTGAGCACTCTGCCAATCCCTTGGTCCATGCGGTCCACCATCGCCGCGTAAATGGCCATCTTCAGGGCGAGGTCCTGCTGCGATTTCGGCGACAGGCGATCCCAATCCGGAGCATCAGATTCTGAGAGTTTCCAAGATGCCTCGGCAAGCCCCAACGTGCGCATCCGTTTCAGCCGGCGGCTCCTGACGGTATCCCAGCCGTCGAGGTAGGTCTCCCGGTACTTGGCAATGTCCTCGTCATAAGCATGCAGGGGGGCATGCGGGGCGGTGTATGAGAGGTAGAGAAAAAACGGCTTTTCACGCCGGCCATGTTCCTGGATGTAATTGACCGCCGCGTCGCTCAGCGCATCGGTCATGTAGAACGTTCCGTCATCCGGCGGGCGATAGTCGCGGTCATCGCGGGCCATCTTTGCCCAAGGAGAGAGTTCCCAATAACTCGACGCGCCCGAGATCAGACCGAAATATCGTTCGAAACCGCGGTCGCGGGGCCAGTGCGGACGGTGTTCGCCGACATGCCACTTGCCGGACATCAAGGTTTGATATCCGGCGCCTCGCAGCATCTCGGCAGCGGTGACCGCCTGTTTGTTAAGGTATCCCTGGTAGGGAGAAAAAGACTCCGCCTCGCCCGGCGCGCGGCGGACCATGCCCCCCATGCCGGCGCGGTGGGAATACAGGCCGGTTAGCAGCGCCGCGCGTGTCGGACAGCACTTGGCGCCGTTGTAGAACTGCGTAAACCGCAGCCCGCCGGCGGCCATGCGGTCGAGGTGGGGCGTTTGAATCTCGCCGCCATAGCAACCGACATCAGAATAGCCCATATCGTCGGCCAAGATGAGCACGATGTTCGGCTGCTGATCGGCAACGCAGTGCGTTTCCGTTGAAACGCAGCAAAGCAGCACGACTAGGCAACTCGTGGTGATCCGCTGCCGAGACATCGGTCGCTCCGGCGCCGGTCTCTGCCCAGTTGCGGGCGGACATCGATCCGTCAGCATCATGCCGGCAACCATCGAGCGGTCTCTGTCTTAGTGAGCGGTCTCCGCAGCTTGTTCGTCGGAGTCCTCCGGGAAGCGGCAGATTTGGTCGCAGGCGCCGCTGCTTTGAACAGAACCGCAGAGCATCATGATCACGACCAGTGCGGTCACGTACACCAACTTGCCGTAAAAGTTGCTGACATTCCAGCCGATGCCAAAATCGTGAACGCCACTGGCCGGAGGTGCGATCTCGCCCCAAACCAGCACTGCGGCGAACATGATCAGGAAGACGGGAATCCAGCCGCCTTTGGCCAGAATGCGGTTGAGTTTCAGCCAATTGACTGCGAACAGCCAAAAGACGCACCAGGCGATCAGGGGGATCCAGGGTCCAACCAATAATCCTAGAGCGGTCAGCAACTCCCAAACTGCCGTAAACAGGTTTTGCAATGATTCCGACATGTGCCGCGGTCGCTTTCAGGAAATCGGGGTCCTCAGAGTCGCATCGTGCGGGGCATTCTAGCCGATCACTCATAGAGATGCCAGTACGCCTGGTCAACGATTCGTGGTCGGTGGTCTTGGGCGGCAACGCGGGGATGATCATCTTTCACCGGGTGAGGTCAACTTAAAATGAACCGAGTTTGACGATTATGCCGATAAGCCAGACGTCGTGGCTCTATCGCGCCCCCGACGCGCGTGAGCCGATTGCGGGCTGAAATTCCTTCAGAGAACAATCCGGCCATGTCCAACACAGCATGAGCCAGAGGAGAAGTCGAGCGATGTTGAGAGCCGTCTCAAATGCGATCTTGTTTTTGGCGATAACTGCGGGAACCGTCGAAGTCGCTCAAGCACAGTGGTGCTTTCCCTGTTTTGACTGCTGCTACAATTGCGGTCTCGTCGACTGCGGCTGTGCCAGCACGTGCAGTTCGGCGACCGTGCTCCCTCCTTTGACGACGACACAGGTGCAGCCGGTGATCTCGACGCAATACCGGCAGCAACAACAGATCACCTATCGGGACGTCGCCCAGACTGAGTATCGCCAAGAAGCGTATTACAAAAGCGTGCCGGTCACGACGTACGAAAACGTCACCGTTGACGAGGGGAGCTACCAGCGCGTCTGGGTCCCCAAGCTGGTGAACAAGACCGTCGCGAAGCAGGGCTATCAGTCGCAGCTCTCCTACCGGTCCGTTCCCTATCAAGTCACACGCCGAATTCCGGAAGTGACCACGCAGCTGGTCCCAGAACAGCGGATCAGCTATCAGTCGTCGTATACGACAAGCTATACGCCGCCGCTCTACACGACCTACAATGCGAATCTGCTCCCGCCGTTGACGACTCCGATTGTCGCAGCGCCTCCGGCGACTCCGATTGCTTCTTCGCCGGTGCCTCGGCGGTCGCTGTCGAGTTCTTCACTGGGCCCGGTTCCCGATCCGGAATTTGATGAGGCGGGACGGGCGCTCCCCGTTCCTCGCCGCGCCGCTACCAGCAGTCGCTACGACGACTATCGTCCCGCTCGTCGTCGGTCTTCGGCACAGACGGCGAAGAAGTTTGTGCCGGCGCCCTCCGCCGCTGCGGTCTGGCAAACTCCGCGCGGAACCGTCTATCGCTAAGGGTTCGCTTCAAACCGCGCTTGCGGTATGATTCCGCGAAAATGGACCGTACGTCAGCCGCGACGCGCGCTGCCTGATCGGCTTGAATCTTCCGCAAGCAGGAATCCTGGACGTGCCCCAAGACGACGTACAGCCGGATAGCGGCCGGATCGCCTGGATTCCGGCTTCGAGTTGGATTCTCTACGACCTGGCAAACACGATCTATGCCGGGGCGATTACTTACGTCGTCGCACCCTATTTCAAGAATACCTTCACCTATATCTCGGCATTTGGGATCACCCAAACGGTGACGATGATCGCCTCCGGGTTGGTGATGCCGATCATTGCCTCGATCTGCGACCGGACGGCACAGACGCGCTTGTATTTGACGCTGTTCACGGCCCTGTGCATCGGATCGATGTTCGGCTGGGCGGTGTGGACAACCGAAATCTCGATACTGATTTTCTTGGCGATCGGCAACTTCTCCTATCAAAACGCGCTCGTGTTTTATAACGCGCTCTTGCCGTCGGTCGCGCCCACCGAGAAGGCGGGGCTAATCTCCGGGCTCGGTGTCGGCCTCGGCTATGCCGGAACGATTGTCACAATTCTAATTGCGCTGACGCTCCATCAATTCGGTTTTGGGTTTCAGGCCATCTGCGGCGCATGCGCGGCCCTATTCTTGATCTTGGCGCTGCCATGTCTGCTAATCGTCAAGGAGAAGCGGCACATCGACCGCCGCCCGTTGTCACTGGACGTCGTCCGAGAACGCGGCGCCGCGTTGTGGACGACGATCCGACAGCTGCCTCACAATCGCGTTGTCCTGTTGTTTTTCATCGGCAATTTTTTCCTGGTCGACGTACTCAACACGGCAATTCTGTACTTTGCGACGTTCACAGAAAACGTGTTTCAACTCCAGGCGGACCGCGGCGAGTTAATCTTGCTCGGTCATCAATTCGACAGTGCGCAGCAGTTCGCGATGATCATGGGCATCGTGCTTTGCTCACTGGCGTTGGTGTTCGGCAGTTTGAGCGGGTACATGTCGGACCGGATTCACCCGTTGCGAGTGGTTCGCGGTTCTGGGTGGTGCTTACTACTCGGTCTGGCGGGAGCAATTTTTGCCGGTGGAAAGTCGCCGTTCTTGTACATGGTTGCGCTGTGCGGCGCGGGCTCATTCGGGTTGGCGGGAATTTGGACCGCGGGCCGTAAAGTGTTGCTGTTGGTCGCTCCCAAGGAAGACATCGCCCAATATTTCGGCCTGTATGGGATCACGCTGAAACTGTCCGTGGTCGGAAGCACAACGTTCGCGCTCATCGCCGACGCGGTCCTTCGCTGGCAGATGCGGCGCGTGTCGGAGGATCTGGCGCTGGAACTGAGCCAAAAATACGCGATTGGCTTTCAGTTGATTCAACTGTTGCTGGGGTTGGGGGTGCTGTACGCTATTCGCACGCGGGATGTGCCGGAAAATGGAGCGGCGGACGCTGTCGAATTGTAACCCGTTTCGCAATGCGTGCGCGTCAGGGCTGCAAGTCGTGCTCGCGAACCTCATCGCCGTAGATGAACCGGACGCGTTGTTGGGACTCGTCGAACTCGATGCGGGCATCCGCTCCCGCCTGGACGACGCCCAGCAGAAAATTGGATCGGCCGCCGTTTTTGCGGCGAATTTGTGCGCTGACATCGCTGCGGGATTTCACAATCGAAAGTTGGATCGGTTCGCCCCGAATCACAACCTCGCGTTCCGCGAGCGTGTTGACGTATGACTGGATTGATACAGCGATCAGGACACCCAGGCAGAGCAACAGCGGTGCAGCGACGATCAGCACAAGCATTCGTGGGGGATGAAGTCCGACCGTGTGAACCTGTGCGAATTCATGTTCAGACATCGTAACGCCCCCTGGCGGGTGGCCGCGATTGAGAATCAATCGGGGTGCCGCAGGCACACGAGGCCGCAATTTCCCCGTTCCCTATCTGTCGCAACCGCAATCGCCGTGATCGCTGAAATTGCGGCCTCGTGCAGGCTCCGCCTGCCCCGATTGCTGACGCAATCGCGGCCACCCCTGGATTGTGACGGCGTATTATGGTTTCGCGGCGTTGGCTGCGACGGTGGACGTTAATTCCGTCAAGTCCTCCGGTGCCATGTTCCGCATGTCTTCGTTGATTCGCATCGAGCAGAATTTCGGGCCGCACATGGAGCAGAATTTCGCGCTCTTGAACGTCTCTTGCGGCAAGGTCTCGTCGTGCATTTCGCGGGCCCGCTCGGGATCGAGTGACAACTCAAATTGCCGATTCCAGTCGAACTCGTAGCGCGCTTTGGAGAGTGCATCGTCACGGTCGCGGGCGCCGACGCGGTGCCGGGCGACGTCTGCGGCGTGGGCGGCGATTTTGTAGGCAATTACTCCCTCGCGAACGTCTTTGGCAACTGGCAATCCCAAGTGCTCTTTGGGCGTCACGTAACAGAGCATCGACGCGCCGTGCTGTCCAGCAATCGCCGCTCCGATGGCGCTGGAAATATGATCGTATCCCGGCGAGATGTCGATCACGAGCGGACCCAAGACGTAAAACGGCGCGCCGTGGCAGACCTCAATCTCCCGCTGCATGTTCATCGGAATCTGATCCATCGGCACGTGCCCCGGACCTTCGATCATCACTTGATTCTGTTTGGCCCACGCCCGCTGGGTCAGTTCGCCCATCACGTCCAACTCGGCAAACTGCGCCTCGTCGGATGCGTCCGCCAAGCAGCCGGGACGCAGCCCGTCACCAATGCTCCAGGTGACGTCGTACTCGTACATAATGTCGCACAAGTCTTCGAAATGGGTGTAGAGCGGATTTTGCTGCCGGTGATGCATCATCCACTGTGCCATGAGCGACCCGCCGCGGCTGACAATGCCGGTCACCCGATTCATGGTCAACGAGAGGTGCTCGATCAGGATTCCCGCGTGCAGCGTCATATAGTCGACACCCTGCTTGGCCTGATGCTCGACCATGTCGAGCATGTCTTGCGGCTTCATGTCGAGGAAGTCGTCCAGGTTCTGCACGACCTGATAGACCGGCACCGTGCCGATGGGAACCGGTGACGCGTCGATCAGCGTCTGGCGAATCTCGTCGATGCCCGCTCCGGTGGAAAGGTCCATCACCGTGTCCGCCCCGAAATGGACGGCGGCGTGCAGCTTCTCCAATTCTTCGCCCGCTTCACTGGTCACGGCGCTGTTGCCTATGTTGGCGTTGATCTTGCACTTCGAGGCGATACCGATGCACATCGGCTCGAGGTTTTTGGTCAGGTGTACCTTGTTAGCCGGGATCACCATCCGCCCGGCGGCGACCTCGTCGCGAATCAACTCGGGGGCCAACTGTTCGCGTGTTGCGACGAATTCCATTTCGGGCGTGACTTCGCCCTGACGGGCGCGTTCGATTTGGGTCATGGTGTTGACCGCCTCCGTGGCTTATGTGAAAGAATCGAGAGTCCTGGTGTTGCCAACGACTCTCGACGAATTCGTTGGACGAAAAAGTGCGGCTATTTCGGGCTGCTTGTTGTATCGTAGTTTTCGTGGTTGGAATGTCAACGCGGCGAGAGAGAGGCGGCGTTGATGGCTGTTTGCGGTGAACACATGAAACCACGGAGGCACGGAGACACCGAGGACAAATTCGAAGCACGAAATTCGAAATCCTAAACAAATTCAAAATCAGAATTTCAAAATGACAAAACGGTACACATTTTGGTCATTCGTGCTTTGGATTTGTTTCGTATTTCGAAATTCGGATTTCGATATTTCAAACCTCCGTGCCTCCGTGGTTGATACCTAATTGGCAGAGGTGCCGTCTGTGGCGTCCTGGTTTGAATTGGTTGTGGATTCAATACGCCGCCGACCCTTTGACGCCATGCCGCCGGGATGGTATTTAAGCGGAATTCCCGGTTGTCGCGGCCAGTGAACCGACCAATCATCTGAAGGAGCGCATGATTATGTCATATGACGTCTACGGCGTGGGCAACGCCCTGGTGGACATGCAGGCACAAGTGTCCGAGGCGACGCTGGAGAAGCTGGGTTACGCCAAGGGCATTATGACGCTCGTCGAAGAGGAGACGCAGATCGATGTGCTCGGTGAATTGCACGGCAAGTCGGTCAACCGCTGCGCCGGCGGCTCGGCGGCCAATACGATAATTGGCATCGCCGATTTGGGCGGCAAAGCGGCGTATGCCGGCAAGGTCGGACGCGATCCGCTGGGCGATTTTTGCCTCAGCGACATGCGGGAGATGGGCGTCGCCATCGAAGTCCCCCAAGCCGATGGGCATACTGGGACCTGTGTGGTGCTGATCACCGACGATGCACAGCGGACAATGCTGACACACCTGGGTGTCTCGGCGACGCTGGGCCCGGAGGACATCGACGAAGCAGAAATCGCGAAGGCCAAATACGTCTATATCGAGGGCTACCTGTTCACCGGCGTTTCGACCCGCGCCGCGGCGATGAAGACGATCGAACTGGCCAAGAAAAACAATGTCAAGGTCGCGTTTACGGTCTCCGATCCGTTTTTGATCAGCCTGTTCAAAGACGATTTTTGGGAATTGATTCGCGGGCCGGTCGATCTGCTGTTTTGCAATCTCGAAGAAGCGCGCAGCCTCACCGGCCGGGAGCATCCGATCAGCTGCGCCAACGAAATTCACCAGCATGCGGCGAACGTGGCGCTCACGTTCGGCAAAGATGGCTCGCTGTTGATGCACAATGGGCAGGCGATTCCCATCGAGGGAGTTGACGTCGACGCGATCGACACGACCGGCGCCGGCGACATGTATGCCGCCGGGTTGCTGTACGGCATCAACAATGGCATGAGTTGGAAACAGGCGGGGCATCTCGCCTCGCACGCGGCTGCGCGAATTGTCGAGCAATTGGGAGCGCGGCTGGAGCGGCGATTTACCGAGAAGGAAATCGCGGAATTCATGGACTAAGATCGCCAATAGAGGAGCGGCCGATGGCGGAACGAGCCTATACGGCGGATGAGCAGGCGATGATTGACCTCTGGCAGCGCCACACGCAGGCCGAGTTCGAACTCAAAGATGCCGACGCCGCGATCGCCACAATGACGGACGATCCAATGCTGGTCCACGTCCCATCGGGAACGGGGGCGACCGGTAAGGAAGCATTACGGAAGTTCTACGCGGAGGTGTTTATTCCCAATACGCCCGGCGACTTTGCAACCGAGGTTATTAGCCGCACGATCGACAAACAACGGATCGTGGAAGAATTCATCATGCGCTGCACGCACGATCGACATATGGTCTGGTTCGCGCCGGGAATCGAAGCCACGGGCCGGAAGTTGGAGGTCCCGACGATCGGGATCATCGAATTTGAGGGAGGCAAGATGGCCTCGGAACATATCTACTGGGATCAGGCCACTGTGCTCGTGCAATTGGGACTGCTCGACCCGGAGAAACTGCCGGTGATGGGCGGCGACCAGTGCCGGCGGCTGATTGATCGTGACGCGCCCGTCAACGAGTTGATCGAGCGATTTGGTGAATGAGCTGCGGAATGCCAAGCGCGTGTTAGTTTGGTCGAATCGAAATATCAAAGGGGACAGTCATGAACGGTCGCTATGTGTTGGCTCTAGTGACTGCGGCTGCTATTTGTGTTCTGGCGCTACAGCGCGGCGGCACGGCGAACCTCAATCATCGACAGCAGTCCTCAGACGATGACCTCGATGAGATCGAGATGCGAGTCTCCGGATTTCTGCGGGAATTGATCAACCGCAGCTCCGACGACGCGGTCGACGAGCTTCTTGTGGGCAGTCCGTTGGAACGGGACGAGAAGAAGACCACGCAACTCAAGGATCAAGTTCAAGCGTCGAAGAAAACTTACGGTGAGTTTCTGCGGCAGGAACAACTGGAACTAAAGCGTGTCGGCGGTTCCATCATTCGCGCCGTGTATGTGCTGCACTGCCGCCGCTATCCCGTGATATGGCGAATGACGTTTTACCGGGCGACCGCAAATGGCGATTGGGCGTTGGTCGAGCTGCGATATGACACCGACTACGACAGCCTACCGTCGACGCGGCCGGCGCCGGCGCTGCCACTATAAGGCGAGATGACGTCAAGCAAGCCCTATTCCGGCCAGCAGTCAAGGGGGGCCAATAAATGAGTCAGTACCAAATCGTGGTTTGCGCAATCTTGGGCGGGCTGCTTGTATTTGTGCTATGGCGAATGCATCGAGCCGATCTTACAAACAGAAAAATCCTTGATGCAAATAAGAACGCAATTGATACTAATCAGCGCATATTTGACCAGAATTCAGAGATAATGGACGTAGCTCGCGAACAGATTAATTTGCAGGTTGAAGCCAACAAATTGATGCGAGAACTTATTTCGGCCCTACGCGACTCGCAATGAATGTCAACCTTCCCGCTTTTTCTTGCGACCGGTGAACATTTCAAACTGACCCACTACCCTATTCTGCGCTGCAATTGGCCTCAATCACTCGTCATGTTTCCCCCGTGCGCGGCCGCCGGTTTTAAGAACCGCTTCGACCATTTCTAAGACCCACGGTTCCATCCCGGCCTCATGCATCTGTTGCAGTGTGGCGTTGATGTCGTAGGCCACGCGGCGCAGTTCGACCTTGCCGTCCTCGATCACCGCGTAGGCGGCTCGCGGGTCGCCGTCGCGGGGCTGTCCGACGCTGCCGGGATTGACGATTTCCATCCCATCCAGCTTGACGTGGAATTGCTGATGAGTATGGCCGACACACACAATGTCGGCGTCCACGTGCTGCATCCGCGCTGCCCAGCCGGCGGGGTCGGCGTAAAGGTACTCATCGAGGGGGTCGCGGGGGGTGGCATGCACGAGGTGAAACTTACGGCCGTCGATCCGCTTGGACGCGGTGACCGGCAGCCGGGCCAGATACCGCATCAGGTCGGGCGTGAGGGCGTTGTACTGGGCCTGGCGCGTGGCGGCGGTCAATCGACGGAAGGGAGATCCTCCACGCACCGGAACCCGTTGGGCGACCGCATGGTCGTGATTTCCACGTACGGCAAGCGTGGCATGGTCGCGAATCCACTCGACGCAGGGGAGGGGGTCTGTGCCGTAATCGACCAGATCGCCGACGAAGAGGCACTCGTCAAATGTCTCGTCGATGGCCGACAGCGCCGGCCAGTTGGCATGGATGTCCGCAAGAATCAGGATCTTCATACAACCCGTTTCAGTCCCCAATTGCCTGTGCCTCAGCGGCTCGTCTGCCAGGATGTACGAAGTGCAATTGAGGGCTTTGGAACTGTCTGGGCCGTGCCCGCTTTCCGGAAACGCCAGGGCGATTTCGGTGCGCGGTGACCAGACCCATCTTGACCGGCGACGTTCGCTAAGTGTCTAATGCAATTACGTCGGAATAAGTTACAACTCATTTGGAGTGGCAGGCGTGGCGGAACGACCCATCGAACAATTGACACTCGTCGATATGTTTAAGGAATGCGATCTGGTTGCGCGTGGAATCGTTGACCATCTCGAGCGGGGTTTTCTCCCCAAAGTCCAGGACTTGGAGCGGCTGGTCCGCCCTACGGAGGAAGTGACCGCCCCGCAGGAGGTGAGTGACCTCCGCGTCAGAAACTACGCGGCGGCCGTGATTTCCAGCGATAATTTCACTCATGAACATTGTTGCAAACTTGACAGATTCATCCAAGCGATTGACTCGGGACTGAAACCGGAGATTAATGAATAAACCGCCGGGAGCAGATCCTGCGGAATGGAATCCGGTAATCCCCTTCTTTGTGTCAGATTCTCATTGACACTATCTCGTTCACGTAGCAGAATTTTCCTCGGCCCGCCGAAATTTGGGACGGGGAGATTGTGGATTCATTTCCCATTGCGGCGGACTTAACGTTGTGCCGGTTGTTGGATCGTGGATTTCCAGCATTTCGCGCAGCAGTATCGAACCCTTTTCGGCACGCAAATCATGGACCGCTCGACGGAACAACCCGACTCGGCACAGTCGGGGTCCCCATCCGGTTCCTCGCTGGATCAGGGGTTCTTCCCTCCGGTGAGCGGGTCGGAGACCGTCGTCAATCCTGAGGGACGTCCCGATTACGCGCCGCCCGGAGAGTCGCTCACTCCATCGACCGATCCGTCGGTCTGGCAAACGCTGTTTCCAACGGCGACTGGTGAAGAGTCCGAGATTCCCGATCCCGAAGGAGTCCAACTCGATCACTTCGTGATCCAGCACCGCATCCGCAGCGGCGGCATGGGCGCGGTTTTTCGTGCTCACGATACCCGCATGAATCGCCCCGTCGCGCTAAAAGTCATGCCTCCTCATCAGACGATGAATCCCGCCGCGGTACGGCGATTTCAGAATGAGGCCCAATCGGCGGCCCAACTCGACCATGAGAACATCGCCCGTGCCTACTATGTGGGCGAGGACAAAGGCTTGCATTTTATCGCCTTTGAATTTGTAACCGGGGTGAACATCGCCGACATGATTCATCGGCAGGGCCGGTTGGCCGTCGAGGACGCGTTGAATTACACGCTGCAGGTCGCCTCTGCGATTATGCATACCGCCGAACGGGGAGTCGTGCACCGCGATATTAAGCCGTCGAACATCATTATCACTCCCAAAGGCCGTGCCAAACTGGTCGACATGGGCTTGGCTCGCAACGAGAATCGCGACGAAAGCGCCGACCTGACCGTTGCGGGCACGACCCTGGGAACGTTCGATTACATTTCACCGGAACAGGCAAAAGATCCCCGCACAGTCGACGTCCGTAGCGATATCTATTCGCTGGGCTGCACGTTGTTTCATATGCTCACCGGCGAGGCGCCCTACCCCGGCGGCACCATGCTGCAAAAGTTGCTGGACCATCAAGGCAAAGATGCGCCGGATCCGGCGAAGAAAAGCCCGTACGTGTCCGACGACTTGTCGTCCGTCGTTCGCAAAATGATGGCCAGCGATCCCAAACGGCGCTATCAGACGGCGGATGAGTTGATGCGCGACTTGATGCTGGTCGCCGGTTCGATGGGATTGCGAAGTCAAAACCCCGAAGGGCTGGTGTGGATGTCCGCACGCCCGTTATCGGCCCCATTTTGGGAACGCCATCTGCCTTGGATTTCAACAGTCTTGGCGCTGATCGTGCTGGTTGTTGTCGCGAGTGTCTATCCGCAGTGGGCGGCCAAGTCTCATTTACAGACTGACCGGTCAAAGGAATCGCAGCGAATCGCGAGCCGCTCAGCGGACGCCACCGGCGCGGCGAATGGACCTGTGGAGAAACCGGACACTGGGGTCGAGCAAAAACAGGGCATTCAGCCCACAGCATTGGACGACGCACCTGAAAAAGACGTTTCTCCCGCGATACGGGAGGCTCAAACCCGGACCCAGCCGCCGGCAAAACAGCAAACAGTGCAACAGCGCAATTCGGCGACTCCGCGTGAAGTGGTCGAGCCGAATTCTGTCGGCGGCGACGCTGAGGGACCGGCGGGATTTGTCTTCTCGCCGGAACCGACGACTCCGGCGGCCCGGCTTGGTCCGGAGTCTGACCGCCCGACAGTCACCGCACTGTTGCCGCCGTCATCGGCATACTCCAGTCAAGACGATGTCGATTCCGGCGCCCCCGGGCGGAGAGTGGCCGTCAAAGAGGCCGACGCTGGTGACGAACTGCACGGGACCACCACATCCAAACAGCGCCGATCGCCCCGCACGAAGGTCGACGCACAAGAAACAGAAAAACCTGGATTCGTGCTGCTCGGGATCGACGGCGCGCCGGATAAGGAGTACTTGTCCTTAGAGGCCGCTTGTACCGATGCGATTGACGGGAGCAAAATTGAACTCCGCTTTAACGGAGTCCGGCTAGAGAATCAGCACATTCGGGTGGAGAACAAGCGGATTACTGTGCGGGCCGCGGAAGGGTACCAGCCTGTCCTGCAATTGAAGCCGGCGAAGCTCCCGTTTGGGGGACATCGAACGCGGTTCATCACCGTCGCCGGCGGAGCGCTGGAGCTGGCGAACCTGCATTTGACGCTGTCGCTGGATGAACTGACGTCGGCCGAAGAGTGGGCCATTTTTTCACTGGATCAAGCGCAATCGGTGCAGTTGGACGGGGTCACAGTCTCCGTCGCAAATCTTGACCGCCGGCGAGACGTCTCCGTGATTGAGGTGACCGCCGGGACCGACTTCGGCGGGATGGAAATGCCGACCAACGATGCGGAAAAACCGCTGGAAATCCGTTTGACCGGCTGTGTCGTTCGCGGCGGGTGTAACTTGCTCTCCATGCGGCAGTCGACGGCGGCGCAAGTGCTGATTGAAGATTCGCTGCTGGCGTTGGGGTCCGGAGGAGCGGTCGCACGGCTGAAAGCCAGCATGTACGAGCCGGAGCCGGGCACTGCGGTGGAGTTGACATTGAACCATGTCACCGCGCTATTTTCCGGTGGATTAATCACGATGTCGAGCGCAACTGTGCCGCATAAACTAATCCCAGTCCGCGTCGAAGCCACCAACAATATCTTCTGCGGTTTCTCAGATTGCCCATTGATTTCGATGTCGGGCAAAGCGACCGTACAGGATTTTCGCAGCCTGCTTGCCTGGGACGGAAAATACAATCACTTCGACGATTTCGAAGCGTTTTGGGTGATCGACGTTCCCACCACAGCTGAGAATACCGATTTGCTGAGGTATTTCGACTGGCGACAGGGGCCCTCCATCGACGAAGTCGACTCGGCGAATGTGCGGATCAATTGGCTCGACGACTGGCGGGAGGTTCCGGCCGTTGAACTGGTTCCGGACGATATGGTGCTTGATCCCGATGCGCACAATCAAGCGGCCAGCGGAACGCTGACGGGACGACCCGCCGGAGCGCCGCGCAAAGACCTGCCGAGACCGCCGAAGATGCGCCGCGGCGTCCTGCCTCGAGGATCTTCGAATTCAGGGTCATCTGAGTGACGGCGTGGAACCGAGGGCCAACGGAACAAGTCCTTTGGGTTCGCGCATCCGTCGAAGCAGATCCCCGTGATGCGGCTAGTTGCCGACTCACCACCTTAGGGTTTGCTGAATCCCGGATCTGCCGCCCGCCGTCGTGCAAGGCACATTGCATCGATTTGCGCGTGATCGTCGCCTTTAGCTGAAGAACGCTCTTTACGGACTCCCTGATATCTGTAATGAACGCAATAAATCCGTCGCATTGATGGATTGATCATGGGTGGTCTCGAATCGACGGGCAACAGGAAAGCCAAAACGACATGTACGATTGCATCATCATCGGGGCAGGGCATAACGGGCTCGTCTGCGCGAACTATCTGGCAAAGAAGGGCTGGAAGGTACTGGTCCTCGAAAAACGGCATCTCGTCGGCGGTTGCTGTGTGACGGAGGAAATCGCGCCTGGATACAAGGCGTCGGTCGCGTCTTATGTTGTAAGTCTGCTCCTGCCGGAGATTGTCGACGAGTTGGAACTGAAAAAGCACGGCTACAAGACGCTGCCAAGGAACCCTTCTTCGTTCACGCCGTTTGAGGACGGACGCTACTTATTATTAGGACCGGACCGGCAGGCCAACTTCGACGAGATTCAGAAGTTCTCGGAGAAGGACGCCCATGCTTTCGCTGAATACGAGGACCTTCTCTCTCGCGTCGCGGAACGAATCGAACCGATCTTAAACGTAAGATCGCCCGACATCCTTCCGCTGACGTCGTCCTGGAGAAAACGTTCCTTGGGAAAGCGCCTCAGCGATCTCAAACTCGGCTGGTCGTTGCATCAGGCCATGAAAAGCCTGGCGGATGATCTTCCCGAAGCGCTGGAACTCTTGACCGGCAACGCGAAGAGCATACTCGACCGCTGGTTCGAATCGGACGAATTAAAAGGGACACTGGCGACCGACGCCATCATCGGCACCTTTCAGCCGTACTCCGCTCCGGGAACAGCCTATGTGCTCCTGCATCACGTGATGGGTTCCGCGGGCGGCGCGCGGGGGGTGTGGGCCTATGTCGAAGGAGGAATGGGCGCGCTCTCCGAAGCGATGGCCGCCTCAGCGCGAGAGCAAGGGGTCGAAATCCGCGTCAATGCCGCGATTGAAGAGATCCAAGCAGCAAACGGCCGCATCATGGGAGTCCGGCTGGCGGGAGGGGAAGTGATTCAAGCCAAACGGGTCGCATCGAGTGTCGATCCGCACCTTACCTTTGAGAAGTTTCTAGATCCCGTCCATCTGCCCCAGGAATTCCTCCGGGCGGTGCGGCGGATTGATTACTCCAGCGCCTCACTCAAGATCAACTTGGCGGTGAGCGAACTCCCGGATTTCACCTGTCTGCCCGGAAATCGCGAACCCGGACCGCAGCATCGCGGCACGATTCACATCGGCGCGACTCCCGAATACCTTGAGCGGGCCTACGACGACGCCAAATACGGGCGGCCGTCGCAGCGGCCGATTGTCGAGATGACCATCCCCACGTCCGTCGACAAAACCCTGGCGCCCGAGGGCCATCACATTCTGTCCCTGTTCGTTCAATATGCGCCGTATCAACTGGCGCAAGGGTCATGGGACGACGTCAAGGAGGAGTTTGCCGACCGCTGCATCGCCGAAATCGCCCGTTTTGCGCCGAACGTGCCCGCCTCGATCCTCCATCGCCAGATCCTGACTCCGGTCGATCTGGAGCGAACCTTCGGCCTCACCGGCGGGAACATTTTTCAGGGGAGCATGTGTCTGAACCAATTGGGGGCGATGCGGCCCGTACCCGGCTGGAGCGATTATCGCACGCCGCTTACGGGACTATACCTCTGCGGCAGCGCCGCCCACCCCGGCGGCGGCGTTATGGGATCGTGTGGGAGAAATGCGGCGCTGGAGATTTTGAAAGACGGGAAGTAGATTGGCTTAGCCGAACTCTTTTGCGAGTCTGCTGTCACAAATTGAGAAATGATGATGGACATCTGATGCGAACGCACGATGCATGAGTGCCGTCTTTGATTCAAATTCAGACAATGAGACGCAAGGAACATGCTCCGCACATTTGCTGCCCCCTTCGACTTCCACCAGCCTCGGGGAGGTCGGAGTCAGTTCAACGAATTTGCAGCCAAGTTTGCATCACGATTCGATGTCGCACCGCAGGTCATCGATGACCCGATCTTCTCCTATAGGAAATTCGGCGCGATGCAACTTGATCGAATCGCTCAATTGAATGCCAGGCAGCCCGCGATCGTGTATTTGTCGAATGTGGTCATGCATTCGGCGCTGCTGATCATCGGAGACTGCGAGACGTCCGATTTGCAGGCGCCTCTGGAATACGACTCGCTCGAATCATTTCTCGATACTCCATATGTTCGCGGGTATGAATTCGATCGAGACCAGCTGGCGCAGGCGTCTTTCGACGACACAACCATTGTGATTAGCGACTTGGCGCGGTTTCGGGATGACAACGATAGACTACCGGACGACGGTCTTTTCCGTGTGCATATGAAGGTTTCCGACGTCTTCGTCTGCAACATCCTCGATTACGAAAAGTACTTCACACAACAATTCGAGAGCGGCGACGTACCGTTCTTTCTGCCAGCGAACTCGCACGTCGATTTTGAAGAATGCGCAAGGAGGTACTACGCAGAGTACGCTTTGCGCGACTATCTACTTAGCAATTCGATATCGTTCGCAACACTTGGAGACGATCACATGGATGACGAGTATGCCGTGTCATACGGCATGGAATGCTGGCAGCAAAACAACGATCATCTTGTCTTCGTGCGCTGATCCCGTCGTTCCCGCCTCCTACAGCTTCCGGCAAATCGCCTCCGCCATTTCCTGCGTGCCGACCGCCGTGGGATCGTTGCGGTCTGCTTTCATGTCGTATGTGACGTCTTTGCCTTCGGCAATCACATCGGCGACCGCCTGGTCCAATCGGGAGGCCGCGTCATGCTCGCCGAGGTGGTCCAGCAGCATCTTGCCGGAGAGGATCAGGGCCGTCGGGTTGACCTTATTCTGGCCCTTGTACTTCGGCGCGCTACCGTGCGTGGCCTCAAACATGGCTGCATCGGTGCCGATATTCGATCCCGGCGCAACACCCAAACCGCCGACCAGTCCCGCGCAGAGATCGCTCAGGATGTCGCCGTAGAGGTTCTCCGTCACGATCACATCGTACAACTCCGGCTTCTGGACCAACTGCATGCACATGTTGTCGATCAGTCGCTCGTTGTATTCGATCTCGCCGTTGGTGTCGCTCACCTGGCCGACCAGAGCGGGGTCTGGTTTGACACCTTCCGCCAAGTCGGGCCATTCGAACTTGGCTCCGTAGGCCAATGCCACCGCACGGGTCTCGTCGTACCAGAGGCCGTCGGTGAACTTCATGATGTTGGCTTTGCAGACCGACGTGACGATCTTGCGATTGTTTTTTACGGCATAGTCGAACGAAAAATCGGTGATCCGCCGCGTCCCTTCCACGGAAATCGGCTTGATGCTCACACCGGTCGTCTCCAAGCCGGTGCCGATCTTCTTGCCGGTGGCGAATTCATTGATCTTTTCGATCAATTCGGCCGTCCTTGTTTGACCCGCCTGAAATTCCACGCCGGCATACAAATCCTCGGTATTCTCACGCACCAGCACCAAATCGACATTCGAATCGGCGTAGTAGGTTCGAACCCCCTTGTAGCTCTTGCAAGGACGGACGCACGCGTAGAGCCCCAATTCCTGCCGCAGAAAGACGTTGACGCTGCGGAAGCCCTTACCGATCGGCGTTGTGATGGGTGCTTTCAACGCGACCTGGTTCGCCCGGATCGATTCCATCACGCGGTCGGGAACCTTGCCCTCGGCTTCAATGACCTCGATGCCGCATTCCTGCAGGTCCCAATCGATTTTGACGCCGGTTGCATCGATACATTTGCGAGTGGCTTCGGCAATTTCAGGACCGACTCCGTCTCCGGGAATTAACGTCACCTTATACATGGAAACCTCGGGCTGTGTGGCTCGCTGGAAGTTGAGTGAACGCCATGACTTGCGGCGCGGGGCCGACTACGGTCCGGCACCGCGAAGCAGCCAAACGTAGCAGATGCCTCAGCGGTTTTCAACTAACCACTTTGTCCGAGACGGCCGACCTGAAACAGGGCTACTTGAGCAATGCCCGCAGACATTCGCCCAGCTGATCGTGCTGATACGTAAAGCCTGCATCGCGCAATTTGGTGGGCAACACGCGCGTGCTGGCCAGCAGCAGATCGTCGGCCATTTCGCCGAACGCCAATTTGGCGGCGAACGCCGGCATCGGCAAGATTGTCGGCCGCGAGAGGGCGCTCCCCAGCGTCTTCGTGAACTTTAAGTTTGTCACGGGATTCTTGGAAACGACATTCACCGGACCTTCCAGACTCTCGACTTCAATTGCGTATTCCAGGGCCCGCACGGCGTCGACCAGGCTAATCCAGCTGTAGTACTGATTGCCGTCACCCACCTTGCCTCCCAATCCCAATCGAAATGGAGTGAGCATCTTGGCCAGTGCGCCGCCGTCGGCGCTGAGAATCATTCCGAAACGGAGATTGATCACGCGAATCCCCTTTTCCCGCGCCGGTTCGCACGCGGCTTCCCAATCGCGGCAGACGTCAGCTAGAAAACCGCTGCCTCCCTCGCTGCTCTCGTCAAGCGTGAGATTCCCACGGTCGCCATAAAACCCAATCGCTGATGCACACGCAAAGGTTCGTGGAGGACGCTCCAACTTGGCAGCCGTCTCTGCCAGCAGCTTAGTGCTTTTCACGCGGCTATCGCGAATCCGGGCTTTTTTTTCGTCGTTCCAACGTCCTTCGGCAATGCTATCGCCGCCGAGATGAATCACGACGTCGACATCGGCGAGAGCCGACTCGTCGAGTTTGCCGGCATCGGGTTCCCAGTAGATCGCGGAATCTCCGGCAACGATTCTGCGACGGACAAGCCGGGCGACGTCGTGTCCACCTTCCTCGTAAGCTTTGACGACCGCTTGTCCGACGAGTCCGCTGGAGCCGGATACTAAAACTCTCATGGATTCAGGACTCCTGTTGTCATTGACAGGAAGCGCACTGACCGGCGATGGGTACCGTGCACTGACAGGTGATAGGTACCGTGAAATGAATGCCGCCATTAACGGGAGAAATCATCATGATATCTGAGTGGCAATGCAACAAGTCAAATTCGCCGACTTATCCGAGATTCGCGCCGGTGACGAATTGGATCAATCCCGCGAGAAACAGCGTGAAACCGATTGCCAGCATACCATACAGCGTCAGAATCCCCATCGACACGGCGCCTAGCAACCCCCCGGCCATCATCAGGCTTGTCCCTGTGACCATCCGGTAGCTGCCGGTCCTCCGATTCGTACGGCGGACCCGCTGCCCCGCATCGGACAGAATCTGATCGGCGGACAACTCACTGAACCCTTTGTGGACCAGGTTGATCAGGAGTTCATCCTTGGAGCGTCCGCTGGAAATGAGTGACTCAGCCTGAATCGTTTCATATTCGACAGTCGAGTCCAACGGCGTCCGGTAGACTTCACAGCCGGGACAAATTCCGACCTCAGGTGAAAAGTGTACTTCGCATTGCGGGCAAACGGCGAGCATCTGCGGCTCCTGATGGCTGTGATTGGGCGGCGATCTCCGATTCGACGCGGAGCGACATCCGTTATTTCTTGTCCCAACGGTCAGCGGCGGCCATCAGCCGTGCGACCGGCAGTTCAAAACCGGGTAGTAAGTCGGTGCTGTAGATTTCCTGTTCGGCAATGGTCTGTTCGCTGCTGCCCCTTGCTCTCCGGCGATAGACCGTGAGCACGCGGCGAAAGCGGTCTAAGATCCAATACTCCTGCACGCCCAAGGCAATGTATTCATCTCGCTTTTCGACATAGTCCCGCAGCCAATTCCGCCGGCCCTCTGAGACAAACTCGACGACAATCGTCGGCACGTCGGACCGCGAATCGGGAACCCGTCCCAGCCCCGCCCAGATCACACGGTCGGCCCGACGGCGGCTTTCAGCGGTGATCACGTATCGCTCAGAGAGTGTAGCGTCGAGCATGTCCCCGCAATCGTGCTGTTCTCGATACCGTCGTAACAAATAGCCGAGTTCTCCGTTGGGATCACTCTCTTGTTCAGGCCGAATCGGATTCACGACGAGCACACCATGAATCAATTCGTATTGGTACAGATCGTCATAGTCGACGACGGCGTCAAATTCGTCGGGCGTCATGGTGATCCCGTTTTGCTCCGGGCCCAATCGGAGCGTTGAGCGTTCCTCGGCGATACTCATTGCACGGTCTCCCGATAAAACAGTTCCCTGCAGGATTATTGTACGCGGAATCGGCCTGGTTTCGAAACATTTCTTGATCGGCTCATGCGCCAAAATCTGTGCGAGGGGCCCTCACAGATTGTCTCCGCCAGATTCTCCTCCTATGATGCTATTCCAAATGCCACCACGGCTGACCGGCATCAGGCGAGAAGGTGAACTGCGTGATTTCGATAACCGATTTTCACAAGACCTATGATAAGACCGTGGCAGTCCGGGGATTGACCTTCTCCGTGGAGGCAGGGCAGATTCTCGGTTTGGTCGGCCCGAATGGGGCGGGCAAAACGACCACGATGCGAGCGATTGCAGGAATTCTGCCACCCACGCACGGCAGGCTGGTTGTTGGCGGGCATGACGTCGTCAACGATCCGGTGGCCGCCAAACGTGAATTGGCCTACGTCCCCGACGACCCGCGCTTGTTCGATTCGCTTTCCGTCTGGGAGCACCTGGAGTTTATCGCGTCAGCCTATGACGTCGCCGATTTGGAGTCCAAAGGCGCGGCACTGCTTGAGCAATTCGAATTAACGGAAAAGCGTGACGCGTATGCTCACGGCTTGTCGCGGGGCATGCGGCAGAAACTGGCGATCGCCTGCGCATACCTGCACGATCCAGGCGCAATTTTGTTGGATGAGCCGCTGACCGGGCTGGATCCCAAGGGGATTCGCATCATGCGCGAATCCATTACCGCCCGCGCAGAGGCCGGAGCGGCGATTATCGTCAGTTCGCATTTGATGTCGCTGGTGGAGGGCTTGTGCACGCACGTGTTGATTCTGAGTTCCGGCAGCCAAATGTTCTGCGGCACGATCGCCGAAGCCCGTACCGCGTTTGCGGAACTGGGGGGAGAGGCTTCGCTGGAGGAAGTCTTCTTTCACGCGACGGAGGGAAATCGTGCATCGCAGTCGATCGAGGAGTTCGATCACGGCCAACCGCTCGAAAACTGATTGTCGCCATGAACAACATCGAATTGAGTCGTGCAGAACCGGCGCGTCGTTGCAACGTTCTAAGTCCCGGGCGGCCAATCATGCTCAATTCCAAGTCGGGCGAATAATTCCTTCGAAAGACCCCTGATGCATCCCGCACTCTGGAAATTGTTGCGACTGAGATATTCAGCCAACCTGCGTCGCACGCTGGGTGGGCTGAAGACCTGGAAAGGCGCGCTCACGTTTTTGTGCGGGCTGATGGTACTCTGCATGATTCTCGGATCGAACGTCGTCGTGTTGCTCACGACGCCCGTGCGGCCCCGCCCGGAATTGCTGCGGCTCACCGCGCCCGTATTTCTGCTGGCCTTCACGTTGCTGAGCCTGAATTCCACTTCCAAGCTGCAAGCGATTCATTTCTGGCCCGCGGAAGTTGACTTTCTGTTCGCGGGTCCGTTCAGCCGGCGAGAGCTGTTGTATTACAAAATGGCCGGCAGTTTTTTAGGCGCGTTCTTCTTGGCTCTGCTCTTTTCGACTTGGTTGGTCCGGTTCGCCTTTTCGTGGTGGTTTGTCTTCGCCGGACTGTTCCTGGCGGCTTGCTTTGTTCAACTCATGCAAGTTGTGATGGTGCTGCTGATTCAAACGTTGTCCGAACGGGGAGTCTCCGTTTCACGTAAAGCGATGCTGATCGGGCTGGGCGCTGTCTTGGCTTGGGCGATCTTGCGGGGAGTTGCCGCCCGGAATGGGAACGATTTTGAAGACTACGTTCGTGCGGCCCGCGACACGTGGGCCGGATTTCTGCTGCTGCTTCCCTTTGACGTCTTCGGCCGCATCCTCGCCGCCGAAAGTGTTTATCCCGACTTCCTGCTTTGGTCGGCCGTTGCTTGTGGTCTCAATGTCTTGTTGTTCGCCGTGATCATTCGTCTGGATGCTAACTATCTAGAGGCCTCTGTGGCAGGCAGCCAGATGGTGGCGCAGCGTATGCAGCGCATGCGCAGCGGCAACTATCGATTTGATCCCTCTGAAGGCTCAGTCCGGCGAAGGCTTCCGCTGTTGCCGCGCTGCGGCGGCGCCGGCACGATCGCGCGCCGGCAACTCATCAAAGCCGCACGCAGCTCGATGTGGGTCCCCTTGATTATGGTGGTCACCGGCGGCGGCGTGATGTTGTTTCTGGTCCGGCAGATGGGGCAGCAGAACCTCGTTCCCGTGTTGGTCGGCGCCTCAGTCTATTGCACGTTTATCTTCTCGTCGCTGTTTCCGTTCGACTTTCGCGGCGATCTGGAACAGATGGATCTGCTGAAACAACTTCCGATGCGGCCCACTGCGGTCGCCGTGGGCCAGTTAGCCGCGCCGGTCCTATTGGTGAGCCTGATCCAGGTCTTTTTGTTCGGAATTGTCGCCGTGATGACCATGAACTTTGTGGTTGCCGGACTGGCGGCGCTGTTTGTGTTGCCGTTTAACGTCTTGTTGTATGGCATCGAGAACTTTACGTTCTTGGTTTACCCGGTTCGGATGGCCGCCAGTACGCCGGGTGATTTCCAGCATTTCGGGCGGCAAATGATGATGATGATGGCCAAAATGTTCATTCTAGGCATGATCGCTACGATCGCCGCGCTCGGTGGATTGGTGGTCTATTTGCTGCTTGGCAATTCCCTGCCGGCTGCGATCGGATTCGGGTGGTGCCTGTTGTCCGGGTTTGCAGTTGCGCTGTTACCGGTGATTGCATGGGCGTTCCAGCGTTTCGACGTTTCCCGCGGCTTACCCGGTTGACGCTCACGGTGCCGGATTTCTCTGGGCGCTCCCCCGGAAGGCGCTTTTTCGCGACGGTCACGTGGCGGCGAAGTTGCGTCTGATCAACGAATCTTGCGGGAATTTGTTGCCCCGACACAACTCGTGACCTATGTTTGCGTACCCTCTCGATAACGAGTCTCCCGGCTGTTTTCTTTTTCGCACATGGAAGTGCAACGGAGTTTGCCGGTGCGGCGGGTCGACGTCACGTCCCACTAATCGTGACGAACCCCACAATCCGCAAACTTCAAACGGGACCTGCGGCCTCCCCCCAGTGGTGGTCAGCGGCGATCGAACCGACACCCGGAATTCCTCAATTGGAGTCCGTCACGGGCAGCCTGATTGTCCGCTGCGGATTCGGTGAAGATTGTCACGAGACGACAGACAACGAGAGCACATCATGACGAACGGAAAATCAGTCGCGAATCAAGGGTCGCTGCTAGTGGTCGATCCCGATCGCCAATTGCTGGACGCATTGGCCGACTATCTGCGCGGACTGGGCCACCGGATCGAAACCGCCGATAACTGCCGCGACGCGATCTCGCGGATGGCGGAGTTCCCCTTTCAACTGGTTCTCAGCGAATCCAATCTGCCCGATCAAGACGGGTTCTACTTGTTGAAGTGGATCCGGGAGAACGCGCCGGAGACCTCCGTCATCCTGACCACCGAGTTCGGGACAATCGAGAATGCCGTCGAGGCGATCCGCGAAGGGGCGTTCGACTACCTCACCAAGCCGCTGATCGACGAAGAGCTTCGCTTTGCCGTGGAGCGCGCGCTGGGTCAGCAAAAAATCATTGAAGAAAACAAATCGCTCAAAGCGCAACTCGACCAGAAGTACGGACTGGGCAGCATCATCGGCCAGGACTACAAGATGCTGAAGATGTTCGATCTGCTGGAATCGGTTGCCGATACGCGTACGACCGTGCTGATTCTCGGTGAAAGCGGTACCGGAAAAACGATGACCGCTCGCGCGATTCACCAACTCAGTTCGCGTGCGGACAAGCCGTTTGTCGAAGTCGCCTGTGGAGCCTTGCCTGATTCGCTGCTGGAAAGCGAACTGTTCGGCCACAAAGCGGGCTCGTTTACCGGCGCCACGCAGGACAAGGTCGGGAAGTTCCTGCAAGCGGACGGCGGCACCATCTTCCTCGATGAAATCGCCACCGCCTCGCCCAGCCTGCAAGTGAAGTTGTTGCGCGTGTTGCAGGACCGCGAATTCGAGCCGGTTGGCGGCTCGGAAACACACAAAGTCGATGTGCGGCTGGTTTTGGCCACGCACGCCAATCTCGAAGAGATGGTGACAAACGGCGAATTTCGCCAGGATTTGTTCTACCGCATCAACGTGATCACGCTCACGCAACCCGCGTTGCGCGAACGAATGGGCGACATTCCGCTGTTGGTTGATCGCTTCTTACAGGAATTCAACGAACAAACCGGCAAAAAGGTCGAACGCTTTAGCGAAGATGCCCTGAACGTGCTGCAACAATACGACTGGCCCGGCAATGTCCGCGAGTTGATCAACGTCGTGGAACGGGCCGTGGTTCTCGCCAAAGGTACGGTGGTCGATGTCGACGATCTGCCCGAAAGCGTCAAGCAGTCGACGCAGTTGATCGGCGCCACGCCCGCCCGCATCTCTGCCGCGAACCTCAAATCGGCCCTCGCCGCTCCCGAGCGGGAAATCATCATCGAGGCGCTGGAACGCAACGGCTGGAACCGGCAAAACACCGCCAAGATGTTGGGCATCAACCGCACCACGCTCTACAAGAAGATGAAGAAATACGGCATCGAATTCGAAAAGCAGATGCTGAGCACATAACCCTCGAAGCGGAAGATCATCACACACCTGTTGATGAGCACCAACTAAGGCCGCTCCATCGTCCCCTTGCGATGGAGCGGCCTTTGGTGTTTCTCGCGTTGCGTCCGCTGTGCGGACCGATTGGGTTGTGATAGTCTGGTAAAATGCCCAACTATCATCGCGCTCACGTTCCAGGCGGAACCTTTTTCTTTACGGTAAAGACCGAACACAACTCGCCTATCTTTCGACTCAAGACGGCTGTGGAATTGCTGGGAAACGTGATTCGCGAAACCCAACAAAAGTGGCCTTTTACGATCAACGCGATGGTATTGCTACCAGATCATTTACATACGATCTGGACGCTGCCTGCAGGAGATACGGGTTTTTCGAGACGCTGGGCTTGGCTGAAAAAAGAATTCACCAAGCGATACCTGAAGAGTGGTGGTCGAGAGCAGAGTACTTCTGCATCAAGAGTGAAGAATCGTCGTCGTGGAGTTTGGCAAAGAAGATTCTGGGAACATACGATCGAGGACGATTTTGAAGCACACTTTGATTACATCCACTGGAATCCAGTGAAGCATAGGTATGTTAATCGCCCATCGGATTGGCCGTATTCCTCATTTCACCGTTGGGTTGAGAAAGGTGTCTATGATCAGCACTGGGGAAGCGGCCATCGAGAGCCTGATGGGATTGGTAGAATCAATGATGTTGCCGGTGAGTGAGTTCGGTCCGCACAGCGGACCCTACTAAGCTTGCGATGGTGCGGAATCTGGTGTTTCTTGCGTAGGGTCCGCTGTGCGGACCGATAAACTGCCCCATTACCGGCGAATCTCGAACAAATCCCACACCACACCGAACGTCTCTTCTTGGTGGTGCTCAAACGGGATGCGTTGCCGCTCCATGTTGGCGATCACCGCCGGCGTGTCGCCAAAGGAGGCCCACGCCAGCAGAGCCGTGCCGCCCGGTGACAGGTGTTCTTGAGTGCCCACCAGAAACCGCTCCACCAGACCTGCCACATCGTCGGTAACGTGCTCCCACATGTGCGGATCGATCGGAAGGTTGGCGGTGATCACATCGAACGGACTGCGAACGTTTTCGAACAAATCCGATTGGACGACCTCGACCGTGCCGTCAACCTGATGGCCCGCGACGTTTTGCCGGGCATTTTCCACGGCGCAGGGGTCGACATCCACAGCGAGCACCGCAGCTGCCCCGCGCAGCGCCGCCAAGACGGCCAACGCCCCACTTCCCGTCCCCACATCGAGCACCCGGCGACCGCCGACGTCCGGCAGCGAGCGCGCAATCAAGCTCGACGAGTTCGTCAACCGCCGGTCGGGCGAAAACACGTGGCGGTCCACCCAGAAATCGAGCCCTTCGAATCGGACCATCCCCGATTCTCGCCGCTCGTTTTGCTCGCGCCACCACTCGGTGTATTGCTCAGTAAGTCGCGGATCAAACTCGCCCATCCCGCTCCCCGACTAAGATGTTGATGTCTCGATGCTCAAATTTATCCGGAAATCGGCGTCGAACAAGTGCGACTGAGCCGATTCAAAGGTTTCTGAACTGTGAGCTTGAGCAGTGAGATTCGCTCCTTGCCTTCATTCGAATCTGAGCCATAGAATCAACGTCTCGTGAGATGCGCGCAGATGTTCGAGCGAACGATACGAATGAGGCAGCGCGCACGTCGACTGATTCTGAGCGAAGTCCATTGTCGTCGTGAAATACGGTTGGTGAAGGGACGGGCAGGGAGAGGATGTTCGCAGTACTAGCTGTTTGTGCGATGGTTGTTCTCTGCGGCGCGTGGTTGTCATTTCGCAGTCAACGCGCGAAGAAGAAAGGGCTCTTCTGGACCGGGATCGTTGTTTCATCTCTCGCTGTTTGTGTGACACTCCTCCGGTTGGCCGCCTGGCTGATGTTCGGAATCGGGCCGATCTATTCAAGTGATTCATGGCCTCACTCGTTCAAAGATATGATCGAAGTTGCGCAGGCGGATACTGCGGAGGCCCGGATTACGGGGCTGGGCGAATTCATCGACTCAGCATACGTTTGGCGACTAACAGTCTCGCCCGAGCAGGTCGATCGTATTGTTGCTGAGTATCAGCTTGAGGAGGTCGCTCCTGAGAACGTACCGGGTACATTTTGGAGTGTCTTTCCATTTCTGTGGCGTCCTGAGCACTCTGTCGGCTCTCGCTATTATGCAACCAGCGGTTTTCCCGCAGAAGGCCGCGGGCCGGACGGCGAGTATTGGTTTGCCATGTACGACTCCAAGAATGAAGTGCTTTATGTCTGGTACAAGTTCAACTTCTGAGCGGCCGTCCAACCTCACCTTGACACAATCCCCACATCCCCATAAAACGCCTCAGATTTGAGATAAACCACACCGCTCAAGACGCAAGGATGCGCCGGTCATGCCCGCTCTCACCTCCGCCGTTCCCGGGACCCGTTTGGACAGCAAGGCGGATCACTACGGCAGTTACGTTTCCTCTGACGCCGGCGTGATTATCGGCTGTTGTTCGCGGAGCGGATCGTCGCTGTTTCGGGTGATGCTCGACAGCCATCCCAAGTTCGCCGTGGGGCAGGGGTCGAGAATTTTTGTCGAAACGCCCGATCCGCAGCGGCTGGTGAACAATTTCGGCGTCACGCGGGAGTACGTCGACGAACTGCTGGCTACGTCGCAAGACCAAGCGCATTTCATCGAGCGGTTTCTGCAGGGCTTGGCGGAGCGGGAGGGGAAGCCGTATTGGGGCGACAAGGCGCCGGCCAATATCTATTACATCCCGTTCATCTTCGACCACTTCCCGAACGCGCGGTTCATCCACATTCTCCGCGACGGCCGCGACGTCGCCTGCTCGCTGCGGACGCACCCGAAATTCAAGCACGAAAACGGCCAAACGATCCCGCTCAACACCTGGCGGCCGATGGAAAACTGCGTCACCAGTTGGGTGAACTACACTCGAAAGGGCTTGGCGGAGCGGGGTCGCCCCCGCTATTTCGAGGTGCGGTACGAAGACCTCGTCACCCAGCCGGAACAGACGATGCGGTCGGTGCTGGAGTTCCTGGGAGAGGAATGGGACGACCGCGTGCTGAATTATCACGAACTACAAAGCACAACCCGCGACTTCACCGCCATGCCGGTCTCCGCGGATGCGGTCGAGCCGATTTCGCACAAAGCGCTCGGCCGCTGGCAACGCGATATGAACGATGAAGATAAGGAGATATTCAAGAAGAAGGGGGACGAGTTGTTGATCGAGTTGGGGTATGCGGCGGATATCAATTGGTAGGCCAGAAAATCCGAAGCACGAAATCCGAAATCCGAAACAAATTCCAAATTCCAATGTTCCAAACAACACCAACGGGTGGCCGCACTCAAATTGAACAAATGAATTAGCCACGAATCTCACGAATTCACACGAATGATCTGCCTGAATTCGTGAAGATTCGTGAGATTCGTGGCTTCTAAATCTCTTTCAGCATAAATAAGGTTTAACCGCCCCGTGTTTTCTCCAATCGTCGATCGTCTCAAGAACGCCGCGTCGATTCTCACCGGCAATCGGTCTCCGAAACAACACCCGCACTTCGTCGTGATTACAATCGACACCGAAGCACGCCGGGAGCGGAGCCCGGAGGCGCCGGTGGAGCGGTTGTTTTGGGGGCGGTTTGAGGGGCGCGAGTACGGCATCCCCATGATCATGGACATGGCGGATGCGTTCGGATATCCGGCGATCTTCTTTACCGACACGCTGACCGTTCGCTCCTACGGTAAGCCGCCGATTCGCGAGGTGTGCGAAGAGATCATGCGCCGCGGACACGACTGCGCACTGCATTCGCATCCGGAATTGCACATTCCCGACTACCAAGAGCGATTCGATTACTACTGGACCGATGAGGGCGTGCTGGGCTGGCTGGGTGAGGCGGCCGGATTGTTGGAGGAATTCACCGGCCGGCCGACGCGGGCGTATCGAGCGGGGGGCTATCGCGTTTCGCCCGCCTCATTTCGGGCGATGCGACGGATCGGCATCGAAGCCGACTTTTCCTCGCTGCTGGGGCACAAGCAGTGCATGATCGACGCGTCGTATTGCAACAACGCCGTCCGCAAGTACGACGGCGTGTATGAAGTGCCGGTATCGGTGTATCACGATGTGAAGGGGGCGCCGAAGAAACTGGACGTCAATTGGCGGAACGCCGAGACGTTTCGCTGGCACCTTCAGGAAGCGATGGCGGCGGGCGTATTGTGCACCACGATCTTTCTGCACTCCTGGTCGTTTCTGAAGTTCGACGCAACCTGGCTCGACGCGACGCAGGCGGTCGGCGTCGACGAGCAAGCCATCGCCAACTTTCAGGGGATGCTGGAAGTCGTTCGCGACACGCCCGGCGTGCGGGTGGTCGATTCATTGGAATTGATCGAATACCTGCGGGCCAATCCCGATGTGCTGGATGGTGCGGATACGATTCCGGATGCGCGGCCGGCGGAGGCGGCGTAAGCCCGTAAAAAACCCCCGGCGGAGCCGGGGGTTGATGGGGATCGATGTTACGCGCGGCAGAGGTGTACCGTTACCACGATAATCCGTTATAGCCGCCGCCGGTGATGCGTTCTTTGTCGATGCGAACCAAGTCGATCACGATCTGGTCATCCCGTGCGCGTTCCGGGACGTTTTCGTAATGCGCGTCCTTGTTGCCGATCACGATCACTTCGCAATCGCGGAGCACATCGTCGACGCTCTCCACCATCAAATCGGAGACGTGGCTGATTTTCTCGTCGATGAATTTGCGATTGGCTCCCATCAGCATCGACGTCTGAATGTGCGGGTCGAAGATTTTGACCGTCTTGCCCCGGCCGATCAACGCCTCGACAAGCGCAACGTGCGGACTTTCCCGCAGGTCGTCGGTGTTCGGCTTGAAGCTGAAGCCCAACATGCCGATCGTCTGCTTGCCGGTGCCGAGGACCGTCTTAATCGCCAATTCGACTTGCTGCCGGTTCGATTCCAAAATCCGCTCCAGCATCGGCAGCGCGACGTGATGTTCGCGCGACAGCGCCATAATCGCCCGCAGGTCCTTGGGCAGGCATGAGCCGCCGAAGGCGTATCCCGGCTTCAGGTAGTACGGCGATAGATTCAACTGCGTGTCGGCACAGAAGATCTCCATCACCTTATGGCTGTCGACCTCCAGCGATTTACAGATCCGGCCGATTTCGTTGGCGAAGCAAACTTTAGTGGCGTGAAACAGGTTGCAGGCGTATTTGATTGTCTCGGCCGTCCGCAAATCAGTGAGAAATAGCGGTGCGTCGATGTGCTTGTACAGATCGCCTACGATCTGTGCGTCTTCTTCGCGGGCGGCGCCGACCACCGTGAAGGGGGGATGCTGATAATCCTTCAGAGCCGTTCCTTCGCGGAGGAATTCGGGATTGCTGACGACGGCAAAGTCTTCCGGGCAACTCTTGCCGCTCGCTTCAGAAATGACTTCCACACAGCGGTCGCAGGTGCCGGGCAGCACGGTCGAGCGAATGATGACCACGTGCCGCGTCTCTTTTTGTTTCAATGCTTCGCCGATGCCGCGGCAGACCGCTTCGATGGCGGTCAGATCGATCTTTTCACTCGGCAGACTGGGTGTGCCGACACAGATGAAGGAGATGTCGGTGGCGAGGATTCCCTCAGTCGTGTTCATCGTGGCCGAGAGGCGTTTGGCTTCGACTTGCTCAGCCGCCAATTCGGCCAAACCGGGTTCGAACAGCGGCACGCTGCCCGAGTTGATCGAGTCGACCTTCTCCGGGACGAGTTCGACACCAACCACCTGGTTGCCGGCGGCGGCCAGATTTGTGGCGGAGACGCAGCCGACGTAACCGAGTCCAAAAATGCTGATCCTGGCTGTTGTGGGAGTGGTCATAGGTGCTCCAAATCTTTCCGGTGCGATGTGCGGGCCGCGGATGACCGCGTCGCCCGGTCCGGGTTGTGCCTGAACCCCGCCGAGACTCTTCGAGGACTGCGAAGACAGCATATCCATTGCTCCGTCTGATGGTCGGCTTCCAGATTGCGAGAACTCCGCGGACGTCCTGTGCGGAATTCTGAGATTGCGACGGGACCATCGCTAATATTTCGGGCTATGTCAAGCACAATCGCCGAAACGGCCGGTTCGAGACCGGTGCTGTCATTCCAGGGCGGCCGGAAGCTCCTCAATCACGGCGGAAGAACCGGCGGCCCTTCATTTCGAACCGGGGCAGACTGCCGCTGGGGACGAGGGTGATTTCGGCGTGGAAGTTTTGGCGATCCTTAATGACCTGCGTAATACGGGCCGCCAGTTGCTCCCCGTCCGCCGTGTCGTGGACGTGCGGCTGCGGCTCAACCTCGATTCTCACGTGCGGCATTTCCTTGCGTGTCTCGATGTTGATGCGAAACTCCACGACTTCTTCGAATCCTCGCAGAATATCCTCCAACCTGGACGGATAAACGTTGTTTCCGCGAATGATGATCATCTCGTCGGTCCGGCCCAAGATTCCGCCGGATAGGTACATCAGCGGCAACTGGTCATGCTCGCTCGGCTCTCGAGCGCGGACCCGGTCGCCGGTGCGATAGCGGATCAGCGGGCTGCCCCAGCGGCCCAGATTGGTGATCACCAACTCCCCTTCGTTGCCGGGAGGAACGGCGTCGCCCGTCACTGGATCGATGATTTCGGGAATACACTCAGTCTCCAGCACGTACAGCCCGCCCGGATCGTCGAAACTCTCAACCGCCAGCGCTCCGACTTCCGTCATGCCCCAGTGATCAAGGACGCGTGCACCCCACGCCGTTTCGATTTGCCGGCGCGTGGAGGGAATATTGCCCCCCGGTTCTCCGGCAACCAGAATCGCGCGGACGGCGCTCTGCGCGAGATCGAGCCCTTGTTCGCGGGCGACTTCGGCCAAACGCAAGGCATAGGTCGGTGTGCAGCAGACAAACGTGGCTTCGTGTTCCAAAATCAACTCTAAACGGGCTTCACTGCTCATGCCGCCGCCGGCGAGACACAGATTTCCCAATTGGGCGGCTCCCTCGAAGCCCGCCCAAAACCCGAGAAACGGACCAAACGAAAACGGAAACACCAACCGGTCGCGCGGGGTCAGACCGACAATACGGTAAATCTGCGCCCAACAACTCAAGACCCATTGCCAACTCTGCGGAGTGTCCAGCGCGCGCATCGGAACGCCGGTCGTCCCCGATGTCTGGTGCAACCGGCTGTAGGTGTGCAGATCGTACGTCAGATTTGATCCATAGGGTGGATTCGCATCGTGATCGGCGAGAATCTCAGCCTTAGTGGTCAGCGGCAGCAGGGCCAATTCATCAACACCCTGCACACGCGCCGTGTCGACGTCGGCATCGCGAAATTTCGACGTCCAAAAGGGATTGCTGGGAATGATTTCTTCCAGCATCCTGCGCAGTTTCCGCGACTGCCTGTCTCGCAATTGATCGCGCGTGATAGTTGTGGGATCTGGAGGGTCCGAAGTCATAGTCTGAATCGATGAACTTGCCGAAATTGCGCCGATGGAGTGGTCGTCAGTGAATGCGCGGGGGTTCGTTTGTATCGTAGCGGCTTTCTGAAACTTCGGCCATGTTGGCGCCGCGATGGAGCCGTTGGAATTGCCGCCCCCTCCGCGATAGACTAGCGCTTTGTCAGATTTCAAATTGAGGGTTGCCGAATTCGTGAGAGTTCGGAAACTTACCTGCAGTGAATGTGTCTTCAGAAGTCTCACGACTTCTGCTACACCAGTTTTTAGGTGTCGGCCGGCAATCCTGCTCACCACTTCTCGAGGCGGCATCATGAAGCGTCATACGGCATTGAGAGTCAGATTTCTAGGTGCGGTTCTTGTTGGCCTGGGCGTGATTTCCGGCTCAAGTGCTGCACGCGCCGAACTGATTACGACCATCGCCGGCACGGGCACGCCAGCCAACAACGGCGATTCAGGCAGTGCCCAGAAATTGAACATCGGGCATCCGTTCGGTGTGGAAATCGGTCCGGACGGCGCGCTGTATATCACCGAAGTCACCAATCACCGCGTCTGGCGGCTGGATCGCAAGACCGGCCAACTGACGGTCGTCGCGGGAAACGGACAGAAAGGATATTCCGGCGACGGAGGCCCCGCGACCGAAGCTTCGCTCAACGAGCCGTATGAGGTTCGCTTCGACAAAGCGGGAAATATGTATTTTGTGGAGATGCAAAATCATCTGATTCGCAAAGTCGATGCGCAGACGGGGGTCATCTCCACCGTCGCCGGCACCGGAGAACGGGGCTATGCGGGTGACGGCGGGCCGGCGACAAAAGCGAAGTTCTCCGTTCCGCACAGTATCGCCTTGGACGATGCGGGCGGCCTGTATGTGGCCGACATCGGCAATCACCGCATCAGACGGATTGACCTTAAGACGGGACTAATTGAATCGATCGCCGGCAACGGCGAAAAGACCTTGCCCGTCAGCGGCGAGACCGTCCGTGATCGGCCGATTTTAGGTCCGCGGGCGCTCGACATCGCAGGCCGGACGATGTGGATTGCGTTGCGTGAGGGCAACAGCGTTTGGAAGTTGGATCTCGATAGCGGTGTGATCAGCCATATCGCCGGGACCGGCACAAAAGGCTACAGCGGCGACGGGGGGCCGGCTCGTCAGGCAACCTTCAATGGGCCTAAGGGCATCGCCGTCGGCGGAAACGGTGATGTGTTCGTCGTCGATTCCGAGAACCACGTCATCCGCCGCATCGACACAGAGGCGGCAACCGTATCGACGGTCGCGGGCGCCGGCCCGCAAGCCAAGGGGTATAACGGCGACAATCGTGCGGCCGTGACCGCCGGGCTTGCGCAACCGCACGGAATCTGCGTGGGTCCGTCGGGTGAGATCTATATCGGCGACACCCGAAATCATCGAGTGCGACACGTACGGCCCTATGCGCTAAAAGTTGCTGCCGGTCGGAAAAACGCTCGCTATTCCTCCTCCGAGCCGGTCCAGTTTCGGATCAAAGTTCTACGGTACGGCCAACCAGCAAGACAAGGTGCCGTGAAATACGTTTTGAGCAAAGATGGATTAACAAAATTTGCCGTCAGACGCGCCAAACTGAACGGCCAAACAATCACCGCATTTGGTCTGCTGCCGGAACCGGGGTTTTTGCGGTGCACGGTGAACTTCACACCCGTCGATAGTCCGCCGCTGACTGCCGTGGCGGCTGCCGCTGTCAGTCCGGAGATGATTCAACCCAGTCTGCCGCCTCCCGAAGACTTTGATGAGTTCTGGAAGAGCCAAAGAAGTCGCCTCGCCAGCGTGCCGGCAACCGCGGAACTGACGCCGGTAAAGTCTGGTGATACGACGGTTGAAGCATTTGACGTCCAGGTCATGTGCCTGGGGCCGGCGCCGGTTTCAGGTTACCTCGCCCGTCCGAAAGGGGCCGCAGCGAAAAGCCTACCCGCCGTCTTGTGGGTCCACGGAGCGGGAGTCAGAAGCTCCGTCCTGCGTCAGGCGGTCGCGGGAGCGCAAGAGGGATTGCTTTCATTCGATGTCAATGCCCACGGAATTCCCAACGTTCGACCGGTCGAGTTTTACCGCGAGTTGGCGGCCGGCCGATTGAAGAACTATCGTCACGACGGACGCGATTCGCGGGAAACAAGCTATTTTCTCGGCATGTATCTGCGGCTGATGCGGGCGATGGACTTTTTGACCGCCCAGCCCGAGTGGGACGGCAAGACATTGATCGTCTGCGGGCATAGCCAAGGGGGCGGTCAGTCGTTGGTTGCCGCCGGGTTGGACGAGCGGGTTACCGCCATCGCCGTCGGCGTGCCGGCCATGTGCGATCATTCCGGCCGCGCGGCCAATCGCATCAACGGCTGGCCAAAATTGGTCCCCACCGATCACGCCGGCAAACCGGACGAAAAAATCTTGCAGGCGTCGCGGTATTTCGACGCCGTCAACTTCGCCGCCCGGACCGATGCCGACGCACTGATGAGCATCGGATTCATCGACGCCGTCTGCCCTCCCACGACAAATTTCGCCGCGCACAATCAATTGCGCGGTCGAAAAAAGACACTCGAACGGCCCCGCATGGGGCACGCAGCACCGCAAGAAATCAAAGACGCGTTTCTACAATTCATTAAAGATCATGTAAAACAACAACGAGCAACCGCCGCAGACTAGGATTCAACAAATGGGTGGCCGCGATTGCGCAGCAATCGGGGCAGGCGCAGCCTGCAAGAGGCCGCAATTTCAACGTTTAAGAAGGCTGCGGTACCCAAAGATAAGGAACGGGGAAATTGCCGCCTCGTGTGCCTGCGGCACCCCGATTGCCGCGCAATCGCGGCCACCCAATATTTATTCAATCGAATTCACCGAGCCGAAAGGATTCTCCAGATGACGGGCCACACAGCTGATCTGAAAGACAATCCGCTACTGCAGAAACCAGGATTGCCGCAGTTTGACAAAATTAAGCCGGACCACATCGCGCCGGCCGTGCGGCAGTGCCTCGCGGATGCAGAGCAGAAGCTTTCCGAAATCGAACAGCAAGCGTCGCCGACTTGGGAGGGACTCCTTCAGCCGCTCGAGGAATTGGACGGCCCTTTCGAACAGTCGTGGGGCCCGGTGGGACATCTACTGGGCGTGCAAAACTCGCCGGAGTTGCGTGAAGCGTATGAGTCGGTGTTGCAAGACGTCGTCACGTTCAGCCTCAAGGCGGGTCAGAGTAAGCCGATCTACCAAACGCTCAAACAGATCCGCGAGTGCGACCAGTGGGACTCGCTTTCCGAACCACGCAGGCGGATTATCGACGATAAATTGCTGAGCGCGGAACTGGCCGGTGTCGGGTTGGAAGGGGAGAAGCTGGAGCAGTTTAACGACATCGCCCGGGAACTCTCCAAGCTTAGCACCGATTTTTCGAACCACGTGCTCGACGCCACCAAGGCCTGGTCGCTGACGATCACCGATCCGGCCGACACCGAAGGCTGGCCGGACAGCCTGCGGCAATTGACGGCACAGGGATACAACCAAGCCAAGGAGGAGGGGCAATCGGAAGCAACCCCTGACCGGGGACCTTGGCGGGTCACGCTGGACGGCCCGGTCGTTCAGCCGTTCTTGCAGCACAGCCGTAACCGCAAACAGCGGGAAACCGTTTATCGCGCCTTTACGACACGTGCTTCGTCGGGGGAACTCGACAATACCGAAATCATCAACCGCACACTGCAACTCCGCCGTCAAAAGGCGGCTCTTTTAGGATTCAACAACTTCGCAGAATTGAGCCTCGCCAAAAAAATGGCGCCCAGCGTCGACGCCGTATTGCAGCTTTCGGAAGAACTTCGGTCCGCCTCCTGGGATGCCGCCGTGCAGGACTTGGAGGATCTGAAGCAGTTGGCCGCAGCGTCCGGTCAGACTGAGGAATTGGCGCACTGGGACGTCGCCTTTTGGGCGGAGCGGCTCCGCGAACAGAAATTCGACTACACCGACGAAGAACTGCGACCCTACTTCGCGCTGCCCAATGTGCTCAAAGGCATGTTCGATTTGGTCGAGCGGCTGTTTGGGATCGTGGTCACCGAAGCAGACGGCGAAGCGCCGATTTGGCAGAAGGATGTGCGGTACTTCAAGATCAGCGACGTCGATGGCACGCCGCTCGCGGCGTTCTATCTGGATCCCTATTCACGGCCGGAGAATAAGCGGGGCGGGGCCTGGATGGACGACTGTTTGGGGCGCCGCTTGATCGGCGGCACGGTGCAGTTGCCGGTCGCGCATCTCGTTTGTAACGGCACGCCGCCGGTGGGAGATCGGCCGTCGCTGATGACCTTTCGCGAAGTGGAAACGCTGTTCCACGAATTCGGGCATGGATTGCAGCACATGCTGACCACCGTCGACGAGGCGGATGCGTCAGGCATCAGCGGCGTTGAATGGGACGCGGTGGAACTCCCCAGCCAGTTCATGGAAAACTGGTGCTACCACAAACCGACGCTATTGGGGATGACTGCCCACGTGGAGACCGGCGCGCCGCTGCCGGAGGAATTGTTCGAGAAGATCTGTGCCGCGCGGAATTATCGAGCCGGGTCCTTAATGTTGCGGCAATTGTCGTTTGGCATCACCGATCTGGAACTCCACACCAATTTCGACCCCGACGGCGAAGAGACGGTGTTCGACGTGCAGCGGCGTGTTGCGGAGCGGACATCGGTGCTGCCGCTACTGCCGGAGGACCGCTTTTTATGCGGATTCAGCCATATCTTTGCCGGCGGCTACGCGGCCGGTTACTACAGCTACAAATGGGCCGAAGTGCTCAGCGCCGACGCCTTCGCGGCGTTTGAGGAGGCGGGTTTGGACGACACAGAGGCGGTCGCAAAAACCGGCCGCCGCTTTCGCGATACGGTACTGTCGTTGGGCGGAGGCCGTGACCCGATGCAAGTCTTCAAAGATTTCCGGGGCCGCGAACCAAGCACCGAGCCGTTGCTCAGGCAAAACGGTTTGTTGGGAACATAACCAAAACCGCCTCGTCAAAGCCACTCAACACGATCAATGTCACCCTCCACCGACCAAGTTGCAGTATTCGCGTATGGATCGAATCTATTCGCACAGCGAATGCAGTCCCGCGCGCCGTCGGCGCGACTGGTGTCGATCGGATTGGTACGGCAGCGGAAACTCGTCTTCCATAAACGGAGCATCGACGGGTCTGCGAAAGCGGACGCCCAGCGGACGGCGAATGTCGGCGATCATGTTTGGGGTGCCGTCTACCGCATGCACCGTAACGACAAGTTCGTGCTTGATCAGCACGAATTTCTCGGCATCGGCTACGACGAAGAACAGGTCGCCGTTGAGATGGAGCAAGAAATCGTGTCGGCGTGGATGTACGTCGCTCGTGCCGAAGCGATCGACACATCGCTGCTGCCGTACACGTGGTATCTGGACTACATCCTGCACGGCGCCCGCCAGCATCGCTTGCCCGAGGCTTATATCGATCGGCTTAGGCGTTCTCAAGCGCGACGTGACCCGGACCTCGCTCGGCACGAGCGTAATCGACTCTTAATTGAGTCGTGATGCGGACTCGTTGTGCCGCAGCCGAGTACATCATTCCAAACCAAAACAGTACAAATGCCCCGCCGTCCGCAGATAGATACGGCCGTCAACGACCGCCGGGGTGGCGTACGCGTCCTCGCCGAAGGTCTCCGTCGACAGCGTCTTCCACTTCGGCTCGGCGGTGATGATCGACAATCCGCCCCGCTCGTTGAGCAGGTAGATCTTGCCGTCGCCGTAGACCGGTGAACTGTAGTACGAGCCGGTCTTGGGGACCCGCGCGGTCTTGGTTGCTTCTCCGGTCGCCGCGTCGCGGCAGGTGACGATGCCCCCTTTTTTGACGGTGTAGACGTGCCCCTGGTGAAACAGCGGCGAGGGGACGTACGGAACGGCCCTGCGCTTCTTCCACATCACGTGCGTGTCGGTCACATCGCCCCGCCCGCCCGGCTTGATTGCCACGATCACGTTTTCCGCCGTGTGAAACACGTTGCGCATGAACTCATATTCCTGCTCGGTGATCTTGCCGTCCTTATTGCGGTCGATTTGCGGGAACCGCCGCTTAAGCGCCCCTTCGGGAACTTCCTCCAGTTCCAGTGTGCCGTTCTTGTTCGTGTCGGTTTCGGCGGCGATCTCGGCATACGGCTCCGCTTCGATACGGCCTTCGGTATCGCCGCCGGGGGACCAGACCGCCAGATAAAGCACGCCGTCGGGACCGACTACGGGCGTTGTGTTGGAGATGCGGGCCAAGCCGCGAACGGTCCAGATTTCCTCGCCGCTGCCGAGGTCATAGCCGACGACCCGCAGCGTGCCGGAGACGACGATCTGCTTCTGCCCGTTCTGCTCCCAAATGATCGGCGTCGAATAGCCGCGCGGAAATTCGCTGCGGTCGATCCGTTTGACGAGTTCGCCGTTGTCCTTGCGAAAGATCATCAAGGCCGAATCAATATCGTGGTCCTGATTGAGGATCACGTAATCACCCGAGAGGATCGGGCTGCTGGCGGCGCCAAACGTGTTGCTGAACGGCCCCATCCGTTCTTCCCACAGCGGCTCGCCATCTTTGTCGTAGCAGAAAAGTCCCGCCGAGCCGAAAAAGCTGATCACGATATCGCCGTCACTGACCGGGCTGCTTTGGGCATGGCTGCCGATGGTGTGAATCTCCTCTAACTTCTCGTGCGGCGCGACGCGCTCCCAGAGCGGTTTTCCTGTTTTACGATCCAAGCCGATGGTGACCAGTTTCCCATTGCGGACGCCGGTCACAAACACGCGGTCCTCGGTGACGATCGGCGACGAGTGACCGGGGGGCAGCGGCGTCTTCCAGATCACGTTCTGATCCGGCCCCAATTCATCCGGCAACCGCTGGCCGGAATCCATTCGTCCTGCCGCGTTGGGGCCGCGAAACTGCAGCCAGGTGTCGGCCAAAACGTCCGCAAGCGGCATGCACAATAGGATCGAGAAAACCATGGTGCGCATCAAAAGCATTTTGCATCCCCGAAGTGCTGAACCAATATGGAATTGACCCGAATCGATACAACATTGGTTATACTCGCTCTTCGGCGAATGTGCCAATTCAGCAGTTCGCAAGCGGGCTACGCTTTTGGCGCCGGGCGCTGCGGTCGCGGGCAGCAATCGGCGGGGCACGTATCAGCCGGCGCGGGATTTTGGCCTACCGCTCGACGCTCGATGCCGTCGTTGATCCGCTCTTCAATCAATTCGCAGATCATGTTGACGTAGGCCGGATGCGTGCCGACCGTTTTGGCGCGGACCATCTGCAGGCCAATTTCTTCTGCGACTGTGGCTGCCTCGTCGTCCAAATCGTAAATCACTTCCATGTGGTCGGACAGAAAGCCGATCGGCATGACGACCGCGTGCTCGGCTCCCTGTTCGCGAAGTGCGGGCAGATGGTCGCAGATGTCCGGTTCGAGCCAGGGGTCCTGCGGTCGCCCGCTACGGCTCTGGTAAACCAACTGCCACCGCGCGGCGTCGACACCAGCGCCCTCAGCGACTAGCCGGCAGGTTTCTTGCAGTTGCCGGACATAGTCGGACGTGTCGGCCATCGTTTGCGGGATACTGTGCGCCGTCATCGCAATCGGACACTGATCGCGGGCAGTTTCGGGAATCTCCGCGAGCGCCTGTTGCAGGTGCTCGACATTGGCTTCGACGAATAGCGGGTGGTTATAAAACAAGCGCAATTTGTCGATCGCCGGAGCCCGTTCGCCCACTTCCGCGCGGGCACGGGCGATGTCGTCGAGGTATTGCCGGCAGGCCGAATAGCCCCCGTAGCCGGCGGTCACGAACGCCACTGCCCGTTCAATTCCCGCATCAGCCATCTTCTGCAGCGTGTCGCCAAGCATCGGATGCCAGTTGCGATTGCCCCAGTAGATCGGCAGTTCGATCTCCCGACGCTGCATTTCGGCGTCCAGCGCAGCGATCAACGCCCGGCATTGATCGTTGATCGGGCTGTAACCGTCGAATTTGCGGTAATGTTCGGCGACCTCCAACAATCGCTCCCGGGGCACGTTGCGGCCGCGCAGGACGTTCTCCAAAAACGGGATCACATCTTCCATCTTTTCCGGCCCGCCGAAAGAGACCACGACAACCGCTTGATAATCTTCCGCCATTTTGTTCGCCCAGTTTTACAGAGAGTTCCGGTTCCTCTATTTGTAGTCACGCCGTCCTGAGTCGGAAAGTGAACGATTCGCAGAAAATTTTTTAAACGGGTTTCGCTACCGCACGTCGCGCATTCCGCTAAACTTGCGCAACTCAGTCGCTATTTGTCGTAGGGCAGGCTCCCGCCTGCCTCGATTCACTTTTGATTTTCCAACTTATCGGCGGCAGGCGGGAGCCTGCCCTACGGGTCTTTTTCGTGCCTGCCTCCTTAACCAGTTCTGCAATTCTTGGTCCCGACGGGCGGATTGCGCAGCGGTTGCCGGAGTATGAGCATCGTCCGCAACAGCTGGAGATGGCTGAGGCCGTCGAGCAGGCGATTCGCGAAAAAACTCATCTGATTGCCGAAGCGGGGACGGGGGTCGGCAAGAGTTTTGCCTATTTGATCCCGGCGATACTCTCAGCAACGGCGGCACAAGGCGAGCCGGCGAAAAAAGAAAAACACCCGGTGGTGATCTCGACGAACACGATCAGTTTGCAGGAACAACTGATCAACCGCGACATCCCGTTTTTGAACTCTGTGCTGCCGCTCGAGTTTTCAGCGGTGTTGGTGAAGGGCCGCACAAACTACATCAGTCTACGGCGACTGAATGGAGCGCTGAGCCGCGCACAGACGATGTTTGAGTCGGAAGAGTCTGATCAACTGCGGCAAATCCGGGATTGGGCGGAGCAGACCGCCGACGGCAGCCGGTCGGATCTCGAATTCCGCCCGCATCCGAAAGTCTGGGACGAAGTGCAGAGTGAACATGGCAACTGCCTGGGACGGCGCTGCCCGACTTATGATGACTGCTTCTACTATCGCGCGCGGCGCCGTGTCTGGAACGCGGACATTCTCGTCGTCAACCACGCCCTGTTTTTCTCCGATTTGGCGCTTCGCCGCGAGGGCGCGCGGATTCTGCCCGACTATCGTGTTGTGGTCCTCGACGAAGCACACAGCGTCGAGTCGGTCGCCGGTGCGCACCTGGGCATCACGATTTCCAGCGGTCAGTTCGACTATTTGCTCAACAAACTGTTCAACGAGCGGACGCGCAAAGGGCTGCTGGCCACGCACGGTTTGGTCCGTGCACAACAGCAGGTGGTCCATCTGCGTCACGTCGTGGGTGATTTCTTTGACGCGCTTCAGGATTGGCTCAGGCGGCACGGCCCGGACAACGGCCGATTGCGGACACCGCCCGATCTGGCGAATGAAATCAACGGTCCGTTGCGGGAATTGGCCGGTACCATCGCGGTCTACGCCGAGAAACTCAAACGGGAAGAAGAAAAAATCGAGTTCACCGCAGCGGCGGAACGCTGCGCGGGATTAGCAGACACGCTGGGCGACTGGCTGAATCAATCATTGGCGGACTCGGTGTACTGGGCGGAGTACTCGGGAGGAAAACGCCGAAGGGCGACGCTCTATTGCGCGCCGATCGAAGTGGCCGAGACGCTACGGCGCGAGCTGTTCGACAAAACCGAATCGGTGATCCTCACCAGCGCCACTCTGGCGGTCAGCGGGGAGGATTTTCATTTCACGCGTCAGCGGCTCGGCGTCGGCGAATGTCTGCAGCGGAAACTGGGCAGCCCCTTCGATTACCGCAGCAACGTGCAATTAATTCTGCCGCAGTCAATGCCCGACCCCGGCGGCTCGGCGGCGGAGTACGAATCGGCCGTGTGCGAGAAGATCAAGAAGTACGTGGCGCAAACCGGCGGGCGGGCGTTTGTGCTGTTCACCAGTTACGGCATGTTGCGCAGCGCTGCCGCCCGGCTCGCGCGATGGTTTGCCGAGGAAGAAATCGGCCTCTACCAACAGGGGGCCGGCATGCCGACGTCGCTGATGCTGGAGCGGTTTCGCAACGATCACCGCGCTGCCATTTTCGGCACGGATAGTTTCTGGCAAGGAGTCGACGTACCAGGCGAGGCGTTGCAAAATGTGATCATCACCAAATTGCCCTTCAGCGTGCCCGATCATCCGCTCCTGCAAGCCCGCGTCGAAGCGATCAAAGAACGCGGCGGCAACCCGTTTATGGAGTATCAAGTCCCCGAAGCGGTTATTAAGCTTAAGCAAGGCTTCGGCCGCCTGATCCGCCGCAAGACAGACCGCGGCCAAGTGGTCATTCTTGACCCGCGCGTGCAAACGAAGCGCTACGGTCGTGCGTTTCTAGAGAGTCTCCCCGATTGCGGCGTTGTGATTGACGACGAGTGATTCGGCGGAAAATCCGCTACGGGCTATCGAGATAGCGGCTGTCGGCGGAAATTGGCGGATTGACCGCCCACAACTTCAGGCGTAGAATTCCCGCATGTTGACCGCATTAAAAAATCTGCTGCCCGTAATCCTGGCGCTGGTCGTGGCGTTGCCGCCGATGACCTGCTGTGTCGCCGGTGAATTGCTGTCTTCTACGGAGCAGGTGGCGGCGACAACTTGCTGCGAGACACAATCGTCGCAGCCCTGTTCGCAGCCGCCCGCAGAAGGCGATTGCTGCGCTCCCGAGCCGGCTGCGATTGCTCCGCAAGGAGTGGAATCCCTGCTGGATGATGCGTTGGCCATCGTCAGTTACGACGTTGCCGACTCGGAACCGCAAACGGCGCCGGCGCAGCTTACGCTCGCCGCGGCCGATCCATCGACAACGCACCTTGCTCTCCATGTCCTGCAGTGTGTCTGGCTGAACTAAGCCGGACCGAAGTGGGACCGCTGTTTTTTCTTGTTTCCAACGATTCGGTTTCTGCGCGCTCGGTGCGCGCACAATACCAGCGAAAAAGGAGAGTTGATGATGTTTACGAAACTTGCATTCGCGACTGTCGCAGTCGCTATGATGTCAATCGGCGGCTTTGCCGCAACGGCTCAAACGTCGGCGGATTGCTGTGACTTGCAACTTCAGTGTTGTAATGAGGACGCCGAATGTTGTTCGGCGGCCGATGTTCCGCAGTGTTGCCTGGAAGGTCGGGCCTGTTGCGACGTGCCTGAGGAATGTTGCACGGGCGATGCGGCCTGTTGTCTCGACGGCGAAGAATGCTGCGAAGCCGGCATGGATTGCTGCCGGACGTCAGCCGATCAAACGTCGTGATGATTTGACTGTTAAGTGATGAAAGAAGCCCCGGCGGAACGACCGTTTCGCCGGGGTTTCATTAAGTCTGCGGAGGGAATCGCTAGTTCCGAGTTTTCGATTTCCCGTCTTCGTCTTTCTTCTTCGGGCGAAACAGTTTGTCGTTGATCGGCTTGACCGTTTCTCCCTTGCCGGCGACGGCGATGGGCACTTTGAGTTTTAACGTCATGGGCCGCAGACAACGCCGGTCGTCGCAGGCCTGATAGCGGATGTTCAACTCGAGTTCCTCTTTTTTGCCGGCTGCGGACGCGGGAACTTCAATCGTGCTGCGCAGGACGGCTCGTTTCGTGTAGACCGGCAGCGGCTTATCCGAACCGGGCACTTTCATTTTTTTGCCCTTGGGATAGTAGACTTTTCCTAGTTTGGCCTCATTCTTGGATTTCAATGTGAATTCCGTGGCGATTGCGTAGTCGTCGCCGGCGGGATTGGCGTTGATGTGCCATTTGTCATCGATCTGGACCACCACCAGCACCTGGCACTTCTTTCCGGCGGGCAACTTGTCGAACGAAAGATAGGCTTTGCCTTTGACAACTTCCGGTTTCTTCTTCTTTTTTTTCTGCTCACGGGGCGAAGAGTTTTGGCGGGCGGAGACGAGTCGGATGACGGGTTGCGAGGTGAGTGTGGCGCTCCCGTCGTCCTTCGCGCGCTGCTGGACATCGAATTTCGGCTGGTCAATAAATTCAGCTGCGGCGACGGCCAGATGAGCGGTTCCCAACGGTGCCTGCTTGATTTGCGGCGCAAAGTTCTCGAGCGCCTCGCGTGCCTGTTCCCGATAACCCGGTTCACCGGTGAATGCCGCGAGGCGGATCAGATTGCGGATGGTGACGCTATTGCCGGAGGGACGCGCCGAATCGTAAATTTGCTTGCTTCGGGCCAGCAATTCTTCGTGGTCGTGCGCCGTGAAGAAACAGCCTCCGAATCGGGGATCCCAAAACAACTCCAACTGCAAATCGGTCAGCCGACGCGCCTCTTTGAGCCAAGCCTCGTCCCCTGTGGCCTGGTACAGCGCCAACAGCCCGTGGGCCAGAAACGCGTAGTCGTCAGCGTACGCGCGAAACTTTGCCTTTCCATTGCGATAGCTATGCAGCAACCGGCCTTGCTGGTCCCGCATTGTGTCGAGAACGAACCTGGCCGCTTTTTCAGCGGCTTGAATGTATTCCGGGTGCCCCAGCGCCGCGCCCCCCTTGGCAAAGGCGGCGATCATCAATCCGTTCCAGTCCGCCATTACTTTGTCGTCCGTGAGCGGAGCTTCGCGTTTGGCGCGAACTGCCAATAACGTTTCGCGGGCCAGCGCCAATTGGCGCGTGACGTCCTCCGGCGTCGACTTGAACTCGCGGGCCAACTCGTCGATTCCCACTGCCGCGCGCAGAACGTGCTCTCCCTCCAAGTCGGGTTTGCCGTCCAACCCGTAAGCGCGGTTGAACAACTTTGCTTGCCGAGCGGAGAGCGAATTCGTCACTTCTTTGGGCGTCCAGAGATATGACTTTCCTTCAACCGCTTCCGTTTCCGCGTCGAGGGCCGAATAGAATCCGCCTTCCTTGCCGGTCATCTCCCTGGTGACAAACGCAAATATCTGTTCGGCAATTTCACGATACTCTTTCGAATCTGTCCTCTGGTAGGCGTCGATATAGATCTCGGCCAATTGCGCGTTGTCGTACAGCATCTTTTCAAAGTGCGGCACGTGCCAATACCGGTCTGTGCTGTAGCGGTGAAATCCCCCGCCGAGATGGTCCCAGATGCCGCCGGCTGCCATGTGATCCAACGTCGTCTTCAGCATCTCGGCCGCTTCGCTGTCGTTATGTTTTGCCGCCTGGTATTGCAGCAGCGCCAACTTGCTGGGCGTGGGGAATTTCGGCTGCTTGGCGTTTCCGGCATCAAATCCAAATCCGCCGTATTCGGGATCGAATTCTTCAGCGACTGCTTTGCGGACGCCGTCGATTAACTGCTGATCCACCGCTACCGGATTCAGCGCCGGTTTGTCGCGCAACGCGCGCTGCAAAATCTCCGTCAATCCATCAGCTTGTTTTTGCGCTCTTTGTTGATCGTCGCGCCACGCTGTGGCGATTCGCTTTGCTAAATCGGGGAACGCGATCAGGCCCCCTTCCGGCGTCGGCGGAAAGTAGGTGCCGCCGAGGAGCGGCTTGGTGTCGGGCGTCAGAAACATCGACAACGGCCACCCGCCCGCTTGCGGGGCTCCGATTGCTTGGTGATAAACGCTCAGCGCCGTCATGTAGAGTTGATCGAGATCCGGCCGCTCCTCGCGATCGATCTTTACGTTCACGAAATGCTCGTTCATATAGGCGGCGATTTCCGGATCGGAGAACACCTTGCGTTCCATCACGTGGCACCAATAACAACTGCTGTAACCGACCGACAGAAAGATTAGCTTGTTTTCTTTCTTTGCTTTGGCCAGCGCTTCAGGGCCCCACGGATACCAGTCGACCGGGTTATGGGCATGCAGCAACAGATAGGGGCTGCTCTCATTGGCCAACCGGTTCTGGTGTTGCTTTGTTTGACCCGCTTCCTCTGCATGAAGCCGCCCGGTGTCGCTCGATACTCCGGTCAACCCGCCGGGGCTAACGCCGCCCGGGAACGCGAGGCAGAGAATGAGCAGTATTGTGAAGAGCCGGACGGGGATTGAAGATGGCATCCTATTTGTCCTCGATTCGATAAGACGGCTCCCGCTTCCTAGAGGCTGGGGATGCCGAATTGTAGTATTCGATCGTCTTTCAAAACGGGGGCGATGACGATCTTGATGTCGCCGGAAGACCGGCTGCGCTGTCGGGAATTATAGCAGGCAATCGCCGGCGCGTCCGTATCGATTCGTACCGAAACCGGACCGATTTTCGAACCGAAGCGGGGGCAATAGCGATGGTTGGAGCCGGGCAGGCGTGCGAATTCAGACGGAATTCACTGCTTCGCGCGATTGTGTCGAGCGAATGTAGAATTCGCGGTAGAGCCAAGCAAAGAATGCGGCAAAGATGACCGCCGCCATCCCCACAACCATTTGTAGACCGGCCGTGGAGTAGGGTCCGGGGACCATTTCGAACCAATCGAGCGCGACATACCATCGAAAGGCCGCCGCATACAGCAGCATCGGCGGCAGTGTCCAGAGCAGCATGTGGTACACGCAAAGCAACTCGGTGGAGTCGCGCGGCACGAAATATTGACGCCAAGTCAACCGTCCCCCGCCGGTGGACGCCTTCAGGAATTCTGCAAAAGTCCGTGGCCCATGATCCATGACCGCATCAAACCACGTGCGTCGATGCCTGAGAAAACCAGCCCAGAGGAGAATCATTGTGCAGCACAAAATCGATTGCAGGCCGAGCCCGTACACGTAGATGAAATCGGGATTGTGATCGGACGACAGCAGCGAGCTGATGACCCGGTTGCCTTCCAACGCCAAATCGGGCGATTGAAAAAGCGTTGCCCACAGGTCGAATGCGATTCCGCCGACGATGAATCCAAATCCCAACCAAAACGGCGCGCGGTTGATGCGGTCTTGCCCTTTGGCGACGAAGAGGATCGACAGCAACAACAATCCGAGTGCTGGAACGACGAGGAGATAGGCAGCCCAGACGTGCCACGACACGGGAATATCCGCGAAGAAAGTCACCGAAACGCAAGCGGTGGCGCAGATCAAGAAGATGATCGCCACCGCGACCCAGCGTGTTTCGCGAACGGTCGGCAAATCGTTGACAACGAATTTGTCTCGGCTCATCTGCTTGGCGCACCTCGTATGAGCTGAAGTTTCACACCCGCGTTTTGCGGCGGAGTTGTCGATTATACACACACTCTGAGGAGACGGAAAATAAAACTTTTGGCGATAATGAGGAATTCTCTTGGGAAGGGCCATTCACCGAGACCGGTGATCGAGACAGGTCGTATGTAACCCTCCTGCAAATACTTACGGGTTTTTGTGGGGTGATTTACGTGTCACAGCCTAATTTCTTGAAATCTTCAACCGCTCAACAGCGGCGCGCCGATCCTAATACCAAGCAAATTGCCGTAAATGTCGTCCTCCGGCTGATTTCAGAAGCAGGTTCCACCATGCCGCCACGCAAGAAACCACGCAGCGCATCCGGCGGCGGAACGCGACTTGGAGGGGAAAATCCCTCCGCGCATCTCACATCATTTCTGCATTACTTGGAAGTGGAATGCGGCATGTCGCAGAACACGCTGCGGGCGTATCGTTCCGATCTCCAGCAGTTTTTCGCGTGGTACCAGACAACAAACACGTCCCGCCTGGCCGACATCGATCTCGATCTGCTCACAGGATATCTCCGGCACCTGAACGATCGACAATTGGCGCCGACGACGGTCGCACGGCAACTGGTGGCGCTCAAGATGTTCTTTCGGTATCTGATGCTGGAGAACATTCTGCTGCAGAACGTGGTCGAGCTGCTCAGTTCGCCGAAACTATGGCAATACCTTCCCAAAGTCCTCAGTCCGGACAACGTCGACCGGCTTCTCGCGGCGCCGACCTCTGAGGCGGACCGTTATCCATTGCGCGACCGCGCGCTGTTGGCGTTGTTGTATGCCACCGGCTGCCGCGCTTCCGAAGTCGCCGACTTGACGCTCGCCGATGTGCATTTGCAGGAGAACTTCGCACGCTGCGTTGGCAAGGGAAACAAGGAGCGTATTGTCTCGCTGAACCCGGTGGCAGTTAGCGCTTTGGAAAACTATCTGGAACACGAACGGCCGCTGCTCGACCAGTCTCGCGAATCGGATTGGCTCTTTATCTCGCGCGGCGGAGGCGGGTTGTCGCGGATCACCGTCTGGCGACTTGTGAAGCGGTATGCGGCGCGCATCGGCTCCGCTGATAAAGTCAGCCCACACACGTTGCGGCACAGTTTTGCGACACATCTGCTGGCCGGCGGGGCGGACATTCGCGCCGTGCAGGAACTGTTGGGGCACTCCAGCATCTCGACGACGCAAATCTACACGCAAGTCGAGCACAGCCGGCTCAAGGCCGTCCATCGCCGCTGCCATCCCCGTGGTTGAACGACTTGACCACACATGGGACAATGTCAGCTAAAGTAATCGGCAGCCGTAGAGTGGCGATCCAGCCGATCAACAGTAACAGGCAGCGAAAGTGATCGATCCCATGTCTGAGCGTTTATTGTTAGTCGATGGACACGTGGCCGAATCGCGGGAATTTACGTTCGAGGATTTCCAATCCATTCCCGAAGCGGCACAGGTCCGCGACGTGAGCCGGTTTCATCCCACACGGAAGGGAGACGGCGTGACGCTCCAGTCGCTGCTGGATCGCGTGAAGCCGACAGAGTCGGCCACCTATTTGACGCTGCACGCCTCGCGCGACGACTTTGCCGCGAGCATTCCATTGGCGGAGGTCGTCGGAGAAGGAATCGTCGTCTATCAGCTCGACGGCAATCCATTGCCCGTGGAGAAGGGGGGGCCGGTGAGGTTTCTGATTCGTGATCCGGCCGCCTGCCACACGGCCGAGTTGGACGATTGTGCCAACGTCAAATTCGTCGACCGCATCGAGCTCACCGCCGGTCGCGGCCGCGACACGCGGCCCGAAGACGAGGAGCAGCACGAGCAGCTCCATGCCGACGAGCACTGAGCCGCCCGCGTCACAGCTGAGCCAGACGCTGCGCGAAGATCAAGGCCGCGGTGGTCAAACCGCCGATCACCGTCATCGTCACAGCCGCCGTCGAGATTCCCAGCGCTTTTGACTTGATCGGTCCGCCGTCCGGACTTGCGATCTCGCTGACAATCCCTCTGAGGGCCTGGTTGAACATTTCAGCCGCCAGGACCACCGTAATGCACAGGGCGATTCCCGCCCACTGCATCAAGCTCAGCCCGAGTACATAGCCGGTCGCCAGCACGATACTGCAGCCGAAGAAATGGACGAAAAACGCGCTGCCGCCGCGAATGCCACGGACGGCGCCCCGCTCGGTAACGACCAAGTATTCTCGCCATGCCGGACGCTTATGCTGCCGCACAGCATGAGAGGAGTCGTTGCGAGTGATGGTCTCATTCATATTCATCAGTTTGGCCTCAGAGAGGATTCAATTTTGAATTGAAACTGCAATTAGCGTGCGCCGCCGCTGCCGTCGAGCGAATCAAGTTGTAGGTTCCGCACGCCCAACTTAATGAATCTTGGTTCGATCGAGACGCCGAATCGAGCGGTGTTCTTACTCGGGTTGTAGGCGGTTCCGAACCGCAGGTTAAAGTCCTTGCCGAGCCGAGTGACGGTCACCGACTGGCCGCGGTCTTGGTTTTCGCCGATGTCGTAGGCGGTGGCGACTGTCGTACGCCATTTTTCGCTCATTTGGTAATTGGTGCTCAGCGTGACGATCTGACTGTCCAGTCCGGCTGAATTCCGAATCTGCCGAATGCCCACAAACAGACTGCCCCGCTCGCTGCGCTGGGTCAGGATCCCGGCGTCCCACAGCCGCTGTCCCGTCTCGAACAAGTCCCATGCGGCGCCGGCGAATAGGCTGGTTCGTTCGCCGACATTCCATTGATAGTTCACGCCAAACAGCCCGAAGTCTTCGCCAAAATTGTCGCGGTCGGGATTGGGAAAAAACGAAGTTTCAAAATCGAGCAGCATCCAGTCCTTGATCCGCGGCCTGTCGATCGGGCCGACTTTTGTTTGCCAGCGGTTGCGCCAAGCCAACCGTGCAACGTGTTGTGTGTCGACCAATTCATGGTAGGGAGCGGCCACCGCCCGTCCCGCCCCGGTCCGCAACGCGTAAAATCGCGGGTCGACCGTGATCGGCGCCACGCCGCCGTATGTCGTGGTGATCAGGTGCCGCGTGAACTCTTCCTGGCTGTTGTCATTGAACGCGTTGTAGATCGGGACTTCCGTCAAGTCCGCACTGGAGTCGGCATAGTAGTAGTCCACCTCGAACAGCATTTTGTGGACGAGTCCGTTGAGGTTCAGGATCGTGTTCCTGACGTGCGGCATGTATTTGGTGAACATCAAACTTCCGCGAATCCCGGCGCTGCCGTACAGACGCGTCAACTCATCAGCGACGGCGTCCTGTTCCCAATAGGTCACTTCGCCCAGCGCGTAGGGCACAACGATCACCGGGCCCAAGTTAAAGGGCGCGTCGATTCGATGTTTGGTCGATGCGATCGTTCCTTGCGAGTTGGTGTCCCAGGGCAAGGCGTTGAAGAACGGATCAATCGCCGGGCCGGGATCTTGGGCCGGACGCAAGCGGGCGTTTGCCAACCACGAATGCTGCGTCCAAGTCAAGGCACCGTCAAATAGCGGCTCGGAGAACGTATACAAATCGGCCCGCGGCAGCCATTCGGTGACGGTGTAAAAGTCATTGAGCCGGCCGCGACCGATCAGTGACCAGGCCCAGTTGCTATTTTGTTGTTTGACGTAGCCGTACGTCTCGTTGTCCTTGCCCTGGTCGTACTCGTCCTCAAAGTATTGCTCCAAGAAGTTGTAATCGCTCAGATGACCGACTTCGCCCCAAGCAGTGATCTCAAACGGGAATTCGTGCCGATGCCTCATCAACAATCGGCCGCGATGCTCGGTTTCCAATTGCAGTGCCCGCCGGCCGCGTCCCAGATTGTCCAACCCGGTGTCATGGATGTAGAAGCTGTTCGACAGGCCTTTGTAGCCGCCGTCCAAATTGAACATTCCGTAGCCTTTGTACTCGACGTCCGTACCGATTGACGGACCGCGGTCGGAGAACCAGTTCAGTAACAGGTCCCAACGCACGTTGTCCGGCTCTTCCATACCCAGCAGCATGAACGCGTCCCAGGCTGTGTAAATCTGCGAACCGAACACGTCGTCGCCTTGATAAGTCAATCTGCGGAGCGGGATCTTGAAGTCCTCCGCGGGGAACTTCAGGTTCGGCCAGTAAAACACCGGAAGCTCGTCCAAGTAGACGGTGTTATTCAGCGACTCGACCCACAGCCGCGACTCCTGCAGCGGCGATCCCGTGACGGGATCGATTTCCACCTCGCCGGTGCCGAACCAGGAATCGACCGGCCGGGGATCCAAGAAGATATCCGAGGCCTGAATCCGATATCCCGGCTTGCCGAATTCGCTGGTGGTCACCCAGGCTCCCTGCGCGTGAAACGTCTGCTCCGAAAGTTGTCGGAGGACGTTGGCTCGGACACGCAGATCGTTGCGGAGCTTCGGCACTTGCGTTCTCAGCTCGACATCGAGCGAATACGCGCGGTTGGCCGCCGCGTCGTAATACGCCCGTTTGGCTTTGATGACATTCAATCCTTGCAGAATGACGACGTTGCCCTCGAGATAAAACTTCAGCGGCGTGTCCGGCGATTGGTCCCGGGAGGGTGAGAAGCTGTCGTCCGGCAGCGGTTCCGTCCAGATGACGACACGGTCGGCGGACAGATCAATCGGACCTGCCGGGAGTCCGTCGGGGGTCCGAATTCCTTCGACGAGAATGTTAACGCCCCCCGTGATGATCGTGATCTGTTCGGCGGGAACGGTGTCGTGGGAGGTTCGACTTTGAGCGCTGAACGGAACCAGACTCCGCGGAAAAACCTGAAATCGACGGAGTCCGCCGGTGGGCGCGCCAAAGTTAAAAGTCTCCGGATCGGGGGTCGGCTGTAGTAACGGACCGTCCGCCGTTGTGTTGGGCTCTTCGGGGCCGGGGGCGCGAAACTGTGTCTGCCGAATGCGGGGCAGGGTGCGGCGGGTCCGGTGTTCCCAAGCCCGCCGGTACAGGGCATCGTCCATTGCCGGCTTATTGGCGGATCGACGCCGCACCTGAAACGCGACGCCGTCGGCTGTCGCCAAATCGAGAGAGACGGTCCGTTCCGTGAACGTGCGTCCCGGATGTTCAACCCGGACGTCGCCGTCCAGGAATGCGTTGATGTGTTTGCCGCCGCCGGAGGCGTCGTTCGTGACCCACAAGACCATCTCGTTGGCCCGCATGACCGAGCCGCCTTGCGAAATCAGGCAGCGGCCGCGAAGGATCCACGTCTCGGTATCTCCCTCTTGCCAGGACTGCGAGTACTCGGCTTCGACCCGCACCGCATCGGACGGCTGCGCGTTCACCGTCGGCGCACTGTCTTCGGCAACTGCGTGCGCAAAGAAGTACACCGGCAGCGCCGTTATGGCGACGCAGAGCAGCAACTTCAAAGTGCGAGATCGAATCGTGATGCGGGAACTGCTCACAAATGGGTTTTCAGTTTGATAGCGAAAGACCGCGGCCGAAAAGACGCGCCGGTTTCCGCAGCCATTGCGACGAGCCAGTAGGAAACCCGCGTCTGACGCGAGTTCCGTTCGACGAAGACGGCCCGGCTGTTAGTTGTTGATTTGCGAGAGATTGAGGGAAGGAAATGGGGGCGACGGCCGATGGGAATCGGGGCCGGGAAACGGGGCGGGATTATACGAGCGTCTCGACGAAAGTGTCAATAACGGCTGGGCCGCGCGACGCCTCTAAAAAGATGAACACAACATCTTGTCAGAAATTGATTTAAAGGCGACTGAATCGCACTCAATCACCCTTGCTGACGGTCGTTGTGAGACGGTCTTACCGACGGGTTTTGAGAGCGGACAAACCAAGCGCAAACAGCAGCGCCACTGCCGGCATCAGCGGCGCACGCATCCTCATGTTGGCCCAATACAAACTATGGACGGCAGTAAACGCCACCAAGAGCAGTAGCAACGGCATCCACTGTTCTGCGTCTTTCGTTCTCAGCGACACAATCCCCCACAACATCCCCGCGAGAACGACGACGTAAAAACAACCGATGCACCATGTCAAAACCTTGCCGCTCGCGCCCTCTGTTCCCGTGAGCGGAACCACGCCCCACAGTCCCCGCCCCAATCTCAATAAACAGGCACGCAGAAATAACTGTGGATGCTCCTTAATGTTGCGCCGGGCGCGATCGTACATCCAACGGTCGCGGGCGACCTCACCGGTAACCGGCGAATCGGTTTCCAGGATGTCCGATTCAAGATCAGCTTGCCAGCGCAACAGTCGATCCCGTGACCAGACCGCCCACCATCCGCCGCGGACCACTTCGTCGTAGTAAACCGGGTTATTTCCCAACAGCAGCGTATATCCGCCGTGCGTTGTCGTCAGAATCGGACGGCCGAATTCGAGTGTGTTGCGGATCATCCAGGGGCCAACCGCAATCATGAGCCCGATCACCAGCGGCGCGGCGGCAATTGACGGCCTACGACGGAACCGGCGAAAAAACCATCTCAAAGCCAGCAATCCGCCGAACGCCCAAACAGTCGGCCGGCACAGCGCGCAAAGGCCGAACACAAACCCCATCAAAATAAGATGCGCCGTTGAGCTTCGCGCGGATTCTGAGATGGTCCGATCGCCGGCGGCCAACCACAACAACCACACAATCAGGAATGTGGCGGATGTCTCCGTCATCACGTGCGCGGTGTATTGCAGCAGAATCGGATCGACAGCGACGATTGCCGCTGCAATCAGGATGAACCGGCCAAGTCCCAGGCGACAGCCCAGCGACCACGTCATCCAAATTGTCCCCACGCCCAGCAGAAGATGGACAACAGCCAGACCAGCCTGCGCCGGCCCTGTCAGCATCAGCATTGCGAGCAACAAAGGAAAGACGGGAGGTCGATACGCGGTCGGCGCTTGTGTTTGCGGATGCCGAAACCCTTCGCCGGCGGCCACCGACGCGCCGATCGCGCGGTAGCCGTCCGGGTCTTCGGCGAGGCGGTCGTAATACGTCCACAGGACGCCGACGCGCAGCGCCACACCCAACAGGAGTATGATGCACAGCCAAGTTCGATCGGAGAATTGGGGCACAGCTTCGTCCGGGTTGTGAGTCACTGCCGCGGCAGTTTAGTATGACTCCGGCATTTCCGAGAATGTGCGCCGCATGCTGACCCTAGTTCGGCGCGGATTGTATAATCCCTAGCATAACGACTCCCACAAATAAACATCGGCCGCCGCGGTTTGGGACCGGACGCCGGCAATCTGATTCGAGGTGTCACCCGTGCCCGCGCCACAGCCGTCGAAAACCGAGCCGGCCGCGTCTCCCCGGCTTGCGCGGCTGATTGACGCGCTGATCAAGTACCACGTCTGGCTGTTCTTTCTCGCGCTGGCCGCCGTCGCCGTCAGCATCCGTCCCGCCTTTCAACTCAGCTTCGACCAGTCGATCGAATCGCTCTACTCCGAAGACAACGTGCATCTGCAAGAGTACTTGGAAAGCAAGGCGCTCTTCGGCGGCGATGAATTCGTGATGGTTGCGTACACCGATCCGCAGTTGCTCTCGGATGAGGGATTGGATCGGCTGGACCGGTTCGCTCAACGGTTCGGAGGGATCACCGACGTCGTTAGCGTGCAGAATCTGGCGCATTACACCCGAGCGTCGCAATCCAAGTTACTTGCCTCGTTTCTCAATGAAGAGACGATCCGCGAGTTGTTTCGCGGTTTGCTGATCGGCGACGATGACGAGACTACGGCCGTCGTGTTGCGGATTCAGTCGGAGCAAAACGCCACCCGACCTCGGGCTGAGACGATCGCCGAGATACGCGCCGAGGCCGCCAAGTATGATTTTCCGACGTATATCGTCGGCGAGCCAGTGCAGGTGCACGACATGTTTCGCTACGTCGAAGAAGACGGTGAGACGTTGGGACTCTGGTCGTCGGTACTGCTAATCGGCGTGATTCTGTTGTTTTTCCGCTCATTGCGATGGGTCGCCCTGCCGATTCTCGTCGTGCATGCGGCGTTGATTTGGACGAAAGCGATTCTGGTCTTAAGTGGCATGCAACTGAGCATGGTCAGTTCGATGCTCACCTCGCTGGTAACGATCATCGGCGTCGCTACGACTATTCATGTGACTGTCCATTTTCGCCGTTGGCGCGAGACGCACGATCGTACGGCCGCCCTCAGAGAGACGTTCCGCGAGCTTGGTCCTGCGATTTTTTGGACCTGCGCAACGACCGCAACAGGTTTCGCGGCGCTTCTCTCCAGCCACATTAATCCGGTCCAGAGCTTCGGCATCATGATGGCCACGGGTTCAATGCTGGTTCTTGTTGCGTCAGCCACTTTGTTGCCGGGAGGCATTTTGATCGGCACGTTCAGTCCCGATCCGCATCGCGCCCCGGCGGAAGCGCGGCTAACGGCGGGCTTGGGACGCGTGACTGACGCCATCGAACGCCGGCCGCTGGCGTTCAGCTTCGCGGCACTGTTGTTCACCCTCTTCGCACTGGCTGGTTTTTGGCAGCTTCGGGTCGAGACCGATTTTTCAAAGAATTTTCGCGAGAACAGCGAGGTCGTCCGCTCGTTGAGCTTTGTGGAAAATCACCTGGGCGGATCGGGGACGTGGGAGGTCAATTTTCCCGCTCCCGGCACGGACCAACCGCTCGATGAGGAGTTCTTGGACCGAGTCCGCGAAGTCGCAGATGGGTTGAATGAATTGGAAAGTGACGGCCGCCCGAGTCTCACCAAAGTGCTTTCGCTTCCAGATGGTTTCGACATGCTGCCGGATAGCCTGCTGTTCGTTCCCGTCGATCTGGATAAGAAGCGTTGGGCGTTTAACGCACTTGAGGAGGAATTCGAGCCATCGCTTTTCAACCCAGGGCAACAGCGAATGCGGATCATGCTGCGGGCCAAGGAGCGGCAGCAGTCCGAGGACAAATTGCGGGCGATCGATGAGGTCCACGAAACCGCGGCGGCGGAGTTCGGCGAAGCGCGAGTCACCGGGCTGTTCGTGCTGCTCACGTATTTGATCGAAAGTCTGCTCAGCGACCAGATTACCAGCTTCGTGCTTGCGGCGGTCGGCATTACCGCCATGATGAGCATCGCGTTTCGTAGCTTTAAGATCGGGCTGATCTGTTTGGTGCCCAACGTGTTTCCCATCGTGATCGTGATCGGGCTGATGGGCTGGACCGGCGTGCCAATTAACATCGCCACCGCAATGATTGCCAGCGTCTCGATGGGGCTGACCGTTGATTCGAGTATCCACTACATCTCCGGTTACCGCCGAGCAAGACAGCGGGGGCTCGATTTTCATGCGGCGCTCCGCGAAACGCATCAAGGGGTCGGCAAGGCGCTGGTCTTCGCCAACATCGCGTTGATCTTGGGATTTACGGTGTTGACGTTGTCGCACTTCATCCCACTCGTCTACTTTGGCGTGCTGGTCAGCGTGGCGATGCTCGGCGGGTTGATTGGAAATCTTGTGTTGCTGCCGCTGTTGTTGCGCTTGGTTGAAGGGAACGCATCGGGTGAAGATCTTAGCGGGACCCCCGGCGGAGCCAGGGGCTGATGGCGACCGCGATTGGTGGACCCGCGCCCCCGGCTCCGCCGGGGGGTCCACGCGGTCGATTAATCGGATTGCGCAAACTTTAAACGCACGCGTGCCGCAGCGCCGCCGGATCGCGATCGCGGCAAATCATTTCGTTGACACGCCGATTTTCTCGGCCTAAGATCGGCGTTCCCCCATCGACAAAATGTTTTGAATCATTGCCCGTATCTCGCGCAGCGCGGCCGGCGACATTGTTCTCCCCAGCCGCGCGGGATGGCGTGTCCACGTTTGAGAGGAATCCGACTGATGACGAACCCCTCCGCCGACAGTATCGAAAGCGTCCTGCAAGAGACACGCAAGTTCCCGCCGCCCGAAGCATTCTCGGCCGAGGCACACATCAAAACCGAGGCGGAATATCAGGCGATGTGGGACCGGGCGAAAAGCGATCCCGCCGGCTTCTGGGGCGAAATGGCGGAGAACCTGGACTGGTTCCAAAAGTGGGACAAGGTCCTTGACGGCGAAATGCCCGATACCAAATGGTTTGTCGGCGGCAAGATCAACGCGTCGTACAACTGCATCGACCGGCACCTCACGACCTGGCGCAAGAACAAGGCCGCCATCATCTGGGAGGGAGAACCGGGCGACACCCGCGTGCTGACTTATCACGACCTGCACCGAGAAGTCTGCAAGTTCGCCAACGTGCTCAAGCAGTTGGGTGTCGGCAAAGGTGACCGGGTGACTTTGTACATGCCGATGATCCCCGAGTTGGCGATTGCCATGCTGGCCTGCGCCCGAATTGGAGCGCCGCATTCGATCATCTTCGGCGGTTTCAGTGCCGATGCCATCTCCGACCGCAACAACGACGCGCAGGCGAAACTGGTCGTCACCGCCGATGCCGGTTGGCGGCGCGGCAAAGAGATTGCTCTCAAGTCGGCGGTTGATCAAAGTCTGGAGAAATCGCCCTCCGTCGAAAAGGTCGTCGTCGTGCAGCGGACCGGCGCCGAGGTGACGATGGTTCCCGATCGCGATTATTGGTGGCACGACCTGATGGACGGCGCGTCCGCCGAATGTGAAGCGGAACAACTCGACGCCGAGCATCCCTTGTTCATTCTTTACACCTCCGGCAGCACCGGAAAACCCAAAGGTGTGCTGCACACCACCGGCGGCTATTCGCTGGGCACCATGATGACCAGCAAGTGGGTGTTCGATCTCAAAGACGAGGACACTTATTGGTGTACGGCCGACATCGGCTGGATCACCGGCCACAGCTACATCGTCTATGGCCCGCTGGCCAACGGCGCCACGACGCTGATGTACGAAGGCGCCCCCAACTGGCCCGATGAGGGCCGTTTCTGGGAAATCGTCGAAAAGTACCGCGTCAATATCTTCTATACCGCCCCGACGGCGATCCGCGCCTTTATCAAATGGGGCGACGACTGGCCGAACAAATATGATCTCTCCAGCATCCGCCTGTTGGGGACCGTCGGCGAGCCGATCAATCCGGAAGCCTGGATGTGGTATCACCGCGTGATTGGCCAGGAGAGTTGTCCGATCGTCGACACATGGTGGCAAACGGAAACCGGCGGGATCATGATGTCACCCTTGCCGGGCCTGACCGCTACCAAACCGGGCAGTTGCACGAAGCCGCTGCCGGGAGTCGTTCCCGATATCGTCAGCAAAGACGGCACCAGCCAACCGGACAACGCGGGAGGCTTGTTGGTGATGCGGCAGCCTTGGCCGTCAATGCTGCGGACTCTGTACGGCGACCACGACCGATTCATCGAGACTTACTTTAGCGAGATTCCCGGTTGCTATTTCGCCGGCGATGGCGCGCGGCGCGACGAAGACGGCTATTATTGGATCATGGGCCGCGTCGACGACGTGCTGAACGTCTCCGGTCACCGCTTAAGCACAATGGAGGTCGAAAGCGCCCTGGTCTCGCACGACCAGGTCGCCGAAGCGGCCGTCGTCGGATTTCCGCACGAAATCAAAGGCGAAGGCATCTGCTGTTTCGTGACCCTCAAAACCAGTGACGGCGACGAGGCGCTCAAAGAGGCGCTGACCGCCCACGTCCGCCAAGCGATCGGAGCCATCGCCACCCCCGACTCAATTCGCTTTACCGCGGCGCTGCCCAAAACCCGCAGCGGCAAAATCATGCGCCGTCTCCTCCGCGACATCGCCGCCGGCCGAGAAAGCGTGGGCGACACGACGACGCTGGAGGACTACACCATTCTGGCGAAGTTGCGGGAGAGTGATGAGTAGGCGAGGCAACTCGCAGAGTGGCCGGCGGATGCCGTGGTCTCATGCCGATAGGCAGGTGACCATGCCGCTCCCCAGCAGTGACCGCGTGCTCGCTCGGCACTTCGCGCCGCCAGAGTTGGACACCTAGCGGCCGTATCAATTCCGACTGACCAACAGGTGTGTGCTGTTCCGCTAGGGAGCCCAGTAAATGTCGCACGAAGGCAGCGTTCGCTGTAATTCGTCGACACCGGCTTTGCTGACGTTGGTGGAATTAAGGGACAGCCGCTCGAGATTCGTAAGACTCTTGAAGTGAACTAAGCCTGCGTCACTGATCCGATTGCCGTTCAGCGACAGGACAATAAGGTTCGACAGCCCGCTCAAGTGCTTCATGCCCTCATCTGTGACACGCGTATTGCCAAGATAGAGTTCACGCAGGCTGGTCAAACGGCTGAAAGGCTCCAGACCGGCGTCCGAAATTTGCGTGCTTCGTAACTTCAGCACTTCGAGATTCAACAGACCTTGAAGTTCCTCCATTCCAGAATCAGTAACCATTGTTTCGTCGAGATTTAAATGCCTCAGCTTCCTTAACTCACTGAGATGCGTCAAACCAGTATCACTGATCTGATTTGCTCCCAGAGACAGAATTCGCAAATCGCCGAGTAGGGCCAAATGTGCAAGTCCAGCATCGGTAATGTGGTTGTCAAAAAGTATGAGGCTCTCAAGGCTCGTTAATCGGCTGACGTGCCGCAATCCGCTGCCCGTTACTTGGGTATGCGAAACGACGAGGACTTGAAGGTCATTCAGCTCGCTGAGAGTCTTTAGATTGGCATCGCTGACTTGTTCGCTATCGAACTCGATCTGTCGAACTCGCTCGAACGATTTAAGAAACTCTCTGTCGACAAAACCAGGCATCCAAAACGGCCGAATTATTTCCGTACGAACGTCACAGTTAAGCCGTTTCGCTTCAGCGATAGCAGCCTGATTGTGATGATACGGCAGCCACACGGTGAGCACGGCGGCGGAAAAAAGCATCACCACGCCCACGAGCACCAGCGTCCCCGTGCGGGGCAAGCAGCTTTTGCGGTGTGCAGATTTGGTCATGGCAAGCGCTCCTTCTTGCCGCAGATTGTAGCACAAACCGTCAGCGCAGTTTTCAGTGTTTCTAAAGTGGGTTGGGTTGTTTGGAATACAAAACCAGTGCGTGCCATGGTCTCATGCCGTCAGGCAGGTGACCATGCCGCTCGTTCAACTGCGAACGCATGCTCACTCGGCACGACATGCTGCGAGAACAGGGCACCCATTGAACTTATCGTGATCCCATCGATCTCGGGCGGGTCCACTCAACTCCGCTCCCACGGAACCAGGCGACCCAAGCCTGATAAAATCTGACCGGCGCCGCAGACGCGGCAATGGTTCCAATCGTCGTCCTCCGTAGAGTTCTGTTCCTTTTGTGGGTCGAGATGCATGTCGCTCGGTGGAAATCGCTTGAGATTGCGAAATTGCGTCAACTGCAGCAATGCGGCTTTTGTCTCAGGCTGCGGCGTTCCACCAATTGCGGCCAGAATGTCCCGAAACATCTGATAAAACTCCGCTTCGTCGTCATAGAGCGAGGCAATCTCCTCCATTTCGATCGTGACGAATTCGTAGGGAACCGCTTCGAGAGCTTGTTTCAAAAATGCCGCGTACTCGTCAAGCGGCCCTTCATCAGCAAAAAGCTCATTGAAATAGGGGAGTGCTTCTGCGAGGTTGGCGATCGCCTGCTTTCTGGCAACGATCGGCGCTTCCACGTAGATTTGTTCCCCATCCGATTCGAACGTGTGCTCGACGATGTCTGCCGGTCGGAATAAGGCCGTCCACAGCAGCGGGACACACCACACATCGTTGGCGATCAATTGCTCATCGGGCGAGTAGGAGTCGTCCACAAAAGCAGGGTAAATCGTTTCCTTGGTGGTTGCGCATAAGTACGAACGATTTGCCATGAGTCTTCCTTCCTATTGTGGTGTTTCAATCGATTCGCTTCACCGTGAGATGGACAACAGTATTCTGCAGGACTGGAACGTCCAATGCAAAAGTGATTCTTGCACATCACGTGCAATGGTCGTATGCCGACAGGCAGGTGACCATGTCGATCAGTCCAGCATTCGCATGCGCAGTCGGCACTACGTGCTGCGAGAGCAGGGCATCCGGTGTTCGAGAAACTGCCCTGCCTAATCGAATTGCAACAGCGACTTCTGCAGTTCCTTCACCCTCTGCGGATGCTCCGCCGCAACGTCCTGCTTTTCATGGGGATCAGCGGCGAGATTGTAAAGTTCCACGCGTGCCGCCTGCTTGTCTTCACTCTTGCCCCAGGATTCGATCAGCTTCCAATCACCACGGACGACGCTCCGGCCGCGGCCGATTTTCCAGGTGATGTCCCGCTCACTTAGCCGTGTGGCGTCGCCGCCGGTGACGGCGGGCCAGACGTTGGTGCCGTCGAGTTGCATCGCATCGTTCACCTCAGCACCGGCCAATGCGGCGAACGTCGGCAGCCAGTCAGTGATGGAGACGGGCGCCTCGAGAATTCCCGGCTTGAGCTTGGCGGGCCAATTTAGACAAGCGACCGCCCGGACGCCTCCCTCGTACAGTTCGCCCTTAAAACCCCGCAACGGCCGGTTGTCGCCCAGTTCGACGTAATCGGGAAAGATGCCGCCGTATTGCGTCGGGCGCGTTTTTTGATTTCGCTGACCGCCGTTGTCGCTGCTGAGCAGGATCAAGGTATTCTCCCGCGCACCGGACTTGTCCAAGGCGGCTACAATTCGGCCAACGGCGTCATCCATGTGCGTCACGCTGGCGGCGAACATCTTACGGGCGTCGCTCATCTCTTGTTTCAAATAGGGCGTTGTATACGTTCCCGGTTCTTGCAGCGGCGTGTGCGGGACGCTGAATGGGACGTACAAGAAGAACGGCGCAGGGGTTTGGCCTTCGCGACGGATGATACGGACCGCTTCGTCAGCGATCAAATCGGTGGCGTGGCCGTATTCATCAATGAACCGATCCTGCCGATGCCAACTGTGATCGCCGTTCTTATACAAGTGCGTGTATTGGTCGATCTGGCCGTGTAGATAGCCGTAGCTGTAGTCAAACCCGTACTTCAGCGGACCAACCTCCGGCCGCAAACCGAGATGCCATTTGCCGGTAATCGCGGTCACATAGCCCTGCGATTTGAGCAGGCCCGGCAGTGTGACAACATCGTGCGGAATGTGCTTGCTACTGCGTCCGGCAATCGGCGAGAGGATCCCAAAGTCGGCCGGATTGCGGCCGGTGAGCAGGCCCGCACGGGTCGGCGAACAGGTCGGATAGACATAGTGACGCCCCAACCGCACGCCGGATTCGGCGAGTGCATCAATGTGCGACGTCTCGATATCCGAGCCGTGATAGCCGACGTCGTTCCAACCCAAGTCGTCGGCGAGAAAGACGACGATGTTGGGCTGTGACGCCTCGGCTGCAGTAAGCGCAGACGGCAATACCAAAAGCAAGACAACGCCAAAAAGTAAGGCGTGGCGGAATGTTGAAGTGATCATGATCGACGTCACCGGTTGGAACAAAGTCGGGTGCATTCCCGACATCGAGCGTACGCCGTGCGGGTTGATCGGTCAACAGCGTCGGCGACACGGCATCCACTTTGCAATCCGTCCGGCGAACGGTTAGCTTAAAATGATCGGTTGGTAACAACCGCGAATTCATTTCGACATCGACATCACGGTATCTGGAGGGCAGTTGCGATGCGGCTTACTCTTTCGGCGTCTATTCGGCATATTGTTACTCTGCCGGCGCTACTGGGCGCTCTCGCGGCTGTGACGGTGTCAGCCGAAGAAATCACCATCAAACGCGACGACTTCGGTGTTCCGCACATTTTTGCCGAAACCGAAGCGGGTGTGTGCTATGGCATGGGATACGCCCAAGCCGAAGACCGCTTAGAAGAACTGCTCAAACAATACCGCCGTGCGACCGGCACAATGAGCGAGGCGTTCGGCCCGCAGTTCTTTCGGGACGACTGGCGGCAGCGGCTCTGGCGGCACGCGCAGGTTGCCAAGGAAAAGTATCACACGCTCAGTGAGAAATCACGATCGATGAATGAAGCCTATTTGGCAGGCGTCAAGAAATACATGCAGGAACATCCGGGCAAAGTGCCCGCTTGGGCGCCCCCGCTCGAACCTTGGATGACCGTGGCGCTGGCGCGATATATCATTTGGGGCTGGCCCGAAGGAGACGCCGGCGGCGATATGCTCCGCGGCGGGATCGAACCCGACCCGGTCGGCTATCGTGGATCGAATCAATGGCTGCTCGCCCCGGAAAAGACGGCTTATGATGCCCCGATCGCGCTGATCGATCCGCATCTCGGCTGGTACGGAGCGTTTCGCTTCTATGAGGCGCGACTCTACGGCGGCGATTTGCAGCTCTCCGGCATGGCCATCGTCGGACTGCCGATCCCCTCGCTGGGACACAGCCGCTATTGCTCCGTGGCGATGACGACCGGCGGACCCGACGCGGCGGACTGCTACGAAATCGAACTCAATCCCGACAATCCTCTGCAATACAAATACGACGGCCAGTGGCGCGACATCACCGTCCGCACGGAGCCGATCCGCGTGAAGACGAAGAAGGGCGTCCGCTCCAAGGAAATGGAATTCCAATCGACGCATCACGGTCCCATTGTCGCCCGCAAGGACGGCAAGGCTTATGTTCTGAAATTGCCGTATGCCGACGAAGTGTCGCTCGCCGATCAGACCTACAAGATGGTCACCGCCCGCAACCTGAAAGAGATGAAAGCGGCGCTGGGAATGCTGCAACTGATGGAACAAAACGTGATGGTAGCGACGGTCGACGGCGATATCTTCTATCTCCGCAACGCGCGGATTCCCGTTCGCGCGCCTGGATTTGATTACAAGCGTCCGCTGCCGGGTAACACGTCAAAATCGGAGTGGAAGGGGATTCACCCAATCACGGATCTGGTGCAACTCGAAAATCCCCCGCAAGGGTACATGCAGAATTGCAACGTCAGCCCGCAATTCATGCTGGTCGATTCGCCGCTGCAGCCACAGAAGTGGGCCGACCGGCCGTATCTGTTCAACGGCTTCGGCGGCATGGACAAGCGATACGACAATCCGCTGCACCAGCGGGCGGCGATGACGCTACAGACGCTACATGCGGCGAAGAATGTAACCGTCGAAGACGCGATTGAAATCGCCTTCCAAACCGACGTCTATGGCGCCGACGTCTGGCAGAAAATGCTTAATAAGGCGTGGCGGACGGCGGATGAGACGGTCACCAGCGACAAAAACGTCTCTTCCATGTACGACGTGATCACAAAGTGGAACCGAAACTGCGACGCCGAGTCGGTCGGGGCCGTGGCGTACTACTATTGGAAGAAACAATTTGATGGCGACGTAATCCTCCACGACCGCGCCGGTTTTCCGCCGCCGGAGACCGTGACCGATGCGCAGATCATCGAGTGTCTACAAAAGGGCGCGGCTGAGCTCAAGCGGGATCACGAGCGTGTCGACATCCCCTACGGCGACGTCTATCGCGTCGGCCGGCGCGGCACGGGCAAGACCTGGCCGGTCAGCGGCGGGTCAACAAACACCATCGCCACACCGCGGGCGATCGGCTTTAGCGAAATCGGCGACACGAAGAAGTATCTGGCCCGTGGCGGCCAAACGTCGACGCAAATCGTGTTGCTCACCAAGCCGCCGCAATCCTGGACCGTATTGCCGCTGGGTGAAAGCGACGACCCCAACAGCCCGCACTACGACGACCAGGCCGAAAAGCTGTTCAGCAAAGGCAAGATGAAGCCGACGTACTTCTTGAACCCGGAGGAACTCGACAAGCACGTGACGCGGACGGTGAAGTTGCAGTATCGCTAGGTCTGTCGGAGAATTGTCATCGGAAGCGATACAACTCAGTCATATCACGCACGATCGGATTGAGGTTTTAGGCGTTACGGCGGGTAGTAGACAACTCTTCCTACAGCCTCTCGCCTCACCCCTCAAGCGTAAAAAGTCTACGCGAATTTCGTCTCGTCAAGTTTGTTCAGACTACTGAGATACAGCAGCGCTTTTTCCGGCTCCGGGGCGATCTCGATCAAATTGTTTGTCGCCAGCAGCACGTCGCGGCGGCTGATTTGGCCGCGCAGCTTGCCATCGGCGAGAACCGGCAGGCGGCGGTAGGGCGTGGTCAGGAAGACCTGTGCGATGCCCAACAAGTCCAACTCTTCGGAGATTGTGCGGGCTTTGCCGTCCATAAAATTATGGACCGCTGTTGAGGGAAACGGACCGTGGTGCGGCGGGCCTTGATCGGTCTCGCTGATCGCGATATCGGCGCTGTCGGCCACCAGTGCCGCCCGGCGGTCGTGGACGATACTGGAGATGACGTTCTCGCTGCGGAGCACGTCGCGGCGACTGATTTGCCCCACGAGCTTTCCATCCCTCAGCACGCAGAGTCGCCGGTACGGCGTGTCGAGAAAAATCTGCGCGCAGGCGAGCAGATCGGTCTGCTCGTCAATGAGTCGTCCGGGATCGGGATTCATAAAGGCGCCGACCTCCGTGGTGGGCATATTCTCGTACGCGGCATCAACCAGCACCTTCATGCTGGTCTTTTCCGAAAAGACGCCCAGAAAATTGTGTGCGCCATCGGTCACCGGCACGCCGGAAACGTGGTGCTTCAGCAAATAACCGATCGCGTCAAAAACGTCGGTGTGCGGGGCGAGAGTGATCAGCTTCGTCGCCATGAAATCCTGCGCGAGGGGCGGTTCCACTTTTCGATAGCCGCGCTCGGCCGCGCGGCGCGCCATGTGCGTCAGCACGCTCATGCAGCATTTTTCGCTAAACATCCCCAGGTAACGGCGTTCCTCGTCCAGAACGGGAGCACCGGTAATGTGATGCTTCAGCAACGAATTGATCGATTGAAAGACATCCTGGTCGGGAGGCAGTGTGACCAATTTTTCGACCATGATGTCTCGCGCAAGGCGAGGACTTTCCATCAGACCGCCTCCGTCAAGTGGTGCGTGGCGCGAAAACGTGAAGTGCAAATGACAGGACCGGGTGCCGACTCAGAGGTGACACTTCAAGTATACCACGTCGTTGAGGCAAATACGAACTGCGATGTCCGGCGGCTCGTAGGCTGAACGGTTTTCTTGAGCCGCGCAACGCTGCGGCGTGCGGTGCGCGGCGGTTCAATCTGCGAGCTACCGCAACAGCAACTGCTGCAGCAGCAGCATGCCGCTACCGCCGCCCAGCGGAATCGCCACGGCTCGTAACAGGGCGTCATCGGTCCAAGCACAATAGGCCCCGCGGCTTTCGCTTTCGATGGCCGCGGTCATTTCTTCGAGACCCCTATTGCGCGCCGGAGACCGGCCGCCGGCTGTCGCTGCTTTGAGTTCGTTAAGGAGTTGCACAACCTTCTGTCGCAGTTTGACCGACTCGCGCCGCATCCGCCAGGCCGACAAAAACAAAGAGCCGACCAGGACGAACCAGATGATCAACAGAGGGATATTTAGTTTCCAGTCGTCGAAAACCGTCAGCTGAGCGATGTACATGATTAATAGTATGACAAAGGGATAAATTAGCGTTGTGCCGATCTCATCGGAGCGGCGGGCAGCCAACTCGATCACGGCTCCGAATTCGCCTCTGTTGTTATTGTCAACCGACTTTTTTCGCAAACGGACAATGGACTGTCGAAAGTCAATGACGTTGACCAGTACGTACAGCGAAACGAAAACAACAGCACTATACGCCGCAAACAGGCTCACCCGCGTAACGTTTCCGGCGAATGATCCGCGGGCGGGGATGTGTGGGAGTTGAAACGTTCGAAACAGCAAGTAGGACATCACACCGAAACAGAACGTCAGCAACAACGCCCGTATCAGAACCGATCTCGGCGCAGCAAACGTGGGAAGCTCCTCCCAGGAAATCGAGTGGATCCGCGGCTTCACCGAGTCGGCGAGCCGGTTGGCGTTGCCCTTCATGCGGCGTTTGCAGTCAAACACTGCAACCACGCCAATTGTCGCAGCGATGAGATTCAGAATCACCGAGGGCCAGATACTGATCCCCTCCATGAGCGAAAACGGTTCACCACTTGGGGTGCGGTGATCGCGGTGAATCAACAGCACCATCAATCCCACCGCGACCACAACACAGACCACAACAACGGCTCTTACCAGGAAGCCGCCACGTTTGTCACGTGTTTCCGAGTTCTCATCATTCGCAGTGCGTTCAGGCACCACCACAGAATATCCCAACCGCTGCAGCAGATCGCTGACAAACTGGAGATAGTCTCTCCACAACCGCACGATGTAATCTCTTAATTTTTGAAACACCGGCATGAAAAAATTAAGCAGTGACATGGATGCCGCGGTCAGTACCAGCACCAGGAAAGCGGCTGCTCCGATACGCTTGAAGGTCTTTGCAAGTGTGCGGCCCGAATTCGGCCTCTCTCGCGGACTGGTGGGATGCAGTTGGGCGGTGAGATCCGGTGCCGAATCCCCGCTTCGCAACTGAGACTCGCTGACCCAGGTTTCCGTCAGATGGGGCACCAAGCCTCGCCGGCCGCCGGTAGTGGTCAATTGGTAGGGGCCATGCTTGCCAATTTCGAAAATCAACGGATTCAGCGGCGCAGAAGCGTCGCTGCTGGTCCAAATACTGTAGTGCCCATCGCACTCGTGACGAGATTTCAGCAGGTCCATTGTGCGGCGGTCCCGGCCTGCCACCAACGTCGCCAAAAACAGCGAGGTTTGATAGCTGTCGCGAAACGGAGGGACGTCGCGCTGCAAGTCGGGATGCAACTGGAGCCCAAAATGCGATGCGACGATCAGATTGCGAGTCGTGTCGTACTCCGTCTTCCGCCAAAAGTTCGCGTCCAAATCGGTCGTAAAAAACTGGGCATACCGAAATCGTTTTTTCAACGACCGCAGAATCAACAACTTGTCGAAGACGTCGCTGCCGACGACACCGATCGCCGTAATCCCCCGCCCGCCCTCCTCACGGAGTTGATTGTCCAGCGCCTGCAATTGCTGCTGAATTCGCAGCAGGTAGTCCTTTTGCGGCTCGCCTTCCGGTTCAACCTCATCCGTCACGACGCGAACTGAAGCATCATGGTCGCGTGAGTCCGAACGCTTGTCGGATGAGGATTTCTCCTCGCCGTGGTGCATCTCGCCGTCGATTCCGCGCAGATAGGCGACCGTCGAGATGTACGGATCGAAATCGGGCCGTTCGCGACGATAGGAAAGCTCTTCGGAATGCTTTGTTTGGAACGCCACATTAAATGCGTGCACGATGGCGCGGCCGTACTGCGTATCTCGTTCGGCAATCAGGGCCACGTGACATTCGTCCAGCCCGGATTCCTCGTTGCCCCAGGCATCGCGCAACTGCAACTCCGTCTTGATCGCCTTGGCCAGGCTGGAGTCGCTGCCAATAATCCGCGAGACTTGCAGCCCGGATGAGGTCGGCTTTCCGCTTGTGAAGTTCTGAAGCGCCGCCTCCGTGTTCGGAGGATCGCTATTGCGAGTGAATTCCTCCGGAATCGTCGCCCGCGCCGACAACATCTGGACCGGCTTCACGAAATAGTCGTGGCCGGCAAAGTAGCCGCAGGGCAACGGCCGATTCTCGCGACTTGCGTAATACGGATCAGGATTTCGATTTGCCGAATTCTTCCCAAAGAAAAACTGCGGGTTGTCGTTCTCATACGCCATCCGAAACAACGTGTCAGAACTTGCCGGCCCCAGAATACAGACCTCTGCTGCCAACGGCGCGTGCAGCTGATTCAGCGACGTCCATTCCTTTTGAACGATGGCCATAAGCCGTTCAGAGATCGAGTGGACCTGACCGAGTTGCTCCAGCAGGACGTTCCAATCGATATTGCCGACGGAGGATTGCCTCGCCGCGGTCATCAACTTCTGCGGGCGGCCATCGCGACGGAGCAGGTGATCGAGGACTTGCGCCAAGACCGCCAGTGGCCGCCCTCCCAATCGGCTTTCGTCGATCCAGCAGACCAAGACTGGAACCTTGGGGAGTCTCACCTTGCCGCGTCCCTGGGGACGTCTGCCCGATTCGCAATCGCAGTCGGCCGCATCGACCGCATGCGGGCAGACTTCGTCGACGGAATGGTTGTCGGTGAGTAGGCCGCGATCGGGAAAGTCCAGATAGAATTCGACGGGAATTGTGAGGTATTCTTTGAATGACCGATTGGTTGCGGCGCCGTCGACGTACAGCGGCATCGATACCGCACTGAGCCGCCCGGCAAACTTCGGATGATAGTTGCAGATCGATAGCGCCGAAACGACGGCATAACGCATTCTCATGCGGCGCTCGCGATCCTCTCCATATTTCCCCCCCGGCACCATCACGGGCAAAACGACCAGGTTTCGATTGACTTCCGCGTTATTCCCGTTTGACGAGTCCCGAAGTTCCCGATGAAGTTTTTCAGGATAGGCCTTACTCACGGCGCTCCGCACGTAGGACCGGATTTCGTCCAGCGAAACTCGTGAGGATTGCGGCCTCGATTCGTGAACCACAGCCAGGGGATCCTCCCACAACCGTGCATCGTAGGCGTGCAAACCCGGCGGAGTTGGCGGAGAGGGAAATCCCGGGGTGGCCTTCGGATCCGGCCGGGCCGTGTCCAGAGGAGGTTGAAGCGTGAAGTAGCTGTAGATGCCCAGCGCGACGACGATCAAGCTGGGCCAAATCATGGGAAACGTCGGTTTCTCGGACATGGCCGCGGCCTCACAACGTACAGGTATGTGAGGACCGTTGCGAGCGCTGCCTGCATCGCCGAAACGATCAGGTGCACGCCTTGCTCAGCCCGGAGATGCGATGGAGGCTGCCGCAAAGGCGCGACTTCTACTAGTCAACATAGAAACCGCAATGAAATCAAGTCGATTTTTCAACTTGGCTTCAGAATGGCTCTGGCATAGCTCTTAGTGCGACGGGGTCTTGGTCGCACGCGTTGCAATGAACGTCGGCAGGAAATGTGAAAGCGGATCACTGGCATCGTCAGCATAACGATCCTCATAGAAGCCGGTGATTGCAAAACCGGCGGCAATCTGTCCGCCGATTTGGCCTTCCAGAGTATGAGAGAATTCCAGAGGCTCTCCCGCATCGATAATCGACTCCTGCCGTTCCGACTGCGACAGGCTCTCGATGTCGGAGTATGGAATCTGATGACGGACCTGCAGGTCGCCCTGCCGCATTTGTTGAAAATCAAACAGGTAGCGGACTGGATTGGTAAAACCAGCCAGAAGTAACCCGCCAACCCTCAAGACGCGCGCCGACTCCCGCCAGACCGGTTCAAGTTCCGGCACGAAACAGTTGGCGCACGGATGCACGATTAGATCGAAGCTTTCGTTGTTGAAACAGCGCAAGTCTGCCATGTGCCGCTCAATAGTCGCGATCTGCAGTCCGAATTGCTCTGCCGCGAAGCGATCTTGCTGCAATTGGTTGGGAGAGTTGTCTAACACGGTGACCGTCGCGCCGGCAGCCGCAAGCAGTGGGCCCTGCTGCCCGCCGCCTGATGCCAAACAGAGCACCTGCCGGTCTTCTAGCTCGGGAAACCACGAAATCGGAACCGGCCGGGATGGTGTCAGGTACAGTTCAAATTCACCACGCCGCGCGCGTTCGACCTCGGCGGCAGAGACCGGCTTGGTCCATCGATCCTGTTGATCGACTTTGCGGTTCCAGGCTTCGCGGTTGTAATCGTTGATGTTCAGTTCATCGCGCACTGGGAAGAATCCCAAACGAAATGCAGACTATGGAATCACTAAAGTGCCATCCTCTCGGATCTCAAATGCTCCCCAGGCGACTTCCCACAGGTGACCGTCCGGGTCGCTGAAGTAGCCGGAGTAGCCGCCCCAAAAGGCGTCCTGGGCCGGTTTTTCGATCGTCGCGCCGGCGGCCTCTGCCAGTTGCATTACTTGATCGACTTCCGCTTTTTCACGGACGTTGTGAGCCAGCGTCGCGCCGGAAAACTTGCCCGGTTCGGGGGAAAACTCTGGTGAGACATCCTCAGCCAGTTTGTCCTGCGGGTAGAGTGCCAGGCAGACGCCGCCGGTTTGGAAAAAGATAATGCCTTTGTCCACCGTCCAGCTGGTCGGGAAGCCGAGGCCGTCCCGGTAAAACGCCAACGACCGCTCAAGATCGCTCACACCCAAAGTAATAATGCTGATCCGTGGTTCCATGTTCTTCTTCCAATGCACGTGAGGCGGAATCAATCACCAAGCCGACGGCTTTGCCGTCGCATTCGACGTTGCACACGACGGCAAGCCGTCGGTTTGGTTATTGACGGGAGCTATTTCTTGATGAGCCAGACTTCGGCCACTTGGCAGCCGCGACCATTGCGTCCGATGCCCGGTTCGCGGAACCACTGCAGCGTCAATTCCCCATCGGCGGTCGCCTCCGGCGGGATGTTGAATTCAAACAGCGGCTCGGGCATGCTTTTGTCGATCAGCGGATGGATCTCATACACCTCATCCGCTGTGAGCCGAATTTTGATCGGCGGCATGTCGCCGGAATAGCAGACCCGCAGTCGATATTTCGCCTTCGGGTCGAGATCGTTGTATTGCATGGTCAGCGGCGCATCTTTCATCGCGCCGGCATGCCGCCACCAGGAAAACGGCTTGTCCGGAATTTTGCCCCAGCGGACATTTGTCGCAAGCAGAGACGACTCGAAATACTGCGGATCGAGCTTGGCACCACGCCCGCGCACCAAATGCGGCTGCCGTGCCGGGTCGCCCAGATCGTCATAAAATCCGCCCGGCCCGGGATTGGTCCAATTCACAATCTTGTCAATCTCCGCCAGCCGCTGTTGTTCGTCGTCGAGTTCGCGGATCGCGGCGAAGCGTTTCTTTAGCCAGTTGCGGTTATTCAGCGGCGTGTCAATCGTATCCAGATTCGCGCCCCGTTCGACAGCGATCGCCTTGTGTCGCTGCACGCTGAGCTGCATACGAATGCTCTTAAACAGAGCATCCCCCAGCTCAAACACGCGCGCCCGCCACTGCGGTGACGGCGGATCGGTCACGACCCGATCAAGCACTTTCTCCGCCTTGTCGATCGCCTGCAACGAGCCGATTTGCACGGCGGCCCGCAACTGCTGCAGCGCCTGGTCTTCCAGGGCCGTCTCGTAGATCAGCCGGCTGCGGACATAGGCGTCGTAATACGCCCGATAGAGCGCCTGTTGAAACCGCCAGTTGAGCAAAAGCTTCGGCGACGCGTTCGCTTCCATGGTCTGAAATTGCTGCAGCGTCGTGTACACGCCTTGATTCGTGAGCAACGGTCCGCGCCAGTTGCGTTCGAGCGCCAACAGGCCGTTGGCGAATTCCTCTTCGTATTCTGGTCCGATAAAATAACGGCTGTATTGCCGCAGAATCTCCATCACCGGCGTGTTCGGGTCCCAGCCGAGCATACTCCAGACGATCTTGTTCACGTCATCGTTGCAACCTTCCGAATAGGTGATGAAGCCGTCGGAGTATTTCTGATACCGGCGAAAGATATTGACGTGGTCGGTCGGCCGCGGATTGATGCCCTCGCGGGCGATCGTCAGTGCGTAGGCCAAATCCCAATCCGGCACCGGATATTGGCAGTGCCGGCTGTGGGTGATGTCGGGATAGCGGCGGATCGGATATTTCTTGTCGATCTGCTCACGAAGTTTAGGGAGTGGCGTCCATACCTGCGGTCCGAATACAATTCCGCCTAGCCAATCCGGCTTTTGCTTGTTGACGATGTCCAGAAAGATGTCGTGCCACTCATCCGAGAAACTCTGCGGCGAAACCCACATCTCCGCTTCCGGATGATATAGCCGCAGATTCTCCGTCTGCTTCTCCAACAGCGCCATCAAATGTTCGGGATGCGTATGCCCCGGATCGCCTCCGGGCACAAAGATGACGTCGATCCGCGGCAGTTTCTTGAAGACTTCTCCCCACTCCTTAATCGCGAATTCGACCGTCTTGGGATCGCCATAGTCCTCGTCCATCGCCGGATACCAGATCCAGACGTCCTGGTCGTACTCATCGCAGATCCGCGACATTTCGATCATCATCTCGATCTTAGGCAGCGGAAAATGCGGACTCTGATCGTCGTCGTCGGAGCGGGGCGGGATGAGTTCGATCGCATTGTTTCCGAACACAACCAAATCACGGATATATTGCTCCCACAATTCCACGGTCCACGCGTCGTAGGAGTTTGTCTTTGGCCGGTAGCCGAGTTGATGGCCCCGCAGCGGGATCTCGGGAGCGGTTGTGATTTTGAAGTTGTCATCGATCACTGCTTTGCCGTTGGTCAGTTTCATTTCCCGCAGCAACCGCCCGACCGCGAACAACAATCCCCGCGCGTCTTTGCCGACACAATAGATGACCGTCGTAGCCCCTTCATTGAAAACTTGAATACGAAATCCTTCGTCCGGCAGGCGTGCGACTTCGTCAAGTCCGACTCGGTCGCCGCCGGATGGCACGCCCTTCAACGATTCCGGAGTGCCCAAAAAGATGTAGGCTTCCGGAGGATCTTGTATCAATCCGACGACCGGCCAGCGCAAATGCGTTCGTTTCTCAACCTCCTCAACCAACATTCGAGCCGGTTTTTTGTTATCGGGTAGGGAGAGCTTTTCTGGAAAGGGCAGCACGACCGCCGCCCGCGACAAATCAAGTTCGTCCGCGATCGCCGTCGTACAAAGCAAACTGCACGCCAACAGGCCAGCGTAGAAGGTGCGTTGAATCATAGTTGTGGTCTCGCCAGTTAAGTCGGAGAGGGAAGCTGTCACAGAACGGGCGCTCGAATCCAGGCTACAACGCCGGTTGCCAGAATTCAATTCCTCGTCCGCCGACAGACAACCGCGCGCCGACAGGACCGATTCAGGGAAATCCCAGCGCTGCCGATCCGCAGCCAAAACCAACAAAAGATCTCGCCACGAATCGCACGAATCTTCACGAAAGCCGCCGGATCATTCGTGTGAATTCGTGCGATTCGTCGCTAACACAGTTTTTGATGAAACCAAGCCGACCGCTTGCGGTCGCGGGCGGCGTGCCCCGCCAAAACACGCACTATCGCTGCTTCCTGCCGCAAGTCCTGTCGCATTGCCGTCAAAGATTTGTGCACGAAACAAGACTTTGAGATGTTGATAGCACGAATTCCCTCATTGGGAGTGACTCGGTCGAGATTCATACGTGGCGACGCGACAGCAAGCCTTGTAAAACCTCCGTCAACCGCGCGTCACCCTGTTCGATACGGCAGCCGATTTCGACCGCCCACAGCGGAACACTTCCCAGTTCATTTGACGGGATCTTCACAAGATCCTTTTGCGTCAACAGGACTGCCGCGGCGTCGTGGCCGGCGGCCCATTCTCCCAGCGACGCTAACTCGGCCGCTCTGTACGCATGGTGGTCCGGAAACTCCCGAAACGCCGCGACCGTTAAGCCCAACTCATGCAATGATTCCCGAAATCCCTGCGGATTGCCGATCCCGCAAAACGCCGCGACCGGCCGCCCGGAAAGCGATGAGATCTCCGCCGTCTCGCCGGCCGCATTGATCAGCCGCGTCGGAGGAAACGACACTTCGACGGGGGACTGATTCACAAATCGCCGGGTCGTATCGCGAATCGATTCCAGCTGTTCGGACGTCGCCTGATCGGCACGAGTGATCACGATCAGGTCCGCGCGGCGCAGCGCTCGGAGCGGCTCGCGCAACAGGCCCCGCGGCAACAATCGTCCGAATCCCCACGGATTGAGGGCATCGATGAGCACGATATCCAAATCGCGATGCAGTCGCCGATGTTGAAAGCCGTCGTCAAGGATGATTAATTCGGCACCGTGATCGTCGATGACCCGCCCTGAGGCGGCGACGCGGTCAGGCTGCTGGCGATGCGGCACATCGGGGCACAGTTGAGCGAGCACAAGTGCTTCATCGTTACCCGATCCGTCTTGGGCCCCATAGCCGCGGCTGACAAAACAGACGCGCACACCCTGTTCCGTAAACCAGCGGGCGAGAAACGCGGCAAACGGCGTCTTGCCGGTTCCGCCAGTTGTCAGATTGCCCAGACTGACCACCGCAGCGTCGACGCGGAATACTTTCTTCAGGCCGCACTCAAACATCCATTTCCGAACTGCGACCCCCAATCCGTAGGGCAGCGCGAGCAACGACAGCCCGCCGCGCAGGCACGCCGCCGCGACTCCGCGCGTCTTGCCGGAGATCAATTCACGAAATTGAGCTTCGTTCACGGCCCATGCGTCCTTGCCGGTGTCGTCACAGTCGATCAGCAAATGGCAATTCGATTGACATCGACCGTTAACCGATGCCATGTACGGCGATTTGCCACAGCTCGCTACAGAGTAGGGTACATTCTGGCGCCGGTCTGGCAAACCGCCAGAACCATCACGAAGTTAAGAGCCGAAATGTGCCCCAAATCTCGCCAGTCTTCCGGCTGCAGATTGAAACTGCCAACGAGCACGGCAACTGTTGGTGTCTGAGATCTCAATTTGGTAGCATGACTGAGTCTTTGTTTCGCAGCTCACATGATTACGTCTATAACGCTCAGCACCGCGCTTTGACCTGCCGCGCATCAAGGTCCCGAGATGCCCCGTACACACCACAAAACGGCAACCGCCGCACAGAGTGACGACACCGGCGACCCGCTGGGACCGGTGCTCAAGACTTATCGACCGCAGTTGGGCAGCGCGGTGTTTGCGATCGCAATTACCGTTGCCCTCGGCGGCGGACTGCTGGGCTATGCGATTAGCATCGGCAAGGCGACGCTTGTCTCGCTGCTGGTGGGAGGGTTCGGGCTCGTCCTGTGCCTGGTTGGGGGCTATCTGCTGTTCGTCAATCTCGCCAATTTGGGCCGCCGCCTCGACTTGCACAAACGGGGCATCCGTTTCTCGCAATTCGGCTTCCGTAAGCAGATGCGGTGGAAGGAGATCGTCAACATCGACGTCGAGCGCCGCGAGGTGGAGGCGTTCGGCATAATGAGAAGCGTGACGACCAGCGACGACGAGTACAGCCCCGAAGCGGCGACCTCCAACACCAGTTGGGAGATCGCCATCGAGTCGGCGCGGGGCCAAACAATCGTGCTCGGCGAAATCTTCATGCGAATCGTCCCCGACCCGCCGCAACTGATCGCGAACCTCCGCAAGGGGGCGAAACTGACGAAGGAGATGCAGCAGCATGCGGGTTACTAGCATCGGCTACGATGCGCGATTGCGCTTTGGCTAGGTGTTGTCATCTCCGCAACACTCGGCCAATCTTGGCGCTTGTCAGTTCGCCGGATTGTATCGTGAGATGAGCAACACGTACCGAGTCTTGGACAGTTTGTTGTTCCTTGTCGTAACCGTTCCGCCGATGTCGGTTGGTTTACCGACACTCGTTGCTATGGTTGATTCAAACGCCGTCTCGTTCAGACGAGGCTTTCCGCGACCATCCGCTGTGGGAATCGTCTCGCCGGTGTCGACGATATGCCGATACCGCACATCAGTCGTAAACTCGCCGTTCTCGGTCGGCTGAAGTGTTCCCGCCAGCGTCACTGTTTCCGTCCCCAGCTTGATCTTCCCGCGAAACGACTTGCCGGGGCGCGCAAGAATCTCAATGGTATGGAACACAATCTCCCGCGGCTTTTTGTTCATTGCCGGCTGGTCGACGTATCCGATCTTTTCGACACGGACAATGTAATCGTTGGCGAGGGCGGCTGAGCAATGAAGAATCAAAACAATCGCTACTAATCGGGTCATCATGGCTTCCTTTCCTGAAGGTGAATTTCATTGTCAGCATTAGAGCGAAACTGCGGTTCAGCCGTAGGGTGCGTCTCAACGCACTCCAGCCGACGACGCCGTAATGCTTATCGCAACCGAACAGTGCGATACTATCCCACGTTATCAATTCTATTGCGAATCCACGCTGCATATCGTCGAACGTGTTCTTTTTCTGACTGACCGGAACGATGCGCCGCGAGGAGCATCTCATCGGGTGAGAAGCGGATCGCCATCTTCAGTTGATCTTTGAACTGTTCCCCAAAATTGCCGGCCTCCAACCGTTCGATGATCCTTTCGACGAGTTTTGATCGCAACGTCGCGTCGGGGGGATGATTCTTGAGGAAGCGACAGATCTTTGCACGAGCCCGACCGTGCCAGATACCAAAGCTTTCAGCGAGGACAAAGGCCACACACTCGTACTCCGCATCTTGATCGCCCTCCTTGAGCCGGGAGATGAGGGAGTCGAGTTCCAGCTTTGTGTAGTTCTCAGCATGTTTGGGCAAGCCCATGGCTGCGGTGTTCCGACTCAATCAGCAGGTGCATGGCGCGACGCACTTCTGTCGACTTTAATTCGGCAGATCTGCCCTCCGCCGGTCAATAGCCATGAAAGATGCAAGGTCATCGCAAGGCCTTCATCCACCGCACGACGACTTCGACGAACAGTCGGACCCCCCAAATCATCAACCCGCATCCCAACACGACCCACGAGAGATCGTTGCCGACGACTCCGCCAACAATTGCTGCCGTTCCCACGAAAACGCAAATCCCAATACCAAACAGCAAATTGAGTGTTGAAAAGTCTGCCGCGTAAGCGCTCACACTCAGCCGAATCGGAAGTGCTTTCAATTGCCGAAGCAGCGGAAACGCCAAGACCCAGAATACAGTTTCAATCCCTGTCAGCCCAAGCGCTAGACACAGCCCGATCCGTTCAGAAAGCCAGCAGGCAACGAACGTGACGGCAATAGCACCCAATAAACAACACTCCAAGACCTTCATTCGCGCCTTTAACGCTTCTCGTAGATCAGGTGAGTCAACGATGTAAGCTCGGAAAAACATTATCTGCGGCGGGAAGAACAATTCGACGTCATCGTTGCAACGGCGAAAGTAGCCGTTGACTTTCTCCATTCCTGTTTCCGCCGCTGGGTGGTCGACGGGATTCTGATTCGTACTCAGCGCCATCGGTCGATCCTGTTTAGCTCAAACTCCGGCCCCTTCCCGCTCCGCAATCAACGCATCCAACTCCGCCCTCAGCCGCGGCAGAATCTCATCGTACGAGTACGCCCCCAGCGCCTGCGGGCCTTTCTTGAGGTTCACGACCGTCGGGCCGCACCACAGGCCGAGATCGGCGTCGTCGGTTTCGCCGGGGCCGTTCACGCGGCAGCCCATCACGGCGATTGTGATTGCGTGGTCCTTCGCGTATTGCGTCATTTCCTTGACGTCCTGCGCCAGATCGATGAACGCCTCGTTCTCCACGCGGGAGCAGCTGGGGCAACTGATGATGTTCAGCGTGTCGAGTTGAAAATCGACGAAGCTCCGCACACGCCCGGCGGCGATGTCGGCCAGGATCTGCCGGCCGGCGTCGATCTCTTCCGGCTTGCGGGCGTTGGGCAGTGTGAGCGAAACGCGGATCGTGTCGCCGATGCCGCGGCTAATCAATTGCTCAAACGCGATGCGGGTCTTGATGATCCCATCGGGCGGCATGCCCGCTTCGGTCACGCCCAGATGCAGCGGTACGTCGGGCCGCTCCGCTGCGAACCGCTTGTTCACTTCGATCACCTTCTCCGGATCGGAATCCTTGAGCGACACGCAATACCGCTCAAAGCCGAGCGAATCGAGAAACGCGCAGTGGTCCAGCGCGCTTTCCAGCATGGGCGAAATCGAATCGTCAGCGCCGTACTTGTCCGCTTTGGCCGGATCGACCGACCCGCAATTGACGCCGACGCGAATCGCACAGTCGTTGTCCCCCGCGATTCCGACAATGTACTTCACCTTCTCCTGCCACGGCTTTTCGCGCTCGTGGTGGTAAAGGTGTCCCGGGTTGTATCGGATCTTGTCCACATGCGGGCCGATCAGTTCCGCCAGCCGGTAATTCTCTTGCAAATCGACCGAAAGGTTCGCGGTCGTCTCTCTACGGATTTGCACTAAGGATTCTGCATCTTTTTTGCTGTCGGCGGCGATACGAACCACGTCCGCTCCCGCCTCGAGCAGCGCGTTGGCCTGGCCAACGGTGGCCTCGATATCCTGAGTGTGCGTCGCACACATACTCTGTACAGCAAGCGGATTTCCGTCCCCAATGATGACTGAGCCAATCTGAACGGGCCGTGTCGGGTTGCGTGGCAGGTCCACGTTGCACTCCGTTGTCGATATTTTCGAAAAAACTGGAATTTTTGGGTACAAACCCTTGAATCGGTATTTGAATTCGGTTCTATTGTCCTCAACAAAGGATGTCGAGGCAATGCTCACGCCGACTGCATCTAGAGAATGAAAAGGAATTTCATATCTGGCGCTCCTATCATACCCCCTTTATTTTTTTGCCCAGATACATCTGAGACGTTTCATTCGCCCCTCACCACCCGTTTTTCGGATGAGGGGCTCTCTTTTTGCGCTCATGGTTTTTGCCCACCCCGCTCTCTAGGTGGTATCATTACCATTCCACTGGGTAAAACTGTCTTTCGTCAGCCCCTGTAACCGCTGTGAACGATCCTCGCTCATCCTCGCTCCAAAACCTCCCGCCCGTGCATGAGTTGCTGGCGGATCCTCGCATTGCGGAACTCCTGCTCCAACAAGGCCGCGATACCGTCCTGAATTGGGCTCGTGACGCGATCGATGAATTGCGGGGTGAGTTGCTCAATAACGGCGAGATTGCCGACCGCGAAACGCTCACGGCACAATTGGCGGCAGCTTTGCAGTCACGTGGCTTGCAGCGCAACTCAAACCGCCTCGCCCGGGTCGTTAACGCCACCGGTGTGATCCTGCATACTGGTTTGGGCCGCGCGCCGTTGTCATGCGAGGCAGTGCAAGCCACCAGTGAATGTGCCGCCGCATCCAACCTCGAAGTCGACCTGTCGACCGGCACGCGGCGCTATCGGGGTTACCAACTGCAGGAAGCGTTAGAGCAACTGACCGGCGCGGAACACTCCGTGATCGTCAACAACAACGCGGCGGCGACGCTGCTCAGTTTACAAGCCCTCTGCCGGGGGCACGAAGTGATCATTTCGCGCGGTCAACTGATTGAAATCGGCGGCTCGTTTCGACTGCCGGAAATCTTCAAGCTCAGCGGCGCAGTTCTGAGAGAGGTCGGCACGACAAACCGCACGCGGCTGGCCGATTATCGTGAGGCGATCGGCCCGGACACCGCCGCGATTCTGCATGTGCACCCCTCGAACTATCGCGTCATGGGTTTCGCCGAGACTCCCGGAATCGACGCGCTGGCGAGTTTGGCACATGAGCACGGGCTAGTGGCGATCGACGATATCGGCAGCGGCGCGATGCTGGATCTGACCCGTTACGGACTCCCGCGCGAGCCGACGTTTTCCGAGAGCATCGCCGCCGGTGCGGATGTCGTCCTGGGAAGCGGCGACAAACTGCTGGGCGGGCCGCAGTGCGGGATCATCGTTGGCAGACGTGACTTTATCGAGCGAATTCGCCAACATCCCCTCGCACGAGCCGTGCGCGTGGACAAACTGACCTTGGCCGCCTTGTCCGCAACGCTGGATGCTTATCTGCGCGGGACGGCCAAAGATCAAATCCCCACGTTGTCACTGTTGGCGACACCGGTCGAGGAACTGCGCCGCCGTGCGGAGTCGCTGGCGGAGTCGTTGGAATCAAAACCGCAGTTCACGGTCACTGTGATCGAGGCAACCGCCCCGGTCGGCGGCGGTTCGCTGCCGCTGGCGGAATTGCCGACGGCAGTCCTGCAAATCACGCACTCGGACCGCAGTGCGGAAGAACTGGCCAGTCAACTGCGTCAGACGCCGCCGCGCGTCTTTGGGCGAATTCAAGACGGGCAGCTATGGCTCGATCTGCGGAGTGTGTCGCCGGACGACGATGCGGTAATTCGTGAAGCGCTACTTCAAGAAAGCGACGTTCATGGACAATGAACAGCCGACCATTCCATTGCATCGATCCGTCGTACTGGCATTTGTGCTAATTGTTGCCATTGCACAGCCAGGTCTGATGATACTCCTTATGTCGAAGCGAGAGGGTCTTGAGAAGCAGGCAGATTCTCTGACAGACGATATTTTGGAGGCCCGAAAATCCATCGATAGTTTGCATACGCGCGCCTCCAACACCGCTTTCGAGTTGTTGGGCTACCGCTGGCTGATTGGAGCGCCCTCAAGGAAGAAAGGGTTTCTAATCTCTGACGGCGCAGTTGCCTGTCCACTTAACCGATTTATTATCATCCGTGACAGCGACACGATTGGATTGGTGAAGTTCAGCGGCAGCGACGACGATTTCAGCGTAATCGATTACCAGTGGTATAATTTGACTGACCCTGAAGGAAGCTTTGGCGATCCGGAGGTCGCGAGCGGAGATGGTTCGTTACGAGAGAATTTTTCCACTCAGGACGTCCTTGAATCTGAGGATGATCGAGGTCAAGCCACTGCCGAATTCGGCTCGATCAGACTGAGATGGAGTAGTCCAACCTGGTTGTATCTCCCTTTCGATCGGGATTGCGAGTTTGCGCTCACCGAAACGGCTGATCTCAGCGAAGTCGACCACCGCGATCGGTCGCTGATCTGGTACGGACGGCGCAAGCAATGATCAGCATGACAATGGTGTGTCCGGTCGCGGCGTGAGCGATCACACATTGAGACAGCGAACTGGCACCCTTGGGCCTGCAAGAGTTTAGAACACACGGTCCACTGCTTGACGATCTCATTTCATTTTGACGAGACGGCTGGTTGCATCAGATTTAGGACTCAGTCCAGAACCTTTCCTATCCACATCACGCAAAAAAAACGCCGGCCTTCGCATCAACTGAAGACCGGCGGTTTGAATGATCGAAGGAAACGCAAACGGCCTACTTCTTCGCGGGCGTTTTGGAATCGGCGGGCGTTTCCTTAGCCGGTTTCGTCGTTGTTTCGGCGGCAACGGGTGTGACGGCCGCGTCGGCGACTTTCTCCGGTTGCTTTTTCGGTTGCTCCGCTTGCTTCTCCTGTGCGGGGGCCTTCGGCGTTTCCGCCTTCGCGGCTTTGTCCGCCGGCTTGTCACTCGACGCCGGTTTCGGCTCGGCCTTCACCAGCAGTGTCGGCTTGCCCGGACCGTAGAGTTGGGGACGCGTTCGCAGGCGATACAGGATCAAGGCGTGCAACGAGTGGTACAGCGGTCCGCATTCGGCGGCTTTCTTGCGATTCTCCACCAAGTCTTTAGACAAGCGATCCAGCCCCTTGCGGACCCACTTCTCTTTGAGCCGGCTCTGCGGCAGGCCCATCATCAACCATTCCAGCATATGGCCGGAGTGCGCGATCCGCTTGTTGAATTCGTTGCTGAATCCCCGGCCGCGAAAGTATTCCGTGGAGAACGAACCGTCACTGTTTTGCAGCACGCGGGCTTCTTCGATGAAACGTTTGATTTTTTGGTCCGCTTCCAACCAAACGCCGCGGAGTGACTTGCCTTCAGCAAGGTGTTTGTTGCGGGCATACGCCAATGCGAAGAGTCCGTGGGTTCCGCCGCAGGGAGCCGAGATGACCGACTCTTGCGTTTGGATGCGGACCATCCGTTCGATGCTCCACGGCTGGCCGTAGCGGTTGTGCCATTGGGCGTCCGTGGGAAGATAGTGGCTCAACGCCCAGAGCGTCCAAGTCACTTCCGGCCCCTGCGTGACGTCCATCTTGGCGTTTTCGATCATGTCGGCAATGGAGACTTCATCATTGCCGGCTTTGAACTTGAAGTTCTTCTCCAGATCGGACATCACAAAAATGCCGAAAAACTGGTTCGGGTGGCCCTCAAACGCGTACGGCCGCGTGTAAGGCCGGGCACGTCCGCCGAACTGTGTCCGCTCAAACAGCGTCAGTCCGTCATGCTTGGCGCCACTGCCCATCCAGTCAATGGCTTTGATCGTTTCGCCCGCTTTGCTGTCGCGGCCTTTCTTGAGCATAAAATCATGCCGCAGCGCCAAGATGCCGTGCATAATCTGCCACGGTGTGTGAACGCCCGCCGTCAATTTGCGAAGGCTGGTCGCGGCGATCGCTTTGTCGATTTCCACGTCGAGCGGATCGGCAGGTCGCGCTGCCTCGGCGCTCTTGGCGGCCGGTTTGGTGGTGCTCGATTTTTCGTCCGCCTGCGTGGAGTACCAAGGCATCAGGCAGAAGAGCGCGATGATTGTAAAACGCGTGCCTCGTTGCAAAATCATGGTTTCGGCCCAATAACTTCGAAGGATTGGTTGATCAGCGAGTGAACTAGAAAGTGACGTCTCTAGTTGCCGGTCTCGTGTCCTTTCGCTTTCTGACCGGCAACGGCATCGCGCTATACCTTGGCCCTATGCGTCCTTCCCTTACCAATCCTTGAAGGCCAAACCTCATTTTACCGAGGCTGCTGAAGAGTTACAAACACCTCAGGTTGCCCATTTTCAAGGGGGACATCTTTTATGTCGGCGTTTCGGGATTGCTCAGTTGAGCGCTTACTCCGGATTCCGAAACGCTGATCAGCGATTTCCTCTCGATTTGGGGAATACCCGCTGACATCTCTCATCAATTCGGATTTTGAGATGATAACGCTTAACCGGCTTGATTCAGCCACGATCGAATCGCAGCGGCATCGGCCTGTTGTTCCGTATGGTGAAACAGAATCAAACGTGCCGCTTTGGTCATTTGATAGAAACTTATCCAGCTGTGCCGGTTAGCAAACGGTGTCGCGCCGAACAATTCGTTCGAGTGTACACGACTTAGGCACGTTGCGCTCGCGTTGAGCACGAGACAGCATTCAAGGACGAGCGCGGTGGCGGCGCAAGAAATGAGGCCGCTGCGACCGGCGACAGAACCGTCGTCGCGCTAGGCGGCTTTCGCCTGACTGACGTGCGCCGGTTTTGGCTCAGTCGCAAACCGGTCGACGACACTGGCGTAAGCTTCGAGTTGCGGCTGGATCGTCTGTTCCCAGCTTCGCTCTTCGCAGACCCACTGTCGGGCTGATCTGGCGAGCGTGTCTCTCAAAACGGGGTCGTTGATCAGGCGGATACATTTGTCGGCCAAATCGGTGTCGTTTTCGGCACGATAGACCAGTCCCGTCCGATTGTCGGCGACAATCTCCTGTAGCGCGGGCAGATCAGAGACGACCAGCGTTTTCTCCATCGCCATTGCTTCCAGCGGCTTCAGCGGCGTCACGAGTTGCGCCACGCGGCTCGCGGGCCGGCTAATCACGAAGATGTCGATCAACTCGTAATAGTCCTGCACTTCATCATGCGGGACTTGACCGGTGAAGATCGCCTGGTCGCCGATTCCGAGGTCCTCCGCCAATCGCTCGAGGTCTTCCACATCTTTGCCACCCCCCACGACTAACAAACTCGCGTCATAGCCGCGATTGATGACTTCTGCGGCGCCCCGGACCAATCCGTCCACGCCTTCCAGAGGCCGGATGCTGCCGATGTAGCCGATCACCGTCGTTCCGAGCCGCTCCCGGATTTCGCTGATCGATTCGGACGATTCCTGAGCGGCGGCCGGGGATTTGCGTCGTGGGACAAATAGCTCGGTATCGACGGCGTTGGCTGCAACGAACACTCGTTCGGCGGCCACATTGCGGCTGATGATCTCTTTTCTCAACTCTTCGCAAATGCACGTCACCGCGTCGGCATTTTGCATGGCCCACGTTTCCTGGCGGCGCCAAAACAGATAGTCCTCGCTATCGCGGTCGAAGTTTCCCTGGGCGACGCCGCTCTCTTCCCAAATTCCGCGGACCTCATAGACCACGGGTATACCGGCCTTTCGGCCCGCCTTGATCGCCGGAACACCGCAAAAGTACGGGCTGTGCACATGGATAACGTCCGGCTGGTGCGTCTGGCAAAGTTCCAACAGTTCCCGTTCAAACAATCGAATTAGCAGTTGCTTCTCGCGCAACCGCAGAGCGGTAATCAACCGCTGTCGCAACGGTGGTCGCCGTCTCTCGTCACGGGGGGCCGAGCGAAATCGGAGGTGGCGGCCAATTCGCGAGACGAACCGGAACCCGGAACGCGCTGCCTTTGCAATGACCTCGGCCGCGGCTTGAAATGGCCGCGAGATCAGCCACATTAGTGCTACACACCAGCGGGAGAACACCTTCACGGCCGACGCAAATCGCTTGCCGATCACCGGTTCGAGTATAACTTCGATCAAGTGCACAACCGAACAGACGAGCCGCTTCGAACAACGGGCGACGCGGCGGAGATTACGTTTGCAGCGCCTCAGATAGGCCCAGAGCGATCGCCGTTGATTGCGGAGTCGCTTCTTGACGCTCCTGAGAGCCTTTCTACGAGTCCGTACGAATAACGGAATCGCCCATTCGGCAAGTCGTTTGGTCCAGTGCAGCATTACGAACGGAAGCAGTCGCGGGTCGCGCAGGAAATCGCGGTCCTGAGGATTGGCGACGCGATGATAGGGAATGCCCCGAATCACGGCGTTCTCCGCCGTCCCTTCCACACCGGGGTAAAACGGCGAGGTCACCACACAGGGTTCCACGACGCCCGAATCCGCTTGAGTCTCGACAATGTATTTGCTGCGGAGCGCATATCCGTTGATATAGGGAATACTGACCGACAGCACATGCATCACTTTCAGAGGCGGTTGCGGTCGGTCTGCGTCGAACGGCGCAACTTGCGGAGCTGAATCCACGTCCAAAGGTTCACGGTCCATGAGTGACACGTTCGATTCCACGACAGGTTTGCTCCTCGAGTGCGCGATAGGATTCGTCAGTTCGATTCCTGCAGGTTAACCCGCCAGTTTCAGCCGCCGCAGCGCCGTACGGTTGGCGCCCCCGGCTAAGAATTCCTGATAGCGGTCCAGCACAACGCCGGTTTCATCATCCATCACGATGTGCCCGCGGTTCAGCCAGATGACACGATCGCATTGTTCAGCGACGTATGACATGCTGTGCGAGCAGAGCAACATGATACGGGCTTCGGCAATCAAAGATTGCAGCCGCTCCTTGCAACGTTCGCGAAACGCGCCGTCTCCGACACTCATAATCTCATCCAAGATCAGCACGTCGGGGACGACCGCCGTCGAGATGGCAAACCCTAGCCGTGCGGCCATTCCTGAAGAGTACGTGCGGACCGGCTGTTCGATGAAATCTTCCAATTCCGTGAATTCGAGAATGTCAGGGACTAACTCTTCAACCCGCTTCGAATCCAGCCCCAGCAGGATGCCCGCCATTCGCAGATTCTCGATGCCGGTCAACTCGGGATTGAATCCATGCTGCAGCGCCAGCAACGGAGTAATATTTCCATCGACCGATACCTCGCCGTGGGTCGGTCGATAAATGCCGCCGATGACTCGCAACAGCGTTGATTTTCCAGCGCCGTTAGTGCCGATGATCCCGACGGATTCGCCCTGCCCAATTCTCAGGGAGATGTGCCGGATGGCCCAGAACTCCTTGGCCTCGGCGACCGGCTCGTTCTGTTCCGCAGGATTGCGAGCCAGCACATCGCGCATTCGTCCCAGCGTTCGCTTGAAGAGACGATTAAAATTGCGGTCGCGGCGGGCCGTGCGGCCGCAGCGAACACCAACGTCATTCAGCTGTATCATCGAAGGCGTTTTCCTTCAGAATCGTCAAACATGCATCGGCAGCACGCCTTGGAGTCGCCGCACCATCAACATCGCCGCACCCAAAATGACGCTTCCCAGTAATGCCACATAGCCCAGCATCCAGAAATCGGGCGCGCGGCCTTCAATGATCACGGCACGATAAGCGGGAAACAGCGTTGCGAACGGATTGATCGTATAGAGGAACCGGTAGCCCTCTGGAATTTTTTCTACGATTGTGTCCAACGCATAGAGCGAAGGGCTGGCGTAAAACCAGATGCGGCTGATGACCGCCCAGGCGTTGGGAGTGTCTTGGATGTACACGCGGCTCACTGCCAACAACAGCGAAACGCCGAGCATAAACACGAATTGTGCGGCCAACAGCAAGGGAATCCACAGCAACTGCCAGGTCGGCCAGACTCCGTAGTAGTACATTAAGACGCCGATCACCACGAGCGAGCAGACGTAGCGAACCGTCGCGGCGATCACTTCTGATAACGGCAGCGCAAGGTAATTGAATCGAAATGAGCGGAGCAGGTTTTTATTACCGACAAACGAATTGCCGGCCTGATTGGTCGCCGCAATGAAGCACGTCCAGGGTAAAAGCGCGCACATGATGAACAACGCGTGATACGGACGCCCGGGCGGAAACGCGTAGCGGACCATAAACACATAGGTGGCGCACATGGCCATCGGTTGCAGCAGCCACCACCACAACCCCAGCCAGCGGTCTCGGACCCACAAAGTGAGCCGCACCTTGGCCAGGAAGTGCGCGAGACGCCAGCAGTGCTGGGCGTTTTCATGCTGAGGCGCCGCCGCGGGTTGATTCAAAGCAATGATCGATTGCGACATTCGCAGCTAAGGTCCCGTGAAAAAATCCTTTTTTTGACGGTGCGCATAGGGTGCGGCGGGCAGCTTGCAGCGGACACACAGATTCCGCCTCCACCTTCTATCCCGTCACGCGATTCTCGTGATCGGCCGATTCCCCGTGAGTCGATACAAAGTCTCGTGCGCATCTTGCGCCATGATTCCGAAGAAATAGCTCGAAATCTTGCGACGCGGGCTTATAATTCATCTCGTAACTTTGAGTCAACCGGGATGTTGCGTGCGTCGGGACTCGATCCGCTATTCGACTACATGAACGCCCGTCGCCCGCGGACCAGCCGCTCGAAACCGCAGTGACCCACGTTCCAGAACGTTTTGAGATGGAACCGCTCCTGCAGTCACTCCGTTGGCAAGAACTGGACTGCGTCGATCACCACGTAGCCGTTGGTGTTTTTATTTGAGATGGCGACGCTGCCGGCGTTGCCGTTGTTGAAGCGAAACTTGCCGATCGAGTGCAGCGCCCCTTTGTTGGGAGCGGATCGCTGATTGAGGGTCAGCTTTTTTGGGCCATCCGCGGTTTGGACCTCGACCGGCACGTTGTCGGCGCGATTCGGATTGCGGGCGTAGGCCACGCGGACTTCATAAAAACCGGTTCGCGGAATCTGCGGACGAAAGACTGCCGTCATTTCTCCTTTGTTGCGATTCTGGTCGTGGCGGTAGGCGTTGCCCACAAAATTCCCAACCGAGCGGCTCGGTCTCCAATAGCCCGTCAATTCCGCGTCCAAGTCGTCGACCACGATTCCGGGCAGTTTCTTGATCGCCACCGGCGGCTTCTTACGCGGGCCGGTCCACGCCAGCACTTGCTCATCCGCCAGCAGCCGCTGCTTGAGTTTCTCATAGTCAACCTTTTGCACCGGCACTTTCTGATCGATCGCCTGGCACGCTGCCGTCGCCGCTGATTGTCCCAAGACCATGAATACCGGCTCCATGCGAATCGACCCGTACGCAATGTGCGACGCCGACAAGGCAACCGGCACGAGCAGATTGTCGCACTCGCTCTGTCGCGGTCGAATCGAACGGTAGGAGATCGGGTACGGTGAAAACCCGCCCACCTGGACGTCCCCTTCGTTGACGACTCTGCCGTCGCGGACGTAGCGCTGGATATTGTGCGAGTCCATCGTATAGGCGGCCAACCCGACCGGATCGTCAATGGTGCGGTTGCCGACACAGTTCTGCTCAGTCATAACATAGTCGGAAATCATCCGCCGCGCTTCGCGGATGTACAACTGGTGCGGCCAATGATCGGTCTCCGTAAACTCATCCTTGGCCAACCCCCAAGTCTGGAACTCGCGGCGAACTTTTTCCGGCACCCGCGGATGGTTCGCCAGCGTCCACATCAGCCCCTGCTGGTATATGAGGTGCTCCCGAATAATTTCCGCCCGGCGCTTGTAGTCCGCCTCGGGATACTCGTGATTCATGCCGATGTAGTCGGTCGAGACCGCATAGTTGTTGTTTACGTCCGTCTTGCGGTTCGGCATCAGCGTGGGACTCCACGGAACGCGATGATCGCCCGCTTCGAAGTTTCGCAGCAGCAGTTCGTACTTAAGCGGATCGTAATCGACCGGCTTTTGCCACGGCACGCGGTTTTCAGGCACGTCGGTCGTGCACATCCGAAAACAATAGGTCTGAACGCCGCGATCGCCTTCGCCGTCGGCGGCCGAAACTTGCGGGAGCACGCCCGGCAACAGCCCGCTCGCGGGATCGCCCGGCACGACGTACGGATCGACCGGCTTGATGAACTGATGAAAGATCGCGTTGCGGGTCTGAACGCCGTTGAGTGTTTCGCCGTAAGTCGCGTTGCTCTCGCGGCCCACGTGATAGGAAACGCCCGCGAGGGCCATCAGATCTCCTTCGTACGTCGCGTCGATGAATATCCGGCCGCCAATTTCGCGTCCGCTCTCCATCACAATCGAGCGAATACGCGGACCATCCTTGCGGACACCCTGTTTCAAGTCCAGCCGCTCTTCGAACAGGACTGGAATTTCGTACTCAGCCAGCCACGTGCGGTACGTCTGCTCGGCGACATGCGGCTCAAACGTCCACATTTCGCGTTCATTCGCCTTGCGGCGGCCGCTGCGATACTGTTCACGCTGTTCCCATTTCCAGGACTCCGGCCGCGCATAGTGCTCGCCCAGCTTGCGATAGAATCGCCGCGACAAACCGCCGATCGCCGCTTTGTTGCCGATGTCGGTCGCCCCCAATCCGCCGGAGGTTAGCCCGCCGACATGCTTGCCCGGCTCGAACAGCACGACCGATTTACCCATCCGCGCCGCCTGGACGGCGGCGACGATACCGCCGGAGGTCCCGCCGTAGATGACGACGTCGAATTCGGCAGCCGGCTCTTTCGCGGGGAGAGTCCCATCAATTAGCGGCACGAACAACATCGGCAAGATTGCGATCAGACGGAAACGGCGGATTGACAATGAGATTTTCATAGCGGGCAAGGCTTCCGGTGAGAATTGATGCAGAACGTTTTCTCGAATCTCGCAAACGAAGATCAGTTTTACAACCGAAAAACGCACTCTCGATCACATCGTGAATGGAACGCGCAATTCTGCGGCATTCATCAACAATTAGTGATGCAGACCTCCAGAATCGGTGCTTTTGACCCGGAGATGCCGTGCATGCTAAACTGGTCGCCCGACGGTTCACAATCATTCAGGGCGCTGTGAACAACGCCCCCGAAACCCTCTACGACAAGGAACTACATCATGTCCCGCTGCCTGCCCTTGACGCTCGCTGTCGCCATTTGCCTGCTCTGTGTTCGTGATGCCGCTGCCCATTGCCAGGTGCCCTGCGGCATCTACGGCGACCAGATTCGTTTTGAGCAAATGCTCGAAGATTACAAAACCATCGCCAAGGCGATGACGCAAATCAACGAATTGTCCGCGAAGAAAGACGCTCAATCCAAAAACCAACTCGTGCGGTGGGTCAATACCAAGGAAGATCACGCAACCAAGACCCAGAAAATCATTTCCGACTACTTCATGGCCCAGCGCATTAAGTCGTCCGACGACGATTACGCCAAACGGCTCACCGCGGCGCACGCGGTGATGGTCGCCGCCATGAAGGCCAAACAGTCGGTCGACTCAAAAACATCAAAGGCGTTGGAGAAGGCGATTTTCGATTTCTACCGTGCCTACGAAGGCAAGGAGCCCAATTTCGAGCATTAATCCGCCGCGTTCCGGCTTGAAAAGCGACCAGAATCACCGCGTGCCCGAAATCGGCGGACGCGGTGATTTTATTTAGCGGCCGCTGCGTTTTCTCAATTGTTGGACTGCGAAGGAAAGACAGTTGTCTGCTGGTGCGGCGGTCATACAATTTCAGTCGAGCACACAATCCACCAACCCTTTTTGAAAGGATGAGACCATGAGCGACGAGACGCGACGACAGATCATCGAGGAACTCCAAGTCGCGTACTGGATGGAAATCGAAACGGTGATGAGCTACATCGCCAATTCGACAAACCTGGACGGGGTCCGGGCGGAGGAGATCAAAAAATCGCTCGCCGCAGACATCACCGAGGAACTGGGGCACGCTCAACTATTGGCCCGCCGCATCAAAACCATCGGCGGATCGGTCCCCGGCAGCCAGGCGTTTAAGGCAACGCAGACCTCGCTCCAACCCCCCGAAGACGCGACCGATGTCATCTCCGTGATCAAAGGGGTCATCGCCGCCGAGGAATCCGCCATCGCGCAGTACACCAAACTGATCAAACTCTGCGACGGCGTCGACTACGTGACGCAGGACATCTGCATTCAGACGTTGGCCGACGAAGAAGAACACCGCCGCACATTCGTCGGATATCTCACAGAGTATGAGAAACGTGAGAATTGAACGGGCTTGACCTTGCGATCGATCGGTTCTGTTGAGCGGCGCGAGTCGGAACGATCGGAAATGACCGACATGGGAGCAGCGGACTAAGGGATCCGGGGCGTCTTTTGACGGATCAGCCGTTCACTCGTCGTCTTCCTCAACGAGCGGCGAATCCCACACGGTGACTTGCTCGGAGAAGTCGTGCAGCGAGATGTTGATTTCCGGCAGACTGGTCGGCGTCACGGGGGCGTCGAGGTCGAAGTGGTCCGGCTGTTCCAGGTCGGCGATTTCATTCTCCAAGCTGTACAACCATGGCGGGATGTCCATCGCCGAGCCGGAGGTGGTCTCCAAATACTGATCGACCTTCGCGCTGAGCGCTTCGAACGCGGGCGAGGGAACCTGACGGCGGGCATCCTCGATTGCGGCGGGGACCAACGCCAAAATCCGGTCTAACGTCAGCGGCTTGATGAACCGCTCATTCAGCCGGTCCCGCAGACTGGGAAGCTTGATACTGCAGGCCCGTTCCAATCGGCCGAGATTCCGCAGGAATTTTTCCGCGTCCTCTTCGGTTCTCATGCGGAATACCTCTTGCCAGATCTCAGCAGCTTCGCTGGCGCCGTTGCGGGCCAGCGCTTCGTGGACGATCACCACCGGCGTCAGGTCCCAAGCCATGCGATCGTAATCCGCCTCCAGCCTCAGAAAGGCCAACAGCACGTAGATATTCTCGCCGTAATCGGATTGAGTCGTCGTGCTGTTGTACTCGATGAACCGTTCGTATTTGTCCTGCAGACAACGCAGCACCATTTCCAAGCAGAAGACGGCCGAATCGCGATCGAGCCCGTTTGAGAGGTCTTCCACCAATTTCATCGGCCGCAGCGGGTCGTCCTCCTCTTCGAGCAACTCCAGATAGGCATCGACGCCTTGCCGCAGGATGGCGCGGATGCCGCCGAGCGTCAGATTGACGCCGTGGAACAGGTCCTGTCCGTAATTGCGAATGAACCATTTGACTTCCGCCCACGTTCCCAGATCGCCGAGCGCCTCCACGTTGGAGATCCGCATCGTTTCGCTGTGTTCTTTCCATTGTTGCAGATAGAATTCGCCGATTTCGCCGACAACTTGAATCAGGCGTTCTTCGTTGAACTGGCCCTCATCCCAGTCGGCGGAGCTGCGAATCACACAACCGAGTGAGTTTTTCAGCGCCGCGGTGTACAGCCCGGCAAATTCGGTGACGGTCACGCCGGCGCGACTACTGCGGCGTTCCATCAATTGCGCCGTTTTCAAAACGTGCCAGGTTTCCCGCAACAGGCCCAAACGAGGCAGGTGCTGCAACAGAAATTGAATCGACGAGTGCAGCGACCGGACCCGCGCGATTGCGAGCGGATCGCCCCCCTCATAGAGCGGTACGTACAGCAGCGGCAACCGGGAGATCGCTGCGAGAAACGGAGGCAGAAGCTGACGGGTCTGTTCAATGTCGCTGCGGAAGATTGCCCGGTACAGCGGGACGGCTGACTTTTCCCAGCCTTTGAGTCCCACACCGCGCGGCTGCCCGGGTAGGCAACTCAACAGCGAACGGGACGACTCGCGGCATTTGCTGTACACAATGATCAGCATCCGCAGCAAGTCATTCTTCAATTGCGACTGGCGGTCGTATTCGATCAAGGAATCCTGATCGCTGGCGGGCGGATCCGATTCCAATTCCGAAACCGATTCGATCAATTCCTTCACGCCCCGCAGCAAGGACGTATCATGTTTCCGCCAGTGAAGAATGGATTCCCGTACGTCGTCGGCGAGCTTGGAGTCATCCTGTTCCCCGTCGGCAGGAAACATCGCCGCCGACATGTTTGCCGCAGCCACCTCGCGCAAATGGGACAAATTGGCCAGAAAAATCAGGCGGTCGCGGAGACGGGAACTGAGCGAGTCGAACTCGCTGTCGCGCGCGAACAGATCGTCGTCCACGGTGTCGCCCGTCCGCCCGTCCCGCGCGCTCTCGCGAAATGTCACATCTTCATAAGCGGCATTAAATAAGTCGTCTTCCTCCGCGTCGCCCTCCAGGTCGGCAAAGTCGTCTTCGTCGTCGAGTTCACGTGTCTGCACGTTGGCAATCGTTTCTCGAAACGTGGGCACGGACCAATACGCGCCGGCGTTGGCTTCCAGATAGTCAAAGAACTTCTGGATAGTTGGCCAGGCTTCGCGCACGGTTGTGGCCGCCTCTTCCGACGCGACGGGAGTCAATACGCGATCCAGCCAGCGGCAAGCGAGTATGTGAAATGAGTACGTCCCCGATTCCAGCGAGACCGTCTCCGCTTCGCTGAGCCACTGCATCAACAAGCCCATCGATGCGACCATGTCACCCTTGTCCAACAGGGCCGATACGACCAGTGCGTAGGATTTGGGTGATTGAAACCGGTCGATCTGGCTGCGCCAAAACGCCACGTCGCCGGCCGCCTCGCCAGCTGAGCGCCATTCCGCCAGCATGTCAGCGACGTGCGACGCCGACTCCCAACTCTCGCCTCCGGAAACCGGCAACAGATCCGTCACCGTCGTCGTGGCGTAACGGTCCCACTCGTCCGCCAACTCGCGAAACGTGTCGGACACCTCATGCAGCCCCTTGCGGTCGCCTGCGGCGGCCGATTCGCTCATCAGCCGCGCGTACAGTGCGAAGATTCGGTCCATGAGATCGATCAATACATCCACGCGCGGGTCGACGATGCTGTCTTCCCGTGCGCTGAACAGCGGGAACAGCCCTTGAAATCCCAAGATATTCCAAGGATCGACCAGCGCGCCGCAATCGACTCCCCGTCTCAACAATTGCGGCAATTTCAGCGCCCGCTCCCTGGCCGCGGCGAGTTCGCCATGATCGAGACTGATATTGGCCGCGGTGATGGCACATTGGATTTCACATTCAATTCGGGCTGAGGCCGCCGGGATCACGTTGGCGTGCCGCTCGGCCGCCTCGGCGTAGCCCATACGGGCATACAGCAGCGACGTCTGCACATGTTGCAGTTGGCGGGCGCCGTAGTCGGCCAGATAGAGATTTAGGTGCTGCCGAATTTTTCCGAACGGCTGGCGATGGACTTTGGACTCGGCGATGATCTTCTTGGCCAGCGGTCCCGACAACGAATCGAGCAATCGCGTGTAGAACGCGTCGCGCTGCCGGGCCACCTTGGGCAGGAGCGTCGTCAGGCTGATGTCCGACGTATGCGTGTCGGGGCCGGAGCCGCTGATCGAAGAGGCCATCAGCATCGTACCGCTCAGCGCGGCCGCGGCCTGAAACAGTGCCTCATCGGCCGAAACCTCATCCGCCTTCTCCGCCCAATCGACGAGCGCATCGATGACGATCTTCCTGATCACAAACCGCGTGTAAAACCCCTTGTTGTCGATACAGTGCGGGTCCCACTCCCCAAATGTGTAGTTCGTCCGCTTATAGACCGGGTGGCTTTGATCGAAGGCGCGTATGTCCAATGCCAACTCGTGCATCTGGTCGAGGTCGAAGTACGCGTCGCGGAGCAGCGCCGGCGGCGACTCCTGCAATATCTTCAGCGTCCGCTCCAGCAGCGCTTGATAGGGACCGGCCGCGACGCCCGCCTGTTGAATGTAGATCGGAACTGGGCGAAATCTCTCGTGGGAATAGGGCTCCATCTTTTGCCCCGATTCCAGCACGGCCACCGGACGATGGCCGATGAAGTCGTTGAGGTGTCCCAGCGAACCCTCGACGATCCGCGCGGTCTCGCTCCAAGGCGCTCCCTGTGCCAGTACCGCCTCACAGATCCGCGCTAAGAAGAACGGTTGCTGAAAGTCGGCGTCGGAAAGATGAAAAAAGGCGTCACTGTGAAAGCTGCGATAGGCAGGCCAAGCGTCGTCGAAGACCAGCTTCAACACCGACTCAGCCTGTTCCACATCGGCGAAGGCGGCTGAAGCGTCCGCCGCTCCACGAAGATGCTCCTCAAGCAGTTGGCGAATCTGCTGCCACGTTTCCCCGCAGCCGAGTTCGGCATGAACACGATTGAGCGCGCTATGGAAGCCCGGATCGGGCTGGCCGGCAGAAAAGTTGAGATAGCCCGCAAGCACCTGCAGATCGGGCTCAATGTTTTGCGGCGGTTGTTTCGCGGAACGGGCAGCTTTGCGTGCCATCGTGCGTGGGAACTTCTGTGCAGTTGATACGGTATTGCTCGTGCAGCGCCTTAGTAAAGCAACCGGGCGGCGATTTGAAAACCCCAGCGCAACACGCTCGCATTATCGGTTCAACCGTGTGTCTGAGTTGTTCAGGATCACGTTTACCCGTGAGCCAGCGAGTCAATCAATACCGGTTTTTGTGCGTGCGATTCGGCGGAGTTTCGGTTTTCTCGCGCCCGGCGGTTGGGATTCGCACCTCAAACCGTTTAGAATCGATCGAATCGCTCGCCGAAGATTCTCTCGACACTGATCCCACAATCACGAACACCGTAAATTACTTCCCAAAGGCGGTCGCTCATGATCAATTTGAAACGCATCCTCGTTGCCACCGATTTTAGTGACCACGCCGCGGTGGCTGTCAAATATGCCGCAGCTTTGGCCGAAGCCTTTGAAGCGGAAGTCATTCTCACGCACGTCGTCGAAGCGCCGGACCTGATTTCACAGATTCCCCCGACCGGTGAAGGGTATTTCCCGCCCAATTTTCAGGAGCAGCACCGGCAAGCGGCCGAGGCGGAGTGTCAGAAAATTCTGTCGAATTCCGGGGTCGCCAACGGCCGCGTGCTGACCGTCGAAGGCAGTCCGTTTTATGAAATCGTTCGTGCCGCCAAATCCGAAGACGCCGATTTGGTCATCGTCGGCACGCATGGCCGCGGTGCAATCGCGCATGTGCTGCTAGGGTCGGTCGCCGAGAAAGTGGTTCGCAAAGCCCCTTGCCCGGTCTTGGCCGTTCGCGAAGGCGAACACGATTTTGTGATGCCCTGATTCTTGGAGAACGCCCTGCCCATGGTTCAGCCGGGAGGGGCCTCACCGGGAAAGGAATCTTCCCAATCATTGCCACCGTCGCCGAGCGAGGAACAGATGTCCGAGACGCCGCAAATCTCTCCGGATGATATCACGGAACTTGACGAGGGCACCCGAAAAGTCCCCGCCGACCAGATGCCCGGCGTGCCGCAGATGCCGCGCTGGAATGTGGGCGAACTGGTCGATGCTCCGAAATTCACCTGGAAAAAATGGACGATGCTGCTTGGCCCCGGACTGCTCATGGGCGGGGCGGCAATCGGCGGCGGAGAGTGGCTGATGGGGCCGTTGGTGACCGCCAAATACGGCGGCAGCCTGCTCTGGCTGGCCACGCTCAGTATCTTGGGGCAGGTGATCTACAACTTGGAGATCAGCCGCTACACACTCTACACCGGAGAACCGATCTTCACCGGAAAATTCCGGATGGTGCCCGGTCCGATGTTTTGGGTGTTCATTTACCTGCTGCTCGATTTCGGGTCGGTGTTCCCCTATTTGGCGGCCAACGCCGCGACGCCGCTGGCGTCGGTGATCCTGGGTCACATCCCCAATCCTGACGACAAATGGATGGAGTTCGGTTCCACGCAGTATTACGAGCGCGATTTGTTGCGCCTGCTCGGCTATCTGATCTTTCTGGCCGCGATGGTTCCCTTGATCTTCGGTGGCAAGATTTACAATGCGCTGAAAGCGCTGATGTCGTTTAAGATCGTGACCGTGATGGGATTCTTGCTGGTGATAGCAATTTTCTTTTCCACCTCCGCCACTTGGATGGATATTTTCGGTGGCTTTGTGAAATTCGGCAATGTGCCGATTCGGCGCAGCGAGGATCTGAACAAAAACCGGAAGCTCGACCCCGGCGAAGATTGGGACAACGACGGACGTCTCGACGTGCGGGAACCGTCATTGGACATGAAGTTCGATACCGACGGAGATGGCGTCAACGACGCCACCGACATTTATGAAAAGGGGCAAGCCGACAATATGGTGTCAATCGGCAGCGGCGACGACCGCAAGTTTTGGCCTGATCTGGATCAGGACGGCAAGCCCGACAAGACGGTCATGCTCGACACCGACGATGACGACGTGCCGGACAAAGCGTTTCCTCTCGATGCGGATCAAGACGGCAAGTTAGACCCCTTCGTCGACATTGACGGTCCCAACGAGCAGGGCGACGTCACCCGCGACGGCGATAACGTCGCCAACGTGTTTACGACACTTGCTCGTGGCGAGCCGTTTCCCAAAATCGATTGGTCAATGGTCGCTTTTCTGTCGGCATTGGTGGCGATCTCCGGATCGGGCGGCCTGTCCAACACGCCGATCAGTAACTACACCCGCGATCAAGGTTGGGGAATGGGGCACCATGTGGGCGCGATTCCCAGCGTGATCGGCGGGCAGGATATCCAGCTATCGCATGAGGGGACGGTCTTTCTCGTCGATGAACAGACCCTGCCGCGCTGGAAGCGCTGGTACAAGCACATCCTCCGCGACCAATTGGTTGTCTGGATGCCCGCATGTTTCTTGGGGTTGGCACTACCCAGCATGCTTTCGGTCCAATTCCTGCCGCGGGGGACGGTTGTTACCGACCAATGGACCGCCGCCGGGATGACGGCCGGCGCCGTGCAGACCGCCGTGCAGACGGAAGCGGGCACGATGCTCGGCTCGATGGCCTGGTTCATGGTGCTGTTTTGTGGATTCCTCGTGCTTGCGCCAAGCATGGCGACGTCGGCGGACGGTGTGATCCGCCGCTGGGTCGACGTCTTCTGGACTGCCAGCCCTCACTTGCAGAAAGTGCAGCCGAAGAACATCCGCTATGTCTATTTCGCCGTGCTGACGGTCTACGCGCTGTTCGGATTGACGATGCTTTCACTCGGCAAACCGGTTGCGCTGTTACTCATCGCCACGACGATCTTCAACTTCGCGCTCGGCTTTAGTTGCTGGCACACGCTATGGCTCAATCTCGTGCTGCTGCCCAAAGCGCTGCGCCCCGGTTGGTTCGCCCGCATCTCGCTGTTCTTAGCGGGCTGTTTCTTCTGGACAGTCGCCACCATCTCCGCCCTGAATAAGTTTGGAGTCATCTGAAGCCGATTTGGGCTTTACGAGAGTCAACAAACGGCAAGCCGCAATTGCGGAGCGTGAAGATTTGGGGTTTGGGTGCATCGCCGCAACGGGACCACGAATCCCGCAGGGTTTTGTGCAGGTTTTTCTGGCAGCACGCAGTAGAGTAGGCCCTGAGAGGGCACTAGCGTGGCCGTGTGGCGTGCGTTAGCATGGAACGGTAGAGATTTCTGTGACGTTTCAGAGCCGTTCCGCGAAATGCATTACGTTCCCGAATCTGCCCGCGCGTTTCTGCAAGGCGGCGGAAACCAATCCGATGACGACGAGGCGATCAGTTTTCATTACGCCTCTGCGCCGCTCTATTTACTGACGGCGATCGTCGGGGCGTTGCTCGCGGCCGATTTCGTGATCGAGATCAGCGACAATCCCGCCTGGGAGCCATATTTGACGGTGTGGGGCTTCCGTTTGGCGCTTCTGGCAGCGGTGGCGGGCGGGGCGCGAATTCTGTACCAAACGCTCGAAGGCCTGTTCGAGGGCCGTGTTGGGGCCGACTTGGCGCTGACGATTGCTTGTTTGGCGGCGATTCTGTTGGGTGAATTCGGCGTTGCGGCGCTCGTCGTTTTCATCGCCCTCTGCGGCGAGAGCATCGAAGGCTATACCAACTCCAAGGCTCGGCAGGCGATGCTGAGCATCTTTAATCTGCGGCCGAAGACGGCGCACGTCCTGCGCGACGGGCAGGAGCTGGATATTGACCTTGAGCAGGTGGCGATCGGTGAAACGGTGGTCGTACGGCCCGGTGAGAGGATTCCCGTCGATGGGCGGGTGGTCGCGGGAACGTCGGCGGTCGATCAGAGCTCGCTGACCGGTGAGAGTTTGCCGATCGACAAGACGCCCGGCGACGAAGTCTTTACGGGAACACTCAATCAATTCGGTTCGCTCTCGGTCGAGGTGGAGAAAACCGGTGACGAGACGACCTTCGGCCAAGTGGTGCAAATGGTGGCCGAAGCAACCGAGCGCAAGACGCCGATCGAGCGGACGGCGGACCGGCTGGCGCGATACTTTCTGCCGGTCGTGCTGTTCGCCGCATTGTTGACGCTCATCGGGTGGCGAATCACCGCCGGCGAGTGGCGAGCGGGATACTTGCCTGCACTGGGTGTATTAGTGGTGGCCTGCCCCTGCCCGCTGATTCTGGCCACACCGAGTGCCGTGATGGCGGCGCTGGCTTGGCTGGCGCGAAACGGTGTGGTGACCAAGGGCTCGATCGCACTGGAGCGATTGGCCAAGATCGATAGCATCGCGTTTGACAAGACCGGCACGTTGACCCGCGGCGAGCCGTCGCTGGGTACGGTGCTCACACTGGGAAACTTTGACGAAAACGAATTGCTACGGATTGCCGCCGCCGCCGAAAAACGCAGTGAGCATCTGCTGGCCCGTCTGATCGTGCGTGAGGCGGAGAGCCGCAATCAGGTCGTCCCCGCCGTCGACGAGTTCGTGGCTCATCCGGGCTGCGGCGTCTCCGCACAACTGCGGGGCACTTCGATTGGTCCGTCGTATTCCGATCAATCGCACACCGTGATCGTCGGCAATCGTAGATTGCTGGAAGCGGAAGGCATCGACTTTCCGGACCACGTCGTACAACGTTTAGAGGAAGCGAGCAGTTCCGGGCCGACCCAGCTATTGGTGGCGCTCGACGGCGAACTGATCGGCGCCGTCGGCGTGCGGGACACCCTGCGTCCCGAAGCCCGCGCCGTGCTGGCGGAATTGCGCGACGAGGGTGTCGAGTCATTTGCGCTGCTCACTGGCGACCGCGCCGACCCGGCCGAGACGGTGGCCGCCTCGCTGAGCGATATTGACGAAGTCGCCGCCGACCTGCTGCCGACCGACAAAGCGAAGTGGATCGAACAACAGACCAAGGCCGGTAAGAAAGTCGCCATGGTCGGCGACGGCGTCAATGACGCCCCGGCACTCGCCTCAGCCACGGTCGGAATCGCCCTGGGCGGCGTGGGCAGCGATATCGCGGCCGAAGCGGGCGATCTGGTGCTGATGGGCGATCCGTTGGCTCCGCTGCCGGGCCTACTGCGGCTTTCACGGCAATTGGTCCGCGTGATCAGCCAGAGCATCTACATTTTCGCGTTCGGCATGAACGGGCTCGGCGTAATCCTTTGTGCCTGGGGAATCCTCAGCCCGGTCGGCGGTGCGATCTTCCACGAAGTCGCCTCGCTCGCGGTAATGTTGAATTCCATGCGTTTGCTGTGGTTCGAACGCTGGGACGAAACGCGAGTGGGCCGGTGCGCAGAAGCGTGCGGACAATTCTTGGAACGGGCGACGGTCGCGCTGTCGCCGTCGCGGTTGGCGTTTATCCTCGTCCGAAATTGGGCGATGCTAGCCAAAGTCTCCTGTTCGCTGCTGCTCATCTATTGGCTCCTATCGAATGCGGTCGTCATTCGCGAAGATGAGTCCGCGCTCGTCACCCGGTATGGCAAGCATGTGGCGACTCTGGACGCCGGTTTTCATTTTCGCTGGCCCGCGCCGCTGGAAACGGTCCGCCGTCAGAAGGTCGGCCAAGTTCGCAACATCCAACTCGGATTCCGCTCGACAGCCTCCGCGGCGGAGAACCGAGCCGCCTTGCCGGTTGAATGGCAGACGGAACACGCCCAAGCCGAATACGAGCCGCGTCCCGCCGAGGCACTGATCCTGACAGGAGATGAGGTGCCGGTCGAAATGACGGCCGAGTTGCAATACCGTATCCGCGATTTGCGGCAATTCAGCTACAGCAACGCCGATCCCGAAACCGTCTTGCGTGCGACTGCCGAAGGCCGCCTACGGTCCCTGGCGGCGCGTCTTCCGCTCGACGGCATCTTGACAGACCTCCGACAACAACTCGAAGCCGACTGCCTGGCGGCGATTCAACAAGCGGCCGACGCCTACGAATTGGGCGTGGAGATCACTGGCATGAACCTGCTGGACGTCCATCCGCCGATTGCCGTCGTCCCCGCTTACCGCGATGTTGCCGATGCCATGGAAATGAAAGAGAAACTGGTCAACGACGCACAGGCGTACTATGCCCGCAATGTGCTCGAAGCGGCCGGAGAACGCGCAATTCGCCACTTGAGCGAATCGACGAGCGACATCCAGTCAGCGCCAACGTCGACGACGGGGGGTGTCTCCGACTGGGAACTCGATGACGAACAGTGGGCGGCGCTGGTTGCCGAGACGGACGGTAAGAGTCTGCTGTCGGGAGAAGCGGCGACCAAACTCCACGCCGCCCATCACGCGCGAGCGCAGAAGGTGCAATCCGCCACGGGCGAAGCGGCACGCTTTCGAGAATTGCTCGCCGCCCATCAGAGCAGCCCGCCGCTGACAAGATTGCAAATGTACTGGCAAACGGTCGAACGCGTGCTGGCGGCGCGGCCGTTGACAATCATCGATCCCAACGTTGCCGGACGGCAGCATTTGTACTTGGTCGATCCGGAACGATTCGGCCTGGGCAATTCGCCGCTGTTACCACAATACCAAGACGAAGAAGAACAACCGCTGGTCGGCAAACCAGAACCATAACCAAATCAGCTGCAGCGGTTTAGGCTGCAGGCTTGAGGCTGGAGGCTGTAGGAGGCGTTCATTGCCCCGCCCTACAGCCTCAAGCCTCAGCCCTCACGCCTAATTGACGAGTTGAAAAACGATGAGTAATAACGAAACGGAACAATCCAATCAGTCTTCCCCCGGCGGCGGCTTCGCGCGGCGGGTTTTTCGCACGCTCCTTCTGTGGGGCGGGATTACGCTAATCGTGTGCTTGTTGATCAGTTGCGTCGTGTTCGTCGACGAAACCGAGTACGTGCTGGTCGAACGGCTGGGCGATATCACGGCGGTTTATGATCGCGACAGCGACCGCGGACTGCATTTCAAACTGCCGTGGCCGATCGACACTGTGCGGGTATTCGACCGGCGGCTGCAACTGCTCGATCCACCGGGACGCGAGCTGTTCACCGGCGACAAGAAGAACATCACCGTCGACAGTTACTTGTGTTGGAAGATCGCGCCCGCGGCGGCGGAAGCGACCTCGATCGAGGACCGTCCGGTGGTTCGATTCTTCAAGGCGTTGGGCAACGTCTCGACTGCGGAGGACCGGCTGCAATCGCGGCTGCAGTCGCTGCTCTCCGCCGAGTTCGGACGCGTGGAACTCTCAGAACTGCTGGGCGTTGAGGATTCCGAAGCGGGTCCGTCCGGTGACAGTTCGCTCGACGCGCTGACTCGGCGGCTGCTAACGCGTTTCGACGAAACGGGCGAAGCGGGCGCGTCGCCGCGTCAGGCACTGGGGATCGAAATCGTCGACGTGCGAATCAAACGGATCAACCTGCCCGAAGGGAACCGTTTTTCCGTCTTCGAGCGGATGAAGAGCGAACGCAAGAAGATCGCCGACCGTTACCGCAGCGCGGGACTGGCGGAAAACCAAGTGATCCGCAGCCAGGCAGACCGACAGCGGGAGGAAATCCTCGCCAAGGCGGACGCCGACGCCCAGCGGATTCGCGGCGAGGGTGAAGCCGAAGCGCTGCGAATTCTCAACCAGGCGCACGCGCTCGATCCGGAATTCTATCGCTTCGAGCGGACACTGCAGTCGTATCACAAGATTCTCAATGAGCGGACAACGCTCGTCCTCTCCGCTTCCAGCGCACTGCTGAAACTACTAACTGAAGGCATCCCCGATGCGCCGCCGGCCGAGCCGGACGCAGAATCGCCGACGCAACCCAAGCCTTCCGACGATCCGAGCAAACGCGTCTCACAAGCTGACGAACCGGCAATCGACATCCCGAGCAAGACTGCTCCAGGAGGGATGCCGTGAAGCGATTGCTGATTGTCACGGGGCTTCTCGCCGTTGCCTATGTCGCCAGCGGGTTTTATATCGTCAAAGGGAACGAAAAGGCGCTGGTCCGCCGTTTCGGAAAGGCCCAATTGCCGCTGGTGGGCAGCGGACTGCATTACGCGCTGCCGTGGCCGATGAGCACAGTCTCGCGGATCAACCCCAACGAGGTCCGCACGCTGCAAGTCGGCGGCGCGGTCTCGGAACTAATCGAGGGGGATCAGTTTCTATTGGCGGCCCAACAATATCAGTCGAGCGAATTTCTCACCGGCGACAAGAACATCCTCAACCTCCAGGTCAATGTCCAATTTCGCCTCTCCGAGGCGGGCGCGGCCGAATACTTGTTCGGTTCCGTTAATCCCGAAGCCCATCTGCGGTTAATCACTGAGTCGCTGGTCGCCGACGTCGTCGCACGCAGCGGCGTTGATTTCGTCCATCCGCTCGGATTGGCGGAATTGCGGGCCATATTGACCCGCCGCGTCGATGAACTGGTCACCAGCCACAACTTGGGCATCGTGATCGAAAACGTAACCATCGAGGGCGTGAGCCCTCCACTACTGGTCAAACAGGCGTTTTTGGATGTCTCCAATGCTCGCGCTTCCAAAGAACGATTTATCAACGAGGCACAAGCCTATCGCGAACAGACGGTTGCAGCAGCGCATGCCGACGCACGACAATTGTCCGACCGTGCGAAAACCGCGCGGCGAACTTCGATCGAATCGGCACGAGGCAAAGCCGACCGTTTCCGCAATATCGTCGCCCAGTTTCGCGCCGACGAGCAAAGTGGTGTGCAAACCTATGCACAATCGCGGCAGATGGCCCAACGGCAAATGTATATTGAAATGCTGGAAACGATCATTCCCAAACTCGCCGGCAAAACGCTGCTGGACAGCGACAAGCCGGTGAATCTGACGATCTTTCCGGAAACCAGTGAGTAGTTCACCACGGAGTTATTCACCACGGAGACACGGAGGACACGGAGTTTTCATAAATCCGAAGCACGAATTTCGAAATCCTAAACAAATTCAAAATTCAAATGACAGAAACGTTTTGACTTTTTGGTCATTCGTGCTCTGAATTTGTTTCGAATTTCGTGCTTCGGATTTCGAGTTTCAATATCTCCGTGTCTCCGTGGTTTCAATCGAATTCAGAACGGATTGTTTGACCCATGACCGTGCGAATCGGCGCCGTCAGTTATTTGAATTCCAAGCCGCTGATTGAAGGCTTGGCGGACGCGCAGCCTGAATTTGAACTCGTGCTCGATTATCCCAGCCGCCTGGCGGATGATTTGGCACGGGGCGACTTGGATGTCGCGCTGGTTCCTTCGATCGCCTGCCTGCAGAACCCGGACTACGAAGTGATTTCCGACGCCTGTGTCGCTTCTTGCGGGCCGGTGCTCAGCGTGAAACTCTTTTCGCGCGTGCCGGTTTCGCAAATCCGGACGTTGGCGCTCGATCAAGGTTCCCGCACCAGTGTCACGTTAATCCAAATCCTGTTGGCGGAACGATTCGATTTGCGACCCGAGTTGATGCCGCTGCCGTTAGACTGCACAGCGGCCGATTGCCCAGCCGATGCACTCTTGATGATCGGCGACCGCGCAATTCACTCGCCGCCGGAGGATTTTGCCGAGACATGGGATCTCGGCGAGGAGTGGATGAACGGCACGGGCCTGCCGTTTGTGTTCGCGATGTGGGTCGCGCACCGCGAGACAGCCCTGCCGGGCGTTGAGGAAGCGTTTAGTGCTGCGCGGGATAGCGGCGTGGCAAATCTGGAAGCGATCGCCCGCCGCGAAGCGCCGCAATTGGGCATTTCGCCGGCCACCACAATTGACTACCTCACACAGAACCTCTATTACCGGTTGGGAGAGCGGGAACGTCTCGGTCTGACCAAGTTTTACGAGTTGGCCGTGCAGTACGGTTTGGCTCCGGAGGGAGTGGATCTTGTCTTCAGAAATTGCGCCACTACTTGAAAAGTCGGTCAACGGCGAGCGGCTGACCCCCGAAGAGGGCGTGCGTCTGCTTGAGTCGCACGATTTGGTTGCGCTGGGCGAGGCGGCGGATGCGGTGACGCGGCGGCTGCACCCGGAGCCGTACCGCACCTATAACATTGACCGCAATATCAATTACACCAACGCCTGCACGGCAGTGTGCGACTTTTGCGCGTTTTACCGGCCGCCCAATCATCCCGACGTCTACGTGCTCACCCGCGAAGAACTGCACAAGAAGATCCGCGAAACGGTGGAATTGGGCGGAGACCAGATCCTGCTGCAAGGCGGCCTGCATCCGAAATTGCCCTTGGAATGGTATGAGGAAATGCTCCGCGACATGCGGAGCGAGTTCCCGCAGGTGAACGTGCACGGCTTCAGCCCGCCCGAGATTTATCACTTCACGCGAATCAGCAAGTTATCGCTCGAAAAAGTGCTCACACGACTCAAGGACGCGGGCCTGGGCAGCCTGCCGGGAGGAGGCGGTGAGATTCTCGTCGACCGCGTCCGCAAAGAGATCACCCGCGGCAAGGTTCTGACCGATGATTGGCTGAACGTGAATCGCGTCTGGCACGAGTTGGGCGGTCGCTCAACGGCGACGATGATGTTCGGCCATATCGAAACCTTGGCCGAACGAATCGAACACCTGGACCGACTGCGTCAGTTGCAGGACGAAACCGGCGGGTTTACGGCGTATATTTGCTGGACCTTTCAACCGGACAATACCGACATGGCCGACATCCCGCCGTCAGGGGCGTTTGAATATCTCAAGACGCAGGCCGTCAGCCGGCTCTATTTGGACAACTTCGACAACATTCAATCCTCGTGGGTCACACAGGGCGAAAAGGTGGGGCAGATGGCCCTGTTCTACGGCGCCAACGATATGGGCAGCCTGATGATTGAGGAAAACGTCGTCGCCGAAGCGGGCACGGTTCACTATTTGTCGCTGGAGACCATCCGCCGCGTGATCCGCGAGTGCGGCTACATCCCGCGGCAGCGAAACGTTTTTTACGAATACATCGACGAGGCAGAAGAGGCCGCCAGTCTCGGCGAAGCCGCGCCGCCGTTGGTGGAACTCTCGTAGGCAGCCTAATCTACGTTTGCCCACGCCGCGGCGATTTCTGGTATAATCTCTCTGAGCCAGGCTCGCGCCGGCATTGCATCAGAATTAACTGCCTGTTGATTCTCAGAGAGAGACGCTCCGATGTCTGTTGCGTTCGATTGTCCGCTCTGCGGCAAGCACTATGCGAAGATACCGCCGAAGTACTACGGCAAGCGGATCCGTTGCCGTGAGTGCGACATGGTAATGGAGATTCCGCATCCTCCGGCAGCCTCTGATCAGCCAGACCGACCTCAGCGGCGCAGGAAAAAGCGTAAGCCGCATGCCGAGCCGGTCGAAACCGTCCACGTAGAAGTCGGAAGTTCTAAAGCGGTCAAAAAGAAGAAGCGCCGCGGCGGTTGGTCGCTTAAAACGGTGTATGTGGCGATCGTTGTGTTGATCTTCCTGTTCGGCTGGCTTGAGATGGCCGCCGGATACGCTCGGGAATTCGAAGACTGGAAACCGGTCGCTCCAGAACTCGACGACGATGGCTTTGGCACGCGCGGCGAGCAAACAGGGCGGCTTATCAGCAACGCAATCCGGGGTACTGCGGCATACTTCTGGAATGGGCTAACCAAGTTGGGCAGTCTCCCGTCGGTGATCGTCTACAATTTCACACAGAATCTGTGGGTGCCCATCACCGTGGCTGTGGCGCAAGTCTTGTGTTTTTTCGGCGTCATCGGCATGAGCCAGCTGGAGCGAAAACACGCTGAAGAGGAACGCCGGCAGCGCGCGCAGTATCCGGAGTTGCACTGAGCCGATCAGTGCGCGCAACTCCAAGTTCCTGCTCGCTCGCTGGCGCAGCGGAGCTTGTGAGTTCGCGGAACGTCTCTTCGCATAATCTTCACAATCGCTGGGTATTCTGAGCCGCAAACCAGCTTTCTTTGTGGCAACGATGGAGATCGAGCGATGCACCCCCGGTTCGTCAGCGCAGTTGTAATCACAAGTTTAATGCCGGTCATGGCACTGTTCGCCGGTTGCGGGCAGCAAGATCGCCCCACAGTCAAGATCGACGGTTCGAGCACGGTTTATCCCATTTCCGAGGCGGTTGCTGAAGAGTTTCTCAAGCAAAACTCCAACGTCGATGTCACCGTGGGCCAATCGGGAACCGGCGGCGGGTTTAAGAAATTCGCGCTCAATGAGTTGGACATTTGCGACGCCTCGCGGGCGATTAAGGACTCCGAACGCGAAGCCTGCAAGAAAGCCGGGATTGAATTCGTCAAGTTCGAGGTCGCTTACGACGGGCTGGCGGTCGTCGCCAATTCGGAGAACGATTGGGTCGACTGTCTCACTGTCGATCAATTGAAGGAGATTTGGAATCCCGACAGTGAGGTTAAGAAGTGGAGCGATATCGACCCGTCATGGCCTGAGGAAGAGATCAAGCTATACGGTCCGGGAACCGATTCAGGCACATTCGACTACTTCACCAAAGCGATCGTCGGAAAAGAGAAGTCCAGCCGCACCGACTATACAGCCAGCGAGGACGACAACGTCCTTGTCCGCGGTGTTGCCGCCGACAAATATGCCTTGGGCTATTTCGGCTACGCGTATTACGCGGGCAACAAAGACACGTTGAAGCTGATGGGCATCGACGACGGAAACGGCAAGTGCGTGCAGCCCTCGACGGAGACCGTCCGAGACGGCAGCTACAAACCGCTCTCCCGCCCGTTGTTTATCTATGTCAAGAAGACCGCGCTGGCCAGGCCGGAAGTGCAGAAGTTTGTGACGTACTATCTGGACAATGCAGAGAAGCTTGCCGCAGACGTGAACTATGTTGCCGTCTCCAAAGAGCAGCACGACACGAATCAGCAGAACTTCAAGCAGGCGACTGCCGGCGGCAAGAAAGAGAAAACTGCTTCAAAACCAAGCAGCGCAACCCAAGAGTCGTAAGGGTCACCGTTTCTAATCTTGGCCAGCTCACCGAAATCCGCCGCAACTGCACTCCCCGGCAACGAATTCTCCCGTCGATCCCACCTCCGAATCTTCCGGGAACGGTTGATCCACGGCGGCTTGTTCGTGTGTGCCGCGGTGAGCGTATTAACCACGCTCGGCATTGTGGTCGTGCTGCTCTCGCAGGCACGCGGTTTCTTTCAAGAGGTCTCGCTGGTCGAGTTCTTCACCGATACGCGTTGGACGCCGCTGTTTGAGCAGAAGCACTACGGGATTCTGCCGCTGGTGTCCGGAACGATGTTGGTTGCGGCGGGGTCGGCGCTTGTCGCGTTGCCGGTCGGCTTGTGTACGGCGATCTATTTGAGCGAGTATGCCGCTCCCCGGTTCCGCGAGGTCGTCAAACCGGTGTTGGAAATCCTGGCCGGCATTCCCTCCGTCGTGTATGGGTTTGTCGCGGTCGTGTTCATTTCTCCAATCATTCGCGAGATTTTCCCCTCTGCTGACGTATTTAACGCAGCCAGTGCCAGTCTCGTTGTTGGCGTCATGATTCTTCCGATGGTGATCTCACTCAGCGAGGACGTGCTGGGCAGTGTTCCGCAGGCCTTGCGCGAAGCGTCCTGTGCACTGGGAGCGTCGCAATTCGAGACGATCGTCCGTGTGGTTGTGCCGGCCGCCCTGTCGGGAATCGTCGCCTCGTTTTTGTTGGCCGTTTCGCGGGCAATCGGCGAGACGATGGCCGTGACCCTCGCCGCCGGGGCGACGCCCAACTTGACGTTGAATCCCTTGGAAAGCATCCAGACCATGACCGCCTACATCGCGCAAGTGAGCATGGGCGAAACCGAGCATGGTTCCACCGGCTACAACTCGATCTTTGCGGTCGGAATTTCGCTGTTTGTCATTACGTTGTTGATGAACTTACTCTCGCAATGGGTCCTCTCCAGAATGCGGGAGAAGTACGAATGAGCGAGCAGTCAGCAGTTCGCCGACAACGTCGCAAACGGCTTGCCGCCCGGTCATTCGAGTGGCTGTGTCTGACAGCAACGTTTTTGTGCATCATCGTACTCGCGGCGTTGTTGAGCGGCATCATTTATCGCGGCGCCGGTTGGCTTTCGATTGAGTTTTTGACCAACGGTCCATCGCGCTTCCCGGATCAGTCAGGGGTCAAGGCGGCTCTGATCGGTAGTGTGTGGTTGATCGGTTTGACCGCGCTGATCTCGGTTCCGTTGGGAACGGGCGCAGCGATCTATCTTGAAGAATACGCGCGTCCGGGTATCTTGCGGCAGTTCATCCAGACGAATGTGTCGAATCTCGCGGGCGTGCCGTCGATCGTTTATGGGATTTTGGGGCTAGGGCTGTTCGTCAGGACCCTGGCCATCGGCGATACGGTGCTTGCCGGTGCGCTGACGATGTCGCTGCTGATTCTGCCAGTCGTCATCGTCGCGGCGCAGGAAGCACTCCGCGCCGTCCCTGACTCCATTCGCCATGCATCGCTGGCACTCGGGGCGACACGCTGGCAAACCATCCAGCATCAGGTTCTTCCGGCAGCGCTGCCGGGGATTTCCACCGGGACGATTTTGGCGCTCTCCCGTGCACTGGGTGAAGCTGCGCCGCTGATCGCAGTCGGTGCGTTGGCATTTGTCTCGCGATATCCGCTGGGACCGATGGATAAATATACCGTACTGCCGATTCAGATTTTCAATTGGACCGGCAAGCCGCAACACGATTTTCAAAACGTGGCAGCGGCCGGCATTATCGTGCTGCTAGGAGTGTTGTTGTGTATGAATGCCCTGGCCGTCTTCATTCGTTACCGCTACGGCAAACAGATTCGCTGGTAAGCATCATCGAGGCCACAGATCAATGACTGACCATCATCCCAACGCGCCGTTGGAACTGACACGCGCGACTTCCAATGGACCGCTTGCCGAGCAAGTCCAAGCGCCCGAAGACCTTGATCGACACGACGGCAATGTTGCTGCCCCTGCGGTGGAGCGCGGGCAAGCCTCAATGATCACCGTTTCCGATCTTTCATTTTACTACGGTGCGGTTCAGGCGCTGACGGACGTGTCGATGCGGATTCCGCCGCGAAACGTCACCGCCTTGATCGGTCCTTCCGGCTGCGGCAAATCAACGTTTTTGCGTTGCATCAATCGCATGAACGATCTGATCGAAGAGTCGCGCGTCGAGGGCAGTATCCATATTGAAGGCCAGGACATCTATTCACCGCAAACCGACGTCGTCGAACTCCGCAAACGGGTCGGGATGGTGTTTCAAAAGTCCAATCCCTTTCCCAAGTCGATCTTCGACAATGTCGCTTACGGCCCCCGCGTCGCGGGCATCCGCAGCCGCACGGCGCTGGAGGAGATCGTGGAGTCGTCGCTGTTTCAAGCCGCGCTGTGGGACGAAGTCAAAGACCGGCTCGACGCGTCGGCTCTCAAACTTTCCGGCGGACAACAGCAGCGGCTCTGCATCGCCCGCGCGCTGGCAACCGGTCCGGAAGTGCTGTTGATGGACGAACCCGCTTCCGCACTCGATCCCGCCTCGACGGCGCGCATCGAGGATCTGGTCTCCGAGCTTAAGGAGCATTACACGATCGTGATCGTGACGCACAACATGCACCAAGCAGCCCGCGTCTCCGACCAAACGGCGTTCTTCTTTGAAGGCCGGCTGTTTGAAATGAGCGAAACCGCCGAGCTGTTCACCAATCCGAAGCAGAAAAAAACCGAAGATTACATCGGCGGCCGATTCGGATGAGCGAACTTGTAGCCGCCACAGCGGCTGCGGTAGGATGGCTGTGTTCTCGACCGTACCATCCTTTGCTCTCCCAGACGTGCCGCATGAATCCGCCGCAACATGATTTGGAAACGATCCAACGCTGGATGCAATCCGTGATCATGTGCCCCGGCGGCGTCACCGCCGGAGCGGATTCAAAACAGGCGCGGGAGTTGATCGATATTTCTCCGGCACAAATCGGCGAAGTGGTCAACCCATCGAGCCGGTTGGATGCCGTGGGAAGACTTGAGGTCTACGCGGACGCCTATTTCGCGCGGTTGTTGGAGTGCATGCGGAGCGAGTTTCCCGTGCTGGCGATGACCATGGGCGAAGAACTGTTCGACGAGCTGGTGGTCGGCTATCTCAACGCTTATCCGTCACGGACCTATACGCTCGGACGGTTGGGAGCCAACTTTGCCCGCTATTTGCAGGAGAGTTGTCCCCGCGATGATCGTGTCTGGGCTGATTTTATGATTGATCTCGCCCGATTGGAGTGGACCTTCAACGAAATATTCGACGGTCCTGGTTCAGAGAACGATTCCCCTCTCACACCCGCCGACCTGGCCGACGTTTCTCCGGAGCAGTGGCCGCATGCCGGTCTTGTTGCCGCGGTGCCGCTGCGGCTGATGCAGTTCGCGTATCCAGTCAGCCGCTACTATGGCCAACGGCGCCGCGACGACTCCGTGCCGATCCCCCAACCGTGCGAGAGCTATGTCGCGATCAGCCGCCGTGACTATACCGTGCGGCGGCATGAACTGACCCACGCGCAGTTCGAGTTGTTGCGCTCACTCTTCGACGGCCGAACGGTCGCGGAGGCGATTGCGCATTCCGCTGAGTTCGATGACGCTCCGTGGGATCAATTCGCCGCGAAGTTGCAAGAATGGTTTCGGCAGTGGGCGGCGGAACAAATTTTCTCCCGAATTGTTCTGCCTTAACCGTCTGCGCTCGGCGAACTTCCGGCCGTGTTGTTTTTTGGCAACATCAGACATCCCCGAAGCCTATTGACTTTCGTCCACGTTCTGATGAGATAAAAGAACAGGTTTCAGATGTGCAACTGATGAGAAGAAGGTGATGTTGTGAAAAAACTTCGGCATTTAATCGCCGGCGGCGCTTTGTGCTTGCTGCTACTGACGTGCGGTGCGGTCGAAACACGCGGTGAGGATTGGATCTTCGGCCGTTCGTATTACAGCCATGCCAACAGCCCCGGCTACGTGTATGGGATCGCTCCACAGCCGATTTCCGCCTATCGCCGGCCTTACCGCAACCCGCGTCCGCACTTCTACGTCAACGGCGGATTTCGCATCAACAATGTGCGGATCTTTAACGGCTCCAACTCCGATATCGAATACCGCCGCGAGTATTGGTACGACGTCTATTGATACCCGTCGCCGAGGGGGGCGCCCCTGTCCTCTGCCGCGTCAAATGCGATCAGCGAAACAGCGGTCCGCGGACAACGGCTCCGGCCAGCGCCTGGGTGCTGCCTTTGGCCTGTGGCGTGCCTGCAGTCGACGGGTTTGCGGGCGTCGTTGCGACTGGCGGCTGTGACTTCTTGAACCAGGGCAGCGGTTTTAATTCCGGCGGCGTCTGTTTCATCAACGTCGGCCGGAACATGACCGCCAGCAACAGCGGCAAATACCAGAGCACGTAGATGCCGCCCTCGTTGGGATACCAAAACTGCGTGCCCACGACGATCGCCGCCGAATAAGACATCAGATGGGCCAACGTTTTCTGACGGGGCCAAATTGTCATGGAGGCGACCATGATTCCAAACGCCACCATCACGGGAATCCGATAGGGGGCGAGGTCGTCTTTCCAAAAGCCGTCGGCGTCGGCCGACATCAGCAATCCCCGGCTGAGGTCCAGTTGTCCAAACGTCTTTTGCACGAATGATTGCGTATCGGCCGACGTCACGGCCAGCGTGCCCAGCAACAAGATCGCAATCATCGCTAATGCGGCCGTAAACCGCAGCGCTCCCCGCCGCCCGTAGAACGCCATCCACACCGGCAACAGCAGCGCGGGAAAGATCAACGTCCCGCAAGCCAGTCCCATCAGCGAGCCGGACACGAGCGGCCGTCGGTAGGCCACGAGCGCCCAGATGATCAATGCCGGCGGAAGAACATAGATCACCTGTCCCACATCGTAGGCAGTGCAGGGCAGCAGCAAATACAGGCAGATCATCGCCAGCCCCGACTCGATTCCGCCAAAGTGCAGCCACGCTAAAAACAGCAATCCCAGCACCACCGCCAGATGTGCGAGAATCGCCATCACCGCCGGGGCGATCTGTTCACCGTCTCCGCCTCCTTCTTCGATCACTTCCTTCGCGACGACGCCCGGCGTGCTCATCAGATCCGAAGCGGGGCCCGAATCGCGTTGCATGTCCGCCTCCAACGACCGGCCTGTTAAGCTCCAGATCTCGTCGGCGCGGCGGATCGACTCCACTGTGGAGTCCGTCGGAACGTCGGTGATCGCTTTGGTCATCAAGAACGCGAACGAAGCAATGCACAGAAACGCCAGTCCGGCATTATTTAAGTTCTGCCCCAATTGTGGACGGCGTGTCAGTGCCGTATCAAAGATCATTCGCAGCAAGAACAACGCTGTTCCCGAAAAGATCCAGATATATCCGAAGTCCTCCCAGTTGATGCTCTCCTCTGCGCCGTTGCCGTTCCACGACGTCGTGCGAGGATCCAGCATTAGCAAGCCGGGAGAGATCATCAGCAGTAACACGAGGTCGAGATTTCGCAACGACCAAACGCGTCCGAACTTGAAGAAGACTGCCGTGATCAGTAGAAACGACAAATAGAACCAAGTCGGTTCACTTACGTCGTATCCGGTGAGGAATTCGTGCATACCTCAGCCGCGCGCAACCGCTCGCTTCGATGACAGGAGGAGATCTCCGCCGTCGCGTGAGCGGTCCAGCGTCCTAACCCATCAGGGGCGGTTTGCGCTCATCCCGAGGCAGACCGCCGTTTAGTAATCATCGACCCACAACGGCCACTGTGGCGAACCCCACATTCGCCATGCAACCGTACACTATAAGAATACGTCAAGCGCTGCCGTCTCGCCAAGGCTGGCACGCCGGTCATCTCCGAAAAGTTTCCAGATTTCTTTCTGCAATGCACTCTGGTGAATCACCCGTCGCAATTTATGTGTTTAACCCAAACTGACAACTGGTCGGTCAGGCAATCGTTGTCCCGGATCAGCATTTCTTAGAGACTTTTCGAGCACAACTTTGCAAATTAGGTCGCCATTGACGAGTTACCGAGGGACTACCGTGAGCGAAAAAATTACGCTGTTCTACACCCAGCATGGCGATTCCGCCCATGGCGAACCAGCGCAGTTTTACGGATCGACACTGCTTACTCCAGGCGACGTGTCGGTCCGGGCAATCGAGGAGCGGGCGCTCAACGAGCAAGTCGAGCAGTCAAAGTCCCCCTATCTGGCGTTCAGCTCTTCCTCAATCGGCATTCCCGGCGAATCACTTGAACAACTCTACCGGGGACTCAACGACAATCGCCACGCACACATGGTGCTGCTGATTCCGCAACAAGACGAGACCGCACAGTGGATTTGGTCCACGTTTTCCGTGCCGCTTCCGCTGTTAATTCAACCGTTCAATTCCGCACAGGCCGTGTTGGTTCGCGCATCCGCATTCCAGCGATTCGGAATGTTCCGCGAACTTGACAACCGTCTGCATGATTGGCTGATCCGCGCTTCGACAACGGCGCCGGATGAGGTAATCGCCTGCCAATCGCCCGCCGAAGACAATTCATCAGCCGGGTGGCTTCCCGATTTAGCGCCGGCCGAACCACCGCCGCACCGTGCATGGCTCCATGACCACTTGGTGGAATTCAAACCTGCCACTGCCGCGCTGACGGCGGGGCTGCTGCAATTGCACGACTACCTCGAAGAGAGCCACTCGTACTCGCAAAGTATTCAGGGTGACGCTCTGGGTGATCATTGGCACGGGATCATGCATCGCCGCGAACCGGATTACTCCAATGCCAAGTACTGGTACCGTCGTGTGGGTGACTCTCCGATCTTCGCGGAACTCGCCGAGCGGGCTGAGGCGATCCTGCAATCTTGCGACGACCCGGAGGCTGAAAGCCTGCGCGTGCAGCTTGGACTGCCGGAGACTTGGGACGCGTTTGGCTTCATCGATGCCTGCGAAGCCTACGAGCGGTCGCCGCAATCAAGAATCTCCGACGCCCTGCGCCGGATTCAGTTCTGGGAGATGCTACTCTTGCTGCAATCGTGCAATCAAGCTATGAGTAGCTGACCGGACCATCATCCCCCCACTCAAGCGATGCACCGCCGGAGCAACTCCGGCTGCGATACATGCTCAACGCGATTATCAAGTTTGCTTTGAAGCAACGCGTATTGATCGTTGCAATTGCTCTGTTTCTCACGGGACTGGGAGCCTGGCAAGCTTGGCGAATGGAAATCGACGTCTTTCCCAACCTCAACCGCCCGCGGGTGGTCGTGATGACCGAAGCGCATGGGATGGCGCCGGAGGAAGTCGAAGTCCTGATCACGATTCCGCTGGAATCGGCACTCAACGGTGCAAACGGCGTGCAGGCCGTTCGCAGTTTCTCCAGCGTGGGCATCTCGATTGTCTACGTCGAATTCGACTGGGGAACCGACATCTACACTGATCGGCAAATCGTCACCGAGCGGCTGGCTCTCGCACGCGACCGTCTGCCGCCGGGAATCGTTCCTCAGTTGGCGCCGATCTCGTCGATCATGGGCCAAATTGTGATGGTTGGCATGTGGAGCAAGACCGGCGAAACCGATCCGCAACAAGTCCGCACATTGGCGGACTGGGTTGTCCGGCAACGGCTGTTGTCAATTCCCGGTGTGGCGCAGGTCTTCACGATGGGGGGGCAGCGCAAGCAGTTTCAAGTACTGGTCAACCCGGACGAAATGCTGACCTACGGCGTGACGCTGCACGACGTCAAGCAAGCTGTGCAACAGAGCAATCAAAACGCCACCGGCGGCTATTTGGACGAACAGGGACCAAACGAGTTCTTGGTCCGAGCGCTGGGGCGGGTACAGAGTGTCGACGACCTCAAGAACCTCGTCGTCAACTACCACGAGGGCCGCCCGGTTCCGCTCGCCCGCGTCGCCCGTGTGGTGGAGGGGCCGCAGGTCAAACGTGGAGACAGTTCCGCTTTCGTCCGTGAGGCGGACGGCGAATTCACCGGCGGCGATGCCGTCGTGCTGACCATCAACAAACAACCCGACGCCGACACGCGACGGGTGACCGAAGAGATCAACACGGCGCTCGCCGAGCTGCAGCAATCGATGCCCGATGACGTTCGCATCGAAGCGGAATTGTACTCGCAAAAAGGATTCATCGATCGCTCAATCGAAAACGTCACCGAGGCGCTGCTGCACGGCGGTCTGCTGGTGGTTGTTGTGCTGGTGTTGTTCTTGATGAATCTTCGCACGACGTTCATTACCCTGACCACGATCCCGGTGACCCTTGCCGTCACGTTTTTGGTCTTCAAGTCGTTTGGACTGTCCATCAACACGATGACCCTGGGCGGCTTGGCGGTGGCGATCGGCGAATTGATGGATGACGCCATCGTCGACGTGGAGAACATCTTCCGTCGCCTCCGCGAAAACCGGCACAGCGACTCGCCCCGTCCCGCCTTGCTGGTGGTCTATCAGGCGAGCACCGAGATTCGAAATTCGATCGTGTTCGGGACGATGATCGTCGTCATCGGATTTGTGCCACTGTTCGCGCTGGGCGGGATGGAAGGCCGGCTGTTCACGCCGCTAGGAGTCGCCTACGTGGTCGCGATCCTCTCCTCGCTAGTGGTCTCACTGACGCTGACTCCGGTGCTTTCCTATTGGTTACTATCCAACGCGCCTGTCGTGAAGCGGGAGTCGGAGGGTGTGCTGTTGCGCGGACTCAAATTCATAGCCGATGTGGCAATCCGGTTCAGCCTGCGATTGCGATATCCCATTCTGGCCGTCGGACTCGCTGTAGTCGCCGTGGCGGGCCTGTTTCTGTTCTCTCTGGAACGCGATTTTCTCCCTTCGTTCAACGAAGGGACTGTGCAATTGAACGTCATTCTCAAGCCCGGGACCTCGCTCAAAAAGTCGACAGAGATCAACCGGATCGTCGAGAGCCGATTGATGGACAATCCGGACGTGATCGGATTCGTCCGCCGCACCGGTCGCGCCGAACAGGATGAACATGCCGAGGGAGTCAATAACAGTGAAATCTTAATCGACATTGATCCGGCGAGTCCTCGATCGCGGACGGAGATTATCAGCGACATTCGCGATTCGATGGCCGAGGTCCCCGGGATCGAAGCATTTACCGAGCAGCCAATCGCGCATCTCATTGCCCATATGCTCTCCGGCGTCAAGGCGCAGGTCGCGATCAAACTCTACGGCGACGATCTAGATACCTTGCGGCGGAACGCGGAACGCATCAAGGCGGAGATTGAGGATGTCGAGGGCGTGACCGATTTGATCGTCGAGAAGCAGGTGATTATTCCGCAATACCGCATCGAACTCGACCGGGACAAGTTGCTGGAATACGGGCTGACGCCGGGCGATGTGAACGAGTACGTCGAAACGGCGATGAGCGGCGACGTGGTCTCGACCGTTTTGGTTGGGCAGCGAACGTTTGACATGTTGGTGCGGATGGACGAACCATTTCGGGAAGACTTGCAGGCGGTGCGGCGGCTGGCCGTCGATTTGCCCGGCGGCGGCATGGCGCCCCTCTCCTCGGTCGCCCGGCTGTACGAGGCGGGCGGACCGAACACGATCAACCGTGAAAAAGTCCGTCCGCGGATCGTGGTGCAATGCAACGTCGACGGGCGGGGCTTGGTCGACGTGGTTGAAGAGATCCAGCAGCGGCTGCAGCCGCTCCAGGAGGAATTGCCGGAAGAGTACTTTCTGGAATTCGGCGGCCAGTATGCCAGCCAACAGGCCGCCGCCCGGCTGATGGCCCTGTTGCTGGTGCTCACGTTTTTGGGCATCTTTTTGGTGTTGTATACCATGTTTCGCTCGGTGAACTTCTCGCTGCAGGTCATGGCGGCGCTGCCGATGGCGTTTATCGGCTCGACCGCCGCGCTGGTGATCACGGGGCAGACGCTGACAATTGCCGCGATGGTCGGGTTCATCTCGCTTGGTGGGATCGCTTCGCGGAATGGAATCCTACTGCTCAACCATTACATCCACCTAGTCCGCTTCGAAGGTGAGTCGTGGACGCAGGAAATGATCGTCCGCGCCGGCAAAGAACGATTGGCGCCGGTGTTGATGACAGCGCTGACGTCCGGCGTGGGGTTGATTCCGCTGGTGCTCACCGCCGACGAGCCGGGCAAGGAAATTCTCTATCCGGTCGCCACGGTCCACATCGGCGGATTGATCAGTTGCACTCTGTTGGAATTCCTCGTCCGCCCGGCACTGTTCTGGACGTTCGGTCGAGGCGCCGGACCCCGGGTCGTGCAAATCGCCGGCGAAGAGGTCGACCTCGTCGACGAAACAGTGGCACCGTCGGCAGAATTCAGCAATCTATCATGACGGGGTGCGTCGCGGTGCGACCGGCAGTGTCGGACGCACGTTAGCCGTGTGTCGGTCAGCTTGCCGGAGTTGGCTGTGTGTCCGCTGACCGCTAAAATCAAGCGAAATCCGTCCTGAGCGAGGGCCCAACTGCATGAGCCAATCTGACAATTCGACGAGCCATCCAACACCCGAGGTCAAGCAGCAGATGTTGTTCCGCGTGCCCGCGGAGGAAGTCTACCGGGCGTTCGCGGACCCCACAGTCACGACGCGGTTTTGGTTTTCGCATAGCGACGGCCCACTCGAGGATGGAGCGGAGCGGAAGTGGGAATGGCGGATGTACGGCTGCGAAACAACTGTTCAAGTCTTAGAAGCAGTGCCTCCAAAACGGCTCTTAATTGAGTGGGGCGAACCTGAGGGCCGTTCAAAAGTCGAATGGACATTTGATGGCCGGTCTGATGAAACAACGTTGGTTACCGTCCGCAACTTTGACTTCACCGGCGATGCTGACGAAGTGGTTGCGGAAGCGATCGACTCGATGGGAGGGTTCTCGCTCGTTTTGGCGAACGCGAAGGCGTTACTGGAACACCACATCGATCTCAACTTGATCCGAGATCGCGCTCCTGACTCATTGGTTTTGCCGTAACACGACGCTGGGGTGCTGTCGTTCACGGGTTGCGCAGCGACAAGAAGCTGCGCCATCCGAACTGCATCTCGGGCAACTCCGACTCCTGGCGTGAACTGAACAGATTTGTCGCCTAAGGTACCGCCTTGTTTGCCTGCGGCACCCAACCGCTGCGCGGTCGGGCCACCCGGTACTAGTGTTTCAAGTGCAACAAGATGGACGCGGAGATCCCTACTCCAGATTCCCCGTCAGCACCGATTCCTCCAGCTTCCCGTGGTCGCTCTCTACGTCGGTCAGCGTGTTGCCGGCGAAAATGACCCGCTTGCTTGGCTGGTCGCTGAGATTGACCGCCTTTGGGGTCAGGCTCGAAAATAGATTGCCGGCCACCGTCACGTCGGTGGTGCCGTCCAGATACAGCCCGGCGGCGGCGAGATCGTGCTTGCGGCGTTTGACGCCCCCCTCGCCGATGTAGCTGTCGCTGAAATTGTTGCCGGTCACCGTGATCCGCCCGCTGCCCGGACCGATCCGCAGGCCATTCGTTTTGATGATCGTAAACGTGTTCGCGCTCACCGCGCAGCCGTGCGCGTCGCGGAGATCGATGCCGCCGCTGTCGTTGTGCGCGATCACATTGGCACTGAGCGTATCGCCGTAACAGTCGCGGTCCAGAATGATGGCCGTCCCCTTGCATTCCTCAATCATGTTGCCGCTCACAACTGAGCCGTAGGTGTTTTCGATCACGATCCCGTTTCCGAGATGATCATCGAGACAATTGCCCGTCATGCACAAATTGTAGCCGTCGATGCAGCGTAGCCCGTCCATGTTTTCCTCGAATTGATTGGCCGCGACGACAATGTCGTGGCAGCCGAGCAGATTCAGGCCGGTCTGTTTGTTGTAGGTCATCAGCGAATCGCACACACGCGGATCTTCGTAACAGCCATCGAGCCGGATGCCGTCGCCGCCATGATAGCTGGAAGTGACGCCCTGAATCAGAATCTCGTTGATACCGATCGCTTCGATCCCGTGTCCACTCTTTTCGTTGCCGGTGATACGAAAATTGGAGAGCATGATCCGCCAGATCCGCGCTTTGGGGTCCTCTTTTCGTTTCTTGGAGACCAATGTCAGCGCCGACTTGCCGTCGGTGTTGACGTTCTTGATGTGCGTGGCGGTCCCGGCGCCTTCGATGCGGACGTCTTCCTGGTGAATCATCAGCGGCTCTGAAATCTCAAAAGTCCCCGGCGGCAGACGGACCATGCCGCCGTCGGCCGGCAGCGCATCGAGCGCCGCTTGCAGTGTGCGATACTGCGCCGCATCAATCACGGCCCGAGCGCCGGGCAACTTCGTCGTCGTTGTTGACGCCGAATTGTCACTCGATGCCGGAAGCAGGTTCAGCAAACAAGCAGAGATCAGCAAGGTAGGCAGCAACGCGCGTTTCATGGTTTCGGCTCCTCATGAACGGTGAAATTGTCTCGGTAATGCCTTGCGAATGACGTTTCCGATCGGCCGCCAAAACGGCGTGCTTCCTCACAAAGCACGGAATCAAGGATTCGGCGGTCGAACGAGTGCTTTGTCAAACTTCAATTCTTGGGTAGCCGAACTCGTGAGAGTTCGGAAACTTGCGTTTCCCGATTGCGCTTTCAGAAGTCTCACGACTTCTGCTACCCCAATTATTAGGTTTAACGTAGCAACCGGGAGCGCCACTGCTCATACTCCTGCAAGCAGTCCTCCGGGCTGACGAATTTCTTCCAGACCAGGCGGCCGCGAAATCCGTATTCGCGGTTCTCTTCAACGCGATGCACGACGTATTGAAAGTCCCACGCCGGACGCGGATGCCGGGGGAGCTTGAACTTAAGCAGGCTCATCCGCATTTCATCAACCGGCGTATGTCCCCGATCGAACATCAAGATCAGCACCATCTCCCGCTCTGCGCGTCCGTAGTAAACCGGCTTCGTGAACCGCGGAAAGTCATAGCTCCAACTATTAAGCCGGAATTTGACGTCGTCGTCATACTCCAGCGGCGCCGCGTCGACATGCCGGTAGGTCCCGCCGGTGTTCCAATCCGGATGGCCGCCGGGGGCGTCGCCGCGAATCCATGTTTCCTCGCCGCCCGGTTTTTCGATGCCGCGAAAGTGAATCGCCGCGTCGGCAACGTCGTTCATATAGTTGGCAAAGAAAAACAGCGCCCACCCACGCTCGCCGAACAACTTGGCGTCCGTCGCGCGGCAGCGGAACTCGAAGTCGAGATAATGCGGCGCGACGAGTGTATACGTCAGCGTGCTGGCGACCTTCCAGGGGCTGTCCTCGGCGCGGCGGACTAGCCGCACGGATTTCTCGCCGGGCAATTGGTGCAGTGTGTAACGCCCGTGCCGCGGCGTGAATTTGTTATTGTCGTTTTTGTGTCCGGAGATGATGTGCTCGAAGTTCAGTCCCGCGGAGGACTTTCGCCCTTCCGGATCGTAGGCGTCGAAACCGGGTGCGTCGCGGTGATTGATCAACGACTGGACACCGCTGAGAATCCGCGGGGAATCAGAATTGTCGCGAAACTCGCCGGTGAGGCGCCCTTGTTTGATTTGCGCCGTCTGCACGGTGGGGCCAAGTTGGTCGTCGGCCTGTGTGAAAACACAAAAAAGCATCAGTGTCAATAACAAGCGGAGCACGGTCATAGATCGCATCATTCCATCAACTCAGTTGGACGAACGTCGAATCTCGTTCCCAAGCTCCGGCTTGGGAACGGGTTTTCGCGAAGCTCTGCTTCGCTTGGTCCGCGTAGTTGCCTCATCTTGCAAATTCCCGCTCACGGAATACGCGAAGCGGAGCTTCGAGAAATTGGGTTCCCAAACCGGAGTTTGGGAACCAGGGTTTGGGCGTCAATCTTCGGCCGGCAACTTGGCGCCGACGTAAACGGCGCGATGGCGATTGTCGTCAAAGGCAAAATGTAAATATTTCTTGTCCCGGCTGACGAATCCATCCGGGTAATTCAACCGTCCCGGCGAATTTACCAGCACGCGGCGGTAGGGCCAGGTTCGCATGCCATCGCTGCTGATCCACAAGGCGAGCGGATTGCGTTGCTGCGGATGCGGGTTGTGTAGCAGTGCCACGCGGTTTCCGCCCAGCGGATACAGCGTCGCCTTCGAACCGGGATTCGGAATGTCGGTTTTCTTAGCCAAGTCGGGCCAGGTACGGCCGCCGTCGAGCGAGTCCGCGCGGTACAGCACGCCGCCCAGTTTGTCAGCGCGGATCAGCATCGAAATCGTGCCGTCGGCCAGTTCCACGACATTGTTCTCCGCCCAGCCGCGGTACCGGTCATCGGTGGAGAGTCGAATCCAGCCGTGGACCGTCCAGGTTGCTCCCTGATCCTCACTGATCATCACCCCGTTTCGCGGATTGTGAGGGAACCGCTTGGCCACGTAGAACTGAAACGGCAGGATAATCCGGCCGTCCCGCGTCACGATATGGTTTCTCACGAAGCAGGCCTCGTGCAACGGATCGGGCACCGGCCGCATCTCAGACCACGTGCGGCAGGAATCCAGGCTGGTTGCTTGCCACGTTTTCACATCTGCGAAACGCCCGTCGTGCGTTGTGAAAAACAGTGTGCATCGTCCGCCGTACACCATCAATTCCGTCGGCACCAAGGAGCGGTTCGGGTCCTTCTGTTTCACGCCGAAATCGATCGGCTGCATTGCCGACCAAGTCCCGCCTTGATCCTGGCTGCGGGATAAAAAGATCCGATTCTTAGGCGAGGGTTCCTTGTCGCCGCCGCCCAGCATCACCATCACCCACGATCCGTCGGGCATCTCGCGCAGAGTCGTATCGCAGACCAACTTGTGGGGCGAGCGGCCCTCGAAGATCGTCCGCACAATATCCTGCTTGGCGTCGGCGGCCGGATCGGCTCCGTTTGCCGCCGGCCCATCTGCGAGCAGAATGGGGATAGTGACGATAATTGTGAGCAAGCGGTGTTTCGTCACTACAGTTCGTCCTGTTCAATCAGCCAAGCGCGGGTTTTGGGATTCTCAATGATTGCGGCCGCCTTCACGTCAGCTTGGATTGGCTACACGAATTGACGCATGAATTGAATGTCCTTCTCCGTCTGTTCAATACAGCCGTCGGTGTCCAGCCGCTTGAAGCTGTGTCTGCCTTTGTATTCGCTATGCATCGAAATCACGCCGTGATACCCCAGTTTGTGCAGGGCGGCGATGTATTCCGGGACCGGGCAGACGCCGTCGGCGACGGGAACGTTAATCGTCCGCCACCGCTGCTGTCCCTGCTTGTCACGCTTTGTCCTTTCCCAGGCGAAATTCTTCATCGAGGAGAGCGCAATCCACGGTCCCAACAAATCAAGCCCCTGCCGCCAACCATCGACGCCTCCCTCTTTGGTCATGTGCTGCGGGTCGACGTAGGCGCCCACCTCGTCGGGCGCGAAATCCTTGATCAACTGATACAACTGCGTGCCGTGCGATGGAATCGTCGATCCTGAGTGAATATGCACGCACGGCAACACCCCCAGCGGTCGGGCCATTTTCGAGACCGCCGCGAGCCGCTTTTTGATGCCGTCCATCTCCTTGGCCAGTGAGCCGAACTTTTTGTAGCGGTAATAGCCGAGCTTAACCTTTTTGATGCCCAAATTGCTGGCGGTCACCAGCAGCTTGTAAGCTGATTCGTCCGGATCAGTGATAGCGGTCGTCAGAAAGAAGATTTTCACCCCCGCCTCTTTGGCGGCTTGCATCGCCGCGGGGAGTTCTTCGGCGACGTCCTTTGGGTCAATGTGCCCGCCGGGACGGACGGTCAAATCGAGTCCCTGAGCCCCGATCCGCTTGAAGATGCGGCAGACTTCGGGAATCGGCCGGTCCTGAAAGCTCTTGGTAAAGACGGCGAGCGGATTCATACGGTCAACCACCAACACCGGCTTGACTTCTTGGCCGTTGAGTGCGCCGGGTGCCAATGCGGCTCCGGCGGCGACGGCCAGGCCGCCTCGCGCCGTCTGTTGCAGAAATGTGCGGCGATCGTGTTCGGGCATCATGGTTGACCTTTGCGCAATCGAGGGATTCAGGATCCGCGACCCCGGCATCGCCGGTGGCCGACCTTTCGTCCCATAATCGCACGTCGCCCGGACCGCTGCAACCGGCGGGAAACTCCGGGTTTCGCCGACGCGTCCGGCTGCTTATAATCCGTGGAACGACGCCGGCAATGCGCGTGAATGCCGGCGGCGGCACGATCAGCTTAGGAATCAAGACCACGATGGGCATCGAAAATCGGGACTACGTTCGCGGCGGCGGAGGCGGCACAGGCGGAAGCTATGGAGGCTATGCCGCCGCTGGCGACTATTGGGCGGTGAAGTTTCTATTGATCGCCAACATAGCGGTGTTCATTTTGCAGAATGTGTGGGTTGGAGGCGCCAACTTTCATCAACCGGCCGGTGTCGTTACGCAATATCTTCAGCTCAGCCTAACGGACATTCAAAATTTTCAGTTGTGGCGATTCGTGACATACGGATTTTGTCACGGCAGCCTAATGCACATCTTTTTCAACATGTTTGTGTTGTGGATGTTCGGGCGACTAGTTGAGCCGATCTATGGTTCGCGCGAGTTTCTGGCGTTTTATCTCACAGGAGTCGTCTTTAGCGGTCTCTGTTTTATTGTGATTCAGAGATTCAACGGCGGTCTGAATCCCGTCATCGGCGCCTCGGGAGGTGTGAACTCCGTCGTCTTCTTGTGCGCGATGATCTATCCCCGCATGACGGTCCTGTTTATGTTTGTGATCCCGGTCGAGTTTCGGTTTTTGGCGATCGGGTATGCACTGATCGATTTGTTCGGTGCGATCAATCCGCAACAGGGTTCGGTCATTGCCCATTCGGCGCACCTGGGCGGCGCGGCTTTCGGCGTGGCCTATAAATATTTCGGCTGGCGGATTATGCCGTTGCTGCAATTCCGGCGGAGGAACTGGAAACTCCCCAAGCGGCGGCCGAAACCGAATCCCGAAATCCGCGCCTACCGGCCCCCCGAGGAGAACTTGGAAAGCCGGGTCGACGAGATTCTGGTCAAGATTCAGCAGCAGGGAGAGCAGAGTCTCACCGACGAGGAGCGTCAAGTTCTCACCGACGCCAGCCAACGCTACAAGGACCGCAAGTAGCGCGGCGGCCGTTCAGCGACCGACCGTCATGTCACTCTCACGCTATTTTGATCGCCGATCGCAGCGGCTTAGCCTGCAACATCGCCGGCTCGGTTCTGTCGTCTTCGTTCTCGCACTGCTGATCGGCTGCGGTCTCACGCACGCAAACGACACGGCCAGCACAACCGCCGAGAAACTGCAAGCCGCCGGCGCGCGACTCGAATTCGACGACGAAGGTCAGATCGTCGCCGTCGATCTATCGCACGCGACCGAAGTCAACGCCGGTCTGCCCCACCTACGAGGGCTCGGGTCGCTACGGCGTTTGAGACTTCCGCCGAGAATCAATGCCGACGGATTGGCGCAACTCAGCGGGCTAAAACGGCTGGAGGCGCTCGATCTACGCCCGTATCCGCAGATTACGGACACTGAATTCCAATCGTTGCCGCCGCTTCCCGGATTGCGCCGGCTGCGGCTGCCGACGCGGGTTACGGATCGTTCGCTCCGATTGCTCGCCAAATTCCCGAAAGTTCAAGAGTTGGATATCTCTTACTGCCGACAGATCGACGGAAAGGGACTCTCCTTCCTCCAGGCACTGCCGCAGTTGAGGACTTTGAACCTGCGCGGTAACGCCAGGATCACCGACGACTCGCTGGGTCATCTCGCCCAACTCGGCTCTCTCGAGTCGATAGATCTTTCCCAATGCCCGATCACGACGGCCGGCTTGCAGCATTTGGCGCCATTGCGACAACTCAAACATCTCGACCTTTCCCAGACCAGGGTTAACAGCGCGGCGATTGAGCAGTTGGCTCGGCATTCCTCGCTGGAGTCGTTGCAGTTGGAACTGACGCCGATGAAGAATCCCGATCTGCGTCCGCTGGCGAAGCTAACCCAGCTGCGCCGGCTGACGTTGCCGCCGGGAGTGCAGGACATCACGCCGCTGACGTCGCTGCCGCAATTGGAGGTGCTCTCGCTCCGTGACGGCGATTTCGGCGACGAACAACTCGTGCATCTGAAGCGGTTGCCTCAATTGAGACAACTGCAACTCGCCGGACTGCCGGTCACCGATGCGGGATTGGCGGAGTTATCGACAATCAACCGGCTCGAATCGCTCGGACTCAGTAACACACAAGTGACCGACGCGGGGCTGCTCCATTTGAGGCCGCACAAGAAGTTGCGGAAGATTTCCGTCCGGAGCACGGCAGTCACACTGTCGGGAATCGTGGCACTGTTCACGGAGATGCAAGGCCGAACACTCGGCGAAGCGCTGTTCGCGATCGACGCCGCACAGTTGGATGTCGACGGTGCGGTGATCAGCATTAACGTGGCTGGCACGGAATTCGGCGACGCCGAGCTCAAAAAAATCGGCGTTTTGAAGAGCCTGCGTGAGGCGAACTTCACCGCGACCAGAGTCACCGATACCGGAATGCAGTACATCGCCGGCTTGCACGAGTTGCGGGAGCTATTTCTGGCAAAGTGCGACATCAGCGACCGGGGCCTGTCGCACTTGGCCGGCCTGCGAAAACTGGAAGTGCTCAACGTTTACGGCACCAAGATGACGACCGCGAGCTTGGAACACTTCAAGGGTCTGCCAAACCTCAGAATGCTGTATGTCACGGACCTCAAACTGAAGGCGGCGGCGGTGGAGCAGTTGAAGAAAACGCTGCCGAAGCTGGTGGTGACGCAATTCACGGAGGAGTAAACGCGAACGGAATTTCGTGTTTGTGTGTCTTTGGCTTCTGATGTGCTATTTCATTACCGTTGCGGTCACCAAACGATGTGCCGAGGAGTTCGCCGCTGCCGTTCCTGAAGACCTGAGCACGGCGAGTTGAAGATCCTGGCCCATCTTTACAACGGAGATATGAACATGGAGCAGCTTCACATCAGCTGCGTCCATTCGGCAGGCATCTCGTTCTACGTGAAACTTATCAGGGGGTGGCCGCGATTGCGCAGCAATCGGGGCAGGCTGAGCCTGCAAGAGGCTGCAATTTCAACGGTCAATAAAACTGCGGTTTCCAATCGCAGGGAACGGTGAAATTGCGGCCTCCTGTGCCTGCGGCACCCCGATTGCTGCGCAATCGCGGCCACCAGAGAAAGTTTTCGCTGTCGCGCGCATTCTGTGGAATGCACCCGCTGAAGGCAATTTCCGCGGCTGGGATTGACAGGTCAGACAATATGTCTTAAACATGCCTCAGACTAAGTGTCTGTTTCAAGGAGGAAACCGATCGATGCCCCCCGATCATTTGCGGATTGCCGATGCCGAACTCGCAGTGCTCGAGGTCCTGTGGGACGACGGCCCGCAGACGATTCGGCAAATTGCTCAGCGCGTTTATCCCGGCGGCGCGACGTCCGAATATGCCACCGTGCAAAAACTGCTCACGCGGTTGGAGCAAAAAAGCTGCGTTTCGCGCAATCGCGACGCGCCCGCCCACATTTTTGCAGCCGCCATCGAACGCGACCGCCTGATCGGCGAGCAGTTGGCACAAGTCGCCGAGAAACTCTGCGACGGTTCGCTCACACCGCTGCTGCTGCACCTGACGGGAAAGGTCCGCCTCAAGAAGCGGGAACGCGAAATGCTTCGCAAGTTGATTGACGACGCACAATAACCGCTCCGCGGCCGCCGCACGGGCCGGAGCCTGAATCGAGTACTGAAATGACTGTCGACAAGAAGACGTTCCCAAAGCCGTCTTTGCGATTGGCCCGCGTCGCTTGCATCGCAATTTGGGCCGCGCTGGTCTCATTACCCCTCGTCAGCAGCGGTGAAGATGGCACTCGAGCGTTTGGTCAGTCGGCTGAGTCTGCAGCGGGAGGCATTAAGCACAACTACTACAAAGTAGACTGCCGCATTGTGGATCGGCAGGATCAATCAGGCGACCCCGATTTTCAAACAGAGATGGTCGTGCGCGGAGATCGGGTTCCGGACCTTTCCATGCTCGATGATCCGCTCGCACCTCTGCTGATAGGCGGCTATGACTGCCACGTGCGGGTGCTGGACGGAAAAGGAGAGTGGGTGAGACTCGTTGCCACGATCGTGATGTCGGAGGAGGCGACGGAGCAAGAATCGGGCGACGACCCGAACGCGACCGCCGAGCAAGAGTCTGAGCCTGCCACCCGCACGATACGATCGATCACGAAGGTAAAATTGGGCGATAAAGTCACAATGCCGATCGACGGCAACCGTGATCCCGCAAAAGCCCGCCGCGTGGCCGTGTTTGTTGTCACGCGCCTCAAACCGTCCGAAATTCAACCGGTGGACTTCGAGGAGGAATACTTCGCAGCGCCGATCGGTGAAACACCAAACAAGGATGCGATCAGAGATGTTCTCTTACGCCGGTATGGCAATGTTTCAAAGCTCTTGCCGTTCGTGCGCGTGAAGGACATCACGATCCTCAATCTGGACGCGAAACCGCTCGCGGGACCGCGGATGCCGGTGCGCGATTATCCGCTAGTAGGACGGGCGCGAATGAAGAAGTATCGTTACAACTGCTTGGCGGAGTTCGAATGGGTTATCCAATTGCGGTCGGCTTTGCTGTTCAATGTCGAATTCCATTACAGGCGGTCTGTCAAATTAGACCATGACCATCTCATTCGCGAGGATGCCGGCGGGGAATAATCCTCGCACGCCGCACGGAGCAAATCATGCTGTCAGCAATATTCGATGTCGTGCTCGCCAACGCAGTAATGGTTACGCTGTTGGCCATGGCAGTCGCGGTGGTCGCGCACATTTGTCGGCGTCCGGCGATCATGCATACTTTGTGGCTGTTGGTGATTCTGAAATTCATCACACCGCCCCTGGTTTCGCTGCCGGTTCCCGAAATCCCTTGGCAGATATCTTCCCAGGCGGAAACCGACATAGAGACTGCGCTGGCTCCGGAAATCCCGCTGCAAACAGGACCGGCGTACGATACTGATTTCGCTGACAACTTCGTTGTCGTCGCCAGTGGGCCGCAGATCGAGACCGTCGCTCATCCAACAGCAGTCGCAGGTCGGCCAAATGAAGTGCCGTGGCTGATTCTCTCACTCTGGGCTGTTGGCACGGCGACGTATTTGCTGCTGTTGTTACGGCGTATGTGGCGATTTCGCCGTTTCGCACAGTTTACGGCGGCTGCGCCCGACTCGTGGCAACTTGAAGCCCAGCAGATTGCAGCCAAACTGCGAATAGACCAATCTCCGCAAATCCGGACCATCACGGCGCGGATTTCCCCGCTCTTGTGGCACAGCGGCGGCCAGGTTGTGATCCTGCTGCCCGCGGAGTTATTGTCCCGCCTCTCTGACGACCAGGTACGCAGCATTCTAACTCACGAACTAGCTCACCTGCGTCGCCGCGATCACTGGACACGCCGGCTGATGGCGCTGGTCACGGCGGTCTATTGGTGGCATCCGGTTCTCTGGTGGGCGCGGCGGGGGTTGCTGCAGGCGGAGGAACAGTGCTGCGATGCGCTGGTCGTCGGCACATTTCCGGAACGCAGCCGCGACTATGCGGCGGCGCTGCTGCAAACAATCGACTTTCTCTCAGGCGCTCGCCCGCCGTTGCCCGCGTCGGCAATGGCGTTCGGCCAGGGCCGAATTCTCAAACGGAGGTTTGAAATGATTTTGGACAAAGGAGTGTCCGCGAAAATGACTTGGAAGATGAGAAGCTTAATCTGGGCCGCGGGATTCGCCGTGCTGGCGTGCTCGCCATTTGTTGCGGCCGAAGTCAAGCCGGCCGACCCGCCGAAACCGAAAGTGATCGACGCTTCGGCGGCGGCGTATGATAAGGTCGCTCCCGCTGTGCGAAAAAGCAAGCCTGGCAATCAATCCAAGATCTACTCCGGCAAGAAGACCATCTACCACGTTAAGTGTCGGATTATCGAACGCCGACAGTCCAAACCTGACAAATTGATCGAACCGCAATTGGCGCTGTATGCGGGCAAGAAAGGTTCGCTGAGGATCGGCGGAGAGCAGCCGATCCAGATTCCGCAGTCGAAGGGGACCTCAAGCATAGAGTTGGTCGACATCGGAAACTCATTGGAACTTCGTGTGCTTGAAGGCGAAGGGGATATGGTGACTGTTCACGCTGTGATTGAATCGACTCCGGGAGTGACGACCGGAAAACACCGCGATCCGGAGAACTCCGGAAAAATTGCCAGAGAATACACCCATGTGCACACGCACAAACTGCGCGTCGTTGAATCGATCCGCTTAGGTGGTACCGTGGCGATTCCGCTCGATGGGAGCACAAACCTTAAGACTGCAAAGCATGTCGTCGAGATTATGGTCCGACGGCTGGGACGGGCGCAGCCCGGCAACGAGGACGAAGCGGTAATCATCATGCCCTCACCTGATGACAACGCTCCATCCAAGCAACAGATTCGCAGCGCCCTTGAAAAATTGATTCAGGAAAAGGAACAAGGCAACGTCTCCTTACATTCCAAGTCGGCAATTAAAAACCTTCGCGTGACGGTCGAAAGGACCGTCGACAAAACGGGCCCGGCGAAGAATTATCCGTTGGTCGGGTTGGCAAAACAAAAACAACTACATTACAAGTGCACCGCTAATTTTGACTTTGTCCGCACCTCGGATTGGCCGGTACCGCTCACTCACAAAGAAGCCCGCCAAGAAGTCTTCTACATTGACCAAGACTCACTGATCCGCGCCGACGCAGAGAAGAAGTAGCGCATTGCCCCGACGGCGGCCCGCGGAAGAAAAAACAGCGGCCCGCGATCCCGATTGGGGTTGCGGGCCGTTTTTAGTGTTCTATGATTTCCGTCGCGATCTGAGCCATTCCGCTTCCAGATTGCTCTCGCTTTTTCGCCCAGTTTTCGTCATCTTTGGGGGAAGGTTGCGGTGGGGCGTGAAGTCGTGGAAACCAGGTGTCGACAACGACCGGCGTCCGCTGGTGAGGCTTAGGAAAACCATGCGACTCAGCGAAGACGTAGCGGCCGGAGAAGAGAGTGGTGTTGTATCCGGATTCCGATTTGAACGATTCGATCAAGGCTCTATCAATTAAAGAGTTGCGCTGTCGGCAATCAGCGCAAGCCGTCCTCGATTTATTTGACCGGCGGCTGTTGGCGGGTAGACTTTACACAGACAACGGAGTGTCGTGACAGCGTCGCGGAGGCGGCAGCGGGCGAGCCTTTTTGTGCTCATCCGAACACTTGACTTTTTTCGTGTTTTCATCGATTTTTAACGTCGCGTTCCGCCGCATCTGTCACGGTTGCAGGAGTTGTCGGTGCCCCGCCAATCGTCGGAAGAATTCAAAGAGCTGGTGCGTTCGCGTACCGATATCGTCGGCCTGATCGGCGAAGGCATTTCGCTGCAGCCGCGGCGCGGTGGTCAGGAATTCGTCGGCCTCTGCCCGTTTCACGACGACAGCAATCCGTCGCTCCGCGTTTATCCCGAGCGGCAATCATTTCGCTGTTGGTCCTGTAATACCGGAGGCGATTGCTTCGAATTCGTGATGCAAAGTGAGGGCGTCGGTTTTCGCGAGGCTTTGGAATTGCTTGCCACGCGGGCCAGAGTGGAACTTCCCAAAACCTTTCACCGTTCCTCGCAGGGCAACGGCACCGGCAAGGCACAACTCTATGATGCGGTCGCCTGGGCAGAGCAGCAGTTTCACGATTGCCTCTTAAAGAGCCCGCAAGCCGCCGCGGCCCGCGAGTATCTCGCAGCGCGGGGATTTACCGAACAGACGATTTCAGACTTCCGGCTCGGCTTTCACCCCAATGAGTGGGAGTGGTTGATCAATCGGGCGCGGGGCAAATACTCGCAAGCGTTGTTGGCGGAGGCGAGGCTGATTTCAGAGCGCGACGGCGGGCGCGGTTATTACGATTATTTCGTCGATCGGGTTTTGTTTCCAATTCGCGACATGCAGCGGCGCGCTGTTGCCTTTGGCGGACGAATTTTGCCGGGCAACACCAACGAAAATTTGCCCAAATACTTCAACAGCGTGGAGAGCGTGATCTTCACTAAGAGCCAGTTGCTGTACGGGTTAGATCACGCCCGCGACGCCATTCGCAAGAGCGAAACGGTCGTTGTCGTGGAAGGGTACACCGATTGCATTACCGCTCATCAGTACGGACAGCAAAACGTGGTCGCGACGCTGGGAACGGCGCTCACAACGACTCATGTGACCAACCTGAAGCGATTTGCCCGCAACGTGGTGTTAGTGTTTGACGGAGACGAAGCGGGACAAGCGTCGGCCGATCGCGCGTTATCGAATTTCTTGGCTCAAGAGGTCAATTTGCGAATCCTGACTCTGGAGCACGGCCTCGACCCGGCGGAATACTTGCAACAGCACGGACTCGGCGCGTTCGCGAATAAGATCACGAAGGCGCCCGAAGCCTGGCAGCATAAACTGAGATCAACGTTAAACAAATACGGACGTGACACAATTGACGGCCGCGACCGAATATTGAACGAAATGCTGGAAGTGGTGGCCGCCGTGCCGCACACAACACAAGCTGATGCAGGAAAGTGGCGGTCGCGCGAAGATTTGATTATCGGATCGCTTGTCCAGAGTATTCCAGGAGTCAAGGAACCGGCGGTCAGGCAGCAATTGGCCGAACTCCGTAAACGAAATCATGAACGCGGTCGCGAACGCCGATTCCACGCCGAACCGGCTCACGCAATGAATCACGATAACAACGGTGCGGCGCAGATCAATCAAGACATTTCCAAAATCGACCGGAAGTTGGAACGCGAGTTATTGCAGATCATCTTCGCCGATCCGACGATTGTAACGGAAATGCGTGCACACGTTGACTGTAACGAAATCCAAGACCCGCAGTTGCGAACACTGTTGGCTTGCTGCTACGAAATTGCGGATGCACGTGAGGAGCCTGCGTTGGCCCGCGTGCTGGCGAAGTTGGAGCACTCCGCCTTGAAAGGACTCGCTGTCTCATTGGATGAGGAAGCCCGCCGAAAAGGGATCAAAGCCGAGTTGCTGGAGCAGACATTGCCCTGCTTCAAGGACCGGCGCGATCCCAAATCTGCGGAACTCTCCGGTCGGTTGCGGACGCACACCGGAGGCGACCTAGATGATGAAACAGCGGCGATGTTACGCCGACATTCAGACATTAACAGCAAACGCGTCGTCAAACACAAGTTGGCATGAACATCGCGGAGGACTCTCTGTGCATAGACTCGACGAAAGCTTAAAAGTTCTGGTTGAACAAGGGCAGAAACAAGGGTATTTGACCTTCACGCAGGTCAACGACTATCTGCCTGACGAGGCGGTCAATCCCGAGAAACTCGACCATCTGCTCATGTCGTTGGAAGAGATCGGCTTGGAGATCGTCAACGACGAGCAGCCTGCGGCGACCAAACCTCAAAAGAAGCGGGGACGCGCCAAAAAGTCGCCCTCCGCCGAAGAGTCGTCGCGGCGGATCGACGATCCCGTGCGGATGTACCTCACCCAGATGGGCGAAATCCCGCTGCTGTCGCGGCCTGAAGAAATCGCACTCGCCAAGAAGATCGAAGTCACCCGCCGCCGCTTCCGGCGCCAATTGCTGGAAAGCGACTACGCGCTGAAATCGTCGCTGGACATTTTGACGAAGGTCCACCACGGCGATCTGCCCTTTGACCGCACAATTAAAGTCTCCGTCACCGAGGGGCTGGAGAAGAATCAAATCTTGGGCCGCATGCCCCACAATCTGGCCACTCTGGAAGAGTTGCGGCGGCAAGCGATCGAAGATTTCATGATCGCCAATGATGAGTCACAGTCGCGGAAAACGCGGCTCGAGGCGGGTGAGCGATTGAAGATCCGCCGCCGTAAGATGGTCACGCTCATCGAAGAGTTGAGCCTGCGGACGCAGCGGCTGCAGCCGTCGCTGAAGCGGCTGGAGCAAATCTGTCGCCGGATGACCGACATCGAGAAGCAGATTCACAGCCTCAAGGATCTCAAATCGGCCAAAGACGAGCGGGCTAACCTGCAGAAGGAATTGCAGGACTTGATGAACATGACGTTGGAGACGCCGCGCAGCTTGCGGCTGCGGTTACGGAACATTCACGAGCGGTTCGCCGCATACGAACAGGCGATGCGCGAGCTCTCCGGCGGCAACTTGCGGCTGGTGGTCTCCATCGCGAAGAAGTATCGCAATCGCGGCCTCAGTTTTCTCGATTTGATCCAGGAAGGCAACACCGGCCTGATGCGGGCCGTGGACAAGTACGAGTACCGCCGCGGCTACAAGTTCTCCACTTACGCGACCTGGTGGATCCGTCAGGCCATCACGCGGGCCATCGCCGATCAGGCACGGACGATCCGCATTCCGGTGCACATGATTGAGACCATGTCCAAGCTTCGCAAGGTCAGCAAAACTCTGCTGCAGGAGAACGGGCGCGAGCCGACGATCGAGGAAACCGCCGAAGCGGCGGGCATCAGCCTGGAAGAGACGCGGCGGGTGCTGAAGATTTCCCGGCATCCCATCAGCTTGGATCGGCCGGTCGGCGAAAGCGAAGACAGTTACTTCGGCGACTTCATTGAAGACGACGCCGTCGACAACCCGGTCAGCTCCGCCACACAGGAAATGCTCAAAGATAAGATCGACTACGTCCTGAAGACGTTGACATACCGCGAGCGGGAGATCATCAAGCTGCGGTACGGACTGGGCGACGGCTACACCTACACGCTCGAGGAGGTGGGGCGCATCTTCAAGGTGACCCGCGAACGGGTGCGGCAGATTGAAGCCAAGGCGGTCCGCAAGCTTCAGCATCCGGTTCGTAGCAAACAACTGAAAGGATTTTTGGATTCCCTGGCGGCGGGAGTCGCCGGGAACTAGCGGTTTCAGGCCGGTCAATGTGACCGGCCTTTTTTTTATGGTGTGAAGTACGCGATTGATTTGGTTATGATAGCCGTGCTTCCTCTCACTCCCACCTAATACGTCGGCACACGGCGGAGAACTACGGCCATGTCAGCCACGACCAATAGTCTAAGCGAACTACACCAACTGCACTTGCAATTGCAGGACGTCCAAGAGCGGCTCGTCCGCGGGCCCAAACAAATCAGCGCCCGCGAGCGTTTCGTCGAGACCAAAAAACAAGAGGCGGAAGAGGTTCGCGCCCAGCACCAAAAACTCAAAATGGACGCTGACGCGCGCAGCCTGCAGTTGAAGACCAACGAAGCCCGCATCGAGGAATTAAAGCTTAAGTTGAACACGGCCGCGTCCAACAAAGAGTTCAATATCATCAAGAGCCAAATCGAAGCGGACGAAGTGGCCAACAGCGTCTTGGAAGATGAAATTCTGGAGTTCTTGGAGAAGGTCGACTCCAGCGTCGCGGGCGTGAAGTCGGCCGAAGATGCGGTCTCTGCAGCCGAACAGGAGTGCGAGCGCGTCGCACAACAAATCGCCGAGCAGGAGCCCGGTCTGAACTCGGAAGCGGAAAAGCTCTCGGCAGCGATTCGGGAGGCCGAGTCCCACCTGCCCGCGACCGTCGGCGAGCAATACCGGCGACTCGTGCAGGCTCACGGCGCAGGTGCTATGGCCGGCGTGATCAACTCCGTCTGCAGCAATTGCCACGTGACAATTACGCCGCAGATGTTGGTGCAACTCAACTCCAGCCACGTAATCTTCTGCAAAACTTGCGGGCGGATGCTGTATCAGCAGGACGCAGAATAATCCGAGCGGCTCATTTACACCGACCCGTCGGGCCTCTGAGTTTCATCGCGTCGAGTTCGCGATAGGGCGTTGACTTGCGTTGCGTAAAGGGTCTCCGGCCCCGCATCAAATCCCCTATCAGCGAATCCCGCTACGGCGTAGAATGAGGGTTCCCCCATTCCACACAGCGGTCCCAAAGTGCCCGATCTCAAAAAGGCCGGATATGCCGTCGATTTTCTCGATCCTCCACAACCGCCGATTGCTGATCGCGTTCTGCTCGGCGGCGGCGTTTTCGCTGTTGTTGACATCGCCCGGGCAGGCCCAGCGCCGCAGCCAGGCGGAGCGCCGTCGGCAGGTACAGGTTGATAAGTATCAAAAACTGCAGCTGGGGTTTGCACGGTCGCTGCAGAAGATTGCGGACACGTGCGAAGGATTGGGGGACCACAAGCAAGCTGCCGCGATTCGCGAGTTGGCGATTCCCGCACGTCGCGACGAAATGAGTATTCGAACTCTGCCGCCTGAAATTCAGCCCGACGTGCCGGACGACTTGCCGGCCGACGAACGCCTTTGGCGGGTCGAATTGCGGCACCAACGGCAAGAGCACGCTGCTGAACTCTATCAACTGGCCCAGCGCGCGTTGGACATCGGCGATGTCCGCTTCTCCTACGATTTGGTTTATGAGGCCCTGCGGCAGGATCCGGATTGCGCACCGGCACGGGGATTCTTAGGCTACGAACGGAGCGGCAAAGAATGGGTGACGCCCTTCGAATCCCGTATGCGCCGCAGTCGGATGGTCAACACCGAGCAATTCGGCTGGTTGCCCAAAGACCACGTGGAGCGTTACGAGCAGGGAGAACGCTACTTTAAGCCGGGACGCAGCGCCAACGGGCGGTGGGTCAGCGCGGCGCAGGAAGCGGAATTGCGCCGCGATTTCAAGAACGCGTGGGTGATCCGCACCGAACATTATGTGATCAAGACCAATCATAGCATGGAGCGGGGAGTAGAACTCAGCCGGCAATTGGAGGATTTTTATCGTCTGTTTTTTCAGACCTTTGCCGGATTTCTCACCAGCCGGGATCAGCGAATTGCGCTGGGCAAGGGGCGTCGAAGGAGCGTCTCACCGCAATTCGAAATCCACTACTTTCGCACCAAAGACGACTATGTCACGACTCTGCGGCCGCGGGTTCCCCAGATTGACATCACCACGGGGCTGTATCTGACCGACACAGGCATTGCGTACTTTTACCATCAAGAAGAGATGGACGACGATCCGGACGGTGCGGCGACGCGGACGATCTTCCACGAGGCGACACACCAATTGTTTTCCGAAACCCGCAAGTCGCGGCGCAGGACGGAGATGGTCGGCGAGAAAGGCCACTTTTGGATCATCGAAGGGATCGCCTGCTATATGGAGTCTTTCACCAAGAATGACGGCCGCTATACGTTGGGCGATCCGAGTTACCAGCGGTTCAACGCTGCCCGTTACCGCTATATCAAGGACGAATACTACATTCCACTCAGCCGATTTGTGGCAATGGGTGCAAGAAAGATCCAGAATTCGCGAGACATCCGCAAAATTTACAGCCAGGCCTCTGGATTGGCGCACTTTTTCATGCACGCCGGAAATGGAAAATATCGCGATGCGCTGATTGAGCACCTATCACAGCTCTACAGCCGCAACCGGCGCATCCGTGAGAATCCTGCCACCCTGCCGGAATTGATCGGGACCGACTACGAAGCGCTCGATGACGAATACGGCGCCTATTTGCGTGAACAGCAGAATCAGCGAACAGCGAGCACCAACCCATAAGACGGCTCTCGGCCCGGCTACGACCCCGCCGGTGAGTCAATGGGCGTCTCGCGCCGCAGGTCGTCGTAGTCGACGCGCACCAGGTACAATCCATGTGGCGGCGCCGTCGCCCCGGAGTGATCGCGGTCTTGGTTATTGAGGATCTCTCGTACCGTTTCCGTGGTCCAACTGCCGTAACCAACTTTGAGCAAAGTTCCCACAATGCTGCGGACCATGTTGTAGAGGAATCCGTCGGCTTCGACTTCCAGAAAGACGTAGTCGCCGTCGGATGCCGCCGCGATTTCGGACGGGCGGTGTTGTGCCCACAGTGCCCAATCGCCGCACCGCGCAACCGTCAATTCCGAAACCGTCCGCACGCTGCTGGAGCGGTTGGGATAGTGGGATTCAAAACTGCGAAAGTCGTGCCGTCCGACCAGCACCTGCCCCGCGTCGTGCATCGCCCGATCGTCCAATCGCCGTCCGATGTGATAGGCATAACGCTCCACAAACGGCAGCTTTGCGCGGCTGTTGAGAATCACATACCGGTAGCGCTTGCTGGTTGCGTGGTACCGTGCATGAAAATCGGGCGGCGCTTCCCGGACGTGCCGCACCGCCACGTCGTCGGGTAAGAACCTCTGAAGTCCCGAGCGGATCTTATCGCAGGAGATCCCAGAGGCCGTATGGAAATTCACGACCTGTCCCAACGCATGCACGCCCGCATCGGTCCGCCCCGCCGCAAAGATGGTAGCGGCCTCGGACGTCAGTTCTTTGATCGCGGTCTCGACGACCGCCTGCACCGATGTCCCGTTGGGTTGCACCTGCCAGCCGCAGTAATTCGTGCCGTCGTAAGCCAATGTCAGACAGATATTACGCATGCAGCCGCCCGCAGTTGTTGTCGGCGAGAGCGTCGATTCGAATTTCGATTTCAGCGGACTCCATGGTCCAATTGGAAAAGTCGACTAGGATTGAGCGTCGGAAAAAAATCGACGTACATGAGCTTCATCCGGCGGCGACGTGACCAGCGACACGGCGATCAGACAGACCGTGGCGATCACCGTGATCGGCAGCACCGGCATCATATGCAGTTCCTGGCCGAACAATTGCACGTCGACGGAATAGCCCCGATTCATGCCGAACTGTGATTGCGTGAAAAACCAAATCCAACTCGCCGCCATCGCGATCACGCTGGCATACGCCCCCGCCACCGTCAGCCGCCGCCAATACAAACACGCAAACGCCAGCGGAAACAGCCCGGTATAGCCGCTAAAGCACCAGATGCCCATCGCGAACACGCTCCGCGGCTCAAACAGGCTGAGACAGTAGGTGACCGCCACAACCGCCACCACAAACAGCCGCGCCATCAACACCATCTGTTTCTCACTGAACCGCTCCTTGCCCCAGTGGTGCAGGACAATATCGTTCGTGAAAATTGAGCCAATACACAAGAATTGGCTGTCGAGCGAGGACATGATCGCCGCAAGGATTCCCGCGGTCAGCAGTCCTCCCAGCACGTCGCCTGCCAGCGCCTTGACGATCGTTGCCAACTCTTGATTCGGCGGTGTATTGGGCGGAACGATCAACACGCCGTCCAGCGTCGCCGACGTCGCCCAGACGCCGACCAAAATGCAGGGCGCCCAGACGATCATGATGAACAGCGGGTGTGCCACGACCGGCAGCTTGAACGACTCTGCGCTGCGAGCGGTCAGCCAATGCTGAAACACGTGCGGAAACATGCCCACCGACAGCGGAATCAACAGGTAAGTCGCGAACTTGAACTGGCTGATCCCCTCCTGAGTCAGCTTGTCAGGATGCAAATCCGCGACCTTGGCGGTGGCGGATTGCATGTTGGCCAGCAAGCTTCCTTGCCCGCCGATGCCGTTGGCGATGACCACGAACGTCACAATGCCCAGAATCATAAACACGCTCGTTTGAAACGTGTTCGCCCAGGCGGTCCCCCGCATGCCGCCGAAAAAGACATAGATCAACACCACGCAGCAAATCACCAACGACGCGAGCCAGGGAGGCACGCCGCCCCCGGTCTCGGCGAACACTTCGGGAAACGCGCCGCGGGTGACGCCGTTGATCACCGATCCGGACGCCAACACGCCGATCAACAGATACGGAATCACCAGTCCCACAATGATCGGAAACAGCAGCAGCCCAATATTTCGGTTGCCCAGCCGGTCGCGAAAGAATTCAATCTGCGTCGTATAACCGTACTTGCGTCCCAGCGTCCACAACTTGATGCCGATCAGGAAAAAGCAGAGCGAATGCACAATGCCGCTGGAAGAGGCCAGCATGCCGTACACGCCAATTCCCTGCCTGAACGCCTCACCGGTCGAGCCGACCAGCGCGAAGGCGGTCATCGTGGTGCCGAACAGCGACATCAACAACAAGTACGGCCCGATGGAATGGCTGGCGAGCATGTAGTCTTCGCGCGTCCCGCGAAACAGCCGCGAGGAAAACAGCCCTAACGCCAGCAATAGAGCCAGATAGCCGCCGATGATTCCGAGCGCAATCACAGACGTCCCTCCTCAACAACATCCGCCCTGTCATGGATATCGACGTCGGGCCAGCAGTAACGCGTCGCCAGCCACCAAAGCACCGCCGCTGCAATCGAGATGCCGATCTGGTAGGCCATCCCGACCGGCAGAAATCCCATCAGCAGCGACCCATCGTTCCAAAACCAAAAGTCCTGGTGCAAAATCAACAGGAGAGCGAGTCCAATCCAAATCGCGTATTTCATGGTAGTCAGATCGAATTCGAGTGCCGAAAAACCGTAACTTGAAGCAGTATAGCCGGACCCGCGAGGAATGTGGCTCCCGCCGGGCGACATTTTCGACAAAAGGCAACACAAACAGACCCCTTGGCCGATCAACGGATGCCGGCGTATGATTCTTTCCAGTCACGGCTTCGTGATCACCTGTGTGGTTCAACCGAATGAGGAGTTTACGATGCAGCGCCAGCATGTTCTTGTCCTAACCGCATTCGCTGTTGTGTTGAGCACTGCGCTTGCTGCCCAAGGGGCCGCCCACCCGAGTGATTTTCAAAGCGTGTTGATTAAGGACGTTCCGCACGTGCGGCAGAAGCCCGATTTCTGCGGCGAAGCGTGTGCCGAGATGTTTCTCCGCAAACTGGGCCGGAAAATCGATCAGGACGAAGTCTTTAACCGTGCCGAATTGGACCCGCAACTGGGACGCGGCTGCTACACGCGCGAGTTGGCGCGGTCATTGAAAAATATCGGATTCAACGTCGGCCAGGTTTGGTACAAGATCGACCGAGCCGCCGCCGCAACCGAGATGGGTGCACAGTTTCGCCGCTTGCACGAAGACCTTCGGCAAGGGGTCCCCTCGATCATTTGCATGCATTACGACGCACGTCCCGATACGACCGAACATTTTCGGTTGATAGTGGGCTACGATGCGAAGACGGATGAAGTTCTCTATCACGAACCGGCTGTTGAAAACGGCGGCTACCGGCGGATGCTGCGCGAAGAGCTGCTCAAATTGTGGCCACTCAAATACCGCGCGAAGGAATGGACGGTGGTCCGTATTCCGCTCAAGGCGGCGCGGTTGATACGGGGAAGCGACGCTCATGGGCCGAGCGACGCCGACTACGCGCAGCACATCATGAGATTGAAGGAGCGGTTGCCGCACGAGGACTTTCAAGTACTGATCCAAAAGCCGTTCGTTGTGATCGGCGACGAACGGCCGCAAACTGTCCGCTACCGCGCGGTGCGCACCATTAAATGGGCCGTTGACCATTTGAAGAAGGACTATTTCTCGAGGGACCCGGACGAAATCATCGACATCTGGCTATTTAAGGACAAAGAGAGCTACGAAACCAACACAGAGAAGCTGTTCGGTGAATCGCCGACCACGCCGTTTGGATACTACACGTCGCGGCATCGTGCGCTGATTATGAATATCTCCACCGGCGGCGGAACGCTGGTGCACGAAATCGTGCATCCCTTCATCGAGTCGAACTTTCCCGACTGTCCCTCTTGGTTCAATGAGGGACTTGCGTCTCTGTACGAACAGTGTGGCGAAGAGGAGGGCCGCATTCACGGCTACACGAATTGGCGGCTGGCGGGATTGAAGGAGGCGATCGAGCATGACCGCGTTCCGTCGTTCAAGACGCTCACGGCGACGACCACCAACGAGTTCTACCATGAGGATCGCGGCACAAATTACTCGCAAGCTCGCTACCTGTGCTATTACCTGCAGCAAAAAGGCTTGCTGCGAAAGTTCTACCGGCAGTTTCGCGCATCGGTCAAAGAGGACCCGACGGGCTACGAGACGCTCAAGCGAATCCTCAAGCGAAAAGACATGGACGCCTTCAAAAAAGAGTGGCAGGCGTACACGCTCAAACTGCGTACTTGATAGCGGCAATCCGTGCGGAGCATTCGTCGCTGTGTTTCACGACTCGCTGACTGTGCACGTCTGCGGTAGCACATCGCCCATCGCTGCGAACATTTCATCCAGCCCCGGCTTGAACACATCGCCGATCAAGATGTCGACCAAATGGTCGCGAAACTCCGGGTGGGCTTTGAGAAACTTGGCGAAACTAAACTCGGCCGAGTAGAACGCGTAGACCAACTTGCGGAACGACTCCACGCCGCCGCGAAATTCTTCCTGCCAGCAGCCGAGTCGGCGTCCGCCCAAATCATTCTGTTCGATGGCAGCGTGGATCGCATCGGCCGCCATTTCACCCGATTTGAGCGCCAGAAAGACCCCGCTGGAATAAACAGGATCGATGAATCCAAACGCGTCGCCGACGAGCACCCAGCCGTCGCCGGCGCCCTGTCGGGAGCTATAGGAGTAGTCACGCGTCGTGTGAAAGTCGTCACACCGCTGCGAGGCGGCCAGCCGCTGCTGGATGGCCGGCGAACGGCCCATTTCCTGCGCGAAGATCTCCTCCGCAGTTCCCCGATTCTGCGCGAGCATGTAGGACATACTGCCGGTGACCCCCACGCTCACCACATCGTCCGGCAGCGGAATATACCAGAACCAGCTCTTCTTGCCGGGGGTTTGGATGATCAGCGTAGCCCCTTCATCTTTGCCGGGATCCCGCTGCGCCCCGCGAAAATAGGACCAAACCGAACCCATTTTGAGGTGCGGCTCCATCGACTTCAGTTTGAGACGACTCGCGATGAAGGCCGATTGTCCGGTCGCGTCAACGACGACTCTCGCACGAATGTCACGCGGCGCCTCTTCGCCGGCAACTTTCACGCGCACGCCCGCACACCGCCCTCCGTCGAGGACCAGGTCTCGCACTTGAGCTGCGCAGTGGACCGTCGCGCCTTGCTGCCGGGCGTTTTCCAACATCATCTGGTCAAACTCCGCACGGACGACCTGCCAGGTCTGCGACGATTCATGCGGGTTGTATTTGTCGAAATAGAACGGGGCGGATTCCTTGTTGTGTTCGTTGATGAACTGCACGCTGTATTTCTTGGGAAACGCGCTCTGCTTGAGCTGCTCGATGAGCCCCAACCGTTTCAGCGTCCAGTACGTTTCCGGGATCAGCGATTCACCGACATGAAAGCGATGTTGCCCGGAACGTTCCAACAGCAGCACCGCATGCCCGAAATCCGCCAATAGCGCCGCGACTGTCGCTCCCGCAGGACCGCCGCCCACGACGACCACATCGTAAGCGTCATCCAATTCCGGCTGTTTCACCTCCCCAGCCGGCAGCGGGTCGGAGAACTTGCGTTCCTCTTCGAAGTTTGGCTCTAACGTCTCAGGCATCTCTGTTACTCTGTCGGCAACGGGGCCGATATTTCCAGCAAATCGACCGCGGGTTGGTGGTTACAGAAAATTGTAGCCATCCGGCCGTACGTGACATCCCCCGGAGCCGACTGAAAATACTTTTGCAGTTCTTCCCCCGGCGCAATGCGAAGAATCGCACCCAAATCGATGTGTCGCAGCACGTTATGCGTGATCAATACGCGGCCCATCGGCGTCCGCCCCTCTAGAATCTCCTCGCGTACGCGCTGCGTTACGTAGGCAAAGTTGAACCGCACAATTCCAAATTGGACTACGCTCTCCGTTCCCGATTTCAGGAGCAGGATCTTGCGGCTGTACGTTTCGTCGTCCAGTCGCTGGTCAAGAATACGAACGTCGACGGGGGATTCGTGAAAATCCTCCATTGTCACCGTCATATGCTGGTCATGCACAAGCAACCGTTTGTACGGTTCCGGCGTGAGCGCGGAGGGCACGTGTTCAGCGGAGGCAATCAACTTGTCGCCGCCAGGAAACAGCTCCGTGAGTGCGTTGAGTTCGTCTTGCGGGTTCACGTCAGTCTAATTCAACCAATCAATTGAGACCTGCTCGCGGCATTTCCTACTGGACGATGTATCAGGTGTAACGTACTTCGCGATGTTCTTCTTCGAAATATTCCGGCAGCAGTGAATCGACCTGGAGCAGTCCGCGGCGGGTGAGCGTGACTTCGTCTCCCTCGATCTTCAAGTACCCCGCCGTCTGCTGCGCGGCGAGGGCGCCCGCAAACTCATCGAAAATGTCGACGCCGAATTTGTTCTGAAACGGTTCCCGGTGGATACGGCCCTCTTTGAGTTGCAGCACGACCTCACGGATCAGCGTTTGGTGCGACGTGGGCGTCAGCGCGCGGTTGACCGGCAGCCGCCCGGAGTCACAAGCGTCGACGTAGTCGGTGAGCTGATCCAAGTTTTGATAGTGCACACCCTGCAGATGCCCGAATGATGCGACACCCGTTCCCAACAGGTCTGATCCGCGGAACAAATTGTCGCGATAGACAAAGTGGTCTGTCTCCAGATTCTTGACCAGTTCGTTCCCGCTGGAAATCTGGTACCCCGCCGCGCACAACGTGTTGAAAGCCTCGTCCACCCAGCGGCGCTTCGTCGCCCAGTCGGCGATCGGCGAGGCAATGCCGCTTTGCTGCATCTCTTTGGAGATGATCGTGTTGTAGGGCAGTTCCATCTGATAGATGGTGATATTGTCGGGCGACATTTCGCGGGCTTTCTCGACGCACTGCGCCCAATTGTCGTCCGTTTCACCGATCATGCCCGCGATCAGGTCGATGTTGACCTGCGGGAATCCCACATCCTGGATCCAGTCATAAGCCCGCAGAATCTCCGGAGAGAGATGCGCCCGGCCGTTTTCTTTCAGAATCTCATCGTTGAAGTTCTCTACCCCCAACGACACGCGCGTCACGCCGATGTCGCGCAGCGTCTTGACCTTGTCTAAACTGAGCGTCCCCGGTTCACACTCGAAGGTGACTTCGCGGGCCTCGTCCCAGGAAATCGAACGGTGCAGACGTTCGCGAAGGGATTGCAACTGCCGCGAACTCAAATAGGAGGGCGTCCCGCCGCCGAAATAGACAAAATGAAAGTTGCGGCCGGCGATCGCGGGCTTCTCGCTCAGCAGTTCGACTTCTTTAATCAGTGCCTGAACGTAGTTCTCAATCGCCTTCGCGTTTTGGTCGGTATAGACGCGAAAGTAGCAGAATTTGCAGCGCTTGCGGCAAAAGGGAATGTGAATGTACAAACCCAGCGGGCTTTCGCGCCGCGGAGCGCGCTGCAGCGCTGCCAGAATTTCATCCACGTTCTCCCGCTTCCATTGTGAATAGGGCGGGTAGTTGCTGATGAAATAGCTGCCGATTTCGGTGGCGGAGGAAGATTCGCTGGACATGATTTATCGTTGGCGGCGGAGCCTGCCCCGCCGTCGTGAGGAGGAGTTTACTTGCCTCCGAAGCAATAGATTTTTCCTGACTCGGAACCAATCACCAATCGGCCCTCGGCGACCGCCGGCGAAGCGGTAAACGACCGTCCGTCGATGTGGCGAAACACCCGTTTCCCGTCGGCCAGGGTGACCCCGTAGAATTTCCCGTCCGCCGAGCCGAAGAAAACGCGATCTCCGGCGATCACGGGCGACCCGTCGACGGCGCCCTTGGTTGTGAACATCCAGCGCTCTTCGCCCGTTTTGCGATCTAGGCAATGCAGTCGTTTGTCTCCATTACCGACCACGACAAGTTCATCGGTCACTGCCGCGGATGAATGATACGGAAAATGCCGTCGTTCCGCCTTGTAGGTCCATTCAATCTTGTTCTGTTTCCAGTTGATTGCCATGAATTGGGCGTCGTGATTGCCGACGTACAGCATCTCTCCCATGATTGCGGGCGAGGCAATCACATAACTGCCAATTCGTAGTTGCAAGGCTTGGTTTTCTTCTCCCGTGTTAATGTCAATTACCCGCAATATCCCGTCGCAACCGGTGGAGAACGTGAAATTCTCGACGACCGCAACCGAACAGTTGACCGGTTGCTCAGTGTGGATTTCCCAAACCCGCTCGCCGTCAGCGGTCTTGAAGCAATACAAGCTTCCGTCATGCGAGCCAACTAGCACGTGCGGTCCCACCACAGCGGCGCCGCCCACGATTTCACCCTGCGTCTCAACCTTCCACCGTAATTCTCCCGTTTCGCGATTGATCGCGTGAAACACTCCGTCTTCGTCGCCAATGTAAACGGAGTCTCCCGCGACGGTCGCCGCCGCGTTGAACCCGGGTGCGAATTCTTCCGGATCGTTCGATTCGATCGAACGGTACTTCCACAACAGCCGCCCATCCTTCAGATTGAAGCACAGGACGTTGCCGCCCAGCGTGCCGACATAGACCTTTCCCTTGACGATTGCCGCCGTTGCGGTCACTGGATCGTCCACTTTGTGTGCCCAGAGCAATTGCAGTTTGTCTGGAAATTTCGTGCCCGCCACACCCTGCTGCTGAAGCCCGTTGCGAAAGGAGGGCCAACTGTCCTTGGGATTCTCCGTCGACTCCGCGCCGACGGCCCATCCGGCCAGCAGACAGAGGCAGGCGGCTGTGAGAATCAAACCGAATTTGCCTCGACTGCTAACAGTCACATTGCGCATTCGTAGATCTCCTGCAAACTTCCCACATCGACCGGCCGGGGATTAAACGTTCCCGTCCACTGCTGCGCCGCTTCCGCGGCCAATTCCACCAACGAGTCCGCCCGGACTCCAAGCGGCTCCAGGTGGGTCGGTTGCCCGCTGGCGGACATCAGCGAACTGATTTCGCCGGCCAGTAATTCTGCGGCACGGGGATCGTCTTCGCCGCACAACCCCGCATCGGCGGCCAACTCTCCGTAGAGTTGGCCAGCGACAGCTGAATTATACCGAATCACATGCGGCAGCATGACCCCAACCGCGATTCCGTGAGTGATTCCGTAGTGTGCGGTCAGCGGATTGGCGCACGCGTGTGCGGCGCCGAGCATCGAGTTTTCAATCGCCGCGCCGGCCAAGTGCGCCCCCCACTGCATCTTGCCTCGGGCATGGATGTCCGCAGGGTCTTGCAGCACGCGTCGAAACGATTGGGCGATCAACTGCCACGACTGGCGACTGAAGAGTTGCGAGATCGGATTACGTCGGAGCGTGACGTACGACTCCAGGGCATGGCTGGCCGCGTCGATTCCCGTGGCGGCGGTCACCGATGTCGGCATGCTAACGGTCAGCTCCGGATCAAGCAGCGCGACCTCGCACGCCGCCTTGGGATCCCCGCACGCCATTTTCGCGTGAGTTTTTGCGTCGGCAATCAGCGCGAACGACTGCGCTTCGCTGCCCGTGCCTGATGTCGTCGGCACGGCGATCATCGGCAGCATCGGCCGCGTCGCCTTGCCGACGCCCCAATAATCGGCCATCTTGCCGCCGTTTGTGTAGAGAAAATTGACGCCCTTGGCACAGTCCAAACTGCTGCCGCCTCCCAATCCGACAATCAGATCGACCTTTGCGTCCCGCGCAACGGCCAAAGCGCGGTCGACATCGTCGGTGGTCGGGTTCGGATTCACGTCCGTAAACAGCGTCACTTCCGCCCCCGTCTCCCGCAGCGAGTCGAGCCCGTGCTGCGCGTGGCCGGCCTGTTGCAAGCCGTGATCGGAGACCAAAAAGATGCGACGTCCGCCCAGTTCAGCGGCCAGTTCTCCCAGCCGCGCGAGCGAACCCGCGCCGAAAACGACCCGCGTTCGCGGAACGAAATCGAACGCCGGCAATTGCCCGTTGTAGGACTCCGGGGGGGCTGACGCTGGTGTTGACGATACGTTTTGAGAAGTTTCTGGCATGGATCGTCGTCTGAGCTTATTCAGTCCTCCAACCGTTAGCATCCGCGCCGGTTCGATGGCTGTTTCAAAGACCGATGACGCGCGATGCGGGGTGGTTGGAAATCTCTCTTCGGGTCGACTCGGTGGGATCGTGCCCAAAAGTCCTTGTACCGCAAACGGTTACAGCGGACAACATCTTGTTGCAACTCCGAAGAACCGTCACGATTGCGCGATGACACGATGAAAAGGCGGGCAGGACGACGTCCTGGGGTCGGAAACTATGGCCGCCGAAACTTGTGCTCAATTGTACGCGACCTCAGTCTGGAAGTCACCCCCGGCGCCAAGAGAGTGACTGGTGCGGGTGCACGACGCACTATGTGCGGCTGGAACCATTTCTGTAGGGTCCGCTGTGCGGACCATTGAGTTGATGGGAAAACGACCCAATTGGCAGCTTGCCTTTCGAACAAAAACAAATCACAAGACTGTGAAGTTTTCATTCGAGATGCGAGTCTTCGGTCCTGGTCCGCACAGCGGACCCTACGCCAAATAAATTGTCAAATCGCGTTGTGCACCCGACTGGCGCCCTCAACGAAAACAAGCCGGCAACCTCGCGGCGCCGGCTTGTCATTTGGTCGGATCGGCATCGTGCCTATTTCTTGTCGGCAGATATGGCGTACAACTTGCTCTTGTTGCTGATATAGAGCACATTGTTGGCCACAATTGGCGTGCTGTAAACGGAGTCCTCCATGTTGATCACTCCCAGCATGGGAACCATTTCTCCGTCTTCTTCTTTCATGGCTTTTTCGGGATCGGCGGTCAGCGGAAAGATCGAAATGTCGCCGTCCGCGTCGCCGACATAGACCCGGTCCTCAACAATCAGCGGCGATCCCCACGCCTCGCTCAACATGTCAAACGTCCAATGCACTTTGCCCGTCTTGGCGTCGAGGCAATGAAACAGACCGCTGAAGTCGGAGATAAACGCCAAGTCGTTCTTAATGGCGACCGTTCCGCAAGAGCGGTGCATCTCTTCCATGAAATCTTCAATTTCGCCGTCGCCGTTCCAATCGAACCGGCTGTAGTGCCAGACTGCGGCGGAGTTATTATTCGCAATTGCGCGCTGGTTTTTTGCCTCATCGACCGCGAGCAGCCGCTCGTGCGGGATGACCTTGCCTTGAGCATCGATGGCGAGTTCCTCACTCACGTCGCCCCGTTTGTTGGGGTCGATGCACCACAAGTGGCCCTCCCCTTCGCCGTGTTCGGGATCCTGCCCGACCGCGACATAAACCAAGCCGTCATAGACCACCGGTGTCGCGATGATATTATTGCGTGTGCCGCGGCCGCCGAGTTCCCACTTCGACTGCTTGGGATTGCAGTCAAACTTCCAGAGCAGTTTGGGATTGCCCTGGCCGTCCCCCTTGGGATCAAAGCTGTACAGCCAGCCGTCGCCGCCGGCAAACAGTGCTTGCGGCTGGCCACCCAAGACGGCGTACGTCGGAGACGACCATTGCCCGTGCAGAATGTTCGTTCCCGGCGACTTGTCGGTCCACAACACCTTGCCGGTGTTGCGATCCATCGCCATAAAGCTGGGGGCGTCGGGCGAGGGCAGGTTGATGTGCGTCTCGTCCAGACCGTTGGACGTGTTCACCAACAGGATGTCCCCCGCGCAGGTTACCGAACAACTGCACATGTTGTGCTGGGAGACTTCCTGTTCCCCCATCATGTCGTACTTCCAAATCACGTCCGCTTCATTTTTGTTTTCATTCGGTTCGTCCGTGTAGGGACCGTCGTTTTCGCCGTCATGAAAGCCCTCGGGATCCAGGCAGACGACTTCGCCCCGGCTGGTGACGAACCACAACCGATTGCCGTCGACGTAGGGGGCACAACAGATTCCCTGCAGCGGCCAGTCGTGGACCCGGCCGGTGGGAAGCTTTTCACTCGAGTGTTGCCACAAAAACTTGCCCGTTTCCTCGTCAAAGCAAAGCAGGCAGCCCAAATCGACCCGACCCGGATAGCGTTTCAAGTGCCCCGCCGCGTTATTTGTGCCGACAAAGACACGGCCATTCGCCACGACGGCGTTTCCGTAAGTCTGCGAACCGAGGTTCGCCACCCATTTGATGTTGTCGCCGCTGGCGACGTCCCACTTGATGGGGATGTTCTTACCCTGCGGTGTGTTGTTGCGAAACGAACTTCCGCCCCACTGCGGCCAATCACCCGGCCGGACTTCAATCTTGGAAATCTCCTGTAGGGTTTCCTTGACGGGATCGTACCTTGGCTTCAACTCTTCCGACGTGACCGGGGCGGTGGTTGCCGCCAGCACCGCCAATATCGAGAACCCCACGAGCGACTGTTGCAGGTTCAACTTCATCTTTCGGTACCTCTTGATTTTCCAGTGATTCGGATCTCGAAACTCGCGACGTTCTCGCCGTTATGAGCGATTCCGCGTGATCTGGACGTTGTCGATAAACACTTCCGCATCTTTTGCGTTGCCGTACAGACCGGGACTTCCAATGACGTTGGGAGCGATATCGGTCGCCTCAATCATCCACTCTTCCGGTTCGGGTTCGCCCCGCTTCCAGACTTTGCCACGCAACACGGCCTTATCGCCTTCGACGGCGGTTCGCATTTTGAGGGTGTACCACACGTTTGGTTCCCAGGCAAAGGGAATCGATTGCGCCATCCGCAATTGCGGAGGCCAGGTGCGGATCTGCAGTTGTTGATGCTCGCCCATCAGGTCGAGCGTATACCGCTGGCCGATCAAACCGATGTCCGGCAGTTTCCCGTTCTTACGGACACCCATGACATCCGCCTGAATCGTGTAGTCGTCAAAATCGATATGCCCCATCCACGATTGGCTGCGGGCCCCCTTGGGAATCGTCGTGATTTTGACCATCACTCCGTTTCCATCGATCTGACGCGAACCGCGTTGAATTGTCAGCTCGACAATCTTCTCCTCGCCCACAACCGGATCCGGCGAGGCGATGGGCTTCTCCAAAAAATTCCACGATTGGATGACCTTCTCGTCGGTCAAAAGTTGCAGCGCCGGTCCCAGCCGCTCTTCTGCGTCCGCCATATTTCGGACCGCGTCTTTGCCGTCGAGCAAATCTAGAAACCGGAGCAACGCCGACCAAGTTCGCCGCGGATTGTCATCGACATATTTCACGGTCGAGCGTCCACTGTTGATGAAACCGCTCATCACATAGATATAGAGCTGCGCGGCCAGCGGGTTCTGTTGCTCCAACTTCTTAAGCAGGTCAAAGTCGAGGACGATATTTCGATAGCGAGCGCCCACCCAGGTAATCGGGACTTGGCCGTCCTCGAAATCGAACTTCCAGGGAAACGGCGGCACGACGCGAATGCGAGCGGTTCCCTCCAGCCCGTCCGCTTTCGCGGTCACGGTGACCGCAGAATGAGCAGCGTCGCCGGCCGCTTCGTACTTGCCATCGGCGCTGATTGTGCCGGGCCCGTCGATGTGATATTCGGCGTTGGTGAGCTTCAAGAACTGCCCGCGGTCGTTGTACAGCCGAGCTTGGAACTGCAGCTTTTGCCCCGGCTTCAACAGTGCCTCGACGGGAACAACCTGCAATTGGGCCGGCTTGTCGGTCGGGGATTTGGGAGTGATCTTCCGCTTGGGGATCGGGTCAGCGGCCGGCTCATGGCCCTTTCGGCCCAGGCAATACAGTCCCCCCGTCATGGGCAGATAGATGCGGCCGTGCGAGACAATCGGCGATCCATGCGCTTCCATCCGGCCCGGCAATCGCGTCTCGTGAACCTTTTGGAGCTTGTCGCCGTCGAGTTTGAGAATGCTGCATTTCCCCGATCGGCCGGTCACGTAGATCTTGCCATCAGCATAGAGCGGGCTGCTGCGATGGTTGCTGCGGCCCACTTTTCGTTTGCTCAGACGCTTTCCAGTTTCGGGGTCGACGACGAAGATCGTGCCCCGATCGTCAACCACCAACAGTTTTCCATCAACCATAATCGGCGAACTCTTACCCGCCATCACCCGTTCGTGACGCCACAGTTCGTGGGACTTTGTGACGTCGCCGCTGCCGTTGCCGTCGATCGCGAACAGTGAGCCCATATAGGTTCCGGTCAGATTCTCTTCACTGTGTCCGCTGTAGACGCGACCGTCGACGACCAGCGGACTGACGTTCAGGCCGCGGCGCGAAACGTTGTAGGTCCACAGTTTCTTGCCGGTCTGCGGCTGAAAGGCGTGCACGCCGCCGTCGCCCGAGCCGAAGACCAGCGCCTCCTGGCCGTTGAGCTCTGCCAAAACGGGGCTGCTGTACGTCGTGTCGTAAGGCAGCAGCCGCGTTCCGGTGAACCAAACCGGCTGTCCGTTGCGCTTATCGAAGGCGATGAAGCGGTGCGCCGGTTTTGCCATGTCGCCCCAGCCGATGATGATCGCGCTAATAATCACGAGGTCTTCATGCACGATCGGAAAATTGGTCCGCCCGCCGTAAGTGCTGAGCAAACCATATTCTTCGCTGAGCGAATGCGACCAGATCGTTTCGCCGGTCTCTCCATCGATGCATTGGAAATATCCGCAAACACCCAGCGCGTACACATGTCCGGTGGCCGGGTCGCCGACGAGCGACGACCAACTAACACGCGTGTCGGGCACGTCGGAGAGGTAGACGTTAAACGAATTCTCCCAGATGTCCTCTCCCGTCGCGGCGTCGAGGCAAACGACCTTTTCGCCCTCTTCTGCTGTGCCGGGATTGCTGCGGACCATCATGTACAACTTGCCCCGCATCACAATCGGCGTGGAGCGTGAACCGAGGTCTTTGCGAACCCAGAGCACGTTTTCGCCTTTGCCTTTGGGCGACCAGCTGTCAATCAACCCGGTCTCGCGCGAGATGCCGTTGTATTCCGGTCCGCGCCAGTGCGGCCAATCGAGCGGATCGGTTTTCGCTTCGTCCGCGGCCGCGACCTGTGCGAAGCCTGAAGTTATTGCGGCCAGTAATGCTGTCACAACAAGCAAGCAGTCAAGAGAGTGGCGTCTCATGGCGATCTCGCGATTCGTGTTGGGTGTCGGGCGCGTGGGAAGAAGCTCAGGAGGGCAGGCGGTGGATGGAGCGGCCGGTCTAGGGAAATCTGCCGCTTCCCTCAAAAATACAGAATGCGGTCGGCAGCGACAACCGGCCCACTTGCCAATAGTAACAGTTCTCGGGCCCTCGGCTAGTGACGCGCATCGAAAATAGCCCGGGAAGCGTGGAGAACTCCCGGGCTATTGATTAGGTACTTGCGGCCGGCGCGGATGCCCTATTTTGGCGGGTCCGTTGGGGCAGGGACAATGTCTCCCGAAGGCGGTTTCGTCGATGAACCCGGATCGGGATCTTCAACGACGGCCGGTTTCTTCTCAGACTTCGGCGTCTCTGCAGCCGACTTCTTCGTTTCTTCTTTCTTGGCTTTACCGCTATCGCTGCTCTTCTGTTGGGCGCATCCCGCGAAGCTAGAAACCAACAAGCCCAGCACCACCACGCCAGACGCCATTTTCCCGATCAGCTGTTTCATCGACCTGTTACCTTTTACGTTCAAGAAGCTCCAGTATTGATTTGCGGTGAAGCAGAGCGAGGCGAATCTGTTTCATGTTCCAAGCTCGATTTAAAAAAACAGCTCCCCTGTTTGCAACCGAGTCATGAAAATGTCCCGGATCTAAGAAATTCCGTCGCTGATCAGGCCGCTCGGTGTCAATTGGGCGGGCGGCCGGCTCGCATTGAGTAAAAATGAACAAATATGAACATTCAGCCCCCTGCACTCGATCCAGAGTCGTCTGGTTTGTTCTCGAGATCGTCTTGATTTGTGGGTGCGGGCAGTGTGGTGTGGGCTCCCAGTCCGCGCAGAGCGGACTCGGATTCGGCCTCGACCAGCGCGAAGAGGTTCTCAACCAGCCCTGCGGCAATTTCGGCGTGATGGGTTTCGAGAATGACCCTCAGCTTTTGCAGGATTTCGCGCTTGCGATTGATCTTCCCGGCGATGGCCAGCACGCCGTGCTCGTTGGGCGCGCCGCCGACTCCAAACGTGCTGTAAAGCTCTTCCCACTCATGGTCGGTCCAATCCTCAAAAACTGCGGGAGAGGCGCTGTAGGCCTTTTTGATGCGGCTATTCGTGGCTCGATCGAATATGAGGCGCTTCTCGGAGGTTCCCGCATCGCTGGGCCGATCGCTCTCCGGTGCCGCAGCAGTCGTGGCAGAGGCGGACTCGAGTTCTTGAGGAGCGACCTCCAGCGCAACCGCGAGCTTATAGAGTGTCGAGGCGCGCGGTTGGGAAATGTCGCCGCGCTCCAGGTGGTAGACGGTTGTCCGCGAAACGCCGGCAGCTCGCGCCAAGCGGTCCATGTTCCACCCCTTGCGGACACGGAATGCGCGCAACCGCACCGATAAGTTGTGCGGAGAGGGAAGCTGCGGTTGCCGGCCGGTGTTCAAACCCATGGTCGCCTCGGAACGCATCGCCAGATAGTTGAACAAAAATGAACTTTCAACTTGATAGGTGAACTAATAGACAGTATACTAATGTTTCAGCAATGTCAAACCCGTGTGGCTGAATTCGTGCGGTTCCGCAGAATTGTAACCCTAGAGTGCTCGCCTAACTCTCAATTGTAGTCTGAGTGAGCGCTTTGTCGTTTGCGTCAACCACTCTCTGGTCAATGAAAGGAAGCGACTCATCATGGTCAAAGAAGCTCGGTTTTCCTTCCCCTTTCGCGGCGGCCCCCCGGCCGACCTCACCGGCGCGGACTCCCTGGCTGATCTGGATGAGTTGGTCGGGGACGACCACACTCCCTCCACCGCTGCTCGCCGCCGCCGCCAATCTCCCGTGGAGAAACAGCCCGATCCCCGACACTTGGCCGGAGCAGATTGGGAAGCGGACGCAGGATTCGTTGATGAAGAATGAACGGCGTCGCCCGACCCGCTGCCCGGCAGCAGACGTGTGAATGTGATTGACTCAAGACTCAACCAGGACTCGCGCTTCAACCTCGGAGGTCTGACACGATGCCCAAGCCGATGCCCAATCACGAACTTCGAAAACAGATTTCGCTGTTTGTGCCGCTTTCACATTGGAAGGCCATCCGCCGCGAAGCCGCTCGGCAGAAGATTCCGATGACGGAACTTTGCCGCCGGTGGATGAAGCCCGAACTCGTCGAGCTGCTCAGCCGTGCCGGAGGAGCCGACGAGCAGGAGTCTGCGTAATCTCCTCCCGCGGCGAGCTTGCAGCGCTGGGCTCGCAGCGCTCCAGCCGGTCCGTGTCGCAAGAACACCTTGCCCCGATCCATGACGGAAAGCCGCGTTCGCTTTCCTCATGGCGTTAGCAGGATCTTTCCGCTCAGATTGCTCTTTCCTTTCAGGGTCTCATCTTCCTGGCACTCGTGCGCGGCTGCGGCTTCGGCGAGTGACAACCGGCGTCCGATGATCGGCCGCCATCCGCCTGATTCGCTGAGTCGATTGATCCCGTCCGCACAGAGCCGCTGCTCCTCCGCAGACGCGTTAAACATGGCGAACCCGAGATAGCTGACGTCCTTGGTATAGGACGGACCGACTGGAAAGATCGGCCGCGCGTCACGCCCCGCCATAAAGATGACACGCCCGCCGAGCGCCATAAATCCAATCGTCCGTTCGAGATTCGGCTCGCGTAGCGTTTCGTACCACAAGTTGATGCCTCCCCTTGGTTCGACGAACGCGCGAATGTCGTCATCGAGAGTCGGCGCATGATAATCCAGTACCAGATCCGCACCCAGGTCGCGGCAGAGCGATTGCTTCTCCGCCGTTCCGACCGTCGCGACAACAGTGGCACCCGCCCCCTTCGCAAGTTGGACGACCGATGACCCAACACCGCCGGTCCCGCCGTTGACGAACACCACCTCTCCCGACTGAAGCCGGCCGGAACGAAACAGCCCCAAATGAGCAGTGATACCCACCAACGCGCCCGCGGCGGCGGATTCGTCCGTGAGGCCTTCCGGCGTCGGGTACAGCCATTCTTCAGCAACGGCCGCATACTCGGCGAACGTCCCTTGTCGGCCCATCAGGCCTTGGTTGCTGCCCCAAACGCGGTCGCCCGGCTGAAAACGCGACGTCTCAGGACCGACCGCCTCGACCGTTCCGGCCAAATCGCAGCCGATGATATAGGGAAAACTCAACGGCAGTGCGACCGCGCCGCTGCGAATGTAGGTATCGATCGGATTGACGGCGACGGCCGCAACCTTCACAAGAACTTCACCGACGCCCGGTTCAGGTTTCGGCAATTCGCCATATTCAATACAACTCGGCGCGCCTGTAGAGTTGATGTAGGCAGCTTTCATGGTGGGGGCCTTTGCTCAGTCGTTTGTGAACCAAATGGATCGAAACGCTGGGGATACCAAAAACGGAAATGTCCGGCAATAGCCCAGGCCAAGAGTACCAGCAAGGTGACGCCGGCTCCCCAATAAAACGAAGCCGGCTCGTACACCCACGTCACCGTATGCTCTCCTGCCGGAACATCAACCGCGCGGTATAACCGCTCGTAGACCAGCGGTTCCGCCGCGGCGCCGTCCACAAGGACTTTCCACCCCGGATAGGCCAGATCGCGCAAAACCAGCCGGCCGCCACTTGGTGCGACGGTCTTAATCTTCGTCAGATTGGCCCGCCGCTCGACGATCTCCGCCGAATCGCCGGCGTTTGGCTGCTGCCAGAACATGAGGCCGCGACCGTCGGTCAGTCGATACAAGAAGAGCGGCTGTTCGGCCGACCGTCCCCAGGCGCGATGCAAAAACGGATCGATCCCGGCCCACACGAGTTCCACCGGCCAGTTGAGTTCTTGCAGCGATGTGCCGCTCAGGATGTGCGTAATCCCTGCTTGCTGCACCGCCGCCAGTTGATCGGCGGCGGGAGGCGACTCCAACGAAAACGGAGCGGGCAAGGGCAAGGAGGCGTCGAAATATTCCGCGGGTCCCAAGCCGAGGTAGACCGGATATGCCGAGGTCCCGAGCAAGTTGGTCAGATTTGCGCCCGGCGCGTACAGACGCGTCGGTTGTGCTGAACTTCTAAGTGTATTCGCAACAGGGCTGTTCGGGAGCGAAGCGAAAGGGGGCTGCGACAACAAGAAGACGTTGGTGACCGCGCGGCTGACGTACCACAGATCGATGATCGTAGCCAGGAAGACGACGCCGATTAGCAAGCAGACCTTGCGGGATTTCCATGTTTCGCGCAGCACGTCAAGCGCGTGGCCGGCGATCATCGCGACCGCCAATGTAACGACGATCCCGTAGCGGCCAGGTCCCATGAAAAAGCTGAATCCCGGCAGCCATCGCGTCAGCGGGAGCAGCCATCCGGGCGTATAGAGCAACGCGGCAACCCCCAACAGCGCCCAGAGCACGATGAGGCGTGAGAAGACGGCTCGAAATCGAACGGCGGCGGCAATACCGATCACCGCGAGCGGGGCAAGTCCGAAGTACAGATGGGCTTCAATTTTGTTGGTCAGCGCCGTTCCCGGCGGAAGATCGGAGTTAAGCAGACCGTCCAGATCATCTGCGGCGTACCACTTCCAGGGCATGATCACTTGCGACCAATACCAGGCCGGGATGTGGCCATAACCGGTGTTCGCTGCGGAACTCCGCTGGCTGAGGCCGCGAAGTTCCCAAGTCGGCGCCAGTTGAATCGCCGCCACGCCGAACGCCGAGATCAGGGCAACGGCAAGCCCGATGCAGCAGCGCCGCCGCAGGCCGCGGGTCTCCACCGGCAGTTTCTCGGCCGCGAACCACATACGCAGCGGGACATACAGCAACAGGACCAATTGCGTAATAAACGCCAAGTTGAAATGTCCCGCCAACATACTCAGCGCCAACGCGGCGGAGAGCGCGAACAAGTATTTCCACTGCCGCGACTGCAGGAAACATTCCACCGACCACAGGGCGGCCGGCAGCCAGGCGCCGCCCAGGATCGCCCATTCCAGGCACATCCGCGCTGGAAACCAACCGTAGGTATAGATCACGGCGGCAAACAACGCGCCGCCGGGTTCCAAGCCAACTTTGCGGGCGTAGAGCCATGTAAACAGAAACGCGAGGACGTAATGCAGCAACTGATTGGCCTGGTAAGCGGCGTTGACGTCCAGCAAGCGATAGAACAAATGATTGGGTGGATAGAGAAGACCGGTCTGACTTTCCGCAACCAGCGGGTAACCGAACCCAGTGCGGTTGTTCCACAACGGAAATTCGCCCGCGGCCAACGATTCGGCGAGAACTGTTTTTTGCGGAAAGAAATAGGTGTAGGTATCGCCCCCGATCAACCCGCCGCCCATCCAAAACGGTCGCCAGAAGACGACCGTGAGCAGCAGGGCCACGAGCAATACGAAGCATAAGCCGACCCACCGGCTGTCGAAGATCTTCGCGGGAGACTTACTCACGATGTTTGGGGAGCCATGAGATGAGGCGGGTCGACTCGTTCGATAGGCATTGTGCGTCAACCATCTTCTGCGTCCGTGTCATTGTCAATACCCGGTTCAGCAACGAAGCGGTATCCGACACCCCGAACGGAGAGGAAGTGTTGCGGATTGGCCGGATCGGTTTCAAAGTGGCGGCGGAGCCTGACGATGAAGTTATCGACCGTGCGGGTTTGAGGTGAGGAATCGACGCCCCACACGTTGTCCAGCAAGTCGTTTCGTGAGAGAACCTCACCCTCGCGGGAGACGAAAAACCGCACCAAGTCGAGTTCCTTTGTGGTGAGCTCAACCAACTTGCCGCGAACGGTCACTTCGTGCCGGACGAAATCAATGGAGACATCGCCAAATTGAAACTGCTCAGGACCGCTGTTGTCGGGTGTGGCCGCGTTTGGTTGACGTTTGACCAGATTCTTGACTCGGCTGATCAATTCGGGGAGCTCGAATGGTTTCGTCAGATACTGATCGGCTCCGGCGTCGAATCCACGGACTTTGTCCTCGGTCAGCGTCCGGGCAGAGAGGATCAGCACCGGAACATCGATGCCTTGTTCGCGCAGTCGCTCCAACACCGTGTAACCGCTCATGTCCGGCAGCATGATGTCGAGAATCAGGGCGTCGAAGGCGTGCGGGTTGTCGGCGAACAACTGCAGTGCTGACGGCCCGTCGCCAACCAGCGTGGCGTCGAAGCCTTCCGCCTCGCAGTTGTATTTGATGCCGATGCCGATGTGCGCTTCGTCCTCGACGATCAAGACTTTCCGCTTCATAGCAGCGTTTATCACGTGACTTCAGTGGTGTGTTGGGGGGAGGACGTCGAAGTCGCTTTGGTCTCCGACGGTTGTGGTTCTGCTGTTGCCGGTGGAGCGGCCGACTTGTCCGGCGGATGCTCATCGGCGGCGGCATGCCCGGGCAAATCGACTTCGAAGGTTGCTCCCGGCAGCGGACCGCGCCCGCTGACGGAGATCTTGCCTTTGGAACGTTTGACCAGAGATCGGACCAGGTACAGCCCCAACCCGGTTCCCACAGCGGTCCGTTCCAATTCAGACCCGCCACGGAAAAACCGCCTGAAGATCTTCCGCCGCAATTCAAAGCGAACGCCGCGCCCGTTATCCGAAATTCGCACTGCGATGCGCTCTTTGCCATTGGTGCGCAACCGCACATGGATTTTGGGTTGTTTTCCGCCGTATTTCACGGCGTTGTCCAATAGGTTGGAGAAGATCATTTCCAAATCTTCGGTGCGGCCGTAAGCCGTGCCGGGAACCAAGTCGAGTTCGATCTGGCTGTCATCCAACTCGTAACGGCGGGCGACCATTTCGACGCAGCGAGTCAGACAGGCCGCGACGTCGACGTTCTCCTGCTGCAGTTCGGTCTGTTCCAAATGGTCCATGCGGGCGGCCGCCAGCAGGTGATCGATCAGCGCATCGAGCCGCTGCACATCCTCGAGCATGAAACGGTGAAATTCCCGCTGTTGGTCGAGGTCGACCTCACGCATGTCGAGCGTCTGCAAGTAGAGTTTGATCGAGGCAATCGGCGATTTGAGCTCGTGCGTCACCGCCGCGATGAAGTTGGCTTGCCGGCGGCTGAGGTTGACCTCCTTGAGCGTCAACACCAAGTAGACGCTGATGCCGATCAGGACCAGCGAAAAGAAGATCGCACCGAGAATCAGCATCCCCCATTGGCCGGAGGAAGCTTGATTGACGATCCAGATCACCAATAGGGCGACGATGAGCGCGAGCAGTGTCACGCCCAGAACGATCGGCCACTTGCGTGATGAGTAATGGACCATGATTTCACGGGAAGGAGACGCGTCATTCAGGTCGCCGTCACTTGACCGGCCCACCGGAACGGCGGCGTTTCGCGGCGGCCAAGCTGACCTTTCCTAACCTAATAGCTTACAATGAAACGCCTGCGCGGTCGAGAGGCGCAGAATCCGGAATCGGGGACGAACGACGTGAAATCCGACTCGCTGTTAATCTGCTGGGGAATGTGCCTCTTGCTCTGCTCAACCCAAACGTGGGCGGGGGATGTACGGCCCGACGTGCGTGACCGCTTCCCTTACGCGAAACCACAGATTGATTACTTTGGCGACGATGCAACGAACCCCGTAGCGGACTTGGATCTGCGGCTGCGCGAGGAGAATTCCCGCCTCAAGTATGAGCCGCCTCACGGCTATCTGCGTTCGCTGTTGCGGGTGCTGGACATCTCGGTCGAATCACAAGTTTTGGTATTCTCCAAGACGTCCGTCAATCGCAGGCTGATCAGCCCGCAGACTCCGCGAGCGATTTACTTCAACGACCAGGTGTATGTGGCGTGGATCCCGGAGATCGCGGCGCTGGAGATTTCCGCCGCTGACGCCAAAAAAGGGGGCATGTTTTACACCCTCTCGCAGGACCCCGACCTGCCACAGAGATTCGTGCGGGCCAAAAATTGCCTCACCTGCCATGCGTCGACCAATAGTCTGCAGGTTCCCGGGCATCTGGCTCGGTCGTTTCTGACGGACCAGCAGGGGGAACCGCTGCAGGGGCGCTCGTGGATCAATCACGATACGCCACTGCGAAAACGGTGGGGCGGGTGGTATGTCACGGGGCATCACGGCGACCAGCCCCACCAAGGCAATATTTTTGGTGCGAATGCGATCCAGCGATACCGGCAAGACCCTCTCAGCGCTGGGAATGTCACCGACCTGTCGACCTTTTTTGATGTGAAGCGTTATCTGACGCCGCACAGCGATATTGTCGCATTGATGGTGCTTGAGCATCAGGCATACGTTCAAAACCTGCTTGCGCGATTAAATTACGAAATCAAACTCGGCCGGGAGCCGACGGTCGAGGGGTACTTGCTGCGGTATTTGTTCTTCGTGGACGAACCTCCGCTGACGGAGGAAATTGTCGGTACCAGCCGATTTGCAGAGACATTCGAGGCGCGGGGGCCGGAAGATTCGCGGGGCCGCTCGTTGCGGCAATTCGAACTTCAAACCCGCCTGTTCAAATACCGGCTCAGCTACCAAATCTATTCGCCCGCCTTTCAGCAACTCCCAGACCAGGCGAAAGTACGGATGTACCGGCGAATATGGCACGTGCTAATCGGGGAGGAGCCGGATAAGGACTTCGCAAAGCTCGCTGCTTCGGAGCGCTCGGCGATCTTGGAAATCATGCGCGAGACGATTGTGGAGCTGCCCGACTATTATCACGAGGATCGAGCGACAAACGGCCGATGACCGGATCGCCTCGCAATCTTGGCTGCGTCGAGAGGCTACGTGATCACGCAGCCGCTACGTCATCACCCTCTGGATCCGACGGTTTCCGCATCAATTGCCATTTCAAGACCGGCGGCGTAATCATCGTGGTGATCATGACCATGACGACGATCGCGGAATAGGTCCCTCCGTCAACCACGGGATCGCCGGTCGTCGGATTCTTCAAATCTCTGCCGATCGCCGCAAAGATCAATCCCACTTCTCCGCGAGGAATCATTCCCAAGCCGACGGCTGGTTTGTTCAGCCCTTTCTCGAACACGCCAAAGGAGCAGACCTGCTTGCCGATGATCGCTACGATTGTGATTATGGCGGCGAGTTTCAGCACGTCGATCTCGGTAAAGCTCTTGAGGTCGACTTGAATGCCCATCTGCACAAAAAAGACCGGCACGAGCAAGGCGGTCAATGGCTGCAGCGCCTCTTCCAGCTCGAAGTGTTCCCGTTGTCCTAACTCCTGGTAATGAGCGCGTTCCAAAATCAGACCGGCGGCAAACGCTCCCACGATCGTCGCCAGCCCCACTTGATTCGCCAACCACGAAAACCCGAAGCAGATGATCAATGCGGTCGCGACGAGCAATCCGTGTCCGCGCAGAAAGCTGGCGAACTTAAATAGCGGTCGCGTGAACAACAGCGTCCCCAGAAAGATCGCCGCGCCGAGAAATCCAAGGGCCAGCCCAATGGTCTTGCCCAGCGACAAGGGATCGACACTTCCCTGTTCGATGACGCCAGAGACGACGGCCAGGATAATCAGTCCCAACACATCGTCGATCACAGCGGCGCCCAATATGATTTGGCCTTCCGGCCGCTGGTGCTTTCCTAAGTCCTTCAGCACTCGTGCCGTGATTCCCACGCTCGTCGCGCAGAGTGTCGCGCCAATGAAAAGATGTACGTCGGTCCCTTTGTCTGGGATAATCCAGCGAGCCGCGACGTATCCCAACAACATCGGGGCGACCACGCCGAGCACCGCGACTGCCAAAGAGGATTTTCCCACCGAGACCATCTGCCGCACGCTCGATTCCAGGCCGACCTCAAACAGCAGCAGAATCACACCGACGCGGGACAGCATATCCAACGTCGTGGCGACGTCGCGCAACTTCGCATCAACGTTTTCCCCGGAAGGTTTGAGAAACTCCAGCAAATAGATGCCGTTGTCTTCTCCGGCGATCTGCTGTGACAGGTACAGTAGATTTCCTATCAACACGCCAACGAGCAACTCGCCCAGCACGGCCGGCATATTCAGCCGCTCCGCGACGTCGCCGCCCACCTTGGCCAGAAATAGAATCACGCACAGCGCCAACAGCAGCGGTGCAACCGGGTCATCGTGACCGCTGTGCTCCTCGTCGCCGTGCCCCGCGTCGTGTGCCGATGCGTCCGCCGCTCCGTGAGACTGAGGGTCTTCATCCGCGGCCATGACCCAGTTGCCGCCGTTTTGGCCGATGGTAGCAACAGCCGCTGTTAACAAGAGCAGGGCGATCCACCGCACGATCCACTTCGAGTCTCGTGAACGACGATGAATTTCTGGCGACGCGGGGGAAGGGTGTCGGGTGCGGCTCCGAATCACGAAGCGGAGTCTCCTAGTTAACACGGGACGGGGTTAGCGAAGTGCCGACAACGGAATCAACAAGAGAATCGTTCCCATCGGCGGTCAACTAAGTCCCATCCTTAGCAAATCTTGAGGACCATGAAAAGCAACCGGCCGAAGTCGCGCGGATCGAGCCGAAGGTCCTGCTGCAACGGTTGCAAGGATGATGGCGATCGAAGAGCTGCGGGATTCCACGCAGATTCGGGCCGCCCAGCCGATTCTGCTGCGATTTCGACCTATACTTTCGGCAGTTCAGCCTCCCCGGCCGAGAATTTGAAATGATCCCCTGCACTGGCAAGGGAAAGCCGCGGTGGCGACAACGACGAACTTCCCCGAGTGCGGCTCACGACGCTGCAGAAATCGGGGCCCTCATTTTTGACCGGAGTGACTACACGATGTCGAGCGATCCTTGGAGCCGACCCACGACCGACGATTTGAAGCGCGTGCTGGAAAGCATCGGAGAATCCGACGAACATCACGGCCGTACGGTCGAGCGATTGGAGTTGTCGGTTCCGGCCGAGATCATCACGTCACGCGGCAATCTGATCTCCTGCATGACCCGCGAGATCAGCCGTTTGGGCATCGGCCTACTGCACAAAGGCTCGGTGACTCCCGGCGAAGTCCTCGTCAAGCTGGCCAGCGATTCACGCGAATTTCACTACCGTGTGAAATTGGAATGGTGCCAACCCTGTGACGGCGGCATGTTCATCAGCGGCGGCACGTTTCTGGAAAAAGTTGACCCGCAGGCGTAATGACGCTGCGTTGTACAAACGTGGGGCCTCGGGAATAAATCGGCCGCGCGGCGCATCATTATCTGCGCTATGAACGTCTATTCTCTGCTGGCCGACATTGTCGTGATTCTGCATGCGGCCTACGTCGGATTCGTGATCTTCGGCCTACTTGCCGTGCTCCTGGGATATCTCCGCGGTTGGAAGTGGGTCTCCAACTTCTGGTTCCGCGCGATCCACCTCAGCATGATCTTGACCGTCGTGGTCGAGTCTTGGCTGAATATCGTCTGCCCGCTGACGACGCTCGAGAAGTATTTGCGAGCCAAAGGGGGCGATGAGGGCTACCAAGGCGACTTCATCGGCCGCTGGGTTCACGATCTGCTGTTTGTCGAACTCTCGCCGGAGATTCTCACGGTCGTCTACACAGTTTTTGGGCTGACGGTCCTGGGAGCGTTATGGATCGTCCCGCCCGATTGGCCCTGGAGACGGCGCGCGAACGGTCAGGAATCCTCACGATAAAGGCTCGTCGGTCCCGTTCGCCGCGTGCGATCACCCCAATCGCTGGCGGCGATTCAAGGCGGCTGTTCGGTCCGCGTGTCCTTGAGGCGCATGATAGCGAGACTGCACCTTTACGGGAGTCGCGGCGCGCTGCCAGGCAATCGGAGAGCAGACTGCGGGGAGGGCGGCCCAGCTGGCGGTTCGTTGATTGCGACATCGACAACATCCTTGTCCAGCAGTGCTTCCATCGCGGCTCAAAAACGCCAGCCAGTGTACCATCACCATACGCGTCGGCTCCCTTGAATCGCACAGTTATGAACAGCCCCCGCAGGGGTACCGCTCAATTCATCATAGCGAACGCATCTCCCAGATGTCAAAATTTTGTTCACCGCTCGATATGAACAATTGATGAACGGGTTGTTGCACGGCAAAGCAGGGCCGGGTAGGGTGGTCTGATTGAATTGGCCGTTATTTCCTTCATTGCCCGCCTGTGCCGTCCGAGCCGATGACCGATTCACATCTTGACGAACATGACACGCTTCCTCCTTCAATGGATCCCGCTGCGGGGGGCGGCGTCGAAGATCCGCCGCGCGATTTTTGGGGCATCGTGCGCCGGCTGGGACCCGGCCTGATCATCGCGGGCAGCATCGTCGGCTCCGGAGAATTGATTGCCACTACCAACACCGGCGCCGAGGCGGGAATCACGTTGCTGTGGCTGATCGTCATCGGCTGCGTGATCAAGGTGTTCGTGCAGATCGAAATCGGCCGCTACACCGTCAGCCACGGCGAGACGCCGCTGGCCGCTCTCGATCGAGTCCCGGGGCCGCGTCTGCGGGTGAATTGGCTAATTTGGTATTGGCTCGTGATGATGATCGCCATTTTGGGACAGGCCGGCGGAATCGTCGGCGGGGTCGGGCAGTCATTGGCGATCGCCATTCCCATTACGGGAGATTACGCGGCAGCAGTCCGCGTACCGGCTGAAAAAGATCTCCGCCGCTACGTGGCCTACATCGACAACACGCAGGACACCTCGGCCGCGGACGACGAGGAGCTCGCGCGAATCCAACGCGGCAACCAGTTCATTGCGGACCGCATGGAGCAACTGGGGAAAGACGGCAAACTGCTGACGGCAACGGTGCGGAATCTGATCTTGGCGGAAAAACGACTGGCCGAAGCCGAACAGAACCCCGACGATGCAGACGAGATCGCGAAGCGCACTAAGCTCTTGGCCGATCTAAAAGCAAAGATCGGAGACACAACAACGCCGTACACCTATGATGACCGAATCTGGTGCACGATCGTGGCGCTCTTCACCGTCGGTTTACTGTTTCGCGGACGCTATTCGTTGATTCAAAACGTCTCGCTCGCTTTGGTGGTCTCCTTTACGTTCATCACGATCGGCAATGTCGTTTCGCTGCAGTCGCACGAGGAGTTTGCGCTCACATTCGACGAATTCGTCCGCGGTTTGTCGTTTCAGATTCCCGAAGGCGCCCAAGGTTTAAAAGTCGCCATGTTCACCTTCGGGATTATCGGCGTGGGTGCCAGTGAACTCGTCTCCTATCCCTACTGGTGCCTGGAAAAGGGCTACGCCAAATTTACCGGAGCGCGGAGCGAAGACCCGAGTTGGGCCGAGCGGGCACGGGGCTGGATGATGGTCATGCATTATGACGCGTTTGCCTCGATGGTGATCTACACGGTTGCGACGCTGGCCTTTTTCTTCATGGGCGCCGCCGCGTTGTATGAGCAGGGGCTGGTTCCTCAAGGGATGCGAATGGTCAGCACTTTGATCGAACAGTACGTGCCGGTCTTCGGCGAACACGCCCGCTGGCTGTTTCTGGCCGGTGCAATCGCAGTGCTGTACTCGACGTTTCTCGTCGCCAACGCCGGATTTGCGCGCATGTACACCGACTTTTTGAAGATTGTGGGCCTCATTGATCCGCACAGCGAAAAGACGCACGACCGCTCGGTGATGATCTTCGGCATGGTGCTGCCGATGTTCTGCGCCGGGGTCTATTGGGTGCCCAATGCCAATCCCGTAGCGCTGGTCATGTTCGGCGGGCTGATGCAGGCGATGATGCTGCCCATGCTGGCGGTTGCAGCGCTTTATTTCCGCTACCAATTGATCGACAGCCGGCTCAAACCTGGCCGGCTGTGGGATGCACTGCTGATTGTCTCATGTCTCGGGTTGGCTGTCGCAGGCTGCTTTACGGCGTATTTGAAAATCGCCGGCTGAATACCTGGAACAACTGTCCGAGCGGCCTGGGTTACTCTTTCCGCATGGAACTCAGGCCGGTGATCCATTTGGTTTCGTCCTGAGTGTCCCGCAATCCGTACAGATAGTCTTCACCACCCGAGGGCGCTTCCTCTCCGAGAAACGGCAGGAACGTGACGTCGACGAAGCGGAGAGCGACGGTGACGGTGATCAGCTCCTTTGCTTCGGCGTCGTCGAGCGTGTTGCCGCTTTCGGTTTCAATTTCGATGACCACCTGCTCCGATTCAATGCCGACCGACTCGGTCACGAAGGCTTCGATGTCCGCGCGAACTTCGTCTTCCGTAAAATAGCCGCTAATGGCCATCCGCGCCCCTTCGCGAGCCGAATTGGTGACCAATTGGCCGACCATCATATAGCGGCCGAATTCCACGATGCCCAGCACCATCAGCATGAACAGCGGAAACACAAACGCCATTTCCACAGCGGCGACGCCGCTTCGTTTTTGCTCAGTCTTGCTTGTGGCAGTCGATCTCATAGTTCAATCTCCAGAGAGAGAATCATTCCCGCGAATGCGATCTGCGCTGAAACGATCGCCGAAAATGTCCTCGTAAGCGCCGCGAACGCCATGTCGCGAGGTATGGGGTTATTCAAATGCAGCCCTGTTGCGTGGCTGGCACAACAGGGCCGCAAGTCGCATAAAACATAGCTCAGGTTTCCGGCCGTGGCAGAGATTCGGCTCGGAAAATTGACTATTCCGCTTCGTATTTCTCGTCGATCAACTTCAACGGCCGGTCGGCGGCGATGATGCCGAAGTGGTTTTCCAATTCGGTCGTGTAGTCCGACACACTTTGTCCGCCGGGCACGTTGAAGTGTTCTCCGCCGGTGATGTCGGCGATTTCCTGCATCAAGTCCGCGTCGGCGTTGGCACCGAGGCTGACCGTCATGATCTTGATCTTATACTCGGCCGCCATATAGGCTTCATCCAAAGCCGATTGAGCCGGCGAGGCTCCGGTCGAGGACCGGTTGGCGATACCGTCGGTGATCACGATCATCAACCGCAAGGCCTTGGGGCGGGCATTGGCGATTAGTTCCTCACGGGCGATCCGCATACCGGCGCCGATATTGGTGTAATAGTCGTAATGTCCCGCTTGACGATGTTCGGTCGTCTCCCTGATCTGGTTGAGGTTGTCGCTCAATCCGAGTTCCAACAGTGCGTCTTGAGCGCTGTTGTTGTACCCCGACAACCCGACTTTGTCTTCGGCTTGCACCGATTGCAGATAGTCGACGAACAGGTAGACGGCGTCTTTGAGGGCCGTCATCGGCTGGGCACTGGCCCGCCAGAGATCTTCGGTCTGATTGTTCTTCGGCTTGCTGTCCAACCAGTAGTTGACCAACGTTTGTCCACCGAATTTGTACTTCATCCCCGCATCATTGAGTTGCGAACTCGACTTGACGTAGCTGAAGTAGCTGCCCCAGGATCCGGAACTGAATGGGTAGGAGACGCTGCCCAGTCCCAGAGCGTCGCGAATGTCGTCGTCTTCAAAGTCGAAGCGCTCACCGTTTCCTGAAGAGTCGCTGATGTAATCATTCTCCCAGGAGCGGACCCAGACCGATTCGATCTCCTTGCTGCCGCTAAATGACCCCGTCAGTCCACTCAAGCTGTAAAACGTCTTCGTCTGACCGTTCGTATACTTCAGTTTGACCTTGCTGAGGTTCTTGGTCGATTCCACATCGACGGTCTTGCCTTTCCAGGTGACCGTAATGTGGGGAATCTCATTGGCATCGTTATGAGGGACGCCTTCGACGGTGAGATAGTCCGCGTCAAACGGCAACTGGGCACCGACTCCCGAGGCCATGGCGCCGGCCACAGTCATTTCGTCCCAGATTTCTTCCTGGTTGGCGGTGATCGCGTCGAAACCGAGATCGTCGATCGACTTCAACTCGCTGTCGTCGTTCATCGAAGCCGACAGGTCGATGACCAGCATGACGTCGCGAGGCTGGAAGGAGGCGATCGAAGTCACTTCCAATTCGGCGTACTCATGCCCGATGACGGGAGCGAAGAACAATGGCAACCGCATGTCTAGATCGTTGCCGCCGCTGTTGCGAATCGCCCGCTTGCCGGTAACCTTGATCACGTTGTACGGCGTGTTTCCAGGGCCGAACGAGAACGTGTATTTGCCGGTCGTCGGATTGAAGTCTTGACGTCCCAACTCCACGTCGGAGGTTTGGACCACCGACATGGGTTCCGGTGCGCCGGCGATTGTGACATCGACTGTGCCGCCCGGATTAATTGCGGCGACCGCCAGCGCGGAGTCGACGGCGTTCGTTTGCACATCGCCTTGATCACCCATCATGTCCAGCTCAAGTGCAGCGGACAGGACAGCGGCATCAGTCACGTTTTGCAGTTGAGCTTTGGAGTAGGCAATGTACCCCACATCTACCACAAACGCGGTAAATGCCATCAGCAGGATGAGACAGAAAGCCGCCAGGACCAACACTGATCCTTTGCGCTGTTTGAGCCCGGCGGCGATTGCCTGAAAACGTTGCACCGTTCGACGCATAATCTAGGTTCCTTCTCCAAAAAACTTCCGAGACGCACATATCGTCGTTGCAGCAACTCAGTGAATCGGGCGAAACCCCATGGCCTGAGCGGCTGGAAATCACAAAGTCTGCTGGGAAGTCCCGTCGTACGTTTTGCGCGACGGTATGAGGGAGAGGATTTGGCTAAACAAACCTAGGTCAGCGTCGAAACGAGTCAACTATTTTTGCGTGGTTTTTTCAAATTGTTTGAGATGTGGTATTTGTGCAGCTTGTGCAGAAAACGCAACAATTGAATGTGTTCCATTTGGCAACATTTTGAGCATCACCATTTGGCGGATTGTGAACGAGGAATCTTTGATGGATGAGCAGCAACAACAGGAGCGGCTACGGGCCGAGCACGCACCGGAGGAGGTCGCGCGGCGCATCGACGGCTCCCCCTCGCCAAGCTATCTCCGCGACTTTGTCTACGGGTCAATCGACGGCTGTGTGACCACCTTCGCCGTCGTCTCCGGTGTGATCGGCGCGGAACTCTCAATCGCGGTTGTCGTCATTCTCGGCTTCGCCAATCTACTGGCCGACGGCTTTAGCATGGCGGTCAGTAACTTTCTCGGGACACGTGCCGAAGAGCAATTGTTGCGACGTGCGCGGCGCACTGAGGAAGAGCATATCGACGTGATCCCCGAAGGAGAGGTCCGCGAGATTCGCGAAATCTTTCGCCGCAAAGGGTTCGAGGGCGAACTGCTCGAACGCGTGGTGGACGTCATTACCGGCGACCGCCGGCTGTGGATCGAAACGATGCTGCAGGACGAATGGGGGTTGTCCCTCGTCGGCCCCAATCCATGGAAAGCGGCCTCCGTGACGTTCATCGCATTTGTCGCGGTCGGATTGATTCCGCTGCTGCCGTTTACACTACTGCTCAATAGCGACCTTACCCCGCGTTCGCTGTTCGCCGTCAGTGCCGTCATGACGGGCGTGGCCTTTTTCGCCGTCGGTGCCCTTAAGTCGCGGTTTGGCGTGGAGCATTGGCTGCGCGCGGGGCTGGAAACGCTCTTGCTCGGCGGCGGCGCTGCCGCTGTCGCATATGTCGTGGGTGTGATCTTGCGCGGACTGGCCTGATCGATTCTGGGCTGACTACTTGGCCAGCCGAATACCGGTGAACTGCCAGCGGGCTTCCGGAGGAAAAAAGTTGCGATACGTCGGCCGTATATGCGACTGTGAGGTCGCGCACGAGCCGCCCCTCAGCACTAACTGATTGCACATGAACTTGCCGTTGTATTCGCCCAGAGCCCCTTCTGTGGCCGCATATCCGGGATATGCGGTATAAGGGCTCGACGTCCACTCCCAAACGTCTCCATAGAGCTGACGTATTCCGGAGTCCTCACCGGCCGGTCGGGGATGTAGCGCTTCGCTTTCCACAAAATTCCCCTCAATCTGCTCGCCGACTGCCGTGATTTCCCATTCCGCTTCGGTCGGCAGTCGCACTCCCGCCCACCGAGCGTAGGCGTCCGCCTCGAAATAACTGACGTGGCAGACCGGCTCCGCAGCGACCACCGGGCGCAGCCCGTTTAGCGTAAACTGGTGCCAATCGCCCTCCTGCCGCTGCCAATACAACGGAGCTTGCCAACCTTGGGACTGAACCTCCGCCCAACCGGCGGAAAGCCACAGTTCCGGCCGTTTGTAGCCGCCGTCGTCGATGAATTCGAGAAACTCCCCGCAGGTGACCAGCCGATCGGCCAATTGGTAGGACTCCAGAAAGACGCGATGCTTCGGCAGTTCGTTGTCGAACGCAAAACCTTGGCCGGCATGCCCAATCTGTTGCAAGCCTTCATCGTAACGCTGAAAACGGAGTTGCGGCGCAGAGTCCGCGTGGGGAGGCTTTCCGCGGCGATAAGCGGGGTTTTGCGGGTTGCAGGAAAAGACATGCTTGATGTCAGTCAGCATCAACTCCTGGTGCTGTTGTTCATGATGCAGACCGACTTCCAGCACCCCGGCCGCTTCCGCAATTTCTTGCGGCGGATCGTCGAGCAGGCGGACAACGCGTTCATCGACCGCTTGGCGGTAGTCGCAGACTTCCCGCACCGTCGGCCTGGAAAGCAACCCCCGCCGTGACCGAGGAAATTGCTCTCCGACGGTGTTGTAATAGGAATTGAACAGGTATTCGTACGATGGATCGACGGGGGAATACCCGGACAGATACCGTTTCAGAATAAAGGTTTCGAAAAACCATGTTGTATGCGCCAAATGCCATCGCGTGGGGCTGACATCGGGCATCGATTGCACGACGCAGTCCTCGGGCTGCAGCGGACCGAGTAGTGTTTCGCTGAACTGGCGGATCGCCAGATAGCGATCCCGCAACTCCCGGTTGCACATCTGATGCCCCACTTCGATTTCGGCTCCTGATTTGTCGCTGAGTTGACTATGTTATAGTAAACCATCGGCGTAAGCCAACTGTGGCATTCTCTGATGGTACCGAACCTCAATGCGACTCCGCGACCGATGCAGCGCTCCAATTCCTCATACGATCGTCCGAAGCCCGCTTGGACCACTGCACGATCCATCCTTTGGGACCTCTTTCAGTGGGGCACGGAATTTTTCTATCCGAGTCACTGCGCGTTTTGCCGAGCGCCATTAAGTGAGCCGGAGAATTCCGACGGCGACTTTTGCGGCACCTGCCGGCGGGGCCTCTGCCAGCATAGCGGTCCTGCATGCGCCAAGTGCGGTGCCCCGGTCGGGCCGCACGTCGATCCGGCTGCTGGCTGCAACTATTGCGTTCGAGAGTCCTTTGCATTTGATCGCGTGATTCGATTGGGCCTTTATTCCGACACATTGCGCCGGGCTTGCCTTCGGGCCAAGTATGCACGGCAAGAGCCGCTGTTGGCGGGTCTGGCGAAACTTGCAGTTCAGCTTCGCCGCAGTGAGTTTCGAGATGAGCCGGTCGACATCGTGATCCCCATTCCCCACTATTGGCTGCAACGCGTCATTCGCCCGCACAACCCGGCTGAAACTCTCGCTGGTGTCTTGGTAAACATCTTGAACGCGCGGAAAAACAGCCATATACTTCTCAAGACCCGCTGGACGCGGCCACAACGTTCATTGCCGGCCGTCGAGCGCCGCAAGAATGTGAGACGCGCGTTTCAAGTGGCTAATGCAGAAGATATCAAGAATCAAACGGTTTTACTGGTTGACGACATCATGACGACTGGAGCCACAGCCCACGAGGCGGCGCGCGTATTGAGACGCGCGGGCGCGAAAAAGATCGTGGTCGCCGTAATCGCCCGTGCCGTCCGAGCGAGCTAGTCCACCGTTCAATGCCGTTTGGTTAACTCATTTCCCTAGAGCGCAACCACCATGTCCGACGATCTATCCAAGTCGAAACAGAAGCTCCCTAAAGGGGCGGCGACGCGCGTGTTTTTGCGCGGGCTCTCCATCAGTCTGCCCCCGATTCTGACTCTGTTGATTCTGTTGTGGGTCGGCCGAGGATTAAACGACTATATCATCAAGCCGATTGGAGATGTTGTCCGCTGGAGCATCGCCAAAGGCATCAATCAGATTCAGGCCGAAAACGATTTGCTACCCAGCCGCGGATTGCCGCCGCTGCCCCACTGGGAGGATCGCTATCGAATCACTGCCGCGCTGCAGAATCGCGTCCCCGAGATCGACGAGGAAATCGCCCAACGGCAAGATTCCGACGATAACGAACAGTCGCGGGGCGAAGTCTGGACGGCGCTCGTTCGTGAGGACAGTACACCCGACACGGAAAGCCTCGCTAGCAACATTTACGTTCCGATGGGGGGCGGGTATATCCCCCTGTATGTCTATAAGGCCGTCGAGAAGCAGAACGGGCCCGCGGCGATGCCCCCGACCGCGATGGGCGCCTACATGGACTATGTGACCACGCAGTATTTCTACAGCTTTTGGCATCTGAGCGCGCTGGCAATTCTGCTGAGCATTGTCGGTGTCTACTTCGTCGGTCGTTTAGTGACCGTGCGCTTAGGCGGCTGGTTTGTCCATAAACTGGAAACCGGAGTCCTGGCGCACTTGCCGGTCATCAGCAACATCTACTCCGCCGTGAAGCAAGTCACCGATTTCTTGCTGACGGAGCGCGAGGTCGAGTACAGCCGGGTCATCGCGGTCGAGTACCCCCGGCGCGGAATCTGGTCCTTGGGGCTGGTCACCGGCGACAGTATGAAGGAAATCACGACCGCCACGGGCGAACCGATGATCAGCGTCCTGATTCCCAGCTCACCGATGCCGGTGACTGGTTACACCATGAATGTGCCCCGCAGCGAAGTCGTAGATCTCGATCTCACCGTCGACCAGGCGTTTCAATTCTGTATCTCGTGCGGCGTCCTGGTGCCGCCGCAACAGAAGGTCACTCCGGAATTGCTGCAGAAGGAATTCGGCAAGCAACTCCCCGCCGCTCTGCCGGCGGCACGCGATGAGGATTCTTCCACATTCCCGGTCCGCCGGGACGACTGACCCGGCCCCGGCTGTTGCGAAGTCCGCGATCAGGCCGATCGGTTGCCCCGAGTACGGTGATCGGCGACACTGGCGCAAGAGGCCTTTCATCGCCGTTGCCCACCGATCGAGACACCATTTTTGAGTACGCTTCCCCCCATCCGCATCGCGACACGTTCCAGCCGGCTCGCTCTGTGGCAGGCGCATCACGTTGAAGAATTACTTCACGCCGCCGCCCCCGATCGGGAGGTTTCGATCGTCCACGTTTCAACTCTCGGAGACAGGGACAAATCCGAGCCGCTGCACAGCTTGGGGACGTTCGGCGTCTTTACCCGCGAAGTCCAGAAGGTCGTGCTCGACGGGCAGGCGGACATTGCAGTGCACAGTCTCAAAGATCTCCCGACTGAGCCGGTGCCGGGATTGTCGTTGGCGGCGGTTCCCCAGCGCGGGGCCGCTCACGACGCGCTGCTGTTTCCCGAATCGACCCGGACGGCCGACGCGAATTGGGAACAGATTCCCACTGGTGCGACCGTCGGGACCGGCAGTCTTCGCCGACGTGCCCAGTTGGCCCACGTGCGGCCCGATGTGAACTTCGACGCCGCACGCGGAAACGTTGAAACCCGCATCCGCAAGCTCGACGAAGGCCAATTCGACGCGTTGGTGTTAGCGGCGGCGGGGCTCGAACGTCTGGGGCTGTCGGAGCGCATCGATTGCGAACTGCAGCCGCCGCTGATGCTGGGAGCAGTCGGGCAAGGGGCGCTGGGGATTGAATGTCGCAGCGGCGACGACCCGCTACGCGAGTTGCTGAGCCAAATCAGCGATCCACAGACACAGCGCGCCGTCACGGCCGAGCGGACGCTGTTGTCGGAACTGCGCGGCGGCTGTCACGCCCCGATTGGGGCGACAACATCCTACGAATCCGGACGACTCCATTTGCAGGCCGTTGTATTGAGCGTCGACGGTGCGCAACGTCTGCACGCAGCCGATAGCGCAGAGGATCCCGTCGAACTCGGCCGAACGCTCGCCGAACAATTGCGGTCCCACGGCGCCGATGAGATGATCGCGGCCGCTAAGGCTTAAGCCACCCTCCACCTTCAGTACCAGCGCGGCGCGGCGAACAGATCGTCGACGGTACTCCGAAACTGCGACAGGACGGGATCGCCTTTTAACGTCTGTGCTCCGCGCAGTCGGCGGGAAGTTCCTTCCGCTTCAAAGATGTGAATTTCCCGCACGTCGGTGTCCACCAGCCAGACTTGCCGAACGCCCCACTTCAAGTAGGTGTTCACGCGGTCGGCCATATTTCGCCGCCTGTCGTTCGTCGAGGCAATCTCGACGACCAGAGCGGGGACATCATCGGTCACGAGATTGTCCAGCTCCGAAAATCGCTCGCCTTTTTGAAAGTAGCTGATCGCCGGGCAATTCACGGTGTCGGGAGCGCGGGCCACAATCAGCCCCAGTTCGAAACAGGCGTAGCCGTCTTGTGCCTGCTGCGCGTGCTCGGCGAGGGCCTTGGTGAAATTCAGCACGACGTTTCCATGCAAGTCGTCGGGAGGAGTGAGCGTAACAACCTCTCCCGCACGCAATTCGGTCCACCGTCCCCCGTCGGGAAAGTCGAACTTCCGATCGGCAAATTGCTCCGCCGTTAGCAATGAAGGGTCAGTCATCAGCGGATGTCCGTGAACCGCATCAGGTGTCCTGCTGGCCGGCTCGTGATCCGAGAAACAGATTCATACGTATCGTTAATCCCTGGTAAACCGCCGCGCCAGCATCATGCCCACGAAGCGAATAAATCCTTCGTTCCATTCCAGGCGGAGCCGCGCTCCATTTTCGATTGAGCGGAGTTCGATCCGCATCGTGCTGTTTTCCCGCGTAAAGGCCTCTTGGAACGTGCGGCCGACGCGGTTACGACGGTCGTTCTCTTCACCCAGGCTCATCCAGTCGGACATATTGATAACGAACTGCATCGGCACGCCCGGTACCGCTTTGTCCGCCGGTTCAGCCAACTTGTCGATTTGTTCGTAGAGCACCGGCAAAGCCTCATCACCGCCGACCGCTATCCAGAGCGTCTTGTCATCGACGCCCATGTACAAGCTCGGCTTACCGCCGTAGATTCGATCGTTGTCGTTGTCTCGCGAAATCAGATCGACCCGGTGAACACGAATTCCTTGGTACTTATCAACGTCAACCTCGATGTCATCGACTTTGCCCGTTTCCAACAGGTACGTGCAAAGTTCCGCCAAGCCGGCCTCCATGGCCCGCCCGTCGGTCACCTTGAGGCCGCCGACGAGAACAAACGGTCCCTTTGGTTCGCCCAAAAAGCGAATCGCGAAATCCAATCCGCCTGACTCGACGTCCGCACGCGCTGCACGAAACATCTGCTGAATCGGGTCATCCTCGTTCGCCTCTGTTGCAGAGGGAATCGTTCCGGCCAAAGCCTGTACGATTTCGTCAAACAGCGTCTTGCCGCGTTTGTCCAGCTTCCAGGTGGAGGCAAACGTCAACGGCGCATCCCCTTTGAGGAAGTTGGTAAATTGCGTGCGGGTTGCGTTCAGTTCGGTGAGCAGCGTCTCCAACTCCGTGCCCCGATAGGCGATCACAGACAATTCCAGTGCCGCCTGCCGGCGTTCGGCAGAGAGCTTCCAACCGAGTGTCACCTCGCGCGCCTGTCGCAAGACCTGTTCCAGCAACGCCGCATGATTCTCCCCGATCGCTTTGCGGATGCGATGCGCCGCTTCTGTCTCGCCGTCGCGGCGCTGCAAATTAGCGTCGGCGCTGCCACGGAGCAGCGTTGCCAGCAGATTCTTCTGGTCCTCCGGCAAGCTGTTGAGATCGACCATTGCGGCGATGTCATACTGCTTGGCCAGACGCTGTGTGATTGGCGCGGGATCAGGAAACTCGCGGTCCAGCCGTTCTTGCTGATTGCTGAAAAACGCGTAGCGGCCGACCAGCTTCACAAAGACAGAACCGCCGGTTCCCTTCAACTCGTAATTCTCGGCGTCGATCTTTTTGGTCGTGAACGGGCCCAGTTCAACCGTCTTCATCATGTCTTCGATCTTGTCGACCGGCGCAAATCCGACCGGTTGGGGCATGATGCCGGAGAGATAGATCATGATCCCGAAACCTTGCCGATGGTCGATGCCTTTGAGATCTCCGGCGCGCTCCAAAAAGCCCGTCAGCGCCTCGGACGCTTCAGGACGGTCGGCCGCTTCAAACGAGAAGTCGAGCGCTCCGAGCATCCGTTCGATTCCCGCGACTGAAACCACGGCGAACGGCTTTTCTGGAACCTTTTCGGCCGGTTCGTCCGCCTCCTGTGCTATTGCCACGGGCGAACAGGTCGACACCCAACAGACAAGCAGAGCCACGAACAGCAGTTTGCTAAGGTGGCGACGGCGCATGGTGAACCCCCGAAAGCGAGCAACGGGTGAAGCTGCGAAACTCAGACGTGGAAAACCCGCGAACGCATACAGAGCGCGCTTCGGCAAACTCTCTGCGCCGCACCACTGCAGCATATCCGCTCAGCTAGGGCGATTCCACCGTGATGTGGTTTTCGACTTCGCGGACACCCGGCTCCAGTTTGGCCAAGATCGTCGCCAAGCGGCGCTGCTCATCGGTTTCGACGGTGCCGTAAAGTTCGATGCGGCCCTCTTCTTCCAGGACGCTGACGTTGGCGAGCATCGGATAGCGCTCAGCGTGTTGCGCAAATTGAGTGCGCAACGCTACGACGACCTTTGCCGTGGTTCGCTCGGGGTAACTGAACTTCACTTGCTGCCGCGGTCGAATCAAGCGCCGCTGTTGGCGGCGGCCGTTTCGGTTGCCCGCCCCACGCCGCTGTGAATCCTGATTGTTGCCAAACTGGTTGAAATTACGCGTGTTGCGATTTCCGCCCCGGTTCGCGCGATTACCGGTGTTTCGACGATTGTTTGTCGCTGGGCCGGCGTTAGGATTTCCACCCACAAACGTCTGTGAGTCGTTGCCGCCCACAAATGCGCCGCGTTGCGGGACCCGCGTAGTGCCCCCGGTGAGCGATCCTCCGCCGGTCAAACCGCCGCTTAATCCGCCCGTTAAGCCCCCTCCCGTCAGCCCCCCGGATCGGCCGGTCAAGCCCGAACCGCCTCCACGCGACGATCCCAACAGCGCGTTCGACTGACCGCTGACGGGACCTTGTCGGCCGAACAACGATTGGGCTTGTGCACACGCATTTGATGCGGAGGCAATCCAAACGGTTGCAACAGCGACGATCCAAGCACAGATTTGAGTTTTTGGCATGTGAGCAGGCTCCGAGCGGCGAAGTATTGGAATCGCTGTCGCGTTCTCCAGAACGAGTTTCAAAACCCAGTTGCGCCTGTTTGAGAAACTGAAATACAAGTGTCTGCGAGATGCGTCAGAAGGTCTTGAAACGACTCTTAGAGGATATCGAATTTCCGAGCCGATTCCAACATGAATTCCGCGACGGGACGGAATTCTTGACAGATTCTCAAGTCGAAAACCGTCTACCGAGTTTCCTCGACCCACCTTGAATCATCCGATTGATTGTCGAACTCGTTTTCAAACTCCGCTGCCAACGGATGTCGCCGTTGCCGACGGACTCGGCGTTGCGGTTGCTTGTCTCGGCGAACCTCAGAGTCAGCGTGCAAACGCATCATATCCACGCGAATCACCTCAGTGCTGTCGTCTGCATCATCTGCTTCGGGCGAGAAGTCATCGGCACGAATCACGGTCTCATCGTGTTCATACTCCGGGGCGTCGTCGGCTCGGCCTTCGTGAAGTGGGTGTCGGCCGTGCGACCGCAGCGGGTGCCGACGTTCGTCGACGCTCCGCGAAGCAGGACGCTCAACCCGGCGGCGGGGACGCTCGGCGTGGAGATCGTCGTCACCGTCCGCCGTGCGTTCGGCTCTTTGCCGGCTCAGTCGTGACGACTCCTCCCGTGAGGCACGCACAATCCGTTGTGCGGCGGCCGCATTCCTGGAACTACGTCCGCTTTTAGCAACGTGGGAGATTTGTTCAATTCGTTTCGGAACGACCCGTTCGTGGTGGATTTCATACGACTGTTTCACAGATTCAAATTCTGTCCCCGCATCAGGATGTAGTCGCTTGGCAGCCGCGCGGATGTCGTCCGACGCTTTTGTGCGGCCTTTACCTTCCAATGTGACGTGAGTCTCATCAGAGAACAAAGTCGGTGCGCCGTCTTCAGGGACCAGTCGCAGGCTCAACGTGCAATTGGCTTCGTGGCTGCCGCTGCGCGGATAGGGAATAAAGATTTGATACGCCGGACCGACTTTGCCCATTTTGGCGTAGGTATTCCAGGAGGGGGCGTCGAATTCAAATTGGCGGATCGGCTTCGACTGGTCGTCCTCCGACCCCTGGTCGTCGAACACGTAGACGCGGACCTTTCCCTTGACCAGGACCGGCATGTTGCGCTTGTCGGTGAAGAACATGATATTGCCTGCAAATCCACGCGTGGGACGTCCGCCGTGTGTTCCCCGCGCCGGCCTCCAAGTCGCCAGGATCTGTGTGGCCGGTTCCTTAGCGGTCGCGTATGCAGGCTTCGCAGCTCCGCTAAACAGCGTATTCAATCCCGTGCAGCCGGTCGCGAGTAGCGGCAGCAGGCAGACGGCGGCCAAGAGCGGCTTCGTTCTCATCATCATTCATCCTGAATTCAGTTCGAGGATATTTCCTGGACAACCCTCATCCAACGCTCACTGCTGAACTGACGGTTCGCCGTCGGAGAATTCCTCATCGAGTTGGAACAGCCGGGGCTCCGGCTCACCGTCGATCTCCTCCCAATCCGCGAAGTCGGTCTTCGCTGGCATTCGCGTCAGCGGAATCGTCGCGTCGTCCGCATCACTGCTGGGCGGAACGACCATCGGAGGAGCCTGCATCTCTCCCGGAGGACAGGTCGGGCATTCCTCAGGCAAAGCAAACAGCGGGCCGTGGACGGCCTCGGCTTCTTCCGCATAGAAGTGGATGCGTTCCGCTTCCACCTGCTTGATCCATTCGGAGGTTTCGTCGTTGTGAATCACGCGCGGTGTGAGGAAGATCAATAATTCGTTGCGCAGGTGTCTGTCGAGATCGTACCGAAACGCCGAGCCGAGCAGCGGCAGATCGCCCAGCACCGGCACCTTGCGCTCCACATGCGCAGAGTTATTGGTGATCATTCCGCCCATGACGATCGTCTGGCCCGATTTCGCAGTCACCACGGCACTGGCCGTAGTGATATCTTTGACGGGTGCCTCAATGACGTTCCCGCTGACGGCGTCCGAGAAAATCGGCACGCCGGCACCAGGCGCCAAATCGAACGCGCTTTTTTCTGCAATCACCTCCATCACGATTCGGCCGTCGGGAGTGATCCGCGGTTTGACGCTGAGAATAATTCCGGCTCGCTCTTGCCGTACAACCGGATTGGCGCTGCCGACCGGGTTGAGCGTGACACCATCGGCGACCGGCACGTCCTGACCGACTTGAATTTCCGCGACCTGGTTGTCCAGTGTCCGGATTTGCGGCCGGCTGAGGACTTCCACGTGCCGCGATTCCGACAACGCCCGGATTAACAGGCTCACGCTCTCAGAACTCGCCGAGAAAACAAATCCGCCGTAACCCAGTTCTTCATTGGTGCGTGACAGCGCAAAGTTGCTCAGGCCTTGGGCTCCGATGGTGGTAGGCCTGATCGTGTTATTGCCCAGGGTTTGATTGTTGAATAAGAATCCCGGCGTGCTGGCTTGAGAGATGATGCTCTGCGTTTCCGTGACGATCCCCGTTGCGGGATCGTTAAACGATTGTGTAATTGTGGTGATGTCTTCCGGCGTGATGATGCTGCGATCGAACAGGATTGAATCCTGAACGCCGACCTCGACGCCGAATTCCTCTGTGTTGTCCAATTCGACTTCAACCAACAGTGCCTGGATGATCACTTCCTGCGGCTGGAAATCGAGTTGCAGCACCAGATTGTGAATATCCTCAAAGTAGCGCGGCGTGGCGCTGATGATCAAACTGTTGCTGACCGGTTCGGAGACCACAATCACTTCCCGCTCGATCTGTGCAAACAAATTGCCTAGCTCGGTGGTTTCCTCTTCCACAGCCCGCCGCTCTGCTAAGAATTGATTTACGGCAAGGGCAACGTCGTCGGAGCGAATGTTCTTCGGGCGGTAAACAGTCGTCTCCCGCTCGCGAATCTTGTCCGCATCGAGCCGCAACATGACCGCTTCGGCGACCTGCAGGGCCTCGGCGCCGCCTTGGTAGATGATGATATTCGTGCGGGGATCGGCCGTGAACCGGAGCGGGACGAGGTTGCTGTCGGCATTCTCCGCGCCGGCCAACTGAACGCCGATCGGCTGATCTTCGTCGTCGGTGCGGAACAACGTATCCAGAATCTGCACCACCGCCGTCGCGTCCGCGTTGAGCAGTTTGAACATTTTCGTTTCCGCGACGATCGGCGACGGGCGGTCCAGCCGTTCGATCAACGCTTCCATCAGCGGCATGCTCACTTCCGGAGCGACGACCATCAAGGTGTTCGTCCGCGGTTCGGGGGTGATGCGAATGTCGGTCAGAATCCCTGAGCGCACGATTTCTTCTCGATCCCCTTCGGACTTCAAGAACTGCAAGATGGTCGATTTGATGCCGCGAATCTCTTGAACTCCTTCGCCGCCCTGTCCCCCGGAGCCGGTGAACTGTCCCGCTTGTCCGCCGCCCGTGGTCGGCTGCGTGTTGAGGATGCTCTGAATCGCCAGATTCAGCGTCTCGGCCAGTTCTTCCGCCGTAGCGTTTTCCAGACGGATCAGCCGCATTTGATTGACCGCTTTTGACTCCTCGCGATCGATTTCCGATATCAAAGCGCCAATTTCTTCCATGTCGCGCGGACCGGCGAACAGCAAGACGGAGTTGGTCCGCGCGTCGGCGCTAATCTTGAATTGCGGTGCCCGCGGCCCTAAACCGACTTCACCCCGTTCGCCGTAGAACTCATTGACAATGTCGACAACTTGCAGTGCCACCGCGCTCTTCAAGCGAAACACGCGAAACTGGGTGTCGGGCGCCACCGGCTGATCCAGTTTTTCCGCCAGTTCAAGAACCGACTTCATGTCTGTCGTGGGCGCCAGGATGACGATCGCATTGGGCGTGACCACCGGCAGCACAATCACCGGCTGCAATTCCTGAGCCGCCTGGGAACGTCCGCCGATCAGCTTCTCGAACAGCGCCGTCAGCAATTCCGCCAGTGCCGTTGAGCGGACGTGACGCAGCATCAACAATTGAATGTCCGGGACGGCGCCCTGGCCGAGACGCTGAATCTCCTGCACCATCCGATTGACCTTCGCGACGTCTTCTTCGCCGCCGATGATGATCAACAGCCCCGATTCGGGAATCGACTGAATCCGCACGTCTCCCTTGAGCCCGCCGCCGAAAATTTCTTGAACGTCTTGTGGTTCGCCTTCGCCGGGCGGGAGATCCTGTGGGTTTTGTGGCGGCTGGTTGTCCTTTTGATCGGCCTGCGCGATGCGCAGGTGCTGTAGAATCGGCCGCACCGACTCTTCGATCTGTTTCACGTCGGCGGTCCCAGCGACCAGTTGTATCGTCTCATCGCGGCGGAGCGGCGTTTGATCGAGATAGTCAACGACATTCAGCAGCGAATCGACTTGGCGCTGCGGACCTTCAACGACCAACTCACCTTTTGTCGAGTCGATACCGACTGCCAGTTTGAGTCCGCTGGCGGTCGTTTGCTTTTTGCGCGCGTCGTACTGTTTCACCTGATGTGTGACAATAAAGCCGGGCAGGCCGTCCGGCCCCTCATCGATCAGCTTTGCCGCCGGCTTGTAGCCTCGAAAGATCGTCCGGGCGATGTCCACAGCCGAACGGCGAGACGGTTTGACGGCAACCGCTTCGATATCGACAGGTGCGATCGGCTGCGGCTTATGCCGTTTGATTGCTCGTTTCGGCGTGGGCTTTTCCGGCGCAGTGTCCTCAAATCCGACCTGTCGAATCTGATCTCGAGTCCGTTTCTGAGGCCGTTTCGCGGTACGCTCATCTCGTGCGGTCGATTTCGGCGGATCTTGCGAATGTTCATTGCGAGCATTTAACGTGGCCGGGCGGTACTTCGCCCGTTCGGCGTCTTTCTCCAAGACGATTAAATAATCCCCTTTGACCACCAGTCGAAAATGCTTGCGGGAAAGGTCCCGATTCAGAATTTTCAACGCGGTTTGAGGCGTGTACTTCGACGTGTCTCGGCGATTGTACCGGCCGGCGGGAATCCGATCGGCAACCAGCGTCTTGTCCATCGAATCCGCAACCTTCCGGAGCACCCGGTCCCACTTGGTGTTCAAGAACAACAGCCGGACCGTCCGTTCCTCGCGCGCTCCAGTTTCGTTGTGGTAAGTCCGCGCGGTCTCCAGCGCCTCTTCGCGGCGCGAGCCCGCCCGCTTTTTTCCGGCGGCAACGGAGGACTTCGTAACGCCTAGCGCGACGAATCCTCCCAAAAAAATCACACAAACGAGCGGCAGTTTGAGTTTTGAAATAACCAACAGAGCGTCTCCAGTAGGGACGGGAAATCAATCCCGAGACCAAGATGTCTTGCCCCGAATTCCTAACGAACGCGCGGACGGATAATCCGCACAACTGTTATTATCGGCAAAGCTTTCCAGGCTTGTGAGGAAACAACCGTTGTTCGAAGCGAATCGACGATCTTAAATCTGCTCGCTCAGGTTAAGCAATGCGGCGCAGTGGAGTTAGCGAGAATTACGAACGTACGCGGGAGTTCGCGTACGGCAGCGGCAGCCCAATCGAGATCGGGGCACATGCACATGCCGGGCGGAGGGGCGTTTAGCGTGTCAACAAATCCGGCTTAGCGCGTCGAGACCGTCGAAGGATCAGCAGGTTTCGCCTCGGTCTCGCTGACTTTCTCAATTTGCCGCAGATTCTGTCCCAGTTTCAGACGCCAAACTTCTCCGTCAATTTGCATCGTGAAGAAATCGGGACCAATGGCGAGGACTTTGCCTTTAACACCCGCGACATCAAAATCCTCGCCTTCGCGGAGTTCAGTGGAGCGGTTTTTGGTTCGATCGTACAGGACCACGTCGCGCGATTCTCCCTTGGCAACGTAGCCCACCAGCACGACGTGCTCAGCGACGTCGATACCCGGTTTCTCCGGTTCCTTCGGCGTCGGCTTCTTTTCGACAACTTTGGGAGGCGGACCGTTGTAACCCCGTGCAAACAGATTCTTCTGGGTGAGGGCGGCGTATTGCTCGCGGGTTTTGTCCTGCATTAGTTTTGAGACGACTTCCTTCCGTCCCTCTTCGAACAGTGCGTCTCGATGATCTGCGTCATTGACCGAAACCGCATCGCTGACCACGATGATGTCCAGCACCGGGTCGCCTTCCGCACCGGTCGCCCTGAGATCGATCGTCCTGATTTTTTGCAGCAAGTCCGCTCGTTGATATGCGAACAGGAAATCGGCCAATTGAGACAGAGTGCCCTTTGCGGTCACCGTCATCCCGATCAACGCGAACGTATCCTTTCGTTTCGTGATCGGATTGCGGTCGATGTTCACATTTTGAAGTTTGGCGTTCAAAGCCAATTCCAGCAGCCAGTTTTCATACAATGCCGCCGCGTCCAGTCGCTCCGGCGGCAAGCTCTGTTGCTTCCACTGACCGAGCTTTCTGCGGGCCGCCATGATCCGCAATTCCTCGTCTTGTTTTCCCTCCTGCGCTCGCCGGAGATTCTCGATCGTTGATTGCCGATTGCTAATCGGTGACAAGAGTATCCGCCACGCCGGCTGCGCGCCGCCGATCAGAAACACAGCGACTAGGCCGATCAGTAGAATTCGTTCTCGTTGGTTCATGACGGCCGGTCTCCCGCCTCTTCTTTAGCTTTGGTCTCGTCGGCCGATTTTGCGGAGCCATCTTGAGCAGGCTTCGCGTCTTTCTCGGTCCCGGCGGAAGACGAGGTCAATTCCACCTGGGGCGCATCCTGTTGCAGCAAAAGTTCTGTATCAAACGTCCACGGATGATGCGGGGCACGTTCGTCGTTGCGGGAAGTATCGCCGAGAAACTGGTATCGCTCATCGTGACGCAATACGCGTTTCCCGAAGTCGATCCCGTCAGCACGATCACGGTAGAAGCCGGTCAGCCGGATTCGCCCCTTTGCGTCGGCCGCGCCCAAGTTGAGCCGCAGTTCCTGGTAATAGGCCCGGTCCGCCGGCGGCAGCAGCGTCTGCAACGCGACCAACTCATCCAGCCAAAGTGTGCGGTCGGCAGTCCACTCCTCGACCAGCGCCGCCTTTTCCAGCAGCGGGCGGTCGCGCTTGATGTCTCGGTCCAACTCCGCATTTTCTGTTTTGAGCGTTTCAATCTGCTTGTTGAGTTGACCGACCTTGGAATAAATCGACCCGCCGACGATGAGCGCGATCCCGGCGGCGATTGCTGCTCCCCAAATCGCTCGGCGGCGCGTGTGGTCCGGCTTAACCGGCGGTTTGCGCGGATCCAGAAAATCGATCGGTTCAGCCAGCGGTTGAGATTTCGCGAGCAAGCTGCCAACTAAGGCGGAATAGGCCGACGCTACTGCAGGCACTTCGGCGGCCATTTGCAAACCGGCAACTGCGAACGGATCGACGACGTGCACTTCGGGGTTGAGTCGGCTGGCCAACAGCGGAGCCAGCGCCTCGAATTCCGCCGTCGAACCGACCAGCCATGCGTGCGCGATATCTTTGCTTTGGACCGGCCCGGTCAATCCCATCAGCGACCGCGCGACTGCGGAGATCACCGCCTGGTTATCGGCCTCTTCGCCCTCACCGGCCACTTGTGTGAAGTGAGAAAACACAATCTGCCGGTCTTTGAGCAACGAAATCTCGATCCGCGGACCGTGCCGGGTGACGATGAGTGACGCGGCGCCGCTCGCAGTCGAATCAGCCGACGCCGTTCGCAATACCACCTCCGCCGCCGATACGGGGCTCAGTCCCGCCGAGACGAGATTTAGTCCCGCCGCCCCCGTCACCGCCGACAACTCTTCCAGTGATTGTCGCGAGACGGATGCAATCAACACATCACGGGATGTCGCCTCTTCCGACCTCGCCAAGGGGAGAAAGTCGAGACACAGTTGATCCAACGGTAGGGAGGACTTCAGGCCCGCCTGAAACTTCACCAAATCAGGCAGCTCTTCGTCGGGCACATCCGGGACTTCGACATGCCGCACAACGGCGACCTCCCGGGGAAACGTGGCAACGACTTGTGTGCACTGCACACCCTTTGCCGCCAATTGCTGTTTGAGCCAGTCTCCCGCTGCCGCCGGATCGTGCGAAAGGTCAAGTTCCTCTGGAATCGCGAGCTCGAAGCAAGAGCGGATACGCACTCCGGAGGGAGTGACCTGCCCATCGATCCCCAAAATTTTGCGCGGTTCAAATTCTAACGCCAGCAGTTCCGACATCTTTTCCCTGGTCCCTTCGTGGAGCGCCATGTGCGAAGCAACGGTCCTTCGCATCTAACTTCTATCATCGCCGCCCAAGCGGGCAATGGCAACGGGTGATCTGTCAATTGTGTAACGCGCCGTGGCAACTTCTTCCCCATTTTCATCGTAAAAAGGCCGCTTCCCCCTGGGGTCCGGGCACTGCCGGAGGCGATGGAAGTTCAGCCGATCGCGAAAACCCGCACAATCGTCACTGCCGGGTTGCGAACAGATCACGTGGATAGCCAATCCCCAGCGGCGTCAGATCTCGGACCGACAGCACACGCGGCGGGCTCTGTGAGGCGTCGATCGCCGCTTCGATCCGCACCAGCGGCGGTCCCGCGTCGTAGTAGCCCAAAATCTGCACCCGATAGACGTCCCCTTTGGTGGTCAAAAAGGGGGCGATCTTTCGCACCGTATCCAGGTCGGTCAATCCCTCAGTCATCAGCCAGCCGCACGTTTCGCGGCCGGGACGTTGTTCCGATAGCGAGGCTCCTTCGAGATCGATCGAACGTGAAGAAACGATCGTCGAAGCCAACTCATCATCGATATCCGGCAACCCCTTCAGAATCTCCAGCGGCGCTTCATTCACGTTGATTCGTCCGGACAGATTGTCCTCCGCCAGCGCCGTCACCACTCCGTCCAACTCAGGAAGGTACTCCTGCATCTCACTCGTCTCGTCGGACCAAGGGCTGGTTAAGGTCTTTTCTTTCGAATCGATCTTTGCGTCGACGGAAACGCCGATCAGATCAAAGATCGAACGGACCGGGTAGCGGGACCCGTTTGTCAGGTCCAACCCGCCCCGTGTGACCTTTCCTTGTCCTCCAAAGACCGCCTTGCCGGCGGCGTTCGCAGCTTGTTGTGCTGTTGCTCCACCTGGCGAGGAACCGGTGCTCGCACCCGACTCCCCCGTCTTGATGTTGTCGGAGGTCTCTCCGTACGAAGCGCCCTGTTCGCCGGTTTTCGCGGCTTGCCCTCCACCACCGGTCTTTGCCGATCCGCCCGAACTCGACCGTGAGCGTGAACTTGACCGCGACGAGCCGGATTGGGCCGGACCGAACAACCGGTACGCGATCACAAACTGTGCCGTCTCCTTGTCGTATTCCGTCTCTAACTCGTCGTACAACTCATCAAGCTTATCAGACGCGATATTGATCTTCTTCGTTCCGTCTTCGCGCAGATTCGATTCCTTGCTGTTCACCGTGAGATAGGCTGAGAAGCCCAATTCCAGTTCGCCGTCAGCATTGTCCGGAGGATGCGAAGCGTCGCCGTCATCCTCTCCCGGATCCAACAAGCCGTTCCGGTTGGCGTCCTCGCCGTACAGCAGCCAAGGCGTCATGCCCCGCACCAATAACAGTTCATCCAGCGATTCCAGCGGTCCGTTTTTGGCGGCGTAGGGTGTTGCCAGCGACAAATAGTAATCATCTTCGGCGCCGTAATCCCGCGGATTGTCGTTCTTGTCGGTCCAATCCAAGATTGAATCGGCAATCTCGTCGGTCATTTCAGGGACCGCCATCAGCATCTCTCGCGCGGTCGACGAGCTGTGCTGGGATAGGGCGTTGATGTTGAGCTTGCCCGACTCATTAATCAGGCCGAAACGGATCGTCTGCCGTCGGTCATCGCATTCACACGGCGCCACGACCGAAAACCGTCCTTGAGCGCGGGGATTGTCGGCCGCTAGGACCACAATGTCGCGATAGAGCGCGGGGTCGTGGTAGGTATCCAGCGGATAGACCGACGACTCGTTGTCCAGCAGCGTCACCACATAGTCGAGTCCCGAATCCGCAAACACACGAGCCTGAACCTGCCGCCCGTGCAGCTCGGCGGTTTCGATCTCAACAACCATCATCTCTGAGAAGGTGTATGCGCCCAACGACAGGAGCACGATCACGACCAACACGATCAGCAGTACGCTGCCGCGCCGCTCTTGTTGCTTGCCGGTCAAACGAGGGAGTCTCAGCCGCATGTTTCGTTACTCCTCGTCATCTGATGATTCGTATTCGCTCGACGTCCCGCCCGAAAACGTCTCCGAGGGTGGCAGCACAACGGTGACCTGATAGAGTTTGGCCTCAGCGGACTCCGTCGCAGCCGCGACCGCATCCAGCCTTTCAAAGCTGAGTGTAATTCGTACCGCGCGGGGCAATCCGTTCAGTTGCGCGCAATCCCAACTTTGATACCAGTCCAACCCGTCGCTGTATTCGAATTGCAACGACTGGACTTCCACCGCCAGCAACTGCGCTTGGGAGGCGATTGTTTCCACGTCCGCCGCGGCGTCAGCTTGAGTCAGCAACAGACGGTCGCCCTCAATCCGCGCGATACCGGCTATCGGCGACGAGGCGTAGTCATCCGGTCGGGGGAACCGCGCCGCGATTGCTTGCTGCAGCGGACCCAGACCTTCTCCCGCGAGCACATAAGTGACCGACTTGAGATCACTCGTCGGCAGGCCGACCGGACCTTCGGAAACCGCCGCATATGTCGCATGTGATTGTGGCAAGCTGACGCTGAGCACCAAGCTATTGGCGTCGCCTACCAAGCCAACGTTTCCGCCGCTGTAGGCGTCCTCGGGATGGATCACTTCATTGAGCGTTTCTCCGTCGCCTGATGATGAGGACCCATCACTGGACGTTGAAGTCTGTGAGCTGGGTTGATAGACCGTCGCGCGTAGATCGAGTTCAATCCGCTGCAGAATCGCCCGGGCGATCTGCGCTTGTTTGACCTCTTCTTCGCCTGCGGTGCGGAGGCTCCAGTACAGATCAAACGCGGCATACGAGGCGGCCAGCAACAGCGTGCTCAGCGCAAGCGCGACCAGGACCTCAAACAGCGTGAACGCCGGGCGCGCGTGTGGAGCGGACGATCTGGTGCGTCGGATCATTCTTGCTCCTCCAGATCCGTCACGACCGAACTGCTCACCGGCGAAAGTGACGGATCGCGATAGAGCCGGCTCAGCGAGTAGCTGACGCGCCCCACGCCGTTTTCCGCTGCGTGGCTGACCGTGACCACCAGCGACGCGAGTCCCTCGGCGTCGGTTTCGGAGGACGTCACGCTCCAGGTCCATTTCGGATCGTCCGCAAAGGGCTGCTCCGACACGTTCGGCATCGGCTCGCTCATCGCCATCAGTTCCGCCATCTGCGACTGGCAGCGGATGATCGCCTCTGTTTTCAAATGGGATTTCACGGCGCCGCGAACCCCGTTGGAAATCAGTTGTCCGATCGCTGCCAAGGACGCCGCCAAGATCGCCAACGACAACAGCACTTCGAACAACGTCAATCCGCTTCGTCCCGAGCCCCGAGCTGTGCGCATCAGTTCCCCTCCACCACGGTGAATGCGGAGTGGCTGCTCCCGGTCAGGCCGCGCACGGTTATCTGGAGCGCCTCGTCATCGTCGTCGACGATCGTGAATTGCGAGTCGGTTGCCGTGCCGTCTGGGTGAAACAAAACGGCGGGGCCCCACGCCGCCTGTGCGAGTTCGCGTGCCTGAACCAGCCCCGACAGCAGCTCGGCGGGAACCCCGTCGGCCGCAGTTGCCGTCTGTTGGGTCTGCCGGAAGGTCACTGATTCGGGTAGGGTTCCCTCGCGTTTCCACGCCGCGGTCGCAGCAGTCGCAACGTCGGTCCCCGGTGTGTCGGCAACGGCCACAAATTCGGCTGCGTCCGCCGGCACCAAGATGTATCGGCGGCCGCCCGGTTCATAGCGAAACTGATACGTAACGCCCGCTTCCGTCGCCCGCACTCGCGCCGCGCCCAGCATGACCTGTACATCGGTGGCGGCAAGCTCCACCCGCCGCCGACCGACCAGCGCGGTTAGTGCAGGCCAAGTGATCGCCGAGATCACTAATAGCAGTCCCAGCACGAGGAGGATTTCCATCAACGTAAATCCGCCGGGAGAGCGATCTGATTCGCGTTGTGGAGCGGAATTTAGCATTGGAGTTGAGTCCGCAAACGTCGGATGAACTGCAGTCCAACGTCTTAGTCGACTTCGACCGTCCAGTTATTAATGTCATCCTCCGTGCCGTTTTGCTTGTCCGGTCCCCACGACCAGATATCGGCCTTCAGGCCGTTGGGGTGGTTGGGGCCGGGATACTCGTACTGCAGCGGATTGCCCCAGGCGTCCCTGGGCAAAGTTGTATCGTCATCCAGATACGGTCCGTTCCATTTCTTGTCGTTGCCGGGATCGGTGATTAAGACGTCGATATTGTCAGTCGTGGGCAGTTCACCGTCGTGGCCGACCGCGTAGGTCTTCAGCGCCTGTTCCAAGCCCTTAATGCTGACCTTGGTTGCGTCGACGCTCGATTGACGCTGCACGTTCATATATTGCGGCACCACCAGCGCCATAATCACGGCCAGAATTGCCAAGACCAACAGCACTTCCATCAATGTGAAACCGCGGCGGGAATGGCGCGAAGCCCGGTTGCGAGAAACACTCATCGATTTGTCCCTTTCCTGTGTATTCGAATTCGTTTGAAATTTGTTGTTTTCACCAGTCTACTGCATCGCCCCGGCGCTGCGGAAGACCGGCAGCAACAGCGCGATCACCACAAACATGATCACCAACGCCATTACTAGCAGCATCATTGGCTCCAACAGGCGCACAAACAGCTCCAATTGGCGGTTCGTGCGCCGCTCCATATTGTCCGCGATGTCGACGAGTACCGTCTCGAGGCTGTTCGACTCCTCGCCGACGGCAATCATCTCCACGACCTCTGTTGAGAATTGGCCGCTGAGCTTCAGCGGCTGGGCCAGCGACTTTCCGGCGGAGATGTTCTCCGCCGCCCGTTCGATGGCTTCACTGAGGACCACATTCCCGGCCGCGTCTTTGGCAATTTGCAGAGATCGCAGAATCGGCACACCGTTATGTAAGAGTGTTCCAAAAATTCGGCAAAACCGCGCGACCGACAGGCTGCGAATAATCGGGCCTGCGCCGGCCACGTTCAATTTCCAGGAATCGAGTCGGCGACGGCCCGACTCCGTAGCGAAGAAACGTGTCAGCCACCAGATGCCCAGAGCTGCGGCCATCAGCATCCACAGCCCGTACGCACCCAAAAAATCGCTCATCGCCATCAATGCCGTCGTCGGCCAGGGAAGTCCGCCCCGATCCTTGAGCCGCTCAAACATCGGCTCAAATTGCGGGACGAAGTAGACGATGATGCCCGTCACGATGATCGTACCCATCACCGCCAGAAAGGCAGGATACGCAATCGCACCGATCACACGGCTCTTGAGATCCTCTTGATGTTCGGTAAACATCGCGATCCGCTTCAGGACGTCCTCCAAAAATCCCCCTTCTTCCCCGGCACGGATCATGCTGATTGTCAGATCGCTGAACACGTCAGGATGCGCGGTCGCCGCATCGGCCAACGGTGTCCCGTCCGCCACGCGCTCCCGCACATTTCCCAACACCGCGGCCAGCGCCGGCTGAGAACTCTGATGCTGCAAGATTTCCAGCGACCGCAGCAACGGCACACCCGAATGCAACAGATCGGCAAGTTGTGAAAATAGCATCGCCAGATGACGGCTGCGAATCTGTCGGCCCCACCGTGCCCGCCCCGGTTTTGCAGCATCCGCCTGATCCACACGCAGGGGAAACAACGAACGCTGTGAGAGCGAACTGACCGCTTCCTGCTCGCTCGCGGCGGAAATGACCCCCGTCACCTCCGTTCCACTCAGTTCCCGCGCTATATACTGAAACTCTGGCATACCGCTACGCTCAAACCGGGTCCGCTTTTGTAATTCGATTCACTTCCTCGACACTCGTGGTCCCTTGCAGAACTTTGTCCCAACCGTTGTGCCGCATCGTGACAAATCCGTTTTGCATTGCGTAGTGCCGAATCTGATCGGCGCTGGCCCGCTCGACGCATAACTGCCGCACGCCCACGTCGCTGCGGAGGAGTTCAAAAATCCCCGTCCGCCCTGCATAACCGGTGTCGCGGCATTCGCGGCAACCGCCCGGCTTGTAAATCTGTTCCGGCACTTCGGCAATAAGATCTTGCGGAATTTCATCCTCCGCGGGCGTGTATGCAACCTTGCACAGGGGACAGAGCCGGCGAATCAAACGTTGCGCCAAGACACCCTCGACCGTGCTGGCGACCAGGTACGGCTCGACTCCCATATCAACCAGTCGCGTGAACGCGCTGGCGGCGTCGTTGGTGTGCAGTGTGCTGAAGACCAAGTGGCCGGTCAGCGAGGCCTGAATCGCGCTGTTCGCCGTCTCCCCGTCGCGGATTTCGCCGATGAGGATCACGTCCGGGTCGTGCCGCAAAATGCTCCGCAACCCGGCCGCAAAGGTTAGTCCAATCTTTGAATGCACCTGAATCTGGTTGATCCCGGCCAGGTGGTACTCCACCGGATCCTCAACCGTGATGATCTTGGTGGTCGTGGCCTTGATTTCATTCAGCCCGCAATAGAGGGTCGTTGTTTTGCCGCTCCCCGTCGGTCCCGTTACCAGAATGATGCCGTGCGGCAATGTGATCATGTCGCGAAAGATCCGATACAAATCGTCCGGAAAGCCGACATGACCCAAGTCGAACGTCATCGCCTGTTTGTCCAGCAATCGGAGCACGACCCCTTCGCCGTACATCATGGGGATGATCGAGACACGCACGTCAATCTCGCGTCCGCGGATACGGAGCTTAATCCGGCCATCCTGCGGCAGCCGCTTCTCAGCGATATTCAGCCGGGCCATGATTTTCAGCCGGCTGATAATCGCCGCTTGGAACTGGTTGATTTCCGGCGGCACCGGCTGCACGCGCAACATGCCGTCCACGCGGCAGCGGATTAGGAATCCCGTTTCGGTCGGTTCCAGGTGCACGTCGCTGGCATGCTGCTCCAGCGCATCGATCAGCAGGTCGTTGACCAGCTTGATCACCGACGCCTGCTGCGCCATCTGCGCCAGCTCGCTGTCGTCCTCCTCGATACCTTCCAGCAGCTCGACGTCCTCGGCGCTGCGTTGCGCAACGAGCTCGCCGATCGTATCGCCACCCACCCCCAACTTCGACTTGATCAACTCGAGCAGATCGGCGTGACGTGCCAGCACCGGTTCGATGCGGCACCCGGCCGACGAACTCAGTTCATCCAAAGCCTCCAAATCGAATGGGTCGCTGGTGGCGACCAACACGTGTCCGTTCTCCCGCTCGATCGGCAGTACGCAGTGCCGGAAGATTTCGCGGGTGGGAAATTCGGACAGAAACTCGCTCTCCACGTCCACCTGTTTCAGGTCAACATAGCGCATGCCCAATTCGGAACCGATCGCCTTCAGCGAATCCTCTTCGGTGAGGTACCCCAAACTGATCGCCGCGCGGTCGACACGTTGACCGCCCGCCTGCAACGTAGCGGTCTCAAGTTGACTGTCACTCAACAATCCGTGACTGAGGAGTATATTTCCGATGTCCATGATGCCTGCTCAAATTCCGTTTTCGTCTACCAATCCAGCAACCGCGTCAAACCGGCCGGGAGCAATTCGTCGCGGTATGATCGTTCTGACCTTGTCTCACTAGGGAAAGTTTCTGCGGAGCGATGTACGCAGAAACATGACGACGGCAAATGGGGAATGATGTTGGGATGAATTATTGACAGTCGCAACAGCGGGCCAAGCGATCATGCGCGGAGTCGGTGTCTTGCATGCGGAATGCTCATTGGGACCGTCGCTGCACTGTCGGGGATACTCGCGAGGGCTGAGTTTGTTTGAGAATTACATCTGTCAGTCATCAATTCTAACGATTTCCCCGCCCGCGTGCACCCGAAAATCCGCGCCGACCTCGTTCACGCCCGCCCCGGCGGCGGTCGCCGCCTCGAGATCCGTCACGACCCCGCTCCATGCGTTCCCGCATCCGCTGCTCAAAAAACCGGCGGATTTCGTCGCTGCGACCCTCGCGGTTCGAGGACGACTCTTGGTTCGTTCCGCCGTTATTATTCGCGTTCGAGGCCCGATTGCCCGGCTGAGTGCCGGTGGTGCTCACCGTGATCTTGCCAAACAGCGAGCCGAGCGACTGTTGGACTAACGGCGCCGTGGCGCGGTCAATCTGGACCACACGGACGACCTGTCGGGCGTCCTTGGCCGCCTCCTCGATCGATTCCACCATTGACGAAACCTGCTGAAACAATGGCTCGCTGGCCGAGACGATAATCGCGTTCGTTTGCGCGTCGACGCCGAGTGTCATCTTCAAGTCTTTGCCCGGCGTTGGTGTGGAGTTTCCCGAACCGCCCCCCAGCATCGCGGCAAACGGATTACCCCCGCCGCGCCGTCCACCCTCCGCAGCGGGCTTTTCCAAATAATCCTGAAACACATCTCGGATAATGGCCGCAACCTGGTTCGCGTCGGAATACTCCAACTCAATCCGCCGAGGCACGCGGTCCCGCATCGACTCCGGCAATTCTCCCGCGTCGAGAATCTTGAGCACGTTCTCAATTTCCCCGATCTGTGATTCCGGACCTGTCACAAAGAGCGCGTTCAGTCGAGGCTCGGCGATAATCCGCAGTGATTCGTTCTCCGCTCCCAGTGATGACAGCCCGGTCATATCCATCAGGCTGTTGCCTAACGACGAAATCGAGCCCGTGAGGCTCGTGTCGCCGGCCATCGAGGGTGTCGCCACCGATCCGGCTGGAAACAGCTCACCCAACGTGCTGGAAGTCTCAATGGCGTCCGCGGAGCGGAGATAAAACACGGTCCATTGCCGTTTTCGAGGAGTTGCACGCGCGAGTGCTGCGATCAAATTTTCGATGCGGTTTAGTGCTTCTTGATCTTCCGAGGCGATGATCAGCCGACCCCCCTCAGGTGCAATCACGATCGGAGCACCGATGCGGGCGACCCGGTTGTCCTCTGTGGTCTCCTTCGGAGAGCTTTCCGCGTCTGGATTTGTTTCATCGACCAAATCTCCGAGTTGCTCGAAGAGTTCGTCGCTAGGTTCCCCCGCTGCGGGAGCCTCCGCAACTTGCGAGACTTCGACCAATTGCGACACCTGAAGGTCCTGATCGCCACCGGCGCCACGTTGGGAAAGAGGCTTGCGTATGACTGCGGGTTTGACTTCCAAAGGCTCGTCTGAGGACTGCTGCGATTGCTCGCGCTCTTCGGATCGCAGAGTGGGGCCGACGGCTGAAGGCACGACCACGCGAATGGGATTCTTGTTCGTCGCTCCCCAGAATTGCTGCAACAGCTTGATGAGCTCTTTGCTGTCGCGTCCGCCCAGCGAAATCGTCCGAATCGGTCCGCGGTCCGTCGTCTCTGCCGCGGCTTGCCGTGTGCCGTCCTCGCCCAATTGTGAGAGCAGCGATTTGATCTGCGCGAGTTGCTCCGCGGAGCCGCGAATCATCAGCCGCCGGCCGGCAACGTCCGCCTCGATCGTCGGGGCGTCACTTTCGGATCCGAACAATGACCGCAGCGTCCCCGCCACTGCCAAGGGATCGGAGCGGTGCAGGTGAATCACCGCCACGCCTTGCCCGCTGGCAGCTCCGTCCAACTGATTGATGATCGCTCGAATCTGTCGATGTTCCTCAGGAGTCGCCAAGATATGAATTCGCCGCGCGCGGCCGTCTTCGTTAACGACGACGCCCGGCAACAGCGCGTCGAGCGTCTTCGTCACTTCACGCGGATCGGCCGACTGAACTTCGTAAACCTCCAATTGCGGACGATTCATCCCCGCCCCCGCGAACTGCCCTCCGGGCCCTTCGCCGACATCGATCGTCTTGAGGGCTTCGTCAATCATGCGGAGGTTCTGGGCGGTCGTTGTGACCAGCAGACTATTCGTCCGCTCGTCGATTGCCAAACGGACATCTCCCGTCGACGGTGTATTGGCTGCCGTTGAGCGCGACGAGTCGCGACGGCTGTCTCGGTCTCGATCTCGGCCGCGGTCCCGAAAACTACGGAAACGCTCGTAGCGATCGCTCCGCGACGAGGAACTGCTGGCGCTAACGTTGTTGGCCGATCCACGTGCCGGCAACCCGAACAAGTCGCGCACAATTTTGTCGGCGTCGAACGCCGAAATATACTTCAGGGGAAAGGCGCGAAACTGCAGCGATTTGGGCGGTCCGCTGGTCTCACCGGTCAGCAAACGATAGATCCGCCGCAGATTGCCGCCGGTATCGGTGATCACCAGGCGATTGAGATTCGACATCGCGACCACTTTGCCCTGAGGGCCCACCATCTGTTTCACTTCCTCAGAGACGGTCGTGGCGTCGGTTCCTTCCAAGGGAATGACGATCGACACCAGCTGGTTCTTGCCGGTCTTGTCGGTGTTCAGCAAATCTTCAACAGAGACCTGCGGCACAAGATTCGGCGGAATGCCGTCGTCGATATTCACTACGACCAACGCCCGGTCCCGACGGACCAGCAGGTATCCTTTTTGCAGCAAGTACCCGTTGAGGATGTCCAACGCCTGCGTCGGTGTGTACTTGCCCCGGTCGAAGTAGTTCAACGTCCCCGGCGGAACGACGTCCAACGACAAATTGAGTTCCGCTTCCTCCGCAAACCGGCGCAGAACGACTTCCCACGGAGCGAAGCGAAAATTGAAGGAGAGCAGTTTTCCCTTATCACCGGTGTCAGACTCCTTGGTTTCATCCCCTGAATCGGCAGATGCCGGAACGGTCAATTCGGCGACGACTTCGCCCTCGGGAGCGGTCTGCTGGCGTGATTCCGCCTGATCGCGGTTTCGGCGGCCTCGTCGTCCCCCACGTCCGCGGTCCCGGCGACGATCCTCCTCACCGGCGTCGGCGACGACCGTCGTCGGCGGGCCAAGCATGGTTTCCCACTGTTGTTTCTGTTCCGCGTTCAGCACCGCCAGAAGTTTTTGTTCCATCTCGGCGCGTTGCTGCTCACGGGCGCGACGGCGCTCCTCGCGGTCACCTCCTCCGCCCCGGCGTCCGCCGAATCCTCTCCGTCGCGACTGGTTGTCCGATTCCAGAATCTCGCCGATCTGATTCTGCTGATCGGCAGACAAGTTGAGTTTGGCGGCGACCTTTTCATCGCCCAATGCCCGCACGCCTTGCGAACGAAGCGACAATTGCTCGACGCGCTCGTATTGCTCGGGGGTGAGGATGCCTTTCACCTCGGCATCGTTGGCTTTCTGCAGCTTTCCCATCTCGGTGCGCATCTTTTCGAACATCGCTTGGCGATCGGCATCAGGGTCGGCCTCGCGAAGACTCGTAAACAACTCCATGCGCTGCTCGCGGGCCTGCTCATTCAGTGCTTCGACTTTTTCGGTCTGCTGAGGGGTCAAGTTCAGTTCCTGCTGGGTCTCCTCGCGTCTGAGAAGTCCAAGCAAGCCCCCACCGCCGAAACCTCCGCGCCCCCCTCCGCGTCGGCCACGGCCGCCAAATCCTCGCTCGCCGAACCCGCCTCTGCCGCCTCGAAAGCCGCGCCGCGGTTCCTGCTCGTTGTCCGAATCCTGAGATCTGGCAACCTCGATGGCGGCTGCCGCCATCACGGTCAAAACCAACGTCAACGACACAAGCCTCGAAACGCTGCGCATATTATCTACACTTTCAAAACCAAGAGCCCGTCGCGCCAGCATGCTGGGCGATTGGGGTTCGGGGGCTGCGACAATCGATTGTACTGGGCATGCGGCGCCCCGCTCAAGACGCCTCTGCAGAAGGGGCGACCTATTTCCATGCCCTCGAACAACTTAAGACAGGTTGTTCGAATTTTCGCGAATGTTACAAAGATTCAACACCGCCGTAGGCATTTCGGACCGTAAAATCTAGGAATTTGGCGCGGCGGAGACAACTTTTGGTCTCTCACGCGGTTCGACAGCCACTCGAGCAATCTCAGCAAACGCTCGCTACTGTGAACGCAGACGGACGTAGTTCGCGATAAACTCGTCTCGTGACATGGTTTGCGAAATATTCACGCCCCCTTTTTCGAAGAGCGGTCGCGTTGAGCGGCTTCTCTTCCATTCCTCCGCCTCGACGGAGCCGTTTTTGTTGCGATCCAGCGCGCGAAAGGCGAACTCTGCGGCTCGTTGATAGCGATCTCCCTCTTGTGGAGCGCTCCCTGATCGCGACGAGGAGGTCGCGGCGGGGCGAGCGGTCCGCTCAGCGGTTGCGGCGCTGCTGACCGCCGGACTCGAGGATTTGCGGTCACTGTTTGATAACTCGCGCGGAGTAAGAAAGCCGTCGCCGTTAAAGTCCAGCTTGGCAAACGTCGCAAAATCCGTTTGGGGCCATTCGTACAGGCCGATTTGCCCGTCCGCATCCTTGTCTCGTGCGGTATAAGACGAGGGGAGGTCGAACGTCACTCGCGGTTTTCCGGTCTCTTCCTTCGAGGATGTGCCTTCCGATCGGCGGCCTCTGCGGCGCTCTCGCCGCTCGTCCCTGTCGCTCCTCCGCGACGACCGCGAAAACCGACGTCCCTCATCGCGGTTGCGGTCTTCATCAGAGTCCGAACGATCCCGGCGATCACTCCGATCACGGTCGTCACCATCGCCGCTGGAGCGGCGACCACGGCGTGATCTGCGGCGACCCGAGTCTCCATCGTCCTCGTCATCCCGCCCGCGACGGCCAAATCGATCATCACGCCCTTCGTCGTCACCTCCACGGCGCCCGCGAAAACCGCGTCGTGACATCATCCGCTCACGTAGTTCACCGGAAACATCCTGGAATTCGTCAAAGCTCAACCCCCGCTCAGGATCGATCTCCATTTCCTCAATGGCATCTCGCAGCGGCGGAAACCGCGTTAGTTCCTCTCCCCGTAGCGTTCCGTCTCCATCACGGTCCATAAACCGAAACATCCGCTCCGGCGAGGGGCCGCGACGTTGAGCACGAGACTCGACCGGCCACGCGAGTAGCATCGCAATCGTTCCTACGCAGAATATAACGTACCGCATCGCTCGATTTCCCCAGTTTGGGATCACTCTTGACGTTGCAGTGAACAGAATCCATTCAGTGGCACTGATGACCAGCCTCCAATGAATTTTGCCTTTTTTTCGCGGGACTTGCAATTGCAGTCCGTCAACGGCGAATCTAAATAGGCGGCTTTGTTCACTATTCTGCTCACTGAGATTCGCAGCTCATGCCGCAATTAACTGTGACGGGTCTCCAGCATTTCACGCTTTCAGCCCATTAATAAAGGAATCACGTACCATGCATGCTATGACCGTCCAAATGCAGTCCTGCGTACGGTTCGCCGTTCTTTGCGGTATCCCCTTCCTGACCCACCACACGGCGTTTGCCCAACAGGATGTCCAAGACGTCCCGTCCGAAAAGTATCAGCTTAAAGATACCCCGTTGCACTACCACGTCATTGGCGACCAGGCAGCAAAGCCGCCGGCAGAGGGGTTCAAACTGTTGGTGGTGTTGCCCGGCGGCGACGGCAGCGACGACTTTTTGCCGTTTGTGAAGCGAATCTCCAAGCACGCCCTCGACGACGACTATCTGGTCATTCAACTCGTCTCCCATTCATGGACTCGCAACCAAAAGATTGTCTGGCCCACACGGAAGAATCGAGTTGCCCGCATGAAACTCCCCACCGAGGAGTTTCTCAAACGGGCCGTCGAAGAAGTCTCCGGTCGCGTCAAAGTTGACGAGCGGAATCGATTTGCTCTGGGTTGGTCGTCGGGTGGCCCCGCGGTTTATGCGGCCTCTTTGACGAAGGAGACGCCGCTGACAGGAAGCTTTGTCGCGATGAGCGTTTTTCGGCCGCGGTTTCTCCCCAGCCTCAAACGGGCCAAATCGCAGGCGTACTACGTGTTCCATTCGCGAGACGATCGCGTCTGTCCCTATCGGATGGCCCAGGCGGCTGAAGGCCAGCTTGGCGAGGAGGGAGCCAAGGTGAAGCTGACGACTTACCAAGGGGGCCACGGCTGGCGCGGCAATGTCTTCGGCAACATCAAACAGGGGATGCAGTGGCTCGAAGAGCAGGCGAACGAGCGTTCGGATGAGGCGTCGAAGTCAGGGGCGTCAAAGTAGGTTTCGACTTCGATTCCGCAGAGTTTGATAGCGTTCCGCGAATGGTCCAGGCGACTCGGATGGTTCGCTCAGGTTCTGCGAACGCATTGCGCCATCGAATCGATTTTACATCGATCATTTCGATGGCATATCGACGGATTGTTTGGATTCATCTCAAAGCAACTCTCCCTTTTCTGTGTTGTTGTAACGTGTTTTCATGAAAAGGGTTGCATTCTGGATTGGTCTTCCCGGCACGAGTTTGGCACACGGTCTGCGTATTCCTCTCTCCAGATGTGAACGAATCGCATCCCAAACTCGACACACACTTCTCTTCAGTTTCCAGCCAGGGAGAATTAGGAAATGAAATCTCTCAGTATCTGTTTCGCAATCGTCACACTCACCGCGGCTGCCGGTTCTGCCAACGCCGCTTCACCTTTGCATATCGATGATTTGGCCGCCCGGCTGCAACGGCAGACGGCACGGCTGACCTACGAAGTCGAGCACCAATTCCGATACACCCGCGACTACAAGCATCTGTTACACGATGCTGAAGACATGGAGGATCTTGCCAGACACATTCACGACGTGGCGCACGACTTTGGCAGCCGCCGGCACATTGCCGCCGACCTGCGAAAAATGGATCGACTGTTCCACCACATTGAAGAGTTGATCGACGGCATGGAGTATCGCGCACGACTGCGTGCCCGTGACTGTCGCTATCGTCGGAGCTGCCGTTTTCGCGGAGTTCGCTTGGCGCAGATTCGTCAACTGCAGCGGATCATGAGCCGAATCAGTAATACGTTGCACCACTTGCAGGACGACGTGCGGCCCGTGTCGTTTTGTCATCCGTCCCGCAACATTCGTCCGGCGGTCATCGCTCCGCGGAGGCCGTTTGTCAGTCTTCAGTTTTAGAGTTTGAGAATCGTTGGACTAGACAGCGCAAGCTGATGATCATAAATGAGGGGGGAGGGGCCGTCCGGGTGTGCACCGGGCGGCCCTGAGCATGCGCCCCTGGCGTCCTGGCGACTTGCTATCGTCCGGTCAGATGCTCGAGCACGCCGTTGCTGATGCTCCACTGCGTGATGAAGTACCCAGCGGCCACTGCGGCAACGATGAGAGTCGTCTTCCAGACAATCCCGACCACGCGTCGTCCGAATGAGGGAGCAGTCCGGGCACGGAAATCACGTGCGGATTGCGTATACGCCTTCACCATCGAGGTCTCTTCGCGAAACTGCCGTTGAAGCTCGTCAAACGCTTTCAATTCTTCCTGGTGGGCCGCCTTTGACGCCTCAAGTTCGGTGCGCTCCACTTCCAAGTCGGATTGCAATTGCTTGAGCTGTTCGTTCTGCTGCACCTGCTGATCGGCCGGTTCATCGATGGTGGCGATCGCGGTTTCCTGGCGCTGCACCGCGGCCTCATGCTCCTGCTTTGTTTGAACAAACTTTCGCTGGTCTTCGGCCAACTCCTCGAGCGCCGTTTCGAGCAGCAACTGTTCCTCCGTGAGCGTCTCTTGGTCCGTGGTGAGCTGCTGTTCACGTTCGGAGAGCTGTTCAGCGCGCAGACGGAGTTCATCCACTTCGGCGCGAAATTGCTCTCGTTCCTCCTCGAACTTCTCACGGGCCGATGCCAAGTCCGCTACCCGTTCCGCTAGCTGTTGCTCAGCATCTGATGTGTCTGCGCGATTTGTTTCCGCCTGCTGCTCCAAGTCCGCAATTCTTTCCGTCATGGCTTCGACTTCCTGTTGTCGGAGTTCCCCTTCTTGGACACGGGCATCCAAATCTCGCTGCTGCTGCGCGATCGTCTGTAGCAGTTGTTGTTCCACCGCCACCGCTTGTTTGAGCGCTTCTTCACTCGCCGTCATTCTGCCTTGCAGGTGTTCGCACTCCTGCCGCTGCGAGGTCAGCGACTGTTCCCATTCCAACCGGGACTGTTCGAAACGCTGTTCGTCCTCGGCCGCTGTTTGAGACCGCTGCTCCAACGACTCGCGGAGTGTCTCTAGCTCCGCTTGCGCTTCTGCGAAACTTGCCTGGTCCAGTTCCTGTGCGGCGAGGCGCTGCTGAAACTCTTCTTGTCGCTTCTCGTACGCGACTCGATCGGCACCGAGTTGTTCCCGGGATTCTAGCAACTCGCGCTGCTGATCTTCCAGGACCGACTGCTGCTGAGATAAATTCTTTCGCAGTGCTTCAACGTGTTGCCTGTCTTGTTCCAGCGATGCCGTCTGATCCTTCAGATCCTGCAGGAAGCGGTCGGCATCGTCGAGGTCCTGCTCCAATTTCTGACGCCGGGAATGCCACTCGTCCCGTTCGGAAACCAGTTGCTCTTGGTCGCGCTGCAATTCGGCCTGTGCCAGTCGAAACTGTTCGCGGTTTTCCTCCAGCCGTTCACACTCCTGCTGGACATGTTCGATGTCCTGCCGGAGCTGTTTGATCTCCGATTCCCGCAAGTGAATGCCGGCGGTTTCCTCAGGTACGAGATTGGTTTGCAGTTCTAGTTCAAACTTGTCGAGGTGAATACGGTCGCCGTCGTGCAGCGTGCACACTTCAACAGCGACTCCATTGACCCGTACGCCTGTGCGGCTGCGCAAGTCGCGGACTCGCAGCCGGCCGGCATCGAGCGTAATCACGCAATGGCTTCGCGAAATCTGGTCCGAGACCAGTTGAATGTTGCAGCCCCTCGACGATCCGATCAAAGTCGTGTGGCGCAGGATGTCTTTGGTGACCGTCTTCGCCGGAGTGCGGAGAACAAGTCGCGCGTACTCCCCGCTCGGGGTAGAAAGCTCTGTTTTTTGTCGCGGAGACGGCGACACTGACATGGTGACGTCCTACTGTCCCGGGAATCGAGAAGCCGTTCAACTCCCGCTGCTGCTTTCAACCGGGAACGCGAGGCGTCCGGCAGAATGATGCGATGACGGGATCAATCCGAAATCAAAATCGCGACGAAGAACGGTCCAAATTCCAGGTTGGCCCACAGTGGAAATGGGTGAACCCCAGAACACCGAGTTTCTATGTTTGTACCAAAAGTCGCCAATTATGAGAATACCTTGTTTTGACCCGACGCCAGCCGGCAGCGGTCCTCTGCCTCAAGGGAGTCCGTCAATCACTCGGCGAGACATAAAGCCACTCGCGGATCGCGGCCAGCTTTTTGGCGCCAATTCCGTTGACTCGCTGAACGTTCTCGATCGAGTCAAATGGCCCATTCTCGTTTCGGTCCTGGACAATCCGTCTGGCAAGCACTTCGCCAATGCCCTCGAGTTGAGCCCATTCCACCCAGCTGGCATGGTTAATGTCGAGGCGGAAGTCGTATTCCCGCTGCTGCACGCGGGCAATCTCGACCGGAACGCGTCCCCAGCCGCTCAACTGGGCCCAATAAGCGATCGACAACACTGCCAGCACCGCCAACATGATTCCAACGAAGAATTGATCTCCACGGGACAACCCCAAAACCGGGGCAGGGCAGTCATTCTGCTCTGCCGAATCGGTCTCGGACGGCGGTTTTTGAGGATCGGCACGCATCGGTTCAGTCGACCTCTTCGGGTGTTCCGGCTTGCTCGACGCGATCGATGAAGTCCGCCGTCATGCCGGCAGCCAGCCGCGGCTGGCGGTGGAACGCTCTTCCTTTGGATTTTTCCGGGCGCAGCGGCCAATGCAAATGCGCCTCATAGGCGTCCCACTCGGATTGATCGTCCGCCTTAAAGTGCCGCAGCCACCGCAGTCCGAAGGCAACATGCTCGATTTCGTCACGATGGATGGCCCGCATGATTCCGGCGCTCTTGTTGTCGCTGGCGGCTTCAAAAAACTCTTCAAACTGCAGCGTATGATCCAAGTTGCACGCTTCGAACGTGAGCGGAAGTCCCGCGAGATAATCGAGCGGGCTGCGAAAGTCTTGCGCTTTCTGCCAGAAGTATCCGTTCACGGGCAGCGTCCCGAAGGGGAGGCCCAATTCGGCGCAGCGGTCGACATGCATCCTCGTGTGCCGCTGTTCATCGGCCATGATGTCGATCATGCCGCGGCGAAACTCGGCCGGCGTTTCGGGGAATGCACACAACGTGAAGGCCATGACTTCCAAGGCCTGCAACTCGTGATTCGCCATGATGTGATGCGCGACCGCCCGTTTGCCGGGATCCCGAAACGCCTCTCGCGCCGGCATGAGCGGAGCTTCCTTACGCCCGGCAAATCTCAGTTCCTCGGGCCGCTTCGGTGTCACATAACGGACGGGCGAACCGGGAGAATCATCGGTGATCGGAGCGCCGATTGGCTGCAGCTTGGCCGTGAGCTGAGCCGCGGTGAGGATCGTATCGGCGAAAGCGCGGATTTCCATGGGGCAATCATCAAGCGATTGTTTCCAGCAGGTCCGCCATTGAGCGGCTTTCGCCAACTTATCATACCTCGCCTGCAAATCCCAGCAGCGACCACGCGATCGGCAGGCGTCAAACAAAAAACACGCCCCGCAAACTGCCGGAGCGTGTGTTGAATTGTTGTGCGATGCCGCGCTGCCTGGGGCGTGTGCCTTAGAGTGTTTCGTACTTCGAGATGCGATTGTGCGGCGCGAAGCTGTACATGGAGTCGGCGGGATCGAGCCGATACTTCATCACGTACGCATCTTCGGCGGAATCTTCATAGTGGTCCCGCAGCACGCTGACGGCGACGAATTCCAACTGCTGGAAGAACAATTGCGCCGGCAGATTGGTTTCGCGGACTTCGAGGGTGATTTCTTTGCGGCGTTGTTGCGACAGCTTGCCGACCAGTTTGTCGATCATCTGCCCGCCCACGCCCTGGCGGCGGAATTCGGGTGCGACGGCGAAGTTGAGAATGTGCAACCGCGGCTTGTGCAATTCGTAGATCATAAAGCCGACAACTTGGCCGTCAGCCTCGGCGACCATGCCGATGCAGTTGCGCTGCCGCAAGCAGCAGAGAAAGTCTTCCTCGGTCCAATGGTATTCGAAGCTGTCGCGCTCGATTCGCAGAACTTCAGCCATGTCGCGCCGGATCATCCAGCGGATTTGGACCTTGAAGGGAATACTCTTAACATCGTGTCGTTGATAACGTCCGGAACTCACGGCGGCCTCCTTGCCTGCTTGAGGCTTGTGCTCCGACGTGTTTGCGAACCGCGTCAATGCGGCCTGTATTAAATCACAAACCCGCCCAAACCTCAATTGATGGCTGTCATTAGCCAACTCCACAGTTCGGTCCCCGCCCCGGAAAGCCCCGAGACCGAGAAACCTGAACCGGGACGAATGTGAAAAAATCCCAGCCTGATTGGGGCTGGCCGGCGCGGAACTTGACTGATATTGGTCAAGGAAATCGCCGGTTTGCCAATCAAAATCTCTGTTTTGGGTGAAGGGCGAGTGTGTATCACAATTTCCAAAAACCTGTCTAGGTGAGTTTGCGCGTTAATCGGTTTGAGCAGCTATCTTAAATGCTGCGCCTGCGAGACGCCGGAGTGTCGAGAATCTGCCGTCCCGTGGAGGCAACGTTTGTGCGACTGGAGCATTCATCGCAGCCCCCGAAACCTGGTCCATTGGCGGGCCGTCGAGCGGGCATTTGGCACCGCAAATGCTGAATTGGGAACTATTTTCGCGTTAGACCGCCGCTGCGTTGCCAACAGGGGGCGGCTTTGTGTAGAATTCCCGACTCGGCCGAGGTTTGCGCTGCCTCGCTGTCGTTCTGGATCCCCACCGGCGGGGCCGAGGTTCCTCGACAAGTCGTTTCAAAACCCTCCGACGCATCTCGCAGACACTTGAGTTTTCGTCTCTTAGGCAGGCGCAACCGGGTTTTGAAACTGGTTCTAGTTTCTTGGCATTGAATGTAAGGTTGAACGTAGCGAATGGTTCCACGAGGACGGGGAGGCCCCCCGCGACGACGACGAAGAAAAGCACGGCTGAAACGTAAGCTAAAGTGCCGTTTTTGTCCCGACGGTTGCGACCGCTCGCCACGTCCGGTCTACGTCGACTACAAAGACCTGCGCACCTTGAAGATGATGCTCAGCCGCGACGGTCACATCTTGGGCCGCAAGCGGACCGGCACCTGTGCCAAATACCAGCATGCCGTTCGCCGCGCCGTCCACCGCGCCCGGTTTATGGGCTTATTGTCGTACGTTGACCGGGAGCCGTTCTAGCGACGCAAACTCGGTCGGCTTGGCCCCATTGCAAACGAAAACAGACGCGGCGATCTCAAGATCGCCGCGTCTGTTTTTTATTGTCGGTCCACGAATGGACTTGGTGCACTCTTAGCGAAAGAAGCTCGCCAGCCGGACGAATTTGGACCGCAGTTTCCGCCCTGCCGTTTCATCGGCCGGTGGAGCCGGCGGCGGAGCGCCGTTATCCGACGGTGCCGGAATCGGCGCTGGGGCGGCGGCCGGGGCACTGAACGTCGGAGCACACGTCGTCCCGCAGACGTTACAGCAGTCTTCGACATCGTAGCCGGCGACCCGCAGGGCTTCTTCGGCCTCGCGGCGCACTTTGCGGTCGCAGTCGGCCAACGCCTGCGTGAGGGCGCAAATCACTTGCTGGTTGCAGCAGCAGGGGTATTTGCGAAGTTGGTCGCCGATTTCGTCCGCCGCTTCTTTGCGGACACGTTCGTCGCTGTCGTTGAGGGCGTAGACGAACGCACACATGATTTCCGGATTGCAAACACAGCGAAACTTGTCGCCCAACTTGTCGATCGCCCGCGCCCGCTGCTTGGCATAACAGGCGGTTTGCGACTTGTGAATGTAGTGAGCGATCAGATACGGGCAGTCGTCGCAGCAAACGGTTTCGCACGGGCAGCAACCGTTGTCACAGCCGACTTGCGGTGCGCAACAGGTTTGCGGCGCGGCACACGCCGGTGCTGCACAGACTGGTGCTGCACAGGCTTGCGGAGCGCAACAGGCCGGAGCGGACGGTGCGCAGCAGACCGGCTTGCAGCAGGCGCGCTGGTAATTGAATTTCTTGACGCAGGGCGGACGGCAAATGACCGGCTTGCAACCTTCCGGCTGGCATTCCATCGTGCATCCGCAGCTTTTCTTCGCGCCGCAATCGCGCGAGAAGAGCCCCGCTTGTACTGTACCTTGGGTCGTCAGTGCGATGCCAATCGCACTACAAAGAGTCAACCATTTCATGAGTATTCTGATCCTTCATTATCGTTGATCCAGGGTCCGTGGTCAGACCCGAAACAGCAAAGATTCCGCGCGCAGTCGGAGCGATCGGACTTTGCTAGGTGAGCGGAATTTCAGGCGTCCGGACCCCTCCGAGGGAAGGAACCCTTAATCCAGTTCAGGGCGCGGAAGGGAGGGACGCTGAAATTCTGAGAGGTCATCTTGAATTTGACCTTTGTGACTGCAATGTCATTCATCGTCGCGGACGCATGCGGTCTTTAGAGATGAAATCGCTTTTTGAGATTGTCACGTCGGCATGCCCCGCGGAAGAGAATCCCAATATTCCGATTGCGAACTCGCGGGGTGACTTGAGCGGCAGATTCGCCACTGCGATCGTCCTTTCCAGACTGGCGAAAGCCTCCAGAATGCGCGAGCCGTCCAATCGGACGCGGATCCTGCTGTCTCAAAAAAAATCGAGATGATCCACACAGGCGACACGACCCAGTCACCTTGATAGGCGCAGTGGTGCGTGCGGCGGCGCTTCATTGTTTGTGCTACGACTTGCGGGCAATGTAGTAATAGTTCAGGAAGTCATGCTCCAGTTCCTTCACCTCGACGCTCGCAAATCCCGCTTCCGCCAGCATGTTGCAGGCGGTCTCTTTTCCCCAAACGGCCCCCAATCCGGCTCCGCCTTGGGCCAATGAGACCGTCATGCAATGCATGCACGAGATCGTATACAAGAACGGGCCCAGATCGTGGTCGCGGTTATGGTGCACGTGGCTGGAGGCTCCGATGTCCTGCATCAAGAACGTCCCGTCCGGCCTGAGCGCTGCGGCAATTTCGTTGAGCACCGTTGCCGGCTGTGCTTGGTCGTGGACGACGTCGAACGCCGTGATCAGGTCGAACGCCTCGATCTCTCCCAGGTGGCTGATATCCTTGACTGAAAACTGGATGTTGGACAATCCACGCCGCTCCGCCTCCTGTTGGGCGCGACCGATACCTTCTTTGGAGAGGTCGTAACCGCTGAACCGGCTGTGGGGATAGGCGGCGGCCAGTTCGCACAAGGCCCAACCGCTTCCACAGCCGACGTCCATGGCGTCGATGCCCTGTTCCAATTTCTCCGACAAGCCGGGCACTGCCGGGACGATATGCTCGATCATCCCCGCCACGGTCGTTTGGTCGCTTTCTTCCGCCATAACCTCATGAAAGCGGTTGTACGAGGAATACGGAACGCCGCCCCCTTCACGGAAGCACTGCACAATCTCGTCCTCGACCTGTCCCAACACCGAGATCCATTGCATCGTTGCGGAGACGTTATTGGGCCGTGCCGCACGCGTGAGCACCGCCGCGTGCTCTACCGGCAGATCGTATGTCTGCTGTTGTTCGTCAAAATGCACGATACCGCCGGTGACCATCGATCCCAGCCACTCACGGACATATCGTTCTTGCAGCCCGGACTTCTTGGCGATTTCCTCGCTGGCGGCGGGCGGCATTTCCGCCATCGCATCGAACGATCCGGTGCGGTGACCGATCGAGATCATCAACGTCAGTGCTCCGCCGTTGAGGAATCCGACGAGCCGTTCACCAAACGCTTCGACGGCCTGTAAATCGACCTCATTATTGTCAGTTGTCATCATGGCGTCCCTAGTATCTCTGATGGTGAATCCCAGCGAAGACTACTCGTATGAGAAGTCGTAATATTCGGGTTGTGTGCCACTGGCTTCGCCAGTGCAACGTTAGCTTGCTCAAGGTTTCAAGAGCACTGGAAGAGCCAGCGGCACACGAATGTTCCAATTTAACGGATGGGTGGCTGCGGTCGAGCGAAGCGAGCCCCCTGTTTCTGAAGCTGGGGGCGGACTAACGTCCGACCACAGCCACCCTTAAACATCCTTTTCGACGAAGCCTGAAGGCTTTCCGGAAGCTATCGGTCTTCTCCCAGTTCGCTGTTGATCAGGTCGATCATCTCCCTGAGACGGCCGATCTGTTGGCGATCGAAACGAAAGATCAGCCGGGGCAGATCGCGCAGATGCTCATCGTCCAACTCCAGTTTGAGCGGTCCCGACTTTTCGATGCGGCCTTTTTCCACAACGTCTCCAAATTCCACGTTGAGCCGCTCGACGAAATCGTCGTCCGGCTCTCGGTGCAGACGCAGTACGAGCTTGTCTCGGACGTAGCGCATGCTGTTGTAAACACTGTAAAAACCCAGAATCTCTTCGACCGCCTCGTCCACGTCGTCGGTGACCAGAAACAGCGACATGTCCGACGGTGAAATCAGCTCGCGGGAAAGCAGTTGCTCCGAGACGAATTCCAGCCACGACTTCCAATAGATTCCACCCGGTTCGTCGACGAACACAATCGGCATGATATCCCGCTTGCCGGTCTGCACGAGCGTGAGGGTCTCAAATCCTTCGTCCTGAGTTCCGAATCCGCCGGGGAACAGGGCGACCGCGTGCACTTCCTTCACAAACAGCAACTTGCGCGTGAAAAAGTATTTGAGATGGACCAGTTTCTCGTCGTTGTTGATAATCGGATTGGCGTCCTGTTCGAACGGGAGCATGATATTGACCCCCATCGACATTTCCTTACCCGCCCCGATGTGCCCCGCTTCCATGATGCCGCCGCCGGCGCCGGTGAGCGACATCCAGCCTTCCTCGGCCATCTTGCGGCTGAATTTGACCGCTTGCTTAAACTCCTCATGTTCGCTGTGCGTGCGGGCGGAACCGAAAACCGTCACCTTGCGGTGCCGCCGGTAGGGCGTGAAGACCTTAAACGCATATCGCAATTCACGCAGCGCGCGGCTGAGGATCTTCAGGTCACCGCGTGTCGCCTTGTCCCGGGCGAGCTTGTCGGCAGTGAGCTTGATCTCATCGATCAGTTCCTGGTTCTCAACCGGCTCATCGAAGTACTCGGTCGAGAGCACGTCCATTTCCGAGAGTTCCGGATCTGCGCGTTTTAGTCGCCGCTTGGCCATGCTCGACTCCCGAGTATCTGGTTCGTCCATTCCGCTATCGAACGGCATTATAGCGGCGGGCATGGCTGTAGAAGCAAGCCACTTTTGAAGTCGCTGCCGTTTGCGTCAACGCGCGGCGGGTGTTGGTTGGGGACTGTTCGCCGCAAGAGTTTCGGCGGATTCTGCCGTTAGGAGGAGCGGATCGGCAGATTGCGCCGAATCCGGGGCTGGTAACTCTCTGCGTTCTTTCCCGCTCGCGGAATCGCACCACGCGCTGCATTAGGCATGATTGGATTATTCGTCAGATTTCCTCATCCCACGAGTCGCCAAATGCCGATCAACAAAGATGGCTATCCACAGGACAGGAAGCCGTCGTGATCGCGGTTTTGATGATTCTCACGACGTGAATCTCAAAACGATTTTTGCGATCACGAACAGGCCCGGTGGGCTGTGAGGGGGGAGAAAACAGGACCTCACATCGTCAAGGAAAGACAAAAACCGATGCGGCATCGACTGAGACTCTATACCGGCGAAGACGACGCAACGGCCGTTGCCGAACCCGGCATGACCGTCAAACTGGGTGAAATCACCGGCATCCTCGCAGAAGCTGTCCAAAACGACCGGACATGGCTGCAGGACTTCGAAGACGACGAAATCCAAATCTCAGCCGACCTGTACGAAGTGTTGTGCGCCTATTGGAATTTGCGGCCGAGTGCCTAACTGCTGCTGGAAGGATTCGTCGGCAAACCGCCGTCACAAGTCACCGGCCGAATCGCTCATCAGTGAAATGACAATGGGCAGCATCCGCGCTGGACATTACCGCAGTTGAGGCAGTCGTTCGACGCCAGTTTCGCTGCAGGAGGTGTGGCTGTGACACCCAAGCTCTGGAATGTCGCCCTCATCGGCGGCGGCCTGCTGCTGATCTTTGCCGGCATTCAACAGTGGCGTACCAACCAGAAGCCCAAGGAAACGTTGATCGCATTCTTGGATGCGGTTGTCGACTGCGATTCGGAAACGGCGCTCGAGTTGATGACCCCTGAATTGCGAGAACGCGCGCAGTTTTCCGTCGATGACTTCGATGCAGCTTGGGCCGCGCCCGATGCGGCGGAAGACGCTGCCATGGCACTCGAATACGAAATTACCGCGCTCGACGTTCGCCGCGGACACGCCACCGCCAAGGCACAGTTCCGCCATGCGGAGACGCCGTTTGTTGATTCGACAATTGAGCTGCAGCTATCGTCGACTGGCCTGTGGAGAGTCGCGCGTGTTGATAACCGTCTCAACGCCGCTTGGAGAATGCTCGAAAATCAACGCCTCAGCGCCGAACTTCGCCAGTCGGTTCAAGAATTGCCCGGCGTCAACATCGCTCAAGAGCCAGTGCCGCAGCAGCGCACACAGTAGCCTGTGCGCAGCAATCTAGCGACTCCAATCAATTTGCGCGTACAGCCGGCGCAGCTTCTGGCCCCGTGCGGAATTGAGGTGATGCACGTGACTGATGCGCCCCCATAAAGAGGCCGCAAAGTCAGCGTTCTGCGCATGATTCTGCGTCGACGGGCCGTGCCGGATGCAATTCGTCAAGATCGCCTTCAACAGATCGTAGTCGGCGCGGGAAACGTTCGTCCGTTCATTGACGACGACGCCCGTGACACTCTGTCGCTGGTTGTTCCGCATGACTTTGCGCTTCGCCGTATGCACGGTGAACCGCTCAGACCGGATAATCTTCGTGACCAGCGGGATGAACACATTCAAGCTGTCGACGAGATGTTGGTCGCCGGAGAAAGTGAGATCATCGGCGTAGCGGGTATAGGTCGCCCCGAACGCGCGGGCCATCCCCGAAAGTCGAACATCCAGCGCATAGCACGAAAGGTTAGCAAGTGCCGGCGACGTCGGCGCGCCTTGCGGCAGGTGCCGCGACAGAAACGGTTGCAAGGCCCAACGGTCGCCGTCGGGGCTGGGGATTCCGCCCGGCACCAACGACGTCGTCAGCCGTCCCAGCCATAACGCGGCCTCGCGGGGATATCCGATGCCGCGAAAAATCGCCACAACGCGGCTGAAGGTGACATTGGCATAAAAGTTTTCCAGATCAAACTTGATCACCACCCGTTGCCCGACGTGCGGTTGCGCGTTGGTCAGGATCGACCGGCCCACGGCAAAACCGTGAGCGGAGTCGTGCAGCGGAATCCGGTCCAACATCTCGCGGAGAATCTTCCGCTGCACCGCTTTTAATTTGGGTTTGGGTGACTCGACGAGCCGGTGTCCCCCGCCTCGCTTTTTGAGCCATGAATAGTGATAGTGCGCCTGCGAGACGTGCGCAGCCCGTCCCCCTTCATCGAATCGATGCACCAGCCAGGCGAGTCTACCGTGCGGGATCTCCAGCCACTGCGCGATCTCTTCCGGGGTCCGCATCGACGGCAAACCGAATCGCTGCAATCGGTGCCCGTCGCCCCCTCGGCTCAGGTCGAGATAGCCGCCATAACCGCCGAATCGCGCGTAACGGTAGGGCAGATCGCGCGATTCGCCGTCCGCACCAACGGGAACGTGGGCATGCTGTTTCACTTCCTGACGCTGAGCATGCCACCGCAGCGGCACGAGCGTCACACGATCTGTCAATCGTTTTCTGCGACGAAGCCGCTTTCGCCGGCGCTGCGCCGTGGCGGCGGCAGGTTTCTTCAAGCCGAACCAGCGAAGAATGTTGTCGAACAAGCTCATAGACGATTGTTGCCGGTGACGTTCGTGCCCATCCCAGAGGTTTGCGACTTCAACTGGCGGCCGGTTGTGATCGACCGATCGTCAATGTTGTGCCAGGGCCGAGTGGACGCCGTGAGCTTGTAACAGCGAGCGGGCAAAAAGCTCTCGGTGTGCTGCCGCGGAGACGGAGTCCTCGATACCGATGTTAGAAACGTCCTGTGAGCAACAAATGTGACCAGCGGGCGGGACAACTGCTTCCTGTGGCGAATTGCTCCGTCGCCGCAACCTGGAGACGGGGCAATTCACGATCGAATGGAGAACAATACTTCTTCCGCGGGGTAGCCCCGCAGCAGACAGACGCGCCGGTCAAGGCGAGGCCGGTCAAATCTTGTGCGACCCGCTGGTCACAGTAGCAACATCGTAGCAACCCCGCCCAAGGGGTCAATACCGGGCGCCGAAAACCGAATCACCCGCTGTCCGCCAAGCTTGTTTGCCGTGATCATCTTGTTTCAATCGGCCGATCCCAGTAGAACGTGAATTCATCGATCATCACCTTCGTCGGAAAGCACTACGATGTTCGGCAACGTTCAAGAAACCGCCTACGATTGGAAGTTTTCCATCTTCGGCATCCCGGTCCGCGTCCACCCTCTGTTTTGGGTCATCGCGGCGCTCTTTTCATCCGGCAGAGGGCAAGTCGATTTCATGAGACTGGCGATTGGGGTCGCCTGCATCTTTGTTTCGATTCTGGTCCATGAATTGGGCCATGCACTGACCGCTCGCTACTTCGGGTGGCCGCCGCGAATTCTGCTATACCACTTCGGCGGATTGGCATTCTATAACCCGACCTACGGACACACTCCGCTACGGTCCATTCTCATCTCGCTGGCAGGACCGGGTGCCGGGTTCGTGTTGTTTGGTCTGGTGTTGGCGTTTGACTTCGCATCGGTCAGTTACGGATTCGCGGATCAGATTTCGCACCTGGGCGAGACGGCGATCTTTTTCCTCATCCGCATCAATTTATTCTGGGGGCTGATCAATCTGCTGCCGGTCTATCCGCTCGACGGGGGGCAAGTTAGCCGTTCACTGTTTACGTGGATGATGAACTCCGGCGGAGTCACCGTTTCACTCAAGATTTCCATCCTGACCGGCGCGGCGGTCGCAATCCTTGCTGCATATTTGCGCGAGTTCTACATCGCGATCCTCTTCGGCGGATTGGCCTACCAAAGCTACACCCAGCTCAAGCAACATGATTTTCGGAGCTGGTGACGCATCGCAAGCACCTGCGGTCGCCCGTTTCTTATTCCGCGCCCTGCTCGCTCAGCGTCGCCGGCGCATCGGCGGTCGCCTTTGCCTCGTCTTGTCCGTTGCGCAACAAGGCGACGATTTCTTCAGGCGACGGCGTGCGGCCAAAGCCAAGTCGTCCCCAGATTCCGCGCGATTGCCAGCGGTTGAACACGTCTTGTCCGTCGACTTCGATACGGAACGTCCCCCAAAAACCCTCGGCCAAGTTCGCCTGAACACCCAACTCGTGCTGCAGCGCTTGAGCGATCGCTTCCGCGGGCTTGCGAAGTTTGCAAAGTCGACAGTAATAGATCGTCACTTGCATCAAGGTTTGCGGGAATCAAGCAGGTTCCACGTTCGTCGGCAACGGCAGTCCGCCGTTCCGAATCGGCGTTAGGGATGCGAGGCATCATAAAGATTCAGCATCGCATGCGCCTGCCCTTGGTGGTGTCCCTCGTGCCATGAGATGATTTTGATCGCCGTTCCCAACGTCCAGCCCCGTTCCTTGAACGGCTCGGGAATCATCTCCAAATCGTCGTCCGAAAACGTTGCTATCGTCGACAGCAGGTGCTCGCGGCTCGTGTTGAGGACGTCACGGATCACTTCCAGCGACGGAATATCATCGTCCGGAGTGCTCCCGCCGCGAAAGCGGGGCACGAGGTCAGGGTAGTTCGTACCCGTTTCCTTAAGCCGCTCCGTTGCGAACAGCTCTTCCGTGATGCCGATATGCATCAACTGCCAGGCAATGTGTGCGCGGCCCGCCGCCGCTTGCCAGCCGAGGGCACCCTGCGGATCATCCAACTCGGCAATTGCGTCCAATGTGGCGTTGGTGCGATCCCGATTGAATTTCCACATGTCGACGGTCGTCTCTATGATGCTCATAAGTCCTTGCCTCTGCTCGATTGAAGTCAAATCCGAGTTGATTGGTATCAGCGGATCGAAACTGCTGTGATACCTCTGCGAAATGCAGAGTTGCGGGCATTGTTGAACAGGCTGCGCCGAAGATCAACCCCCCGCCACGATTTCAATTGCCGTGACGCAGCCTGAAAACCGGCCTCTGGGATGGTGGAAAGTCGGGCTTTTCCGTTAGAATAAAACTCGCATGAGAACGACTCGCGAGCGCCGCCTCAGCGCTTCGAGACACTTCGAAAACCCTCCTGCTAATCCTCAAAGGACAGAGTATCCATGGACCATCACGCCTCCCCCAGCGGTTCTCAGCAACCGTCCCGCCGCGACTTTCTGAAGACCTCCACCGCCGCTGTCACCACCGGAGCTTTGGCCGCCAATTTGGCGCTGCCGGCCGGGGCGTTTGCGGGCGAAACGAATACACTGAAAGTCGGCCTGATCGGCTGCGGTAACCGCGGAGCCGGGGCTGCCAAAGACGCGTTGAAGGCCGATCCGAACGCCAAGCTGGTGGCCATGGCTGATACGTTCGGGGACAAGATCGAACAAAAACTTGGCCATCTGAAAAAAGAAAAGATCGCCGACCGCGTTGACGTCGCCGAGGACATGAAGTTCGTCGGCTTCGACGCTTATAAGCAACTGTTGGAGACTGACGTGGATGTCGTGCTGCTCACCACGCCGCCGCACTTCCGCCCCATGCACCTGCAGGCGGCGGTCGATGCGGGCAAACACATCTTCGCCGAGAAACCGGTCGCCGTCGATGGGCCGGGCGTCCGCGCCGTCTTGGAAACTTGCAAGCAGGCGAAGCAGAAGAATCTCTCCGTCGTCAGCGGCTTGTGCTGGCGGTATCACTACGGCAAGCGCGCCGCACTCGATCAGGTGCTCAACGGCGGCATCGGCGAAGTCGTCTCCATCCAGTGCACCTATAACACCGGCGAATTGTGGCACAACGAACGCCAGCCGCAGTGGAGCGACATGGAGTGGCAGATCCGCAATTGGCTCTACTTCACCTGGCTGTCGGGCGACCACATTGTCGAGCAGCACGTGCACAGCATCGACAAGATGGCCTGGGCCATGGGCGACGAGCCGCCGGTCAAGGCGACCGGGGTCGGCGGCCGCAGCGTGCGGACCGATCCCAAATTTGGCCACGTCTTCGATCACTTCTCAACCGTTTATGAATATGCGAACGGCGTCAAAGGCTTCTGCTCGACGCGGCAGCAAAACGGCTGCGACAAAGACGTTTCCGACCACGTGATGGGCACACGCGGCGTCTGCGACGTGTTCAAGCACAAGACAGTCGGCCATGACGGCAAGACGATGTGGAAGTTCAAAGGCGGCAACAACAACATGTACGTCACCGAGCACGAGGAAATGTTCGCCGGCATCCGCAGCGGCAATCCGATCAACAACGGCGAGTACATGACCCGCAGCACGCTGCTGGCAATCATGGGCCGCATGTCAGCCTACACCGGCAAGTCGATCACCTGGGAACAAGCGCTGAATTCCAAAGAAAACCTGACCCCGCCGCGGTATGACTGGATCTCGATGGACATCCCCCCGGTCGCCGTGCCGGGCGTGACGCAGTTTTCTTGATGAGGCGTGAGGTATGAGGCTGTAGGCGTGAGGTCTCGGGCTAGAGCAGTGTAGGGCCGGTCGTACCCGCCGCTTCTTGCCGAACTCGACGAAGAATTTCGCCACAGATTCACACGGATTAGACACGGATTTTCGTAAATCCCCCGCCGGCCGCTTGCGGTTGCGCACGATGTGCCGTTACCAATCGCGGACCATTCAGAACCGATGCGCAATTGTCCAGAAAAAGCAATGAGGTGAATTCATGTTGTACGACTTCGCGGTCGTTCTTGGAGTCCTCTGCCTGTGCGCTTTGGCGTACGCCGTGTCTGTGACAAAGCAGGATCGGGTTGCGAAGGTCGCCAGGGCCATGTCTTCACTCACCGCCACCGTCATCGTCGTGTTGTTGATTGGCGTTCTTCGTTTCCCACCCTCTGAGGAGAACTTGCCCGGTGTCGTTCATCCGTTGCTTGCGCTCGCCCTATGCAATCTTATGTGCAATTGGTTGACTGCCCCGCGGTCAATGTTCGCTAAGATGATCGGCGGGGAAACGAGCGAAAACGGTTGAAGCAGTGTAGGGCCGGTTGTACCGGCCGCATTTTGAGAAATGTATCACATCGGCCTGTAACATCGACGCTTAGAATACATGAGCGACGTCCCTGCGACTTCTATCGACATACGTCCGTTGAAACGCGCAGGATTGTTGTTGATTGTATTGGGCGCGGCGGAAGTCTTCTGCGGAGCCTATTTCATTTGGCGAGGAATCGGATACTCGTCCGGATTCAACATCTTCGCGATCATCGCCGGCGTGTTCATCTATCGCGGTAGTCCGCGGTGGGCAAAGGGGGCGGCTTGGTACACGGCGTTTTTCGCCGGAGCAATTCCTGTCGCACTGCTGTGTACTATTTGGTGGATCCCGGGAAGTCTCGTCGCAGCGGTCTGGTCCTTCGAACCGTTTGCAGCGATCGTCTTCTGTTGTTGGACGCTGATCTTGTTTGGATTGACGTTTGGAGTTCAACTTGCCTTGACGACCGGACGTGCAACGGAGGCATATCCCCGCAAACCGCCGCGGCCGTTCTGGCGGAGCCCGCTTGGCTGGATCGGCGCAGCCCTCTATCTGATCGCCATGTTGCTGGTGGCCGGATTCTACGATCGATATTCGGACCGCGCCGTCGCCGAAGCCCGCGACATCGCCGGTCCCGATTATCGCTATTTTGCCCATCGCATCACGTGGTTTGGAGGCGATGAAAGCCACATTCGGGCTGGAGTATTGGCCTACCGTGACGATGAATTCCGGATTGTGGACGTCAGTTGGACTGAGAAGGAGTAGCAGAACGGAAGGGCCGGTTCCACCGGCCGCATTCGGGGGCTTCGTATGCATCCACGCAAACTCATCGCCGCCCTGATTTGCATCCTTCCGTTGTTTCCCTGCGGATGCGGTGAATCGATCGCGTCGAAAAATGCTCGAGAAGCGCGACATCTGGTGCACTTAGTGAAGCAATCGAATGTTCCTCCTGAATTCCCGGAGAATCTGGAGATGCTGAGTGAGGCGATTCGACTTGACCCGGAATACGCAGACGCCTGGAAACATCGCGGCGACGTCTGGTTTCTCGATGGACGACGCGAATATGACAAGGCGATCGCCGATTACGACCAAGCGATCAAGCTCAATCCCAACAATTCGGACTTCTATTTGATACGGGGAGCGTGCTGGAATACGAGGGCACACGAGTCATTCGTAGCAGGAGATCCAGCCAATCCGGTGTTTCTAGAACATGCTCTTGATGACATCTCGCAGGCACATCGATTGGGCATAAGAGATGAGCGCGAATCGGGACTACCGTCTGGTATGCACGTCTTCCACGAGAAATTGGCTCACATCTATTTGTGGAGCCCCGATCCTAGTTTCCGAGATGCAAAGCGAGCAGTTCAACATGCCCGTCGAAATTGTGAGCTGCGAAACTGGCCGGATGACGCGCTGGAATTGCTCGCATTTGCCTACGCCGATGTGGGGCAATTCGATGACGCGATTGAGCAGCTAGAACGGGCGATCGCGTTCGATCGAAACAGAAATCTTGAGAAACGCCAACGAATGCTGGAGAGCTACCACGCTGGCCAGAAATACGAACCCCGGCCAGAGGAACTGCCAGACGTTGTCACAAATCGGCTGGAACAGAAACCAACCCGCTAGGTGATTTCCGACGCCGACCCCGCAGTTGCCGCCGACCGCGCAAAAAAATCCCCCGGCAGAACGCCGGGGGCGGGGGGAGATGTTGATTCGTGTCGGTTGGTCTGCCCGCTAGTCCACGGCCAATCCGGCCGCGAGCTTGCCCAACGCTTCGCTTTCAATCTGGCGGACGCGTTCACGTGTCAGGCCCAGCGTCTCGCCGATTTCCTTGAGCGTCCGCGGTTCTCCGTCGTCGAGGCCGAACCGCATCCGCAGAATCGTCGCTTCGCGGTCGTCCATCTTCTCCAGCATCTCGAGCACGTGACGCAGGTTGTCGTTCTCCACCAACTCCGCTTCGGGACCCTTCGTCCGTTCGTCGGCGATCATCTCGCCCAGTGACCAGCCCGCCTCGGATTGGTCGGTCTGCGGATTGGTGTTATAGAGCTGGATCGCCTTCTTCACGATGCCCAGTTTTTTCTTGGGAATCTCGAGTTCCCGCGCGATCTCCTCGGCGGTTGGCGTCCGTTTGAATTCGTCCTGCAACTTGGCGGACGCCCGCCGCCACTTCGACAGCAGTTCCACCATATAGGCGGGAATGCGGATCGTCTTGGCGGAATTCACGAGCGCCCGTTTGATCGATTGCTTAATCCAGTAGCTGGCGTAGGTGCTAAACCGCGTGCCCATATCGGGATCAAATCCCTCGACGGCACGCAGCAGGCCTAAGTTTCCTTCTTCGATGAGATCCGGCAGCGGCAGGCCCTTGCCTGTGTAGCTGCGGGCGATGTTGACCACCAGCCGCAAATTTGCGCGGACCATGCGGTCCCGCGCTTCGATGTCCGAATCGGCGATGCGATAGGCGAGTTCCTTCTCTTCGTCCGCGGTCAACAGCGACGTCTCGTTGATTTCGCGGAGATACGTCTCCAATGGGCTTTGCACGGCCGATGAACTGCGACGTCGCGATTTTTGTTTCGAGTCTTTGTCGGTCTTGATCATAATGCTTCCGCGAGTCGGATTGGGAACGGCTGTCAGCGGGAATCTTGATCCCGCTGACAGGGTGGATTCATGATGTCGAACCAATGCTGATCGGTGCGGCCTGCTGCTGCCGCGCGATCATGCCGAATAAATCGATTACCGGTTCCGTCCTGGTCCTGCGTGCCCCGGCGCGGGACACCTCCCGCTCCACCAATACCTGCAGCGGGGGCACCGCAGATTGAAAGTATCGGTCGCAGTTTTGGGATGGCTGTACGCGAAAGACCGTTCGCTGCTCAATGCCGACCGAGTCCGGAGCAGATGGCGCAATAATAACGGACTTCCCACCGGTCTGTGCGGAGAGTCGCCGTTCTGCCGATCGCGCCGTGGGCGTCGGTTATGACTGACCGCCGAGGATCTACGAAGCATAAAAAACCCCTGGCGGAGCCGGGGGCTGGGGAATTAACATTTTGAGCGCGAAGCTTATTCAGCGGCCGGTTTCTCTTCGCTGTCGGTGACTTGCTCGTCGTCCGCTTCCGTTGCCTCCGCCGTTTCATCGTCGGCGGATTCGCTGGTGGCGGTGTCCATCGAGAACAACGGCCCCTGCCCGCCGCCGATGCCACCTTTGAGCGGCTCTTTGGGTGCGGGGATATCAGAAGACGCGTCACTCTCAGTACCCGCTTCCGCCGCAGCTTGTTCTTCCTCTTCAGACAGCTTGCGGCTCAGCCCGATTTTGCGGTCGACAGTATCTACCCGCAGAATCCGCACTTCGATATCTTCGCCCACATTGACCACGTCTTCGGGGTTCTCGACTTTGTGGTCCGCCAGTTCGGAAACGTGCAGCAACCCTTCGAGATTTTCTTCCAATTCGACGAATACGCCGAAATTGGTGATCTTGGTGACCTTGCCCTGCACGATGGATCCGGGTTGGAACCGGTCGGGGATGTCCTTTTCCCAGGGGTCTTCTTCGAGTTGCTTGAGCCCCAGGGCGATCCGCTTGCGTTCTTGATCGACTGAGATCACTTGGCACTTGATCTTGTCGCCCTTCTGCAGCATTTCGCTGGCATGGGAAATCTTACGGGTCCACGACATATCGCTGATGTGCAGCAGTCCGTCGATCCCCTCTTCGATTTCGATGAAGGCCCCGTAGTTGGTGAGGTTGCGGACGGTCCCCTCGATCGAGGCGCCCGGCGGGTATTTCGCAGCGACTTCGTCCCAGGGGTTGGGCGTCGTCTGCTTCATGCCCAGCGAGATTTCTTTCTTCTCCTTGTTAATGCCCAACACCATCACGTCGACGATATCGCCGATATGCACCAAATCATTCGGATGGTTAATTCGCCGGGTCCAGGACATTTCGCTGATGTGCACCAGCCCCTCGATGCCGTCTTCCAACTTGACGAACGCTCCATAGGTCATCACGTTGACCACCTCGCCGGAGACCTTTTCGCCGACCGGATAACGTTCCTCCACGGCGTCCCACGGGCTGGGCTCCTTCTGTTTCAATCCCAGAGCGATCTTTTCACGCTCGGTGTCGACGTTCAGAATCATCACGTCGATCTCGTCGTCGATCGATAGCTTCTCCGACGGGTGATTGATGCGGGCCCAGGTGATGTCGGTGATGTGCAGCAATCCGTCGATGCCTCCCAGATCGACGAACGCACCAAAGTCGGCGATGTTCTTGACCACACCGCGGCGAATCTGGCCGACCTCGATCCGTGAGAGCAGACTGCGCTTCATCTCCTGCCGTTGATCTTCGATCAGTTTCCGCCGCGACACGACGATATTTCGGCGGGTTTCGTCAATTTTGAGGATCATGCATTGCACGGTCCGGCCGATGTAATCGCCGATATCCGACGGCCGCCGGATGTCGACCTGGCTGGCCGGCAGGAACACGTTCACGCCGATATTGACCAGCAGTCCCCCTTTGATTTTCCGCACGACTTTGCCGGTGACGATGTCGTTCTCTTCGTGTTTGGAAATGACCTGTTCCCAATCACGAATGCGGTCGGCTTTCCGTTTGGAAAGCAAGACCATCCCCAGTTCGTCTTCGACTTCCTCCAGGAGCACTTCAATCTGATCACCCGGCTCCGGGAAATCTTCTCCTTCGTCCCACTCGTTGCCGGGAACGACTCCCTCACTCTTGTATCCCACATCGACAAGGACGTCGTCCCCCTCGCGGCGGAGCACGGTTCCGGTGAGAATGCTGCCCGTTTCATATGAGGGCATCTCACGGTAAATCTCATCGACGTCGGTCGTCTCCTCGATTCCCTGCTGCAACGCCTCATCGAAAAACGACTCAAATTCCTCGTCGCTAATACTGAATTCACGAATTAAGTTACGGTCAACCATGGAGATCCTTAGGGAGTCGCCCTCAAAGAGTCTAAAACGCTGCTGGCGAAGGCAGAATCTTGATTCCGGAGACCGGCAGGGAGATTGAATCGTCTCTCCGCTTAGAGCGGCCTTGCCTTTCGATGGGCAAAGCGTGTGCGTGGGCAGCCGCCGGAAACAGCGTTCTAGTAATCGAGCCGACTGAACAATGAACGATTGGAAAAAGGTCTGAAATTCAGGCTGGCGCATCGTGCCAGTCTGGGCTCTCGCGGGTCCGTCACCAAAACGCACCGCTGACGACGAGAGCCAGCCTCCGCATGTCGTGGGGGAATCCGGCGAATATATCAGAAATCCTCGCCGTAAGGCTAGGATAATCAACGACATTCGCCGAAAGAAACAGAAAATCTGCACAGCGCGACTCGCGGATGACCAGTGAGGCCTTGGCGCTTCAGCCGCCGGAGAATTTCGCCTGCGGCGTCGAATGAATCTCCGATCTGAAGTGTTCACCTAAGGCACGAATCGAATGTTCCGCGGCGGCAACTTCCGGCGCTGTCAGGTGAATCTCGAAATCGATCCGGGTTGAGTATTTTGCCCCAGGCTGCAACGTGACGACCCGTCCCTCTTCACGCTCGATTGTTTTGAGATTCGGCAGACTTGTTGCCGGTTCGAGCCCCGTAACGTACCCGTCCGCTTCGGCTTGGGTGTTTTTCCAAAGCGTAAACCACGGGAGTTGGCGCTTATTGAACTTCAGGCTCACCCCGCGATCGCCGTTGGAATTTCGCAGCATGACCCGCGTGTTTCCATCCGCGTCGGCCGCCAAATCAAAGAAATAACACTGTTCCACGTATCCCGCCGTCGGCGCCCGATATTGGGCGTACGTTGCGATGTCACCGGCGGCATGGTCGTCGCGGGGCGCCATTTCCTGAATTGCCGCCACGAGTTGGGATCCCTCTTCGAGCAACGGCGCACCGAGATTGGTGTGATACAGCAATTCCAGCTCCGCCGGATGTCCCTGCACGTTCTCGATCTCATCGACAATCGAGAACGACCGTCCCCCCGCTTGAGTGGAGAATGTCGAGGTTAACCGTAAGCAGGGGCCGAACAGCATCGTCTCATCGACAACGCCCGTCACCGAGATCGTCCCCTCCCCGTCGTCCGACACGCTTGCGGCGACGTAATGCGCCGGGAGGTTGGCGATCTTCCCGTGTAAGGTCAGTTCGGTTTCAACTTTGTGTCCTTCGTTGTTGATGATTTCGTCGACACCGGGAGCGCCGTTGGACGACAAGCCGCAGCGGCAGAGTAGCTCGTTGAACCCGCTCAGCCATCCCAGCCCGCCGCGATCGGTTTGGTTGACAAACGACGGATGGACCGGCTGCGCGACGGGCGATTTCCAGCCTAATGGCAAACCGTCACACTCGCCTTTCCACAGGCCCATCCCCCGCGTCGGCAGTATCGACATCGACAGCCGTCCGTTGTGGACTTCGACAACATCAACTCCATCGGAGAGACCGCCGCGAAGCGTCCGTTTGCGGACTGACCAATTGTCCGATCCGGTGAGTGTGGGGCCTGCTTGCGCGTCGAGGTCGAACGACTCCAGCCAAATGCCTTGGGAAACATCAGTCAGAACAGTCGCGTGGTCGGTCATTGCAGAGGTTTCGCTTTGGAAAGGAGGAGGCAAACGAGCCCGCAGATCGGGAGCCGTTTCGATCGCGGGTGATAACAGCCAGCCGGCTCAATAGACCACAAAGTCGTCCATCATCGGCACAGCTTCGAGCGGCATATTGTCTTCAATCAACCCCTTGGGAAGAATGAGTTGCATGCTTACGTCGCCAATGCGGATATGGTCGCGGTGATTTAACAGCGTCTCCGCCTCGCACGGCATTTCATTGATGAATGTGCCCGTCTTGGTCCCCAAATCTCGGATGCGGACACTGAATTCATCTGACTTGATGACGCAGTGATGGCGGTTAAGGACCTTGTTGCGGATTTGTAGATGGCAATCCCGTTCGCGGCCGATCAGAAAGGTTCGCACGTTCAAGGGAACCGTCCTGCCGGCAAACTCGCCTGTCGGAAACCGAAGCACGGCCACATTCTCTTTTGACTTCGTCGAGGCGGAATCGGGTGGCTGCTCTGGTCGACGCGCCGGTTTTGGCGGTGGAGCCGTATCCGATGACTCCCGTTGATCCGCGACTGGCTGTGGCTGTACTTGTGGCAGCGGCGGAGGAGTAGCGGGCGGTGGCGCGAAGCTCTGTACCGGCGGACTTACCGGAGTCGATGGCGGTTGCGGAACGACGCCGTATGGAAGCGGCTGATGTCCATAAACGAGCGGTGGAGCGGGCGGCGCCGGAGGTTGTGTGCCGGGCATCGACGGCGGGACTGCACCGTTGTGCTGTATTTGTGCGTGCTGAGGGGCCGGTGGTACCTGTGACGGCATTCCGACGTTTGGTTGCGGCGGGTTGCCGTTCACTTGCGGTACCGGTTTCGGCTGCGGCGCCGGTTTGACGGCCTGGGGTGAGGCCGACTTTGGCACGATTCCGGCATGATACAAACTGGAATGTTTCGGCGGTTTCGGCTTCTCCTTTCTGCCGATGGGGGTGTCCTGGATATCTCCAAGCGACATGCCGGGATCTTGTTCGATTCTGTCCAACATGCCGGGCAGAAACATCACGTCATTGACGTCGATGTTGAATTTCTTCGCCGGCCGCGACCCCCAGCCGTCCGATTGGTTTTCAGGCCATTTGCGAGCCTCATCTTCCTCCCACTCGTGGTCATCACTCTCCGAACCACTGTGCGGGAGAAGGCTCTCCGGCTGGGGAACGACGTACACGCCTTCGCAAGCTGGGCATCGAGAGAGTTTTCCGACAGACGTCTTGCGTCCGACGACGCGTGTTGAGCAGTGCGGGCAGGCGAAATGAATCTTGTCCGTCACATCCGAATCTTGTACCGGAATCGGGACCGGGACCATCTGCTCGCAAGCCCCGCATTTAATCTGGCCGCCGGCAAAGACGTCCAGTGCGACCAATGCCTCTCCACATGAACATGTGAGGCGGATCGACATGATTCGTTTCCTGCCTAATCGAATGCAGATCCGAAGGCGATTGCGCCAAACCGTTCAGACCTCCGCTTGGTGGCTGTCGGGCAACAGGTTACCCAAGATCGCCCGGATTTTCCACACAATACTCGTCAGAATTGCCAAGTCGATGCGACCTTTTCCGCTGTCGGTGCTGCTTCGATTGAGTCGAACTCCGTCAACGGAGTAACCCGATGAATTCTTGGGCGGGTTGATTGGGAGTGTCCGACCTGCTAACGTCATTTCAGATGGCTCTCGCCCGTACTTCAACGGTTTCCAGGTCGCAAACACGATCGGGGGGTCGGCTTCCGAAGGATGGTCCCTTTGGAATGATCTCGGCGAGTTTCGGATGTTTCCAGTTGCCGTCGTTTCCCACACTCGCCCAACTTTGCACGAATAGGGCCTCCGACAATACCAATGCGGAGCCCCGCCGGTGCACACTGCTGCCCTCCAGGAGTGATAGGCCAATGAAAACTGTCTGCCGAATTCCGCTCGTTTGGCCCGCTTTATTGCTGCTCATCGCCGGTTGCAGCGACTCCGCGCCCAGCAACACCACCGCGGAGTCCAACCCCAACCCGTTTGCGAGCGATGCCGGATCCGATCGAACTGACCGGGCGCAATCATCAAGAGCATCCGATCGCGGGAAAAACCGCAAGCGCGGAAAAGTGGGTCGAAAACGAGACGACAGCGTTGCCAAAAAACAGCGAAATCGGCGCGCCGACGCAGGTAAAGACTCTCAGGCGAAATCGGAGACCAAACAACCTCGCGGCGAAAAGTCCCAACCCGCCGACGCTTGGATTGGCAAGCCGGCGCCGGCGTTTGAAGTTCCGCTGCTGGGGGGAGGCTCATTTGAATTGGGAGGCGCGTCCAATCCACAAGCGACCATTCTTGCTTTCTGGGCGACTTACGACAAAGCCAGTCATGTGTTGCTTCCCCAATTGAAACAGGTCGCGGCCGGGTTCTCGGGGCAGGGCGTTCGCTTAGTCGCCGTCAACGATCGTGAACGGCACGCAGAAATCAAAGAATTCTTGGATGAACATCAGCTTGAGGTTCCCGTCGCGTTCGACCTCGACGGCAACTTGGCCAGTCAGTTTCAACTGAAAGTCCTGCCGGCCATCTTTGTGATTGATCGACAGGGGAACGTCCAAAACGTCTATCGCCAAGTCCGAACGACCATCGGGCGCGATCTTCGCAAAGACCTGCGGAAGCTCGTCGAAGCTGCCGACGTTGCGGCCGCGCCTGACACCACAACGGTATCGTCATCCGACGATCCCGGCAGTGGTCTCGCGATCTGGGATACGGTCTTGCCGTCTGAAAACCGATTGGGCGCCGAAACGGTCATTGCCCGCAGTGGATGGAGGCGGGTGCCGCGAAGTGCAAAGCCGCCCGCGTTCGACGGCGACGCCGTCATCCACAACGATCGACTGTTGGCCGTGTTTCGCAAACAGGATCCGAGTGTTGACGTGTTCGCGCTGGCAGGTCCCGACACCCAGTTGAGGACGACATTGCGTGTGGTTGGTCCCAGCGGACAACTCGCGGATAAATTGACCGAACTCTCGGTCGTCGAAAACACACGCGGGGCAATTGGGCTACAAGCGACCTATCAGACACAGGGCGGGAACGCAGCGACGCTGAAGTTCCGCATCAAACGGGGAGAGGTTCTGCTGCAAACCGAACCGCAGGCAGGGGCTGAGAAACTGCAAGTGAGTTGCCCGGGGCGCTTTGTTGTACTTCCCGATTTCTTCGCGGACGACATTGTGATCGACGCCCAAAAGATCCCCGCGAGTCAGATCGAGATTCCAAGCGAAAACATCTTGATGCACCTGACCGGCGGCGGCAATTCGATCGCGATGTGCGTCTTTGAGAATAGCAACCAGGACGTCAAAGTCACGCTCGAAGAACAGGACGGACAGCGAAGAGTCGCCGGCTCGGTGATCGATTACGGAGAGGGCAAGAAAATCTGGCTCGCGCTCCTGGAAGCCCCGCAAGTTTGGCACTCGTTTGACGTCGCCGAAGAAGATGCCAACAAGGTGAAACAGCTCAAGTGGACGATGCCGTTCACCGCCCAGTGGCGGACCAATTTCACGCGGGTTAAGAAGGACTTGACCGACAGTTGGGAGATGCTGCTGCAGAAACCTGGTGCGAAGGACTTCGTCAAACCGAGTTGGCTCGGTTCCGATGAAGATCGCGTCGGAGAAAACCGCCGCCGGTGGACGACCGTGCTGGATCACTTTCCGTATCCTTGTTGGACCAATGAATTCGGCAGCGGATTCATTCAGCCGCTCCGCCGCAAGGCGCTGACTTTTCGCGGTCCCGCTGTGATTTATCCAATCAACCGTGTCGAGAAAACCCCGACGGACGCCTTCACCGTCATTGACGTGATGCGGAGTAGCCTCGGAGTCGGCCCCTGCGAGTATATCCTCCAAGTGGAGAGCCAGACGCAAGAAATGAAGGGGCGGGCGACCTGCTCCGCTCGCAGCGCCCTGAAAAAGATTTACGCGTCGAGGCAGCAGAGAGCCAGACAAAAGGAAATCGAGCAAGCTCTCGACGACGCACTCGATTTTGTGACGCACATTCGCCATCGCATCGATGAGTACATCGCGTTTGGCCGAGAAATGCGGCAGTACTTGGCTGAGCAAAAGACCGCCCATCCGGAGTTGGATGAGTATCTGACGGAAATGGACGAGATCACGGCCGAACTCGATGAGCGGATGGAGGCGCGACGGCTGGAGATCCGCTCGCCCTCATTCGTGGCCGGAATGAACGAGGAATTTCGCGAGAGTTTGATGGGCTATACCGGGCGAGACGCGCTCGTCCGGTTGCGGCGGTATACGTCGCGGTTGACCGACATCGGAGGAAGTCAGGACGAGCTTGTCGGAGAATGCCGCTGGATCGTAAGGCGTCTGCGGCAACGTGCGGGGATCCTGATGGCGACGAATCCTGAGTTCGCCGAAGTCGCCAAGGAGATCCGGGCACGTACCCAGAAGGTTCTGCTTAAACCGGCCGAGTACGAGGGAGTCCGGCATTAACAGGTGCCGCAAACTCTGCGTCCGTCGGGGACAAAGGGGTTAGGAAACTGCCCCGCGAAGTCGCCTGCGGGATGTTCGAACGTGATCAAGGAGCGCCGTCGTGCCGCGCAAATCGATAGTTGCCTGTCTGTTGCTGCTTTCATTTTGTATCGGCTGCAGCAAATCCGGTCCCTCGACCGGTTCTGAACACTCCGATACTGACGTCATCCAGCTTGACGCGATCGAACCCGCCTCCGGCGGCGAAATGGTGCTCGTGCCTGCCGGGACATTTACGATGGGTGCGGCCGAAGGTCCCGACGATGCGCCTCCGCACGATGTTTCGCTCGATACCTTCTACATCGACCGCCGTCCGGTTTCGCAAGCAATCTTTCAAGAAGTGATGGGCGTCAATCCCTCCCAGCGAAAAGGGGAGGACCTCCCCGTGGAACGCACCTTGTGGACCGACGCTGCTCGATTCTGCAACCGGTGCTCGGAGTTGGAAGGCCTCACGCCCTGTTACAACCTGCAGACTTGGGAGTGTGACTTTTCCGCCGATGGATATCGTCTGCCCACCGAAGCGGAGTGGGAGTACGCCTGCCGTGCCGGCAGCGGCACGACATACTTCTTCGGTGACGATCCGGCCCAGTTGCCGGAATATGCCTGGTGTAAACCACACTCCCGGGGCAAGACGCATCCCGTGGGCGAAAAGCGGCCCAATCGCTGGGGGCTGTTCGATATGCACGGCAATGTCTGGGAATGGTGCAATGACTTCTACGACAAAGATTATTACTCAAGCAGCCCCGCTCAAAACCCACCCGGCCCCGCCGGCGGTGAAAAACGCGTTCTCCGCGGCGGAGCTTGGAAGACAAACGCCGAGAAGTGCACGGCCGCGTACCGCTTTCAAGAATTCCCCGTCTTTGCCGACGCCTGTTTCGGAGCGGACAGTTACGGATTCCGCCGTGTCCGTCGGGGCGATGTCGCCGATCAACAACTGGCCGCCGGTTCGAAATCGACGACAGCGGAGGAACTTGCTGATATCGAAGGACCCGCGAAACCAGACGCACCGCTGCAGGTCGCAGCCGTCCCCCGAAAACCCGTTGTGACACCTGCCGCGAGCGATAGCAAGATCGACCACGCACGCCTTCGCGGCACGATTGTCTTCGTGAAGAAACGTGGTGAGCAACTCGACATCTGGAGGATGAAAGCGACAGGAGAGGACCAACGGCCGCTCACCGATGATGATCATCCCGACGCCGACCCCCGTTGGTCGCCCGACGGCACGCAAATCTTGTATACGTCGCAGCGAGACGGTTTCCCCGACATCTGGCTCATGAACTCCGACGGCAGCGATCCGCGGAAGATCACCCAGGGAATGCAGGCCTCCTGGTCGCCCGATGGAAAATCAATCGTCTTCATCCGCGACGATCAAGCCCGCATCCGCGAGTTGGCCTCGGGTGAGGAAAAACTAGTCACACCCAAAGACTGGCAGCGCTGCGGCACCCCGGCTTGGAGCCCCGACGGAACCAAAATCGCCGTCGCCAGCCGCCACCAGCGCGACATTGGAATCTATCTCTTCAATCTGAGCGACAACACGCACCAGCAACTCAAGAGCGAAGATCCGTGTTGCACACCGCATTGGGATTCCAGCGGCAAGCGGATCGTGTTCCAAACGACGAAGGGCAAGATCCATCAAATCGATGGGGAGACCGAAGAGCAGATCACCTTCGGCGGCGACATCCAGCACGAAGCCCGCTATTCACCGGACGGCTCGATGATCGTCTTCTGCCGTGCTCCCAGCGCACAAGGACCGTGGCAGATCTGCATCGCGGATTTGCAGAGCGACGATCTCGACTCCATTCAAATCACGCACGAAGACTCCAACAGCCTGCCCGATTGGCATGCGGTTGAATAGTCGGCCACATCATCGACTGCTTCACAAGCAGGACGTCGGACTCAAGATCGGAGCGGCCTATTCGCTGCTGCGCGTTTCGGCGAGCCACTCTACAAATCTATCGTCGTCCAAGATTGCTTCCGCCATCCGCTGATAACCCGCGCTGAGCGGATGGCTCGCGTCGGCGTACTCCTCACTCGGCAGCAGTGGCGGTGCCGCGTAGGGAATGCCGTTTTCCTGAAACCACAACTCGACGCCCGATTTCAATTGCTGATAAGTGCCGCGGCTCTCGTCGGTCAGCAAGTGTGCGTTAAAGGGGCCGAGAATCACAAACACGCGGTTGCCCCGATCTCGCAGTAACTCAACCGTGCGGCGGAACGCCCCCCATTGCAGCGAGCTTTCCAGCGGGACCCAGGGAAAACCTCTGGGCGTGATCCCACGCTCGATCCAGGTAATCGGGTTCTGCTCCAAGACATTGGACGGTTGCGGCGTCGCCAGAGAGATCCGTGACAGCGGATTCTCATACGGATGTTCCAGCGACCACGCGTAGGGCGTCAAACTGTCGAAGTCGGTGATGTTCAAATGCCTGACGCACGAACGTAACGCGACGTTGCGGCCGAAGATTACGCCCAGCCGTTCATTCGTGGGAGCCTGATACGCGGGGACCCACGGAATAAACTGCGGAATCAATCGCGGATGATTGAACGAAACGTCTTCGTCGATGCTCAAATCGCGCTCAGGAGCACTCATCCACAACAAGTTGCAGTGCAATACAACCGGCTTGCCGGTCAGCCCGTCGGTGTAATCGCTGACCAACCCTTCCAACGCCAGCGGATGCGAGCCCCGCAGTCCGCCGTTGGCGAAAACGACTTCGTCCTGGTTCTCATTTAAGAAGTGCGTGAGCGTATCATCGACATGCACGTATTGCCCCCAAACCACGGAATCACCGATCAGCAACAGATGGTTCCGCTCTAATTCTGTCTGCACGAATCGTTGGTAGAGCCAATAGTCGTCGCTGTTCTTTCGGGGAATCCGATAATCGGCGCCGGGATCGAAGACTTCCACCTGCGACCAGATTCTGGGCAGACCGATCACCAGCGAAATGACGATCACCGCGACGATTGCCCATTCCGACATCGACAGCCGGATCGAATTCGACGACAGAAAATCGTCCTCTGTACCGGTGGCAGCAGCGGCTGACGCGTGTTCTGAATTCTCGGCAGCCATCACATCAATCTCACTAAAATTGAAAATAGATAAACGCTTCGCCGCTCTTTTCGGATCCCGGCACAATCAGCAAGTACATGATCATGCCCACGACCAAAGCGACACGGACGGGAGAGAACTCAAGCAGTCGTCGCAGACGCGATTCGTACGCGAATTGATACAGCCAAATGCCCCCGACCAACCCGAGCGCCAACATCGGAAATGCCGGGTCGTACCACCGGAAGCCAAATATCCGCGAAACAATCAACCAAGCGTCGTTCAGGTTTTCGGCCCGGAAAAAGATCCACGCGAAACAGACGAAAGCGAACACCAACAGCTGTTTCAAAAAGCGGGGAAATCGCTCCCGGTAGAAATACGTTCGCTCCGCGCGGCGAGTCGTCATCGCGGCGACGCCGTGCAGCGCGCCCCAGATCAGAAACGTCCAATTTGCGCCGTGCCAAAACCCGGAAACCACCATCGTCAAAAACAAATTGCGATACGTCGCCGCCGCTCCGTGACGATTGCCGCCCAGCGGAATGTAAACGTAATCCCGAAACCAGGTCGAGAGGCTGATGTGCCACCGCGACCAAAAATCGCCCAGACTGTCCGCCAAATACGGATTATTGAAGTTCTGCATCAGTTGGATCCCCATCGCCCGGGCAATGCCGCGCGCCATGTCCGTATAGCCGCTGAAATCAAAGTAGATCTGCCAGGCGAAGGCAAAGGTTGCGGTTAACAGCGCCGTTTCGCTCGCCATCTGCGGGTTGGCGTAGATCGGATCGACATACATCGCCAGATAGTCGGCCAAAGCGACTTTCTTAAACAGCCCCACGACAAAGAGCGAGAGGCCGTCGGCGAAATCGCGTCGCGTGATCGCGGGAAACTCATTGAGCTGCGGCAGCAATTGCCGTGCTCGCTCAATTGGACCGGCCACCAGTTGCGGAAACAGGGACACAAACGCCGCAAAGCGGATGAAACTCTTTTCACGTTCGACTTCGCCGCGGTAAAAGTCGATCGTGTAGCTCATCGATTGAAACGTGAAGAACGATATCCCCACCGGCAACAGCACATCCGGCTCGGGCAGCTCATATCCGCTCCCCGCTGCCGCCAGCAGTCGATTCAAGTTGTCCGTCACAAAACCGGCATACTTGAAAAACCCCAGCAGCCCTAAGTTATTGGCCACACTGACCGCCAGCCACAGTTTTTTATAACGGCTGCGATCCATAGCGATCACCGCCACATAATCGAGCAGCGTGGAATAGAGGATCAGCAGCAAATAGAGCGGATTCCACCAGCCGTAGAAGACGTACGAGGCGATGAGCAACCAGTGCAGCCAAAAGCGAGTCTTGCGCAGGCCCAGGTAGACCGCGTAGACCACGATAAAAAACAACAGGAAGATCCAAGTGTGAAATAGCATCAGCGGGCGGTCAGGAAAATCGGGCGGGCGCCAGGGACATATCGAGGCCGAAGTCCCGGCGTGAACGATCCACCTTAGCGAACCGCAGGTCGATTCGCCAACAGACCGCCTTGCGCCGAATCTGTGCGATTCTCGCCGTTGGCGCTCTGCGGCGGCTTCCCGCGCTGGCATTACCGAGACGACATCGATACGATTTCCGACGTCATGTTAAGATTTAGCAAACTCTGGCGAATCATTAATAAGTGACGGCGAATTTCGCCATTACGATTGGACTGCAAGCGGCCAGATTAAAGTGCCGGCGAACGAGGCTGAAACGCCTGGTCGATCTGTCGCCCCAAACTAAATCAGTGCGTCTCGAAACCAACTTTCAGGAGCATGGTCAATGAGTGTGGCCCCAAGTTTTTCCGCGGTGTTCATGTTGTTGTTTGCTGGCGGCGGATTGGGGCCGATGTTGGGATTGCCCCCCGGAGATCGGGATCCTGCACTGCTGCGTTGTCCGCCGGCGAATACGATCGTTTACTCCGAGTGGGCCGAGCGCGGTCCGGGAGCGCAAAACGCCGGTGGGATCAAAGGCCTGATCGCCGACCATGAAGTTCAGGAGTTCCTCGACAAGGTCGAAGCCGCCCTCGTCAAGGGAATGGCCGGCGAAGTCCGAAACGCGCCGCCTGAGGTGCAAGCAGCGGCCGACGCTGCGCCCCGGCTGATCCGCGTGGTGCTCAATCATCCGGGTTGCCTCTATCTCAGCTATCAGGAGGACAACGTACTGACCGGCGACACTGCGCCGGCAATCGGCATGTCCTTTCTCCAAGGACTTCGCTTTGCGGTCATCATCAACGCCGGCAAACAGGCCGATAAGACCGCCGAGGACCTCAAGACATTGACCGCCTTTCTGCCGGAGGAAGTGCGCAAGGAATCGCTCGATCGTCAACAATTGCCGCTGCCGTTGCCCGGTGTTCCCGTGTTGGTTCACCGCCATAAGGATTACTTTCTGTTGACCGTCGGCCAAGGGGTGCTCGATCAGGCAATCGCTGCGCTGGATGGAAAGTCTAACGGTCTCGCCGAAAACGAGCGATTCCTCGCGGCAACGAAGCACGTCACGTTCGAAAAGACCGGTAGCCTGTCCTGGGTCGACATTGCCAAAATCCGCAAAATTGCGATCGAAGCGGCGGAACCGACCGGATTTGACCTTGCTGAGTGGACTGCCAAGCTGGGGATCGATTCGCTGGATTCGCACATTTCAGCCACCGGGTTGGCCAACGGCCAAATCAGTATCCGGCAGTTCCTGACAACGGACGGATCAACGAACGGGATTCTAAAACTGGCTGCCGGCCGCGCCATTACTCAGGAGGACTTCGACCACGTTCCCGCCGACGCTGACTTCCTGTTCACAATCAGTGTCAACGGCCAAAAGATTATCGATGAAGTCCGCCGCGTACTGACCGCGATCGACGAAAGGCAAGTTCAAGAATTCGACAACGCGCTGCAAGGTTTTCACGAAGCCACCGGACTTTCGCTGGAGAACGATTTGCTCAAACCGTTCGGGGACGTCTGGACGGCATACAACAGCCCGTCGGGAGGCGGGATCCTCTTCTCCGGTCTCGTTGTTTCGCTCGAGGTTCGTGATCTGCAGGAAGCCCGCAAGACCGTCAAAAAGGTGATGATGCTGCTCCAGCAGCAGTTGCCCGGCGTCAATCAGGGCGAGTACCGTGCCCGGGGCGTTGAACTGAAGATGCAGTCGCTCATGGGACGCACCATTTTCTATCTCAACACCGTCGGCGACGACGACTTTCCGCTCGCACCGGCGTTCTGTCTGACCAAAGAGCGGCTGTACGTGGCGTTGCACCCGCAGAATATCAAAGCCCATCTACGATTCTCGCGCGGCAAGTTCGATCGGTTCAGCAGCAAGCTCAAGGGCGAACTGGAACTGTCGGATGGCGACCTGCTTTGCATGACATACTGGGACGCGCCGTCGACCGCCAAGCTGCTTTACGCGATTGTCCCCTATGTGGGACAACTCGCTATGTCGCAGGTTCAATCCCATACGGAAGCGGAGATCGACATATTCGATTTGCCGTCGGCTCGGGGACTCCTCCCCTACATCGGCCCGCACGCCTCGGCGGTCTACCGGCAGAAGGATGGGATCTACACCAGAACCACCTGCGGCCTGCCGATTCCGTTTGGGCAAAGTTTGGGATTGGTGGTTCCCTTCTTAGCTGGAGCGACCAGCGTTCGCACCGTCGAAACCTTTGAGGCAATCGCCGAGCCGGTCCCCGCCGATGCACCGGCTGCCCCTCCTAGGTGATGACGGGGATGCGGTGGTGAAAACGTCACCGCCGCAGCCCGTCGGTCGAGCTCACTTGTGCTGTTGGAGTCTCGGATTTGTTGACCGCTTTTTCGAGGTTCTCCAGCAGCGTGGCTTGTGTGTACAAGTCTCGTAGGACGATCGGCTGATCCGGGCGTCCGGCGGGAAAGATCACCGTCAGCGGCACGCTGATGCTCTTGAACTTGTCCAGCCAGCGTTTGATTTCCACCGATTCACCAGTGTAGTCAGCGTAGAGCGTGACGACATCGTGTTCGTTGACGAGGTCCAATGTCTTTTGGGTGTTCAGTGCAAAGTGTTCATTGCGCTTACAAGTTAAACACCAGTCCGCCGTGAAGTCGATCAGCACTGTCTTATTCTCTGCCAGCGATGCTTCCAGTGTTGCGCCGCTGAACGGCTGCCAGGGAAGCTCTGTTTCCCCCTTTTGGGTCAGACCATATCCGAACCAGCAGATTCCTGCAGTGAGGACGCCCGCGCTAACTCGCACCAACGTCTTGTGCCGAATGTGCGAGTTGATGTCATACAAGTTACCGATCATCCACAGTCCCAGTGCGATTCCCAACAGCATCACTAATGCGGGAATCGTGTAAGAGTCCTGCAGAATGTGCACGATGAAGATCACCGTCCCCATCAATACAAAACCGGCGAATTCCTTGAGCCGCACCATCCAGTTGCCCGGCTTTGGCAGCCACTTGACGGCTGCGGGAAACCAGCCGATGACCAGGTACGGCGACGCCATCCCCAACCCCATCATGCCCCACACCAGGTAGACGACCACCGCCGGCTGTGTGATCGACCAGCCCAACGTCGTTCCCAAGAACGGTCCGCTGCACGGCGTCGCCAACAACGTCGCAAAGATGCCGGTCGAAAACGCCCCCAGCAAACCTTCCTGCTGTTGTCCTCCCGCAGCCGATCCCACCATCCCGGGCATTGGAATCTCAAACACACCCAACAGGCTCAGCCCCATCGCAAACACGATGCAGGCCATGATCAGATTGAAGTTCGCATTTTGAAACAACCCGCCCCAGCCTAGTCCGAGAAACACCGCCAGCGTCGCCAACACCAAGAACACGGAGATTACGCCAAACGAGTACACAACATTCAACGCGAGAATGCGGCTGCGGTCTTCACCTGCCTGTTTCGCAAAACTCATGACCTTGATCGCGATGACCGGCAACACGCAGGGCATAAAGTTGAGGATAAACCCACCCACAAATGCGAAAACCAGATACACCGCCAAACTTTGGTCGGTTTGATGCTCCGCCGCCGCGTAGGTCTCAGTTCCATAAAGCTGGCTTTCCTTGCGATGGGCTGCCCGCTCCTCCATGGCTTCCTCAATAAATCCGGCAGCCTTGCCTCCCTTAATTGGTCCGGAGACCGCAAGGGCCAGCGGAACCGATTTGGGCGAGTCGGTAACGGTCAGACTTCCCTCGAAAGTAAACGACACAGGAGGGTCGCAGGCCGTCTCCCGGCATGCCTGGTAGCCGGCGCGGCCAGCAATGGGGTACTCTCCCGGCTCGGCGTCGGCGGGTACTTCGATTTCACGCGACCAGACGATTTTGCCATGATGTTCCCAAACCTTTAATCCGTCGAACAGCGGCTCGTTGCGTCCTTCCGGCGGAGGTGCGACCGACCAATCGGGGCTCAATTCCAAGTGCCCCTGCTTTTCGATCCGAAGCGCCGTCGCGTAGGGGCCATTTCCGTCGGGACGGGTTTGGTCCAATCCGTAGGTATGCCATCCTTCTTCGAAATCAGCCTCGACTCGAAGTTGCACGGTTTCCCCTGGAGCGGCTTCTCCGGACGATAGCGAAGCGGTCCACGTCGCCCCGCGATACTTGAACGTGGTTTCTTGCGGTCCCTGTTTAGCCGCCGGAGACGCGGGGGAGTCTGCCGCCGCGACCTTCAGTGAAACTGAAAACGGGGACTCACCCTGCACGCACAGCCCGCCCGCCCCATCCTTGCAAATCTGATGCGAAACTTCCCCCGCAATGACCGCTTCGCCCAGTGCAATATCATCCGGCACTTGCAGACGCCGTGAAAACGTAATCTTGCCCGTATACTCTTCGAACTCAAACGTCGTTTTGCCAACCGTCTCCGCACGCTGATGCGGCGGACGGCTGGCTGTGAAGCCTTTGCCGAGCGGGATCAATCCACTGTCATCTTCGATCTTGATAATCGTCGGGGTCGCGCCTTTTCGCGGCTGCGTCAGCGAAAATGTGTGCCAGCCCTCGGCGACCGTCGCCGTCAACTGCAGCGTCACTTCGTCGCCCGGCTTCGCTTCACTCGGAACGATCTTTGCCTCGTAAACAATCTCCTTCCCCTCCGGAACGGCCGAAGCATTCTTATTGCCGAACAGGTCGAGATTCAAATCGTCCAACTGTGCCGACGCCGGATCCGGTGCGGCAATCAATGCGCCCAAGATGACACAGACAACCAATTTGAGGCGGGAGGTGCTCATGGAAATTCTCGTGTTCAGCGGAGAATTGGAATGGAGGGATGCAAATCAGGGCGGAAAACGCTTCTGCTCAGCTTGCTCGTGAATTGTCGAATCGCTCCGGAATCCGGTCTGTATACTGCATCACACACCAGCTTCATGTCGTCCTTGACCGGCCGTCGCAATCTCTAGCGGCAGTTTCAAAAGCCGGTTGCGCCTGTTTGAGAAACTTGCACAAAAGTGTCGTCGCGACGCGTCAGAGGGTTTTGAAACTACTTGTAGTGACAGCATCTTAATCGATATCGCTTTTGTCCGACAATCGGGCTTTCGCCAGCACAGACGGTCTCTCTCTAAACCGAGACTACGGTCCGGTGCCGAAAACCGCTGGATTCAAGTCGCAGCGGCAGTCCATTTCGAAAACAGCCGGTTCGCGTTATTTTAAGATATGCCGGGAAGCCTTGCGCTTCGATCTCAATCCTTCGCTTGCTGTGGACGAAATCGACTCTGACTATGACGTTAATCTTTGATGCACATCTCGACATGGCTTGGAACGCCTTGGAGTTCAACCGCGATTTGATGCTGCCGGTCTCTGAGATCCGCCAGTTTGAAAAGCAGTTTTCCAACATCGTGCCCGGCGAGAACACGGTCTCCTGGACGGAGTTGCGCCGAGGAAACGTATTCCTTTCAATCTGCACGCTCATCGCGCGCCTTAGTCGCAAAGAATTGCCGCGGACCTTCTACCAGTCCCGCGAAGCCGACTATGCCGCCGCGCGGGGACAGATGGCCTATTATCAGGCGCTCGTCGAGCGCGGCGAACTGCGGCTGATCAAGGACCTCGAGTCTCTCAACAACCACGTCGCGAGTTGGGAGCAAAATGGGAGCGAGAATCTGCCGCTGGGGTACATCTTGAGCATGGAGGGCAGCCAGCCGGTCCAATCACCCGAGCAGATTCATCACTGGTACGAACTCGGCATGCGGATCCTGGGTCCGTCGCACTACGGTGAAAACCCGTACTGCTTCGGCACGGGTACTCCCGGCGGATTGAAGGCGGACGGCCCCGCGCTGCTCAAGGAGATGGACAAAGCGGGCATGATTCTCGACGTTACGCACCTGGCCGACCAATCCTTTTGGGAAGCACTCGACGTTTTCCAGGGCCCGGTCTTGGCCAGCCACCACAATTGCCGCACGCTGGTCGAGTCCGACCGGCAATTGGCGGACGAGCAAATCAAAGTGCTTATCGAACGCGGAGCGGTCATCGGCGCCGCAATGGACGCCTGGATGCTGCAGCCCGGCTGGAAAAGAGGCGTGACACAGCCCAGCGACGCCTGCACGCTGGAGACGGTCGTCGATCACATCGACCACGTCTGCCAAATCGCCGGCAACACCAACCATTGCGGCATCGGCTCCGACCTCGACGGTGGCTTCGGCAAGGAGCAATCCCCCTACGATTTGGAAACCATCGCCGACTTGCACAAAGTCGGCGAGATTCTAAAAGCACGCGGCTACAGCGACGCGGACGTTGAGGGAATCATGTACCGCAACTGGGTGGAGTTCTTCCGGCGGGTATGGGCGTAATCTCAAACGATGTGGTCGAGCACGTCAATCCGGCTGAAGAAGTTGATTGCTGATCGGTTTCAATACGCAGTCAGCCGATGAGCGGTTTCGATCACAACTCCGCGCGAGCGACAAGTTTTGCGCCAACTTGTCTGTGCCGACCGTCACCGAGGGGCCAGACCGCCCGCCCGGATAAGATAGGGATCAATCCAGCACGCATGGCAGTTGTTCTGGCCGCCGGTACATGACGTCTGCAGTTCAAGGACTTGGACGTCGCGAACATCGACTGCAAAGTCTTGCACCTGTTGCGCACGCTGTTCAGGCTTCGATTTCCACAGCACACGATCGTCCCCCAAGACGATAAAGGTGACCTGCGACTCTGCCGTACTTCCCGGCTCTGATGCAAGCACCGTCCCTCCGAGGAACGTGCCGAACTTTCCGTCCAGCTTGTATCTCGCGCGCGAGTATCCCCCTCCCGGCGGATGCATCCCCAGGCCATGCTTGGAATGATGGCCATTGACCTTAATCAGGTCTGCGTGGTAGGCGCCTTTTCGCCCGCCCTTTGCAAACCCCCACGGTCCCAGAATCAAGTCAAACTCCTGCAAATCAGTAACGTAGAACTTCACATAAGATTTCGGGTTGTCAGCCGCCTGACGAATTCGCGATGCAGCCAATTCACCGTTGGCGCTCGCAGATTCCTTCGCCGCCTTCTCGTACCAATGTTGAGCACGTTGCTGGAAATCTCGTTGAAGGTCTCCCTCCGCCCCTTCTGCCAGCTCCCACCAGGCATCGCCAATTAGAGATGCAGCTGCGCCCTGTTGCTCAAGTTGTGCCGCCAGTTGAGTCTGCCGGTCATTTGACCTCGCGAGATGGAACAGTCCGCGGTCCCAATCACCTTCAACAAAACAGAGAAACAGCCCCAGGTTGCGGTTCGCAGGTCCGTTATCTGGTTGCTGGGTTACGATGCTTTTGGCGTTGGACGCTTTCAGTGACTTCTTTTGCAGAGATTCAGATTGATCCCGGGAGATTTTTGCTTCCACTAATAGCCGGGGGTTCCTGGTCTTGACGGCGATGGCCCGTGACAATTTGGCGATTCGCGCTGCCGATTCATATCGTTTTTCCCGAATCGCGTCTTCGACAAGTTGCATCGACTTGACCGCGAGCTTGTCATAAGAGAGCGGTCCTTGCGCCGACTTGAATTGCCGCCGCAACGCCTCATGTTTCAATGCATAGATGTCGACGTTAAACCTGCGGTCAAGTTCTAGCAGTGCCTTGTCGGACAATTCCTCCGCCGACGCCTTATCAGCAAACTCGAGGGCGGTGGTTAGACAGACATATCGTTGAGCAGATTCGACCTCCGGTTCTGACGCATGCTCCAGGAGTTTCTTGGCAAGGTTTAGTTTTGCTTCGCGCCGCTTGACCTGTCGAAAGTCGCTTTCAAATATCGATCTGACCTGTCTCTTTGCGATCATCTGTGAATTTCGATCCGGCGGCGCCAGCTTCGGCGTGGATGCAGGCGTCTCGGTCTCCGAATCGGGTCCCGGTTCATTTGCAGCCGTCGTTTGAAGGGGCGTTGTTGACTCTTGTTCGCTTTCGACAATCTTAGAGTCGGCATATTCAATGATTCGCCGGTCATCAACTTCCGCTAGATTGGAAGAAACGCTGCCATTCGAAACTTCGTCGCTGTCAGCTGATGGGTCGACATTCGAAACGACGTCGGCGGACTTCCCGGAAACCGCCGGTTTCGCGGGACGCTCGGGCCTAGAGACCTTTGTCGCAGGGTCGACTGCCGTAGCAGCGTCAATGCGACGGACCTGATTAGCGGCGATATCCTGGTTGCTTGGGTCTTCACTCCTCGTGAAAAGTAGAGCACTTCCGGCAACGAGGAGGATCAGACATATCGCGGCGCACCAGGCAAAGGCGTGACGCTGAATGGGCCTCCGCTGGTCGAAGTGAGAAGCTTTGCCGGCACGCTCCAACTGTTTGTCGTAAGCACGTCGTTTTTCCGGATCCAGAAGACAAACCCGCGCCGTCGCCAACTCGTTCAGTAGTCGTTGAGCGTCAGCCAGATGCTCTCCTGTGGTGTATTGATGCAAGAACGCCATCCGCTGTTCTGCAGCCGCATCAATGACGTCAGGGTCAGATTCGTGCAAATCGACGCCGAGCAGACGATAATGGTCAGGTGGCTGATGCTTTGGCGAGATTCCAAGCCACTTATGATACGGATTGAATTGTCTCATGACCGCAGCTCGCCGGATTACTCGTCATCCTAACTTGCACAGAGACATAGGACCTTCTCAGAGTTTGGCATCGCGGATCCTGCCTTGTCCAGACAAATACGATCGCACAGCCCATGCAAATCAGCGGCGATGCTCGCTACAACCGCAACTGATTACCCTGCACCGTCTCCGCTTCCATCGCCAGCAAATCCTTCTTCAGGTTAACGCCCTGCGGGGCAGAGTAGCCGCCGAGTTTGCCGCCGGTGCCGATCACGCGGTGGCAGGGGACCAGAATCGGCAGCGGGTTGGAGGACATCACCGTTCCCACCGCGCGGGCGGCGCGGGGATAGCCGGCCAGCTCCGCCAGTTCAGCATACGAAACCGTCTCGCCGTAGCCGACGGCTCGCGCGGCGAACACGACCGCTTCTTGAAACGCCGTCAACTTCGGCAGCAGCAACTGCACGTCGGCGAAGTCAACATACTCTCCTTGGCCGTACCGCTGCAGCCGTCGCCGCAAATCGGGAAACCAGTCGGTGATTTTCGTCCCGTTTGTGCCGTTGTTCTCCTCCGGGTCAAGCAGCGCGTCACGAACTTCCGCGTCGCTGCTGTGTCCAAATCGGAGGCGCTGCACGCGGTCAGCCGTTCCCGCAATACCCATCCAACCCAAGTCGGTCAAAAAGATGGACATTTGTTGATGGGAATTCCGGGAATTGTCTCTTTGACCCATTTACGCGGCCCTTATACAATACCTCGAACAGGGAGTGTGATCTCCAGTATACCGCAATTTGAGCGGCAAAACAGGAGAACGGCGGGCCTGTTGACCTGAGGGCAGGCCCGGTCGTGAATATTACGAACTCAGATCCCCTAGCTCAGCGAGGAGAACCGAATGGACCCGTTCAGTGATCTCGCGGACGATTATTACATCAACATGAACCTCAACACTGAGATGACGCTGCCTCAGCAGCGGGAAACCATTCTCAGTTTCTTCGAGCGGATCCAAAAAACCTACCCCACCATGCGGAACTTTTACACGCGGGAGACGGGGGACTTTGTGCTGGAAGAGGACAAGGAACCGGGCAGCTATCGCTGGATTTCGATCGAGCCTCGTCGTGTCTGCAGCGGATTCGTCAACCCGCCCGACCGAGAATCCGCGATGGAGCAGCACAAGCTCGTGCTGGAACTCATTCCCTACATGCTGTCGGTCAGCCCGCTGGACTGCGAGGCGCTCGACTTCATGCTCGGATTTGACTTCACCTACGAAGGCAACCACGACGAGCTTGTCGCGGACGCGCTGGGAACCAGTTCCGCACTGGACGGCCTGACCGACATTCCTGATGCGCAGGTCATCAATTACGAGCCGGCGATCACCGTCAGCCTCGACGACAGTTGCCGGCTGCAAGCACGGCTGATGATCGAAACCCGTACCAGCGCCTATCACGTTCGCCGGGGGGATTATCCCAAGGAACAGATTAGCGTCTACTTCACGACGCGCAAATACGGCAGCTTGGACGCAGGTGCCACATTCGATGAAACATTGGATGTGCTCAGCGACCAAAACGAACGTCTGCTGGGCGAGTCGGTCGTCGATGAGGTGCTGCGCCCGCTCAAATTGGCGATCTCCACACGATAATCCAAACAGAGACCCTCGAAACTGTTGCTCGACCACGCGGAAGGAGCCGCAAGAGTGCGAAGAGATCAATCGGCCTTGCGCCATCGCGGATGCCGTCGATCCGGAGTTTGGACGGCAATTGTCATCTGTAGTACTTTTGGCTGCGGTTCGCCGGTCATCGATCCCGGCACGCAGCCGACGGCCCGCCTCCCGGCGGCTTCGACTCCAGTGATTCGCCCGGTATCGGACTCCGCGTCAACTTCGCTGAAGCAGGTCAGCGTTACCGACATTGTCGATCTGCCCCACAGGCCCGAAGAACAACAGTACCACGAAGTCCGGCAAGGTGACTCGCTAAGCAGCATCGCCCGCACATACAAAGTCACGCTGCCGCAATTATTGCGGGCCAACGGCCTGGACTCAGGCGCCGTGATTCGACCGGGTGAGTTGATTTATATTCCGCCGGCGAGATAAAACCGACTTCGAGGTGAACAGGTTTTTGGACGCTGACGATCCGAAAGAATTAGTCTCGTGACGCATGAAATCCTCTGGGCGCCTTGGCGGCTGCAGTACATCAAAGCCGCCAAGGACGAAGCTGAACCGGGCTGTTTTCTCTGCCGTTATCTCCAAGACGATAACGACGCCCAAAACCTGGTCGTCGCCCGCGGCGATCAGACGGTCACCGTTCTCAATCGTTTTCCCTACAACAACGGTCACCTATTAATCGCGCCGCAGCAGCACAAGGCGAACTTTGAGGATCTGACCGATGAGGAAATGCTCGGCTGCATGCAGGCGCTCAAGCAAATGACCACCGCGCTCAAACAATGCCTCAATCCGGGGGGATTCAATATCGGCGTGAATCTCGGCCAAGTGGCCGGGGCGGGCCTGCCGGGGCATCTGCATTGGCACATCGTGCCGCGCTGGAGCGGGGACACGAACTTCATGTCCGTCGTCTCTGACGCCAACGTTATCCCGCAATCGTTGGCGGCCCTGTATGAATTGTTGCAGGAGACGCTGCAAAACCCCGCGTAACAGTCGAGCACACGCGCAAATTGCCGATCACGGCAATCGCTCTCCTCGTATCGTTCAGCCGCCGATCACGCCGTCGTTGATGTGGCGCCCGAAGATGTCCCGCTGCACGGCTTTGTTGTCGCGATGGAAATAGGAGCTGTGTGCGCAGGCCCAATTGAATAGCGGCGGCCAGCAGCCCACCGCCTCCAGGTTCAAGTACTCAAAGTCGACGGCAAATGGCACGTCCTTCAGCGGGCCGCCGACAATGTCGTTTCTGGCATCCAAGTTCACCCAGGATTCAACGCAGCGCGGCCGCTTGCCGGATGCCGCCTGTTCAATGAGCATCCGCCGGATCGGACCCATCGACAACGGGCTGCCCACTGTAAATAGGTTGTGCACAATCCCGTCGGGGATCTGTTCGTCCTCTGAGAGGAGATGCAACGCCTCAAAGGCCACTACGCTGCCCCAGCTATGGGCGACGATCTCCAGCCGATTTCCTCCTTTGATCAACGGGCAGACAACCTCCTCGAAGCGTTCGATCACCCGCTGGCGGATCGAATCGTCCAGCAGGTACTTCAAGAAATCGTCAATGCAGTTGACACCTGGAATCCCCAGCACTGCCCGCGTTCCGCCCGACTCAGCCGCGTCCGGTGGCGCGGCGCCCATCGCCGCCCGGACGGCCCGATCTTCGAGCGTGTCGCACAAAATCTTCTTGAGATCCTCCTCCGGATCTTTCAGTGATGCGCCCCGTGACGTGGTTGTCACCAGATCACTCCACAACACTTCTTTTCGGTTATCAAACGGCGTATCCGGCAAGTAGGGATGCACCGCCCGCCACCATGAATCGGAATACCCGGGCTCATGCTCGCAAATGCCGTGAACGTACACCACTTGTGTTCGTGCGGATTGGGCCCTGTGGCCGACCGACGAGACGGCGGTTGGTTCAGTCGAAAACAGTCGCCATCGCGCCAAATCGCCGTCGCATTCCAGCTGCGGATTCTGATCGAAGATTTGATAGCCGGGGATTAGTTGCGCTGCCGTGTCGTGCCATTGCTCATAGGACTGCCCCGGGCCACCCTGCAGTAGCGATTGATACAGGGCGTACGTCAGCGCGCCGTGAAAATCGCCGTCGATAAACGCATCGTTGGAGAGCTCGTGATCCCGGCAGCCGGTGATCACGATCCCATGATTCTCCTCGACCGTCCGGGCGAAACGCCGCAGGTTCATGTTGCGATACGAAGTCATCGTCACGGAGTTGGCGGCGAACCCGTCCTCGATGGAGATCTTGTCCGCGAAACGAAATTGAATGTCGGGCGGCGGCAGCAACCGTTTTTTCTCAGCGGGGACCGGCGGTCCAAATTCCCTCGTTCCCGTCCCCGAATGGCAGCAATCAAGAACCACCGTCAGGTTTGCGCCGTCGGGCACTGTTCGCAAAATGCGGCCCAAATCCTCATCCAGCAGCGGATCGTCCCATTGATGGTCGATCGGCACCAGGCATTCATCCAGATTGTCCAACTCGTCACCGGAGCGGTCGGGGACCTGCGCTCCGTGACCCGAATAATGAAATACCAGAATGTCGCCCGCCGCCGCTCCGTCGACCAGCCACTCCAGACGATCAAGGATTCCCTGTTTCGTGGCCCGCTGATCAACCAACAGCCGCATGTCGGCTCCCGGCGTAAACCCGAAATTCTCGATCAGAATGCTGCCCATCATCAACGCGTCATTAACGCAGCCGCGCAGCGGCGACGTCGGGTATTGGTTGATTCCGACCAACAATGCTTTGCGAGCGGGCCTGCGTAGGTTCCTCATCGGAGATCTGGTCATTCTCGAGCGCCTTTCTCGTTCAAGATTATCGACGGGGGAACAAGCAATCGACCGTGTCATCCCTGCTGAATCATCTCCCTGATTTATTCTTGCTATCTGTCGACGATCCCTTTGGTTTCGGTGCAGAATTGTTGTTGAGTCCGGCAGGCGGTAGATTCTTCAGCACCTGTATCTCCTTCTTGTGCATCTCTTGAATCTTGCACTCGAGATCATCCAGCTGCTTCTTCAATTCCTCTTTCGTGACGGCCGAGGAGGACGGCTTGAATTCCCGTTTCAACCTATCGACGATCTCCTCGGCGAGTGCCTCGTTGTTGCGAGAAACCCACCATGTCCAATAGGAGGGCAGCACCACCGAACAAAGGGCAATCACCAGCAGAATCTGGATGCTGATCAATGTGATCACCAACCAGGACAGCGGCTGGCGGCTCGATGAATCGTCTTGACCGCTCGGCATATTGCGCCTCCGAACAGTTGCGGGGAGAAATCGATACTGTTGAGAATCGGTGCTCATCACAGAAAGCGATCAGTCGCTCAGAATCCTCGAAGGTTGTCGACGACGAACTTGACCCCAAACCGCTACTCAGTCACGCTACCGACGACCGGTGTCAACAAGCTGTCACACCAAATTCAACCCGATCGCGATTTCTTCAAGATTTGCATGTCGTCTCGCGGGCGGACCGACCTGGATTCTGCGCTCTCTCTCCCTTAAACTGGATTCAATGGCGCGACGTTGTGAACACGTCATTCTCAGGCGGCCATTTTGCAGCAAGGAGCCAGACATGACCGACCCTTCGAGCGATCAAGAGTTGAATCTGGAAGCCGAATCGCTGGACGAGTTGGAACGCAAAGTCTCGCCGAAACAAGCGGACGAAACGACCGACCGGATCCTCCGCACCGACGAGGCTGCTCCCGCTGCGGGCAATACGTGCCGCCGTCAATCTCAGCAAAGCGAGTTGGCCGCCAGCGATTTTGGCGACGACGACCAATAGTCAGCGGCCGGCCTCCTGAATCGCGCTCGCCCGTCCCTCTCCAACCAACTGTGCAGTGGTTGCGCGCCGGACCAGCGCAAATCCGGCACAAATCGCACATATCCAGAAGAGTCATTCGCCGCTGATTGCGCGGGACGTGATTCGTAATGGTCGTGGCCAATCCAGGTTCTCCTGACCCCAGGCCAAACCAAGCCGACCGCTTGCGGTCGAACACGACGTGCCCCGCCAAGTTTCGTCCATCGCTGTTCTCCACCGCAAAACGGGGAGCACGAGTAGACAAAACGCCGTGCAACGGCCGAGACCACCGCGCGGTTCGAGTTCTACGAATTTTGCAAGTATTCCTCAAAAATCCGTTTTTTTTGTTTGCGAATTGACGACCGTCTCGCTAATCTCTACTGCATAAGTGGGAAATCATCCCAATTTGCTCTTTAACAATTGGTTGATTGTGGGTTTTGGGCCCAGTACAATGAGGTCTGCTTTAGGCGGGTCTCATGCCCGCTTCTCTCATGCCGCCTTTGCCACTCTCTGATTGAAGTTGATTCGACTTTGACCACCGCACAGTTGATCACCGGAGAGTTCAAGCGGTCGCTCGACGATCGATTTCGGCTCAGTTTGCCCGCCGAATTGGCGACGGCGGTGGCCGACGAAGCGGGTGAGACCATTCTGACCAAGGAACAGTACGGCTGTCTCAGCCTGTGGCGAGCGGAAGAGTGGCAGAAGCGGATTGACGATGGACTGGGTTTAATTCAGCAGAAGATTCAAGCCGGCAAGATGGAGCAACGGTGGGAGGAAGTCCAACGCTTCGGCCGGCTGCTCTCCACGCGGTCGCGGACGGTCAAACTGGCCAATCGCGCACGCTTGGTCGTGCCAGAGGGATTTCGGGAATTCCTGGACGTGCCGGCCGGCAGCGAAGTGATGCTCGTGGGAGCATCGATCTGCGTCGAAATCTGGAACCCACAGGCTTGGTTAGACTATCTGCGTGGCGAGATGCCCGAGTTCGGCCCCTTGTTCAAGGACTTGGCCGATTGATCCGATGGCAACTCGCAACCTAGTCGACAGCCGGCAATCTGAGGATTGGCGGCGCCTGACTTGTAAGCATGCACCAGTTGATATGCCCGGCCGCCTTGTACGGAAGTGAAGACTTACTCGGTCACCCCTTCCTCTGCCGCTTTCAATGCCCAATCTGAAAAGTTGGTGACACCCCGTTCATACCACGGACGGACACTCGGCAGGGATGCCGCTTTCCTACAATGGCCGGGCATATCGCATTCTTTGGAACCTGAGCGACGTTCGCCGGCTCATTCGCCGGGAAACGCCGAGAGGACGCGGTTCATTTCTTCGTAACTGGTCTTTCCCTCGACGACTTTGCGGGCGGCCGCCATATCCAGCGTTTCCATCCCTTTCGCTTTCGCCATTTGCAGGAGTTCGCGGCGGGGCTTGTGGTGCAGCACCGCTCGACGAAGTTCTGAATCCATGCCGAGCACCTCAAACACTGCGGTTCGTCCCAGAAATCCGGTGCCGAAACACTTCTCGCACCCGTTCCCTTTGTAGATTTCGATCGTGCCGGCGATCTCCGGGTCGAGCCCCAAAATCTCGCATTGCGGCTCGTCCGGCTGGTAGGCGACTTTGCAGTTTTCGCAGATCTTACGCAGCAGCCGCTGCGTGATCACGCAATAGACCGCGTCGGCGATCACCATCGGCGGCACCTCAAACCCCCGCAGTACGTCAAACGTGGATGTGGTGTCGTTGGCGTGGAGCGTGCTCAGCACTAAGGTTCCCGCCAATCCGGCCCGAGCCCCGATCTGGGCGGTCTCCGGATCGCGAATCTCGCCGATCATCAGGACGTCCGGGTCCTGCCGCAGCAGCATTCGCAGCGCCCTCGCGAAATTGAAATCAATTTGCGTGTTGATCTGCGTCTGATTGATGCCGTCAATTCGACGTTCGACCGGATCTTCAATCGTACAGAGCGACTTGGACGGGTCATTGAGCTCGTCCAGGCAGCTGTACATCGTTGTCGACTTGCCGGCGCCGACCGGTCCCACGGTCAGAATCATGCCGTACGGAATGTTCAAGTACTTCTTCAGCGTTTCGAATTGGAGGTCATCGAAACCGAGATCGGCGAGCTTGTGGTAAGACTGGTCGCTGGGCATCAGCCGCAAGACCAACCGCTCGCCAAAATTGGTTGGGCCGCAGGCGACGCGAATGTCGCGCTGCACCTCCATCACGGAATTCGAAATATGCCCATCCTGCGGGAGGCGTTTTTCCGTGATATCCATGCCGCTCATCAATTTCAGTCGCGAAATCATGTGCGCCGCCTGTGCGGCGGCGACATGCAGAATGTTGTGCAGCAGACCGTCGACGCGAATTCGAATCCTGATGCCTGTTTCGTCAGGGTCGAAGTGGATGTCGGTCGCGTTGAGCTGAAATGCCCGCTCTAACAGCAGATCGACGAGCGGACCGGGTCCCACGACATCGACCAATTCACTCAATTCCTGTTGCAGCGCCTTTTGGCGGACGTCGCGTTCGTTGTCCTTCATTGGGGGTTGATCCATTGGGCGACTCCCTCAGGGACGGCTTCAAATCCAGCAGCGGAGATCAGACGGTGGAGACGCAGACCGCAATTTCGTGGATGCTGAGGACTCAAATAGGTTGACGAGGTGAATTCAAAGTTGTTCGATTGGCAAAAGTTGTCGGCGTGCATATTGCCGCAAAATCTTATGCTGGCCGAGCAGGGGTTCGATCAATTGTAACGGCAGTTTTGGTTACGGTTGAGTAATCGGTGCTGTTGGGGTGAGAAATTAATCTCGGTTGGATCTGGGCTTCGGGGCCAAGCCCTTCCGCTTTGCGGCGCCGGGCTTGGTCGTCCCATTTTTCCCGGCATTTGGTTGGGCAACCTTCGGCTGGACACCGAATTTATTCGCCGCCTTGTTTTTCGCCGGCGGTGTCTCTTCATCGTCGTCACCGCGCTTGTTGACGGGCTTCTTTTTGGGTGGCTGCTGCGGTTTGACGTCAGACGTGCCTGGCGTCGAGTCTTCTTGGGCTGGCGGGTCGGTTTCCGGATCGCCCGGTGCGGCATTGCCTTCTGGCAGTGACATCAAACCGGCGATGCCGATCCCCAGGCTGGCCACGAGCACCAGCCCCGCGAACAACCGCGGTGCGCCGACGTTGCGAAGCAAGGCGAGCCCGCTCGTCACAATGGCAACGACAGCCAGCGCAAATAACACCATCAACGATTGGCGAGGGTTTTCGAAAAGAGGATTGTCAGAGCGGGTGACCGCCAAGACCATTCCCGCCCCGACCGCGGCAATCACGGAAATGATGGCCGCCGTCCAGGAACTGCTGTCATCACTCGATGAGCCTGCAGCCGGCGCGTGTTTCAGCGCGGTGAGGGCCTCCTCGCGGCTCGGGACGACCTCCCACAGCGAGTTTAAGCCGGCGATGTTCAGCACCTCGGTCACCATTTTTTGCTCGCTCTGCACCACCATGCGGCCGTTCTTGGCTTGCACCGACTTCCAGAGCCGAACCAGCAGTGCGACCATTGAGCTTCCCATGTAATCCAACTGAGAAAGATCGACCAACAGGGCCGGCGAGCGCACCGACTCCAAGTCCGGTAGAATTTCGTTACCAACCTGCTGGACGTCTCCCCATTGAACTTCATTTAACTTCGGCAACAGGCAGAGAACAAACTGCCCGCGCGATTTTTCCATGGTGTAGGGGGCGTCACTGGTGGCCACAGGAATGTCTCCGAGGTAGGTACCGTAGTCAGACGGTTTTACGAATCACAGTCGGTTGTGCTGGGATGAATCGAAATGGATTTCGGTGAAATTGCGATCGTGCCAGTCTGATCGGCGAGCATATTGAGATGTGCAAGGCGGCTCCAAAAACTCTTAATCTTGACAGTGTCACAGTGCAGGAACGGTCGGTGGGGTTTCCCATTCGACTCGTCTGTTCCGGCGACAGGGTCGCTTTGGAAGTGGCCGGACGGAAGCCTCCTTGCCGGGTCGGGAGGCCGACCCCGGGAGTGCGGATGCCGACACTGGGACGGCCCCTCAATTCGATTCTTCCGAATTTGACGATCCGTCCCGCAAAATCACCGGTCGACTGCGCCGCCCTGCCCAGCACGATAACAACTTTGTCGTTAACCTTCAGCCAAGTGCAGCCTTAGGATCATCTTGGTCGATAGGAACGGTGCCGAGTTCGCTAAGACGCAGGCGCCGACGCGTCCACGACTCATTTCGCGTCTATTTTGTCATCGTTGCGAGCAATTTGCGCCGCCGAACGCTGAAAAATCGTAGAAAACTTGAGAAATTTCACTGCCGAGGCAGAAGAGTGTGACCGTCGTTGCGGAGCGGAATCCGGATTTCGTCAAACGTTGTTCGGGCCTGAGATGTCCGGAAATGGGGAATAATCGGGCCGTACCAGAAAGTGGAGTGACACCGGGTCGGTTTGGAGTAAACCGGCAAGATAGGCTTTTCTGATTGACATCTGTTTTTTCTGCTAATTATACTGAAAATCTGACTCTGCCGTCGCGAAGAGGTCTCTCATATTGGTCATTCTTCTCACTCGCGTGGCCGACTCAACTCGCAGACGAACCATCGAGGTGCGCAGCCCCAATTACGGAACAAACAGGACGGCTGCGGCGAACTGTGCATGGCAACCCCACACGGATGATGGCTAAGCCCCCAAAGGATCGATCTCAATGTCCAATGTCGGCAAGGCTCTTGTAGTATTCATTACCTTCGCCAGCGTCGCCTTTATGGGCTTCGCGGCGGTAACATCTTTGGGCGGGACGGATTGGAAGCAATACCTCTCAGAGAAAAACCAAGAGTCGAATACAAAGACTCTGAAGGATATCGCCACAGAACAGGATGCGGAACTGAAGCGGCTCCGCGCTGAATCGCAGGAGATTTCCGAGGCGCTGCAAAAGGCGATCGACGACAAGGCCGCCGATCTCGCCGGGATGAAAGCGCGGGAAGACACGCTCAGAAGCCACATCGAGGAATTGAACAAGCAAATCGTCGCACACACGCAGGAAGCGGCGGTGACCGGCAATGACGCGATTACCGTCAAGAACGATTTGGCGGCCCGGCACGAAGAGGTCGTGCATTTGCGAAATCAACTTAAAGAGATGCGGTCGCAGATTGAAGACGCCCGCTACGAAATGGAACGGCTTGAAGATCAGGTGACTCAGGCCAAGGAATTGTTGAAACTTGCACAGCGCCGCAACAAGCGGCTCAAGTCGTACGAATAGCTGTTCAGCCAGGCCAACGTCCGGCCGCGCTGTTAAGTTCCACCGTTCAGAACCGACTGTGAAACTATCGAGGGAGTCACTTCCATGTCCTTTGTCGGAAAACTATTGGTCGTGCTGCAGGTCGTGCTCAGCATCTGCTTCATGGCATTCGCCGGAGCGGTGTACAGCACGCACAAGAGCTGGAAGCTTGCGCACACGCAAACAACCAAGGAATTGGACAGCACGCGAACCAGACTGAGAGACACCGAACAACAGCTCGATACGGCGAATGCCGATCACAAGACTGAGGTCGACGCCCTGACCAAGGAACGTGACACGCTGATCGCTGAAAACAATCAACTCAAGAACGAGAATACTCAGCACCTGGGACGGATTGACGACCACGACCGGCATATGACCGTGGCACAGGAACAGGCTCGGCTGGCACTGGTACAATCTCAAAACCGAAATAACGAGGCCTTGTTGCTTCGCTCGCAGATCAAGACCCTCACCGAGTCTCGTCACGACGAGTTGCACGTGCGAATGGGGCTGCAGACGGCTTTGAAGGTCGAGCAAGAAAAAGTTGCCGCGCTGAATATGGCCAACAAAGAACGCCTCCGTGACATCGCCCTCTTTCGCAAAGCGCTGCGAAATGCCGGCGTCTCCGCGGACCTTGAGGTTCTCAAAGCCCAATTGGAGCCGCCCCAAACCGTCGACGGTGAAGTGCAGAGCATCACGTTGACCTCTCGGGGTACGCCCGATCTGCTACAAATCTCGATCGGCCGCGACGACGGGCTGGTCAAAGGCCACAGATTGTATGTTTACCGGGGCGGAAAGTACCTCGGCGAAATTGAAGTCGTGCGGACCTCGCCCGACATTGCCGTCGCGAAAGTGACCAAACCAGAAAAAACCGGAGTGATAAAGGAGGGCGACAGTGTCACCACGAAGCTCTAGCAGTACGTCTCGTAAACCGAAAGGTCCGCCGCCTGAAGCGGACATCTACGTCGGACTGTTGTTTGTCGCAGCGGCTTCGCTGCTGACCGGCGTGATTTTCCTTTGGCTCGAATTGAGCAAATACGGCTTTGAGACGCTTCAATAGCCGTGCCCGCGCATCTGCGCGTTGTGTTCACCATCAGCACGCCGTCTTCTTGTTTCAAAGAAGACGGCGTTATTCATGCGCTGTCCCCGTTTGGCGGACTTTCGCCCGACGGTTCCAATGATCATACTAACGATGTCGTAGTGACGGCTGAGTCTGTTTGCCGACAGACCGCAGAATTGCAGCGCACCGAATTGCATGGGATGGGAGAACCAACCGTTGAACGAAGCCCCGTTGATCACCACAGAGACGGCCGAGGGAATCTGCCGATTGGGGATGAATCGCCCGGAGAAAAAGAACGCCCTTTCCGCGATTATGTACGCGCAATTGGCAGAGGGTCTCAAGCATGCCGACCAAGACCCCGCCGTGCGGGTGATCCTGATTCACGGCACGCCTGAATGTTTCACCGCCGGCAACGACCTGAAAGACTTCCGCGATTCTCCTCCGACAGAAGGTAACAGCACGGTCTTTCAGTTCCTGGAGACGATTTCTACGGCAGTCAAACCGATCGCCGCAGCGGTGAACGGACCTGCGATCGGGATCGGAACGTCGATGCTGCTGCATTGCGACTTGGTCTACGCCGGCGAAAACAGCACGTTTCAGCTGCCGTTCGTCAATCTGGGACTTTGCCCCGAAGCAGGGTCGAGCTATCTATTGCCACTGTTTTTGGGGCATCAGCGAGCGGCCGAGTTGTTGCTGTTGGGCAAGCCGTTTTCCGCCGCAAAAGCGTTTGAACTCGGATTGGTCAATCAAGTGATTCCCGACGGCGATGCGCTCCCGGCGGCGCTGGAGGTTTGCCGGGAAGTTGCGGCGTTGCCTCCCGCCGCACTGCGCGAGACGAAGCAGCTCATCAAGCAGCACACAGCGCCGGTCGTCGCCGACGCGATGCGGCACGAGGGTCAAGCATTTCTGAATCGGCTCAAATCTCCCGAAGCACAGGAAGCGTTCGCCGCGTTTTTCGAGCGGCGACCTCCTGATTTCTCGGCGTTTCAATAATTCGTGACCGTTCGCAACCTGTCGCGATCAAGGAAACCAGCACCATGCCCGAACGCACTCTTGTGGGAACTCTCTTGTTGTTGACGGTCATCGGCGTCGAGACCGCTGCGGCGGCGCAGAAACGCCCCAATGTCTTGATCGCCGTCTCCGACGACCAGTCCTATCCGCACATGTCGGCGTACGGATATCGGGCGGTCAACACGCCGGGGTTTGACCGGATCGCTCGCGCCGGCGTGCTGTTTCATAACGCGTTTTCTCCGGCACCCGGTTGCAGTCCAATGCGGGCGGCGTTTCTGACCGGCCGCAATATCTGGCAGCTCGAACATGCAGGGACGCACGCCAGCGCGTTTCCCGCCAAGTATCAGGTGTTCCAAGACCGGCTGGAGGAGTCAGGTTATTTTGTCGGCTGTACCGGGAAGGGATGGGGACCGGGGAATTGGCGGGACAACGGACGGACGCGGAATCCGGCCGGTCCGGAATACGCGAAGCGCAAATTGGAGGCGCCGCGCGGCATTCGGGACATCGATTACGCCGCCAATTTTGCCGACTTCTTGGCCGAACGGCCGCAGGACCAGCCGTTCAGCTTTTGGTACGGCGCATCGGAGCCGCATCGGTTTTTCGACAAGGGCATCGGCAAGCGGCACGGACTCGATCCTGCCAAAGCCGACGTCCCGCCCTTCTTACCCAACACGCCGGAAATCCGCGACGATCTCGTCGACTATTGCTACGAGATTCAGTGGTTCGACCAGCACCTTGGCCGCATGCTGGACATGCTGGAAAAAGCGGGCGAGTTGGAAAATACGCTGGTGATCGTCACGAGCGATAACGGCATGGCGTTCCCCGCCGCCAAGGCCAATTGCTACGAATACGGGATTCACATGCCGCTGGCCATTGCGTGGCCGGCGGGATTCGCCGGAGGCCGTTCCTCGGATGACCTCGTGAATCTGATTGATGTGACCGCCACCATTTACGAGGCGACCGGCGTGCAGCCGCCAAAGCAGCATCCGCCTGCAGGCAAAGGTTTGCTGGCGCTGCTGGGGTCGGGCAAGAACGGAACGATCGAGCCTCAACGGGACGCGGTCTTCTCCGGCCGCGAACGGCATTCGTCGTCACGATACAACTCTTTGGGCTACCCGCAGCGCTGTATTCGCACGCGGCAATACTTGTACATTCGCAACTTCCGACCGGAGCGGTGGCCCGCCGGCGCGCCGCAGAAATTCGGCCGAGGAAAGTATGCCAAGGACATCGAGTTGGCAAAGGCAGAATTGGGGCCGATGCACGGCGGCTATCACGATATCGACGGCTGCCCGGCCCTCGATTTCTTGATTGAGCACCGCAACGATCCGCGGATCAAGCCCTACTTTCAATTAGCGGTCGATAAACGGCCGGCCGAGCAATTGTTCGACATCACCAAGGACGCCGGTTGCCTGAACAATTTGGCCGCCGATCCCGACTTCGCGGACGTCAAACAGCGTCTGGCGGCGCGGCTCAATGATTATCTTGAGGCGACCGGCGACCCGCGTGTCACGCACGCCGACGGCGGCGATATTTGGGAGACCTATCGGCGATACAGTGGACTGCGCTGGTTTCCCAAGCCGGAATGGGCGAAACAAAACCCCACGCGCGTCCCGCGTCAAGATTGGCTGGAGGAACGCCGTCCCAAGTCCAATTAGGTTGTGCAGCGCATGGCGTTCAAACGAAGATGTCGCGGTGATGTCCCGCACGACCGACGAAACCAGGAGCTTCGAATGTCCCCACAAGACCCGCTCGACAAACCAAAAGAGTCGTTTGAAGAGCTGATTCAGCAGCTCAGTTCTCCCGACTCTCCCGTCGGAATCGACGCGAAATACACTCACGCCGTGATTATTGACTACCTGCGGCAAATCTCATCACGGCTAGATCGTCTCGAGCAACGTCTTGATTCGATGTGAGAGTCGCCTGTGGCGAGACAATGCGCGGATTTCGCGTTGTCAAACATGGCCGGGGCGATTGGCGGGAAGACGTGCCAGATTGTCCACGATACACCGGGAAGTCGGGGTGGAATGGCCCGGCGGGCGAATGGGAATCACCGGGACGAAGCGGTGACGCGGGTTATCGGCGGCAGATTGCGGCGTCGAAATCTGATTTTTGCAGCATTTTTTTGGTAGGGCGGCCTGCTATGGGTTAGATTTTTGACTGCATCAATCCAGCCGCCGGGCCCGGTGATAGGAGTTTTCGGAAGAGTCCGATTTCACGGGCTTGCAGGATTCCCCTCATGATTCACGTCCAGAACCTCACCAAGAGCTTTGCTGATTTGCGCCGCGGCGAAGTCCATGCGGTGGACGGAATCAGCTTCGATGCCCATCCGGGTGAAATCTTCGGTTTACTCGGACCCAACGGCGCGGGCAAGACGACCTGCTTGCGGATCTTGAGCACCGTGCTGCGGCCGACGTCCGGATTGGCGGAGGTCGCCGGCTACGATGTGGCAACACACCCGGCCAAAGTCCGCGAACACATTGGATTTATGTCGGGTAACACCGGCATTTACGACCGGATGACCGCGTGGGAGCTGGTGGAATACTTCGGCCGGCTGTACGGGATGGAAGAGGATCAGTTGCAGGCGCGGTTGGAAGAGCTGTTTGAGACTCTGCAGATGAACGAAATTCGCGACATGCTCGGCTCAAAAATGTCGACCGGAAATCGGCAGCGGGTCTCGATCGCACGCACCATCGTTCACGATCCGCCGGTTTTGATTTTCGACGAACCGACCTCGGGATTGGATGTGCTCGTGGCCCGCGCCGTGCTGAACACCATCGCAGGCTTAAAAGAACAGGGCAAGTGCATCATCTTTTCCACGCACATCATGCGGGAAGTTGAGAAACTATGCGACCGCATCGCCATCATTCATAAAGGTCGAATCTTGGCGATGGGCACGGTCAAGGAATTGGAAGAGAAATATCAGGAACCGGACATGGAAGAGGTCTTCTTCGACCTGATTCAAGAGTACGAAGCGCAGCTCACCGCCTAAGCGCGGCCGTCGATTCCCCTCATCGCACCCTCTCATTCGAGCCACACCGTCACAATGGTCAACTGGAAGAACGTCAGGCTGATCTTTTTTCGCGAGTTGGGAGACCAACTCCGCGACCGGCGGACGTTGTTTATGATCATCGTGTTTCCGCTGCTGCTCTATCCGGGGCTGGGCATCGGCATGTTAGAGCTCCGGCTGCTCTCCTTCGAACAGCCGCAGACGGTTGTGCTGTGGGGCGACCAATACCTGCCCGGCGGTGACTACCCGCCGCTGGTCCAGGACGGACGCTTCGCCAAGTCGCTATTTCGCCGGCCCGATGATGCCTCGAACTTGCACGTCTTGACTGAATCGGCATTGAAACAAGAGACGGATGACTCGGAGGTCAACGACCAACATCTCGAACTGTATCAAACCGTACGCAAGATCAATGCCGCCGTCGCTGAGCGAGACAAACTGAGTGCAGAACTTGCCGAGCAGCCCGCTGATTCTGAGCAGGCGGAGCAGCTTCGCGCGCGAATTGGCGAACTCGACCGGCAGGCGGGACGATTGTTTAATCAGGCGAAAATCGAGGGGCTGGTGATCATTCCGCGGGGATTCGCCAGAGAGCTCAAAGAAGTCAACCGCCAAATCGCGGAGCGCGTCGATTCCGCGTCTGCGGAAGCAGACTACCCGCGTCCGCAGATCATCCACAACAGCGCCGATGAGAAGTCACATATCACGTTCATCCGCTTGGAGGGTGTCCTCGATCGCTGGGAGGACGAGATCCTGGAACACCGGCTGCAGTCGGCACACCTTCCCACCAACCTGCACCGGCCGGTTCAAGCTCAGTCAACCGACTTGGCACTTGAGGAGCAACTGAACTCTAAAATCTGGAGCCAGCTCTTCCCGGCGCTGTTGGTCATCATGTCATTGACCGGCGCGTTCTATCCGGCGATTGACCTGGGCGCGGGTGAGAAGGAACGGGGGACGATGGAGACCATGCTCATCTGCCCGGCGTCACGTCCCGAAATTGTCCTCGGAAAGTTCCTCACCGTGATGACGTTCAGCGTGACGACCGTGCTGCTGAACCTGATCAGCATGGGACTGACCGGATTGTATATGGCCTCCATGATGGACGCCCGCAATCTTGCCAAGATGCCGGCGCCCGCTTTTCCGTCGCTGGTCGATATCGGCTGGATCATCCTGTTGTTGATTCCGCTGGCGGCGATGTTCAGTTCGTTATGCCTGGCCCTTGCCACTTTTGCCCGCAGCAGTAAGGAAGGCCAGTACTATCTGACGCCGCTGTTGATGGCCACGCTGGGGATGACCATGTTTTGCGTCTTCTCCGGATTTGAGCTGACCGAGCACCAGATGTTTAGCGTGATCCCCGTCTGCGGCGTGGCCCTGTTGCTTAAGGGCCTGCTGATGTCATCGCTCTCCTCCGGTCCACTTTACGTCTACGCGATTCCCGTCCTCGGTTCGACTCTGTTTTACAGCTTCCTGGCCCTGTATTGGGCGATCGAACAATTCAAAAGCGAAGATGTGCTGTTCCGCGAAGCGGAGCGTTTCGATTTGAAACTGTGGATCCGCCACCTGCTCCGCGACAAGGAAGCGACGCCCAGTTTCTCCGAAGCAGTCATCTGTTTCGTCCTGATCATGATGCTGCAGTTCGCCTCAATATCCGCCTCCGCCGGAGCGGACAGCAGCGCTGAATGGATGATTCGCGCGCTGTTCATCACGCAAATCGCGGTGATCGCCAGCCCGGCGCTGTTTATGGGCGTGATGCTCACCACGAGTTTGGTCGAAACGTTCAAAATCAAATGGCCTTCTTGGGGCATGCTGGGAACGGCCGCGTTGTTGGCGGCGGCTCTGCATCCCCTCTCGCTGGAATGGATGTATCAACTGGCCCCGTTCTTTCCCGAATTGCCCGCGTCGATGCAGGAGCCGATCCAGCGGCTGATGAGCTCGAAGGTTTCTTGGTGGTACCTGTTGTCGGCGATGGCGCTGGCGCCGGCGATTTGCGAGGAACTGGCATTTCGCGGATTCATTCTGAGCGGATTGCGCCGCACCGGCAGAACCTGGCTGGCGATTGGGCTTTCCAGCTTGGCGTTTGGATTCATGCACATGATCCCGCAGCAAGTCTTTAACGCAACAATTCTCGGGCTGGTGTTGGGGATGATCGCCGTCCGTAGCAACAGCCTGCTGCCCTGTTGCCTGTTCCATCTGATCTACAACGCGCTGGCCGTGGTCAATCAGCGTCAAGGCCAGCAGTTGCAGGAACTGCTCGGAAACACCGCGTTGATCCGTTCCGAGGGCGGGCAACTGCTCTACGGCTGGCCGGTGCTGTTGGTCGCCGGACTGGTTGCTGTCACGCTGCTGTGGAAGTTGGTTAAAGGTACGCTGCCCTGGAATTCAGCACGCCAACAGCCGATGTCGAAGCCGCTGATCACGACCGGTGCCGGCGGAAACTGAACGCTCTCGCTACGGCGGCGATTGACGGACCGTGTGCAAACGGTCAATTTCCGGCTTATTAAGGGTCTGAACGTCACCATTCGGCCAGGTCACGGTCACTTCAGAGATAGCTTCGGTCTCCCCCAATCCGAACGTGACCGGCAACTCCATTTGTGAGAGATAGCTCCGCGTAGGCATCACCGTCCGCGACTGAACTTGGTCCCCGATGCGAATCTGCACCAAGCTGCCGATGGCGTCGCGGTTGGACTGCGTTCCGATCAGCTTCAGCCGCAGCCAATGGTGGCCCAGTTGCTGATCGTTGCGCAGCAATCGGGGCGGGCCGCCGGGAGTGGTGATGACCACGTCCAGATCGCCGTCGCCGTCAATGTCGGCGTAGGCCGCGCCGCGGCCGACCAGCGTGCGGACGAAATCCTCGCCGCACTGCTCCACGCCCAGCGGCAGAAACTCGGCGGAACTTGAATCGCCCGTGTTCCAAAACAACTGCGGAGGTTGCGCGTGAGTTTGGGCCGTCTGCACGCGGGAAATCTGTTCGCTCACATGCCCGTTGGCCGCCAATAGATCGAGCCGTCCGTCCAGATCGGCGTCGAAGAAAAACAGGCCGAACGTCAACACCGCCAGCGTTTCGGCGCCCAGCCCCGACACGATCGCCTCGTCGGAGAACAACAGCGGCCGCTGCGATACATACAGCGCCGTCATCTCGTTGGCGAAGTTCCCGATCGCCACGCCGAGGCTGTCATCATTGCGAAACCGGACGGCGTCGATACCCATCGCGCCGCGGGCATTCCCGGAATTGTCGAAAGCGATCCCCGCCGGAATGCCGATCTCCTCAAACGTGCCGTCCTGTTGATTGCGAAACAACAGATTCCGCACCGTGTCGTTGGCGACGATCAAATCGAGCCAACCGTCACCGTCGATATCGACCGGCATCAGTCCCAGTGATTTTGCCAACGGCGCGCCGCCGGGGGAGCGGACTTCGAGTCCGGCCTCTTCCGACACGTCGCGGAAACGGCCCTCGCCCTCATTCCGATACAACCGCGGCAACGTGCCGCCGAAGTTCAGCGGGGGACCGTAATCCCGCTCGCCGCCGATCCGCGTGAACTCCTGCGCCAAATCGGCCTCTCGCGACCAGTCGACGTAACGGCAAACGCACAAATCCAGGTCGCCGTCACCATCGTAATCGAACCAGCCACAACTGCTACTGTAGTCTCCCGCATCCCCCGCGACACCGGCGGTCTCGGTGACCTTGGTAAACCGTCCCTGCTGATTGCGAAACAGGTGATCGGCCCCCAACGCGGCGATAAACACGTCCCGCCACCCGTCGTTGTCGAAATCCCCCACGGCCACGCCGGTGCCGTAGCAGGTGATCCGTAATCCGCTTTCGTCGGTGACGTCGCGAAATCGTCCGCTGCCGTCGTTTTGATACAGCGCCGAAGACGCGGTCGGCGTAGACCACTCTGCCGCGTTGATCAACAACAAATCCTGATCACCGTCGTTGTCATAATCCAAAAACGCCGCCCCGCTGCCCATTGTTTCCGGCAACAGCTTGTCGCCGTCCGCGCCGTTGACGTGCACGAAATCAATTCCGGCGGATTTCGTGATGTCAGTGAAGGGAATCGACGGCAGAGGCGGAGCGGGAATGGTTGACGGCGCCGGCGGCGAATTCTCCGCAGTGCGAGGGACCGAAACCGCCCGATCAGTTTGCGCGGGCTTGGAAACGAACGACCAGTAACCAATCGCTGCGACAACGGCGACGATCACAAGTATCACACAGATTGTCGATTTGTTACTGGCCACGGAAATTGAACTCGATTCACGAGAGGTCGACACATCGGATGATCAGCGGCGGCGCCGCGACTCGCTGTGCCTACTTCCTGCAACACAACGACTTCGGCATTCGTTCACGCTACTTTCCAGGCATCCACTCGTCCAGCTTCCAGCCTTCTTCCGTTCGTATAAAACGCACACCCTGTTCTTTGCTTTCGGGACCGAAGAATGCTGAAGCTGTATCTGGATCGGACTCGTTTTCCTTGCGCCAGCGAATTTCATACTCTGCCCAAGCACGCCCCAATCTCATAAATACTTCGATATGAGATTCGTCGAGAGTTTGCTTTTTGAGCGAATCGAGACCATTCTTGGTTGTCAGTCTGGATATCTCACCCTCATCCCCATTTTGCATTCCTCTTAACAACGAATTCCATGCTTGCTGGGGAGTTCTATTTCCCGCCCTGCCGCCGCATCCTGCAAGAACAACGCTCAGCAGAACGATGCAGATGGTAAATGTCCTCATGGCGTCTCCTCGAACGGCAAATGAGCGACTAGAGATTCGTGGCCAGGGTAGGCCGACCGGAATTGACGTGGCGGCCCTGCCGAAATCAGCCGGGTCGCGCAGCAATAGTAAGTGACACCGAAGGAAGTTGCTGTGCCTATCTCCTGCGGCGCGGCTTTCCGTGGACTGCTTCGCGGGCCATCAGATACAGTTTGACACCTGCAAAGAGCAGCAAGGCACAGCTGCCCAAGAACATCCAGACCGCAAACATGTTTGAGTGACCTTCGATCCGCGAGGACCGTTCCACGCCGGGCAGGTACTCCACAGTCACGCTCTGCTCGGGAACAGGCCAATCGAGGGCCACGTCATCGCTGTCGTTTTGATGTTTTCCGTCGTCGTCGATAAACGAATATTCGACGACGAGATACTTCCTCGGCTTGCCGCGTCGGCCGACGCTCGTAGTTTCAAACGTGCGTGTAATCGTCGCTTCTGCGGACTTCCCCCGGATCGCGTACTTCATCTCCTTGTAGGAGAGGTACCCGGTGATCAGAAAGGCGACTCCAGCGAAAAACAGCCACTTGAGTTTGGCAATTTCGTGTTCCTCGTCCATAGCGCTCTGGTCTCCGCACACGAAGATCAAACGACTCTCACCAGTATCCGTAGGTCAGGCACGCTCAGACGTAGAGCAGAGGAATCGACGACCGCCGAACACATTCCGCAAACGCCAACCCTTCACTGCGCCATGCCTGACGCCGCATAGGAAACGGTACCCCGCTGCACGTCAGGCATGGTTCATCGAATGGCGCGCCTGCGATGTCGCTGTTTTGCAATGAGCACTCTCGGCGAACGCGCCAATGCTTGCCTGACCTACGTTTCTTGACGAATCCGTCAATCGCTTTTCCAACATACAAATCGACGGTTTTCGAATGAACACATCGCCTCGATGAGTGCCCCGTTGTCGAATTCGGGTAGTTGCTGCAGACGCTCCACGAGTTCTTGCTCACCGTTCGCACCTTGTGGAATGACGCATTCTGAATCGCGACTCCGGCCGGTCAATCTGTAGAAGACGTCACACCCCAAAGGTCCTGTATCATTTGTTTCTACAACTACAGAACTGAGATTATCCCACTTCACTGTTTCTTCGCTTCCGTCAGGCTGTTTACAGGTTACAGATTCTTCATCGAACATGACTGAGAAGCAAGATTCAGGTTGAAGGTGTCTGCTTGGTGCTCCACGAAAGAGTCTTTTCACGAAACCCAGCATGGGGGTATCCCGTATTCCGAATCCTTAGTATCCGTAAGTCAGGCACGCTCAGACGTAGAGCAGAGGAATCAACGACCGCCGAACACATTCCGCAAACGCCAACCCTTCACTGCGCCATGCCTGACGCCGCATAGGAAAGGGTACCCCGCTGCGCGTCAGGCATGGTTCATCGAATGGCGCACCTGCGATGACACTGTCTTGTGAAGAACATTTTTGGCGAACGCGCCAAAGCGTGCCTGACCTACCATTCTAACGCCTAATACCTCCTTACCCTCAATGCGCCGGCGGCGGGCTTGTCTGATACGCCCGCGCTCGGTACAGAAAATCGATAATATTGCCCTCGTGCGGCTGCAGCCAGTTGAGGGCGATCGTCTTCACCTCGCCGATGTTCAGCCGGTCGATGAACGTCGCATCGAGCAGTTGCCGCGACAGTTTCTCATCTTCGGTGATCGCCGAGCAGACCAGCGTCGGTCCCATCCGCTTGAGCATTTGATCCTGCGGGCAGTCGACGACCGTCACGAACGGGAACATGTATTCCGCCTTGGAAATCTCCGTCTCGGAATTCGTGCAGTGCAGCACCGTCGGCCGCAGATAGTCGCAGCGTTCCTTTTGCACCAGCCGCTCGCCGTCGCGGTACTTCTCGGTCACTTCCGTCACACTGGGATCCTTGATCCCCTCGTCGATCTGATTCGAAATCGCTTCGGCCATTCCGGGCACCGTGAAGGCTGCCAACGGCGATTCCGGATCGGTCGCCGGCAGGGGCGCCACCGGACCGAGCCGTTGCGCCAGCGCGTCGGCAATCTCTTTGCCGTGCCGCGAAACCCAAATGCCCGAACAACTGATACAGCTACGCCCGCTGTTGACGAGCACGCTGTCGACCATCAGATCGAGGTACTTCTCCCAGTCGTCCACTTTGTCGTCGCCGAGGATGATCTTGCTGAAACCGGGACCGTGCGGCTGCACGCGGGGGTCGCCGTGATATCGCTCAACCGTCGGCAACCCGCCGAAGATCATCGCCCGTTCGCAATTCGCCAACACCGCCGCCCCGCAATCGGCGCCGCCCGGATAGATCGAGATCACCTCGCGGGGAATGCCGGCTGCGTAGAACGCTTCGGTCATGCGGTAGGGCGTCCACGGTTCTTGCGGACCCGGTTTGAGGACCAGTCCCATTTGCAGCGGAATCACCGGCATCCACAGCGTGTGCACACCGGGCGAGTTGGATGGCAGCACCAGGCCCAACACCGGCGCGTTGGCCTGATAGCTGACCATTACGCCGCGGTCTTCCATGCCGTAGCCGTTGGAGAGAATATCGAGTGGCAATCCGCGGGTTAGCGCGTCGAGAATTTCGCGCATGTTCTTGAGCACGAACTGGTTTTTCTTCATGTTGCCGGCGCACATATGCTCCGGCAGACCGGTCGTTGCCGACTGCATTTTGCAGAAGTCGGCCGGTGTCTGTTGCCCGTCGCCGATGGGGAGCGTCCCTTCGGCATACAGATCGGCCGCTTTGCCGACCTTCTCGATCAAGTCGTCAATCGAGAATTCCCGCAGGATGTCGCGAGCCCGCTGCGCCTTGCGCATATCCATCTGGATCAACCCGCCGTTCGCCTGATGCACGTGCGCCAGGGTCTCGCCGGTTTCGAAGTGCACGACTTCGTCTTTTTCGAGGCTTTCATACGGCTTGCCCCAACGCAACACGGGAATTTCAACCATCGGTATTTCCTTCGTCAGATTATGTTAAATCGTTGGATTAATGCTTGTAGCCACAGAGGACACAGAGTTCACAGAGAAATTCTCTTGATTCCATCGATGAGTCGTTGTTCACCAAAGTTCAGCAATAAAGCAAGTTTCAGATTCGTTGCTTTCAGATATGACAATGTTTGGGCAGTCGCGACGTCAGGTAATTTTGAAACGGCTTTCAACTCGACGATCACTTGATGTTCCACGAGAATGTCAAGTTTTTGTCCTTTGATGATCTTTCCTTTGTACGACACATAGACTTCCAGCTGACGCTCGGCGTGAATACCTCGTAGTTCAAGCTCATGGCAAAGAGCTTCCTCATAGATCGATTCGAGTAGTCCCGGTCCCAGAATCCTGTGAACCTCGATGGCAGCCCCGATGATTGCTTCGGTCAGCTCATTGCCCATCGTCTCCGTGTCCTCTGTGTCCTCTGTGGCTATTCTTTTCAGTCGCCCCTAATAAACGCCAACGGTAGTCGATTGGGCGAATTCGTGGAACGGTCGGACGCCGCTGACGCCGTCCCAGGGGTACGGGTCGCATGGTTTTTCGCGTTCGCCTTCGTCCCGCTCCATGAAACCGGGGACGAAGAACTCCTTCGTCAGCGTCGTTAACTTCACGCGGCCCGTCTCGCCGTAACCCACCAACTCGTGATAGTCGTCGAAACTGACCACTTCGATGACCGCCCGCGGTTGCGGGGCGTGGTAGCTGATCTTGTATTCGTCCGCCGGATCAAACGGCTTGCTGCAGGCCAGACCCATTAGCGTGTTGCCGTAGGTCGGCGTCATGTAGACGCCCTCGATCAATTCCTCCATGGCGAAGCGGTACCATTGCGGCGTGAATTCCGTTCCGCCGGAGAAGATGCCGCTGATCCCCTGCTCCTTGATGCTCGTGCCGTCATCCATCAATCGCATGGCGAGCGCTTCCAGCAGTTTCGGCGTGGTGAACATGCACTTGATATCGTGCCCGGCGGAAAGGACCGTGACCGCCTGGTCGATTACGTGATCGCGGTACGCTTCCATCTCGGCGACGTTGCCCCGTTTGATCAGCTTGACCACCCAGCGGGGATCGAGGTCGACGCAGAAACAGATTCCGCCGCGAACTTGGCAAAGGTGCTCAACCGCCAGCCGCAGCCGCCGAGGACCGGACGGGCCCAGCATCAGCCAGTTCGACCCCTTCGGAAAGGATTCGTCCGGCAGAGTCTCGCTGAAGATTTCGTAGTCGATCCAGTGATCGTTCACGACCGCCCGCGACTTGGGAATCCCCGTCGTGCCACCGGTCTCGAAGACGTAGATCTTCTCGTTTTCGTACGCCTTGGGGACCCAGCGGCGAATTGGCCCGCCACGGAGCCATTCGTCTTCAAAGTGTTCGAACTTCTTGAGGTCGTCGAAGCATTTGACTTCGGTGCGAGGGTCGAAATTGAACGACTGTGCCTTTTCGAGCCAAAACGGGCTGCCGGTTTCCGGGTTGAAATGCCAGGCCATCATTTCGCAAACATGAGCGTCCAGCTGTTCGCGGGCTTCTGCTTCGGTCATCGCGGGGTAAGCTCCTGGGGGGGCGACATTGGTCGTGTCGTAGGAATGGAGGACGTAGGATCCGCTGTGCGGACCGTTCAAGTTTGGTCTTCAACTGCCAAGTCGAACGCCCCCGCTTGTGACTGGCCGATGGAAAGTCGGTTTGCGAGTCAACATCGGTGATCCGCACAGCGGACCCTACAAAACGGGGGAGTGCTACCGGGCATTGCGGAGATTCTCAACAGAGCATCGCCACGGGTTGATCGTGCGCACAAATGAGAGAATTTCCCCCTCCATGTTAGACGATCGACGCCGGTTTTCAACGCTGGGGGAGCGGACGGAAGCGCCGGCGCGGCCTGCTAATCCGCAGCCTGTGGATCAGTTACGCGACCTAAAAAGTTCACTAGGTTGGTGTTGCGATCACGGATCAAAAACAGAAACGGCCGATCGGCTCGGAACGCCATCGTGCGTGGCAATCCTCTGATCGCCATGACAACCGCCGTTGCTGCCGCCGCCTCGGTTCCCTGTTCGTCGACTTCGACGTAAGCCTTGTGGATTGTCTTTGCGATGAACAATCCTAAGGGATCGTCGGTCATCGCCGAGAAATCGGCCTCCTTGATCGAAAACGCCTTCGGCATCCCCAATTTCGCCAGCGTCTTATTCAGTTGGAATCTCGACTCCATGCGGAACTTCGGGATTGAAACGGCCACTTCCTCGAAACGAAGTCGCGTCCAGCGGTCCAGCGCATCAGGCGTAAGTTTCGCTTCAATCTCCGGCAAACCGTCGTTGCGCTTCGGCAGTAAGATACACATCGTGAAGTCGCCGTCTTTCCGATCTTCCGGCAATCCGTAGGGTAATTCCAGGACCTGCAAGTCCTCGAAATCGCCGTACTGAAAGTCCGCCGTCTGCGACATCATCTCGGCGGTCGACTGTGAGCTGGGGCCTGTCCAAAATGGAGCGTCGCGGGTCGCGCTTTCGTCGAACGGCAACGTCCACTTCCCCAAAAAGTGCACGGCGGTCGTCAACACCAACCGCGTCGTCGTGTCAATGTCGTCCTCTGCCAGCAGGTCTTGGATCTGATCCGCCGTCTGCTCGGCCACCCAAGAGTTGATCCACTTTCGGCTGATTTCCGGCTCCTCGATAAAGTCCAAGATTTCGAGTGGTGCCGCGTAATCCTCGCGCATCGTCGACAAGAACTCCGGCACGAAGCTGAAACTTGCTTGCCCCCACAGACGGTTAGCCGTGTGCAGTTCCACGCCGTCCGTTTTTGTTGCCTCGCGTAAGCCGCGAAATGCTGCGTGGTATTGCTCCGGCGGGAGCGGGCAGTGCAGCACGTCCGACATTTCCCGAGCTGTCTCGCCTGCGGCGCCGGCGTAGGCCATGGCCAGAGCGGTGCCGAGATTCGCCGGCGCGAGGAACAAATTGCCCTCCTCTTCGCGAGCGAGCTTGCGAAACAGATCGCAGGAAAACGCATTCAGGCTCCGGACCAGTGCGGAGACGTCGTCTTGGAGTTGGGGGGATTGAGATGTCATGGGAGATCACGATTCAATTGGAGGATTCGCGTAGGGCAGGCACCCGCCTGCCGCCCGTATAATACAACGTCAAAACATCTTCACGGCAGGCGAAAGCTTGCCTGACTAGCACAGTTCGGGAATCACTCGTCGGACGACGCTTCCCACCGGATTCCTGTCGGCAATATCAAATCGCAGAAATCGCGATACGCTGTCTCCGTTCTCGTCGTCAGCCAAATCCAATCGGATCTGCCGTTGGTTTCGATAACGATGTCCCGACTGCCGTAAAACTTTGTGCGACAGTCACCAAGCCAATACCATTCCGGAAAACTGAAGCGAGGATAATGTTCGGCGATCAGTTCAAACGCGTCCGGATTCGCTGAGCCGTTGGCCCAACAACGGCTTTCCGGCGAAAACTTGACGGTGAAGAGAGCCATTTGGACGGCGAATTCCGAGAGTTGGCCGTTTTCTTGAATCCAATGGTTCGACTGATCCATCGATTCAATCACAGCCGGCGGATCATCCAGACGGAGCGACTCTTCGGGAATTCCCCACCGCACGACGGATTGATTCTCGACATAGAACACGAGAACGCCATCGCGGATCTTGAGTAACGCGGGGGCAACGAGTTCGTCCTGCACGCACCACACGTCTTGCCGATTCCCGGCAAGCTCATACCATTCGCGTAACGCAATCGGCAGTTTGATTCCCAGCGACGCTTCAGCAAGGTCGAGTTCTTTGGCAGCAACACCATCTTGGGAGGAGAGAGGCCGATACCACTGCGAGATCAACACCGAGAGTGCATCCCAGCGCTCGTTTCGTTTTTGGGGCAGATTCTGAACCGGTGATACAGCGCACATGACAGTAACTCAAGCGATGGAACGCATACGCACGAGGCAAGCGAATCTAGCGGGCCCGCGACTGGTCCGATTCTCACGTGTTGGTGCTCTGACAGCAAGTTCCCTGAAATAACTGGACATGGCAGGAAGCGATCCTGTTGATCTGGCAACGCTGTAAAACCGACTCTCCTATGCTAATATGCAAACTCGAATCCCGTAGGGCAGGCTCCCGCCTGCCGCCACATGGAACAACGTCAAAAACCGTTCACGGCAGGCGGGAGCCTGCCCTACTTTGCGCTCTTTCGAACCTATGAACACGGACGTCCACATCCCCAACCCTGCTGAGGTGCTGCGGCAGTTTTGGGGGTACGACAGTTTTCTCCCCCTGCAGGAACCGGCCATCGGGTCGGTACTGGTCGGCCGCGATTCGGTCGTCGTGTTGCCGACCGGCGGGGGGAAATCGCTCTGCTTTCAGGTCCCCGCCATGTGCCTGCCGGGGATGGCGGTCGTGGTGTCGCCCTTGATCTCGCTGATGAAGGATCAAGTCGATGCGCTGCGATCCAACGGCATTCCCGCCGCTTGCGTGAACAGTACGCTCTCCTATCAAGAGCGGATGCGTGTCGCCGACGAAGTCCGCTCCGGACGGCTGAAGCTGCTTTACGCCGCCCCCGAACGGCTGTTGATGGAACGGACGATCGAGTTTCTCCAGCAGTCGAATGTCTCATTCATAGCCATCGACGAAGCACACTGCGTGAGCGAATGGGGGCATGATTTTCGGCCCGATTACCGCCAACTGCGAGTGCTCAAGGACGCCTTTCCCGAGATTGGTATCCACGCTTACACCGCGACCGCAACTGAGCGCGTCCGCGCGGATATTGTCGAACAACTCAATCTGCAAGATGCGGAGATGCTCGTCGGTTCGTTTGACCGGCCGAATCTGATTTACAAATTCCAGCGCCGCAACAACGGACTGGCGCAAATGCGGGAGGTCATTGACCGGCATTCCGGCGAATCGGGAATCGTCTACTGTATCAGCCGCCGCAAGGTCGACGAAACGGCGGCAGCGCTGTCCGAGGAGGGCTACCGGGCGTTGCCCTACCACGCCGGCATGCCTGACGACGCACGCCGCCGCAACCAGGAAAGTTTCATCAACGAAAAGTGCGACATCATCGTCGCCACAGTCGCCTTCGGGATGGGCATCGACAAGTCGAATGTCCGCTACGTGATCCACGCCGAAATGCCCAAGTCGCTGGAAGCGTACCAACAGGAAAGCGGCCGCGCCGGGCGGGACGGGTTGGAAGCGGATTGCTGCCTGTTTTATACCGGCGGCGATTACAACACCTGGTCACGGCTGCTCAATCAAAACGGCGAACTGCAAGCGCGGGAGGCGTCGCTCGATTCGCTGGGCGTGATGTACGACATCTGCACGGGAGTGACTTGCCGGCACCGGGCGATCGTGCAGCACTTCGGACAGGAACTGTCGAGCGAAAACTGCAACGCTTGCGACGTTTGTCTCGGCGAAGTCGAACTGGTCGACGATCCGCTCGTCGTGGCACAAAAAATCCTCTCCTGTGTCGTCCGGCTCGAACAGCGATTCGGCGGCGACTATACAGCGCAGGTTCTCAAAGGTTCGCAGGAGCAACGGGTCCTAGATAACGGCCACGACGCGCTGAGCACGTACGGGTTGTTGAGCGATGAAACCGCCCGCACCATTCGCGACTGGATCGAGCAACTCGTTGCGCAGGGATTTCTCGAGCGGTATGGAGAATTCAACCAGTTGCAGGTCAGCCAGCGGGGACGGCTGGTGCTTAACGGCGAAGGGACGCCGCGGCTGAGCAAGCCCCGCAAGGCGGCCAAGAAATCAAAATCGAAAGTCGCCTCTGAATCGTGGGAGGGCGTCGACCGCGGACTGTTCGAGGAGCTCCGCATCTTGCGGCGCGATTTGGCTGAAGAGCAACAGGTTCCCGCATATGTGGTCTTTAATGACGCCACACTCCGCGACATTGCCCGTCGCCGGCCGACAACCGAAGCGGGGTTCCTCGACGTCCGCGGCGTCGGCGAAAAGAAATCCCGCGACTACGGTGAACAGTTTCTGTCCGCTGTCAGCGAGTATTGCCGCGATAATGGTGTCGCAACGGACATGTAATCGTCGGCTTCAGGTCAGAGCTTTGCCGACGAGTGGGCCTAACTCCGCTGCTGATACAGTCGCTCGAGATCTCCCACGGTTACGGTAATGATCCGTGTGAATCCGGTGTGCGAGCGTTCGTATTCCACATTCTCAGCCAATTCCGGCTGGCGGTGCAGGGCGGTGGCGAGCATCGCCTTGTCCTCGTCGGAGAGCTCTCCCGCGATGTCGGGATCCCAGTGGGTCAGCGTTTCCATTACCAACTGGTCGCGGCGGGGGTCGAAATTCTTAATGGCCATTTCTCGTCCGGATCGGCTCCGAGTGAGGTTGCGTGCGGTCTCTGAAACGGGAAGAGCAGCGATTTTCCCATTTTCGCGACAATTTGCAACTCTGCGCGGCAAGAACCCGACCCGTTGCCGGAGACGGACCGATGGCCGCTTGCGTCAGTCTGTGCTGGGTGCATGCGGCGGAAGCGGTCCGAAAGGCGGCAGTCGGTCGACCTCATGTCGGTTCAAGTCCTTCCGTCGTCATAGTGCCGCCGGCCTTTCTTGCTTGGTTTCTCAACGTTCTCCGAACGCTGCCCATAACCGGCACAAGCCCGTCGAGACGTTCCTGCCATTCTTTGCGATTCGAACGCCGTTTGCCTATGATGCCAATCATATCAGACTGCTCGGGCACAGATTCAGGGGAGGATCCGATCGGCCATGCAAACTGCGAGTGACTCTGATCGTATCTCACCGCTGGAAACCATCCGGCGGCGAGTATTGTGGCTATCCACTTTGCAGGTGCATTACGCCAATCACGTTCGGCCGAAGAAGAACGGTCTCAAGGTCGGCGGTCATCAGGCGTCTTGCGCGTCCGTCGTAACGATCATGACGGCGCTGTTCTTTCGGTTCATGCGTTCGGGGGACTTGCTCTCGGTGAAGCCGCATGCCTCGCCGGTGCTGCACGCCATTCACTATCTCCTCGGGAATCTTGACGTCTCCTACTTGAAACGGCTGCGGGAGTACGGGGGCCTGCAGGCGTATCCCAGCCGCACCAAAGACCCCGACCCGATTGACTTCTCCACGGGGTCGGTCGGGTTGGGAGCGGTCGCGCCCAACTTTGCGGCCTTGGTGGCGACCTATCTGAGGACTCACGAGTTCGGTACGGAAGAGGGGCACCGGCGATTTATCAGCCTTGTCGGCGACGCCGAACTGGACGAAGGTTCGGTGTGGGAGGCGATCGCTGAACCGGCCATGTCCGTCGCCGGAAACGTACTGTGGATCGTCGACCTCAATCGGCAAAGCCTCGACCGGATCATTCCGGGAATTCGCGTCCGCTGCTGGCGGGAGATGTTTGCCGCCAATGGGTGGAATGTGATCGATGTCAAATACGGCCGGCTGCTGCGCGAGGCCTTCGATGCGCCCAACGGAGAGCTGTTGCGGATCTGTATCGATGAACTCTCCAACGAAGCGTACCAGCGGCTGTTGCGGCTCCCGCCGGCGGAATTGCGGCAGTGGCTGCCGACGAAGACTCGCCACTCGCGCGAATTGCGGCGATTGCTGGACCGCTGGGACGACGAACAGCTGCATGATGTGTTTTGGAACTTGGGGGGACACGATCTCGACGAAATGGAATCCGCTCTGGCCCACAGCGTGCGCGAACCGGGTCCAACCGTGATTTTTGCCTACACCCTCAAAGGCTGGAGGCTACCAACCGTCGGTCACGCCCAGAATCACTCGGTCCTGCTCACTGAAGAAGAGATGGTGGCGCTGAGAACATCGTTGGGGATCGAAGAAGAGGACCAATGGTCGCGGTTTGCACCGGGAACCACGGAATATGAATATTGCGAAGATGCCGCGCGCCGGCTGCAGGCGATTCCGGCCAAACAGCCGGTGGCTAAGGACTTCCAAATTCCCACCGAGCTGCCCACAACATATCGCGGAAAGCGGTCGACACAAAAATCGTTTGCGATGATTTTGAGCGGTCTGTCGCGGGAATGCCCCGAAGCGGTCGAGCGGATCGTCACAGTCAGTCCTGATGTGGCCAGCTCGACGAATCTCGGTGGATGGATTTCAAAGTACGACGTTTGGCAATTGCGTGAACAAGAGGTCCTGCCGCCCGACACGAAAGCGGGCTTGCTGGAATGGTCGGAGTCGCCGCAAGGACAACACATCGAATTGGGGATCTCAGAGAACAACTTGTTCTTAATGCTGGGGCAGCTGGGGCTTTCGCAAGAGTTGTTCGGGGAGTTGCTGTTTCCGCTGGGCACTCTTTACGATCCCTTCATTCGCCGCGGGCTCGACGCGATGTTTTATAGCGCTTACGCGGGAGGCAAATTCATCGTCGTGGGAACCCCTTCCGGAGTGACGTTGGCCGGGGAAGGGGGGATTCATCAATCGATGCTGACTGCATCAATCGGCGCCGAGTTCCCTGAGTTGTCCGCCTACGAGCCGTGTTACGCGCAAGAACTGGAATGGATCATGCTGGATGCGCTGCAGCGGCTGGTTCGGCGAGAAAGTTCGACCTATCTGCGGCTGACGACCAAGTCCGCCGACCAGGAGCAGTTGCAACTGCCCGATGACCCGGCGGCACGCGAACAACTGCGGCGTCAGGTGCTGGCCGGTGCCTACCGGCTGCGCGATTGCCGTGAGCACCTCTCCTACGACGCCCGGCAAAATGTGGTGCACCTCTTCGCCAGCGGCGCGATGGTCCCCGAAGCGCTCGCCGCGAGCGAGCAACTTATTGAGGAGGGCCTGTTCGTCAACGTCTTTAATGTGACCGGACCCGGCCCGCTGTATGCCCAATTTCAACGTGCCGCCTCCGCCGCGACGAGTGGAAAATTTCAGGCGGCTGATCTGTTCGAAGAACTCGTCCCGACGTCCGAACGGACAGCCCCGGTCGTCACCGTCGTCGACGCTCACCCACACTCGCTCGCCTGGATTGGAAGCGCACTGGGCACCCGAGTTTGGCCATTGGGCGTCGCGGAATTCGGGCAATCCGGAGCAATGGAAGACATCTATCGGGCCTACGGCATCGATGTCGACAGCATTGCCTCCGCCTGCAGGGCGGCGTTGAGTCAAACCGACAGAACCAGCATGCACCGCGGTACAATTCAGTCATGAAGCAATCTTCGGCGATCGCCGCAGCGGCGCCGATCACTTTCGTTTGCGCGGCTGACGTGTCTTGAGCGGCCAGTGCGGCGATTCCGTGCGGGCGCCGGCGAGGTAGCGGCGAAATTGCTCGACGAGCTGCGGATGTTGGTCGGCAATGTCACGTTGCTCGCCCAAGTCTGTTTGCAGGTCGTACAACTCCAGCGGCGCTTCGGGCGAGAGTCGTACCGCTTTGTAGCGGCCGCGTCGAGCCGCTTGTTTGGAGCCCCGTTCGTGGAACTCCCAGTATAGGTAGCGCTGTTGCTGTTGTTCTTCTGTGGGTTGGTCGCGGCCGAGGATCGTGTCGGCAACTGAAATGCCGTCAATATCCGAGGGAGACTTCGCCGCGGCCAATTCGGCGGCGGTCGGCAGAAAGTCCCAAAACGTCCAGGGCCGGTTACTTGTTTTTCCGGCGGCAACGACGCCGGGCCAGCGGACGATCATCGGCACGCGAATTCCGCCCTCGTACAGGTCCCGCTTGTGACCGCGCAGCGGTCCGGAACTGTTGAAGAAGGCCAGCTTCGAGCCTCCTTCCTGTTGAGGGCCGTTGTCACTGGTGAAGAACACAATCGTGTTTTTGTCGAGGTCCAACTGTTGGAGCTTTTCCAGAATGCGGCCCACGTCGCGGTCGAGCATGTGGATCATCATCGCCCGCCCCTTTTCTGGGGTGGGCCAGTCCTTGTCGGCAAACGGCCCGTAGCCGGGGACTTCCATCCCGTCGCGCGTCTCGCGATACAGTTCGTTATTGACGTGCGGCAGCGTAAACGGAACGTACAGGAAAAACGGCCGGTCATCGGCCGTTTCCAAAAACTGCAGCGTCCGCTCCATAATCAGATCGTGCGAATAGATCGCCTTGCTGCTGGAAACGCCCCGCTCGGCAACGTTTCCCTCCAGCGGGAATTTGCGTTGGTTTTCCCACAAGTACTCGGGGTAATAATTGTGGGCGTGCCGCTGATTCAGGTAGCCGAACCAGTCGTCGAATCCCTGACGGTTGGGAATCCCGCTGCTTTCCGGTTCTCCCAGGCCCCACTTACCGAACATTCCTGTCCGATAACCGGCATCCCGCAACACTTCCGCCACCGTCACATCCTCATCTAATAGTGGCACGCGCCGATTGCCCCGCACGCGGCAATGTCCGGTATGGAGTCCGGTCATCAGCACGCAGCGCGACGGGGCACAGACAGTGCTCCCCGCGTACACATCCGTAAACCGGAGTCCCTCCGCCGCCATCCGGTCAAGATTTGGGGTGCTGAGCGTCTGCTGCCCGTAACATCCCAATTCGCCGTAACCGAGGTCGTCGGCCATGATGAAGACGATGTTCGGTTTTCGCTCCGGTGCAGGTTCGGCGGATACGTGCGTTGTGATCAACAGGATCGACGCAGACAACAACCACACCGCAAGGCTAAGTCTCATGGGGGAATCCTTTGGACGACCTGATTGACCAACGTTCAAGACGCGTCTTGCGAAGCACGTTCCCGCCAGAGTCGACTGAGCGCCTGATGGCCCGCATGTGACGGATTGCTGGGCGCGGTCTCGGCCAAGATATCGGCCGCCGCGGCGTAGTCGCCTTCAGCGGCGTGAATCGCTGCCAGATAGTAGCGGCAACCGGCGGTCCAGCTTCCGTCGGGAACCTGCTTCAAATAGCGGCGAAACGTGTTGCCGGCCGCCTTGTGATTGCCCGATTCAAATTGAGCGACACCGACCCAATACTTGGCATCCTTTGCGGCCGAGTCATGCTGCCGCATGTTGTCTTTATGGAAGGCTTGCAGGTTTGCTAAGACGCCCCGTCTCTCCGTCGGCGAGAGCCGCTGCAATCCCTGAAACTCTTTGATCCAGCGTTCTTTCTCCTCGCGTTCCTGCCGGTCGGATCCCTGTCCGTAACTTTGCTTCTTCGGCGGTTCGGGAATGAGCTGCGGGACGAACTCGCCTTTCGCGAGCCGTTTGAACTCCGCATTTGTCTTCCCGATTTGGACGTAGATCCTTACGGCGCCTCCGAAGTCGCCGGTCAGCTGTTTTTGTCGCGCGGCAAATTGGCTGCGCGGCGAGGCAAAGAATCCTCCGGATTGTGATTTCTTCTCGATCTTGCCTTCCCAGCTTGCCTTCAAGGAGTCCTTCAGACTTCGCAATGCGTCTTGCTGGTTTACAGTGAGCTGACTATGTCCTTTCGACTGCGATTCGGGGTAGTCCCACACGGAAATGGACTCCGCCGACCAGTTCCCGTTTCCGGCCGATGCGACACGGCTGAGATAGCCTGGGTTTCCTGCGTGGTCCGCCAACCCCTCGTAGCACCGCGGCCGTTGGTCAACATCAAACGCGTTCTCCACAGCCTTCATGCGAGGTGCCCAGGTTCCGGCGTCGCCGATCAATTTCACCGTCGGGTTTTTCAACTGGTCACCGGTCAGTGGGTACGGCTTCTCACTGTCGGTCGACAGTTTGGCCAACAACTCCGGTTGGGAGAGAACCTCTGTCAATGTCGCCGCAATCGATTCCGGATTCGGACTCGGAACGGGGATCCCCAGCCGCGGGTCGAATAAGTAGACCTGTCCGTCGAGTAGCACCGCAACGAGAAACGGTCCGTCCGCGGAGTCGTTCGCGTCAGCGGGATACAGCAAAACGGTATCGATGTTCATTTGCCGCATCAGCTCGGCAAACGCCCAGGCGCGATCTTGCGCAGTGCCGCGTCCCAGCGTCCAGATCTCCTGCAATGTCAGCGGGAGTTCCGCAGGGTGCCGCTCGATCAACTGCAGATTGCGGACCGTAAAGTCAAATGCGTTGGCAACTCGCTGGAGTTCGCTCTGCGCCGAGCCGATGGCCGCAGCGGCGATTTTATGCGAGAGCAGCGCATCCCAAATGTGAATTCCATCCCGACCGGTGAGCGAATTGCTTGCGGCGAACTCCCGTTCTTCCTCGGAAAGAAGTTTCTCCCACGTTGCGGCCGACTCTTCGGTTCTTGACGATATCTCATCTGAGACATCGGACGAGTTCGCGAATGCCTGATTCATCAAGGAGACGCCCGCGTCGGCCGAAGTACTGATGCCCAGGCTGTTGACATCCATTACGGCAACCGCGCTGTCCAACAGGTCGCGGGAAAGCGAATTTGCTTGGGACGAGTCAGCACCCGCAGTGCCTTGATTGCTGCCTGAGTTCGACGCACTGCTGTTGCAGCCGCAGAGAATCATCGCACAGCCGAGCAGCGGCAACGACAACAGTTGGCTCGGACTGAGGCGGTTAGATGGTTGGTTCGTCATGGAGTTCACACAGTCGAAATTCAACAAGAGAAAATGTATCAAATGAATCGGAATCGTCGCGCTGCGGCGCTGTGGTCATTCGACCGCGCAGCCTTGCAGAACGACCGCTCGGATTCGCCTGAGCGGAATGAGAAACTCGGGAACGTTAGCCAGCGGGACCATGTTTGCTCCGTCGCTGAGCGCGTGATCCGGATCGGGATGTGTTTCGAAAAAGACCGCATCGCACCCGGCCCCGACTGCGGCACGTGCCAAGGGACCGACCATTTCGCGCTGGCCGCCTGTCGAAGAGCCGCCCGGCAATTGCACACTGTGTGTGGCGTCAAATACCACGGGCGGCCCCAACTGTTGCATGAGTGGAATCGCCCGCATGTCGTTGACGAGCCGGCCGTAGCCAAACGTTGTTCCGCGCTCGGTGAGCAAAATTCGGGAGTTGCCGGCCGCCGTACACTTCTTGACCGCGTGTTGCATATCCTCCGGCGCGACGAATTGCGGTTTCTTGATATTAACGGTTCCGCCTCGATTTGCGGCCGCTTTCGCAGCGGCTACGACCAAGTCAGTCTGCCGCGCCAAGAACGCCGGGATCTGTAGTATGGCGCAGACTTCGGCCGCCGGTTTCGCTTGTGCCGGTTCGTGAATGTCGGTGGTGACCGGCAGTCCCGTTTCCTGGGCGACCCGGTTTAAGACCTCGAGTCCCGCATCCAGGCCCGGCCCGCGAAAGCTCTCCAGGGAGGTGCGGTTGGCTTTGTCGAAACTTGCTTTGAATACGAGCGGAATCTCGAAGCGCTGCGCGATGTCCGCCAAAGTGTGGGCGATTTCGAGCGTCGACTCCTCGGACTCAATCACACAAGGACCGGCGATGAACAACAGCGGATTGTCTCCGCCGCAGAGGTATTCGCCGATCTTCAGTGGATTGTCCGCCATCAAAGGTCCCTTCACGCGCTTTGGATGGATGAGTCTGCGCGTTGTTTGAGCGAGGTTTGGTCCCCCGGAACGAAAAACCGGCCCGCGGCCGGCAGGGCGGTGATTTCCACCGGTGTCGTCCCGGCCGGGTCGCCGTCAACCTGAACCGCGACCGGAACGTCGGATTCCACGCGTATCCGGGACGCCTGCAGAGACTGAACGTCGCCCAGAGACTCATGGGTCCCCCGCCGCACATTATAGAAGTACCGCAGCATTTGGAACGCAGACCCCTGTTCGAATAACCTCAAATCGAGCAAACCGTCATTTTCGCTCGCGGACGTTGCGGGCTGAATGCCCAGTGCATATGCGTTGAGATTGACCACCAGCAACAGTTTGGCCGATCGGGGCGTACTCTCACCGTCAATCCACACCCGCAGTGGTGGATACGCATACCTACGCATAACTTGCCAAATTGGTTTGACATAACTTGCCCGCGAAATGTGCCCTTTTCGGGATGAATGCAGTTGATGCACGACCTCAGCGTCGAATCCGATGCTTGCCATCAGCGAAAACCGCCGCTCGCCGACCTGGGCCAGGTCAATCGTCCGCACATGATCCGCGGCGATCATTTCCGCGACCGCCCGGCCGTCTTGGGGGATTCCCAAGTATCGTGCGAGCAGATTCTCGGTTCCGGCCGGCAAAATGGCGATTCTGCAGTCGGGATAGCGATTAATCACGTCCCCTGCAGTGCCGTCGCCGCCTGCGGCGACAATGCAGTGCAGCCGTGCTTTGTACTGGGGGTTTTCAAGGATCCGGCTGAGACGGCTGCGGTTGGTGAAAACCAGCGGCCGGAAGCCGCGCTCGCGCAATGAGTCAACAATCGCGTTGATTTGTTGGCGTCCCGGTCCGGCGCCCGCCTTGGGATTGGCTTGGATCGCAACCCAAGGCAGAGAATGATTTGGAGAACGAGTCATAACCACTCGATATGTCGACAGATCGCGGCGGCGAACCTGCGAGAGCCCCCGCCGGACGCCAGTCGATGATACTACATGATGGGACGGTGGACTTCACGCAATGTCACGCGTTCGATCGCCGATTGATCGATGGCGACTCCCAATCCGGGGGCTATCAGCGCCGGAGCCCGGCCGCCGGCATGGAACGTGAGGTCCTGCTCGGTCAGTGCCTCTCGGACCAGATGCCGGTCAAAACTTCCTTCGAGATGCCGAATCCCGCCGACCGAACAGGCGAAGTGCCGGCCCGCCGCAGAAAGGATTCCCGTTTCGCCCACTTGGCAACCTAACTGATACCCCAATCCTGACCGATGCGCGAGTGCCGCCAATTTGAGCGAACGTATGAATCCTCCGCACTTGGAGATTCGAAGATTGAACAGGTCGCACGTCTGTTGTTCGATGGCGCGATGCGCATCGCCGAGACTACAGAGCGACTCATCCAACATGATCGGCACCGAGAGTCGTCCCCGAATGGCGGCCAGCCCGGCGACCTCATCGTGTGGAACTGGTTGCTCAATGCTGCTGAGGTGATACGGCAGCAGCGGTTTGAGCTTTTCTTCGAGATTCTCGCAATTCCAGGCTTCATTGACATCGACCCGCAAATCATAGTCCGGCCCAAAGACGCGGCGGAGCATCGCCAGACCGGCGACGTCGTTTGTCCCATCGACGCCGACTTTGAGTTTCACGTCAGGGAAGCCGTACAGCCGCATCGCGAATGCACGCACTAGTTTTCGGACGCCCCCCATGGCGGTGATCACTCCGCTATAGCGGACTTCGTTGCGCGACTCCCGAATCTCAGACGTTTCAGGAAACAGCGCCGTGACGGCTGAGAGCGGCACCCCTTCGGCGCGGGCGACGGCGTCGAGGATACTCAACTCGACAGCGCACAATACGCTATTCCCGAAACAATCTCTGCGATTCTCACCGGGCAATTCTGCGAGGCGGACCCCTTCGCAGGTGGCGGCCGCCCCGGCAAGACCGTCGATCTCGCCGCCCAGCTGCGACGCCCAATCGGTCTCGGAGAATTGTGTCCACGCCGTTTCAATCGTCTCGCCGGTGACATAAGGCCGCGGTAGGCCTTCCCCCCAGCCCTCGCGGCCGTTGTCGAGCCGGCAGCGCACGATCAACGTATCGTTGTGCGCCCGGGTGTGTGACGCGTGCTCAATTTTTTTCTTGAGGGGGATGCCGGCGTGATAGGCGGTGAGTTCGACGATGCGCATAAACAAAAATTGGCGCCTGCGGATGGTTCTCCGCCGGCGCCGTTTTCTCCAGACTCGATGGCGCAATCACCGAACTGTTTGCACGTCGTCGGTTATTCCGCCGGCTTTGAGTCGCAATAGCTGAGGGCCAGCAACGAATAAGCGGTCGCCAAGTTGGGGTCGCCTTCATACCACCGCGGGGATGTCTGGTTAAACCAACTTCCGTTGTCTCGTTGCATCGAAATCAACTTGTCAGCCAATTCCTTTCGCCAGTCGTGTTCCACGCCTTGATCATCTTTGAGAGTCTTCACCCCCATCGCGTCCAGCGCTTTGGCGAATGTATGGTAATAGTAGTACAGCCCTTGTTGATCCAAACCGGGGTTTTGATCGACTGAGTAGTGCATCTTGATCCAGTTGTAAGCGGCTTTGACGCGGGGATCATCGGGACCGACTCCGGCGTAGATCATGCTCTTCAGGCCCGCATAGGTCATGCTGCCATAGGAACGCAGCCCGCCGTTGGGGGTCTTGCCTGCCTGCGAACTGCCGCCGGCGGCGATCGTGTAATAGAATCCGCCGTCATTGACTTTGGCCGCGAACTTCGTCGTATTGTGCTCCGATTCGAGGTTCTGAACGCGCGACACAAAAATCAGTGCGTCTTTGATACTAGGATCGTCCTTTGTGGCTCCCGAGGCTCGAAGGGCTTCGATCAAAAACTGCGTGTTCGACAGGTCGGGACGCTCGTGGCTCCCGTAACCGGCGCCGCCGAATGCGTCATCCGATTTTTTGAGACCTTCGTCCTCATCCCACTGCAAGCCCCGCAGGAATTTGGCCGCGTCCGCGATCGTCTTGTCATATCGACCGTCGGCATTTGCCGCGTGAAACGCCAGCAGGCTGATGCTGGTTTCATAGTTGCGGTGGTTCGACTGTTTGAAATAGATCCCGCCGTCTTTTTTGATGAAAGTTTCCAGGTTCTTGAGCGACTTGGCGACCATCGGGTCGTCGACCGGCACGCCGCTCCGCATCAATGAGGTCACCACGAGAGCCGAGATACCCGGCGATTTAGGCGAAGTCCAACTGCCGTCGTCGCCCTGACTGCTGCGCAGGAACTTGACGGCGCTCTGCCGGGCGGCTTTCAGCTTGTCCGCATCCGCTGCGTCGGCATGGTCTGCTGGGAGCAGACCGACCGCCAGCAGTGCGAACGTCACTGCCGGAATGATGAGTTTTCGAGTGGGGGCTTTCATCGGGCGCGTTCCTCCTTAAGGAATCTGGGACAAAGTATCAGGCAATCACTGCCAGAATGTCCGATTCGTTCATGATCAACAGATCCTGTCCGTCGACCGAGACTTCCGAACCGGCATAACTGGAGAACATGACCCGGTCCCCTTCGCTGACTTGCGGTTCCGCACGGCTGCCGTCTTTGAGCAGTATTCCATCCCCCACGCTGAGAATACGGCCCTCCGCCGGTTTTTCCTGTGCTGAGTCAGGGAGTACGATGCCTCCGCTGGTTGTGGCTTCCGCTTCCAGACGCTTGACGACAACCTTGTCTCCCAGGGGCACGAGCTTCATTCGACGTTCTCCTCACGCGGCGCATTTCAGCGCCGCCGATCTTCACGGCTGACAGATTCAACAAACCGATTGTTGAGAGCCGTTCCGATTCCCAACTGTACAGCAGGTAATCATCAAAGGCCACCCTTCAAACGGATTGCTGCAACTCATTTCGAGCCGGCACTCGCCGTGCACACGGCAGTCGACTGAACACAACTGATTCACTCGGCGCTAGTTGCGTTCATTTGATCACGCCCGGTCTCCAACGACGACAAATCCGACACTCGCACCGTTTATTCCCATTGAATCGGATGGATGATGCCGGTCGCCAAGAGTCCTCCTAGAACCGCCCCGACGATCAACAGGCTCCGCAGAATCCACGCTCCACCAGTCTCCCCGAAGCGGCGGACCAGCCGCTGACCTTTGCGTGTCTCGCTGAGAAACCATCGCTGATAACACAGCCCCCAGAGACAACAGAGGGCAATCGCTGTCCCCATCAGTATTTGATCGCTGGGAGGCATTGGTTGAGGCCGTTTGTCAATCGGGCTTCAGCGAGCCGGTCGCTGTTTCTTTGACGTGAGACGTTCCACTTCACAGTCGGCATTGTATACTGCAGACTCGCCGCCCCGCCATGATCGACATCCGACCGTTCCGCCGCCCTGAGACTGACAGATGAACCGAGCCGACGAGCCGCCGCTGGTGATCATGATGGGTGGCGGCGTCGAGAGCACGTCGTTGGCAGCGCACTCCCTGGCTCAGGGCCGAGAGGTTGTTCCGATTCATGTCCACTGCGGGCTGATCTGGGACGACTGTGAATCGCTGTTTGTCCGGCGGTTTTGCGACGCGAAACAGCCCGACGGCATGCAGCCGTTGATCGAGATTCATGTCTCGCTCGCCGACTGGCTGGCGGACCATTGGGCAGCGACCGGACGGCAGATTCCCCGCGCCGGTGAGAATGGAGCGAAGCTGGAGATCCCTGTTCGCAATCTGACCCTGCTCAGCTTGGCAATTCCACACATCGCCGCCCTGCAGGCGACCGAATTGGCCGTTGGGACGACCAAGGAAAACTCGTTCCGCGACGGGTCGCGTGCGTACTTTGACCGGCTGGGCGAGTTGATATCGATTGAGGTGGGCCGCTCGTTAAGTGTGCTGACTCCGCTGATCGGACAAACAAAAACAGACGTGATCCGGGCAACCGACCGAGACACGTTGGCGCACAGTTTTTCCTGCGTCGATCCGCAACAGGACCGCCATTGTGGACGTTGTATCAAATGCGGCAGCCGCCAGCGGGCGTTCGCGGAGGCGGAAATCGAAGACCCCACCGACTATGTTCACGGCTGATCAATCGCAGATCGACGTTCAACATTACTTCTGGGCCGGCTTGGATTTCATGTTTGACGCCGACGGGCGTCCCGTGCTCTTGGAAGCGAACCGCAGCACACACATGCTGTGGGAGTACGTCCGACTCTACAACGACGATACGCCCTACCGGCTGACGGCGGAGTTGCTGAATGAAGCCGACGGGCCGATTTGCCTTTTGTGGCGGCGGGGCGATCCATTTCCCGACGCGGACGAGGACGCCTGTTGGGTTGCGCGGCATCTGCTGCCGCACCTCGACCGTCAGCCGCAGATTTGTCTCGTGGAAGACAACCGCGACGCAACCGATGAGTTGCTGACGCGCGACGGAGAGCGCGTTCGACCCGGATCGATCTTTCGCTGGTGGTATGAACTCGACTGGGCGTTCGAGCGGAGCGGTGTGCGGGTGATTAATCCAAATGCCGTCTGGGTAACGGTCCGGGACAAACTCGCCTGTTATCACTCGTTGGCCGAAGCGGAATCGTTTGCCGTGCCGCAAAGCTTTGCCGTTGAGAGTCCTAATGAGGCGCAGGAACTCTTAAAGAAGCATGCCGATTTGTTTGCAGGCGGCTACGTCCTCAAACCCCGCGTCGGCTACGGCGGGCACGGCGTGCAAGTCGCCGCTGCCGGCGACGCTCCGCGGCCGCTCGATGGCGGCTATCTGCTGTCAGAGCGAATCAGGCCGCCGCTGCGCGACGGCGCCTATTGGGACGTGCGGGTATTTGTGATGGCGGGACGTTACCTCGGAGGAATTCTCCGCACGAACCAAGCGGCCGTTACGAACGTCTTCCAAGGGGGCATGGCGTCGCGGCTCGATCATAAAACCGCCGCCGCGTTGGAAGCTCCGGCGCTGGAAGTGGTGAGAATATTGGACGAAGCGGCGGCCAAGATCCACACCCTGCCGGCGCCGCCGGTAACGGATTTGACTCGCGTGGAATACTGAGAGTATGGTGATTTCGTAGGTCCGGCTGTGCCGGACGATTGCGGATCCAATTTGTCGATGATCGCGAAACTCATGTGAATCGACCACCAGCAATTGGCAGCCGGAATGATCGGCGCTATTTGGCTGACGATCAAGAGAAACTGCTCATGAAGTGGGAATATAAGATCATTGGATTCTCTGCAGAACAATGGATTCCAGCGGGTTTGCCCAGTGATATCGGGCAGCGATTTGATGAGTGGGGTGAAGATGGGTGGGAACTTGTCCGGGTCGAGCCCATTCTGAGGGGCGGCTGGTTTTTCTTAGGCTTTGGTTCCTTTACAAGAACAACTTCATTCGTGGCATACTTCAAGCGCCCGAAACAAGCGAATTAATGCCGAGAGTCCAGTGGCAATTGTAGGGCAGGCTCCTGCCTGCCGCGAACTGCAATTGGCGTTACCATCTTCGCTGCGGCAGGCGGGAGCCTGCCCTACGTCACTCCCAACAGCCGTGAAACACTAAGACACCCTTAACGGCCGCATGACGCTCAGCACAAACCGCCTCGACTTCAAACGCATGACTGCGGATGATGCGCCGGCACTCTTTGAGACCGTCGGCGACCCGCAGGTGATGCTTTACTGGGTCGGCGGGGCGGACCCGAATGTCGCGGCAACCGAGCAGCGGATCGCGGATCTAAAGGCCCATTGGGGCCGCCATGGATTTGGCGATTGGGGGCTGGTGGAGAAGCACAGTCAAGAATTGATCGGCTTTGCAGGGCTGCACTATATCGACGGCATGCCGGAGGTGAACCTCGGCTATGCGTTGCGGCGGAGCAAGTGGAGACAGGGATTTGCGCTGGAAGCGGGGCGCGCCCTGTTGGCGCACGGTTTGAAAACTCTCGGCTTATCGACAATCGTGGCCGTGATCTGGCCTGACAATGCCGCTTCGATCGCCCTGGCACAAAGGTTGGGGATGCGGTTCTGAAAGGAAACCCACTGGGGCGGCGGGCCCCGCGTGGTCTACATATTGTCGCGCGAGCAATTCTAGAATTGGGTTCGACCTTTCCCTTTTCGCAGTGCATTCAGGATATGAATATCGTTTCTCATTGCACCCTGCTAAATCACGAGGACGCTCATGAACATCGATGCCAATTTCCTTCCGCCGGAGCTAGCGCTCATCTTCGTTGCGGTCATGTGGCTCATAACAATAGTCATTCACATTGCATTTGCCGTTGCTGTCTTCAGTGATGCAATGATTGGGAGCAAGTGCCGACCGGTCTTGGTGACAGCCGGGATCTGGAGTCTCGCCACACTGTTCGGCGGGGTGTTCGTTGCGGCTACATATTGGGTGCTGCATCGTTCGACTCTCAACCCGCACGTCGCGTCGAGCCATGGTGAATAGTTTTTTTCGCGACACGAACATAGAGACGGAAGAGATAACGTGAAACCGCCAGACAACCCGACCGGTGAATTGACCGCCGCAGACGCTTACGACGCATCATTAAAAAGTGAACTGATTGAAGCCGTACGCCGGGCTCCGGCCGAATTGCGCAGAGCGACGGCGGGCCTCGGCGAGGCGCAACTCGACACCCGCTATAAGAACTGGACGATCCGCCAGATCACGCACCACATCGCCGACAGCCACGTGCACAGCTACATCCGCTTTAAGTGGACGCTGACGGAAGAGAACCCGACAATCAAAGCGTACGAGGAAGGCGACTGGGTGTTACTCGCGGATTGCGCAACCGGCGATGTCGAACCGTCGCTCTGCCTGATCGAGGGCCTACACGCCAAATGGGTGCAACTGTTGGAGTCGATGACCGCCGATCAATTCGCCCGGACGTTCGTGCATCCGCAAACGGGCGAAACGGTCACTTTGTGGGCAGCACTCAACTATTATCCCTGGCACGCCCGCCATCACACGGGACAGATACTTTGGCTGCGGAATCAGCACGGTTGGTAGGAGTGCGGCTGAACGGCAGGGGGGACCAATCGCAGCTACGTTTCGCTTGGCGGTAAGCAAGATCTACAACAAGCAAATTCAGCCACGGATACACACGGATCAAACACGGATTTTAGTAAATCCCAAGCCGACCGCTTGCGGTCGTTCTCGACGTGCGCTTCCGTGACACTTGCCCCTGGAAGACGCATCAAGCGAAAGAAATCACCAACGTGAGCAATTATGGCCGCAATACAACCGTGGTGGAGCCAACAACCCGCCAACCGACGCAACGCAACGCTCGCGTTAATCAACGACGCGCGGCTGACTGACGATGAGGTTGCAGCTCTTTGTTTGCTGCTCGAGGCGTGGGATTCGACGCTGGCGAGCTACATGGAATATCGCCAACAAATCGACGAGACCGACGACCTCGCGTATTCCGAACACGACTTCATTCGCGATCTGATGATGCTCGGATTCAGCGGACGCCCCGTCGAGCCTGAGGTTGATCGGTTCCTCGATCACGAGTCGAAGAAGATTGTCGACGTGCTGCGGCACAAATGGCCGAAAGCAGAAGCGACGCCGCTGGCAGAACCGCTCGCAATGTCGATCAACATATTGCTTGAGGGCCAGTTCGATTTCATCTTCGACTTCCCGTCAACCCGGCTGGCCGTATACGGCACGCTGCGGCCGGGCGAGTCGAACGCGTCGCTGCTGGAGGAGATTGGCGGAGAGTGGAGCGACGGGACGGTTTGCGGCCGCATCGTGGAGCGCGACGGGTATCCGGAGTTCAATTGGTCGCCGGGAGGTGAGACGATTGCGGTGAAGGTGCTCACCTACCGTGAGTTGCCAGGACAGTTCCTGCGGCTTGACCAGTTCGAAGGGGAGAATTACTGGCGGACGCTGGTGCCGGTGTAGATTGACGGGGTTGTTTGTGTGGCGAATGTTTATCAGGGGAGGCGCGGCCGTTTCCTCGCCTAGGGCATGCTCCCTCCTAGTCATGTCGGTCCGGCCGTGCCGGACGATTGGTGTCTCAGTTGATTGTGATCCGAGATTACTAAATCACGACGTTCAATCAAAATCGAGTTGGAGATAGGGAGCGGGGGTGGGGCTCAGCGAGGACCTGCGGCAGATAGCTCATCCGTAATACGTTTGAGGGTGGTGGTCACCTCGGCGAGCCGATTGGGGTCTGCAATTTGAACCGGCATCCTCGAAGTCAGGGCTTTCCATTTCGTATGGAACAGTTCAACGCGCGCGTGCCTCAACCGCGATAGATCGGTTCCATCGGCACTGCGGCGACCCGATCCTCCAAGCATCACTCCGATGACGCGACCTTGAGCATCGAATACTCCACATCCCGACGCCCCTCCGGTGCCGATCGGAGACCCTTTGGTCCAGAACCTGCAACCCCATTCGTCTCGCCTGGAAAGCCGGGGGGCCGTAGCGACAGTCGTCGCAAACACCCATGGCTCTCGCCCCGGTTCTCTCCTCGGGTAACCGATGACAACGCAATGTTCTCCCTCACCCAAACCGGCGGAACGCCCCATTTCTGCGTAGGGCCAGTTTCCTTCGTCGGTGATTTTGAGCACGCCAACATCAGAGATAAGACTTGTGCCGAGAACAATTGCGTTCGCTGATCGGCCATCTTGAAGGGACACGGTCAGTTTGGTTCCTGGCACGCATCTGTGATGCCCGCAAGTGATCACATATCCGTCGCGCGTCACGATGACACCGCTCACACGGTTTTTCTCTGCGCCAATGTCGCTGATTTGAACCGACGCCATCGTCGCCTTCGAAATGACCTTTGAAGCGACTTTCTCGGATCGTGGACGAGGACTTGTGGAGTCCGGCTCTTGCGAATACAGCCGCACGCGATCAAGGTTACGACCCGCCGCCAGTTCATCCCAGTGTGCTTTAATCAACCCTGCTGCAGCATGTACCGAATCGAGACCCGTGGAGGATCCCCTTTGCAATCCCAAAAGTTCGCCATCCAGGTTGAATATGGGGTGAGCGTTGAGCTTAGTACGATCCGACGTGGTCAGCCATTGTCCGGCGAGTACCTGCGTGACGATGCCTAACCCAATACCTGGAGACGTTTCTGTTCCAGGGGAATTGCGGCGATAACCCAACGCCACACAGACTTCACCGGCCTCGGCCCGCTTGCCGGGCTTGACGTGCGGCCATTCACCGGGATCGGTAATTTTTAGCATCCCGATCCCAAACTCGCTTGACCAACCCAACGCCTTTCCGCTGACACTTCGCCCGTCGGCCAGTTCTAGATCGAGCAAGGCGTCATCGATCACATATTGGACGGGTCCACTAACCGCCACATGGCCGCTTGCTGAGACAATCACTCCGCAGCCAAATTGCAGCTTTGGCTCGTTGCCATAAGCGAATCTCACGAGGGCCGGACGCACAGAGTCAATGACGGCTTTAGCGCGTTCTCGCGTTTTACTGAAGTCGCTCGCGGGAGCAGCCTCTTGCGCATTAACCGGCTGGAAGGCGAGGGTGCCAATACAAATCAACGTGACTGTTAGCGCTACTGTCCGTATCATTGAATACTCCAAGCGCATCAGTGAATGCTCAAAAACAAGTTCACCTGAAAGCCATTGTATCGGGTCCTATCGCCCAAGTCATGCAGGTGTGAAGTAGACATCACACGAGTTGCGTGACTCTGTAGCAAAGTCATGCAGGTCCGGCTGTGCCGAGCGATTGCGGTTTCCGCCGGTGATGAAGCGAGAAACCGAAATTCGACGTTCAATCAATAACGTCGGCCGGTCAAGCCGGTCCTACGATTTTGGGAAGCTCCAATCTTGTAGGTCGAACGACTAATCTTCCCTGAAACCAAATTGCAACGTTACAATTTCATTGAAACGGCCCCTCGTCACGCCCTAGACTGTTGATCCTTGAGAGTGAGGAACGACGTGATGTTGCTCGCTGGTATCTACTTTCCTGATTGGAATGATGTTTTGACCGACATTGTTCTCACTCTGATCTACGCTAACGTACTCTATTGGGTACTTTTCCGTCACTGCGGTCCGATCGCCACATTCGTGGCTCTCATTGTTGGAATCGCTGCCATCAATTTCTGTTTTGCTCCATACTCATTTCCGTATGCACTGGCAAAATTTGCCGACGGCACAATCTATCACGCGATTTCCGCTGGGTTTGATCCACATAACCCGCTATGGGAAATTACAATCGACTTTGAACTCCGGAGATTTTCTTCACGCTCGTTTTTGGGAATGACGATCGCCGTCATCTTTTGGGGAATTACAAAATTGTATCTAAACCGCAGCGCCGAGCGGCTGAATACCATAACGTCATAATTCCGTGCGTGTACCGCCCCGTCAGGGCTTGTATGTGATGTCACAATCCTCAACCCAGGGCGGCGCTACGCTCTGCCCTGGGCTAACTTGTGCGTGCCCCTTTGGGGCGGATCATCCTGTGGATGGGTCTGAATATTGATGTGGGGATCTTCGTGTGTCATTTACCGCTGGACACCACAAACTCAACGAGAATTCCCGCACAAAAAAGGACTTGGGCCATGTTTGCGTGTATAGTGAATTAAGAACCCCCCACTCTGATTTCACCAACCGCAGATGAAGGCCCGCCGTGATGTCCGTCCGAATTCCGCTGTTCGCCGTTATTGCCGGCGTCTCGTTCTTGCTCCTGCCAAATTGCTCCGTCACCGCTGACGAATCCGCTCCGCCAAATACTGACCTCAAACAGGTCGAAATCTGGACCACCGGCGCGCCGCCGGAGTGGGCGTTTTGGGAGCGGCAGTTGCTCGACAAGCTTTATCCGGCAGCGGTGGAATTCGTCCAGAAGTACACGCGGCCCGACGGCACGCTGATCTGGCGAGACGAATGGCCCGGGATGGATGGGTCGGATGATGGGTATGAGAGCTTCTACAACTTTCCGCTCTACTACGCGCTGGGCGGGCCGGATGAGATTGACGCCTTGTCGCGGAAACTGTGGGACGGCGTGACGCGGCAGTTCACGAAGTACGGGCAGGTGCACAACGAATTCGACGCCTACTACGACTGGATGCACCACGGCGAGAGTTATACTTACTTCTATTTCTTCGGATTGGCCGATCCGAGTAATGCCGCCGCACGTAAGCGGGCGGTTCGATTCGCCGGGATGTACCTGGGCGAGGATCCGCAGGCGGAGAATTACGACCCGGAGAAAAAACTGATCCGCTCCCCGCTGACCGGCAGCCGTGGGCCGCGATTTGTGAATTCCGCCGTGGATTGGGTGACGCACCGGCCGATCTTGTCGAAATATCCGCTGCCGTTTCCCGACATTCCTGGCGTGACCGACAGCAGTGCTTGGGACGACGATGAAAAGTTCCCGCTGATTCTTGACGCGCTCAACAAACGGATGATGCGGGGCGACGTGCCGCTGAACCTGACCAGCACCAGCTTAATCGCCAACGCGTATATGCTGACCGGCGACGAAAAGTACAAACAATGGATTGCCGATTATGTTTCGGGCTGGCAAAAACGGACCGAGCAGAACAACGGCATTCTGCCGGACAACGTTGGCCTGTCGGGCAACATCGGCGAGAACATGGATGGAAAATGGTGGGGCGGCTATTACGGCTGGCGGTGGCCGCACGGGCTGTTTAACCAGATGGAGTCGACGATTATCGGCGCGGGCAACGCCTATTTAGTGACCGGCGATGAGAAGAATTTGGAATTGCCCCGCTCGGTGTTCCGGCTCGTCGAAAGTCAGGGTCGCGAGGTGAACGGAAAACTCGAGGTCCCGCACCGGCACGGCGACGACGGTTGGTATGACTATCGCCAGATCAACTCGAAATATCCGGCGCAATTGTGGTTTCTGTCCCGCAGCGATGAAGATTGGCAGCGGCTGATGCGGATCACCGATCCCGCCGACTTCAAAACGCTCAACTATCGCAAGGGCAAAGGGGACTCGGAAAACATCCTGCCCTGGTTGGGATTTCTGCGAGGCGAGAATCCCGACTACCCCGTGCAGATTCTTCAAAGTACCTGGAAGGAGACGCAGCGGCGGTTAGCGAAGATACGACAAGACCAGACGACGCCGCACGAACAGGACGTGCACCACTGGCAGAATTTGAACCCGGTCGTCTTGGAGGGGCTGGTGCAATTGATGTTGGGCGGACCGAATCACATCTATCACGGCGGGCTGCTGCACACCAGCGTGCGTTATTTCGATGCAGACCGTCGCCGCGCGGGCGTTCCGCCGGATGTGGCGGTGCTCGTCGATCGCGTCACGCCGGAAGGGATTTCGCTCGTCATGGTGAATCTGCATCCCAGCGAAGCGCGGAATCTGATCGTGCAAGGGGGCGCGTTCGGCGAACATCAGATCACGACTGTGAAGCAGATCGAGCAGTACCCGTATCAATTCTACACCGTGAATGCTCCTAGCTTTTCGGTACGGCTGGTCCCCAGTGCGGTCGGGCGCTTAGAGATCGGGCTGAAGCGGTTTGCCCAGCGGCCGAAATACCGGCAACCGTAGCCCGACGTTCGCGAAATCGACGAGAATCTTCTAGAATCGAATGAACAGCGGCGTCGCGCTTGATGAATTCGCCGCTGGCTCTTTCAGCCGCCATGCGCTCGGCCGGCTTGATCCCGAATTGAGGAGAGACTTCGATGCGTACCATTGCGATGATCGTCGGGTTGTTCGTCACCGTGACGGAACTGCTATTGGCCGCACCACCTGACGAGTTGCAACCGATCCATGTCGGAAAATTCCCGCAGGAATTCAGCTCGGCATTCTCCACTAATGACGGTCTACCCAGCGACGACGTCTACGCGATCGAGTTGAACTCAAAGGGGGATGTCTTCGCGGGCACTGCGCGTGGGCTGGCGCAGTTCGACGGCCGACGGTGGCAGTTGGTTTCGGGTGTGCCGGAAGTTCCCATTCGAGGCTTGGCCGCCGACGGGGCGACCGTCTGCGTCGCGACTGACAAAGCAATGTATCGAGTCGGCGGCGAAAAGCCTGTCGAGAGGCTGGGTGATTCCCCGCGGCCGACGACCGCACTGGCGGCGGCCAACGGCGTCGTCTGGCACGGGACCGAGAAATTGCTCTATGAGCTGAGCCAGAAGAATTGGGTCCCGGATAAAACGCTTGGCGAACTGATGGGCGAGAAGCGGGCGATTCGCCAATTAGCGCCGACTGCTGACGGGCAACTATTAGTGGCGGCGGAGTCGGGATTGTTCCTGGGAACGAAGGGAAATTGGAAGCGATTATTGCCACAACAGGGGGATCGGAGTTGGGCGGTACGTGATGTGCGAGGAGCGGCGGTCGACGAAAAAGGCCGGTTGTGGTTCGCCAGCCCGCAGGGCGTGGGCTGTTTCGATGGAAAATGGAAGCTCTACACCGGCCGCGACGGCTTGCCGTATAACGATTTCACCTGTGTCGTGCCGGGCAAAGATGGCGTCGTCTGGTTCGGCACGCGTCATGGTGCGATTCGGTTTGACGGCCGCAATTGGTCCTACCGCGAAGGGCGGCGCTGGCTGCCGGACAACGACGTGCGAGACATCGCAGTGACGCCCGACGGGAATGCGTGGTTTGCCACTGCGAAGGGCGTCGGTCTGATTGAGCGGCGGCCGATAACGCTGGCCGAAAAGGCGAAATTCTTTGAAGACGAAATCGACAAGTATCATCGCCGCACCCCGTTCGGTTATGTGATGTCGGTCCGGTTGGAGAAACCGGGCGACAAGAGCCGCTGGCATCAGCGCGACGACGACAACGACGGCCAGTGGACCGGCGAATACGGCGCCGCACAGTGTTTTGCGTATGCCGTCACGAAGGACCCGCTCGCGAAGAAACGCGCGAAAGCCGCGTTTGAAGCGCTGCGTTTTCTCTGCAAGGTCACGCAAGGGGGGAGCCACCCGGCGCCGACAGGGTTTCCCGCTCGCACGATTCTGCCGACTGACGGTCCGCGAAATCCTAATACCGAAAAGGCGTATTCCGTCGCGCGCGACGAAGAGCGACGGAAGAAGGACGTGCTGTGGAAGGTGATCCAGCCCCGTTGGCCGACGAGTGCTGACGGTAAATGGTATTGGAAATGCGACACCAGTTCCGACGAGTTGGATGGGCATTATTTCCTCTACGCCCGCTATTACGATTTGGTGGCGGACACCGAAGCGGAAAAGGAGCGGGTGCGCGAAGTCGTCCGCGAGATCACCGATCATCTGCTGGAAAACGATTTCAAACTCATCGACCATGACGGCAAGCCGACGCGGTGGGCAAATTTCAGCCCCGGCAGTCTCAACAATGATGCGGCTTGGTGGGCGGGACGCGGGCTGAACTCACTGAGCATCCTCGGCCACCTCCGTGCAGCGGAGCACATTACCGGTGATTCCAAGTACGGCGATGCGGCGGACAATCTGGCGATTGAACACGCCTTTGCCATGAACGTGATGTATCCCAAACAACAGCGGGGGCCGGGGTCGTTCGTGCAATTCGACGACGAGATGGCGTTTTTGAACTACTACAATCTGATCATGTACGAAAAGAATCCCAAATTGCGGGAGATGTTCACATTGAGCTGCCACGACTATTGGGAACTGGAGAACCCCGAGCGGAACTCCTTCTTCAATTTCGCCTTCGCGGCACTCTGCCGCGGCGAGACGGTCAGCTCACCTTGGGGGACGCGCCACGTCTCGCCCAAGCAGCAATGCCTCCAAGATGCCGTGGAAACGCTCAAGCGATACCCGATGAACTTGGTCAACTGGAAGCAAACCAACAGCCACCGCATCGATCTGCTGCCGCTGTCGAAGCTGGTTCGCGAAGGCGACGAAGCCGAGGGGCGGGGCTATCGTGTGGACGGAACCGTCCTGCCGATCGATGAGCGGTTTGTTCGGTACTGGAGCGACGATGCGTGGCAGCTCGATACCGGTGTGGACGGCAAAGATCTGGCGACTGGGATGCCATTCCTGTTGGCCTATCATATGGGGCGATATCACGGATTTATCAAAGAATGAACGTGATCGGTGTGGTGTCGCTTGTCCTCAGGGCCGTGAATGAATAAACAGGATGATTCATCCCGAAGACCACCAATCCAGTCCACCGCGCTCGACCAGACACGAGGAAAGACCATGAGGCGACCCAGACGAATTGCAGGAATCTCTGCGCGCGGCAAGCTGTTGTTGTTGGGAGTTGTCGCAGTCGGCACGGCTGCATTGTTCGCCACCACTGACGCCGCGGATCTGAACGGCAACAAGGGACTGGGTGGAATCAAGGTTGGCAAGTTTCTCAACGACGAGCGCGATTTCTATAACTTGCCGGGGGACGCGGTCAGCAGTATTGCGGTCACCGCCGACGGAACCGTATTGGCCGGCACTGAGCAAGGGCTGGCGAAGTTCTCAGACAACGGTTTTGAGGCTGTCGACGGCGCGGCGCAGCCGGTTTCAGCAGTTGCTGCCTGGGGCGGCGGAGCGCTGTTGAGTTCCGGCGGGTCGATCATGCGATATCAAGACGGAGCAGTCTCGCCGCTGGCAACGCTGCCGGCCGGTGTCGAGGTTCTCTCGATTGGCGGTCGCAAGAGCGTGCTGATCGGGACTTCGACCGGGCTCTATTTCGCAGACGGCGGAGCGGTGAAGCCGTTTGCGAGCTTCAATAAGGTCGCCGGAAAGAATGCCGCGGTTTACAGCATTTCCGTCAGCAACAGCGGTCTGCTGGCCGTGGGGGCGTCGAGCGGATTGTACGAGCGGACCAAGCCGGGATCGTGGCAGCGGTTGCTCCCGTCGGAAGGAAATTACAGTTGGGCCCCCATCAACGTCCGCGGCACGGCGTACGACCCGCAAGGCCGCCTGTGGTTTGCCGCGCCGCAGGGAGCGGGTGTGCGGACCGACGGCAAATGGCAACTTTTCACAGGCGCCGAAGGCCTGCCGTACGACGATTTCACCTGCCTGGCAGCGGGCAAGGACGCGGTCTGGTTTGGCACGACGATCGGTGCGGAAGTCTACCGTGACGGCGGCTGGTCCTATCGGCAGGGACTGCGGTGGGTGCCGGACGACCACATCAACGCCGCTGCCATCGCCCCGAACGGGGACGCTTGGTTCGCCACGAATAAGGGCGTCGGCCGCATTCAACGCGTCGAAACGACGTTGGCTGCCAAGGCGAAGTTCTTTGAAGAGGAGATCGACAAATACCACCGCCGCACGCCATACGAGTACGTACTCGGCGTCGGACTGAAGGAGCCGGGAGATAAGTCGACGTTTTCTCAAAAGGACAGCGACAACGACGGGTTGTGGACGTCGATGTACGGCGCCGCGGAATGTTTTGCTTATGCTCATTCCAAGGATCCCAAGGCCAAGGAGCGGGCCGACAAAGCAATGCGTGCCGTTGGATTTTTGAGCGAAGTCACTCAAGGGGGAGAGCACCCCGCCCCGTTTGGTTTTCCCGCCAGGACGATCTTGCCGACGGACGGGCCGGATCCAAATGAACACGCCAACCGCGAGCGCGATCTGAAGAATCAAGAGCGCGATCCGCAATGGAAAATCATCGAGCCGCGTTGGCCGAAGAGCGCGGACGGCAAATGGTACTGGAAGACCGACACGAGCTCCGACGAATTGGACGGCCATTATTTCCTGTACGGCGTGTACTACGATCTGGCCGCTGAGACCGAAGAGGACAAAGAGTACGTCCGCAAAGTCGTCGCTCGCGTCACCGACCACTTGATCGAGCACGATTTTCAATTGGTCGATCACGACGGCAAACCGACGCGCTGGGGACGTTTCAGTCCCAAGGAACTCAACCGCGACATCCGGTGGTCGACCGGCTTGCGAGGTTTGAATTCTTTGAGTCTGCTCTCTTATCTCATCGTCGCGGCGCACGTGACGGGCGACGAGAAGTACGAGAAGGCGTACAAGATGCTCTGCGACGAGGAGCTGTACCACGTCAATTCGCTGGTGGCCAAACGTCAGATGGGGATCGGGACCGGCAACCAATCGGACGACGAAATGGCGTTTATGGACTACTACGCCCTGCTCAACTACGAAACGGATCCGGATCTCCGGATGCACTATCTGGTGTCGATGATGCCGTATTGGAAGCTCGTCGAGCAGGAACGCAATCCCCTGTTCAATTACATCTTCGCCTCCTGCTTCGACAAGATCGAGCGCGGAACCTACAGACGCGAAACGCCCAAATCGTGCCTGGAGGATGCGTTGTTCACGCTCAAACGGTATCCGATCGACCGCGTGCGCTGGGGCTACAAGAACAGCCACCGCAAGGACATTGTGTTTCTGGAGGGAGCGTGGTTTGAAGCCTGGTGGCGGGACAAAAAGGGGATGCTCAACACCGGCGTCACGCTGCCGATCGACGAACGGTTCGTCGAACACTGGAATAAGGACGTCTGGTCGTTGGATGAAGGAGGCAACGGTAACCAACTGGCCGACGGCACGTCGTTCCTGCTGCCCTATTACATGGGCCTGTACCACGGATTTATAATTGAGTGAGGCGAGCGGCGGGATCCTTTGACCACGTAGATTCCCTATTCGCAATACCCGCAGCACCGGCCTCAGCCGGGCGCCGTCGCAAACTGTGTCCCCACAAGACGCTGCGCCGCGCTTGTCGCAACTTAGGACGATCAGCACGCGATCGTGTGATATTCTGCACACGATCGCGTCTTATCCTAAAGAGGGCAGCGTAGCCGGACCGTCAGGAATCAGGCGCCGCATGGCAAGTGCTCCGACCGAAGTCGATCCGTAAATAGGGGATCGTCGTGTTCTTCGAAACCGTGTCATTGTATCTGATGGTCGCTTTCTTAGTGGCGGTCATTGGACGCGGAATCTGGTTGATCGGGCAGCGGGCGACTTCGCATCTCCGGAAGGAAGACAACCCTGCTGATGGTTCCCCGCCGCCCTGCCCGGAATGCGGCTCGCGATTGCGGAGGATTAATCGGCGTTGTCCGGAGTGTGGGTTCGATTTCGACATCGCGCCGCAACAATCGGGTGCTGCCGGTTTGCCGTTGTCCGAACTGGAGAATCTTAAGAAGCAGACCGATCGCTTATTGCGGCGCGGGATCCTGGACCAGGATCAACATACGGCGATTTGTGATGTGATCCGCGCAAAGCAGCGCCGATTGCGCGCGGCCGAAGCCCTGCCACTTCAACCGCTGCCGAAGCGGGAACCGAAGAAACGAGAGGTTCCCACCGAACTGATCTTTGAGGATGCGGTTCCGCCTCCTAAGCCGCAATCGGAACAGGCGCCGAGTCCTGAGCCGACCGTCGCGGAGGCGATTCCTGCGGAACCGTCTCAGCCGCTGACGGACATGTTGCGCGCGTTTATGGAGCAGCGCAACATTCGCTGGGGCGAGCTCGTCAGTGGACTGCTGATCGTCGGCAGTTCGATCGGATTGGTGATCAGTCTGTGGGCGACATTGCGCGATGCGGTTCCTTACTTTCCGGCACTGCTGTTTCTGCTGGCAACCGCCGCCATTCATGGTGCGGGTGTTTATACATTGAAGAAGTGGAAACTCCGTTCCACCAGCCGCGGTCTGCTAATGATTGCGGGGTTGTTGATTCCCTTGAACTATTTGGCGGCGATCGCGCTTTCGGAAACACGGCCGATTACCGATCCGTATTACATCGGCAGCGTGTTGATCGGCACGATCGCGTTTGCCTCGATGGCATACACCGGAGGTCGCATTCTTCTACTCAACGGCACGCTCTCCTACTTTGTTGCCTTGTGGGGTGCGGCCTGCAGTCAACTGCTGCTGTCTCGCCAAATCTCGCCGGGCATGTCGGCGGGAAAGCTCGTCGCGGTCACGGCAGCGCCGCTGGTCTGTTTTGTCGTCGCGATGCTCCTGCAATTGCGGCAGTCGCTCGCGTGGCATCATCTGACTCCGCGTCGCGTCGGACAGATGCTCATGCTTTTAGGGATCGGAGTCTTCTCGCTGCTGGTCTCTCTCGGTTTGGCGGCGTGGAAGCTACACGATCTGCCGCAACTGCTGACGGAACTTGCACCGTCTCTCAGTCTCGCCCTAATCCCCGTTTTGGGTCTGGCGCTGGTCATTCAGCGGGGCGCAATCGCGCCGCGAATGGCCAAGTTACAAGTCGCGGGCACATCGGTCGCCGTATTGGCGGCACTCATGATGCTCTCCGCGGTGGTGTTTGCCTGGCCGCGTCCCGAATTGCTGATCGCGGTGGGGCTGATCGACTTTGTCGCACTGTCGCTGATGGCCGTTCGGGCGGAGTTCGTTCCGTTGCACGTCCCCGCGACCGCCGCCGTGGCATTGGCGGGTCTACTCGGTTTTCACGCTGCTACGGACAATCTTGCGCTGACCGGGCCGGTTAGCGGGGCTGAGTTGGGCGGTGTGCTGCTGATGGGCAGCAGTTCCGTGGTACTGACCGTTTTTGCACTGCTGCTGGCGGTAGCGGCGGGAGGATTGCATCGCGCCGGAAAATCCGCGGTTGCGACGGCCTATTTGTGTTCGGCGGCCGGATTGGCGGCGGTCAGTCTGGGAATCGCCGCGTATGCGGGGTTTGTCTCGGGGATTCAGCACGAATGGACCACGCCCGTCTTTGCCGTGTTGGCGGTGGCGGGGCTACTGGCCAATTTACACTTTCGTCGATCGTGGATGGCTTTTTCCAGTGCGGGATTGCTGTTTGTCGCTTTGACACATGGGTTGTTTTGGAACGAAGTTCTCACGGCTCAGCTTGCTGGTTGGCAATTGATGCCCAATCAGCCGTTCCTGATGGTGTGTGCGCTGCACGCGACCATCTGCTGTGTGACGGCGATGGCGATTTGGCGGCGCCCGACACCGCAACCACCGGTCGATGAGGATGCGGAGCTGGGACTGTGGCACGGATTGGCCAATCCCCTGTTGGCGGCAGCCACCATGTCGTCCGGGCTGGCTGTGCCGGCGATTCTGATCGTTCCGGCAGACCAGTTGGCAATTCACGCGGCATATGGTTTCTGGGTGACGGCGGTTTGGCTGGCCGTTGCGTTTGCGTGGAGTTCTCAGCCTGGAATGGCAGCCGTTCAGATTCTGTCAACGATCTCCGTCGGTTTTTTGGTGACGCATTTTTGTCGTTTGCAGAACTGGTGGTCCGGTTCGTACCTCGATCCGCGCCTCCTGCAGGCACAAGCGGCCGTGATGGCACTTTGGAGCATGTTGTGGGTGAGCCTGCGCACCCTCGCGCGGCCGTTTCCGCGCTGGGCGACGCTTTGGAATTCCACAACGACGGTTGATCGAGTGTTGCTGGGCGCGGTGACCGTCGCCAGCCTGTTGCTCACCACGGCTGGGTGCGTGCCGGGTATCGACGCGGAGCTACGGCAAATCGTCGTCAATCCTTCATCGGAGGGGGTCTCTCCGGTTTTGTTCGGTCTAACGATTCTCACTGCAGTCGGCGTGTTTGTGGCCGCCTCGCTGGCCTTGATTCCCAAGCGGCGGATCGCGTTTTTCTCCGGGCTGTCGGCATTGACCGCGGCGTGGGCGTTCCCCGTTTGGGACGATCTAACGGCCGCGTATTGGGAAGCCGCCGGAGTATCTCACACCGTCGCCTATCAAGGGGCGCTCCCCTGGATACTGCCGGCCGTGATCTTCGTCGCCTTACTGGTTGCCATGAAAGAGCGGTATTCGAACGTGGTCTTGAGCGGATTGTTGTTGATATCGCTCAGCGTTCCACTGTTGATTGCCGGTCAGTTTGAAATCGCGCAGGCGACGGCGACCGTCCTGCGGTGGACGTTGGCCCTGCACGGGTTGGTCATCGCGGCGATTGTCTGCAGCAGACGGTATTGGCTTCCCGCAATCAGCCGATTTTCCGCGGCAGCAAATGATCGGATCTCCGGATCGGGAATCATCGTCCTGCGAAGCTTGGCGCTGACGGTGACCCTGACCCCGATCGTGGCGCTGACGTTACGGCAGATTGTCTTGCTAGTCTCGTCTGAGGCGTCGATTGCCGGGCCTGTCGTGGCAACGTTCCTTGGAGAAATTTCTGCGGCATGGTCGCTGGGCATTCCACTATTCTTGCTCTCGGCAGTCTTCGCCGCCTATGCCGTGCGTGAGCGATCGCCCCATTTTGCAGTTGCGGCGTCGTTGATGCTCAACTTAACCGCCTGCGTCGCGGTGCTGCTCACCAGATCTGCCGAACAACTGTGGGTTGAGTTCTTCCAGTGGAATGCGGTGATCTGCTCCGGCTGCGCGGTGGTCGTCTACCTGACACGGCGGTGGATTGAACCGGCAAAACGCTGGAGCGCGTTCAATCTCGCCTCTCCGTTGGAGTTCCAAGTACTGCTCGCCGGCCACCTGACGTTGCTGCTTGCCGGATGGGCGACAGTGATGATCATCGTCCGACCGGGTGACCTGTCCGCAACGATCTCCATCCTAGGTGGAACGCTCAGTTACGTCGCGTGGGTGCTGGCATCGTTGGCGGCGGTGATGTTTTATCGTGACTGCTTCAACCTCTCCCGTTTGAGCCTGATCCCGTCAGCCGCTCTGGGGCTGGTCGGCTTGTTGGCTGCATCCAGTTCCCGCTGGAACGTCGCCGACTCGTGGATAAGCTTTCACGTACTGTTGTCCGGCTGGAGCGTGGTTTCGGTGCTCTGTGCAGCGGCGGCAGTGTATGCGACGTACACCCGACGTTTTCACGATAACGAAACCGCAAATGCATTCGTGCCCGCGCTGGTTCGCTGGTCGACCGCGATCGGCATTGCCGTTGTCTTACTGTCGGTCCGCAGCTTGTGGGAAGATCCCGGGCGGCCTTATTGGTCGGCGGCACCCGTCGCGATTACCGCGCTGACCGCTGCCGGCTTGGCCCTGCGCGGACGCGATCAGCGGTTCGCATACCTCTCGAGCCTGCTCACCGTGCTGGCGACCGCATTCATTTGGATGCAACCGTGGCTGAATATGAACGTGCCCTACACGCCTCAAGCTGGGGTGCATCTGGCACAAGCCTGTCTTTCCAGCTTGGTGATGGCAGGAATCGTGTGGCTGGCGGTCGAGGTCTATTGGCAACGTCGCAGAGGGTGTCGCTTCGATGAGACTCACCTGTTGCTCCCCATTCACCGTCTCGCGGCTGCCCTCGGATTGATCGGATTGATCTGTTCGGTCAACGTCGGACTGATGGTGCAGCACCTCCCCGAATTGCAGGGAAAACTCGCGCTCGATGTCAGCAATCTCGGCGGCTGGACGATTGTGGCGAGCCTGGCGGTGTTGCTGTGCGGGTCGTTGTGGGACACGCACGCCCAACGGCCGCTTGCAGGGCTGTACGTATTGGGACTCTGCGCGACCGGTCTGATCCTGCACGAACTGGAATTGTCCACCAGGAACTTGGTGTACGGCCTCGGCATCGCATCCTCGGCGGTCTCGTTAATCTGCGGCGCAGCCTGGTGGAGTCGAACTGCTTTGGCCCAATTCGGCCGGCGGATGCACGTCACGCGAACCGATTCCCTGATCGAGCATACGGGCCGCTGGCTTCCGGCCGCTCAGTTGATCACGATCGGCTTGTGCGTATTGATCGCATTCTGGGCGGTCACGACTTTTGAGGCGCTTAACCTGAGACTGTATGCCGCAGTGGCCGTTGGGCTGACTGCGGCGGCGACCGCCGCCTTTGCGCAAGACACGCGGCGTCTCCTTTTTCAAATCCTGACGCTGTCGATTCTCGTCATCGCCGCGGTTGATGTCAGTTGGGCGTTGATGGACATCAATGCGTACGAGATTCCGTGGCTTCACCGGGCCATTCGGGTACTGGTTGTCGTGTCGGGAATGTCGTTTCTCTACGGCGCTCTACTTCTCCGAATGTTGCCGAGCAGCCTGAGTTGGCACCGCGCCGTCAAATCGACGGCCGGTCTGACGCTCTGCGCAGCGCTCGTCTCGTTGGCGGCCGTCCTGTCGTTGGAGGCTTATTGGTACCCATTGTTCACTCGGCTGCCGTTGAGCGTCTATGAGTTTACGGCGGTCGTCGCAATGTTGGCGGTGCTGATTGCCGGTTTGATTTCGATGGCGGTCTCTCCGGGTAGCGATCCCTTGGGACTGTCCGAACGGGGGCGGATGTTTTATGTGTATGCCGCCGAAGCAGTCGGGGCGCTGCTGTTTCTGCACATCTACCTGACGAGGCCGGAACTGTTTCGCGGGTATATTCGCCCTTACTGGCCGTTGGTTGTGATGGCGATCGCCTTCTGCGGCGTCGGGGTGGGAGAGCTGTTCTCGAAATTCAAACTGCGCGTGCTGGCGGAACCGCTGCGGCAAACCGGCGTCTTTCTGCCGTTGTTGCCGGCGTTGGGGTTTTGGACATTAGAATCGAGATTGGACTACTCGACGGTATTGTTCGTCGCGGGTCTGTTGTACGTGATCGCGTCGATGTGGCGGAAGAACTTCTGGCACGCCGCCGCAGCGGGATTGGCCGGCAATGCCGGATTGTGGGCCTTGTGGCATGAACACGGCACGGGATTGTTTGAGCATCCGCAACTGTGGATGATTCCGCCGGCCCTATCGGTGCTGGCCGCGGCGCACTGGCACCGCGAGAAGCTCTCCGAAGCGCAGCTGACGGCGCTGCGTTATTCGAGCATTATCGTGATTTACGTCAGCTCGACCGGCGACATGTTCATCACGGGCGTCGCTGAGAGTCTCTGGATGCCGATGATTCTGGCAGGTCTCTCGGTGGCGGGAGTGCTGGCGGGAATCGTGCTCCACGTGCGTGCGTTTGTGTACCTTGGCGCGTCGTTCTTGTTCGTCTCGATTGTCAGCATGGTCTGGCACGCGGCGCGAAATATCAACCACGTCTGGCCCTGGTGGGCGTTTGGAATTGTGATGGGCCTGCTGATTCTGACTCTGTTCGGCGTCTTTGAGAAAAAACGCAATGAAGTGCTGGGCCTGTTGGGGGAATTCCGGCAGTGGGAAGCGTAAACGACGTGAGCAACCGCGCGCAACTCAACTCCGACCGTATCAACCCGGTTCACCGGGTTTTCCGCGCAGCGGCTTTAGGCCCGCCATTCATGGCGGGTTCGCCGGCGGACGTGTGCTACTGAGCCTCGTTTACGAGGCTTCTCGCTGTGAGGTGTGAGCCGTGTCCGCGTTGGCTCAAGCCGCCCCAGCGAGAACTCCTGTAAACGGGAGTCGGGGCCGTCATCGACATCGAAAACCCGCCATGAATGGCGGGCCTATGATCCGCTGACGCGGAGGAAGCCCCGTTAACGGGACTTTTGCTACCTACCGGCGTTTGAAAGTGGTATTCGGTCGGAGAAACGATTTGCAAAAGATTGGAGAGATCCTTTCTCAACGGGCCGACAGATCCACACACACCAGCTCCTTGTCGTTGCGGGCGAAGACGCACTTGTCGGCGAAGGCGGGGTGGGACCAGACGACTTTACGGCCGAACGCTTCGTTCGTCGGTTCGAGCACGTGAAACCGGCTGATTTCGTCATACCCGTCCGGCGAGAGTTTGGCCAAGATCAAGTCGCCCGTTTCGCTGAACAAAAAGAATCGGTCTTCGTGCTTCACCAAAAACGCGGTGCCGTGGCCCGCCCGCCGGTCTCCGCCGGTCGTCGGGGCAAAGGTTTCCCACAACCGCTCCCCGTCATCAAGCCGGGCGGCAATCAGCGAGCCCTGATTACAATCCGTTCCGTAGATCATGTCGCCTTCGACAAACGGCGTGCTGTTTGCGCTGTACACGCTCTCTTTCGGCTTTCCTTTCCACACAGTTTTGGCTGAGGGCCGACCATCGCCTAATTCCAGCAGCTTGGCAGTATTGCGGATTCCGCTGGCGAACAGAAATTTGCCCGATTTCCGCGGAACGGCAATCGACATTTCGTAATCCGGTTTTAGAGGGACGCTCCAATAGACGTCGCCCGTCTTTGGATTGAGGCTGTTGAGCGATTCCGGATGCCAAATCAGCAACTGGCGCGTTCCGCCATGCTCGATGATTGAGGGTGGGCAATAGCCTTGTGGTTTTGCGGAGAGCGCGCGCCAAACTTCTTCGCCGGTGTGCTTGTTGAAGGCGACCGCCACGCTCCCTTCGCCGCCGACCACGCAATACAGCAAATCGCCATCGACCAAGGGCGATGCAGAGAATCCCCAGATCGGCGTCGACGTCTTGTATTCCTTGGTCAAATCTTTATGCCAAATCGGGTCCCCGTTTTCGGCGTTGAGGCAAGTGAGATCTCCCTCGGCACCGAGCAAATAGACTTTGCCCGAATCGACGGTCGGCGTGCAGCGAGGTCCAGCGGCATAGGAAAGGCTGTAGGGTCGCTCGTAGTCATAGTCCCACAGTTCCTCTCCGTCCTTCGCGGAGAGACAGAGGAGGCGTTCGCGGCCTTGCAATTGATTGCGGCTACCGGGGCTGTTTTTGATTTCGCCCGACGTCTTGACGTAGTCAAACAAATACACGCGCCCGTCCGCGACCGCCGGGCCCGAATATCCCAGTGAGACCGGAACGCGCCATTTTACCGGCAGCCCCGCCTCTGGAAATTCTTCCACGATGCCCCGTTCCCGCCAAACGCTGTCGCGATGTGGACCGAGCCACTGGGGCCAGTCATCGGCACAAGCGGGGGCAACGACGGCGAGACTGAGGAGCAGGGGCAAAGCGCGACTGAGATTCATGGCAGAGGCTCTCCGAATGGTTTCCGCATAAGTGAGTTTTCAGTTTGATTAGGGATTCATTCTCGCGATCAGCGCGCCGGCTGTCAAAGTGTGGGCTGCTGGGAGGCGAATCGGTTTGTATAGCGTGTCAACAAATTCGGTCCGCTTCGCTCGAAAAACCGCCAGAAATTGTTGCCGGTTTTTGCAGATATGTCGCGTTATAGGTGAGGGCAGTCGGGCCACGCATCACGGGTGGCCGTTTGCGGCCGAGAAATCGCCGTAAACGGCCCGGTGAGCGAGGTCGGCTGCATTTTGAATTGCGAAGGAACGAGACATACGCAAGGTGCTGTTGGCGGCTTGTCCGCGGTGCATTGAGTTGGGCAGGCTTGGCTGCGCGTGCACTTTCACGAACAGCAACACCTGCGGACAAGCCGCCAGGAGCACCCGTTTTGTCCGTTCCGACATTCGAAGAGGGATTCATGTCTTTCATCATCTTTTCTGAATTGTGCGGGGACTCGACCCGTCATCAAACGTGAAATACGAGGTGCCCACCGCACTAGCGCGAGGAGGGATCATCATGTCTCGAGGTTTGTCCTATCAACAAATTTTTACATTGAGATACATTGCCGCCTGCCGGGGCAAGTGCGACTGCTTGACGCGGATGTACGAGGTCTGGGGGCAGCACGTTTACACCGACGACGATCACGAAAACGGGATCAAGGCGGGCGATTTGAACGAGAACTTCGCCAGCGCATCCTTCGCGCTGTCAATACGCGGACTGGAGCGCCGAGGACTCATCAAACGCGACACCTCACCCCGCGATCGCCGCCGGACTTGTCTAACGCTGACTGAACAGGGTGAGCAGAAGGCGGCCGAGTACAGCAAAATTCATTTCGGCGACGACGTCGACCGCCGGCTGGCTGAAACCGCAGCCGCACCGATTGGTTGGCGCGAAAGCCGCCGGATGAAGAAGGTCAGGGTCGACGAAAAAAAGGAGCGAGGCGAAAACGTCAACGGTGAACGGTGCGGACCGGTGCCAATCAGCCGTGAACAGGCTCAGATTAGGCACGAACAGCCAACCGGGTCATTCTAGTCCATTATCAATCCTAAGGTCGCCGAACTGGTGAGAGTTCGGAAACGTGCCTGCAACTCGTGTTTTAAGTCGTGACGACTGATTCGGTCGGTCGTCACAACCCGATTGCAACTGTTGAATCTACTCTCATGCTTTGGTCTGTGGGGGACACCCGAGAGTATTGACGACAGCAGCAATAGTTCCCGGCAGAGTGGGGCGCCTGAAGTCGAGCCCCGCTCTGCCGGTTTATTCTGCGCGTCTGATCGGCAGACCCTGTTTTTGATTCTCAAAATCAGGCATAATCAAACATGACGATTGCCGTCGCTCAACTCGGTGAGTTTGCAGCGGCGTTTGTTCGGCTCTCTGTTTGAACCCGTTTCTCTCCCGACGCGATGCACGCTACTAATTCTCTGACGAGTCTCGGTGACGAGCTAAATCTGTCCGCCGATTGCTTCGGCTGGTTCCGATCCAGCGAAGACGCACTGGATGATCCCCTCGAACTGCAAAATCGGTTGGCCGAGGACGGCTATCTCTACATTCGCGGCTACCTCGACGCGGATCTGGTAGATGCCTCCCGTGAGCGGTTGCTGGAGCAACTGGATGAACTGGAACTCGTCGACCGGGCTCATCCCCGTTCGGCCGGGATCGCCCGGCAGCCTTGGCAGCCCCGTTCCTGCCACGCGTTGGTCAAGCAGAACGCTCCGCTGCGAGACTTGCTCTACCAGGGGCGGATGATCTCGCTCTATCAGCGCATTTTCGACGGGCCGGTCAGGCACTTCGACTTTACCTGGATGCGGGTCATCGGGCCGGGACAGGGGACGGCGCCGCACGTCGATTCGGTGTATATGAATCGCGGCTCGCAGCGGTTGCTGACCAGCTGGACTCCACTGATGGAAATCACGCCGGACATTGGCGGCCTGATTGTGATGCCCGGCTCACACCGCGTCGAACGCTTGAGCAAGTATTACGCCGGCGACGTCGATACGTTTTGCACCAACAAGCCGAATCGCGATCCGCAGGACGTCCATGAGTGGATCGGTCCCCTCGGAGACGGCAAGTTGAGCCAACATCCGGCGCAATTGCAGTCGAATCTCGGCCTACCCTGGCGGACGGCCGAGCAGTATCGCCCCGGCGACGTCGTTGTGTTCAACATCTTTACCATTCACGGCAGCCTCGACAATCAAAGCGACCGCATCCGGCTCTCAACCGATTCCCGCTATCAGCCGGCGAACGAGCCGGCCGACGAGCGCTGGATTGGCGAGAACCCCGTCGGGCACGATCGGTCGGTCCGCAAGGGAATGATCTGTTAGACTGGTTGCCGAACTGCGATTTCAACTCAGATAACGACAATCAGTAGTTCCAAATATCTGTCACATTCGTAGCCGAACTCGTGAGAGTTCGGTCGGTTTGAGGGAACTCATCCGAATTCTCACGAATTCGGCTACCGATTTTGAACTACCGAGAATAGAAAGCGGCAACTCATGATGGGCCAATGGAGACTTCTCAACGTTATCACAATCCTGTTCCTGGCGGTCGCGTTGCTTGGACAGGCCGCGCCCGCTGCTGAGGCAGAGATGATCGATCTCAAGGACGCAGTCGTCGTCATACCCGGCGGCGGGCTTTCCAAGCCACAACGGGCGGCCGTGACGGCGCTGATCGAAGAGGTCGAGAAGCGGACCGGCATCCGCTGGAGCGAAAGCACCCAGTGGCCGGCGGACAAGCCGGTGATCGCGATCATGTCCCAAGCACAATCTCCCAAATGGGGACGAAAGATTCCCGCACGGAACGGCCGGAATCTGCCGGAGACTCGCCCGGAGGGATACCGCCTGCATGTCGAACATTCGGCGAACGCTCCAGCGGTTGTTTGGATTCAAGGAGCCGATGCTCGCGGAACGCTGTTCGGCGTCGGTGATTTCTTGCGAAATTTGAATTGGAGCCGTGGGGAAGCCAAGCTGCCGGGCGATCTCGATATCGCGACGTCGCCGGTCTCGCCGATTCGCGGCCACCAGTTGGGATACCGCGCGCGGGCCAATTCCTGGGATGCTTGGACAGTCGAGCAATTCGATCAACACATCCGCGAACTGGCGCTGTTCGGCACCAACAGCATTGAGAACATTCCGTTTCAGGATCACCGCCAGAACTCGATGATGAAATACTCGCGGCGTGAGATGAATCAAAAGATGAGCGAGATTTGCAACCGCTACGGGCTCGATTATTGGGTCTGGACGCCGGCCGATTTCGACCTCAACGACAAAGAACGGCGTGCGGAGATGTTGGACAAGCACGAGACGCTGTACCAGGATTGCCGGCGATTGAACGGCGTGTTTTTCCCCGCGGGCGATCCGGGGGACAATCCGCCGGAGTTAGTGATGCCTTTCTTAGAGGACGTTTCCAAGCGGCTGGCAGCGCATCATCCCGATGCGCGAATTTGGTTGTCATTGCAACGGCTCAGCCGCCGCGACGTGAAGTATGTGTTCGATTACATCGACCAAAATCGCCCGAAGTGGCTGGGCGGACTTGTCGCGGGGCCTTCCAGCCCGCCGATCCCCGTGATCCGCAACGCACTGCCGCGGGAATATCAATTTCGGCTCTATCCCGACATCACGCACAACAAACTGTGTCAATATGTCGTCCCCTACTGGGACCCGGCCTACGCGGTTACGTTGGGACGCGAAGCGATTAATCCCCGTCCGCGTGAATACGCGGAGATTCATAACCTGTTCGCTCCGTATTCTGACGGGTTTATCAGCTACTCCGATGGCGTGCATGATGATCTGAACAAATACGTCTGGAACGCGATGTCCTGGGACCCCAGTTGCGACGTGCGCGAAGCGGTTACCGAATATTGCCGGTTCTTCTTCGATCCGGAAATTGCTGAAGACGCAGCCGACGGGATTTTTGCGCTGGAGAAAAACTGGCAAGGCTCATTGGCCGACAACGGCGCCGTTGAAGGGACGCTGATGTATTGGAACTGGTTGGAGGAGCGCGCTCCGCACCTGAAAGATAATTGGCGCTGGCAAATGAATTTGCTGCGGGCCAACTACGACGCCTACACCCGCCGCCGGTTGCTGTATGAAACCGAGCTGGAACGGCAGGCGAACGCCGTTCTGGCCAGCGCGCCGAAGATCGGCTCGAAGAAGGCGATGGAGCAGGCGCTGGAAGTACTTAATCGGACGGTCACAAACCCCACCGGCCCGAAATTGCGGGCGAAGATCGAATCGCTGTGCAAAGATTTGTTCGAGTCGATCGCCTTGCAAACCAGCGTTGACAAGTATCAAGCCAGCGGGGCAGAGCGGGGGGCGTTTCTCGATTTCGTCGACTATCCCGTCAATAACCGCTGGTGGTTGGAGGACCGCTTTGAAGAGATCGCGAAGTTGCCCAGCGAGGAGGAACGCCTCAAGGAACTGCAGGTCATCGCGAATTGGGAGAGTCCGGGTGAAGGGAGTTTTTACGACGATTTGGGCAACGTTGCCAAGTCGCCGCACTTGGTGCGGTGGAATCCGGCGGTGACGAATCCCGCGCAGGTGGTGCGGGCGCCGTATCCGACCTACTGGTGGCTGGACAGCGGCCAGAGCCGGGCACGGCTCTCCTGGCTGACGACGATGGGAACCAACTCGACGGTCATTTACGAGGGGCTCGATCCGGATGCGGAATATAAAATCCGCGTCGCCGGTTACGGAAAGTCGCTGCTCCGCGCCGACGGCGAACGATTGCAGCCCGACCTCGACAAACGCGGGTTCGGCGAGTTCAAGGAGTTCCCCGTCCCCAAGGAACTGTACCAAGACCGCGAACTGAAAATCACCTGGGACCGTCCGACCGACGAAGGACACCTCAACTGGCGGCAGAAGTCGCGGAATGCGGAGATTTGGCTGTTGAAGCAACCGGGGCAACGGGCAGCGGACTGATGTGACTCCCGTATCTCGATGTGATCGTCAAAGCGGAGCATGACACAGTGGACGATAGACAGAGAAAGAATGAAGTCTTGATCGGTGCCATTGTCGGGGTGCTGGGGATTATTGGATTTGGCTCAGCCGCAATTTGCATTCTCGCTATATTTTCAGGAGCGGGTGAATATGTTGACAGATTTGCTGTTCCATCTGCTATCGCACTCGGTTTGCTATTGAATGCGCTAATTCGGAAATAAACGGTGAAGGACTTCACCACAAACCGCCAAGGAAATTGACATGAAGCCGCAAGTGTTTTTTATTTTGCTCATAGTTAACTTTGTATATGTTCTGACAAGTTCCGCAACTGAGACGACGGCAGCGATCGATCTTACGCGCGCGACCGTTGTCGTACGGGGCAATGCGGCCCCGTTGGTCGAACGAACGGCAGCAACTGTGCTGGTCGAGGAGGTCGAGAAACGGACCGGAATCAAATGGCCGATTGCGACAAAATGGCCCAAAGCCGGCCCGGCCGTGGCGATTGTCTCGGGAAAGAATCCCACGTTGGACGGACGCGCCGCTCCGAAAAACGACCTGCCGGACAAACCGGAGGGATACACCGTCAAAACAATCGCCGATGATCGCGGCCATCCGACGGTATGGATCGTCGGCACAGATCCCAACGGAGCTTTCTATGGCGTCGGCAAGTTGCTGCGGACGCTGAATTGGAGCCGCGGCTCCATCAACCTGGACCGTCCGCTCAATGCCGCCGCCGCCCCGCAGCACACGATTCGCGGCCATCAATTGGGGTACCGCAACAAGTCGAACTCCTATGACGCCTGGGATCCGGCGCGCTACGACCAGTACATCCGCGAACTGGCGCTGTTCGGCGCGAACGCCGTAGAGAACATTCCTTGGCAAGACGACGATGGCCCCCTGATGCCGGTCAGCCGCCGCGAAATGAACCTGCGGCTCTCGGAGATCTGCAAGAAGTACGGCGTCGCTTACTGGGTCTGGACTCCCGCCACAATTGATCTGTCCAACGCCAAAAAACGCGCCGAACTGCTGGCCGACCATGCCGAACTTTATCGCGAGTGCGCACAAATTGATTCCATCTTTTTCCCAGGCGGCGATCCCGGAAACAATCCGCCGCAACTGGTGATGCCGTTTCTGGAGGAGGTAGCGAAACTGCTGCAAAAGCACCACCCGCAAGCGCAAGTCTGGCTCTCGATGCAAAAGTTCGAACAGGATGAAGTCGACTTTGTCTTCGAGTGGCTGAACGAGCACAATCCGCAGTGGTTCGGCGGGCTGGTCGGGGGGCCCTCCAGCCAACCGCTGCCGGTGCTCCGCGCCCGCTTGCCCAAGAAGTACCGCCTGCGCGATTATCCCGACATCACACACACGGTCCGCTCGCAGTATCAGTCGGTCTGGCTCGACCCTGCCTTTGCCTATACGTCCGGACGCGAGGGGACAAATCCCGAACCGGTCTACTACAGCACCATCTTCCGCGCGTACGACCAATACACTGACGGCTTCATCAGTTACTCCGACGGCATGCACGACGATGTGAATAAGACCGTCTGGAGCACGCTCGGCTGGAACCCCGACACCGACGTGCGGCAAACGCTGCTGGAGTATTGCCGTTTCTTCTTTGGCCCGGAGTTGGCCGAGCGGGCGACGGATGGAATCTACGCCTTGGAGAAAAACTGGTCCGGATCGCTGCGGGACAACGGTGGCGTCGAAGCGACTCTCGCTCTATGGACCGCGCTGGAAGAGCAAGCTCCGCAACTGAAGGACAATTGGCGGTGGCAACTCTGCCTGCTCAAAGCGAACTACGACGCCTACATCCGCGCGCGGCTGATCCACGAGAGCGATCTGGAAGAACAGGCCAACCGTGCGCTGGCAGAGGCGAAGCAAATCGGCGCCGACGCCGCCATGGACCGCGCGCTGAAAATCCTGGCCAAAGCGGACACCGACAAACCCCGCCACGAACTGCGGGCCAAAATCCTCGACCTCTGCGACCGGCTGTTTCACAGTATTGGTTATCAAAGCAGCGTCCCGAAATATCAGGCGAATAACACGCAGCGGAGCGCCGTGCTCGATTTCGTCGATCATCCGCTGAATAACCGCTGGTGGTACGAAGATCAAATCGCCGAGATTCGCCGCCTCAAATCAAAGCCGGAGAAACTCGCCCGCTTGGAAACGATCCGCACCTGGGAATCGCCGGGGAACGGCAGTTTTTACGACGACATCGGCAACGTCGCCAAGTCGCCGCACGTGATTCGCGGCGAGGTCCTCACCACCGATCCCCGCATGCGCCGCAACCCGAATCCCGGCTTCATGTGGTGGGACGGCGGCATGACCCGCGTCCGCCAGTCCTGGATTAGCTACATCGACTGGCCGCTGGGGCTCCGCTACGAGGGCCTCGACCCGACCGCGCAATACACCGTACGAACAACCGGCTACGGCCAATGCCTGCTGCGCGTCAACGGCCGGCGGGTCAAACCGACGCTGGACGGCAAAGGCATCGGCGAGATCAAAGAGTTCCCGCTCGACCCAAAGTTGTACGCCGACGGCAAGATCATCTTAACGTTCGACGTCCCCCACGAACCGGGCGTCAACTGGCGGCGGACGTCGCGGTTGACTGAGGTGTGGTTGTTGAAAGATCACTCAAAATAGTTGCGGCGACGGGTGGCTGGGGTCGAAGCGTTTAGCTTCGCCCCCAGGTTATGGATGCACAGTTTCTCTTAAGCTGTGCGTGAACTGCGAAATTGTTTGGAGGTGCCAATCCGGTTGGAGCGTCCACCCAGCTGGGGGCGGAACTGAGGTTCCGACCCCAGCCACCCGCCGCGCGAAATCGTTTCGATCAGTGGCTAGTGCGCGAAGCGCCAATTTCGTAGGGTGCGTCATGACGCACCTTGCTCCCGGAAAGAACGAGGCGGTGCGTCGCGACGCACCCTACGACACTTAGCCACAGATTTACCCGGCGCGGCAGCGCCGCAACCAAAATCAAAGAAAGTGTTTAGCCACGGATTCACACGGATCAAACACGGATGTCGTGAATCCCAACCTGACCGTTTTGGCCTTCGCAAACAGTATCTGTTTTTAATCCGTGTTTCATCAGTGGCTCAATGAAAGCCGATGTTGCAGCGCGTTATGCGTCCGAACTCACGGAGCGGACTTGAGAGAGAAACGGCAGGTAGAACCGGCCCTAAGGTATTTGATCTGGGGACGGCAATTTTCAGTGGCCGCATCGGACCACCTGACCCGTCTTCGCCGACCGCAAGACGGCGTCGGTGAAGTCGGACACCGGCAACGCGCACTCGGCCGGCGCCGGGTTTTCCACACCCTGCGTGAGGCAATCTAGAAAGCGGCGATCGGGATCGGAGCAGGTATCGGTGATGGCGATCTCATGGAGTTCATTCGCTTCGGCCCGCCACAAGCGGCTGTCGCGGACAATGAAATCCGCTCGCTCGCAATAGACGTGCAGCTCTTCGTGCCAATGTTCGGAGTTTCCGATAAAGTTCATGCTCAACGTCACGCCCCCGCTCAATCGGCCCACGATCGACGTCACGATATCGACGCGGCTGCCATGATTTTCGCTGACGGCAAAGACCTCCTCCGGAACCAATCCCGTCAGATAGAACAACAGATCGACTTTATGGCTGCCGGCATCGCTTAAAAACCCGCCCGGATTGTGCCGCGGATCGTCTCGCCACCTTCCGCCAATGGTCGGTTGCCAGCGCTCCGCCATATCGAGCGTGATCGTCCGCAGCGGCCCCCATGCTCCCGACTGCAGCTCCCGCCTGAGCGTCTCGTAGATCGCCCAATGCCGCCGCTGATACGCGATGCTCAGCAGCGGGCCGCCGGCATCCGCAGCGGCGATGAGGTCTTTGATGTGCGCTCGTGACTCGGCCAACGGTTTCTCACACAGCACATGCCAGCCACGCTTCCAGCAGGTGGAGACTTGTTCATAGTGCAGCAGCGTCGGCGTGCAGAGCACGACCGCATCGAGCGACTCGTCGTCGGGCAATTCGCCAAAGTCCGTGTAAACCGCGGCGCCCGATTGATAGCGGTCTAGAAACTCAACCGCCGTCTCGCGAACCGGATCACAAAAAGCGACCAGTTTTGCCCGGTCGTCGCGGGAGAGCCGCTCGGCATGGAGCCGCCCGATTTGCCCGCATCCGACTAACGCGATTTTCACCGGCGGCGTGAGGAGTTTTTGACGCATGTTCATCTCGGGGGCGTCGGTGTTCGCGAACAACTTCGTAACACTCGAGGCTGTTGTGTTTCGGTGCGGGCGACTCTAAGATTCGGTTTGATGAAACCCCGCAACTACGTTTTCCGAAGATAACCGACGATGACAGCTCCGGAAACCAACTCGATGGAAATCAGCCCCGCCGCCGTGAAAGAGAAACTGGATCGCGGCGATGAGTTTCTGTTACTCGACTGCCGCGAAGAGGACGAACACCAGTTGGTCCGCCTCACGCACGCCCAATTATTGCCAATGAGCGTGATTCAAGAGCAGGTCGGTGATTTGGAGTCTTATCGCACCACCGATATCGTGGTCCATTGCCATCACGGCGGGCGCAGCATGCAGGTCGCACTCTGGCTCACCGGACTCGGCTTTGAAAACGTCAAGAGCATGGCCGGCGGGATCGACCGCTGGGCGGTGGAACTTGATCCGACATTGCCGCGTTATTAACTGCATCGAAACAATGTCCGTTCACATTGTCGTTCCTGATCTTGGCGCCGGTGACGTTGAGATCTGCGTCAGCACTTGGTTCGTCGAACCGGGTGATCCGGTGGTTGTGGGAGATCGGTTGCTTGAGTTGCTGATCCCGGGCATGACGTTCGATGTCCCTGCGTCGTGCACGGGCAAACTGGCGAGCATCGACAAGCGGGAAGGGGACGTTGTCGGCACCGGAGATCGGCTGGGGACGATCCAGGCGGAATAGCCGCCGCCAATGACCTCATGCACGGCCGAAGAGGATCAAACCCCTTCCGCATCGCCGGCCAGCGTTTCCAGATGCACCTGCACGCAATCGGGCAGGATCTCCAGATTGTAGCCCCCTTCGAGAAAGCTGATCACCTTTCCCCCGGCGTACTCTTTGGCGACGTCGACAACCAGTTGCGTGAGCATGATAAAGTCGTGAGTCTCCAAACCAAGCGATCCGACCGGATCCAATCGGTGCGCGTCGAAGCCCGCGCTGATCAGCACCAACTCCGGACGGCACTTGGCAGCGATGTCCTTGAGCATGATCTGAAAGCTGGAGAAATAGTCGTCGCGGCTCGTTCCGAATTTGATCGGCAGGTTCATCGTCGTGCCGACCCCTTTGCCCTCGCCCGTTTCGTCTTTCATGCCGGTACCGGGGTAAAACGGATGCCGGTGAATCGAGAAGAAGTAGACGTTTTCCGAACGATAAAACATCGCCTGCGTCCCGTTGCCGTGATGGACGTCCCAATCGACGATCAGAACTCGCGACAATTCCCGCTCCTCGACAGCATGGGCGGCCGCCACGGCGACGTTGTTGAACAGGCAGAATCCCATCGCTTCGTGCCGGACGGCATGATGTCCGGGCGGGCGAATCATACAAGAGGCCCTGGTCTCATCGCCGTCTATCAGGGCATTTACCGCGGCAACCCCGGCCCCGCACGCCATGCGGGCCACGTCGTAGGAACGTGCGCTGACCACAGTGTCCGCTTCAATCCGTCCCCCGCCTTTTTGCGCAAATTTGCCGACCAGCTGGATGTAGTTGGAGTTATGCACCCGAGCGATTTGTTCGCCGCTTGCGGGTGTGATTTCACCCCGCTTAAAGCGGTCCGAGAGTTTGGTCGTCTCCAGCATCTCGTGGATACGTTCCAGACGCTCCGGACATTCCGGATGGTGCCCCGTCTGGTGTTCCAGAAAAACCGGATCGGTGTACAACAGCGGCATGTTTGCTCTCCAGGATTTCGGCTGCAGGCGCTGGTCCTAAGGCGTCCACTGAAGCCTACAACCTCCGTCTAGACTAGCAAATTCTAAGCGGGACAGCCAATCGGCAGAGCGATCGATTGGGAGCGATTTTGTGATATTCACCGCACGGTTGTGTCGGGAAAAAGCTGCGACGCAGTTCAAGCCTGGTCGATTGCGATCAGTCAAACCTGCGGCGCATTCCGGGATTTGGGGCCGTCCGACCGGCAAAGGTTACTCTGGATCTGCTGTTGCGACACACATCGTGTGAACCGTTGTCGGGAATGCATGTCTAATTCACATACGCCAAGATACGTTTGATGAGCGGTACCGCCAATTTGAGGATTTGAGCTGATCAACAAATGTCAAAGGTCATCCTGAATTCAAACTCCGGATGTCACAGGGTCGAACTGGGTGTGGTGTCGCCGATTGCAATCAACGGATTGCCTGGTTTTGATGTCCTATTGCGCGTTGCCGGACAATACTGGGATGGCGATCACGATCGCGACATCTCACTCCATGTGGAGGGAGTGACGCTTAGTCGATCTGCGCTCCTTCAACTGTCCGATGAGCTAGCGGGTTGGCTCCAGTTAACAGTCTCAGAGCTGGCGGCGACACAATTGGTCGGTGAGTATCAACTTGCACTCGATCGTCACCAATCGCTGTTTCTGAAATTTGGCAATCGAGAGCAGAACATTGCCGACATCAATCCCGCTGTGAGCATTCAAGTGGCAATAGATCGGCTTGAGGCGAACTACTGTTTCATCACAGATCATTCGTGCCTCGGCATCTTCCAGAATGGATTGTGGGAAATCCTCGACAATTCGGACTACTGATTCGGCAGATTGGCGAAAATTGCGGACCGAGAAAGTGCGAAGGAGATCATATCCAATGTGAACTCCAAATGGCGGGGGGGGGGGAGAAGCATTGTCTTCACTCGGAGTGAAGCGGTCGCAAGCATCTACTTTTCGCGATGCGACTCGGCCAGCGCAGGCCGAGTCGAGTTGCGTCTGGCAACCGCTTTAGTCTATCGCACGACTCAACCCGTAGTGCGCACATTTTCGGCACGCGGTCCCTTTGGGCCTTGCCCAACGTTGTAGGATACGCGTTGCCCTTCTTGCAGTTGTTCGAATTGGACCCCTTCACAGGACGAGCTGTGAAAGAATAGATCCTGTCCCGTTCCGTCATCAATGAAACCGAAACCCTTGTTAGTAAGGCGTTTGATCGTGCCTTCTGGCATTTCCTTTTTCCTCTAATCTGATAGACAAAACTGCGGCTAACGGCACGTGAAACGTTCACGCGACCTGAACCACACACAAAATGCAATGTTTAAAAATAGAGTCGAAGCGGCCTGCGGAATTCGCACATTGCAGAATACCCGACTGAACTCCCGTCTGAAACCGCATCATTCAGTGTTTTCGGCTTGGCGTTCCGTTGAGTTGTCGCCGCCGCCGTCTTGTTTTCGCTTGGTGCGGCGGTGTCGTTTGGCCTCTGCCTTGGCTTTCTTCTCCATCTCCCGTTGGCGTTTGGCAAACGTATGCTGATTTCGTGCGATGATTTTGCTCCTTGATGTTGCATGTGGACGTTGGATTGCCGACCGCGATTCTTTACAGCGACACTATTTTGACCGTTTGGCGCGTTGCTTGTTGCGAGCCCCTTTGCGTCGCGTCTGCCTCTTGCCGTGAGGCGCCCGTTCAGGCACGCTGTCTGTCGAAGGGTCGTCAACAAACCCTGCCGTCACAGCACGTTTTGATGAAGGTCGAGGCTTGGGAGCGCCGCGACGCCGAGGACGGCGCGGCGAAGCAGGATCACGATGTTGAGATGTTGGTTGCGGATGGTCGTTGTCAACGGGCACTTTCCGGCCGATCAGTCGTTCGATGAGCCGCAATTCACGATGTTCGTCGGGGCAACACAACGAGAGGGCAACTCCGGCTGCACCCGCGCGGCCGGTGCGGCCGATCCGATGTACATAGCTTTCCGGCTCGATCGGCATGTCGAAGTTGACGACGTGCGTGATCCGGTCAATGTCGATTCCCCGAGCCGCGACATCTGTGGCGACGAGCACCTGGATTTTCTTAGATCGAAAGGACTGCAAGACCCGTTGGCGGGCGTTTTGAGACTTATCCCCATGAATTGCCGCCGCTTTGAATCCGTTCCGTACCAGCTGTTTCTCAAGCACATTGGCTGTCCGTTTGGTTTTGGTGAATACGAGAGCCCGCTGGATGTCCTCACCCGCCAAAATCTTGCGCAGCAGTGCCTTCTTGGCGCCGCGTTCGACGAACATGATCCGTTGTTCGATCTTTTCGACATGTGACGCGCTCGGGGTGACGGTAATACTGACCGGATTGTGCAACAGGCTGCGCGAAAGGCTGACAATGCTCGACGGGAGTGTGGCGGAAAAAAAGAGCGATTGCCGCTGTTCCGGTAGTTGGCCGATGATCCGCCGGAGATCCGGCAAAAAACCCATATCAAGCATGCGGTCCGCTTCATCCAGCACGAAGAATTTCAATTGATTCAGTTGCAGATGTCCTTGATTCATCAAGTCGAGCAGCCGGCCCGGCGTTGCAATCAGCAAATGCGCGCCTCGATTGAGGTCGCGTACTTGTTTTCTCTGGTGCACCCCACCGTAGACCACGGCTTGACGCAAATGTAGATGTTTGCCGTACGTTGAGAAACTCTCTCCAATTTGGATTGCCAACTCTCGCGTCGGGGACAGGACGAGCGCGTAGGGGCTGTTGGCCGTCGCTTTGCGGCTTTGCTTTCCCAACTTGTTCAGAATCGGCAGAGCAAACGCCGCAGTCTTGCCCGTTCCCGTTTGAGCGCAGCCCAGGACATCGCGCCCGCGGAGGGCCGCCGGAATTGTTTGCGCTTGGATTGGTGTAGGCGTGTCATAGTTTTCGTCTGCCAGTGCACGCAGCACCGGAGCGATCAAGTTCAGTTCTGAAAATGTCTTCAATGGGTTTCCTTGTCGAGTTGGTTTTCGCCTCGGTCCCTGACCGAGGGCGAATAAATTGCAGCGTGATTGAACACGCTAAACCTGCAAATGGTTTTTCAAGAGTCGGGAGCGCAGTCGTGGCTGAGGTTCATCCCTCGCCGATAATTCGGGCCTATCGCGTCCGCCTTGACTGTGTGAAGATGGCGTGCGGCAGTGATTGAACGTACCGGCAGTCCAAAGACGCTTGTCCCCGAACTTGGCTCCATGGAAAACTGGACAAACAAGAAAGTCACAGTATTCGTCGCGTCGGACGACGCGGGCAGCTTTCCAGAGCGGTCAACACAACCGGTAGTCGGCAGCAAAAGTGTGCGGCAAATCTGTCGTCACACATTCACGAGCGGCAAAAGGTTCCAACTTTGCCAAAAAAGCTTCGCGCGGCCGGAAAACGCCATTCATTGGTGATGTCTAGCGCTTCTCGCTTATTTTCGGCCGATGATGAGGTGGGATCGTTACACACCTCTGTCTGATATTCGAGTATAACTCGTCAGACCGCCAATTCAATGACATCGATGTGATTCGGCCGATATTACATCGATTCACTACAGCTTCGACCGGTGGCCAGGAGTCAGTGGCAAATCGGTCTCCCCGTCCACAGGTCCCACCTCTGCAGGCCGCAGCGTCGGCTCGGCGATGTCGACAATGACCTCCAAGCGATGAACACACATTTCTCTGGAAGCTTCAATCCCCAACCGCACTCGTTTGCCGCGAATTTCAAGCACCGTGACCACGATGTCGTCTCAAATCCGAATGCTCTCCTCTTTCCTGCGGCTTAGTACCAGCATGGCATTATTCTCGCTTTGCCAATTGAGTTCCCTCCCTGATGCCCAACCGCAATTCCAGCCCCATCGATTGGGTCGAGATTTCATCGAGTGGCGACCCTTTATTGAAGGTCTCAGCGGACTTCAACTTCTTGAATACCTGCCTGTTGCCGCCGCCTGCGCAGTTGATCTGCCAATCCGACATGGTTAGTCGAAATTGCATCGAGGACAGCACCACAAACAGGACACTGCTTCAACAGATCATCTTGCAAGCCCACTTTGCAGTGGCCGCAACGTGCGTGACGCAAGTCGACGATAATTGACACCTTCTGAATATCAACGTCGTCGTTCGAATTGTCATTTCAGTTTGTCCTGAATCGATGGCGCACAAGGCAGATTCATGATGCGCCCATTTTTCGGCGTCCTTTCTTGGATTTGCGCCGCACTGTATTAGGCTTCTCTTCGGCAGCAGCAGCGTCGAATTCTTCACAGCGCTCTCGGACCTTGCGATAAGGCATGCCTCCTTCGAGTTCGTACCGCTCGCCGCGAATGAACCAGAATGCCAATCCACCGGAATTGTGATGTGCCGTCGGAACGCCCGATTTTGGGGCGCGGACTCCCAAGGAGCCCTTTCGTCCTGTCTTTTGCCAGCCGCGCTGCTGCATGATCATCCGTACCACGACTCCGATCGCCTGACGCAGGCGATTGCTGCGATGCGTGTGCACTTCGCTCAGAAACTGGTCGATGGCCGGTTGTGCCTCCAGTTCCCGTACGACGCCCGCAAGGGGGGGGCGATCGTGGTGGATTTCCGCCTCTTCCATACGGCGCTGCCGTTGAGCGTCATTGAAAAACTGCAACACCTCATTAAATGGCTGCTCAGGGTCATCGACGACGTCGGCAAAGGTTCTGCCTTGTCGATCTTCCAGAAAGAGTTTGCGAGTGATTTTAATGCTTTGCATATTCGTTCGTCCTGGCATTGACACGGCGACCGGATTCAAGTACTTATTTTGAAGTTACAAAAAATGCAAGTGCAAAACTGAAATCTTCTCGACCCACTGCGGGTTGTGTCGCGGCCCCGCCGCCGACTTGGCACACCAGTGCGAAACCCTCCAAAGCGCCTTCTCTCGATGGTGTTGCTGGAACTTTCTCGGCACGTCTGTTTCGAAAATGTCCACAACACTCTCGCTGGAATTGAAACGCTGCCGTGAAACTGCTGCTGTTTTTCACTTTGGCAATCACTTCTTTCGATTCTGGGGATCGTGTTTCTGAACGGTACGTTCAAATTGTGTTGTCAGATCTCCTTGGGGTCATTGGTTGCTGTGACCGGATTCCTGATGTACGTCGGGTTTTTCGACTGAGAGTCGCATGCCGACAGTTATTTCGTGTGGCTGTCGTGGTACGTCATTCTGAAATGCCGCACGATTGAAGGCGCTCGCGTCGCCGAGCTGCCATTTTTTCATGATCGATTCTCAAACAATAACTCTCGCATGGAAAGCGAAAGAAGGAATTAACTTGTTTCGATGTCAACTCTGTGATTCTGTTGTCGGAGCGGGGACTCGCAGCCAGCGGCTGGTCGTCACCACGCGTCAGAAAATCTATCAGCCTCGTGGAAACCGGCCATCGTTCGGCAGACGTCCGAGTCAAACGAAATCTGGTGGATCTCAATTCGACAAAGGAGGTGTCGGTCGTGAGGTCGTCCAAGAACTGCTCGTATGCCCGACCTGTGCCGACGAAAACTCGCATCGCACCACGCCGAGTGATGATTCAGGGATCTGAAACTGGACTCGATAATGCCCGCCAAATCCATGACCCGCAAGCCAACGCCCTTAATACCCGACCCGCCGCGAAAACTCTGTCCGGTTTGCGGCGAGGTCGCTTACTCAATGGGTGGAATTCACCCGCAATGCGCGGTGCGCAAAGCTGACGAACAACGTCTCTTGCGTTCGAGGCGGGCAACGAAGCCGGGCAAGGTGCCGAAATCCGCCAAGCTGAGTGCGTGGCAACGCCAGTGCAAGAAGTGCCGGGCAATCGTTCACGTACGTAAATTGATTTGCGATTGCGGACAAGTTTTGTCCTCCGCGCAAGTCAAATCGAGTCCCCAATGACCGGAGCACCCATGCGATTGGCGGCGTGGATCTCGGATGCGTTATCGAGTGACGGAGTCGTCGATTTCGCTGGGAGGAACCTTCGATTGTGGCTGACGGCGTAGGTGGTGATCGTCCCTCGCAGCCGGTCGCTTCACTTCTTGATGTGCGGAGGATAAACACATCAAAATTCGCAACCCATACTTGATCAAATTCGCGGCGATTCTGTTTGCGGGCGTGATGTACCTGCTCTTCCTGACGCTACGCAAAGAGTATCACGTTGAATCTCCCGGAACCAATCCCTATGACCCGACAACTCAGGAGCGATTCTTTTATTGCGTCTGGCATGATTCCATGCTTATCCCCGCTTTCGGCGGAAAACATCACAATTCAGCCGCTTTGACAAGCAAGCACGCAGACGGGTCGTTTGTTGCCCAAGTCCTGCAAGTCGTCGGTATGTCGGCAATCCGCGGTTCAACGAATCATATCAGTACTCGGGCGACCCGAGCTCTTATAGACTGTCTCGACGAAAATCATTTGGTGATCACGCCTGACGGTCCTCGCGGCCCGCGTCGCCGATTGAGTGTTGGGATCGCCTTTTTGGCGTCACACTCTGGACATGCCATTGTTCCAACCGCATTTACCAGTTCACGCTGTTGGCGAATCAAAGGCAGTTGGACCGACTTGATGATCCCCAAGCCTTTCGCGAGGACGCTCCTGCTGGCAGGAGCACCGATTTACGTTCCGCCGGACATTCCGCGTGAAGACTTGAATCAGTACGTGACGGTCATCCAGTCCGCAATGGATCAATTGAACTCGGCAGCAGATTCTCTGCTCACAGATCGGAATTCAAGTGCATCCCACTCGACCAATAGCCCAATTGCCTAGAAATACGGGATGCAGTTTTTTGGTGCTCGTTTGCAACGCAGATGATTGCCAAATCGAGAACGACAAGGAAATACGACCATGCCCTTGGACAAAAAGTGCTGGGGAAATTATGGAACGCTACTCCGCAAACGGATGTTTCAGGAGCGTCGCTTCAACATCACAGTGTCGATCGAAGACATTCGCATCGAATCCAGCACAAGAGTCACCGTCAGCGGTCTAGGAAAACCCGGATTTTGGGAGCCGATTCGCGAGGTCAAATCGGGCTGGGATCTGCTCTTCAAACAAGGAGTGCTAGCCGATTTCTGCGCGACGGATGGAAAAGTCACCGAAGTGACGTTTAGCCTCGAAAAGAGCCGTCGGCAACACCTAGAACGCTTGATTGAATCACAAGGATCGTCGGTGTAGCGCCACCAGATTCGCCGGGGCGGCATTTGAACTGCGCTAACGATGCATGCTTTGCAGTTCACAAGAACAACAACACGTAAAAAATCGCCAGCACAATCTGCACTGCGGCAAAGCGGTAGGTCAGGCACGCTCTGACGCATTGCAGTTGAATTGATTGCTGCGAAACACATTCTGCAATCGCCAACCAGTCACTGCGCCATGCCTGATGCCGCCGAGGGAAGGACGTCCCGCAGCTGTGAAATTGAACACCAAACTACTAAGAAGGTTCCGCCTCGCAGAATTGCTTCAGGACAAGCCGCAAAGTTTCGCTCGGACAATTCCATGTGAATCTCGTCGAACCAATTTAGCACGGTCATGTCCATCATGAGGTGTTTCATTTTGTTGAGAGGGGAACGCAATGGGAGTTGGTCGACGCGAGTTTTTGCGGCTTTTCGGAGTCGGTGCGGCGGCAATGGCGACAGATTGGCCAAGAGCAATCGCCATTGAAGAAGACCAGTACGTCAACTGGGATTTGGGGATCGCATTTCAAAAGCCCAACGGCTGGGTTTTCAGTTACGACGTCAACGAGTTCCGTGACGTCAGCAAGGGTCAGCATTTCGATGTCGACGACCCAAACCGTGCGTCCGAACTCCTTGAAGCGGCCGAGCTACCGCTCATGATTGTCTCCAAGGAGCCGATCTCGGCTGATTCCGACAGTTTTGGTCCCGGCATCGGGGTGTATCTGCGGAAGCTGCCGGTCCAGGGTTTCACGACTGCAGGTTGCTTCAGTCCCCAATGTCAATTGGGCTACGACATCGCCGCGTGCTCGATGTTACTTAAGGACTACCGCGTGACGGCAGACCTGACTGCGACAACCGTTTCTGCTTGTGAAGCGGCTGAATATGAAGCGTCATTCCTGTTCGAACATACGAACATGGAGCCAACACCGGTTCGCGTGAAAACCCTCGGCATCCTGCAGCAGAACACGTTCTATGCGATTCGCATGTTTGATTCGCCGGTTAGGGGCGGCGAGATGGAGTTTGACTATACCCCCTTCGTCGCCAGCGTCAGGTTGGTCTAATGATCAATCACGACGTATAGCGCGGGTGGCGGCGGATCACAAAAACAACAACACGTAAATAATCGCCAGCACAATCTGAACCGCGGCAAACAGCGCGGCGACTTTGATGAAGCCCACGAATGTCAGTGGCAGTTTCTGGCGGTGGATGATCGTCATTGCCACCACTGTCGACGCGGAGCCGATTGGCGTGATGTTGCCGCCCAGGTTGGCGCCGAAAATGACGCACCACCAGAGCGGCGATTCGGTCGGCGTCTCGCCGGCGGCGAGAATCTTGGCCAGCATCGCCGCCAGCGGGATGTTGTCGGTCACCGAGCTGGCCAGCGCGGACATTGCCAGCAGTGCCGCCGCTCCGGAGTTCTCACCCAGCCCAATCAGCGCCGCAATCCCTTGTCCCAGCAGATCCAGCACCTGAGCGTGCTCCATGACGTTGATCACCACGAACAGGCCCGCAAAAAACGCCAGCAGATCCCAGTCGACCGCGGAGTAGAATTTGTCGACTTCGTGCCGATACGCCAGCAATACGATTCCGGCGAACAAGAGAGCGACAAAGCCCATGCCAAGTTCTCGAAACAGCGGCAGCACCGACTGGCTGGCCATAAAGGTCATGAACAATCCCAGCGACGCGACGGAAAACCAGAAGAATCGCGCGCTGGGGATGCCCTCGTTTTCGTCGAAGCTCTGCACCAGCTCCCGCGCGGCGGCGCGCTCTTCGTCGTTCTTCAAGGCAGCGATCTTGAATTTCACCTTCCCCATCCAAATGGTGACCGCCGTGGCGACGACGACGTAGGGAGCGGAGACCAGGAAGAACTTCACGAAGCTGATCCCGGCCGTCTTGCCGACGATGATATTCGGCACACTGCTAATGAGAGTCAACAGCCCCCCCACGTTGGTGAGCAGCCCTTCGATCACCAAAAAGCCAAGCAGCAGCTCCTTGCGGTTCAACTTGCTCAACGATACGGACGTCAGGCTGCCGATGATGATCATCGCTGTCACGTTGTTGAGCACGGCGGAGAAGACGACGGTCAGGATCGAGTAGAACACCAACAGCCGAAACGGATCTCCGCCAGATTGCTTAGTGAGTTTGATTGCCAACCAGGTGAACACACCCGATCGGCTGGTGACTTCTACAAACAGGCTGGCGCCCAGGATGATCGTGATGACTTCCCAGTCGATCGCCGGGATGTAAACCGGTAGATCAATTTTGTGCAAATCGGGAAGGGTGACTGGCCCAAAACGCAACAGGTGTTCCGCGGTGGCCAGCAACAGCGAGATTCCAGCAAACAAGCCGACGATGATCGACTTTTTCGCATGCAGTTTTTCCTCAAGCGCGAGGGCGGCGATCATCGCGACCAAGATCGCCGCAAAAACATACGTCCAGACCGGCGCGACCGCATGTCCGGCATGGCCCGTTGCCTCTTCCGCAGCAGCGAATAACAGTGAAGACATTAGCTTAGCGTCCTTACGGTTGCGGTTACTTTTCCCAGTTTGCCGACCATCGGAAGAGTCAGTTAAATTCTGACCGGAGAGACGCGTATATATATCAGACGAACGAGAATCGCCACAGGCGGCGGCGCGCAAACCTGGTCACCCCGCCGCAATTGTATAGGAACGACAACATAAACAGTCGAAATGTTGTTGCATTTCAACACACTTTAATCGGTCAGCAAATGGCGGTTTAAAAGTCGTATTCTTTAAGTCGTTCTGTTTTAGGGTGTTATGGAATTAGTTCTTCGTGCAGATTCGAATGGCCCGGATTTTGCTCTGAGGTGCAGCCCGCAGCAGGCGGAGGGCATTTTCACTCATTTCGGACCGGGCCAAACGAGGGGCAGGTGCACATGGTATCAAACAAGTCTCTGGATACGTTTCGTCGCGACGACTTCACCGTCATGGACATGGGCGACATGGAAATTTGGGACGGCGCCGATCTGGCATTGATCCGCGAGATGTTCACCCGGCTGGTGGACGGGGCCAAGCATCAGCGGATCGGCATCGACATGCGGTCGGTCAAATACATTCCCAGCGGCTTTTTCGGACTCTTGTTTGATTGGTACGAACGGGGCATTGGCATCCGGCTCTACGATGCTCAGCCGCACGTCCGCGAGATGATGTGGTTCCAGCAGTTCTTCGTCGAAAGTTCCAGAGGATGCTTCGAACTCACCGCCAGCAACTCGACCGAGTCGCCGCTTAGCAGCGGGCCGGCGACACCCAGTCGCCAAACCACGCTTGCCGCGCCGATTGATTCCTCGGACAGCAACGATCAGATGCCGGTCGCCAGTCTGACCAATTGAGCCGGCTGCATTTGCGACCCGACGTATCGGCCGCAGAGGACAGCTGTTGCTCTTGCCGCACGGCATCATCGCACACAACCACGCCCACCGGTTCGGCAAGAACCGCGTGGGCGTTTTCGTGTTTCTCATGCTCCGGCAAATGGTAGAAGGCGATGGCCAAGATGACGTAAACGGCCAGCAATAACAGACCTTCCAGCCAGTTCGATTGGCCGTCAAAGGCGACCAGGCCCACCACCATCACCGTAACAACGACCGCCATCACCTCCAGCATGCTGAACACCAGATTCAACCGCGGGAACCCCGGCAGATATCCGGCAAAGACCAACACCGGGGCGACGAACAGTGCGATCTGCAGCGCCGAGCCGACGGCGATTTGAAAACTCAGATCCATGCGATTCTTTATCGCCACCAGCACTGCCGTGGAATGCTCCGCTGCATTGCCCACAATGGCCACCACAACCAGGCCGACGAAAATCTCGGTCAGTCCCAGTTGTTCCCGCGCGGCTTCAATGCTGCTCACCAAAAACTCGCTCATCATCGCCACCGCGGCGGTCGCGGCGATCAGCACGGTCATGGCCGTCTTCGTGGACCAATGGCCTTCGACGTCGGAAAAACTCTCCTTCTCGCCATGTTTGTCCACTTCCTCGCCGGAGTAGAGATGTTTGTGCGTGATGAGGCTGAAAATCAACATCAGTACATAAACCACGAACAGTACTATGGATATCTCCAGGCTGAGCACTTGTTCGTCCGCCTGAGTGTGGAACAGTTCCAGGTGCACGTGAAACATGGCAGGCACCACGAGACCGATCGCGGCCAACACTAACAACGTTGCGTACATCCCGGCCGCCGTCGGATTGAAGGTCTGCCGTGAATGCTTCAGGCCGCCCGCCAAGAAACTGGCGCCCAGCACCAGCAGCACGTTCCCCAAAATGCTGCCCGTGATCGAGGATTTGACGACCTCGATCATGCCCCGCTTCAGTGCGAATAGGGCAATGATCAACTCGGCCGCGTTGCCGAAGGTGGCGTTCAGCAATCCGCCCCAGCCGGCGCCCAGCTTATCGGCCAACATCTCCGTGCTTTTGCCCATCAGGCCGGCGAGGGGAATGATCGCGATCCCCGACACGACGAACAACCAGACACCGTTGGAGCCGCTGAACTTCAAAACCGCCGCGATGGGAACGAAAACCAGCAACAGATTGAGGGCGCCAATTTTTCGGAGGTCCATTGAGTAGAATTCTCCCCGGGATTTGATGGCGTCGTGTGCCGTGCTGAATGGAAGAGTTGATGCGAGATCAACATAACCCCCACGTTGCGAAAGAGCAATCGAGTTGCCGTTGATGCTGGTGTTGTCAGGAACAGACAGAATGACATAATGAAACAAGGAGGACCGATGTATATGTTTGGACTCAGGCGGCCGAACTTCGACTTCGACATCGAGGATCAGTGATGAGTGGGCGAAGAGCGAATCGAACGAAAAGCTCTCCCCCTCCCACCGCAGCGCCGCCCGAAACCAGTCGCTGGGCTCAGTTCCTCTTTGAGCCGGTGTCCAACAACTTTTTAGTCTACTTTCGCATCTCGTTCGGGCTACTGATGCTAGGCCTCGGCTGGCATCACTACAGTCACGGGATGATCGACCGATACTTTATTGAACCGCCGGTCCATTTCACGTATTACGGATTTGACTGGGTCCGCCCCTGGCCCGACTTCGGCCACGGCCAGTCATGGCTGGACGTGGCGTGGATTAGCCATTCTCCGGGCAACGGCGTTTATTGCCATTTCGTTCTCCTGGGCCTGCTAAGCGTGATGATCGTGCTGGGCCTCTGCTACCGGGCCAGCGCTTTGCTGTTCTGCTTGGGATTCACGCATGTCTTTTTGATCGAGCGCGCCCGCTATTTGAACCACTTTTACCTGATCATCTTGGTGAGCTTCGTTTTAGTCCTGGTCCCGGCCCATCAGGCGTTTTCCTTGGATGCCTGGCTGCGCCCGAAGCTCCGCTCGAGAACGGCACCGGCATGGACGCTGCGACTGCTGCAGTTCCAGATTGGCATTGTCTATTTCTTCGCCGGGATCGCCAAATGCAACGGCTTTTGGATCAGCGGGGAGCGGATTCGCGGCATCATGGCCGCTCGTGCACAAGTCTCCGATTTTGATTGGATCGGCCACCTGTTCACCAAGGAGCATCTCTTCACTCAAGATTGGCTGATCCACGCGATGAGTTGGGGCGGGCTGCTATTCGACCTGGCCGTCTATCCGCTGCTCTTGTGGCGCAAGACCAGAATCTTTGCGCTCGTCCTGTGCGTGATGTTTCACACGATGAACTCTCAGATCTTCTTCATCGATGTGTTTCCCTGGATGATGCTCGCCAGCACGGTCATCCTCTTTTTCTCGGATTGGCTGCCGCCTCGCGACGTGAAGTCGGCGGACGATCGGTCCCGCACCTCAGCGAACGTCGTACTACCGAACGTAACACTCGGTCAAAAGATTCTGGTGGGCATTTCGATTGTCTTTGTAGCGATTCAACTGTTGTTGCCGCTGCGACCGTTCTTCTATGCAGGTGACCCCGGTTGGACCAGTGAGGGATATCAGTTCTCTTGGCGGATGCTCACGCGGACCTTCAGGGCCGGTCCACCCGTGTTCGTCGCCCGTTATCGCACTCCGGATGGCGAACTGAAAACGGACGATCAATTGGTCTCACGTGATCCGGAGCTTTGGAGAAGACACTGGCAATTTCGCAAGATTCTTCGCCAGCCGGACATGCTGCTGCAGTTTGCCCACACCCTGGCCGAGGACTTGCGGCGGCAGGGGAACAAAGACGTTGAGATCCGCGTCGCCGTTTACGTCTCATTCAACGGCCGACGGCCGCAACCGTTTGTCGATTCCAATGTCGACTTGGCGAAGGAACCACGTCGCTTTTTGACTCCCTATCCATGGATTCGCGAGTTGCAAGACTCACCGACCGGGAGGTGAACTGGCGGAATCGAGTTTCAAAATCGGTCTCCCTTGCCGTAGAATAGCGATCGTGGGCGGTTCGCGCACCGTGACATCGTCAATGACAATTGAATCACAGGGCCGGCCTCAGCCATGATCACTTTCGACTGTCCCCATTGCCGACAGACTCTCAACGCCGAAGACCAGAAGGCCGGCGCGCGGCTACGGTGCCCTGGTTGCAGGCAGCCGCTGCAAGTTCCCAGTCAAAGCCCCGCAACCGTCTCGCCGCAGAAGGAGATCCTTCCCGAATTCGAGCCGGTGACCGATCGTTACACGTCGCGCCGCAAAAAAAAGTCGTCGTCTTCGTTCTTCGCAATTGCCGTCGTACTGATGGGCCTCATCGCGGTCGGCGGATATGTCGCGGTGAAATTCCAGCGGGGAAAGCCGAAGCTGACCTTGCCCCCGGTCAATGGCGCAGTGGTGCAAGAACTTCGGCCTGTCTCGTTCGAGCTGAGCGCGGTGAAGCCGGCGGGCTGGTCGGGAGTGGTCCGCTATTCACTCACTCAGTCCCCGGCCGGTGCACGGATTCATCCTCAGAACGGCAGCTTCTCCTGGACACCCACCGAAGAGCAGGGCCCGGGAAACTATTCGTTTACCCTCCGCGCCGAAGCGGAGGATGGTTCGGCGGTCGCGGATGAAGTCACGTTCAGTTTCACGGTCACCGAGAATAACCTTCCTCCGGTGATCGCGCCGCTGGATGCGATCGCGGCGAAACCGGGCGAGGCGGTGGAATTTACCATCGTGGCGCGCGATCCGGATATCCCGCCGGTCGAAGTGACGTCGCGAATCGTCGACGGGGCACCTCCGGGGTCGGTTCTCGACGGCGGCACTGGTCGTTTTCAGTGGACGCCGGACAAGCAGCACGCGGGACAGGAACTCGCGATCGTGTTTGAAGCCAAGGAGGCAGGCGAGGGACTCAACGCACTAGAAATCGTGCATATCCACGTCGCGGCGGTGGAAAGCCCGTCGGAGAAGCTACTCGAGGAACTTCGCAGCGCCGGCGCTGACGTCGAATTCGTGCGATTTGACAAGGACGTGCCGCTCTCTGGCGCCGCTCAAACCGTGCGTCTCAACGGGAATGAGATTCAGCTCCTGCAATATGCCGACGATCAGGTGCGACTTGCCGATGCCGAACAGGTGATGAATCGTGCGAAGCAGTCCGATGAGAATTCGTCCGCTCCCCTCAGGCATTTCTATCAGCGCGACCGGCTGATTGTTGTCTACCAAGGCGAAGACCAGGCGACACAAAGGTTGTTGTCGTCGAAGCTCGGCGCTCCGTTCGCCAGCGGACGGATTACTCTGACATCCCCCGCGAAAGCGGAGACCGCCGCGACAGGCAACGAGGACCCGCCCGAGACGGACGTACAAAAAGAGTTTGACGATCGCCTGTTTCGCATGCACGAATTGAATTTGCTACTCGTGCGCAAGCGCTATTCCGATCTCAGAAAAATCTACGCCGACCGCTTTGCGGCGGCGCACGCTGTGGCGATCGCGGCGGCGTTCGATGACGATGCCGCCGCGTGGCTGTCGGAACACGAAGAGATTCGCGAGGAATTGTACACCGCGATTGACCCGCAGGCGGACAATGTCTCGGCAGCCTTGGAAACGTTCGCCGCGTTGCTGAAACAGTTTCCGGACCAGATCGAACAGTATGCGAATCTGGCGATCGCCGTTGCCGTCACGTGGGACGGTAGCCGCGGCGGCGTCTATGAATACGGCCGCCACCAGCGGCGGGTGCACGCAACCATGCCGGACGATCTCGCCGGTGCGGCGGAGAACTTTCAATACTTCCTGGACTCGGAAAAAGTGATGCAGGGCCGGGCGCGGTTTCTGCCGTGGGAGTTCCTCATCCATTTGGTCAATCACCGCACGCCCGTCATGGAACGCCAATGGGCGCTGCAGAACTATTTGCCGCAACGGGTGGGTTTCGGAAAATGCTACGGCGACGTTCCCTATGACAACGAAATGCTTCGCACCGGCGACAAGGTCTGCCGGATGGATGGGAAGGAGTATACGCTGGCGAATTTGAAGACCTACGGAGGCGTCTGCGCGCAGCAGGCGGATTTCGCCGCCCGGGTCGGCAAGTCGCTGGGTGTCCCGGCGGTCTACGTCAACGGCCATTCGAATTCGGGCGGACTGCACGCGTGGGTCATGTGGGTCGAGCTCGGGCGCGTTACCGAGAAGTCGATCGATTTTGAACTGAAGTCACACGGCCGCTATCGAAATGACAAATACTACGTCGGCAACCTGCACGACCCGCAGTCCGGCGTGAAGATGACGGATCGGGCGATGGAATTGCGGCTGCACTCGCTCGGCACCGACCCGATCGCCTTTCGGCATGCGTCGATGGTCATGCAGGCGTTTCCGCTGATTCGCGAACGCACCGAAATGGACGCCACGCAGGAACTGGTCTTTCTGCGGAAAGCGGCCGAGTTGTGCCCGTCGCACTCCGCGATCTGGACCACGTTGGCGGCGTTGTCCCGCAGCGGCGTGATTGAAAAACGGCATTCGCGTCAAATGGCGCGGAATCTGGAACTGTTTTTCACGACGTTCGCCGGCTATCCCGATTTCATCTGGACCGTTTTTGAAGACCTGCTCAGCTATCAAACAGAGGCCAAAGTCCGCCTGGAACAATACGCGCGCGCCGTGCAGGCATTCGAGGCGGTCGGGCGTCCCGATCTTGCCTGCGAAGCGCGGCTGAAGCTGAGTGATCTGCAAGTTGAAAACAACAGCACTCAGGCGGCGATCGAGGGGCTGGCGTACACAATCAAGAAGTTCCCCAGCGAAGGGCGGTACGTGCCGCGGCTGTTGGACCGGCTGGAACAGATCTGCAAGAACGTTGAAGGGAGCGGGCCGCAGCTGGTTGCATTCTATCAGCAGTTTCTGCCGATGGTTCCGACCCATCGCGGAAAACGTCCCAGTAAATACTGCAAGGCGATGTATCAGCGGGCAATTGAGTTCTTTCAGCAGCAGAACGCAGCCCAATTGGCTCAGGAGTATCGAACTCGATTGCAACAGCTGGAGAGCAGCCAAACATCGTCCTGAGCAGCGCGCGACGGTGCCCTACGTTGCCGGGCGGCTATTTGTTGAGAATGAGCTTTTTGTTTCTCGTGGCGCGTAGGCGGTAAAGCTGTCCCTGATACTCGATCAACACCTCCGTCTGGCCCTCCGCTAAGGTTTCGAATTGGATTTTCTTAGCCGGTTCCCAATGGATTGAGTCTGGTTTGGGCTGGTCTGAGGGGTGTTGTTCGTTTCCAGCTGGCTCATTTGGAGTGTTCATGATTGTCGCATTCTTGGTCTGATCGCTACGATTTCAGTCAGGCAGCGTGTGGGGGTCTGCTGTCTGGGTTGGGGAAATCTTGGAAACTGTTGAAGGATTGCGTTCCTGACGATTGACAGGCCGAGCGGAGCGGGTATCTTAGTGACATTGAGACTCAATGTCAATAACTACGCAGCCAGCCGCAAGCTCCTCTCAGCGAAGCCAGCCTCGAACTCGTCATTGTGTTTCTCCCCAACAATCTCCGTTGGGGGATCGCGTCAGCTCGCGAGAGCAGAATCTCGAGGTCGCCTGAACAAAACTTCTATTCTGGGAGCACTTCATGAAACGCACGGTCCTGTTGTTCGTAACGCTGCTGGCGATGCAGTTCGCCATAGTCTCCAGCGCGGAGGCACACTTCATTTGGCTACTGCAGACGCCCGAAAAGGACAAACAACTGATAAACGTCTACTTCTCCGAGGCGGCCGAACCGGACGACCCGGAGCTGCTCGATCGGCTGCAAGGGTTAACGGTCTGGCGGCTAAACGCAGCCGGCAAGCCGGTTAAGCTGTCCCTAAAAAAAGGGGAGGACTCCCTGGAAGCGGTTTCACCAAGAGAGGAACAGTCCGAGCCGCTGTTTGTCGTGGCGCATGACTACGGCGTGATTTCGCGCGGTGGAAAGGCGTTTCAATTGAAGTACTATGCGAAGGCAGGACCGCAATTGACTAACGCCGCCTGGTCGAACGTGAAATCGGGCGAAACTCTCGCGTTGGATATCGTCCCCCAGAAAACCGACGACGGCCAGCTGAAGTTGGCAGTCAAGTTTCTTGGAAAACCGGCCGTGGGCGCAGAGGTCAAAGGCTACGGACCGAAGCTGGAAGAGTTTGAAGCCGAGACCGACAAAGATGGCTTTGTCACGGTTGGCGCGGTGAAGCCGGGCGAATACGGATTTCGGGCGCGGCACATCGAAGCGAAGAGCGGGAAGAAGGACGGCAATGACTTTTCGGACATCCGCCATTACTCGACCGTCACATTCGAGGGAGGAGAGCCGACCGCAAAAACAGTCCGCGTCGATTCCGACCGGCTGCCGGCCATCCCTTCCAAAGTGACGAGCTTTGGTGGCGCGGTGTCTGACGGATATTTGTATATCTACGGGGGACATACCGGACGTGCGCATTCCTACTCGCACGAAGAGCAGGGACACACGTTGCGGCGGCTCAATCTGCGGCAGCCGGAAAAGTGGGAGGATGTTGTGGAGGGGCCGCATTTGCAAGGTCTGGCACTCGTCGCTCACAAAGGCAAATTGTATCGCCTGGGCGGGTTCACTGCCAAAAACAAGTCAGGCGAAGACCGTGACCTCTGGTCGCAAGACAGCGTCGCCCGCTTTGATCCCGCGACCAAAAAATGGACCGACATGCCGCCGCTGCCCGAGCCGAGGTCGTCATTCGACGCCGCCGTGCTGGGCGATTCAATCTATGTGATCGGCGGCTGGAAACTGCAAGGCGACGAAGATTCTCAGTGGCACAAGTCCGCCTGGAAACTTGACCTGTCCGCCGAGAAGCCCGTGTGGGAGTCGCTTCCGGAGCCGCCGTTTGAACGACGCGCGCTGGCGGTCGCCGCGTTCGACGGCAAACTCTTCGCGGTGGGCGGCATGCAGCACGAGGGCGGCCCCTCCCGCAAGGTGGATGTCTTCGACACCCGCACACAGAAGTGGTCGCAGATTGAGGCGATTCCCGGCGAACGGATGGCCGGTTTCGGCTGCTCCGCCTTCGCCACCGGCGGCCGGCTTTATGTGAGTACGCTCGACGGCGGATTGCTGCGATTGGCCGACGACCAGGAACATTGGGAGGAAGTGGGCGAATTGCCGACCGCACGGTTCTTTCATCGCATGCTGCCCTATTCCGACGACAGCCTGCTGATGGTCGGCGGTGCGAATATGGGAATCGGAAAGTTTGAAGAAGTGGAGATCCTGCAAGTGAAGTAGTTGCGCTTGCCCTGAAAGCCGAGGGAAGTCCACCGCGACTTGTGTTGACAAGCGGAACGTGAGCAGGTCACGGCGCACACTCGTTGAGCCGGACGGTGAATGCCGTCCGGCTCAAATCTTTCGGCTGTGCTCCGCCTCTGTCGGGTCGCCGACGTCGTCGGTCAGGTCGTACGTGTTTTGATTGCCCGCTTCAATGTACGCTTCCCAATCAGAGTCCAGCTGATCCTGTGCTTTGGTGTATTCCGTTTCCGTCATGCCCACATGTCCGGTAAAGGCTGGGAAGTCCTTGGTGGTCAAATACGTCCACCAATCATCGCGGTGGCACTTTTCGTGAAACCCCACCGTGACGTCGCCGCTTTCAATGTCTTCCTTCGTCGTTCCGCGGCCGTAGGCTGATTTCTTGTTCGCGTCCGCTTTGTCGCGATAATGCGTGCGGATCGTGATTGTGCCTTTAAAGGTGACCGTTCCGTCTTCGCCGGTCACCTTTTTCGAACCGAGATCGGTGGTAATGTTCGGGAACTCCGGAGCGACTTCGCCGGGGTTCATCTCGGTGTGCGCCGTCCCTTCGGGTATCTCCGCATCTTTGTCGACATCAGCGAGAATCGAAATCGTCACGTCGATTTTCGTGGAGACTGTCTTCTTGCCGATCTTTTTCTTGATCGTCTTCTTGATCTTCTTCTCTTTGGTCTTCGTGACGGGTGCCTTATTCTTCTTTGCCGGAACCGCCTTGCTTGTCTCGAGGCGTTCCTTCTCGTCCATTTTCAGCAAGTGCCCCCGGCCGGTCAGCGTCGCCGGATGCAGGTGCGTGACGGTCCGATCACCGGGGCCACCCACGGGGCCTCGATTGCGAAAGAATCCCGGTCCGCCGGCGCCCATCGGTGATTCCGGATGCGCAATCGTCCCGCTCGTGCTGATCCAGGGACTGGGAGACTCCTCGGGATGCAACGGTTCCGGATCATTGTGATCGACCGCGCCTGCCGATCTCATAACGCGCTGCGCCGTCTTGACGACTTGTGTTTCCATCGATCCTGCAATTCAGCGAACGTGTGTGTGAAGTGAATCATCGAGGTGCTCTCTCTATAATCCGATTCCCGGCCGATTTTGAGGCAAAAATCTCGCCGCCGATGCATGCCGACGGCTGCCGAGCGAACCCGAACGTGCGTGTTGTTCGGGTTATGCTGGCAGGAATGTCAGAGTTTGGATTCGTCAATCTCCACCCCGAAGCCAGGCGCATCGCCGAGCTGAATTAGCCCGGCGACAATTTTCGGCTGGCCCCCGACCCAGTTCATCCAAGGACGGCCCGATTCGGCCAGCGGTTGACGATCCAGCGCCGCAATCGCGTGCAATGCCCAGATCTCCGATCCGCGGTGCGGGCAGACGCGGAGGCCGGCTTTGTTGGCCATTTCGTAAATCTTGACCAGTTCGGTCAGTCCGCCGCACCAACAAACATCCGGCTGCAGAACGTGGTGCAAGCGGCGATCGATCAATTCCGCAAACGCCGCTGCCGTAAATTCGTGTTCGCCGCCGGCGATGGGGATTGGGCATTGGCCGACAAGTTGCGCATAACCTTGCAAATCATCGGGCAGCAGTGGTTCCTCCAACCAGGCGACGCCCAATGGCACGAGTTTGTCAGCGATCCGCAAAGCGGTTTCCACATCCCAATTCATGAATGCATCGACCATCAGTTGGCAGTCCGGCCCGAGCCGGTCGCGGGCATCGGCGACTCGCGCGATGATGGCATCGTTGTCGGCCTGCGGATCAAATCTGCCCAGATGCAGCTTGACCGCATTCAGCTCTTCGTGGGCGATCTCTTCGATTGGCCCCCAGACGGTGGTATAGGTCGGAATCGGCCCCCCCACCTCGCCACCCAACAATCCAGCGATCGGTTCGCCGGCCGCTTTACCGCGCAGATCCCACAGCGCCAGATCGACGCCGCTGAGCGCCATTAGCGCCACCCCTTTGCGGCCGAAGGGAAGCGTGGCGCGGTACATCTCTTGCCATAGTTGTTCGACTGAGGAGGGATCACGTCCGAGCAGTAGATCGCGGAGCACGGTCCGCACAACATGAACGGCAGCAAGCCCGCCGCCCCCCACGCCGTAGCCGATCATTCCCTGATCAGTCTCGACCGCCACCAGAATCTGGCCCAGACTCGTCCGCCAGTCAGGCGGCGAATCCGGCGTCGCCGGCTGGCAGGCGCGAACGTCGATGATTTTCATGGACGATTGTCGAGACGATTCGTTAACAGAGTACCGAGAACCCCTCAACGCGGAGGGATTCGCGGGAGTATAAACGGCCTGTCAAGTCATTGCGTCGGCGCCGGCAGCGCCTGATCCCCCAGCGGCAGCACATAATACTCCAAGCCGTTGATCACTCCGCGCTTGCCGCGTTGCCGCAATACGTCGGTCGGATTGGGCGGTGATTCCAACAGTTGATACTGCGTCGCCGGATCCGGAGCAATGGCAGCCGCAGGTGCGGCAAAATGGATTTTCGGCCGCTGCTGCTCCAATTCCGCAACTCGTTTCTCCAGTTCGTCGATCCGCTTGATCAACTTGTTGATCAAGAGCCCCTCATCAACCGGCTTTGACTTTTCCTCGGCAGGAGCAGGTCCCGCCAGCGAAAAGCCGATCAAAGCCACCACAGCCACGCCAAGCAAACCGGTGAGACGCAATCCAGTCATTTCATCAATCCTTCGCACAATAATCGGGAAGTTAGCAGAGACCAATGACGAAAACGGTCAACTGATCTCATCATGACGAACTCGATTTTACACCGACCGGCCGCAGTCTGTCACCAGGAATCGACCAGATGCCGCTGCAGTGTGTGAGATGGCCCACTGAAAGATGTACGAAAATCGTGGAGCATGACTCTGATGAGCGGAGTTGAGACGCTGGATAACCACCGGAGAAGTCGATCATGAGGTTCCGCACAATCATGGTACAGCGGATCGATTTCCGCCGCGCAATAACAACGGCGGTCATTGTCACCATTGCCGGCCTTGTGATTGTCGTCATCGGCTTGCGCAATGGAGTTCAAGCGTTCCAGGAGGCGAGAACAGGCGAAGCTCAGTCCGAGCCTGCGAAAGAAGCACCGCCGCTCTCAAGGGAGAATCCGCCGCGGCCGGAGACATTCAAGCCGATGCGCGTGCTTCCTCGTATGAAGCCGATTACGGATGTCCCGATCGTCTCATCGGCGGACGCGGCGCAGAGCATTGACGATGATGAACTCGTGCTGGGGATCACGATCAACGGGAAATCGCGAGCGTACCCATTGAACATGCTCAATGGCCCGTTCCGCGAGATCTTCAACGACGAATTGGGTGGGAAGGCCATCGCCGCGACTTGGTGACTGCTCTGCCACAACGGCATCGTGTATGCCCGTGAAGTGGACGGCGAAACCCTCACGTTTGCCGTCTCCGGCCTGCTGTGGGAGCGCAGCTTGGTCATGATCGACGAGGAATCAGACAGCTTGTGGAGTCATCTGCTCGGCCGCTGCATGCGCGGCGAGTTTGAAGGACATCAGCTGAAGCGTCTGCCGGGTGAGATGACCAATTGGAAGAAGTGGCTTGAACTGCATCCCAAGACCACCGCCGCGATCATGAAACGCTCGTCGCGCACGTATCGCCGCGACTTCTACAAGGCGCCGGATCGCTATCTCATCGGCTGCGAGCGGGGAAAACTCGTGCGGGCCTGGCCGTTCCCCGATTTGGTGAAGCACCCTGTCGTCAACGACCGTCTTGGCAAAGAGACGCTACTGATTGTATTCGACGCCGAAAACTTCACGGCAGCGATCTACGACCGCACCGTCGACGGCCGGGAATTGACCTTTGAGCAAAACGGCAAAACGCTGATCGACCGCGAAACAGCTCGGCGGTGGGATCCGCTGACCGGCAAGTCACTGGGAGAGGATCACCCAACCGTACAGCTTAAGCGCTTACCCGGCGTGGTCTCCTATACAAAGGCGTGGCGGCGGTTTTTCCCGAAGTCCACCTACTGGCGCGCGCCGAATAGAGCCACGCCGAAGGAATCGGATTGAGCGCAGCGGCTCAATACCGGCTAATTCTCAACCGTTGCGAGCGGATCGACGCGATGCAGGTATGTCCAACTCGGTGACCATTGCGGATTCGTCCTCTTCCGCGGAATCGCCCGCGGCATCCGGACCGAGGTGCACCGTAAACTTTTCGCGGGCGAACGACAATTCGTCGCCGGGCAAGAGGGCACCGCGGGTGATGCGCTGTCCATTGACCTTCGTGCCGTTGGTGCTGGCCAAATCACGCACGAACAACAGTCCGTCGGTCTTGACGATCACGCAGTGCAGTTTGGAGACGCTGCCGCTGTCGATAACGACGTCGCAGTACTCGCGATGTCGGCCGACAAGCGTTAAATCGTCGGTGATTGAGATAGAATCCCCACCGCGAGAGGGGATCAGTTTGGCCTGCATAGGCATAGACCGCGCTCAACAAGCGCTTCGTAAGGAATGTGGCACCAAATTTTATTGTCCCTTTCCCCTTATCTATGTCAAGCGGTGTTTGAGGTCAACCCGCGCCGCGGCCTAGTGTCTAACCCTAAGTTCAAGCGGAATAACGTGTTGAAGATCGACATCGATGTTCGCGGAAACCATGCGTCAATCGCACTTAAAGGGGGTCACTTGACGGTCAGTGACCGCGATGATAGCTTCCAAACCTGCCTTCTCCGGTGAGCCGAATCGATGGATGTCGACGCCGACGTCGACACGCTTCTTCGAAACCACTTCATAATAACTACAGATTACGGCACGCCTCACTCACCATGATGCGTGAAAGGAATGTTTGGAATGACGACCGAGACGACCACACAGTATGTTTTCAGCTTTGGTGATGGAAAAGCTGACGGCGCCACCACGATGAAGAATGAACTGGGCGGCAAGGGCGCCAATCTCGCCGAAATGACCAATATCGGGCTTCCGGTCCCGGCGGGATTCACCATTTCGACCGGTGTGTGCACCTACTACTACGATCACGGCGAATCGTATCCGGATCAACTGCGCGATGACGTTGCCGCCGCGCTGGCCAAAATCGAAGGGGTGATGGGAGCCAAGTTCGGCTGCACCGAGAACCCGCTATTGTTGTCGTGCCGTAGTGGAGCCCGCGAATCGATGCCGGGCATGATGGACACTGTGCTGAACATTGGCCTCAACGACACAACAGTTGCAGCACTGGCCAAGCAATCAGGCAATGAGCAGTTTGCCTGGGATAGCTACCGCCGCTTCGTGCAGATGTACGGCGATGTGGTGCTGGAGATGAAGCCCAAGGACAAGAAAGACATCGATCCATTCGAAGAGCTGCTGGAACACAAAAAAGAAGCCGCCGGCGTCGAGTTTGATTCCGAATTGACGGCGGCCCAGTTGAAGGAATTGGTCGCGGAGTTCAAAGGGGCAATCAAGGAACGAACCGGACACGATTTTCCGGAAGAGCCGCTGGACCAACTGTGGGGAGCCATCAGTGCGGTCTTTTCCAGTTGGATGAATGACCGTGCGATTGTGTACCGCCGCCAATACAACATCCCGCACGAATGGGGCACCGCGGTCAACGTGCAGGCGATGGTCTTCGGCAACTTGGGCGACGACAGTGCGTCGGGCGTCGGTCTGACTCGCGACTGTTCCTTGGGAGACCCCGGGTTTCGCGGCGACTATTTGATCAACGCTCAAGGGGAAGACGTAGTGGCCGGGATCCGAGCCACCAAAAGAGTCGAAGAAAGCCTCAAAGCTGACATGCCAAAAGCGTTCGAAGAACTGAACACAATCGGGGAGACCCTCGAAAAACACTATAAAGATGTGCAGGACATCGAATTTACCGTCCAGCGCGGTAAGGTTTGGATGTTGCAGACGCGGAACGCCAAGCGGACCGGGTTTGCCGCTGTGCGGATCGCGGTCGACTTGGTGAACGAGGGCTTGATCGATGCCAAGGAAGCGCTCAATCCGCGCCGAATTCCGGCCGACGACCTGAACCAGCTGCTGCAGCCGATTTTTGACCCGGACGCCAAAGCCGCCGCTGACGCGGAAGGCCGCTTGCTCACCAAGGGCATCAACGCCGGACCGGGAGCGACTTCGGGAAAAATTTGTTTTTACGCCGACGAAGCTGAAGCGCAGTACAACGCCGACAACGACGTCGAATTAATCCTCGTTCGCCGCGAGACCAGCCCCGAAGACCTCCGCGGAATGCGCGTCGCGAAGGGGATTCTCACGGCGTTTGGTGGAGCCAGTTCACACGCGGCACTCGTCAGCCGCCAGATGGGCAAGGTCTGTATCGTCGGCGCTACGGAATTGAACATCGACTACCAAGCCGGCACGGTCACGGTCGGCAACAAGGTCCTTAAGGAGGGCGACTCGATCAGCATCGACGGTTTTACCGGCGAGGTCTTCGAAGGCAGCGTCACCACCAAACCGAGCGAAGTTCTCGAGGTGATCATCCATCAGTCGATGAAGCCGGAAGATTCCGAAACCTACGGCCGCTACGCACAACTGATGCAATGGGTCGACGAACATCGCAAGCTGAATGTCCGCACGAACGCCGACAGCCCCGACCAGGCTGCCGAAGCGATCGCGTTCGGCGCCGAGGGCATCGGCCTGTGCCGTACGGAGCACATGTTCTTTCACCATGTCGACGAAATCCGCGAAATGATTCTGGCGGAGACCACCGAGACGCGGCAAAAAGCGATTGACAAGCTCCTGCCGCATCAGCGGAAAGACTTTGAAGGTCTGTTTCGAGCGATGGAGGGCCGCCCGGTCACGATCCGGCTGCTCGATCCGCCGCTGCACGAATTCCTCTCAGAACGGCACCTGGAAGAGGATTCGAGCCTTGCGGGCCAGCTTGCCCAGATGACCGGCAAGACGGTCGAGGATATCCACCGCCGTGTCGAAGAGTTGCACGAGTCGAATCCGATGCTGGGCCACCGAGGCTGCCGGCTGGGGATCGTCTATCCGGAAATCACCGCCATGCAGGCGCGGGCGATCATGGAGGCTGCCTGTGCCGTCAAGCAGGAAGGCATCGACGTGCATCCTGAAATCATGATTCCGCTGGTTGGGTTTCTGGCGGAATTCAAGAATCAGGAGAAGATCGTCCGGGCGCAGGCCGAAGCGGTTATCGGCGAGACCGGCCAAAAAGTCGCGTATCTGGTGGGAACGATGGTCGAGGTGCCCCGGGCGGCGATCTGTGCCGACCAAATTGCCACCGCCGCCGAATTCTTCAGCTTCGGCACCAACGACCTGACGCAAACGACGTTGGGCATCAGCCGGGACGATTACGGCGGATTCATCGCCCACTACCGGGAGAACGATATTGTCCCCAACGATCCGTTTCAAACGATCGACATTGACGGTGTCGGCGGTCTGATGAGAATCGGCGTCGAAGGGGGCCGCAGCTCGCGGGGCGATCTCAAAATCGGCATCTGCGGAGAACACGGAGGCGATCCCGCCAGTGTCAATTTCTGTCACGGCATCGGCCTGAATTACGTCAGCTGCTCTCCGTTCCGCGTGCCGATCGCACGATTGGCCGCCGCCCAGGCTGCAGTTTCGCAAGGCTGAGCGTTCCTTCTGTGAGACGAATTGAGGCTTGGCACGGTGCGTGCGGTTTCGCGGCGTGACGGGAGCGAAATGCGCCGAAATTGCTGAAATCGCTCACTTTACGCAAAAGTTTCTCTTCCCCCAAATGGGTGGGGGCGATAGAATTCGACCTATCCCCCCCTACGTCCGTGCGGGGGTTTTCCGTATTTGATTCCTGAACGAGTTACTCCAGCAGTTTAATACGGAAAATCCCTCCTCCGCGAATACCCACGATTTCATCGCGATAACGGTCACCACACGTGGTGCGTTCGTCACGCTGCGAACGAGAAACACGCGCCTTGGTGCGAACGTCATAAACCCTCGCGTGTCCAATCCAGGTCAAACAGAGTTGAGCTTCGTAGTTGACCTACCGGAAAGGCACGTGACGCGCAGGCTCCCTACCGGAGAATGCCGGGAGAAAATTCATCAGAGATTCATCCTCCCCCGCTAAGGTTGGAGGATTTTGTCGGCACGCGACAGAAACAAACGGCAGCTGCGTCTTGAAACGACGCCCCAGACTGCCTGAGATGTGAAAACGCGGGTGCTGATATTGCTTACGATCCGACGGCGACGTCGCATCATGTTTTTGAGAACAGGCCATGAAAGACTTACAGAAACTTCGCAACATTGGAATCTCCGCCCACATCGACTCCGGAAAGACAACTTTGACGGAGCGGATGTTGTTCTATTGCGGCCGCATCCACCGCATGAACGAGGTGAAGGGTGACGGCGACGGCGCCACCATGGACCACATGGAATTGGAGAAAGAACGGGGAATTACCATTACCTCCGCCGCCACTCGTGTGGACTGGGAAGGCTGCCCGATCAACGTCATCGATACGCCGGGACACGTCGATTTTACCGTCGAAGTGGAGCGGTCACTCCGCGTGCTGGACGGTGCTGTGCTCGTCCTCTGCGCCGTGGGTGGCGTCCAAAGCCAGTCATTGACCGTCGACCGGCAGATGAAGCGTTACCACACACCCCGGCTGGCGTTCATCAACAAAATGGACCGCACCGGCGCCGATCCGTTCGATGTCGTTTCACAGATCGAGGATAAATTGGGCTGCACTCCGGTGATGTTGCAGTTGCCGATCGGCAAAGAAGCGAACTTCGAGGGCGTGGTCGATCTGATCAATATGCGCGCCGTCTACTTCGACGGCAAAGATGGGGAAAAGATTCGCTACGAAGAGATTCCGGAGAATCTCACGGAACAGGCAGAAGAGTACCGCGAAAAGATGTTGGAGACGCTCTCTCTGTTCAGCGACGAGTTAATGGAGACTCTGCTCGAAGAGGGCGAAGTCGAAGTCGACATGATCAAGTCGCTGATTCGCGAGGTAACGCTGAACCAAGATTTGACTCCGGTTATGATGGGCACCGCGTTTCGGAACAAGGGCGTCCAACTGTTGCTCGACGCCGTGCTTGATTTTCTTCCCAGCCCGCTCGATCGCGAAATCAAGTCGATGGATCTCGACACCGCCACCGACGGTCAAGAAGCTGAGCAGGTCGCGCTGGAGTCAGACGTTGACAAGCCGCTGGTGGCGATGGCCTTCAAAACTGTTGTCGAAACATTTGGCCAGCTGACGTATATGCGGATCTATCAAGGGTCACTGGCGAAGGGTCAAAGCTATCGCAACAGCCGTACGGGCAAAGACGTGCGGTTTGGGCGGATCGTGCGGATGCACGCCGACGATCGTGAAGACCTGGAACAAGCCGACGCTGGCGACATTGTCGCGGTGATCGGAGTCGATTGCGCGTCGGGCGACACGTTCTGCGGCGACGGCGTGAACTACGCGTTGGAAAACATTTTCGTCCCCGAACCGGTGATCCGGCTTTCGGTCGAGCCTCTCAAACGGGACGGCGCCGACAAGCTCGGCAAAGCCTTGCAGCGGTTCCGCCGCGAGGATCCCACATTCCGTGTCGAAACCGACCAGGAATCGGGCCAGACCATCATCGCCGGCATGGGCCAATTGCATCTCGAAGTCTATCTGGAACGGATTCGCCGTGAGTACAAGGTTGACTGTCTGGTCGGTGAACCGCGGGTCGCGTACCGCGAAAGCCCGACCAAAGAGGTCGAGTTCAACCACAAGCACAAAAAGCAGACCGGTGGTTCCGGCCAATATGCCCACATCGTCGGCAAGCTGATTCCGCTGACCGAAGAAGCGGAGGAACCGTACGAATTCGTCGACGAAATCACCGGCGGCCGCATTCCCAAGGAATACATCCCCGCCGTGAACCAGGGATTCCAGCGCGCCCTCGCGAAGGGTCCGCTCTGTGAATGCGAAGTCGTCGGCGTCCAAATGGTGCTGCAGGACGGCAGTTACCACGAGGTCGACTCATCCGACATGGCGTTCAACGTCGCGGCGTTTAACTGCATGCGGGAGTCTCTCAAGAAGGCGAAGATGGCGCTGCTTGAGCCGATCATGAAGTTAGACGTGGAAATCCCCACGGAATTTCAAGGTTCGGTCGTCGGACATCTCTCCGGCTTGCGGGGCATTCTCACCTCCAGTGAGGACCGCCAGGGGACCTGTTACATTTTGGCGGAAGTGCCGCTGGCCAGTATGTTCGACTACGCCAACGAGCTGCGAAGCATGACGCAGGGCAAAGGCTCGTTCAGCATGGAGTTCTCGCACTACAAACAGACGCCGAAATCGATCCAAGAAGAGGTCATCGAGCGTCGCCGTGCGGAAAAAGAAGAAAAACTCGCGATGGCCCGTTGAGGCGCGTCGCACGTGCTGCAATTACAACCGAGGGTGGTCACGTTTCCGTGCCGCCCTCGCTTTTTTCTTTGAGCAGTCTGCAAAATTCCGTGTGCGTTTCCGACTCCAACCCCGGTTTCAACGACTCAATCGCAGCCGCCAAATCGCCCCGCAACAAGGCCGCCGTATCAAGCCATAAGCCTGGAAAGACCTCGCTCTTGATCAGTCCCGTTTCCTCCACCGGCAGCCGCTCATAGCGCCCCTCGCGGAGCACGAACCAGTCGAATTCTTTGTCGAGCACGCGCCAGACAAGATACTCTTTGACCCCATTGCGGCGATAGGCGTTGAGTTTGTCGTGTAAGTCGTAACTGGCGGAGCTCGCGGCGATCTCCGCGACGAATTCGGGCGGACCTGTGAGATAGCCGTCCTCATCAACTTGCGATTGACCACCGCATTGTGGGGAGAGATGAACATGGATGTCGGGCTGTGGTTCGTTATCTGCGTCCAGGCGGATCGATGTGTTATCTCCTCCCTCTGTTCCGGGCGTCGCCGCGACATAATTCCCGACCATTGTCACTAACATCATGTGTGGGCTGCCATGTTGCCTGTAGCGAACTGCGGCTTGCACGTAAACGACTCCTTCTACGAGTTCGGCATTGATATTCGGCGTCGCCTCGTAGCGGCGCTCGAACTCGGCGCGGGTTAAGCGGTCGCCGCTGGCCAGCGGGGGCACCACGTCCGGTGGAGATGAAGGATTCGTGGAAGTTTCAACGATCGTGGCCATGACTCTTCCGATCACTGCTCTTTCGCCAATGATTTTACAAATGCACCGTGTTTGGCGGACTTCAAACCCGGTTTCAACGACTCAATCGCAGCCGCCAAGTCGCCCCGCAGCATGGCCGCCGTATCGAGCCACAAGCCGGGAAAGACTTCGCTCTTAATCAAACCCGTTTCCTCCACCGGCAGCCGCTCATAACGTCCGTCGCGGAGCACGAACCAGTCGAGTTCTTGGTCGAGCACCCGCCACACCAAGTACTCCTTGACCCCATTGCGGCGATAGGCGTTGAGTTTGTCGTGCAGATCGTAACTGGCGGAACTGGCAGCGATCTCTGCGACAAACTCCGGTGGTCCTGAAATATAGCCGTCATCGTCAATACTGGACGTTCCCCCGCAAGCAGCATCAATTCGCAACAGAATATCCGGCTGCGGTTCATTCTCTTCATCCAGCCGCAAAGTACTGGCGTCACCGACGTCGGTACCCGGTGTCGCGCTGATGTATGCTCCAATCCATCCCATCAGCAACGCGTGTGGGCGACCATGGTGCGCGTGGCGTATCGCAGCTTGCACGTAAACAACCCCCTCTATCAATTCGGCTCGCAGGTTGCGCCCGGCGGCATACCGCCGCTCGAATTCCGCCCGCGAAAGGCGGTCACCGCTTTCAAGTGGCGGTACGGTAGGGGGTTGCAGGCTGCCGGTGTCTGAATGTGGGGCTGCGATCGCCATCAGAAATTCGACCGAAAACGAAGGAAAGCGTGCTGACTCTCCATTCTACGACGGCCCAAACTGAGCGGCAAGCTGAGTCAGCGGGAGAGGCCGACGCTCTGCGTTTCGCCCTGCAGTTCTGACTCGACGGCGAGGATTGGCTGCATCAGCGCGTCGATTTCAGCGCGGTCCTTGTCGGTCAATTGCCGCTGCGGCGGACGGGCGTGCCCGAAATCAGGGCCGATCAGGCTCATGGCATACTTGAGCATGCTCACGTTGTAACTGTCGCCCGCTCGTGCCCGAAAGTCTTCGATCGGCTGTATGATCGCTTGCAGCCGCATGCCCTCCTGCCATTGCCCGGCGGCGAACGCGGCATGGCAAGCCAGACTCAAATTCGGGCACAGATTACCCGCCCCGGTCGTGAACCCCGGTGAACCGGCCAACATATAGTACGGCGCGAACCGCTCAGCGGAACCGCAAATCCACTCGATGCGCCCTCCGTCCGCCTGGATCACTTTGCGGAATTCGTGCATCTCATTCGTTGCGTGCTTGATGCCCACAACATGTTCGTTGTCCGCCAACTCGAGCAACAGAGCGTCGCTGGGAATCGGGGACTTCTTATAGATCAGCACCGGACAGGCGGCCGCTTGAATCACGGTCAGATAGTAATCGCGCGCACCTTCGTTGCTCAGGTAGGGGTGCACGAACGGCATAAACATGATGCCGGTCGCCCCCGCCTCCATGGAGCGGCGGGCGATCTCGATCGAGTGTCCGACTTGCAGTCCCACGGGGGCAAAGATCTGCGCATCGGGACCGCTGTTTTCCCGAGTGATCCGCACCAAGGTCACGACTTCGTCCAGCGACAAGCTTTGAAACTCGCTGGTTCCCGCAGCAGGCATGTAGATCCGAATTCCGGCGTCATACATGTTGCGGATATGACGCGCTTGCAGCTCTTCGTGGATGCGATCGTTCGCATCGAACGCCGTGAGGGGAACCAGATGTACGCCGCGGAGGTTGGCAGAATCAAAGGACATTGGATACACCCGTCAAGTCATCATTTGCGGTCGTCGAACTTCTACTTTCTGGGTTGTATTCCGCGCCGCGCGTGAGGTCAAGCGACGACCCCCAACCTGGGATAACTACTGAAAAACCAAAAAATTCTCAGCCGAATTGGATTGAGATTGGGATTCGCGTTAGGATGAGGCCCTACGTTCACATCGTTTGGCGGTCTAAGCCGACATGAAGCGCCCGGAATCGGTGGTGGGCCAATTCGTTTCCCTTCCACCCCAGCGGAATGCAACATGGACATCGACACCATTACATCGAATCTTGCTCACGCACTTGTACAACGGAATCTAAGGGTTGTGTTTGCCGAGAGTTGCACGGCGGGTCTGGTCGCCGCGACGCTTGCCCGCGTCCCGGGAATTTCCGAATACTTGTGCGGTTCAGCGGTCGTCTATCGCGATCAGACAAAACTGGAATGGCTCGGTGTTTCCGAAGCGGATTTGGAAACGGACACCGCCGTCAGTGAGGCCATTACACGGCAAATGGCGATCGGCGCGATCAAGAAAACCTCCGAAGCCGACTATGCCGTCTCAATCACCGGACATTTGGGACCCGATGCGCCGGCCGATATGGACGGTGTGATCTTTATCGGTCTGGCCCATCGTTCGGGCGGAGGTGTGCCCGTTAATAGCGTCCAGCGACTGCAATTGACCACTCAGGCCCGCCATGAGCGCCAAATGGAAGCGGTCGGATTGCTGATGCAGCTGTTGTTGGATCGAGTGACTTCCAATCCCGTATCCGCCCCCGCTCCGGCAATGGTCTCCGGAGAACCGTCTAACGGCAGCATCGACGAAATCACCATCGTTTAGACCGGAGCCCTGGAGGCAGGACGTCCTGGAATCGTACGCCGTCTGGTTCAGTACCCCCAGTTGATCAGAAGTGAGGATTACAGCATGACCCCGATTCGGATCTCCTGCGTCCTGTTCTGCGTACTGACCATCGGCGTCCTACCGGATCCGGCTGCCGCTCAGTCGGAGCATCAGTACAAATTCCAAGACATCTTGGTACCCGCGGCATCGAGTGACGAGCCGGTCGCCGCGAAGTTCTCCGCCGCCAACGCCGGCCGTTACCTCAAGCAGAGTGCGAACGCGTGGATCGGATCGCGGAAGTGCATCGCCTGTCACACAACCGGCGTCCATCTGGTGACTCGCCCGGCGCTCTCGCCGACGTTGGGAGCGCCGCCCGAGGATTTGCGAAAGTTCGCACTGCAGCGCCTGGAGGTCCTAAAAGCGATGCCGCGTGAAAAGCTGTTGCGCGGCGTGACGCCTGTCAAAGTTGTCTATGCCGCAGCTGGACTGGCGGAGTGGGATGCGCAGGTCTCCGGTGAACTGTCGCCGGAGACCGAGGACGCGTTTTCGTTCATGTTCGATATCCAAATGGAAAACGGCACCTGGGGAAACACCGAGTGCTGGCCGCCGTATGAATCGGACACCTATCACGTCGCAAACGTCGCGGCTTTGGCTTTGGCGACGGCACCCGGCTACCTGAAAAACCTCACCGACGATAAGGCCAAAGCGGGTGTGGCCCGGCTGCAGGAATTCCTCCGCCGTGAATCGCCGCCGCACGACTACGGGCGGACGTTGCTGCTGTGGACCGCCGCCCGAATGCCTGATTTGCTGGACGAATCCCGCAAAGCGGAATTGGTCAAGATGTTGCTCTCACACCAGCGCGACGACGGCGGCTGGTCGATCCGCACGTTTGCCGCCCCAGAAAAATGGGGCAGCGGCAATCGGGCCGAGAAACTACGCGGCGAACCGGAATTCGCCGATCCGCCCAGCGACGGGCATCAAACCGGGCTGGCGATCATCGTGCTCCGCGAAGCGGGACTGCCGGCCAACGATGCGCGGATCCAAAAAGGTGTCAAGTGGCTGCTGGCCAACCAGCGTGAATCGGGCCGCTGGTGGACCCGCTCGCTCAACACGGACAAGTGGCATTTCATCACCTTCAGCGGGACGGCCTATCCGCTGCTGGCGCTGCAGATGTGCGACTCGCTGCCGAAAGTCGCGGCGAAGTAGAGTCACGCGCTACAAACACGTGCGCCGGAACACAAGTCCGCATTACCGCTCACGCGCGACTCGTCATACATCGTATTCTGTTTTGACTCGATGGTAGTGTCCGGCCATTGGATGTTCGTTGCCAATGTAGCCGTCGAATGAATCGGATGACAGCCGAGGAGCATTGAGCCGACAGACGCTGACAAATGACGGATTGACTCCCGCAGCCTTGTACGCCCGGAGTTTGTGGTGGCCGTCGAGCACGAATTCACACCAGCCGTCTTTCACAGTTCCCGTCAGTGCGACTGGCCGTTGGCCACTCTCGATCGCGTGCAGATACTTGTGGACTTGCTCTTGATTCAAACCGTCGGTTGGCTGAGTGAATACCAGCAACCATCCATAGGGGTAAACGTGATCGTATTCTTTCGCGGTCGACCAATTGGTCGAGAATTCGGCATAGTCCCATTCGGGACAATCCTCGTGGTACGTTAGGCGATATCTGCCCGGAACGAACAACTGCAGAAAGTAATCGATTTGTGGTCGGAGCGCGACATCGGAACGGAGAGCGTCATCCAGCAAGTGCCGGAGGGATCCCAGGTTTTCTTCGTAATTGGTCGCACCAGCCCGCGCCATGTACTGCGCAACGCTGCCCTCGCAGTCGGACCAATTGAGTGCGATCGGTTTCCCTTGGACAAGTAGCGCAGAGTCGAACTCGCCGCCGCGGATGTCGATCACCGCGTGGGTATCCGTGAGAACAACGATTTCGCCTTCGCTTTCCATTGTTCGAAACTTGAACTGATGGCTGCTTGCCAGGCCCTTTCGGAGACGAGGTCGTCACCTGGTATCAATGATGAAACTGCGACCCCGACGTCTTCGACACGTGCGTAGGGTGCGCGTTGAAGAATTCCACGGCCCGTTTGAGGTCCTCCAGCAGCATATTCGCCATGTCGCCGGTGAAGCCTTCCTTGCAGACGGCGCGGAGCACCGCTAGATCGTCGCGATTCTTAGGGAAAGTATAGGCCGGCAACAGCCAGCCTCGCTCGCGGAGTTTATCGGAGACGTCGAATACGGTGAAGTTCTCCCCCTCTTTGACCGCGAACGCGAACACCGGAATGTCGCTGCCGTCGGAGATTAATTTAAACGGTCCGATCTCCGCGATCCCGCCCGATAGGTGCAGCGCCACTTTCTGCGAGTTTTGATGAATCTGCCGATACCCGGTCTTGCCCAAGCGAAGGAAGTTGTAGTATTGCGCCACGACTTGGTTGCCCGGCCGCGAAAAATTGAGCGCGAAATTCGGCAGGTCGCCGCCCAAGTAATTGCAATGAAAGATCAAGTCTTCAGGCAGCTCCGCCTTGTCGCGCCAGATGATCCAGCCCACGCCAGGATAGACCAATCCGAACTTGTGGCCGGAGGTGTTAATCGATTTTACCAGCGGCAGCCGGAAGTCCCATTCAATCTCCGGCTGCAAAAAGGGGGCAACAAACCCGCCGCTGGCGCCGTCGACGTGGATCGGCACCTCCCAGCCGGTCTCGGCGTTCAGTTTTTCCAGCGCGTCATTGACCTCTTTGACGTTTTCATAACGGCCGTCGAACGTGCTGCCCATGATGACCACTACGCCGATCGTGTTTTCGTCGACCAGCTTGAGTGCCTCGTCCGCATTCAGGCAGTAGCGGTCTCCCTCCATCGGGACAAAGCGGGGTTCGATCTCCCAATACCGGCAGAACTTCTCCCAGCAGACCTGCACGTTGATGCCCATCACCATGTTCGGCCGGTCGTGCGGTTTGCCTTGAGCCTTGCGGCGTTCACGCCACTTCCATTTCAGCGCCATGCCACCCAGCATCGACGCTTCGCTGGATCCGATCGTCGAGCAGCCGGTCGCGGCGGACTCTTCGGGCGCGTTCCACAGCCGGGCGAGCATGTTCACGCAGCGCAGCTCGATTTGAGCGGTCTGCGGATACTCGTCCTTGTCGATCATGTTCTTGTCGAACGTCTCCGACATCAGCCGCGCCGCTTGCGGTTCCATCCAGGTGGTGACGAACGTCGCCAGATTGAGCCGCGAATTGCCGTCGAGCATCAGTTCGTCGTGGATCAAATCGTAGACCGTCTGCGGAGGGAGTTCGCCATCGGGCATTTCATATTTAGGAACCGGCTCCACGACCGATCGCCCGCCATAGGCCGGGGTGATCAGGCTGTCCTCCGGGGGTAACTCGCGCAGATCGAGTTTCTTATGGACCATTTCGATGTCCTTTGTATTTGGCGATTTCTAAAGCAGGGCGACGCCAGGGGGGCATCGCTTTGTGGAGGTCATTGTGAAGTACTCGTCACCGTGGAACAACCGAGCGCTGCGAGCAAAATCTCTGTTCCCGCAAAGCATGATTGACGCTCAGTGCGAATTGCCACCACAATACGCGCAAAAAAAGAAGTGATCCATTTTTGTGGTTGCACTGCATGCATCGCAGCCAAGGATGAGACACGATGAACGACAAATCTGATTGGACCGCGAACCCCCAGCGGCTGAATTCGCTCACCGATGGTATCTATGCCATCGTGATTACCTTGCTCGTGCTTGATCTCAAACCTCCCACATCGGCGGACCTTTCCAACGTTGCGCTGCAAGAACATATTTTGGGGCAGTTTCCCAGCTTTCTGACCTATATCGCGAGCTTTGCGGTAATCGCCCAAATCTGGCAGAGGCATCATCGGTTGTTTAGCCATCAATTGCGGTGCGATCTGCCGATGGTGGCGCTGAATTTCGTGCACATTTTTTTGGTGACAATGATTCCATACACCTCGTCGCTGGTCGGTCATTTCGAGACGGACCGCTTTGCCGTGATTCTGTTCAGCATCGATTTGGCCGCAAGCGGCGGTGCGCTCACATTAATTGCTGTCCGCATGCGCAATAAACCCGAATTGCGCGAGTCGGAAAAACCGGTGGCGCTGCTCAACGACCATTGGCTGGTCCGCTCCTTTTACGGAATCATGGGCGTGCTTTCGATTTCAGCATCGTATTTTAACCTGCATCTGGCGCTGACGGTCTGGATTGTCGGTGCGCTGTTGATGCTGTACTTCAGCCGGCAGTAAGCCGCTATTCGTCCAGCAGAGCCGTCAGCCGCTTCTGCAACTCTTCCATTGTTGTGCCGCGTATCAGAAAAACCTTGAGCGGCGAAGTTTGACCGCCGACCAGTTCGATCTGCGATTTCTTGATTCCAAGGGCGGCGGCCAAAACCTTGACCAGTGCGGCGTTGGCTTTGCCCTTCTCGGCAGCCTGCGTGACCGCGACTTTGAGCCGACCATCATGCACGCCTGTGACGGCGTTCTTCCGCGCGCCCGGTTGCGCCCTCACGGGGAGGAGAGTGCCGTGGTCGGTCGGTTGCAGGTTGATCATCAGGGCATCGTAGCGGGTGAGCCACGAATCTCACAAATCGACTCGAATCATCGGCCGGTATTCGTGACATTCGCGGCATAACCCAAGCCGACCGCTTGCGGTCGCGAGCGACGTGACTTGTTGACAGGTCGTCTGACGAGATTCAGCGCAGGGGCGCAGCCGAATACAGGCGTTGGTACCATGGAATACTGAAGACGGCACAGCGGCGTACAATGACTCTCCGTGCGTAACAATTATTGTCAGTGTCATCGACTATGGATGATTCAGCGAACAACACCGCTGTTAATCTACCCAATCCTCACCGGAAGCGCTGGTACGAATTGACTGCCACCGAATGGGCGGTCGTTGCCATTACTTTTTTGATTTTGATGGTGTTGCTTCACGACATACCAGCTTGGTATCGCCACAGGCACACGTGCGTCGTTTGCCGGCTGGAGCGGACGGATGTCACATCGCCGTTCGGCGGAAAGAGCAGCGTCTTTCGCGAGACGGCTTGCTCTGACTGGTATGCGGCAAACGTGGAACCGAATCACGAGCACGTTTGGTCGGGGCATTCAGCGATGGTGATTCTCAACGCGTACGACCAAGCCGTCGGAGCGGCCGACAATGTAGAACGCCCCGGCCGCGCTGTTTGGAGACTGACTCCGGAGGAGCAAGTTGAGATTTATCGGCACTTTCCCGACCCGCTCAAAGCCAAAGACGTCTTTGTTTCGCTGACCTCGCCACAAGTGATGCAGGATCGGCGTGATTTGAGCATTGCCGATTCGTTGGGTGAATGGATCGACTCGGATTTTCCCGGGGAATGGGAACCGCCTGCCGAATGAGCCCACATTGTGGCCGGAACCGTTGCGGAAATACTTCCCATAACCTGCCCGCGACATTTCACACAACCCCCACCGCACCTTATAATAAAACCGGCGGCAATCGGGCCGTCGCTCGCCCAACATCCCTCCTTGCTGACATTCCAGGTTTTCATCCCAGCATGCCAGTCGTCATGCCGTTTCATCGAGTCAACGCAGTCACGGAATCGGCCATGCCTCATCAACATCGTACCCGAATTCTCACCACTCTCTTCGTCGTCATCGGCCTGCCGAGTTGGTTAACGGCCGCGGAACCGCAGGTCGACTTCAATCGCGACGTCCGGCCGGTGTTTTCCAACATCTGCTTTGAATGCCACGGTCCCGATGCCAACGAGCGGCAGACCGACTGGCGGCTCGACACCAAGGAGGGGGCGTTTCAAGAACTCGATGCCGGCGGGTTTGCCATCGTGCCAGGCAAGAGCGCCGCGAGTGAAATGTATCGCCGGCTGACCGCCGAAGACCCGGCTGAACGGATGCCGCCGGAAGATTTCCCCAAACAACCGACCAAAGAACAGATTGAAAACATCAAGAAGTGGATCGACCAAGGCGCGAAGTGGCGCGGGCACTGGGCATTTGAAAAGCCGCAGCAGCCGCAGCCGCCGCAAGTGAAGCACAAAGACGCGGTGCGGAACCCGATCGACAACTTCGTCGTCTCCCGTCTGGAAGCCGAGGGGCTGACGCCGTCGCCTCAGGCGGATCGAGCAACGCTGATTCGCCGCGTGACGTTCGACCTCACCGGGCTGCCGCCCACGGTTCAGGAAGTGGACGCATTTCTGGCCGACAAGTCACCGAATGCGTACGAGAAATTGGTCGACCGGTTGCTTGCCTCGCCCCGTTACGGCGAGCATATGTCGCGGTTCTGGCTCGATGCCGCCCGTTACGGCGACACGCACGGGCTGCACCTCGACAACGAACGTTCGCTCTGGCCGTACCGCGATTGGGTGATCGGCGCCTTCAACAACAACATGCCGTTCGACCAATTCACGGTCGAGCAATTGGCGGGCGATCTGCTGCCCGAACCGACGCTACAGCAAAAAATCGCCACCGGTTTTAACCGCTGCAACGTCACCACCAGCGAAGGGGGTTCGATTCCCGAAGAGTATCGCGTGCGATATGCGGTCGACCGGGTCGAAACGCTCGGCACGGTCTGGATGGGGCTGACACTCGGTTGCACCGTCTGCCACGACCACAAGTTTGATCCGTTCACGCAGAAAGAGTTCTATCAGCTCTTCGCCTACTACAACAACATCGACGAAAATCCGATGGACGGCAACGCGCTGTTGCCGCCGCCGATTATCAAGGTGCCGACGCCCCAGCAGTCGGCGAAGCTTACGGAATTCGATCAGGCCATCGCCGCCAAGCAAAAGACTTTGGACGGCGAATTGCCGGAAATCGATCAAGCGCAGGCGGCCTGGGAATCCAAGTGGGGCGAGAAACTGCGAGATCAATGGGAATTGCTCTCGCTGGAGAGCATGACGTCATCAGGCGGCTCGACTTTGACCAAACAGGAAGATGGATCGGTGCTGGCCACAGGCAAGAACCCCGGCACGGACGACTACGAAGTCCTCGCCCGCACGAATGCGACCGGCATCACAACGATTCGCCTGGAAGCGTTGACACACGAAAGCTTGTCCGGCAACGGTCCCGGGCGGGCCGGCAACGGCAATTTTCTGCTCACCGAATTTGAAGCAGAGGTCGCCCCGGCGGACAAACCAGACCAGTGGAAGACGGTCAAGTTTTCATCAGCGCTGGCCGATTTTTCACAGGCGAAGGGGAACTACTTTGTGAAGCACGCCATCGACGGCGATTTCGGCGACGACAATGGCTGGGCCGTCGACGGCAGCAACCGGCACGAAGACCGCACCGCGTTTTTCATCCCCGCCGAGCCGTTTGGTTTCGAGGGGGGCACGTTGATCAAGATACGGATGAAGCACCAGTCCCGCTGGACGAACCACAGCATCGGCCGGTTTCGCCTGTCGGTCACCGACGATCGGGCTGTGCTGCCCGCCACACTGAGCGGCTGGCAGCTTGCCGGGATGTTCAAAGCCGAAAGCGGCGACGAAGCATTTAACTCCGCATATCCGCCCGAGCAAGGCGTCGACCTGAGCGCGACGTATGACGACGGTAAGATCAAGTGGGAACCGCAGCCGAAATTCGACGACGGCAAGGTGCACGAGCTGAAAGGGTATGTCGGCGCGACCTATCTTTATCGCACGGTTAATTCGCCGTCGCCGCGCAAAGCAATTTTCTCACTCGGCAGCAACGATGCGATCAAAATGTGGGTCAACGGCAAAGCCGTGCTGTCGAACAATGTGCAGCGGGTGGTCGAGCCCAATCAGGACCAAGTCACGGTCGAACTTCAGCCGGGCGAGAATCAGATCCTGCTCAAGATCGTCAACTACGGCGCCGGACACGGTTTCTATTTTCAGAAGTCGATCGAAAACGGCAATTCGGAAGTCTTGGAACTGACGCCGCTATTGGCCAAATCGACCGAGAGCCGCAGCGCCGGCGACAATAAACGGTTGCGGGACTACTACCGCAGGAACTACTCGCCGGATTGGCGGCGGATGAGCGATGAATTGACGTCGATCAAAAAACAAAAGCAATCGCTGCTCGGCAAGATTCCGGCAACGATGATTATGAAGGACAAGGCGGAACCGCGGGATTGTTTCGTGTTAATCCGGGGCGAATACACCAAACCGGGCGAGAAGGTCGAAATGGGAGTGCCGGCTGCGCTGCCTGCATTACCATCCGACGCACCGAAGAACCGTTTGGCGGTGGCGCGTTGGCTTGTGGACGAGAAGCATCCGCTGACCGCGCGCGTCACGGTCAACCGCTTTTGGCAGCAGTACTTCGGCACGGGGATCGTCAAGACGTCTGAGGACTTCGGTTCGCAGGGCGAATGGCCCTCGCATCCGCAGCTTATCGATTGGCTGGCCACCGATTTCATTCGCAGCGGGTGGGACGTCAAACGGCTGCAGAAATTGATCGTGATGTCGGCGACATACCGGCAATCGTCGAAAGTCACTCGCGAAATCCACGCACGCGATCCGCAAAACCGTCTGTTGGCCCACGGACCGCGGTTCCGGCTCGACGCCGAGATGCTGCGCGACAACGCACTGTTTTTGGGCGGACTGCTTGTCGAACAAGTCGGCGGCAAGAGCGTTCGCCCCTATCAACCGGACGGGCTGTGGAAGGCGGTCGGCTATTCCGGCAGCAACACGGTGAAGTTTACGCGCGACAGCGGCGAAAAGCTGTATCGCCGCAGCCTGTATACGTTCTGGAAACGGACCGCACCGCCTCCGTCGATGAGTACCTTCGACGCTCCGTCGCGCGAGTCCTGTACGGTCCGGCGGGCAAGGACAAACACGCCGCTGCAGGCGCTGCTGCTGTTGAACGATGAACAATACGTCGAAGCAGCCCGCAAATTCGCCGAGCGAGTGCTGACGGACGGGGGAGCGGATCTGCCGTCGCGGGTGGAATTTGCGTTCCGCTCTGCCACGGCGCGGCGTCCTACGGCGGCGGAAATGGAAGTCTTTACAAAACTGTATCAAAACCATTTGTCGGAATATCAACAGAATCAGGCCGCGGCCGAGAAGTTGCTGTCGGTCGGCGAATCGCCGCGCAACGAGAAGCTCGATGTGAGCGAGTTGGCGGCCTGGACGATGATCGCGAATGTGATTTTGAATTTGAATGAGACGATTACTAAGGGATAAAGGCGACAATACTGATCGTGAACCCCCGGCAGAGCCGGGGCTTCGAGGGGGGGAATCGGGACGATGTTGAACAACATGTTTGATCCGCAATTGTTGCAGACGCGGCGGCATTTCTTTGGGCGGACGGCGGCGGGCATCGGCACGGCGGCGTTGGCCTCGCTGACCAATCCGCAACTCTTCGCCGCACCCGCCACCGCGACGGCCGAGGACCGCGGAGTGCTTGGCGATACGCATTTCCCGGCCAAGGCAAAACGGGTGATCTACCTGTTCATGTCGGGTGCACCGTCTCAACTCGACTTGTATGACTACAAGCCGCAGATGCAGGAGATGTTCGACAAGGACCTGCCAGATTCGGTGCGGATGGGCCAGCGGATCACCACGATGACCTCCGGGCAGAAACGGCTGCCGGTTGCGCCGTCAATGTTCAAGTTTCAACAGCACGGCAAGTCGGGCGCGTGGGTCAGCGAACTGTTGCCGCACACTGCAAAGATGGTCGACGACATGGCGATCATCAAGACGGTCAATACCGAGGCGATCAATCACGACCCGGCGATCACGTATATCCAAACCGGCGCGCAACAGCCGGGACGTCCCAGCATGGGGGCCTGGCTCTCGTACGGCTTGGGTGAATCGTCGAAGAATCTGCCCAGTTTCGTGGTGCTGCACTCGACTTGGAGCGCCAAACGGGACGCGCAGGCGCTCTATTCGCGGCTGTGGGGCGCCGGTTGGCTGCCGTCGCGGTTCCAGGGCGTGAGCCTGCGTTCGCAGGGGGATCCGGTGTTGTTCCTGTCGAATCCGCCCGGCGTCTCTTCCCAGACGCGGCGGACGATGCTCGATGCGCTGGCCAAGCTCAACGAGCAGCAGTTCGAAGCGATGGGCGATCCCGAAATCAACGCCCGCATCGCGCAATACGAAATGGCCTACAAGATGCAAACGTCGGTGCCGGAATTGACCGATATTTCCGGCGAGAGCAAAGAGACGCTGGAGATGTACGGCCCCGATGTCCACAAGCCGGGCACGTTCGCCGCCAACTGCTTGTTGGCCCGGCGGCTCGCGGAGCGCAACGTCCGGTTTGTGCAGGTCTTTATCCGTGGCTGGGATCAGCACGGCAGCTTGCCGCGGGATATTAAACTGCAGTGCCGCGACGTCGATCAAGGCAGCGCCGCACTGTTGAGCGACCTCAAACAGCGGGGCATGCTGGACGACACGCTGGTCATTTGGGGCGGGGAATTCGGCCGCACGGTGTACTGCCAAGGGACACTGACTAAAACGAACTACGGCCGGGACCACCACCCGCGCTGCTTCTCCGTCTGGATGGCAGGCGGCGGGATCAAACCGGGCATTGTCTACGGCGAAACCGACGACTTCAGCTACAACATCGTCGAGAACCCGGTCCACATTCACGACCTGAACGCCACGATCCTGAACTGCTTAGGGATCGACCACGAACGGCTGACGTACCGTTTTCAAGGCCGTGATTTCCGATTGACCGACATACACGGCAACGTGGTGCGCGATATTCTCGCGTAAGCGGCCCGTAGAACTGCGCGGCGCTCGTCGTGATGATGCGCGAAATCGCTGAATTGCGCCGGTCGTCCCGACGCAAGCCACGGAGTCGCTGCTTGACGAGGTTGATCAGTCGTCTTCGCCGTCGTCCGCGTCGTCACTGCTTTCCGCACGAGCGCCGTCGTCGTCAGGCTCGTCCTCTTCTTCGTCGCTGTCGAGCGATTCTTCGACACCGGATCCCAGGGGTTCGTCAGCAGGCGCGTCCCAGACCATCGTATGAGTTTCAAACTCACTGACGATGACGTGCTCATCGCTGTCGACGGCCACTTCAACAGAAAAGCCGCACTCCTGCAATTTGACAACTTGTTCGGAGTCCTTCTCCAACAGTCCATTGTCCCGAATCGCGCGCCACCACTGCAAATGCGGCCAGTCGCGGCGAATAGTTTTCAAGCAGGTTTCCATCGCGCGACCGTTGGCTCCGGCACTAAACCCGGCCCGATCTGCAACTTTTTGATACGAGGCAACTTTGTCCGCGCGCTTCAGTTCCCAAAGGATCTCCGCGACCAATTGTGCACGAGACGAAGTCATACTTACCTTTCTGTAGCGACACGTGAACTGGGGGGCTGCGGCCGTCGAGCGAATATCGGCTGCAGAGTTCCTGCGGTCCCGGACAACACGGCCGGACCTTGACTGACTAACGCATCTCGGGAAAATTCGACGATTGCGTCTTTTCCCGCCCCGATCGTTTCAATACTCTATGTTTACCGTAATTGCCGAGATTTCTCAAGATCGTATCGCGTCTGGAAGCGGACTCATGGAGTCAACCTACCAATCTCATGGGGTACAATTCACGTATCCGGATGAATGGGAAGTGACCGAACAGCAGGAACAGGACGAAGTCACGATCACCGTGCAAAGTCCAGAAACATCGTTTTGGCTATTGACGTTGTTCTTCGATCACCCCGACCCTGACCGGATCTCCGAAGCCGCGCTCAACGCGTTTCGTGAAGAGTACGAAGACTTGGATATTTACAAAGCGCAGGAGGAGATTTGCGAGGCCGATACGGTGGCCTGGGATCTCGAATTTCGCTGCTTGGAAGTCTACAACAGCGCGTGGATCCGTGTCTTTCGAACGGACCAATTCTCCGCGTTGGTGCTGTATCAAGCCAACGATTTGGAGCTCGAAGAGACCGGCGAGACGATGCGGGAAATGACGCGAAGCTTGGACCATTGCTACGAATGAGCCGCTCGTGTCTTCGGGCGGACCGGTCCTCGGCATTATCCGGAATTCGGCGGCGGCCGTTCGGTCGCCTTTGCCTGTGGAGGTTCGGTAGTTGGAGCAGTATTCTGCGCTTCAGCCGAATCGGCCGATTTTGATTCATCGAGATCGAATTCCTCCATCAATTCCCGCCGCCGGATTGTGACCTGCTTGTCAAATTCGCTCAGCACCTCCATCGCATGGTCGCGCGACGTGACCAGGCCCATGATGAGATATTGTGTGATCGCCATCAAATAGAACACCCAACCGACCGTCCCGTCAAAGATGGTCGCCAAGATCGCCCAAACCGGCGCCGTGCGATTGACGTGTTGGCAGACCAGTCCCTTGAGAAACGGCCGCCAGACTTCAGCGATTGTCGCCAGGATCCGGCCGCGTCGGAATTTGACCTTTGGAGGTCCGGGGTGGATGATGGAGAACAATTCCTGGTCCGGCATGGTCTCGATCACCCCGAGGGCTAACAGAATCCGCCCTCCAAGAACGAACCAGTCCAATCTGCTCCCGGTGGCTGTACTTTCGGCCACGGCTTGCCCGACTTCCGGGCCTACGTCGGGGAACATATTCAACAGCCACCCGAATAACAGATCTTCCATGTTTTTCGTCGCGACCAGCAGGACCAGCGAAGCCCGAAACCACTGTTCGAGGTCCTTTTCCAACTCCTTATCCATTTCCTGCAGGCGGATAATTTTGCGCAAAAACAGCCGAAATGCAGGGATCGCGATCACGCCCAGCAGAAAGCGGATTAGCGGCCGGGTCAATGGATTTCGGAATAGATATTTCAGAAACGGGCCCACGAGTGAGCATCCCCATGCGGTGACTTCGACATTCGTGAATCGCCGGCAAAACGGGTCGAATCATCGACTGATTTCTTAACGAAACCGATCACCAGTCGGATCAACGCCGCACAGTTTAGCAGATGTCGAATGGTTGATTGAACCTAGATAGATATGTATCACGAGACCGGCACGCTGACGCATGCCGCTCGCCTGCCTCAACGGAGAATCGGAGTCTTCGGCGTTTTGAGATGACAATCGGCGCGGACATCTCAAATTCTATATTGACCCCCCTGTGCGATTGTGCCACAGTACGCGACCTTTCATCGCCGCCTCGATGAGGCGGCGATGACATTGACCGAGAAGTGACACCAACAAGGAGTGCACGCCATGGAGGGCGGAGTGCTGTGGCAGCCGTTTTGGCGCGGAAGACGGGTGCTGATCACCGGGCATACCGGGTTTAAGGGGGCGTGGCTCTGCCTGCTGCTGCGGGAATTGGGAGCCGAAGTCACTGGTTATGCTCGCGACATTCCCACACACCCCGCGCTTTATGAATTGGCCCGATTGGACGAGGATGTGTGCTCCGTTCGCGGCGATGTTCGCGACTTGGTTGGCCTGCGGTCGACGGTCCGCGACGCGGAGCCGGAGATTGTCATCCACATGGCGGCGCAGAGTCTGGTCCGCCGCTCCTATCAAGATCCGCTGGAGACCTACTCCGCCAACGTCATGGGCACGGCCCATTTGTTAGAGACGCTCCGTGAGACCCCGTCCGCGCGCGTGGCGCTGATCGTGACCAGTGACAAATGCTACCGAAACCGCGACGCGATTCACGGGTTCGTGGAGAGTGATCCGCTGGGAGGAGACGATCCGTACAGCAGCAGCAAAGCTTGTGCGGAATTGATCGCCGCCGCTTATCGCGAATCATTTTTCGCACGAAGCCGGGACAACCAAACGACAATCGCTACGCTTCGCAGCGGCAATGTGATCGGAGGCGGCGATTGGGCGGAAGACCGATTGGTTCCCGACTGCATGCGGGCCCTGATGGCGGGCGGGGAGCCCGTGATCCGCAACCCGTTGTTTGTGCGGCCTTGGCAGTACGTGCTGGAACCGCTCAAGGGATATCTGATGTCGGCGCAAAGACTGTGGGATGCCTCCGCGGACACGCCAACCGCCTGGAATTTCGGACCACTCGATGAAGACGCCCAACCGGTTTCGGTGATCGCCGATCGGATCGTCGAATTGTGGGGCCGCGGATCGTGGAAACTGGCCATCGGGGAGGAACCCCGCGAAGCGCACTCGCTCAAGTTAGACAGCACGCAATCCCGCACCGCTTTGGGCTGGCGGCCGCAGACGACTCTCGACACTGCTTTGCAATGGACGGTTCAATGGTACCAAGCGTTTCACAGCGGACACGACCCCCGCGAAACCTCACTGGAGCAGATCAGACAGTTTCTCGGAACGGCGCAGACTCCGCCACGCAGCGAACCCGCTGCCGGTTTTGCCAAAGCGGGCTGAGCGTCTGCTTTGCTGATTTGGGGACCGTTCCGCTCGCCAACGCATATGTGCCGAACCAGCGGCCACGGCGGCGCGAGACATTCTACCCGCTCCAAGCGTACGTCTGTGCCGAGTGCCGGCTGGTTCAGTTGTCACAGAGCGAAACGCCGCAAGCTCTGTTCGGAGAGTACGCTTATTTTTCGGGATATTCAGAGACATGGTCGCGGCACTGCGCAGATTATGCCGAGCAGATGACGGCTGAACTCGGCTTGGATTGCGACAGCCTCGTCGTGGAGCTCGCCAGCAACGACGGTTGTCTGTTGCAATGCTTTCAGCAACGGGGCGTCCCGGTCCTCGGCGTTGAGCCTGCCGCTAATGTCGCTGCGGCCGCGCAAGAGAAAGGAGTGCCGACTGAGATCGACTTCTTCAGTGTCGAGACCGCCCGCCGCTTGGCAGGACGCGGGGTGCGGGCCGATTTACTGGTCGCCAACAACGTTTTGGCGCATGTGCCCGACATCTGTGATTTCGTCGCCGGGATGAAGATTCTGCTCGCCGCTCAGGGCACTATTACGGTCGAGTTCCCGCATCTGCTGCGCTTAATGCAGGCGAACCAATTCGACACGATCTATCACGAACATATTTTCTACTTGTCGTTGGAGGTCGTGCAGCGAATCTTCGCCGCCGGCGGGCTCTGCATTACTCACGTCGAGGAACTCTCCACGCACGGCGGATCGCTGCGTGTTTTTGCCCAGCATGCGGAGAGCAGCCCGGCGGTGGATCGCTCGGTCGAGCGGGTCTTAGAAAGTGAGCAGGTGTTCGGTCTACATCAATTGGAGACGTACTGCGATTTCGGCGCGCGAATGCGGGAAACGAAACGGCATTTGCTGGATTTCCTGCATGACGCCCGGCGCGATGGGAAACGAGTCGCCGGTTACGGCGCGCCGGCGAAAGCGACGACGTTGCTGAACTTTTGCTGCATCGATGCCGACCTGCTGGAGTTAACGGTCGATCGCAATCCTCACAAACAAGGGCACGATATTCCCGGCACTCACATTCCGATTCTTGACCCCACAGCGATCGACGAACGGCGCCCGGATTACGTGTTGATCCTCCCGTGGAACCTTCAAGACGAGATTACCGCTCAGTTGGCGGGCATTCGCAGTTGGGGCGGGCAATTTGTGCTGCCGACCCCGGAAGTGAGCGTGCTGCCGTGAACTTCACCGAAACACCGTTGGCCGGCGCCTTTCTGATTGAACCGGAACCGCTCGAAGATGAGCGCGGATTTTTCGCGCGCACGTTTTGCCGAGAAGAGTTCCGTCAACACGGTGTGGAGATGGAGATCGTGCAATGCAACCTCTCGCAGAATCAGCGGCGAGGGACGCTCAGGGGAATGCATTTTCAACGTGCTCCGCATGAAGAACAAAAACTGGTGAGTTGCATACGCGGGTGCGCCTTGGACGTGATTGTCGACCTGCGACTGCACTCCGCGACCTGTGGGAATTGGTTCGCGGTGGAACTGTCACGAAAGAACCGCCGCATGCTCTACATACCCCGTGGGATGGCGCACGGATTTCAGACACTAGAGGACGACACGGAAGTGTTCTATCAAATGGGACAGGCTTATACGCCGGAAGCTTCGGGCGGCTTCCGCTTTGACGATCCGGATATCGGAATCGACTGGCCGCTGCCGGTGACCTGTCTCTCGCCACGCGACGCCGATTTGGGACCCGCGTTTTCACGCGGCGGCGGTGCCGCCGGCCGGTGCGAGCTACCGCTCAAAATCGTTCGGCCCGCTCCAGCTGGTCGCTAGTCGGTGTGCACATTTTAGCCAACTTTGAGTCTAGTATTACGAATAACATTGTTTACAGCCAGACGCAGTGATGGATGCTGCGATAACGATCGAGGGAGTGAATTGATGCCGGAAGGTCATAACGACAAAATCGCGTTCGTCACGGGAGGCACAGGTTTCATTGGACGCTTCGTCGTCCATGCGCTGTTGCGCGAAGGGTATGAAGTGCACGTTGCGTCACACCGCTGGGATGGGCCATTTGATCCCCATCCGATGCTGCGGGTGCACCACAGCAACCTGTTGCGCGGCGATGATCCCCGCGACCTGATGGCCATGATCCGGCCGACACACCTGCTGCACTTGGCTTGGGAAACAGACCATGGCCGCTTTTGGAATTCGCCGATCAACGTGCAGTGGGCGGAAGCCGGTTTGCGATTGCTGCAGGAATTTCAGGGGCAGGGCGGCCGGCGTGCGGTCTTCGCCGGAAGTTGCGCGGAATATGACTGGTCGTCCGGTCGATGCCACGAGACGGAGACTCCCTTGCGCCCGCACAGTTTTTACGGCGTCTGCAAACAGATGTTGGGGCGAGTCGTGTCCGGATACGCCGACATCACCGAAATGAACGTCGCCTGGGCGCGGCTGTTTCATGTCTACGGTCCCGGTCAGGATTCGCAATGCTTGATCCCGTCGGTTGCCGAAGCGCTGCTCCGTCACGAAACGGCGATCTGCCGCCACGGGAATCACGTTCGCGACTATCTGCACGTGTCCGACGTCGCTGTCGCTCTGGTGGCAGTATTAGACAGCCCGGTGTCTGGGCCTGTGAACATCGCATCAGGAGTGCCATCGAAGCTGGGCGATCTGGCTGGTCGATTGGCGGAGATCGTCGGCGGAAATCTGGATCTGCAAATCGAAGAGGGCGAAGCAACGGCCGACAATCCACGCGAACTGTTGGCCGACACCACGCGGCTCAACCAGGAGATCGGCTGGTTGCCCGGTCTGACCATCAACGAAGGGCTGCGTTCAGTCGTGAGTCACATGCGCCAGACCAGCCGATCCAAAGCGGCATAGTAATCGGGCCGCATTATTATTCTGGAGTTTTTGAGGACGGGCAACGACGTGTCGGCGAACATCACGGACGATCTTCGATCAGATTCGGTTGCCGGTATCCCCACACCGAACCTCACTCGTTTGCGTTCTGATTGCGCGCAGTTCTTGCGCGATCTGTTAAGCAGCCGCTACGTCATCTGGGAATTGACCAAACAGGACTTCCGATCTCGGTATCTCGGTTCGTACCTGGGTATCTTGTGGGCGTTTATTCACCCGGTGGTCACGGTTGGAATTTTTTGGTTTGTGTTCGAATATGGCCTCAAGAGCCGACCGGTGGCGGACGCACCATTCTTACTGTGGCTGGTGGCGGGGATCGTACCGTGGTTCTTTTTCTCCGAAGGCTGGGGACGCGCCACAGGCGCCGTGCGAGACAATCCCTACTTGGTCAAGAAAGTGGTGTTTCGCGTCAGTGTCTTGCCGATCGTCAAACTACTGTCTGCGCTCGCCGTGCATTTGCTGTTTTTGCTGATCGCCTGGGGACTCTGCATTGCCTACGGATTGCGTCCGTCGCTCTACGCACTGCAGTTGCCGTACTATCTGGCGGCGACATGTCTGTTCTTGTTGGGGCTCGCCTGGATGACGTCGGCGCTCGTGGTGTTTGTCCGTGATTTGGGGCAAGTCGTCTCGATGTTACTGCAATTCGGATTTTGGCTCACGCCGATCTGCTGGTCGCTGGCGGTGGTTCCTGAGCGATTTCATACGATCCTGAAGCTCAACCCGTTCTGCTACATCGTGCAGGGTTATCGCGATGCCTTGATCGACCACGTTTGGTTCTGGGAGCACCCTTGGCAGAGCGTCTATTTTTGGGCGATCAGTTTGGCTGTATTAATTACCGGTGCGACCTGCTTTAAGCGGTTGCGGCCCCAATTTGCGGATGTGTTGTAGAGTTAGCAGGCGCACGCGAGGACGGCTGTGGAGACGGACATCGTCATTGAAGTTGACCATTTATCGAAGGTCTATCAGATCTTCGACTCGGCCCGGGACCGGCTGCGCCAGGCGTTCTCGTGGGGGAAAAGGAAGTATTACCGCGAGTTTCAGGCACTCTATGATGTTACTTTCCATCTGGCGCGCGGCGAAACGCTCGGAATCATGGGTTGCAACGGGTCGGGAAAATCGACGCTGTTGCAGATCGTCTTCGGGACGATCACACCGACGCAGGGGCGAGTGACCAAATATGGACGGATTGCGGCCTTGTTGGAGCTTGGCGGGGGATTCGACCAAGAACTGACCGGCCGCGAAAACGTTTATCTTAATGCCGCTGTCTTGGGCCTCAGTAAAGAGGAAATCGATTCCCGATTCGGTGAGATCGCCGCGTTTGCCGACATCGGCGAGTTCATGGACCAGCCGGTCCGCGTATATTCCAGCGGCATGCAGGTGCGATTGGCGTTTGCGGTCGCCATCCACGTCGACCCGGATGTGCTCGTCGTCGATGAAGCGCTGGCGGTCGGCGATGCGCAGTTTCAGCAGAAGTGCATCAATCGGATCCGCACACTGCGAGATTTGGGCGTGTCGATCTTGTACGTCAGCCACGACATCGACTCCGTCAAACGGCTCTGCGACCGCGCAATCGTGCTCAATGGCGGCAAGATCGTCAAAACGGGCGCCGCGCTTGAAGTGGCCAACTGGTACCTGGCGTATGTGACAAGCGGCTACGATATGGAGAAGATGCGCGAGATGCAGGCGGACGCCGCAAAGTGCCGTTTTCAGCCGCAACATGATTCATCGCCCTGCGAGGAAGCTGAGTCGTTGCCGCCAGAATTTGAGTATTTCCGCCACGGGGACGGAGATGCCCGTATTGTCGACGCGCAGTTGACGGACCATGCGGGGCGGCGGGTTGAACACTACGAGATGGGGGAAACACTGCGCTTGTACTTGGACGTGGAGTATTACAAACCGCTGGCCGAGCACATTATTGGCATGCACATCCGTGACGGACGGGGAACCGACGTTATTGTGCTGAACTCCTATCAGGAGAAGGTGGAGATGCCTGCAATCGCCGGGGGTGAGCGGCTGCGGTTTGCAATCGATTGTCCGATTCACATCAAGCCCGGCTGGTACAGCATTTCAGCGACGGTGGCCTACGACCAGGTTCGCATGCAGTGGCTGGACTGGGTCGATTGTCTGTTAGTGTTCCGCGTGGTCGATCCGCGTCCGAGCCGGCTGGTGTTCGGAGTGCATTATCCGCCCGGGATTGAAATCAGTTGGTCGCCCGCAATTTCCCGCACCGCCTAACAGCGTTTTGCCCTCGCAACATGCGGTATCCTTCTGCCTATCTGTTTTTGAGGGTGGACTCCCCTTGTCCCGTCTCGGCTTGCTATGATACAGCATTGCGGAGGCGGCTCTTCCGGATGCGGAGCCGAATCGTCTCGTTTCATCCTCAGCGGACAAGAGCGCGAACGTGGTCCGGGCAACGTTATTGGTAATTCAAGGCATCGACCAGGGGGCGCGGTTCGACCTGGGCGGAGACGCGGCGGGCTTGGGGCGAGATACCACCAACGCCGTGAGTCTGCATGATACCGAGGCTTCGCGACGACACGCTGAAATCAGGCCGGTCGACGGCAAGTTTGTGATCGCCGACCTCAACAGTTCCAACGGTACGTACGTCAACGGTGAAGTCGTTCGCAACCGGGAATTGAAGCCGGGCGACCAGATTCAAATCGGGCGCAGTATTTTGCTGTTCTCCCACAGCGGCGATCCTGCCGTGGAGAGCGCGGCCGCCGAAAAAGTGGCCTTTGTCGCGGAGCGTGACTCCGCAGACCTGTCGAGTATCATCAGCAGCATCGGCCAAGAAGCCGGCCGGGATCTCGTTTCGCAGGTCCAGGACCTCGAGCCCGACTCGGTGGCGCAGTCGCTGGCAAATCTCCAGGTGCTCTACCGCATCTCGGAGGAAGCCGTCCGGCATTCGGCCTCGATCGAGCAGGTCCTGGAACGAATACTTGATCTGACCATCGAAGTCGTCGGTGCCGACCGGGGCTGCGTCCTGCTCAGGGATGTCGATTCAAGTCAGGTGATTCCGCAAGCGATTCGCTATCGGCGGGGCGTGGACCAATCAGAACCGATGCCGATTTCGCACACCATCGTCAACAGCGTCCTTGCCAACCGGCAGGGTGTGCTGACCTCCGACGCTCAGTCAGATGTCCGTTTCACCGCCGGCCAGTCAATTTTTCAAGCCGGCATTCGTGAGGCGATTTGCGTTCCCATGCAAGGCCGCTACGAATTGATGGGCGTGATTTACGTTGACATCACCACGCCCCCGCAGCGGGTGCTGTTGGAAGGCGGCAAAGCGGCCAAGTTTAATGACGACCTACTGAGATTGATGGTCGCCATCGGCCGACAATCGGCATTAGCCGTGGAAGACAATCGTTATCAGCAGGCACTCGTCCAAGCCGAGCGCCTGGCCGCCGTGGGGCAGACGATCGCCACGCTCAGCCATCACATTAAGAATATTCTGCAAGGAGTGCGGGGCGGGAGTTATCTCGTCGAAATGGGGCTCAAAGACCACAACGAAGATGTGGTCCGCAAAGGCTGGAACATCGTCGAGAAGAACCAGACAAAGATTTACAACTTGGTCATGGATATGTTGACGGTCAGCAAGGAGCGCCGTCCGGCGATGGCACAGGCCGACCTGAATGAGACCGTGACCGATGTCTGTGAACTGATGCAGGCGCGTGCTGCGGAATTAAACGTGAGCTTCGAGCGAAACCTCGAGAACGACCTTCCGCTCAGCCACTTTGATCCCGACGGGATTCATCGTGCGATCCTCAACATAGTGACTAACGCCATCGACGCCGTGGAAGGCCGCGACGACGGCCAAGTCACAGTGAGCACCGAGTATCTGCCGCAGCAGGGATCCTTAAACGTGATCGTCACCGACAACGGCCCGGGGATTCCGCAAGAACAGTTGACCAAGATTTTTCAGGTCTTTGAATCGACCAAGGGGGCACGCGGTACCGGCCTGGGATTGGCAGTCAGCCGGCAGATCATTCGAGAGCATGGCGGCGATATCTATGTGCAGTCTGTGCCCGAGCAAGGCAGCCGTTTTACACTCCAATGGCAGTCGATTCGCGATCCGGCTCCGCTCGAAACGGGCACACCGCCGTCATAACGTTCATCGATCAGGAGACGTCCCATGACCACAAACGCGTCACAGGAAGATCAAAGCTTTCTGTGTCCGAATTGCGGAGCCGACGTCGCACCGAACGCCGAATTCTGCCGCGAGTGTGGCGCCAGTGACGAATCCGGGTGGAATGACGAGGTCGAGGAACCGACCCAAGGATATGACGAGGACGACGACTTCGATTACGACGAATTCGTCCGCCGCGAATTCCCACAACACGCGCCGGCACACAAGGAAATACCGCTTTCGCGACGGCTCTATCTCGCCCTGATTCTCATCTTATGCCTCAGCATACTGGCGGTTTCGATTGTTGGATTCTAATCCGAATATGCCTTCGTCGAGTTCTAAAACTGCTGACGGCCGCCGTTCGGCGATGCAGATTTCCGAGACCACAATTCGAAACGTCCTCACACGCACCAGCGGGTACCTGAAAACTGTGACGTCGCACTCGCTGCAACCGTATCGCGGCTGCAGCTTCGGCGGTGCACTCTGTGGAGTCGGCTGTTACGTCCAGCATAACGGGCACGTGACCCGCGGCCGGGAGTGGGGATCGTTTTTGGAGGTCCGCACCAATGCGGCACAATCGTACGCGGACAATTACGACCGCGAAGCCCGCTGGGCGCGGAAACACCGCAGCCGGTTCTCGATTTTTCTCTCCAGTGCGACTGATCCGTTCGTGCCGCAGGAGTTTTGCTACGGTATTACCCGTGCCGTCCTCGAGGCGATGCTCAAACAGCCGCCCGACTTGTTGATTCTGCAAACGCATTCGCACCGCGTGGCGGAATATCTGCCGCTTTTAACGCGGCTGAACGACGTCTGCAAGCTGCGCGTGCATCTCACGATTGAGACCGACCGCGAACGCATTCCCGGCTTGCCGCCGCACTGCAGTCCGATTGCGAAACGATTCGAGGCATGCGCCGAGTTGAAAGCGGCCGGACTGTGGACGGTCGTCGCCGTCAGCCCGTTATTGCCGATCGCGGCTCCCCATGAGTTTTTCGCCAAAGTCGCTGCGGTGGCCGATGCGGTGATTTTGGATCACTTTATTGAAGGTGACGGCACCGCAACAGGTCAACGGACGCAGCGCACCGCTTTGCCCGATGCAATGGCCGCAATCGACCCCTGCTCAGTAACGCTGGAATATCGCTCGAAAATGTCCCGCATCGCCGCGGACTACCTGCCCGGCCGCGTGGGAGTCAATATCGACGGCTTCGCAGGTCGGTTTCAGTGAGACCGAAGAACATGTGAATCGGTCGATCATTGCTCCAACTTTTGAGAGCACAATTAGAACGGATCGAATGCCTCCCAGAGTCGGTCGAATTCGCGTTCAAACGGCACGATCAGTGAACGGTCCGTCGTAACGATGAAGTTCTCTTCATTGTACTTGGCCGCCGAACGGGTCCAGTTGTAACTGCCGGTCAGCAGTTTCTGGCGGTCGAACAGCGCGAATTTGTGGTGCATGTGATTCGCGGTGCGGTCAATTTTGACGGCAACACCGGCCTGCGCCATCCGCTCGGTATCGGAACCGGCGTCGAAGGCTTTGTCATTGTCGGTAATCACACGCACCGCAACGCCCCTCCGGTGGGCGGCCAGTATTTCACTCGTGATGCGGTCGTCGGTAATCGTGAAGACACAAATTTCCGCCCGATCCCGCGCGGATCTCAACAAACCGCCGATCTGTTGCGGGCAATGATCGCCGGGACTGAAATGTGCGGCAGCGTCGGAATCGTCGTCTACGCCCTCCGCAGCGGCGCGACGAACGACTTTCGTCACCTCTTCCAGCCAATCGAGCACCAAATCTGCGTTCGCCGGCTCGGAATTGCTGCGGGCGATATCAAACGCCAGACTGTGACACCGCGCTTGGCGGTGTTTGTCGAGGTCGATCTTCGAGAGCCGCCCCGCAAGGTCCCGCTTCTCCGCCCGCGACATGCGGAAATCATCGAGTGTCTGCCTCAAAAAGTCGGCGAGTTCGCTGTCTTGCATGATTTTCTGTCAGGTCCCCCCTTGCGTATACTGAATTCGTTGTGGTGTAAGCTCCTCGCGTGACGAATTACTCGGCGTATCCGTTTCGCTTTCATCACTCATGCACCGTCTCTATAGTCTCCCGAGCACGATCCTCACCGAAGTTGACCTGACAGTGCGGCACCGCATCTTCGAAGTCGGCGACGCCCTCAGCGTTAACATTAGTGTTTAACACAGAAAGACTTTCCAGGTTCTTGAGTGCCGTCAACGTACGCAATCCGGTGTCGTCGATGTCGGTGTCGTCCAGTATCAGTTCGCTTAGGTTTTCCAACTTAGCGATTGCAGCCAGATCGACGGCGTTTAATTTCGTATGCAGCAGTTGCAACTCATACAAATCCAACTCTTGCAATACGGGCGCCCATCCCGTTTCGTTGATCTCTGGAGCGGACAGGCAAAGCTGTTTAAGTTCAGGAAAACAGGCCAACAATTCGACCGTTTCGTTATCAATGATAACGTGCGCTAAGTACAGCGACTGCAGACCGGTTAATCGCTGGATTGGCTGCAGTAACTTGGGACTCAGATCTTGTTCGGACATTAGCGCTAGATGCTTCAAGTTGGCTAATCCGGCGAAACGCCGCACGTCGTCGGCCGTCAAATTCACGTAAGTCAGGCTCAACGATTTGAGATTTCGCAGCCGGCCGATATTTCGCAAGTCCCGTTTGCTAACCTCACAAACGAACGAGTGTGTAGAATATGGTGAGTTCCTGCTTTCACCATTGACATCAAAACTTTCGTAAAGTGCGAAATCGCTTCCGGGGGATAGTTCAGTCGACGGCGGGAAACTAAAAAAAGGGGGATGCGTACGGTTTGACAGTTCGACCGCCGTCCGCTGCGCGTCTCCGAAGTGCTCCCATAGCCATTTGGGATGCCGCGGTTGCATTCTGATGTCTATGCCTCTCTTCTCAAGCTTCGCAATCGCTTGCCGCTCGCGCACCACCGGTTCGATGTAGCAAGCTGAACTGGCAATGGAGATGACAAGAACGATCACACCCCAGATCCACCGGCTGCGGTGTGGTGCGGGTTGCAGCGTCACGTCTGGTTCAGGCATGCGAGCACGCTCCAATTGCTGTCGACGGCGAGGCAAGGCAATGGTTCAGCATACAGCGCACCGCCATCGACACTCAATGTGAGTAATCAACTAAGCCGACGCGCAAGAGGCCGCAACTTCCGCGCTGAACTGTAATTACAGACCCACCAAACAGGGAATAGGGAAGTTGCGGCCTCTTGTGCCTGCGGCACACCGATTGCTCCGCAATCGCTGCCACCCGCTATGTTGTGGCGGTGGCGTTAGGGCGCATCCAAGTTCCGCAAATACTTAATCGCCCGCGCCGCGTCGCCGGCGCGGTCTTCGCCTTGTGTGCGATTGACCGTAATCCAGCCCCGGTATCCGATTTCGTCCAGCGTGGCGATGAATTCCAGCCAGTCGACTTCGCCCCGGCCGAGCGGAACCTCCATCCCGGCGCCCGCGACATCCTGCACCGCGTCGCGGGCTTGGACGTGAAAAATCCACTGGTGCAGTTCGCGGGCCGCGGCGGCGGGAGCGTGTCCGGAAACGACCATTCCGGCCGGATCAAAGTCGATCCCCACCGGTCCGGCGTCGATGTCATTCATGATCCGCGCCAAATCGGCCGGGCTATCGCCGCTGGCCGTGATTGCGGCGACGACTCCCAAATGGTTCCCGTGCCGGGCGATGTCATTGAGCACTTCACGCAACATCACGTACGCGTCAGCATCAGCGTCGCCTGGAATTCTTCCCGCCCGCAGCGTCACCACCTGCGTTCCCAATTGAGCGGCGAATTGCATTGCCGATTTCACGGCGGCAATCCGCCGATCTAAGTCTGCCGGATCATACAGTGCCCGCCGGTTGGGGAAGCTAAGCGACGCAACCGTCAGATTGAACTCGGACATCAATTTCAAGAATTGCCGACGTCCCGTTTCGGAGAGTTCCGTCGGAGTCAATTCCCGCCGCGCATCGAACTGCAAACCCTCCGCACCGATCTCTGCAGCGGCGGAGACGGCTTCCCGTAACGGGAGTTTCAGGCATCCGGCAACGACGGCTTTTCGCAATTTGCTCATGCGGCGTTTGTAATCGGAGCCGTTCGAAGAATCAAGCAGTGCACCTGAGGCGGGTTGTAGAATGAGTATGAAACGCGGATTGCGCAAAAATCTCGTAGGGCAGGCTCCCGCCTGCCGCGAACTGTATGGGACGCAAAATCGCGTGGCGGCAGGCGGGAGCCTGCCCTACGTGGCCGTGAATCAAGCGTCGAGAATTTTTCGAGATCGTCGTCTTCGAATCCACCAGACGATGATCACCGCAGGAATCCCGAACAGGCAGAACCACGGACCGATGAAGACGGCTGCAATCACAGCTTCTTGTCCGAATCGGAACAGTGAGTTGAGCGAGGTGGACCAGCTGCGTCCGATGCGGGTCGAAAAAGTCGCTGATTGTTCCGGAACGTAGTCTTTGATCTCCTGCACAATCAGCGTGACCGTTGAGAATGACGTGAGGTCCGTCATCACACGCAGGCGGCCTTGAAGCTGTTCGACTTCCCCACGCACACGCGAGATCTCCTTTTCCACCGCCAGAATGTCTTCCAGCGTTCCGCTCTGTCTATCCAGCAACTCTTTCAGCCGTTGCTCTTCTTGTTGCTTATTCTTCAGCCGAGCTTCGATGTCGTAGAAATTCTCGCTCACGTCTTCAGACGATTGACGTTCACTGCGAAGCTCGCCCAGATTTCGCGCTTCTTCGATAAATGCGGTGTAGTTCTTGACCGGGACGCGAATTTTCCAGGTTCCGTATCGCGGTGAACTCGTCAGTCCAGAGACATGCGAGTCGGCGACGAATGCCTCGAACTGTTGAATGAGGCGATCGACTTCGGCGGGGAATGCGGCGAAATCTTCGACCGCAATTTCCAGCGTGGCATTGTAGATGATCTTGCGCGCAGGCTGTGGATTCTCAGGCTCTGCTACTTCGTCTTGGTGTTCGGCTAAGCCTTGCTGTCCTAGTTGGATTTGTGGACCTTGAGGTTCGCCATCCGGTCCGGCGCCACATCCAGCAGCAAACAGAACGACCCAAAACACAGACGAGATTCGCACGGTAACCCCTCACAGGTGGGAAGCTGATGTGAGATCGGCTTTTAAGAATTGATCCCGTTTTCTGCGCAAAAATTCCGCAAAAATTGGGAAATCATCCAGTTCCGTAGTGCGGGAGCCTGCGTGATTCGAATCGCACGGATCGCGAATAAGCACGGCGGCAGACGGGAGCCTGCCCTACGGGGTTAATGCGTCTTCCAGAACGACGGCACCAACAGTACCAGAATTGCGAACAGTTCCAGCCGCCCGAGCAGCATCAACACCGCCAACAGCAGTTTGGCGGGGCCGGAAAAGTCGGCGTAGTTTTCGGTCGGCCCGAGCACCCCCAAGCCGGGGCCGATGTTGTTCAGGCATGATGCAACGGCGCTGGCGCAATCGAGGAGTTTTTCCGCCTTGTGCGCCTGAACCTCCGCAGGCGTCAGTTCGTCGGCATGGGCGCGATACACCCACTCATCGAACAATTCGAATCCGGCCAGCATCATCCAACTGCCGATAAAGATCATGGTGATCAAACTGAAATAGACCATGACATCGTGCCGCAGGCTGTTTTCCAGTTTCACGCCGGCGATCCGCAGCGGGCGGACCACATTGGGGCGAAACGCCTGCTCAATCTCCAGCCGCACGATTTTGGCGAACAGCAGAAAGCGGATGACCTTCAATCCGCCGCCGGTGGACCCCGCGCAGCCGCCGACGAACATCAACATGAGCATCAAGCCTTTGGCGAATTCGCTCCATTGAGCGAAGTCGGCCGTGCCATAGCCGGTGGTGGTCATGATGCTCACTACTTGAAACGATGCGTCCCGCAGCGCCTTGACGCCGCTGGTGTAACCTTCCACCGCCAGCAAATCGAGCGAGAGAACGATCGTCGCCAGAAACATGATCGCCAAATAGGCGCGGAATTCCACGTCGCGAAACAGCGGCGCAAGCCGGCTGAAGAACCCGCCGTTCTCCATCGTGCTGCGGCGTTTCAATACCACCAGATAATACAGCGAGAAGTTCGTTCCTGCGGCAATCATGAAGACAATGATCGTGATCTCGATCAGTGGGCTTTCAAAGCCGGCCACGCTGCGATTCAATGTGCTGAACCCGCCGGTCGCCATGGTGGCGAAGGAATGGCACAGCGCATTGTAGATCGACATTTGCCCGCGCGACGGTTCTGCGGGGGAGTCCGGTTCCGGCTCACCGGGCTCTGCCTCCACTTGTACTGCGGCGATTTGCTCATCGGCGGAGCCGCTCAGCAGGAGCCCCTCTGCATACAACGTCGCCGCCAAGATCGCGCTGATCACCACATAGATCGCCCACATGACCATCGCCTGCTCGCGGATGCGCGGGCGGACCGCCTCGGTGATCGGTCCGGGAACTTCCCGGCGCATCAATGCTTTTCCCGCTGCGCCCAGTTGCCCCAAAATGGCGACAAACAGCACGATGATTCCCATACCGCCCAGCCACTGGGTGAAACAGCGCCAAAACATGATGCAACGCGGAATTCGGGACGGGTCTTCCAATTCCGTCAGTACCGATGCGCCGGTCGTTGTGAACCCCGACACCGATTCAAAGATCGCGTCGGGAATCGTCATCGGGATCAAGACTTCAACTTCGACGCCGTCGACTTCCCGTACGACCGCCTCGCGAATTGTGCCCGAGAAGAGATAGGGCAGGGCACCCAGCAATCCCGCCGTAATCCACCCCAGGCCGACGATCGCCAACGCTTCCTTGCGGAGCACATTACCCCGCTCGCCACGCCCACAATAGAGCATGGTCGCACCGAGAGCCAGACTGACAACGATGGACGAAATCAGCCCCCAAAAACCGCGGCTTTCGAATTCGTCGGTCTCGCCGAACTCGGGAAACGCCCACGGTAGGCTGAAGATCATCGACCCGCCGACCAATATCGTCAACAGGCCCAACATGCGGCACAACAGCAGCCAGTTCATGGATGTTGGTCAGCCCGGCGAGTTTATGAAGGTTTTAGGAGCAGTTAGCGGCAAAACGACCTGGTGGGTCATGCCAAGAACCCGGTAGTCTAACCTGTTGGCAATTTGCATCTCAACCGTTACTCTCAACGAATGTCGTCGGATCGGTAGGACGCAAACATCTGAGATCATTGAGAAAGTGGCAGCGATGACGCAACTCATTACACGGCGAAAACTTCTACAAACGACCGGGGCCGCGGCGGTGGGATATGTCGCTCTGGGCCAATCGGTGCAGGCCGCTCCCCGGGCCAAGGTGCACGCGGTTGAAGTGATCAGCAAACAGCCGCAGCTCTACCATGGCTGGCCCACGTTGGCCCGCCGGGCGAATGGTGAGTTATTGCTGGTCTGCTCCGGAGGACGCGAGCACCACGTCTGCCCGTTTGGGCGGGTCGAGTTGATGCGATCGCAGGACGGCGGACAAACGTGGAGTTGGCCGCGGGTGGTGATTGACGGGCCGATTGACGACCGGGATGCGGGGGTCGTCGAGACGGCGGACGGATCAATTTTGATCACCACGTTCACCTCGCTGGCGTATGAACCGATTCTCAAACGGGCGGAGACGGCCAAACGGGGACAGCGAGGATATATGACGCTGGCGGAACTCGCCCGTTGGCAGGCGGCGCATCGCCGGGTCTCCAAGAAACAGCGTGATGCGGATGTCGGCCGCTGGATGATCCGCTCGACCGACGGCGGGGTGACGTTTTCCGCAAAATATGATTGCAAAGTGGACAGCCCGCACGGGCCGATTCTGCTCACCGACGGGCGTCTATTGTATGCCGGCAAAGAAGTGCTCAAGCCCGACGGACGCGTTGCGGTTTGCGAATCGACCGACGACGGCCAATCTTGGAGTTTTTTGGCCGATATTCCGCCGCGTCCCGGCGATAAAATTGCCGATTACCACGAACTGCATGCGGTCGAAGCCGCCGACGGTCGGATCATCGTGCAAATCCGCAATCACAATCCGAACAACGAACGCGAAACGCTGCAATGCCACTCAACCGACGGCGGCAAGAGTTGGTCTGTTCCACGTTCGATCGGTGTCTGGGGGTTGCCGTCGCACTTGTTGCGGCTGAAGGACGACCGGCTGCTGATGACCTACGGCTATCGCCGTAAGCCGTTCGGCAATCAAGCCCGCGTCAGCAACGACCACGGCGAGACGTGGTCCGAGCCGCTGACGATCAGCGACGACGGGATTGGCAGCGATTTGGGGTATCCCTCGACGGTGCAATTGGACGACGGGTCGTTGGTGACGGTGTGGTACGAACGGCTGAAGAGCAATCCGCGGGCGGCATTGCGGCAAGCGCGGTGGTCGTTGGTTTGAACGGCGTAACCCCCGGCAAAGCCGGGGGCTGAGGGGAAAATGTGGTTGACGCCCCGTCTCTCAGCCCCCGGATTTGCCGGGGGGCCAATTTGCACAACACCTCGTCACTTACCACCCCCCGGTGCCGCGATGCCGAAGTCCTCGATCGTCAACAACGACCGCAACGGCAAATCACGCGCCGCGAAATTCGCCGCTCCTCCTTCCAGCCGATCGACGATCGCCACGACTTGCACGACTTTGCAGCCGAATTCCTCAATGCGGTCGATCGCCTGCAGCGAACTGCCGCCGGTGGTGACGACGTCGTCGACGATCACCACCCGCACACCGGGCTGGACGGGCCCTTCCACGAAGCGCCCCGTGCCGTGTCCTTTGGCTTCCTTGCGGATCAAGAATCCCTGCACGTCGAATCCGCGCTCGGCGGCGACGGTGATCGTGCCGCCGATAATCGGGTCCGCCCCAATTGACATCCCGCCGATCGCGTCGTAATCGACGTCGGACAGAAGATCAAGCAACCCCTCACTGACCAGCCGCAACCCCTCGGATTGCAGCGTGATCTGCTTGCCGTCGAGGTAATAGGTGGCCGTCTTGCCGGAGGCGAGCGTGAACTCGCCGAATTTGAGGGCGCGCTCTTTGAAAAGGGCGATGAGGCGGTTGCGGTCGTACATAGCGGGGCTTTCGAATTAGAGTTTAGGTCAGCGCTGGATCATAGGATTTGTCCGAGAGAAATCAATCGAATTGAAACTTCTTAATGAAGTCCATCGCCTTCATTCCATCTCGCAATTCGCCTTGTTCCAATAGTTCTTTCGACTCATCCTCACCTATGAGCGTCAAACGGCTGCTTACAAATGACAGATAAGAGCCGTCTCGAACGTGCCAGTTTTTCAACGATCGCTGATGGATCGTAAGTGTTTCACGATCTGGCTTTCGAACGTAAAACACGATGCCCTCTAGATCGCTCTTGATAACGCGAATCTCACTGCAGGCTCCAGGATGAAGTGATCCTTCGATTTCTATGTCTTTGACCGCGTCGGAGCTCAGGGGAAATCCAAGCCAAGACTTGAACTTCTCAACTCGCGATGGTTCCTCCGATTTCCGCAATCCGTAATTGTTCCACTCCGTAAGACCGTACAATTCGTAGATTTTGTTGGTACTCGGATCAACCACCACCAAGAATCGACGTTCCTCGTCGACATCCCGCAACAGCGACTCGTTCGCGTAGTCCACAACAGCATCGAGCGCAGACCGTCGGTTCGACATCAGCAGCCGCTGGACGATTTTGGCGGCTTCCTCCACATCATTCGTCGCATTCAGACGTTCACCTAAACGGCGAATCTCATTCTCCGGCAACGTCCAAACAATGCCCGCACCCAGCAGAGGAATGCTGATCGCGATGAGCAGCCAGAAGCGGCGTTTGCTTTTCATTGTGGCTTCCAATTGCGCTCCGGATGCCGATTGCATGTCAAAATCACTTCACGCTGCTTAGTATATCGATCACCATAGAGATTGTCCCCATCGATCCCTTCGAGATATTTGCATGCTGTTGTTGATCATCGCCTGTGTCGGCTCTGGATTTTTAGTCTCCGTCGTGGCGACTGCGCTGGTGCGCAAGTGGGCGCCGCAGTGGGGATTGATCGATCAACCGGCGGAGCGGAAGGTGCATGAAACGCCGACGGCACTGGGCGGGGGGATTGGGATTTGGCTAGGGATGGTCCTCCCGTTGGCCGCCGCGCAAGCGTTGTTGATGATCGAACCGGCCCGCGCGTTGTTGCCGAGCGAACTTCAAGTTCATGTGTCGGGAATCGCGGCCCGTAGCGGGCAACTGTGGGCCATTATTGCCGGCGGAAGTCTGCTGGCGGCGCTCGGTTTGATTGACGACTTAAGGAATCTGCCTTGGGCTCCCCGACTGGTGGTGCAGGTGGTTGTGGCAATCGGATTGGTGGCGATGGGTGTTCGGGCGACGATATTCGTCGCGGCGCCGTGGGTCGGCGCTTTCGTGACGCTGCTGTGGATCTTGGTGCTCACGAATTCGTTCAACTTCTTGGACAATATGGACGGGCTGACCTCCGGCATCGGCATCATCACGTCGGTGCTGTTCGCGATGATCATGCTCACCTGCACGTCCGAGCCGCGGTGGTTTGTGGCGGCGTTCTTATTGATCTTGGCGGGGTCGTTGGCGGGATTCCTGTGCCACAATTGGCCGCCGGCGAAGATCTTTATGGGCGACGCGGGCAGTTGTTTCATCGGCCTGCTGATCGCTTGTATGACCGTCGTTGGCACGTTTTATGAATACTCCGAAACTCCGCGGCACGTGATGCTGGCTCCGCTGTGTGTATTGGCCGTCCCGCTGTATGATTTCTGCTCGGTGATGATCATTCGCCTATCGGAAGGGCGCAGTCCGTTTCATGCCGACAAGTGCCATTTCTCACACCGTCTGGTCGAACTGGGACTCAGCCGCCGCGATGCGGTGCTGACGATTCACCTCGCCACATTAACGACCGGGCTGGGAGGCTTGTTGCTGTACCAGGTCTCCGGCTGGGGCGGGGCGGTGATCGTATTGATCTTGATCGCTTGCGTGCTGGCGGTAATCGCAATCCTGGAGACCGCCGCACGGCGAAAGCAACGCGACCAATCGTGAACTGGTTTGTGTAGCCAGGAATCCTCATGAAACCGTCTGAGCGAAACGCGACACCCAGCCTGTCGGCAGAAATCGCTGCCGCATTGCCCGGCGCGTCGGTGGCTCTGTTGCTTGTCTGGCGGAGCATAAGCGCGACTGAAGGGGCGGTGCTTGGATACGGTCTGTGGTCGGCACAATTTAGCATCGCGGCGCTGGTGTTGTGGGGCGTCTGTTGCTGGTGGCGCGGGGCGTGGAGTTTGCGATTCGGCAAGATTGACGTCGCCGTCGGTTTGTTTTTCGCGGGCCATTTGCTCTCCGGAGCCTGGGCGCTTTCGGGCGAGGCAAATCAGCGTGCGACGATCAACATGCTCTGCGAATGGTCCGGATTGGCTGCGACGTATGTCTTGTTGCGGCAGACCTTGATCACGCACGAGATCCGGCGGCAGATCGTGGTGATCATGTTGGCCACGGTCACCGCGTTATCGGTGTACGGTTTATGGCAGCACTATGTCTGGTATCCGCAAACCGCAGAGGAATACCGACAGTTGCGTCGAGAGCTCGATGAGGCATTGGCACCGCCGGCGGGTCAAGCCGAGAGCACACGGATCCGGCAGTTGCAGGGCGAATTGATGAGCATGGGTGTTCCCGCGACGGCATTAGAAGGACGGGGCCGGGAAAGTTACGAAGCGCGTTTGCTTTCCAGTACCGAACCGTTGGGTCGTTTTGCGCTAGCGAATACATTTGCCGGGCTCCTGGTCGCTTGGTGGACCGTGTTGACGGCGCTGGTCATCGCGAGGGGGCTCAATCCTCAAGGATCACCCGCCACCATCGCTGCCACGCTGTTCGGCGTCGGCTTGATGGGACTGATCGGATTCTGTCTGTTGCTGACGAAAAGCCGTACCGCCTACGTCGGCACTCTGGCGGGGCTTGGCGCAATCGGGATGTTGGTCCTGGCTGCCCGCGCAAAACTGACCCGCCGGGCACTCCTCATCGGCTCGCTGGCGCTGTTCGCGATCGGCGGGATGATCGGCGTGGCGGCCCTCACAGGTGGACTGGACCGCTGGGTGGTTTCCGAAGCCCCTAAGTCGCTCCGGTACCGATGGGAGTACTGGAACGGGACCTGGGAGGTCATCAAGGAACGTCCCATCGTGGGTGTCGGACCGGGCAATTTTCGGAGCTATTATCTGCAGCACAAGCTGCCCCAATCGAGCGAAGAAATCTCCGATCCGCACAACCTCCTGCTCGACGTGTGGGTCAACGGCGGGCTGCTGGCACTCGGCGGGCTGATTGCAATCGCTGTCATTGGAGTGCGGGCCGGATTTGGGGGTCAGAACCGTAGTGTCGACCGCGAATCTGAGGAAAACCGTCCGGCGCAGGTCAAAACGCGACCGGACGAGGCGAAGCGCCGGCCGGGGACGATCCTGATTCCAATTCCCGCAGCGACAGGATGCGGCGCCTTTGTGGCAATTTTTTGTGTTGCGTTCTACGACGCGAATCCGGCAACGTGGGGGCTGCTGCTCGCGTGGTGTCTGGCGATGCCCCTCTGCCGCCGCGCCGTCGGCGAGGCACGGCTCGACACACGTGTCTTTCTCGCGGGGATTGCGGCGTTGGCGGTGCACCTGTTGGGCGCGGGAGGGATTGGCATGCCGGCGATTTGCCAATCGCTGCTGTTGCTGCTGGTCTTGTCGCTCCCGGTCGATCCTGCTCAGTCGATCACGGATCGGTCGTCAAAGCGCGCGGTGATGACGGTGCTGCTCATTGGTTTGGCTCTGTGCGCCGGCTGTTGGCAGTTTGGCACACGCCCGGTCTTTGAGCGGGAGACGGCATTGGCCGAGGTCGACCTGACGACCTTGCGACCGGGCGATATCGAACGGGTGCTTGAGGCCTACCGGAGGGCCGCACGGTCCGATCCCTACTCCAGCGAGCCGCATCGGAAGCTGGCGGAATTGGAGTTCGGCCTCTGGTCTGTTTCGACGACGCCGAATGCGGAACTGATCGGGTCGGCGACGAAAATGTTGCGGAAATCGTTGGAGAAAAACCCACGTTCTTGGACCGATTTTCGTACATTGGGAGAATACTCATTTCAACATTTTCAGCAGTCCGGCGACCGGGACGCTGTCGATCTCTCGGTCAACTCTTTGCGTCGAGCGATTCGCTTGTACCCCAATCAGTCGGAGACCCGGGCGAAACTTGCGGAAGTGCTGTCCGATGCTGGATTTCCGGAGGACGCGGCACTGGAGGCGGCCGCGGCGATCAAACTGAACGAAATCACCAAACAAGCAGGCCATCAAGATCGGTTATTACCGCTAGAAACGCTCAAATTGTTACAAAGAATTGCAAATCAATCGCCACAGGATGTCGATCCGGCAGGCCAGAATTGATTCTGATTGCCAGAGAAATAGAATGGAGATCTGTGTTTTTGATGAGCATTATGAGCTGCGGAGCAGCCCCGAACGCACGAATGTCGTTGCATTCGGATGAGTGTCAGGCCAGTGCGGCCGGAGGATTAACGACCCTGCGAAGATTGGGACCGTGACCTATGAAGATTGGAACCATCGTATTAGTCGTCGTGTTGGGGGGCGCCGCTGTCGCCAGCGCTGTATGGGTGTCAACTAGCATCAACAGCCCCGAATCGACAACAACCTCCGACGAAGAGTCGATGTTCCCTGAACTGGTGGGCCCGCCTCCGAAAGTCGTCGCCGACGAGTACATCTACGACTTCGGGTCGATGGAAAAGCACACCGAGCAAGAACACATCTTCACGCTCCGCAATGAGGGCGAAGGGATATTGAAAATCCTGAAGGGCAAACCGACTTGCAAGTGCACGAAATTCCTGCTCAACGACGACGAGGACCTTAAGAGGATGGACGTCGCGCCCGGCGAGTCGGTGAAGGTCACGGTCGCCTGGAAGGTTGAGGGCAAGAGTCCGGAGTTCCAACAGGACGCTCCTGTGCACACCAACGATCCTGCGAGCCCCTACGTGCCGTTCACGATCAAAGGCAAAGTCGTCTCGAAGTACTTTGTGCACCCCTTTCGCACGCTGGTTGCTCCCGATATGGTCGACAACGAGCCGGTTTCCATTTCGGCCGCCGTCGGTTCGCAGTTGTACGATGATTTTGAGGTTGAGTCGATCGAGAAGACTTCCGATCTTATCGAAATCACGGCGCGCAAACTCGATGGCGACGACGTTGCCGGCGTACGGCATGCGACGGGCGCGCATGCCCTGGATATCGTGATCAGCCCAAAAATTCCCGTCGGCCGGTTCCACGAACGGTTTACCATCGTGCTCAAAAACAAAGATGGGGTGCTGAGCAAGGAAAAGATGGAAGTGACGCTCAATCGGCCGGGACCGTTTCGCGTTGTTGGTCCCAAGTTCGACAATCATACCATGACGCTGAATATGGGGGCGTTCTCGAGAGATGAGGGTAAGAAGGCCCAGCTCAGCATGTTTATCAGCAACAAAGAGGAAGTCGAAGACTTGTATTTCAAGGTCGTCGAATCGACCAATGAACATGCGACTATGTCGATCGAACCTGACGAACGGTGGACCGGAAAAGGTCTCAAGCTGTTGCTCAAGTTTGAGATTGCGCCCGGCGCGATCGAAAGCAAGGAGGGACAGGGGCGTGCTCAGTGGGTCGTCGAAACCAATCACCCCCTCCTCGAGACCGTGCGATTCCGGGCGAAGTACCAAGCCTATTGAGCCGCCGACCCGCCATCCGAAGGAAAACCAACTTGGTTTTTTTGACGGCATGCGATAGAAACCCGTTAGCGAGCGTTTTCGCATTCCGCTGCGACGTCAACGTGAGGCTCGGCCCGTCGTCGGCTGCGGATTCGAATTCCGTTCGCGGGAGTTTTCGCTGCCGTCAACCACCGGAGGGTCACTGATGAAGTCCAGACGAGTTCTCAGCGTAGCGCTGCTGTATGGTTCATGCCTGTGTCTGGCGGCGTTGTTGTCCTCGTGCGGCTCGTCAGACGATCCTTCCAAACAGGAGTCCGGCGATCGCGCGGACTCGATGTCGAAAGAGTTTACGCTCCCTCCTCCCAAGCCGCCCTTTGAGAACTGGCCCGATCCCGCGCTGGTGATTTGTGTCACCGGGGAGACTCACGGCTATTTGGAGCCATGTGGATGCTCCGAGACCCAGTCGGGCGGAATTTCCCGGCGGGCGGATTTGTTTCGACAAATCGAGGAGCGCGGATGGCCGCGCGCCAGTCTCGATCTGGGCGGCTCACTACGCCGCAACCGTCTCCAGAGCAAAATCAAATTCGAGTTGATGCTCGATGCCCTCAAGGAGATGGACTATTCCGGCATGGGACTGGGACGCGAAGAACTGCGGCTGGATCCCTACAACTACTATTTGCTGACGCTAGATACAGAGGACCAGTTGCCGCTCTGGGGGGCGAATGTCTCCATCGCCGGGTTCGACGAATATCCCAAGCGGCACGGAAAAATCGACGTCGACGGCAAAACCGTGGGTGTGGTTGCCGTGATTGGGAATTCGCTTCGAGCTGAAGCGATTCCTTCTGCAAACGCTGGCGACGGCGAACCTCCGCCGGTCGACGTGCTTGATCCGATCGAAGCCATCAAGCAGCAACTCGCAGAGTTGGGTGTCGAAAAACCTGACGAAAAACCGGATCTCCTGATTCTACTCAGTCATGCGGGATTGGAAGAATCCCGGGCATTGGCGAAAGCGTTTCCGCAATTCGATGTCGTTATCTCGGCGGGCGGGCCTGAGGATCCGAACGGCAAACCAGAGGAAGTGGGGCCTGACAAAACGATGCTCGTTACCGTGGGACACAAGGGCAAACATGTTGGGGTGATTGGGTATTACCCCGACCAGGAGCCGAAACTCCGTTTCGAATTGATCGAGCTGGACAATACCCGCTTTCAAGACACGCCGGCGATGCAAGATATCATGCGCCGTTATCAAGAGCGGCTGGATGAGGAACAAGTTGCCGACAACATGAAGCGGGTCCAGCACGAGACGGGGGCGAACTACGTAGGGGCCGAGGTCTGCGGCGAGTGCCATAAGAAAGCCTACGGTAAATGGGAACATACGAAGCATCATTTGGCATACGAGTCGCTCTCGAAGGGCCGCAAGGGACAGGAAGATGGATGGATTTCGCGAATCCATGACCCGGAGTGCCTTTGCTGCCACGTCACCGGTTGGAATCCGCAAGACGTCTTCCCCTACGAAACCGGTTTCGTAAACGAGGCGACAACTCCGCATCTCGCGGGACAGCAGTGCGAAAACTGCCATGGTCCGGGCAGCATTCATGCTGAATTGGAGCAGAAACGGGTGGCGGGCGACATCAAGCCGCAGGACGAACAGTTGCTCAACTGGCGGAAGGAATTGCACCTGAATCAGGAAATCGCCGAAAAACAACTCTGCAACAAGTGCCACGACTTGGACAACAGCCCCAATTTTGACTTCCAAAAGTATTGGAAGGAAATCGCGCATCCGGGACGGGATTGAGCGATTGGAATTCGCCCCCGTTTGTATGTCGCCTCACAGTTTGGCGGACGGCTCGTTGGAATAATGAGCCCATTACGGTCGATTCGATCGTCGTCAGGCCGCCAGAGCGCAGACCACTCTGCCGTTATGGCCCAATGAGCAACAACCACAAAGGACCACACCATGAGCCGCACACGTTTCTCGCTTCTCGCCGCACTACTCGTTTTTTCCGTTCAATGCGGGCTGTCGCCTCTCCAGACGCGAGCCGACGAAAAGCAGAAGAAACCGCCCAAAATTGGACAAGAAGCCCCTGACTTTGAATTGAGCACGATCGACGGAAAGAAACTCAAGCTCAGCAAACTGGTCAAGGAGGGCCCCGTCGTCGTGATCTTGCTGCGCGGCTATCCGACCTACCAATGTCCCGTTTGTTCCAAGCAAGTCGGTTCTTTTGTCAAGGCGGCGAAACAGTTCGACCGCGAAGACGCCACCATCGTGATGATTTATCCAGATACCGCCGACGGGATCGACGAGCACTCCAAGGAGTTCATGAAGGGCAAAAAACTCAGCAAGAACGTCAAATTCCTGCTCGACCCAGACTTCACTTTTACCAACAGCTATGGACTGCGCTGGGAAGGCAAAAGGGAGACGTCCTACCCGTCGACGTTCATCATCGACAAGGACCGCAACGTGAAGTATTCCAAAATCAGCCGCACGCACGGCGGTCGCTCCAAGCCCAAGGATGTCCTCGCCGCCCTGAAGAAAAAATAGCTGCCACTTGATCCCTCGCATCGATGCTGCGGAATGGCAAATCGCCGCCCGGTCGAGTACCTTATGCTGAACAGGTTTTCAAACGGTTTCCGGGAACTTCATCAGCATGGATCGGTCATCGCACCGCAGCGATGACCGACGAGGCGGCGATAGCAATGGCATTGACGGAACAATCTTCTGCGAACGGGCAAAATGTATTGGCGTTTGGAGAGTATTCTCCCGGTCTCTCAGCTCTGTCAGATTCAGAGTTTCTAGGTTCGGTCCGCTGGCGGAGTGCGACTGACCGTGATTTGGTTCGCGCCGCCCGAGACGGCGATGTCCGCAAGTTCGCCAAGCGGTGGCTCAAGACCGCGATTCCCTCCGGACGGGGAGATCAAACTCCAAGCGGTCCTTCCGACGGGTTGCTGCTGAGCAGGCAAGAATATTTTTCCTCGCAATATCACCCTGCCGTGGTGGAATTGCTGCAGTACATCGCCAAAGGTGGGCAGCATAGACCGCAGCGGCCGAAATCTAAGAAATCGCCCAAAGCCGCGCAGTCCGTGATTTCAGTCGACCAGAAATTGTTCGGCTCAAATTGGACCAAGTTGACGGCAGGAGAGCGGTCTCCCGCAGCCGCCGACTTGCATGGCATGCTGCAGCTGCTTTCGCTGCCGAACATCAGTTGGGATCACGAGCCCTGGTTTCGGCTCTGGCGAACAGCACTGACGGGTGTCTGCAATGTTCTGGCAATAGCAACCAGCGGGAGAGACGGCGATCCGGCCATTGAAGCGGACGACGAGTTACTTCTGCATGGAGAATTGCCGTGGCAAGCAAGTCTGTTGTTTCGGGACGTCAAAGGAGCGGCCAAAATCCGCCGCGCGGCGCGAAAGCTGATCCGGTGTGAGCTGGAGGACCGCACCGACGGAGACGGGACTCCACACGCGCTGCTGCTCCCACGACTCGGGTACTGGCTGACTTCGTTGATCCGGTGCGGGCAATGGGCCGACCGTTTTCGGGAGGAACTTTGGGACGACGACTCGTCTATTCGGTTTAATGACCTGATGCAATATGCGTTTCGGCTCTACCGGCCCTCCGGGGAATTGGCGTTAAGCAATGGTTTCGCGGCGGATCCGCAGCCGCTGTTTCAGGCGGCGTCGCAACTGCCCGGCAGCGATTTCAAGTTGAGCGACGTCGCGTTGCTGAGTCTCCCCGGAGCGAAGTCCAGTCGCAACGGCAAGAAGGCGAAGCCGTCGAAAGCCTATAAGAGGATTTCCAATCGTTTAAAGTGGGATCCCTCATCGCAATCGGACTGGGCCGATTTGGCCTGTCTGCGCAGCAATTGGCAGCGGGAGTCGGACAGTCTGGTCGCTGAATTCCACGAAAACCTACCGCAGATCGATATGGCCGTTTTAGGCCGGTCGTTATTCCGGGGGACTTGGGATTTGCAACTGTCGCTCGACGGAGAAGCCATCGGGTTCGAGCCGCGGTGGGAAGCGATCTGCTGGAACTCCGATGAGGACGGGGACTACCTCGAGATGCAGCATCTTCTCCCCGATGGAGGGCGCGTTGAGCGGCAGATTTGGTTGTCCCGCACGTCGCATTTTGCCGTGCTCGCCGACTCGATGAGCGGCCTCGCAGAGGGCACCTTGGAGTACACCGCCCGGCTTCCGCTCGCGGACGGGCTGTCGGTTCAATCCGACTCGCTGACTCGCGAATGCAGCGTCAAAACAGGGCCGGTCCTCACGCGGATCTATCCGTTGTTTCTTCCCCAGGACCGTGTCTACAGCACGCCGGGCGGCTGTGGAAGCTATGAGGATGCACTGGTACTGAAACACGCCGGCGCCGGCGGCGGGCTCTACGTCCCGCTGGTCCTGGACTGGCATCCCGGGCGGCGGCGCAAATCGTGTCAATGGCGGCAGCTCACCGTGACGGAAGACGGCCGGATCCTGTCGGGCGACGCCGCTGCGGGTTTTCGTGTGCAGGTGGGACCGCTGCACTTGTTTGCCTACCGAAAGCTGCGATCAACCGAGCATCCGCATTCGGTGCTGGGATATCAAACGACCGATGAAACCGTCATCGGTGATTTCGATCGTGATGGAGACGTCTCTCCGCTGTTGCTGGTGGAGTAGAATCCGCCCGATCGCGCGATTCGCTGCCAAGTGGTCGGACTTTCCGCTAAGATCAATGGGGCAGCTGGCCGCGCCGGCGCGTCCACCTTCGATCTGCCCGACCGATGCAGCACAGAGTGAGTGAGATAACGACATGTCCGAACCGATCTATGAGCAGCTTGCCAAGACCCACGAAACAAGCGGAGCGGAGGCGGCGATTGATCAACTGATCGCCACATTACGCGACGAAAAAAACTACGACCGGCTGTTCGATGCGCTGCTGCTCAAACGGCGGCACGAGATGGACCTGCCGCTGGTGCGTCCGACCTCGTTCGACAATATCCCCGAGGATCGCCGCGACGAATTTGAGGAACACTACGTCAACGCGGCGCGCGAGATCGGCGAACTGCATCTGGCCGACGGCTCCATTCCCCGTGCCTGGATCTATCTGCGAACGATCCGCGAACCGGAAAAAATTGCACAGGCCGTCAATGACTATGAGCCGGGCGGTGAAAGCGATGAGGAGATCATCGACATCGCCCTTTACCAGGGGGTTGCGCCCGTTAAAGGCCTGGAGATGTTGTTGGCCAGCCACGGGACTTGTAATTCCATCACGGTGCTCGACCAACAGTTCATGCAGTTGGTTCCGGACGTCCGCCAAGAGTGTGCGGCGCTTCTGGTCCGCACGCTTTATCGCGACTTGTGCGCGACAATTAAGTACGAAGTGGAGCGCAAACAGGGCTTTGCACCGACCGCCGAGACTCTGCACGAACTGATCGCCGGTCGCGAATGGCTGTTTGCCGAAGACAACTATCACATCGACGTCTCTCACTTGCACGCGGTGGTCCGCTTTGCTCGGAGTCTGGACGCGGATCGTGAGGAAGTCGCCCTGGCGGCCGCGCTGGCCGAATACGGCGCCCAATTGGCTCCCCAATACCAATACGGCGGCGATCCCCCCTTCGAAGACTATTACCCCGCCCACCGGCAGTTCTTTAACGCACTGCTGGATCAGGAGCGGGAAGCGGCGCTGAAGTATTTCACCGACCAACTTAACGGTGAATCGGCGGAATCGGACGCGGATCGTCAAATGGTCGCGTACCACCTGGTCGATATCTTGCGGCGGCTGAATCTTACGGAGGAAGCACTGGAGATCGCCGCCGAGCACTTGCTGGAGGTGGAAGATCAGATGGAATTCTCGCTGGCCGAACTTTCCGCCGCCGCGGGGCGATACGATAAGTTGATGGAAGTTTCCCGCAAACAAGATGATCCCGTCGGTTTCGCAGCCGCGCTGCTTCAACACTCGCGCTCCTAGTTTTTCGTCAGAGCGCAGCCTTCGTGTGCCACTGGCTTTGCCAGCGCTTTTGGGACTTCAATACGCTGAAGTCGCACTGGCGAAGCCAGTGGCATACAACCCGAAAACTACCACCTGACAGTCGTTTCGGTTGATGCACCGTCCCAGATGACTTGGACGGAGCCCGCAAATCGCCCAAAGATCCTCCACAATCGGCCATGTCATTTATTGAGCGAAATCGGGCGGCGTGGAATCGCATGGCTGAAGGCGGCAGTCAGTTTGCCAAGACGGCGACCGATGAGGAATGCCAGAGCCCATTGGCGGCACTTGACGGACGCGGCTGGCTGCCCGCCGATGTGACGGGACTGAATGTGCTTTGCCTGGCAGCCGGCGGGGGCTGGCAATCGATCCTCTATGCTGCTGCCGGGGCCAAGGTGACCGTCGTCGACATCAGTCCGGCCATGCTCAAGTTGGACGAACAAGAAGCCCGGCGGCGAAATCTTCATCTTCAAATCGTCGAGGCATCGATGGACAATCTCGAAATGCTGGCTGCCGAGAGTTTTGACATCGTCCATCAGCCGGTCAGCACCTGCTACGTGCCGGACGTTGCACCGGTCTACCGTGAGATCGCCCGCGTGCTGCGGGACGGCGGAATCTACATCAGCCAGCACAAACAACCCACAAGCCTACAGATCACCGGACGCGATACCCGCCAGCGCTATCTTTTGGGATTATCGTACTATCAAACAGGCCGCCTGCCGCAAGTTGACGACGAATCCTACCGTGAAACGGGGACGGCCGAATACCTGCACCGCTGGGAGGAACTAGTCGGCGGATTATGCGCGTGCGGATTTGTAATTCAGGCGCTGAGCGAACCGTATCGCGGCGACCCTCAAGCGCCGCAAGGGAGCTGGCGGCACCGCGGGCTGTACGTTGCGCCCTATCTGCGGATGAAAGCGCAGCGGTTGCCCCGCAGCGATCAGGATCGAAGCGGCGCAACGCTATGGATGCCGTAACGCGCCGATCGCGGCCCGCGATTCTTGAAGCGGGGAAATCTCAATTCCTCGTTTCGAGAACGGCTGCTTGTGAAGCGCGGTGGAGCGGTTTGTGAGATACCGTTGGCGCTGTTTTTTCGCGCGACCGGGGGTGGACTCGATTTTGACAAATTGATAGCATCCCGCCCCATTCCTTTCACATCTCTACACGTACTTTCCCGCAGACGAATCGGTACTGACGGTGCGTGGTCGTCTTCGGTAGCTCCCCGTACCGGCGGAGCTCTCGTCTCACATGTCGAAAAAATGGAGTTTCCCGTGTTGATTCAGCGGATTTTCGTGGTGGCGTTTTGTACTTTCATTTTGACGGCCTTTGGTCCCGCCGTGGCTCAGGCAAAGCGTATTTCTGCGGCTAAAGGCAAGCGTTATACGATCGACAAACGCCATGGCCCGTGGATGATCATGGTCACTAATTTGCGGGGCAACAACAAAGAATCCTGGAACAATGCCATTAAGGCGGCAGACGGTCTAGTCTACGAACTGCGCAAGAAGAACCTGCCTGCCTACGTTTTTCTGCAGAGAGGCCAACTGAAAACGACGGAGCGAATCGACCGTCTGGGACGTCGCACCCGCGGTGCGTACGCCGCGCAGAGAAACCAAATTGCCATCATGGCCGGCAACTACTCGTCGATTGATCCCAATACGGCGGACGGCAAGCTCGCCCAAAAGACTTTGGAATGGATCAAGAATTATCGTCCCAAGTCGCTCGCTGGAGGAGTTTTTAGGCCCACTCCCGGCAAGCCAAATCCTTTCAGCCGGGCGATGCTCGTCCCCAATCCTCTGCTGACTCCGGAGGAAATCCAGTCGAAAAAGGACAGCAAACTACTGAAGTATATGAATCAGGGCATTGAACACAGCTTGACCGGGAATCGAGGGAAATTCACGCTGGTCGTGGCGACCTTTCATGGGAAATCGGTGTCACTCAAAGAGGGCGACGAAAGCCTAAATGCGAAAAAGACACGACTCTTCGAAAAAAACGTCAAGCAACATCAAAATCTCAACAAAGCCGGTCAGCAAGCTTTTCAGCTTGTGCAACTGATGCGCAACCAAAACAAGGAAGCGTACGTCTGGCACGACCGATATCAGTCCTACGTTACGGTTGGAGCGTTCGATGACCGCAACGATCCACGCATCCGAAAACTCTATGACCAATACTGCGCCAAACAACGCGAATATGAAGGCCGGAAGTACCTTGTTGCCGAATCGATTCAGTCGAAGAAGAATCCCAGAGACAAGAATGAGCGACCGATGTTAAATTTCGTGATGGACCCGCAACCACGCTTGATGACTGTGCCGCAACTCTAAGCAGTTGGGCGGTGCTAGGCACTTCGCCTCGACTGCCGCAAACCGCCTTCCTGATTGAGCCATTTCGGACCCGGCGATACGTTTGCCTCGGCGGCAGCCGGATCCAACCGCAGTGTTCGCGGAAAATTGTCGGGCGTATCAGCCACTCGGCGGATGTTGGCCCCTAGACGGCACAACTTCGCTTCCAGCCGTTCGTAGCCGCGATCAAGATGATAGATCCGACGCACGGCCGTTTCGCCCTCCGCTGCCAGACCGGCCAATACTAATGCGGCACTGGCCCGCAAGTCAGACGCCATCACCGCCGCGCCGCTCAGACGTTTGACGCCACTAAGGATCGCCGACGGCCCCTCGCGGCGAATGCGCGCTCCCATGCGGGCCAATTCGGCGGCATGCATAAACCGGTCGGGAAAGACCTTGTCCGTAACCACGCTCATGCCCGGTGCGCACGTCAATAGCGACATCAGTTGTGCCTGCATATCGGTCGGAATGCCCGGGTAGGGCAGGGCGATACAATCGGCGGCGCGCAGTTCGCCGTCGGTGGAGACTTGCAGGCTCCGATTCCCCAGCGGCTGGACTCGGGCGCCGATTTCGGACAGCTTCTCAATCACGGCGGTCAAATGCGGCCGTTCGACATTTTCCAGCCGCAGATTACCTGACGTGATCGCTGCGGCAATCATCAAGGTGGCGGCTTCTATGCGGTCCGGCACAATTCGGTGAGTTGTGCCCGTCAATTCTTCGACTCCGTTGATTTCCAAAAAGGGCGTGCCCAGTCCGCTGATCTCGGCGCCCATCTGATTGAGATAGTTTCCCAGGTCGACGACTTCCGGTTCGCAGGCGGCCGCCTCGATTGTGGTCGTCCCACGGGCCAGTGCCGCGGCGACCATCACGTTGCAGGTTCCGGTCACAGTGCTCCCGCACGGTCCGCCCAAGTAGATTCGCGTGCCCCGTAATTCGCTCGCTTCGGCGATCACATAACCACGTTCGACACGAATTTCCGCGCCCAACGCCGCCAGACCTTTGAGATGCAGATCGATCGGCCGATCACCAATGTTGCAGCCGCCGGGCAGCGAAATACAGGCGCGGCCTCGTCGTGCCAATAGCGGTCCCAAAACACAGACGCTGGCTCTCATCGTCCGGACCAGGTCATAGTCGGCGACGCACGGCCGAGTATCGGTCACTTCCAACTGCAGGTTGTCTGCGGCATCGCGCTCGACGCGCATCCCCAGTGCGGTCAATAACTGGCAAAGTGTCCGCACGTCAACCAAATCGGGGACGTCCTTCAGTGTCGTCTTGCCTGAAGAGGCTAACGCTGCCGCCATGATCGGTAACGCGGCATTCTTGGAGCCGCTGACCACAGCCGTACCGGTCAGCGGCGTGCCGCCGCGTATGACAAACATGTCCATCCCTGGAACTCCTCGGCCGTTGCTTCACAGTTGTCGGTCAGGCAGCCGCCTGACACGCTCGCTAATCCACGCGGCCAAGATGATCGCTGGCCGTCCCGCCGATCATTTTAGGCATGACCGTTTTGAGAACAACACCTCAGCGTTTTTAGATTCGTTTTGCGACGGCGACCCGTGGTCGGCGGGCGAGATCGGTGACGATGCGAATCTCGCCATACGCGCCGGTCGCCTCCAACAACTCGGTGACAACGTTACCTTGTTCGGCCCCAATCTCCAACAGAAGATATCCGCCCGATTTGAGACGATCGCCCGCGCCGGACAGAATTCGGCGGGTGACGTCCAGTCCGTCGTCACCGCCGGCAAGCGCCAGACGCGGTTCATGATCGCGCACGTCGGCGTCGAGTTCCTCCAACTCCTCGTCGGGCACATACGGTGGATTGGCGACGACGAAATCGAACGCCTGATCCCCCTCCAATGCGTCAAACAAGTCTCCTTGTCGAAATGTGATCTTCGCGCCGGCGGCGTGTGCTTTTGCATTTTCAACGGCGATGTTGAGCGCGTCGTTGTCGATGTCCGTCGCGACAATTTGAACGTCATTCAAATTCACCGCGGCGGAAACGGCGATGCAGCCTGAGCCGGTGCACAGCTCAAGAATTCGCGGACATTCGATATCGGCGGCGAGCGTGAGCAATTCCAGCACCAGCGTTTCCGTATCGGGACGCGGAATCAGGACGTTCGGTGTCACACGGAAGTCGAGCCCATAGAATTCGCGATGTCCGACCAAATAGGCGACCGGCTCAGCGCGGGCACGGCGGGTCACCAGTTCCCGCATTACGCCGCGAGTTTTGTCGTCGAGCACTTCGTCGTAGTGTGTGTAAAGTTGGATCCGCGGACAAGATCGCGCGTGCGCCAACAGGATCTCCGCATCGAGCCGCGGAGTCTCACTGCCATGTTTCTTAAGGTGCCCCGTCGTCCAGTCGATGACGCGACCGACGGTCCAGGGTTGATCGGCGCTGGCCGGTGATCGTTGAGCGTCGGCATTCACAGGTAACCGTTCCTTGGCATCGACCGTTGGCGGGGGTTATTTGCCGGATTCGTCTCCAAGGCTTTGCAAGCGTTCTTGGCGGTCGAATTCCATCAGGTTGTCGACCAACTCGTCCAAGTTGCCCAGCATCATTTGGTCAAGCTTGTAGAGCGTGAGATTGATCCGGTGGTCGGTCATGCGGTTTTGCGGGAAATTGTACGTGCGAATCCGTTGGCTCCGGTCTCCCGAGCCGATCAGGCTGCGGCGCTGGTCGGCGCGCTCGTTCTGTGCTTGCTGCTGCTTCATCTCCAGCAAACGGCTCCGCAACACCCGCATCGCCTTGGCCCGGTTCTTGTGCTGGCTTTTCTCGTCCTGGCAACTGACGACCGTATTGGTGGGCAGGTGCGTGATCCGCACGGCGCTCGCCGTTTTATTAACCTTTTGGCCGCCCGGCCCGCTGGCGAAATACGTATCGACCCGCAGATCGTCGTTGTTGATCTCGACTTCGACATCATCCGCTTCAGGGAGTACCGCCACCGTCGCCGCACTGGTGTGGATGCGGCCTTGCGTTTCTGTATCGGGGACGCGCTGCACGCGATGGCCGCCGCTTTCGAACTGCAGCTGCATAAACGCGCCTTCTCCCGACACTGAAAACGTAATCGCTTTGATGCCGCCCAATTCCGACTCGCTGCGATCAATCTCTTCGACTTTCCAGCCCCGGCGTTCGGCAAGCCGCAAGTACATCACATACAGATCGCGGGCAAACAGCGCCGCTTCGTCGCCTCCCGTGCCCGCGCGAATCTCCATAATCAGACTTCCGCGCGTGGCCGCGTCGCCCGCCGTGACGAGGTCTTCCAGGTCGGATTTGAGCGCTTCCAGTCGCTGGGTTAACTCGGCGAGTTCCTCCTCAGCGTACGCCTTGGCGTCGGCGTCGCTCTCTTCGCGGACCATTTCCTCAGCGGCGGCGACGTTCTCCTCGACTTCGCGGTACTCGCGGACCATCCGCGCGGTCTTTGCCAATCCGCCATGTTCGCGCTGAATCTTCAGCAGCCGATTGGTGTCGGAGAGCACTTCCGGATCGAGCAAAAGCTGCTCCAACTCCTCATAGCGTTCGAGCTTTTTCTCCAAGCTGGGATACATGATTTCAACCTACCGAGACGAGGACTTTTGATTGAGAGTCGTTCGCGCTCGGCAGGGAAGTCCAGGCATCCGATCCGAGACAGCGAAGGGACAGCATTTCGCGATTAGAGAGTTCGATCAACGCGACTCTCTAGGAATTGCGTTGAGCTATCCCTCAGCCGCCGCCTCTTCGGCGGGACTCTCCGCCGCTGCATTCTCAGCAGGCTCGTCTTTCTTCTTTTTGGAGGCTTTGCGACGCTCGTCCCAGCCGTATTTCTGCTGGAATTTTTCGACGCGGCCGGCGCTGTCGACGTATTTCGCCTTGCCAGTGTAGAACGGGTGCGAAGCCGAACTCACGGGCACGGTGATCAGCGGATAGGTCTTGCCGTCTTCCCACTCGATCGTCTTGTCCGACTTGAGCGTCGAACGAGTCAGGAATTTCTCGCCGCACGAGGCGTCCAGGAATACGACTTCGTGGTAGTCGGGGTGAATGTCTTTCTTCATCGTCGTGTCACCAGTGTCTCTTAAAGCCGCCGATTCGAGGTAGGGTCCGCTGTGCGGACCGTTGATTTGTACGTAGTCACCGCTTTCGGCCCGCACAGAGGACCCTACGGTGGTGAACGCAGGATTGGGTAGTGTACGCGTGCAAACCGCCCGGGACAAGCGTGAATCGCTCTGCAGGACCCCTTGAGTTTAACATAATATGCAGCAATGTGTTACGAAACGTCTGCTTGTGTCCAAGCCCCGTCGATTGACCGCCACAAGCCTCCGCCCGGGTTTTGGTCCTGAAGTGCCGGCGGCAGCCGGTGTGGACGGATGTTGTCGTAGCATTGCAGCATCGCGAAGCGATGGATGCTCGCCGGAATACCGACCGCCGTGAAAGCCGGGTGACCCGTCGCGGGGAAGGGACCGCCGTGGTTCATCGCGGACGAAACGGCGACACCAGTCGGCATTTTGTCGTTGAGCAAACGGCCCACATGCACGCGAACGGCCGGTGCCAGTTGATGATAGGAATCGTCGTCGCTGCCGCCGGTGTCGCTGTAGATACTGCCGGTCAGGTTCCCTTCCAGCGCATCGGCGATCTGCACCATTTGGTCGATATGCTCGGCGACGACCAGCAGAGAACAATTCCCGAACGCTTCTGTCTGTAGTCCTTCCGGATTCTGCAGGAATTTCGCCCCGTCGACTTTGAGCAGCGTGTTTTGGTGCGAAAACCCGTTCCCGCCGCCGGGGCCGCCGCCTACGAGCAATTCGGCGCCGGCGGAGCGCAACGCATCGAGACCGGCGGCCATGCTGCGTTCGACCCCCTCGCTCAGCAAGGTTCCGACCGGGGCCGATTCAAACGCGCGCGAGACCAGTCCGATGAATTCTTCACCCGCCTCCCCGCCGGGAATCACAACCACGCCGGGATTCGTGCAGAACTGTCCCGTGCCGAGGAGGCAACTTCCGGCGAATTCCTCAGCCAGCGCTTCGGCTCGTTCCTCCAGCGCCCCGGGCAGAACAAAGATGGGGTTGATACTGGAAAGTTCCAAATAGATCGGATTGCCCGCTTTGTCGGCGGCCTCTTTGAGAAACAGCCCGGCCGCACGAGCCCCGGTATAGCCGGTCGCACCCAACAGCGGATGTGAAACCAGTTTCGCCCCATCGGCGTGATCGCAGCGATAGATGAGTTGCACCAGCGCCGGCGGCATGTCGGTCGCCTGGATCGCTTCCAGTGCGGCTTCGGCGAAAATCCGTGTTGTATTGGGGTGCGCCGAATGCCCCTTGGCGATGACCGGATTCCCCGCCGCAACCGCCGCGGCAAAATCGCCTCCGGAGACGCCGTTAAACGCAAACGGAAAGTTATTCGGTCCAAACACGCAGACCGGGCCAATTGGGCCGTACATTGCACGAATGTTCGTCGCCGTGTCGATCGTCGGCAGCGCCCAACTTCCCTCGCGTGCAGCGGCGGCGGCTTGGCGGAGTTGATTTGTCGTCCGCGGCAGTTCAACCCCGGCGAGCCGGCCGTCCTTGGGAAGCGCCGTTTCCAAATTGGCGGTCGTCGCCAATTCGTCGGCGCGAGCCTCAATTTGATCGGCATAGCTCTCCAAAAAAGCGGCAAACCGCGCACCCGGCCAGCCGCGCATTTCTTTAGAAGCGGCCGCCGCAGCCTGCAGCGCCGTTTCAATTTCCTCCCAGGGACTAACGGGAAACTCATCCGGCAACAACTCGCGCGTCGCCGGATTGGCCGCTTGAAACGTTTTGTCCCCGCGCGAAGCGGTCCACTGGCCATCGATTAATACTGGATGCGCGCTCATGCTGTGGTTCCTAATAGCAGATGGAACTGTGAATCATGGGTTGTAGTGCGTAACTGTCTTTGAACATTGGTTCGAATCTATTGACCGGTTCAAATCGTTGCGTCACATTTCTGAAGAAATTTCGCGCAGAGACGCGGAGGCGCAGAGAAACAACGGTCGATGTTGGAGACTACAAAAAACTGCGCCTGCTGAAATCATTCCGGTAGCCCATTGACGAGCCGGACGATGCCATTCTTCATTAATGGTGCTCCGAAATTCAACAGCAGGCCAATTTTTTTGTCCGCCAGCTTCAAATAGGTCAGCAACTGTTTCTTGTGGACGGGAAGGATGGTTTCGATTGATTTCAATTCGATAATCAGAGTGTCGTTGATGATGATGTCGGCTTTGAATCCTTCGTCGAAGCGGATCGAATCATAGACCACGCAAATTGGTACCTGCCGTTGTACCGCAAAGCCGCGTTTCGTCAGTTCATGTGCCAGACAGACCTCATAGACACTCTCAAATAGCCCAGGTCCAAGTCGCGAATGCACCTGTACAGCTGCATCAACCACTTCAGCCGATAGATTGTTTTCAGCCAATTCTCTCATCACTAGGTTATGGACCTCAGAGATTTTCACCGGTCTAAATTTGATTTATGCATCCGTCTCCGCGTCTTTGCGTCTCTGCGCGCCACAGATTCCTACCTCCTCAGGGCTAGTTTCAGCGGTTTGAAACGTCTTGTTCCCGGGAGAAGCGGTCCACTGGCCGCCGATTAATACCGGATGCGCACTCATGTTGAGGTTCCTGCATTCTGGCATGCATTAATGTTAATCAGATGAGCCGTTAATTTATCGCAATGCCCAAGGGGAAGCCAGTGATTGCAACACCTGTTCCCAGGTACTCAGGATAGGAGTCGAGCAACAAAATCAAAATCCCCGACGTTGCTAAGAGGAAACGCCGGGGATGGTTGCGAAAGCAATAACGTATCCGCGCTCGTCCCAGATCATGCGGGACTATGCTTGCCGGTACTCGATGTTGGTGTGAGTTTCGATTCCGATCCACAAATCCCAAACATAATCGAGTCTGACGCCTCCGAACAGCATATCGTAGCCATAGTTTCCTGTCTGCTGCGTGAAAAATCCCCTGCGTGACCAAATGGCCATGCAGGGGGCGGTTATTCATTGAATTGTTCAGAGTCCGTAGGCTGCTAACTAAGGACGATAGGAAACCTGTTCGACGTCGTTCAGCACCCATTCCCACCACAATGTGTAATCATTAACTTTGTCGGTTCCACTGCCCCCCCAGAAATCATCGATTCCATCACCACCCCAAATCGAGTCGTCGCCGCTTCCGCCGAAAATTGTATCATTCCCATCTCCGCCGGAGAGGAGGTCATTGCCTGAACTGCCGATCACGTAATCATTCCCAGACTCTCCATACAGCGAGTCATTCCCAGACCAGCCGGCCAGCGTGTCATTCCCCACTCCGCCGTTGATCAGATCATGTCCATCGTTGGCCCTTTCGTAGTGAATGCCACCGTACAGTTTGTCGTCACCCGCTTCGCCAAAGATGCTGTCGTTGCCATCGTTGCCATAGAGGCGGTCGTTACCGTCTCCGCCACGCAAGGAGTCGTTGCCTTTGCCGCCCCAGATGACATCGGCGCCGCCGTCTCCTCGCAGGGTGTCGCTCCCATCCTTACCATAAATGATGTCGTTTCCGTCGCCGCCTTCAATGATATCGGCATCGCCATTTCCATGCAGAATGTCGTTGCCGGCTCCGCCATAGATGTCGTCCCACCCAGATCCGCCGTAGATCTGGTCGTTACCCTCGCCACCATCGGCGATCATGTAATGGGACGTGTTGTTCTTGATATAGTCATTACCTCCTTCTCCGTTGACGACGATGTTGTTGAACTCGGTCGTGTTATATGTTTTCGAAGCGACCGTCTGCCAGCCGGCGCCTCGAACGTAGTGCTGGACATCCACTTCGACCGTGCCGGCGGAATTACCTTCGCGAATCTGCACATTTTCGCGTTCGTCAGTGCCGTCAATCACCAGAGAATTGCCGTCCAAGTGGATATCCACACTGCCGGCCAAAAGTTTGCGATCTTCCAATGACTCAAAGTTCATGCTGCGTGTATCGCGAAGTTGCATTACTGCTCCTGATGTGAGGGATGTGTGTGAGCGGTTTCATACCGCTACATCCTTCGAATGCCCATCTGCGCCGCAGATGAGCCACAATTTGGGAGAAATTCTCGGAATTATTCGGAATTTCGCGAAAATCGCCAAAATCGCGCGGAAACAGTGAGGCGCAACCTTTTATGCAGTTTAGGTTTATGCCAACCGTAAAGGGTGGCGAATTGTTACAGCAGAGAATCTGCGATCCGGAGACAAAATGGCACAGCGCGCCTACCAATGCATCACGAAGCCGCCGTCGACGTTGATCGTCTGGCCGGTCACATGCGCCGCGCGGGCGGAGGAGAGAAACACCACCATGTCGGCGATGTCCTCCGGGTGTTGCCACTTGCCGAGCGGAACCACGTTGCGGATCTTCTCCGCTGCCCAGTCTTCGTAGCTGCGGCGGTCTTCTTCTGGCTGCCGGTCATGCCAGGCTTGCCAGACGCCCCGATTGAGCGGCGTCTGGACCATGCCGGGGCAGACGCTGTTCACGCGGATGCCGTGCGGTGCCAGATCCTTCGCTGCACATTGGGCAAAGTTGATCACTGCCGCCTTGGAAGCGCTGTAGGGCGGATCGGTTTGTGAGCCGATTTGTCCGGCGACTGACGAGAGAAACGTCATCGTTCCGCTGCCCTGTTGTTTCATCGTCTCGACCACAGCGTGCGTCACGATCACTGTGCCCAGCACGTTGACCTCTAACGTCCTCGGCCAGTCGCCGGGCCGCAGATTGGTAAACGGGAAGCCAAAGTGCCCCGAACCGATCGCCGCACAATGGGCCAGATGATCGATTGGCCCGATTTGATTCGCCGTCGACTCGGTTGCGGCGTTCACTTGCGATTCCTCGGTGATGTCAACACGGATCCCGACTGCCGAAACGTCGAAATCCTGCCGCAATTGGTCCGCCTGATCGTCGACTGATTCTGAAATATCCCACAACGCCACCTTGGTTCCTTCTGCGGCGAAACTGCGGGCGACGGCCCATCCGATTCCGCTTGCACCGCCGGTGACGACGGCGACGTGGTTTTCAAGTTCCAGCTGCATGGCGCAAGTTGATTCATCCGGGTGTAGTGTGGTTGTGACCTCTGCGGCGAGTATAGAATGCAGATGACATGTCCGGCAATTCCGCACAACTTGATTCCTCGTCGCAGGCCGCCGAGAAACCACGCCGGCGATTGACGATCACAGGCGCCTTGATTGCCGTGATGGCGTCGATCGCGATCTATCTCGCGGGAGTCAGTGCCGCCGGTACGACATCCGGCCATCTCGAACAGAACGTTTTCTCGTTGTGGATGTTTCTGGTGCACATTGCTCTCGGCACTCTGCTGCTCGCGGGTGGGTTCCTATTTGGAGCAGTGAGATGCATCAAAGCCCACAAAGCGCGTGACTGGCGAGCTCGGAATCTGTGGTTGGTCACGATTGTCCTCTGCCTGCTCACGCTGCTGTCGGGAGGGGTGTTGTTTGGGACGGGCCGCGAGATATCGGTCGATGTCCCCGCGGCGTGGCTGACTCTTTATGTCACGCATCTCGTTGCGCCGCTCTTGCTGTTGGGACTTTGCTTGTGGAGCGTTGCCGCGCGCTCGCAGGCATTGCGGGTTCTGGGCACGGCGGCCGCACTGTTCGTGGTGCTGATGTTTGCGCACGGACTCGTGTCGCATCGAGAGGCGGGTCAGATTGACGCCGCCCAGACGAATCAATTTGCTCCCGCTCTTACTCAGACGCAAAGTGGAGACTTGCTCTCCGCCGGCGAATTGCTCCGCGACCAGGAGTGTCTAACGTGCCATGCGGATGTGCACGCCGACTGGTCCCGCAGTGCGCACCGCTTCAGTTCCTTTAACAATCCCCCCTATCTGGCGACGGTGCTGGACTTTAAACGGCAGCTCAAATCACGCGACGGCCACACGAACGCGGTTCGCTTTTGTGCGGGGTGCCACGACCCTGTGCCGCTGCTGAGCGGGGCGCTAGACGACCCCGAGTTCGACGAGCAATCGCACCCCACCTCACAAGCCGGCATTACTTGCACCGTCTGTCACGGGATCGTTGACGTCGGACATGTGGACGGCAGTTTACCGGTCGGCAACGGCGATTACACGATTGCAGCGCCCGAGAAATATCCGCTCTCCGGCAGCAAATCGAGCCTGATGCAGTGGGCCCACGAGCGGCTGCTGCTGACCAAACCGGCTCTGCACAAACGGACTTTCCTGAAACCGCTGCACCATACCGCCGAATTTTGCGCCACTTGCCACAAGGTTCACATCCCTGAAGACGTCAATCACTACAAGTATCTACGCGGCCAGAACCACTTTGACTCCTTTTTGCTGAGCGGCGTTTCGGGGCACAGTGCCCGCAGTTTTTATTATCCCCAGCAGGCGGCCGAGAATTGCCAGAGCTGCCACATGCCCTCACGAACGTCCAGTGATGTCACGCCGATTGTGCGGAACCATCTATTTCCGGCGGCGAATACGGGACTGCCTGCGTTTCGGGGCGATCAAGAAACCGTTAGTGCTCATCGCAATTTTCTTCTGGGGTCGCTCCGCATCGATGTTTTTGGCATTCGCGAGGAAAAACAGACCGACGGAACCCTGCACGCGCCCCTGCGGCCGCACTTGCCGACGCTGCAGCGCGGCAAGAGCTACTTGTTCGAAACCGTGATTCGCAACCTGCGATTGGGACATCACTTCACACAGGGGACTGCCGACTCCAATCAAATCTGGCTGCAAGTCACCGTGACCGACGGCGGCGGTCGAGTGATCGGACAAAGCGGCGCTGTCGATTCCCTGGGCAAGGTCGATCCTGGGGCGCATTTCGTCAACGCGTTCGTCGTCGACCGCAACGGGAAGCGAATCAACCGCCGCAACGCGCAGGATATTTTTGTCCCCCTCTACAACAACCAGATTCCGCCCGGTGCAGCGGACGTGGTGCACTATGGATTTCGCGTTCCGGAGGACGCCCAATCTCCGCTCACATTTGAAGTGCGACTGAACTACCGGAAGTTCGACCGTGAGTATCAGGACTTCGTCGCGGACACGTTAGGCCGCGGCGATCTACGGTCGGCGAAGATGCCCATCGTGGAAATCGACAGTGATCGCGTTTCACTGCCGATTGGAGCTGACGGCGAGACGCCCGCAGCCGACGACCCGCCGGTAGCGGCGTGGGAGCGTTGGAATGACTATGGGATTGGATTGCTGCAAAACGGCCGCGCCGAGTTGCGCCAAGCGGAGTCGGCGTTTCGGAAAGTCGAAAACCTCGACAGCGTGCAGGGATCACTCAACTTGGCACGAGTGCTGCTCAAACAAGGGCGGCTCGATGAAGCGGAGTCGGCGCTTGGCCAGGCTAAAGCGTTTCAGGACGATCCCGCGCCCTGGTGGACGCTGGCCTGGTTGCACGCTCAACTGGAGCATCAGCGGGGGAATCTCCCTGCGGCAGAGAAGCACCTGCGGCGGATCTTGGCGATGGATGACGCGGATTTGCGCGAGCGTGGATTTGACTTTAGCCGAGATTACGTCGTGAACAACCAGTTAGGCAGAGTGTTGTTCGACCGAGCGCGGCGACTACGCACGGAAGGCCGCTCGCAGCAGCGTGATGACGTGTTGCGAGACGCCGCAGCGGTCTTTGAGCGGACATTAGAGTTGGACTCTGAGAACCTGACCGCTCACTACAACCTGGCCCAATTGTACACGCTGTTGGGCAATGAACAGCGTGCGGCGCGGCATCGGCAATTGTCGCTTAAGTACAAACCGGACGACAACGCCCGCGGCGAAGCGATCCGCGCAGCGCGTGAGCGGTATCCGGCAGCAAACCATGCCGCTGCAGACATCGTCATCTACGATCTGCCGGCGCCCGCGCCGCCGAATGGCGACCAATAAACGGCCGGGACCGCTCTTCAAAAGAGTAGCAAGGTCATGCGATAATAATGTAGGGGGCAGCGCCGCAACCAAATCCAACAAAGTTCAAGCCACGAATCGCACGAATTGACACGAATCATCCGCGGCGCGTTTTCGTGAGGTTTCGTAGCCGACACAACAATTGAAGAAACCAAGCCGACCGCTTGCGGTCGCGTGCGACGTACTATGCGATGCCCTGCACAATTCCCGCTGCCCCCTCAACAAGAGCCGTGTGCTTGGTCGTTGTGTAACAGTTCGCCATAGGTCAGGCACGCTCTCGCACGACCATCACAATTCAAGCATGGCCAAACACTTTCCCCACAGTTCACGCATTCACTGGCCCATGCCTGACGTCCACGCTTAGAAATGCGTCCCAAGAAACAAGCAAGTTGGCAGTTAGCAACGTAGATGAAATCATCATTATTCCAACTATTGTTACGCAATTCGCAACAAACGCCGGGCTGCGCTTTGATGAAACCAGCTTCCTTTCTGTGGCGATTGTTGACAGCAATCGTATTGATTGCATCTTGTCATTTGGCGGTGTTGAGTGCCGCCGAGCCGGCGATCCGAGCCGTCTACAAAGATGCGCAGCAGCAACAGCAGACTGCAACCGGCCGAGTGCTGGTCGAGGCGCAAGACGGCGGGCTGATGCTGCAAGCGGCCGACGGCTCGATTGAAACGATCGCGGCGGAGAACCTGAACAGCCGCGAGGCGACGACAGAGCCGTTTCGTCCACTCACGGCTCAGGAAATGGGAAAGCAACTCCGCGACGAGTTGGGACCACAATTTGAAATCACTCACAGCGAGCACTACGTCATTTGCTCTAATGCGGGTGATAAATACGCCCGCTGGAGCGCAGGGTTGTTTGAGCGGCTGCATGCCGGCTTTGAGAATTACTGGAAGCGGAGAGGTTTAGAGCTAACCGAACCCGATTTTCCACTGGCGGCGATCATCTTCGCCCGCCGGGAAGACTTCGCCGCGTATGCAACCACCGACGCCGGGCCCGACGTCGCGAATGCCAGGGGATACTATTCGCTGAAGTCGAACCGCGTTGTGCTGTACGACCTTTCCGGCCTGCAAAACCAGCAGCGTGCGAAAAGTGTCGCCGAGATTAATCGCCGGATGACCCGCGCGCCGTTCAACACGGCGACAGTCGTCCACGAAGCGACGCACCAAATCGCCTTCAATCGCGGGTTGCACACGCGGTATGCCGACAATCCGCTCTGGCTGACTGAAGGGATGGCGATGTACTTTGAAACGCCCGACCTTCGCAGCCGTTCAGGGTGGCGAACGATCGGCAAAGTCAATCCGTTCCGCAAGCAGCGTTTTCAGCAATTGCTGAAGCGGCGTCCGGTCAATTCACTGCAGAGTCTTGTTCAGAGCGACGCACGGTTGCTCGACGCGGAGTCCGCCGAAGACGCGTACGCGGAGAGTTGGGCCCTCAACTATTACCTGATCAAACGCCACGGTGACGCGTACGCCGCGTATTTGAAGTCCCTGGCCGCGAAAAAACCGCTCCGGTACGGAACGGAGCAACAACGGCTGGCGGAATTCAAGGCCGCCTTCGGCGACGACTTGTCGAAACTGGAGCGGGACTGGCTGCGGTTTATGAATCGCGCGCGGTGAGCGCCTGCCAATCGACTTTAGCCGCGTCCGCCCATAGGTGTTCCAGATCGTATAGCGAGCGCGTTTCCGAGTTGAAGACGTGCACCACGATATCGCCGTAATCCTGCAAGATCCAGGTGTCTCCGTGGTACCCTTCGACTCCAATGCGCTGATTTCCTGCCTCGACCATCTCACGGTCGATCTCGTCGGCGACGGCGTGCATCTGGCGGCGGCTCGTCCCGGTGGTGATGACGAAATAGTCCGCAATACGGGTCACGCCGGTCAAATCGAGCACGACCGTGTCGCCGCCGCGATAGTCGTCTGCGACGACGGCGCAGCGGCAAGCCTGCTGCAATGAGTGCCGCTGGCTTGCTTCGTCGCGCAGTTCGCCGGATTCTGTCGTAATCGTCGTCATCTCCCAAGACCAGTCGCATATCAAAGCGGGGATCGTGATTGTCTCCTGTCCTGCTCCCCGGTACGACCGTCCTGGTCCTACAAACGTCGGCTTACATGCCCAATGAGGCCTTCACGATCAGGCCGGCGAAGACCACCGAGACCATGCTCATCAATTTGATGAGAATGTTCAAGCTCGGTCCGCTGGTATCCTTAAACGGATCGCCGACAGTGTCACCGACGACCGTCGCTTTGTGGGCGTCGGTTCCCTTGCCGCCGTGGGCACCCGCTTCGACGTACTTCTTGGCGTTGTCCCAAGCGCCACCGGCGTTGGCCATCATGATCGCCACGGCGAATCCGGAGGTCAATCCCCCGGCCAACATGCCCATCACGCCGCCTACACCGAGCAGAAGGCCGATCAAAATAGGAACGACCAGTCCCATAACTGCCGGGATGATCATCTCCCGCTGAGCGGCCGTGGTGCTAATGGCGACACAGGAGGCGTAATCCGGTTCGGCCTTTTCCTCCATGATGCCGGGGATGTCGCGGAACTGCCGACGGACTTCTTCGACCATCGAGGCCGCGGAGCGGCCGACCGCTTTCATGGTCATTGCACAGAACACAAACGCCAGTGCCACGCCGGCAAAGATGCCGACCAGCACGCGGGGGTTCATGATCGTCACATTGTAGAATCGCACAAAATCAGGAATCGTGGCGTCCCGATTGTTGACGATGTAGCCCCGATTGGCCAACTCCTGTAAATCGACGGTGATTTCCTCGCCAACTTTCAAATCAATCAAGCTTTGAAGCGCTTCATCTCGGTGCTCTTCTTTAACGGTGGGCGGGAAGATTAACCAAGCTTGATTCTTCTTCTTTTCACCTTCTCCCTCTTCGTCACCCGAGAGTCGCTGCGCTAACAGTCCGCTGGAAACTTTTTTAATGGTGTGGTCTTCCGAAACCGTGACCGATTCCGCCCAGCGGTCGAATCCGATGCGGACTTCCTCCACATATGCCGCAAGCAGCGCTAGGGCGGTCAGGGCGGCCGAACCGATGGCAAAGCCTTTGCCGGTGGCCGCAGTCGTGTTACCCAGACTATCCAAGGCATCGGTCCGCTCGCGGACGATCGGGTCCTGGTGGCTCATTTCGGCGTTGCCGCCGGCGTTGTCGGCGATTGGTCCGTAAGCATCGGTGGCCAGCGTCAGTCCCAGTGTGCTGAGCATACCGACTGCGGCGATACCCACGCCATACAGTCCTAACGCGAATGTGTCGGCGTTGGTGTAGTCGAATCCTGTGCAAGCGCCGAAGGCGATCAGAATCGCAACACCCACGATCACAATCGGCACCCAAACACTGTAAAACCCTTCCGCAACACCGGCGATGATGACGGTCGCCGGGCCGGTCACTCCCTGATCAGCGATTCGTTTTGTGGGAGCGTATTCCTCACTCGTGGAATACTCCGTCCATTTGCCGATCAAGATACCGGCCACCAAACCGGTGACGACCGAAATAAAGACGCCAAAGGCTAGTCCCCACCCATGCGGCAAGCCCACATTTTGAAGTGCGTCGCCCACCTCGCCCGTGGATGGCAGGTAAAGAATGATGAATGCCAGGACAGCGGTCACCACGGCGACGAGAGCGCTGGAAACGTTAATTCCTCTTGCGAGTGCTGCCAGCAGATTGCGCTGTGATGCGCCTTCCTCGGTTTTCACCAGAAACACACCATAAATCGAGACCGCAATCCCCGCCGCCGCAATCGCAAACGGAAGCAGCAACATCATGATTTGCATGCGGGGATGGCCCTGATAGGCGGCCACACCTAAGGCGGCGGTGGCCAAAATCGAGCCGCAGTACGATTCATAGAGGTCGGCGCCCATGCCGGCGACGTCCCCGACGTTGTCGCCCACGTTATCGGCAATCGTTGCGGGGTTACGCGGATCGTCTTCAGGAATTCCCGCTTCGACCTTGCCGACGAGGTCGGCCCCCACGTCGGCCGCTTTGGTGAAGATGCCGCCACCCACACGGGCAAACAGCGCTTGGCTGCTGGCGCCCATGCCGAAGCAGAGCATCGTCACGGTGATCTCTTCTAACGAAAATTCAAATCCCATCCAATCGGCAACGTAATACAATCCGCCGAACCAGAGGGTGATGTCGATCAAGCCAAGTCCGACCACCACGAGCCCCATCACGGCGCCGCTACGGAAGGCTACTTGCAATCCTTGGTTGAGAGAGTTCTTCGCTCCTTGCGCAGTCCGCGAACTGGCGAGTGTCGCGGTCTTCATCCCGAACCAGCCGGCCAGGCCGGAGAAGAATCCGCCGGTCAAAAAGGCGAACGGCACAATCGGATGCTGCGCCTTAAACACAAACGCCACGATGCCCAAGATGATGCACGTGGCGATGAAGAATATGGTGACGACTTTGTATTGCTGCCATAGGTAGGCGTTCGCACCGTCCCGGACGTGGCCGGCGATCTTGACCATCGTCTCGTCGCCTTCGTCCTGGGTGAGCATCCAATCGTAGAATTTCTTGGCGTAATAAAGTGCGGCGATCGATCCGGCAAAACAGAGGATCCAGATGATAAACACCATCGCACCTGAGACCTGCGCCGTCGCGGCCTCGGCGGTCGACGCCGCCGTCTCGCCACCGCCTTCTTCTGCACCATTCTGGGCAAGGACGGGCGAAGTCAAACAGGCCGTTAACACCAACGGCAGTAACAATTTCCAACAACTCAACATCCGGCCGACACGCGTGGAAAGGAATTGCATCCTAGGGTTGATCTCCGTGTTACAAGGCTGACGCAGACTGCTTCATGACTGTCGGCGGGCACTACGTGATTGCAGTGGACGTCTCATTGATGAGGGACCACTCAGAAAACCCGCTGCGAGCACGGAGCAGAATGCGCCGCAATTCATGATTTATCCATGAGTTGAAGCGAATTAAGGCAGCGAGTGTAGCGGTCCCCAGCGCCGGTTGTCAACAATCTCATCCGGCTCTAACACCGCTGAGATTGGAAAATTCCGGAGATCGAGTCAAGCAAGGCAGTTTTTCCGAATCGGCGCCTGCCGGACGGTGAATCTGCCCAAGTTGCACTACTGCAAAATACAGTAGATTACGCGACTGGAGAGCGGCCCACTAGGTGGCACGGTGACCGGCATGAGGTGTGGAGGCACATTGTCCTCCCCGCACCGGAGAGGGAATCGTGCTACTGTTCCATTCGCCGGCGCATTTCCTTCTCGAAGATGGGCAATCGGTTCTTGTGCTCATTCCACAGCTTCTTGAGCGGGTGGATTTCGGGCGGTTCACCCAGCGTCTGTCGGATGTAGCGATAGACCAGAATCGCGACCATGCCTTCTTCGACGGTCAAGTCCTCGATGATGAGTTGAGGATACTTGTCGAGCAATGTTTCAAATCTTCGCATTCCTTTTTGCAATAAGGCGGCCGCTTCCTCGAACTCGCCCTTCTTGTACAACTCCTGGCCCTCGAAGATTTCCTTGTGGGCCAGCATTGTGTTTTCCTCGCGTTCGGCCAGCACGCGCGTCCGCCAATAGGGATAGTTCGTCAACTCATGGTATCTGCGGACTATGTCCTTGACCACGCCTTCGTCCACTTCGTACTTGTCGGCGATTTCCTGATACTCGTCATCGCTGCGGATCTCCAACTGAACCTCGCCAAACTCCCCCGAGTTGAACCGAACCAGAATCGGCACTTGGCCGAAGGCGATCCAATCGTCGGACGCCTTGTCCCATGCCTCGCGTGACTGCTCACCGATGCGTGAATTGCCGTTTTCGTCGACCTCGCGTCCGTGAACTTCCGCGAAGTCGATCTGCGAACGGGCAGGATATGAGCGGAAGAGCGTCGGCGCCATAATGTGCTGAATCGGATTGTCTTCCTTGAGCACGCGCATCGACTCTTCAAACCACTCCTTGGCCATCAGATAGTTGTCGTAGTCTTTGCCGCGTTCGTTGATTTCCCGATCGACCTCCCAGTTCTTTTCCGCAAAACGGGGGTCGGGATCTTTCTTCATGAAGAACCTGCGAAACTGCACCCACTCGTCGGACCGGCCAATTTTTTTGGCGATGATGTTTCCGGTGTGCCAGTAGAGATCCGGGACCTTGCGGTTTTGCCTGACCCCTTTCTGATGGATCTTGATCCCCTTCTTGACCCAGAAATAGCGATCCTCAACGGCGTCCCATTCCTGCGAGACGTTGTAGGCCAGATTCCAGCCTTTGAAGTGCCAGACTTTATGGAAGTGAGGCTGCAGCTTGATGATCGACTCGGTTGTCTGCTCCAGTTCAGCCCAGTTCTTGTGGTCTTGGTGTTCCTGGGCTTCCAGTTGCAATATGCAGGTGGCGACGCCCCTCAGTCCCAGCAGCACCAGATTCATTGTTGCGCTGGAGGGATCAACGGCGCCCAGATCGGACTGTCCCAGATCATATTGCTTGCGCATGGCGTCCAGTTTTCCGCCACGCTCCGCCGGACGGGCCTGAGTGGTATCGGTCGCTTCCACGGAAGCGCGGCCGGGCTGGCCCAGCAGCAGAATCGGGATGGACAAGATGATGATTCCACCCAAATACACCAATTTGCGTTGCAAGGAATTGAGTTTTTTCATTTCGATTCCAATTCACGAAACTTCAAGGCAAGATAACCGAGAAAAATCCACGGAATGCAAAACCCAAGCATGGTGGCGAGGGCGGGCAACAAACCTGCTGAGAACGGAATGTCAAACCCGTTGGCCACGTACTCGGTCATGTTGAATTGACTGAGATCGGGGATGAGATAGCGGCTCACCTGGACATACAACTGGGGAACTTTATCAATCGACTCGACGAGTTGCCTCCGCGAGTCCTCCTGGAACTCGACGTTCGGCGTAATGTGGCGGTGAATGCGGATGATGCCTTCAATCACACCGCCTCCTTCAACGTCGCCGGAAGCGACTTTGGCGAGAAACCCCCAAAAGCTTTTGCCGATCACGATGATACAACCCGCTGCCAGCATGGCGACGGGGCCTTTGACCACACAACTCAAGCAGACCGACAGCACAATCGCCGTCGTCATCATCATCCAAATCCCGAAAATGGCTTTACCAAAGCTCGAGGCAAACGATTGTTCCGGAAGCCGGATGAACAGGTCGGATTGGGCGGCTCCAAGGTACTGGGACGTGGTGAGACATTCGACCTCAATTCGCAGATTGCCGTCGTCGGCCAAGTCGTCCAAAATGTCGGCACTTAGCGACCGGTCAGGGCCGTACGTGATTTTTCTCGGGATCGTCATCACATTGGCGCCGGCCCGGAATTCCTGAACTTCGAACGGATCGACCGAGACTCTCAGGCCTCGGCTGTCATTCACAAACGTGTACCGGGCCAGGATTCCGCGTTCCAAATCTCCCTTGAATGACCGAAAGACGTTAAACGTTGACTCCAGATGAAGTTCCGGCTCGCCGGTCTGTGGGTTCTTGCGAAAGGAATCCTCGTCGATGCCCGTGAAATCCCAAATGGCCCGGGCTTTCGTGTTTCCGGCGATGTAGCTGCGGAAGGTCCAGATGTCGCCGACATTGTCACCCTGCAAAGCCTCGTTGCCCTGCTTGTTCAGCCAGCTGATCTCTCCGTAGACCGGCACACGGGCGGTCAGCGAGCCTCGGGTCTCCTCGTTGAGAGAGCGCATCATCCAGGCGTACCCGGCGACGCCCATCGTGAGCAGAGCCACGGTCCCGATCAAGTTGAAACCGAAGATGCGCCCCAACACGACTTCGTTGCGTTTTACCGGCTTGGTCACCACTGTGTGGAGCGAGCGGGCCTTGATGTCCTCGGGAATGCCCCAACAGGAGAGAATGACCACCACCGGCAAGATCAGCCATCCGATGGTCGTGAGCATGAAGCTGACGTAACGCTTGACCTGCATCTCCGGGCGCTCCGTGGAGTCACCCAGGAACCAGCCGGCGAACATGATCAGCACAATGAAAATCACGCCGATCGTAAAGACCTTACGTCGCGACGCTTCGCGAAACGTCAACAACGTCAGTGCCCAGATGCGCCGCGGCGACATCGTCAGCCAATCCATAACTGACGCGACAAGCTGCCGGAAGAAGAACGCCGGCCCCTGTGCGCCGCGAGATGCGATCTGCAGTAAGAACGCGATCACAAATACGGCCGCGAAGACGCAACCGACGACTTTCGCCCAATTCACTAAGCCTGCCAGAACGTCGAATGGAATCGGGTTAAATGTCATGGTTCACTCGGGCGTCGATTCGCTCAGGTTTTTGTATTCGCGATTGCTTCGTTCTTAGGCCCCACCTAGCCGATACGTCTCAGGCAGATGCAATCCCAGGGGCTCCAGAACAGAACAGATCACTGGGATTCGCGGCGAGGCAAGTTTTGAGTGACCGCCTGCAAATTGCGTGCGGCCCGATTGTCTGTATCGTGATTCTGCTTATTCGGAGTCCGAGTCTGAATCGCCGGCCGCAACCGGGACTTCCTCGTCGGCAGCGTCCTGTGCTTGTCCTTGTTCGCTTTCGCTGGGAGGAATGTACCGTTGGCCGGGCCGATCCGCCGCGTCCCGAACGGTCTTCAAGAACAGGTCTTCCAGCGTGGTTGTCGGGTGGTCGACTTCCAAAAACTCCGAGTTGTGCTTTGCGACCACCGCCTTGATCTCAGCCACCGCTTCATCGGAAAGAGTGCTCGTGCGGATTTGCGTCACACCTTGATTCTTCAGCAATTCTTCGACACGGCCCAAGACCTTCAACTCGCCGCTGTCCAGAATCGCCACGCGATCGCAGACGTCCTGCACATCGGAGAGAACGTGGCTACACATCAAGACTGTCTTGCCTTGGTCCCGCAAATTGAGAATCAGGTCCTTCATGTCGCGGGTACCCAGCGGATCGAGTCCGCTCGTCGGTTCGTCCAACAGCACCAAATCGGGGTCATTGATCAGTGCCTGGGCAAGCCCGATACGGCGGGTCATCCCCTTCGAATACTCCCGCAATTGACGTTTCCGAGCATCCGTCAGCTTCACCAGTTCCAGCAGTTTCTCGCTACGCTCCTTGCGCTCCTTGCGGGGCATATTAAACAGCCGCCCGTAGAAATCGAGAGTCTCTTCGGAGTTGAGAAACCGGTACAGATAGGACTCCTCCGGCAGATAGCCGATCCGCTGGTTCTTGACGACGTCGGTCGCCGGGCTGCCCAGAATCTCGGCGGACCCTTCCGTCGGAAAGAGGAGGCCCAGCAGGAGCTTGAGCGTCGTCGTCTTGCCCGATCCGTTGGGACCCAGCAGGCCGAAGATTTCACCGCGGTGAACTTCCAAATTCAGCGAATTGAGTGCGCGAACCTTTTTCCGCCCCCAGAAGTCCCGATAGACCTTCGACAGGCTGCGTGTTTCAATGACGGCCTCGGAATTCATGGATGACCCTTACACAGCAGTTTGAGAAGTGGATGTAATTCCAGGTTATTTCAATGATTATGGACGCCGATTCAGATTCGAGCCTTGTGTGAGTCGTGTAAGGCTGGAGACCTGGAAGGGAGTTTCGAATGGATCGGCCGCAAACGGATTCTCAACGGCAACTGAGAGGATTCCGTGTTTGCCTACGCCTGATTGCGGCCTGCTGTTGGAGCCGGTTCCTCAATTTTCTGGCGGAAATAAAGGGAATCGACCGCCCGCACCTGGGGAAACTTGCTCGATTCCGACCGGCAATCCCTCGCACAACTCCGCTCTCATCGAGAAACACGTCGGGAGCCCACAAGCAGGGGCGAAGTCGATTGGGGCGTCCAACACATTCCTATGTTGATTCCCGCTGTCAATTCGGCCCTGGTCCCGCGAATCGTGAGTCTCTCAGCGAGTGCGCGACGTCCGTTTCGGCCTCCAATTTAGACGTGATTAATACTGGATGCAATACTTGACCCGTCACTTCGAGCCGCAGCCACAGGACGGCATCCGTTTGTACCGGCTGAATCGATTCAATGAGGCGTCGTACCGGCCGAACGATGGAATCCGCTCGACTGCATAGACCCCCAGTCGTCGCGGTCGATTGTGTAGACTTGATGCTCCATCGCGGCATGCTGGACTCGACGACCGTGCCAACTCATGCCGATCTTGCGCGCCACCCGCTGCGACGGAATGTTGACTGGGCGGATTAGTGCAATCAATTGCCGGCGGCCCCGCTTCGCGAAGCCGAAGTCACGGCAGGCCGCCGCTGCCTCCGCCGCCCAACCCCGACGCCAATACGGACGGTGGATCAAATAGCCAATCTCGGTCTCGACATGTCCCTCGATTTGCTGGTCGACGAGGCCCACCTGTCCGACTGGACGTTGCGAAGCTGTCTCCGTCACCAGCCAAAGCCCATGTCCTGATTCGGCATACCGTATCAGCTGACGCTCCAACCACTGCCGCGCCTCCTCGCGCGAGTAGGGTTTTGCATAGAACTGCATGACTTCCGGATCGGACAGCATTTCCGCAACGAAATCGAGATCGTCGCGGACCATCTCGCGGAGCGTGAGCCGTGGCGTTTGCAGCACTGCTGGCGGCGTGTCCTTCGAGGAATTCAAGGTCTTGCTTTCGAAGATACTGACGACTCGTCCGTCTCAGCTTTCGGTGACCAGACCGCGCCGTACCCGGACTATGCAGTAGCTGATCAGGCCGATGTTGATCACAAAGAAGATCAGAAACAACGGCAATCCGCCGACCTGGGAGGCCTCTTCGTGCCAGGCACTCAGTTCGTTGCCGTTGAGTCTCACCCAGCGGGCGATTTCACGGACAACCGCTGTTCCACACAGCGTCATCAACAACCCCACAGAAGCCGTCGTCAACCAGATTCGCTCAAACCGCCCGGCACGTTTCATCTGCACCCAGGACGCAAACTGCACACCCCAGCCGCAGCCGGCCAGAAACAAGTACACAATCCCCGCGCGGCTGAAGATCACATCACGAATCTCGCTGGGGACGCTAGCGACATAGAGCGCCGTCGACAACGCGGCGATGCAAAGTCCCCCGAGCGCCAATAGCGACATCCGCTGCCGCCCCTGCACCTCTTGGTCTGGAACGTCGCGCTGCAAATACCACAATTGCCAACTGAGCAGCAACGCCATCGTCGGAAACGCGCCGCTGAACCAGACCGCCAAACGCGGCAACACTTCACGATTGCGATAGATCATATTGCCAGCTGCGTAGTGTGCGGTCCAGGCACCGGGATTAACACTGAGCACATGGTTTTCGGTCCACGACCAGGCGATGAATGCGAAGCACCCGAAGGTCACGATGCCCAGCGGAACGGTCACCAAACGCGGCCACGCCAGAACGCGCTTGGCCTTCCAGAGGTAGAGCAAATAAAACGCAACAATCAACACCGGCAGGATCGCCATCCAACGATGAAATAGCAGCAGATTCGCGGTGTAGAAGCTCTTTTTGTACAGAATTTGTACGAATAATAGCGGCGCGATGCCCGCCGTGATCGCCGCGCTGAGCATAAAGGGCAGCCACTCTCTGAGCGTCCGCGCGACTAAGCCGGATTCCTGCTCCGGAAGCCGCTTTTCAAACAAGCTAATCGCGGCCAGATATCCCGTTCCCGCGAGCACGTAATTCATAAACAGAACGTGAATCACGAGCGTCGCCAGATACAGCACCAAATAGAGCACCGTCGGTCCGGGCAGGCCGAATGGAAATACGGTATCCATGTCGATTCCGTTGCTCTTCCCGCTTAGCGGCCATACTGCGGTGGTCTGAACGACGCATCAGAGAATTCCAATCGGCGGATCGTCCAATCGCCGATGACCTCAAGTGAGACCAGCGGGCCATTCCGAAGTGGAGCGAAACTCCCCTGCGGAGGCAATACGGCCGCCGTCCCACCGAGATGTCTGCATGCTATTTCTCGGCCAGCGATGAATCAAGGGACGCGACTTACGGGCGGAAGTCAATCGATTTTCCGTCGAATCCGTTGTACCTGCCGGTCTTGGGATAGAACTGAATCACACGGAACTTCGCATCATTTGGCTGGTTCCGTACTGGTTTCTCTTGCCAGAGCATCGAATAGTACGGTTCAGCAGTCCGTAGCACCATTTGTCCGAGCGACTCGTCATACGTGACATGGTCGGCCCGTCCCGAATAGGATTTTCCGGTGATGCGCGCGTTTCCGGAGGCGAGCATCGTGACGTATCGCCGCGGATAGTTCTTTGTCTTCGGCAACTGCTTCAGCTGCAGCATGTCTGAGTCCAGCGTCCCGCCCCGTTTCGGCAAGTCGTCGGGATCAACCACGTCGGTCGGGAGTTTCACCGGCCCGTACACCACTTCCACATTGTCATAAAAAGTCGTCGTCACGATGCTGTCCGGCCCTTCCAGGTTTGATCCCCGGCCCTTCAGATCACCGCGAAAGATAACTTTCGTGTAGTTCCAACCATCCTCCTCGTTGGTGGACAACTGACGATTCGATGCGCTGGAGACGAGATGCGGCTTTTGTGGACCTTCCGACTGTTCGCGGCGCCAAAACTCCATCCAGCCGCCGCCGAGGCCCCGCATCGTCCCCGCCTGCTGGTTCATGGTCAGCTCGAACACTTCGCCGCGATATCTGCCCGTCGATCGATTGCCCTCGAATTGCCGGTGGTCCAGATGAACGCCGTCCTTGCACACAATTTCCTTAATCTCGATCTTGTCGCGATCGGTCCTCTGTTTCTCCGTCATTGAAACCCGCTCGGTCAGCGTCACATCCATGTGGCCGCACGACACGGTGCTCCCCTCAAGCATGATGCGGACGTTGTCGTAAAACTTGGCGACGCTCCCGTCGAAATTCATCTTCTCCTTCCACCAGACGGAGAGGAGTTGCGGAACGGCAAGCTTCCGACCGTCCAACGTGTTGTGGACCGGAATTTGCAGCAATCCCGGGCAGTTCATCCAAACAAAGTTCCGTTTGCGATCGGTCCGAATGTCGACCCCTTCCAGATGCATTCCTCGATCGCGGACGTGGGCTCTGATTTCCGGCGCGTGATCGGTCGCTTTTTTCCCCTGCACGAAAATCTGCTGATGCAGATTGGACGAGTCCGGATTGATGATATGGAGCTGGTCGCCTTGAATTCGCAGCGGAGGATCGCCGTCGAGATGTTTCTGATACACGTCGACTTTTCCGTAGCAATCCACCCGCGATACGTGGTTGTCCTTGCCCTCGCGAATGATGCGGATCTGCATTTTCTTGGCGAGGATATCGATCGGTTCAACCGGTTTCTCAGGCGGCTGCTCTTGACGATTCCGCTCGTTTTGCAGTCTCAATGCGTCGTTTCTTTCCGAGACACCTGCGCCGGGGACCTCGGCCGGCGTCGCCGCAAAACTTTGGCCCTGCCGCTCGGCAACGTGGTGATGGACGGGAACTCGCCGACGCCGGCGCGGCCGACGCGCCGCCGGACGCCGCAGTGGTCGTCGCGAAGGTGCCGAGCGCGGTCGTGCGGCGACCTGGTACTGAGTCGGTCGCACACGGCCGATTAAACGCAGAGTCGACACCCCGGCCGTTTCTGGATGGGGAATCTTCCCCTCCTCAAACCATACTTCCAATCGATCCACACCCCCGATAATCTCCGCACTGGCGAAACCGACGTCCTTGACCGCCAGCAGCCGCTGGATCTTCATGTTCCGCACTGTGCCGGAAACGCCAACAGCCGGCTGCCGCGGAGCGGAGGTCCCGCCGGCGGCATCTGGTTCCAGCCAAACCTTAATCACTTCCGCTTCCATGATCATCTTCCGCTCCTCTTTTAAGAGGGCGGTTCCACGCAATTCGATCACATCCTGGTCCGACTTGGGATTGCGATCGGGATGCTTCGTAATTTGCTTCGCCCACCGCGCGATATATTGTCGGAGGCCGGTCTCGGGATTCCAGCTGATCATCTCTCCGGCGCCGCGTCCCAGAATCGACACGATTTGGTTCGTCTCATCGTGATTAATCGTCAGCTCGGGTGATTTGAATTCCGTGTTCTCGTTGAGCACTCGGACGGTCTTGCCGTCCTGAAGCACAATCTGTTTTTCGTCGGCGTAATACTTGAGTTCCTGCATGATGGCGACGAGATCGCTGCGCTCGGAAATCAGTTTTACGCGGTTGCCTTGGGCCATCAAGCGGCTAAACGCCAGGTTGCCGGCGATTTTCTGATTGCTCTGTTGAGAATCGTCTTTGGACTCGCCCGGTTCTGCGGGTCGAAAAGTGATCGTCAGCAAGTCCACTTGATCCAAAATGTCGTTCCCTTCATCCGTATTCCGAACGACGCGAACTTGGTCTTCAAACGTGACCACATTGGTCTGCAGATTAAACTCAAACGCCCCCGCGCTGTTGATGTGCACCATTTCCTCCGAGCGCTGTGGATCCTCGGACTCCGGCCGGAGATGCATTTCCACGTTCTTGTGCAGCCGGATCGTCTGAATCCCGTCCACTGCGGGTTTGTCGCGGCTGAGCTGCGCACGTTTAGGAATCAGTTTCAAATCGAGGTCTTCGCCGGTGCCGTTGTGCCCGTCGTATTCGAATTGAATGAGACCCTTACTCCAAGCGCGGGGCGATCGGTCGGCGAGAGCGACTTGGTCGGAATCTTCAAAGGGCCGTTCTCGAAAATAGAAGTTCGGAGCTTGCAGACGGAGCCCGAATTTTCCCCGGATTTCGACATCGCCGTTCAGTGCACATCCGACGATGCGGCCAGGGTTGGAATTCCGCTCCAGCACCAGCGGATTTTGAAACTCCAGCACCGCGGAATCACTCACCAGCGTATAGGGTGGTTCCTGAGGGTTTTCCAGGTCGAGCATCACCATGGCGAACGGAGTGCATTTGATTTCACCCCGCGGCGTTTGTTCCCAGCTTTGCATAAAGATGAAGCGGTCTGCGGCGTGGTTCTTCATCTGGTACCGCGCGTGCAATGCCCAGGGAACATGCGGAAGAAACTGCTCGGCGATGTCGGATTTCGGACCGCGCTTTTCAGTGCCCTCCGTCGCCCGCGACACGGGCCGTTGCTCCTCTTGATGCTCCCGCTGCACCAGCGGCGTCACGAACAGCGCGTACACGCAGAAGACGCCGTACAGGCATCCCGCCGATAGCAACGTGATCGCGATCCGTTTTAGCACTGATGGCCTAATTGCAAAGGTGGAAATCAGTCAGAGATGTGTACTTCAGGTTTCACCGCTGAACATTGCCGCTGAATCTACTGGCGAAAGGGAATGGATTGGGGGGCCGCACGGTCGCCCGCCGAACCATCGGGCAAGAGTGAGATGACGTCCGTAATATCGATCAGCCCGACCGGTTTGCCCGCGTCGTCGACAACAGGCAGTTCGCTGATCCGCCGCTCCGAGAGCAGAGCGACCGCGTCGACCAATTGCGCTTGTTGCGAAATTGTAATCGGAGCGGGCGTCATCACTTCTGTAATCGGCCGGTCCAATTGCCGGTCCGCGCGACGCTCCAGCAAACGAGCGAGATCGCTGTCAGTGAACAGCCCGGTCAGCCGTCCCTGCTCGTTCACTAACATCACAGCACCCGTACGACGGTCCGGTCCGCGGTGTCCCACCAAGACCTCGCGAATCGACTGCCTCTCATCGGCGATCCGCAGTGCGTCGCCCCGGCGCATCGATTCACGGACGGTTTTCAATTGCAGTCCCAAGCTGCCGCCCGGGTGAAAACGGGCAAAATCGGCGCGGGTGAATCCTTTTTCTTCGCTGACGACAATTGCGAGGGCATCGCCCATTGCCAACATCGCCGTCGTACTCGCGGTGGGCGCTAGCTGCAGTTGTCCAACCTCACTGTGAGATCCGAGTGCCAAGACGATGTCCGCTGCCGCACCCAGCGTATTTGTGGCTCGCGAGGTCACGGCGATCAGTGATGTGCCGGACTGCTTGATCGACGGCAGCAACCGTACGATCTCGTCGGTCTCTCCACTATTGGAGAGGGCCAAGAGCACATCCGCGGCGGCGATACACCCCAAATCCCCGTGCACCGCTTCGGCGGGGTGCAGAAAATGAGCAGGGCTTCCGGTCGAGGAAAACGTCGCCGCGATTTTCTGTCCGATCAATCCCGCCTTGCCCATGCCGGTGACAATGATTCGACCCCGGCACCGGAGTAACAAATCGACAGCGGCAGAGAATTGAACGTCAAGCTCCCGGCTGAGTTGTTGCAGGACGTCGGACTCTGCCGCAATAATCTGTTTCGCGGAGCGCAGTCGTCCGAGATCGGCGGCAGGGACGATCGGCTCAGATAGAGGTGCATTCATGCGGGTCATCCTTGACCGCGTGCTGCGGGTATTTCGTGTATCGGGTCTTCAGAATAGGTTGCTTGACGGTCGGCGGGAACCACTCCGGCTCGTTCGCGTCACACCGTTGCCGCAAGGATCACGCGAGCAGACCTGAGAAGTTCGAGAAGGGGGGCGGAGTCTACCGGTTACCGACGGGGACGTCAATGTAGACTTGCCGGTCACCGTCGTTCCAAGGCATTTTACATGAAAGACTTGCGGCGATATCTCACTGCAACTTTTGGAGTGCGCCGGAGTCATCGCGGTAACTGTCGGGCGCGGGACCTACCAGCAAATTCTGCGCAGTGATCTCAAAACCGTCTTCGTCGATCAATCGGCGAAAATCCGATTGAAACGTGCGTGACTGCGCGTGTATCTTCAAACTGTGTATGAACCTGTTCCTCATGACGAGTTGGTTGAGGAGAGATGGCCATGCGGTTTGCGAACTCGCCAAAGGTCTTCCGTCTATTCTTGCTGTTCATCGTCTCCAGCGCGTGCATTGGGTCGGCCGCCGCCGCTCAGGATTCCGACCCGTTTCGCCGGCAGCGTTTACGGTTGGTCAAGCAGATCTTGGCCGCCGATGGAATCGAAAACGAAGCTGTCCTCGCGGCAATGCGCAAGGTGCCCCGTCATCTGTTCGTGCGAAAAGTGGATCAGAAACAGGCGTATTTCGACCAATCACTGCCGATCGGTTTTAAGCAAACGATATCACCTCCCTACATCGTCGCTTACATGACGCAGAGCATCGATCCGCAACCGAGCGACCGAGTTCTGGAAATTGGAACCGGTAGCGGTTACCAAGCGGCGATCCTCTCCGAGATTGTGGGCCAGGTCTTCACCATCGAAATCGTGGAATCGCTCGGGAAATCGGCAGCGCGCCGTCTCAAAAGGCTGGGCTATGACAACGTCAAATCGAAAGTTGGGGACGGCTACCAAGGCTGGGCGGAACACGCGCCGTTCGACAAAATCATTGTGACCTGCTCCCCTGAAAACGTTCCCAAACCGTTGGTCGACCAGCTTCGCGAAGGGGGCAAGATGATCATTCCGTTGGGCGAGCGGCACCAACAGGTCTTTTACCTGTTTGAAAAGCAAGATGGCGAGCTGGTCAAACAGCAATTGATTTCGACGTTGTTTGTGCCGATGACCGGCCGGGCGGAGGACCAGCGGAAAGTCAAACCCGACGCCTCGCGTCCAACGGTCATCAACGGTGGCTTCGAGATCGATGCCAACGATGACGAGCGCGCCGATGGCTGGCATTATCAACGGCAAAACCGAATCGTCGTCAGAGGCGCCCCGCAAGGCGAACGATATATGCAGTTCGAGAATGAGACGCCCGGACGCGGGGCGCAAGTCCTGCAGGGGTTCGCGGTTGACGGCAAAGCGGTCCGTTTTCTCGATGTCCGCTTTTGGGTCCGCTTAACTGACGGACGCCGAGGATTACGTCGACAGGAACAAGCCGCTCTGTACGTTCACTTTTACGACAAATCGCGGAAAGTCGTCGGCGACGCAATTGTCGGCCAGTGGTCGGGGACGTTCGGCTGGCAGCAAGTGACCAAGAAGGTCAAGGTCCCGCGGCACGCGAATGAGGCGGTCCTTCGCGTGGGGCTCAATGGCGGAGTCGGTACACTCGGCGTCGACGACATCCGCGTTTCGCCGGACAAATAGCGGCGGATCCACGGCGTTCGAGGCGCAGTGACGGCCGGAGACCTGCCTGAGATGTGCCTTACTTTGAGGCGGGATTCGTCTCAGGCTTCAACCGCTCAACGTCTTCAACACGATACGTCGGTTTCCCGGACAGGTCGGTGTTCTCGATGTCAACGCGACCGTCGATCAGCACCACGTCGTCTGGAATCAGGCCGATCTTGTACAGAAGGTCGTCGTTCGAAAGCGTGAACGTCCCACCGTACTTGTCGTCCTGATCAGTCGGGTCGGCATTGTAGGTGATCCGCCACTGCCGCTGTTTCTCGTCAAAGTTGATCACACCGCGCAACCATTCGTATCTCTCTTCGACGCCGTCACCGTTAAAGTCGCCGGGATCATTGTCGTAGAGATAAGGATTCGGCCGCGCTGCAGTGGCCTTCGGAGGAGTGTCTGCGGAAATGGCCCGGCTGGAAGCGGGCTTGAATGGGACCGGCGGCACGAATTCGTCTTCCAGCGATTGCTCTTCTGCCACGGATGTCACCTCGTCGGCAGAATCGTCAACGGGATCTGGTTCGACGGCGGCAGTCTCCGCGGCTGCGATGTTTTCTGTTTCGATGTTGAACTGGCTATTGGTGCCCGATAGGTCGTCGTCGTAGTCGTTCGGTGCAAGATTGTCGCCTCTACTGTTCGGATTCGAGGCCGAAGGGGAGGGATTGTGCAGCGGTGCGTCGCCCCCGTTGGGAGTCACGCTGCCCGGCGCCACCCCACCTGGCACCACGCCTCCTGAGGGAACGCCGGGCTGGCCTTGGTAGGGAACGACGGTCGGCGGTTGATAAACTTGGCTTGGCTGATGACCGGGGTAGGGGCCGCACGAATTGCAGTAGGGGTGATAGGAGTGGCAGCCGGCAATAGCGCAGGCGGCGACTCCGGTCAGCACCAGTCTGAACAACATCGTCAGGGTCCTTTCTGTTGAACGGCCACCGGTAAGGGATCGTGCCCTCGTCTGGGGAAGGTTCGGTGAACTCGTTCTGCGGGGGGTGTTCCGTCTAAACCCGGGGGAGGTCGGAACAATCGAACTGAGACGTGAAGTGTGATGTGAGTACGTTGCGATAAATCGAACGGACTCGGTTCAGCGGGCAATTTCCGTAGTTGTTGCCCACTGCCGGAATTCCGGAAGGTGCGGGATTGTATCGTTTCGGGTGTTCCTGTCCAGCCCGCTTTCGGAACTGCCGATTCGGCCGGTTTCGAGATGATTGCTGCAGGCGGTTCGACTTTGTCGGCAGGTCATCGCCTCCATTCTCAGCCAGATTGAGGGTTCGGAAACCTGGTGAGGTGTGGTCAAACTTGCGGGGTCTGAAGGCAATGCGGCCAACATCCTTGACGATTTGACAGCGGGCTGGTCGCTCCCGCCGCAACGTCAGTCAGCGGTCGGGAGTTCGTCAGTTCGTCAATGAGCGGCGCGACAGAATCAGCATTGCGCACCCTCTTGACATCCAAACCGGAAACCCATAGATTATTGACATTGAGTCTCAATGTCAGATTCTTGAGGTGAGCACGCAGCCTCGTTCGTCGTGCCACGCAGCCTGCCTCCAATACGGTGTTCACTATGCGGAGCGAGTCTTGTGACTCGACATTCACCCCAAGAAGGTGGGAGGAGCAGGAAATGAGGGCGTGTCAGAACGACAAGCAGCGGATTGCGAGTCTCTCTACCGACGAGAGATTCAACCTCGTCGAGCATCTCATTAACCAAGATCGCTTTCACGAAGCAAAGCAAGTGGTCGATCGTGAGTTGGATTCGCAGCCGGATAACGGGCGGCTGTGGGAACTGAAGGGTATGATTCACCACCTGCTGGAAGAATTCCGGCAATCAGTTGCCGCGATCGAGCGGGCATCGTTGCTGATTCCTTTGAGTCCCGCGTCCCGCGTTATGCTTGGATTGGGTTACGCGAGGATCGGCAAGCAGGTCTTGTCCCGCGATTTGCTGACGTCGCTGCTTGAGAGCGGGGACCTGTCGATCGATTGGCGACTGCAAATCGCCAGTGCCCTGGATGCATTGGGTTATCCCGATCTGGCCGTCCACGGCTGCCGCGGGGCGATCGAACAAGATCCGCTCTCCGCACAGGCGTATTACGACATGGCCTATTACACGGGCCGTTGCCAGCGTCCGCCTCACGTGACGGAATCACTCATACGCAAGGCGATCGACCTTGGTCCGGACCGCGCCCAATTTCGCATTGGTCTGGCAGCCCTATTGATCGAAACGGACCGCGCTTGGGATGCGTATCAGGCAGTCCGCAACTTGACTCACGCTCAAATTGACAATCTCAATTGCCAATGCTGCCTCACGCGGATTTCGGATCTCTATGATGCGGCCGGCGACTACCGTCGCAGTGTGCTTTGCCGGGAGCGAATGCTTATTCTCGAATCAAAGCGATCGGAAACTGACTGCGGTTGAAAGATTCGGAAGACAAATACGGACGGACGTTACCACAATCAATCACGTTCGGTGTCTGGTCCATCAGATTCCAGCACCGAGCCCTTTGCCCCGGGAGCACCCCGATGACGACAGCGGAATTGTTCATTCAGCACGTGATCGTTTTTGCGTCAATTGCACTGATCATGGTGTTTAGCCGCTGGTGGGGACGCATGCTGGCGCAGTTCGTCGTCAGGTATCGTGAAAACCGGCAACTTGGTGCGTCAGCAGATTCCCATCGCACAATGACGGGTGGAACGAATCGGCATGGTTTTCCGGGTCGCACCAAACCATTACTCCGATCCGGTCTACTCGCATCAGGCCGTCTTCGGCTCAGTTCGCTGCTCTTCGCGGCGGTCTTGGGAGGCAGCCTCAATACGACGGCTGCGGCAGACGAATCTTGGAGTTCCTTCCAAAACGGCGGCAACTCCTCGGCCTCCAATCAGAGCCGGCTGCGCGCTTGGGACTCTGTCAGCGATGCGAGTTGGCGGGCGGAGATCCCCGGTTACGGACAATCGAGTCCCGTCGTCTGGAACGGACGCGTGTATGTGACTTCTGTCAGCGGGCCGAAAAAGGAGACTTACCACATCTCCGCGTTTCAGCTCACAGACGGGGAGAAGCTATGGCAGCACGACGTGAAGAACGCCTCGCCGCAAGAGAGTTCCAACTACGTCAGCCGCGCCGCACCATCCCCGGTCGTCGACGAGACCGGCGTCATTTGCTTCTTTGAAGGGGGCAATTTGGTGGCGCTGACTCACGCCAACGAACTTCGGTGGGAGCGTAACTTGGTGGATGAGTATGGAAAGATCGAAGGCCGGCACGGGTTGGGAGCGTCCGTTGAGCAGGATGCAACGACCGCGTTTGTCTGGGTGGAACGATCGGAGGAACCGTACGTATTGGCCGTCGACAAGAAGTCGGGCAAGAACAAATGGAAAGTTCCCGGAATTGGCGCGACGAGTTGGTCGAGCCCGCGATTGATTCCGGTCGGCGAAACCCGCCATTTGGTCTTCAGTGCGGTTGGAAGTCTGACAGGCCTCGACCCGGCAAGCGGGGCGCGGCTCTGGTCGCTCGACGGAATTAACGGCAATTCGACGCCCACTCCAGTCCCGCTCGGCGACGGCCGATTCTTGATCGGCGCCACGACCGGCCGCGGCGGTTCGCGACGGGGAGGCCGCGGGCGAAGTTCAACGGGCGGGGAGGGGGCAGAGAACGCGCCGGGAGGCCGCGCCGCAAAGTCGAACGGAGTCGTGCAAATCAGTCAAAACGGCGAAGGTCAGTGGTCGGCAGACTATCTCTGGCGCGCGGAACGGGCCACCAGCTCGTTCGGCTCGCCGATCGCGCACGATGGGCACGCCTACTTCGTGAACCGGTCAGGAGTCCTCTATTGCCTTGATCTAAAAACCGGTCAGGAGCATTACGCCAAGCGTTTGGGCGGAAGCATCTGGGCCACGCCCATTGCCGCGGCGCAGCAGATTTTGTTCTTCGGCAAGGACGGAACGGTCTATTTCGTCAAGCCGGGACCGGAGTTTGAGAAAATCGCCTCAGCGCCGGTATGGGCGGCCAAAACTGCTGCCAAGCCACAAACGCCCCCCGGCCGGGGCGGAGGATTCTCGGGTCCAATCCTGTATGCTGCCTCAATTCTGAATGAACGGGTGCTGATCCGTACCGGCAAAGAGCTGATCTGCTACGGTCAGTGATTCGCAGGACCTCCGCAAAGCGGTGGCTCTTCCGAAGACAAGGCAGAATGCGCAGAATGGGGTGTCTTGTCAGGCGCAGGCTCGAAACTTGCGAGTTTGACGATTCCCGACCCGCTGCGAAGAGCGCAGAAATAGGGAATTCACAAAAACCTTGCCGGTTTTGCTTGACGAAACGATCGCGAAACCAAATTATGGTGCGATTGAACGATGCGGGCTGCCGCTCAGCGACCAGTGTCCCAGACGTTCGCTGACAGATTAGCGGGACACAGATTCCGGTCGCGTGCGTGACAACGTGAGTCGTTGTCAGTTGCACAAGTTGTGGGTCGGAACCGTTGTGACCGACACAGCCCGGACTCCAGTTCGTTGAGAGGAAGCAGTTTCGTTGATTTTGGCTTCCTCGAATCTGTCGCAGTCCCTTCCATGATGGAAACGAAACGGCCTGAACCAATTTGCACTCAAGGATCCAGTTTGGGCCCCGCTAGTCTTCCTGTGGAACATGACAAATTAAGGAGATGTCGTTTTGTCCAGGATTCACACCCGCCGCCTTGCCTATCTACTGAGTCTTTGTTCGTTCGTCTTGTGCCTGCTGGCGTGCAGCTTACCGGCGCATTGCTCCGCTGCCGAAAGTCGCGACACGTCGGCTTCCGAGAAACCGGCCCTGCGCGAGGGGCTGGAAATCGGAAACCGGGCTCCTACGTTTACGGCAAATGGTCTCGACGGTGAGACGATTGACCTCAAGGAGGTTGCCGGAGAGTCGCAATACATCTTGCTCGATTTCTGGGCGTCGTGGTGCGGGCCCTGCCGGGCGGAGTTTCCCTATTTGCGTAGACTCCACGAGCAATATCACGAACGTGGCCTGCGAATTGTGGGGATCTGTTCCGACACCGATCGCGCAACAGCGGCACGAGCGGCTAAGGAAGGAAAGCTCACTTATCCGCAGGTTTTTCATTCCGACGAATCGGAGCAGAACATCACCGACCTCTACGCAGTGACCGGACTGCCGCAAACTTACCTCTTAGACAGCAAGCTGCGGATTGTGGCCAAAGGACTGCGCGGGACGACATTGGAACGCCGCATCGACAAATTGTTCATCCGGGCGGAGCTTGCCGGCCTCAAACGGCAAGATCGCGTCGTGGTCAAGGTCAAGGACGCTCCGCTGAAAGTCGTGAATGAAGTCTTAGCCAAATTGCCCAAGGGACAAGAACTGAGCGTACTGAAGCGCAAGGGGGACTGGATTTGGACATCGATCGAGCGCGATGGGAAACGGACAAAGGGTTGGATTCATGCGAAACTGATCGCTCGAACCTCGAATCCCACCGCCGCGGACCGTGACGCAGGTGACAACGATATGCAGGACATGCTCGTGGCTACTGCGAATCAATCGGAAGAAGCGACCGCCGCACCTCCCGCCCCGGCAGAGCCGGAACCGGCTGACTGGGAGCGTGAAAATCCAGATGAGATGCCGCAGTTGTTCGAATTCGCCAGTATTCGCGACCTGGATTCCAGCCGCAGCGCGGGAGCCGTCGGCGAAGTTGGACGGTTTGAATTGACCGGCACGGAAATGTCGTGTGCAGCGGTGTCAGCCGACGGGCGGTTCGTCGTCTCGGGTGGCCGCGATGCGGTCATTCGACTCTGGGATGCCGAAACGGGCGGTGAAGTGCGAAAGTTTTGCGGACATGAGGCGGAGGTGTTGAGCCTGGCCTTTTCAGACGATGGCCGCCGCATTCTGTCGGGGAGCGCCGATACGACTGTGCGATTGTGGGACGTCGCTACGAGCGAGGAACTGTACCGTTTTGCGGGACATGAGGCGGATGTGATTAATGTCGCATTTGCTTCAGGTGGACGAATCGCCACTTCAACTGGACGCGACAAGACGCTGCGGATGTGGAAGTTGCCGGCCCGGCCTCCTATGCCGGCGGTTGCTCTTCCTTTGAAGGTCATCGCCCATCGGCCGATCGTTCAACCTGACGTCCGGGAGCGGCCGGCGGAACCTGCACCGGAGCCCCCGAAGCCAGAGCAAACCAAGGACCGCGTTCAGCCTAAGCCGTTTGATGTGGATCTAGGCGGAGCGGTCACGCTCAATTCGGCGGGCGACATTATCGCTGTTGATTTTCGGAATGCAGAAATCAGTGACGCTCGACTGAATCAGTTACGGAATCTCAAGAAACTGGAAACGTTGTATATCTACGGACCGAAGGTGACGGACCATGGGCTGCGTTCGCTGAAGGGGCTGATGGGGCTGAAGAAACTCTGGCTCACGCAAACGAGTATCACGGACAAGGGTCTGCAAGCACTGGTCGCAATGAAGCAACTGGAAAGCTTGGTTCTGTCAAAGTGCCGCGGCGTGACCGACGACGGGCTGCAGCATGTGAAAGGACTTACCGACTTGAAAGACTTGTGGCTAAACGGAACGAGCGTCTCTGATCGTGGACTGCCGCAATTGTCGAGCCTGAAAAACCTGGAAACGTTGGTCTTGCCGGGGACAAAAGCGATCACCGATGCCGGCCTGCAGCATTTGCACAGTTTGCCCAAATTGCGTGATTTGTGGGTCAACGGTGCAAACATCAGCAATCGCGGCTTGCGGTTGCTCGCCAAGTTTGAGGGATTGCAGTTCGTCGATGCGGGCGGGACCCGTGTTGGGGACGCGGGGGTCCGCTACTTTCGGCAGCATCAGCCCGATTGTGAACTGGTGCATTGACCGTCACGTGCGGGCGATCTTTTCGCAGCGACGTTAAGAATCCATTTCGCCGGATTTTTTTGCGGTTGTTGCCAAAGCTTGGTACAATATCTCTCGGTACGAGCATGTTGACCTATCGACTCGTGCGAACGGGAGACGCCAATGGCCGACAACGCAAATCCCGACGATGCTTTGTGCGAAGCGCTGGCCGCGCATCATGATGACTTTGTGGAAGCGCTGGACTCTCTGTGGGACGTGCGTCCCAACCACTTCACTCCCACACGCGTCACCTATTCGCGTGAGGGGGACGAAATCGTCGATATCGATTTCAAATGGATGCGGCTGACTGACGATGCGCTGCCGCACTTGCAACATCTCGTCTCGCTCAAGCGGCTGAGCATTCGCGGCGCAGAGATCACCGACGAGGGCTTGGAGGCCCTATTACCGCTGCAGGATCTGGAAGAGTTGAATCTGGGCCGCACCCCAATCACCGACGCCGGTCTGGGGGCGTTGAAAGAATTCCCGCAATTGCGGCTGTTGGATGTCAGCGCCACATCCGTCACCGACGATGGGATGCATCACTTGGGCTGGATCGAGGCCTTGGAAGGCTTGTACCTGGACTTTTGCCGAGACGTGGGCGATGCGGGGCTTGAGCCGTTGGCAGATTTGCAACAGCTCAAGTTGCTGCACGTGCACTGCACGCTGGTCAGCGAGAACGGCATGGACAGGTTTCTGAAACGATTGCCGGATTGCGAAGTCATCGCGTAGGCGCCGTGTCGCTTGACGGTCGTCAATCGCGATCCAGCACAGCTTGGAGGCGATCGACACAGGCGTTGATGGAAACAACCGCCTGCTCGAAGTTCGTGTGTCCCGATGCCAGCGGCGCGTCGACGGCGAATTGCTCGGCCGCCTTACGCAACTTGCTGATTTTTTTGCGGAGCATCTTCAAATAGGCGTCCGGGTCCTCCACGCGGGTCTCGAGCGCCCGCGCCGTGTCGAACACCGCGCGGACGATGCCCATCAGTTCGGGAAACTCCTCCACTTCCTCGCTATGCTTGACGAACGTGCGGACCATCCAAGCGTGGGCCATGATCGTCTGGCATTCGCGAACGGCATCGTCGGACGGATTCATGCGGCTTACGATTCGGAACCGTAGTGGATTAAGGAGAGAACCTCATAATCTCCAAGTTTTTCACGTCCGCCCAAGAAATCAAGTTCAATCAGAAAGGCCAGCCCGGCGATTTCAGCTCCACACTCCTCGGTCAGTGCGGTGCAGGCATGCATCGTCCCGCCCGTCGCCAGCAAATCGTCAACGAGCAACACGCGGTCTCCTTTTTGGACCGAGTCGGTATGCAACTCGAGCGAGTCGCTGCCGTATTCCAACTCGTAGTGGAAGGCGCGTGTATCGAAAGGAAGTTTGCCCGGTTTGCGAATCGGCACAAAACTGGCCCCCAACTCAAGCGCGAGCGGCGCCGCAAAGATAAACCCCCGCGCCTCGGCGGCGAGAATCGCCGTTGGTTCAGCGGCACGGTAGTGTTCAGCCATGCGTCGGACCGACTCTCCAAATGCGGCGGCCGACGCCAGCAGCGGCGTGATATCCCGAAACATGATGCCCGGTTTGGGGAAGTCGGGGATATTTCGAATGAACTGCTTCAAATCTAACTCGGATGCCATAACGGTTCTCTCTTCCGTGTGATCATGTTGTCGAACATCGAAGAGTCAGTTCCAGTCTGCGGTTGAGTTGTAGCAGAAACGCACCGGTTTTTTGAGCAGCCGGAGTTCAAAAACGCTGTTTAGAGCACGCCGTATTTTTCGTAGGCGTCGACGGCTTTCATCCCATCCTTGATCGCGTCGCGGGTGATGTTTTCGGCGTTGACTTTGTTCCAGGCGGTCCGGATGGCTTCGTCTTCGACCTGCTGCGGAACGACCACCACGCCGTCTTCGTCGGCGATGATCAGATCTCCCGGCCGGATGGTGACGCGATCGATCTGTACCGGGACATCGATGTCGATCACCCGCTGGCGGTTGAGACTGTCGTAGACGCAGGTCCGGCGGGCATAGACCGGGAACTGCATGGCCCGCATCTTGGCGACGTCGCGCACCGCGCCGTCGACAACCGCGCCCACACAACCGCTGTTCTGAGCGGCAGTGGAGAGCAATTCGCCCCAGACGCCCGATCTCCAAGATCCGCCGGCGGCGGCAACGAATACATCATCCGGTCGGCACCCGTCGACCGCCCGCAATTCCAATTCGTAGGGGTGCGGATCCTCGTGTGCCATGTCCGTCCATAAGGTCGTTTTGGCGCGGCCCACGAGCGTGACGTTGACCGTCAGCGGCGGCAGCGCGATCCGCGGCGATTGGTCGGGGTACCCCAACTGATCCAAGGCGTCGCTCACGACGGCGCTATAGAGTTGCTCGCGCATCATGGGCAGCGTGATTTCGGGATTCTGATCGGCGGGCATCGCGTGGGGTCCTCTCTCAAGTGCTGTCAGGAGACGCCGTTCGGATGAGACTGTTATAATCTTAGCGGCCGCCAAATGACGCCACAAACGACGATCTGATTGAAGACCGCGGACGGGAACGAATGCTCATGCTCGACCTGCATCAAAAATACGGACTTCGGCGCGTGATTAACGCTTGCGGCAAGATGACGCACCTTTCCGGAGCCATTGTGTTACCGGAAATCGCCGCCGCCGCTGCGGAGTCCTTTAAGCATTTCTTCGTGCTGGACGAACTGCAGGATGCCGCCGGACGAGTCATTGCCGAGGCCTCAGGGGCGGAGTACGGGTGCGTCACCGCATGCACATCAGCGGGGATTACGCTGAGCGTCGCCGCCTGCATGACGGGGCGCGATCTGGGCAAGGTGCATCAACTGCCGGATAGCGACGGCTTGCAACGTCGCGTGGTGATTCAAAAAGGGCACTGCGTCGACTACGGTGCGCCGATCACGCAATCGATTCGGCTGGCCGGAGCACACGTCGTCGAAGTCGGTGCAGTCAATCGCACGCTGCCGGAACATATCGAGCACGAGCTCGCCCGCGGCGACGTTGCGGCGGTAGTTTTTGTGGAATCGCATCACACGGTGCAGCACGGCTATGTGCCGCTGCCCGAGGTCGTCGCCTTAGCCCAACGATATGACGTGCCGGTAATTGTCGACGGAGCGGCGCAGGACCATCGTTTGCGGGACTTGATCGCCTGTGGCGCCGATCTGGTGATTACGAGTGCGCATAAGTACCTTTGCTCGACGACCGCGGGTGTCGTGGCGGGGCGCCGCGCATTGGTTGAGGCGGTCGTCCTGCAAAACCGGGGAATCGGCCGCGGAATGAAAGCGGGCAAGGAGGCGATCATCGGTGCTATGGCCGCTCTGGAATACCGGATGAACGAGGACATCGCCGCTTGGACCGCCGAGCAGGACCGGAAGGTGGAGATGATTCTCGCGCGGTTAGGCGATCTGCCCGGCTTGGCCCTTAGTGTCGATCGCGATCCAAACGGCTGCCCTTTTTCGAGGGCACGGCTGACGCCCGATCCGCAGCGGACCGGGCACACCGCCGTCTCGCTCACTGCGGCGCTCGCCGAGGGGGATCCAACCATCGTCACCCGGTCGCATCACGCCGAAGTGGGCTATCTCAACCTCGACGCGATCGAATTAACGGACGACGAAATCGAATTGATGTGCGCTCGCATCCGCGAGATCATCACTCAACCGACATGACCACCATCCGGAAGCCCCCGGCTCCGCCGGGGGTTTGGCAATAGCGTCCGTACGATCACACAACCCGCGTCAATCCCGGATGCGGAATCGCGTATTCGCCGTGTTCGTTGGGCAGCGACGGCGGGGCGGCGTCCCAGGCGAACCGTTCGGGCATTAGGCTCAAATCGGAGTTGAGCGCGTCTTCCCATTTGATCGCCTTGCCGGAATAGGTCGCCATGCGGCCGATGATCGCGGTCAGCGTGGCATAGGCGCCGTTTTCGGCTTCGCTGTAGGGGGTACCTGAGCGAATCGCGGCGAACAGGTTATCGTGTTCGACCTGATACGGGTCTTTCCACTTTTCTTCGAACCGCCAATTGTTCTTGCCGCTGATGACGTATCCATATCGACCCTTGGCTCCGAAATCGGCGGTGCCTTTCGTGCCGTGTGCATGTTCAGACACCCTGCCCGGGCAGCCCGGCATGTGTCGGCACTGGCTGAACATTCGCGTGCCGTCTTCATAGATGTATTCGACGGCGTGGTGGTCGAAGATTTCGCCGTACTTCTTGTCGGTACGGACTTGCCGTCCGCCCATTCCCGCGGCGGAAACCGGATATCCCTTGCCTTCGGCGGCGTTGGCTTTCATCAACCAGTTGCCGACGTCGAGGTTGTGGATGTGCTGCTCGACGATGTGGTCGCCGCAGAGCCAGTTGTAGTAGTACCAGTTGCGCATCTGGTATTCCATTTCGCTGGAACATTGTTCGCGCGTGCGGCGGGGATCCCACACGCCGCGGCCGTTCCAATATACGCGGAGCGCGATGATGTCGCCGATGGCGCCGTTATGCACCTTGTCGACTTCTTCCATGTACGGTTGCTGGTGGTGCCGCTGCAGTCCCACGCCGACGGCGAGGTTCTTTTGCTTGGCGATTTTGGCCGTTTCCAAGACTTTACGGATACCAGGACTGTCGGTGGCGACCGGTTTTTCCATGAAGACATGTTTGCCGGCGTTGACGGCCGCTTCGAAATGAATCGGGCGGAAACCGGGCGGGGTGGTGAGAATCACCAGATCGACGCCGCTGTCAATCACCTGCTGGTAGGCGTCAAACCCGACGAATTTTTGATCCTCATCGATCTCGATGCGGTCGGCGCGAGGGCCGAGTTTTTTTGTGATCTCGCTGAGCCCTTCGTCCAAACGATCGCGAAACGCATCGGCGATGGCGACGAGTTTGACGTTCCCTTCGGTCGAAAGTGCCTGCGCCGCGGCGCCGCGACCGCGTCCACCGGCACCGATTAGTCCGACCCGAATTGTGTCATCCCCTGAGGCGAACACGCCGGAGGTCATGCTCAGACTGCTCAACACGCCCGCGCTGGCGGCGACTGCGGAGGAGGCTTTGAGGAAATCACGCCGTGTGGAGGAATTCGCGATCTTTTCGGACATGTTTGGGGCTTTCGTTAATTGTGGGATTGGGTAATCATTTTTCGTCTTATGGCGGTTATGGTGCTTTACGAAATTGAGGCGGTTAACGTTTGTTGATGACTTTCTTGGCGTCAAGTTTGAGTTCTTTGCGTTCTTTCTCACTCGGCACGCGGAGCGGGCGGACGATACGAAATCCGACCATCAGCGCGTCGGTATGATACCAGACGCTTTGCGGGATTTGCGGGTCTTGGAACTTCCACTCTTCGTCCGATCCGCGCCGGGCGGCCGACCGGCACTCGGGTGGTTCGTCTTCCCATGAGCCGCCGCGCACCACGCGGGGATAAAGTTCGGTCGCGACTGCGATGGGATTCACCAACAGGCCGTTGGCAGCCGCTTTGTTGGGGTAGGTCTCCAGATACTGATCCAACACCCACTCGGCGACATTGCCGTGCATGTCGTACAGCCCCCACGGATTGGGCTTTTTCTTGCCGACCTTTTGGTATTGGTCGTCGCTGTTGTCGGCGTACCAGGCATATTCGCCGATCTTTGCCGGGTCATCACCGAATGAAAACGCGGTCGTTGTACCCGCCCGGCACGCGTACTCCCACTCCGCTTCGGTGGGGAGCCGGTAGTAATGGCCGGTCTTCTTGCTGAGCCACTTGCAGTAGGTCTTCGCGGCTAACTGAGTCATGCAGATGGCCGGATAACCGTCGTGCCCGAAACCGAAGGTCATGTCGGTGTAGGGGGGCGTCGGACGAGTCACCGCGTCGGCCCGCTTGTCCGCTTCGGTCGCTTCCAGATTGCGGAGTTTGCGGATTTTTTGGTCCAAGCTAAACGACCAGATGTCGTATTCGTCCCAAGTGACTTCATGCTTGCCCATCCAAAACGGCTCAATCTTGATCTTTCGTTGCGGCGACTCATCATCCAACCGACCTTCCTCTGCATTCGGGCTGCCCATCGTATAGTTCCCGCCCGGGATCGGCACCATTTCGTAGGAGACGTCGGTGCCGGGGATGGTCACCTTATAAGGTTTCATGTCCTTTTCGGTTTTGGCATTCGCGCCGGCCGGTTTGGGCTCCTCCGCAAACGCGGTGAGGCCGTTGAGAGCCGTGGCAATTGCCAATACGATCAGAGCGGGCTTGTGCATGCAGAAAATGTGGGGCGGGAGAAGTTTGAGGCGGGGTTGCCGAGGCTCGGCTGGGGAACGTAGTGTGTTAAGAACGATCATACAGTATCCATCGATCAAGTGTCAGAGCAATATCACCGGGGCCATTCGATGATCACATGGGCTTGCATCGCGTTGCTGATGGCCGATCCCGCCGCGCCGGAGGCGCTACAGCGATACGAATTTCAACGTATTCGCATGGGCATCCCGGTCAAAATCACATTATACGCAACGGATGACCCAACCGCAAAACAAGCCTCCGATTCGGCGTTCGCCCGCTTTAAGCAACTCGACCGGATTCTCAGCGACTACGATCCCGATAGCGAACTGATGCAATTGTGCGCAAAAGCAGGGGACGGCCGGTCGCATCCGGTCAGCGGGGACTTGAAGGCCGTATTGGCGCATTCGTTAGAACTGTCACGGCGGACCGGCGGCGCGTTTGACGTGGCTGTCGGGCCGCTGGTCAAACTGTGGCGTAAAGCACGTCGCAAAAAGCAACTTCCGACCGCGAAGGCAGTTGCAGCGGCGCGCGGGGTGAGCGGCTATCAATTCGTGCAGCTCGATAGCAAGCGATCGACCGTCTGCCTGGAGAAACCGGGAATGCAGCTTGATCTGGGCGGAATCGCTAAGGGATACGCCGCCGATCAGGCACTGGCCGAGCTCCGCAAACATAGCGTCAGCCGTGCGCTGATTGACGCGGGGGGCGATATCGTCGTCGGCGAGCCGCCGCCCGGAAGAGCGGGCTGGCGAATCGGTATTGCCCCGCTGGAGAAACGGGACGGAGCGCCGAGCCGGTTCGTAACGCTGAAGAACTGCGGGATCGCTACTTCCGGCGACGCCTGGCAGTACTTGGAGATCGACGGGCGGCGCTACTCGCACATTATTGATCCGAAAACCGGCTACGGGCTGACCGAACGGAGCAGCGTCACGGTGATCGCCCGCGACGGCATCACATCCGACGCGCTGGCGTCTGCGGTGAGTGTGTTGGGAGTGAAGCGGGGATTGAAATTGATCGAAGAGACGCCGGGAGTTTCCGTATTAATTGTTACGCTCAAGGGAGATCAACCGGTGGTGCGTAGGTCGGCGGATTTTCCGGCGGGCGAATGAGAGTGCGGGTGCCGGTTGGCATGCGGCATGGTCACCGACCTGCCGGCGTGAGACCATGGCACCCAGCGCGTCGGCATTCGCTGTTGCGATCCGTTGTTTCATCTGATTAGGGCATTGAGAAGTGGTCTTTTCATGAAACCATTGTTGCCGTTAAAGTTGCGCTCGCAAATGCCTCAACCCGTTCGTGCAATGGCTTGTCATGGAGAATACCTTAGTGTGAAGACGTCATTGACAACAAGAAAGGACTTCCTTTTCATCTTCGCAGCGATCGCTGTCTGATCACTCTGCGGAGAGCGAACGTCACCCTCGGAACCAGAAACGCGACCAATTACAAAGACGGATTCACCAAGTGCTCCACCAAGCCTCTGGAAGTCGCCGACTCTCTTCTCCATTTTTGTCGCCCAGCAAATTGAAGATAAGGGAGATCGAGCTAAAGCACTCAGAAAGATTGCCGTGGCTCTTGCCAAGGCGGGAGAAATTGATGAGGCGATAAGGGTCGCTCACCAAGTTGATGCGGACCTCTTCCACACACCGGCGGAGTGGGACATTGCAGTGGCTCAGGCCAAAGCGGGGGATTCGAAGCTTGCTCTGGCAATTCAAGATCGAGCCCTCATTGAGGTTCAAAACTATGCACTTCCCTCATCCAGAGTCGACAGGCTGCGTTGGGTGGCAGTCGCATTGTGTGAGGCGGGGGAAAGAGAACGGGCGATGGCGGTCATCAATCGAGCCATGAAACTAGTTGGGTGGATTAAGGATGCAGACTCCAAGGCACATGCTCTCATCGATATCGCGATTGCTCTAAACAAAGCGAAAAGAAAAGAGCAGGCCTCTGCGACGTTGAAACAAGCAGTCGAAGTCGCACAGCAATTGGAGAACGCTGAAGATACGGCGAGACTCTTGCGCTGGATTTCAACCCGTCAAGTTGAAATTGGCGATGCTAAACAGGCTTCAGAAACTTGGAAACTAGCCGTCAAAGTGGCTCAAATAATTGGCAAAGCAGACGATAAAGCTTATGCGCTCCATTACGTTGCGGAGGCGCAGATTCAAGCAGGGGACAAGCAACAAGCATTGGCAACGTTGAAACAGGCTGTCGAAGCGGCTCAGGCAATTGCCAAGACAGACGTTGAGAAAACCATTTTTGGAATCCAGCCGGTGAAAGCATCTGCGTTAGCAGAAATTGCCCCGACCCTGGCTGCCGCGGGTGATACGAAAAAAGCCCTGGAATTGGCTCAGGGAATTGAAGACGAAGCCTTGAAGCGAGGGGCGTTTCTGGAAATCGCCATGGCGTTGGCTGAAGCAGGAGACAAAAAGCAGGCGTTGGCTGCTCTGAAGCCCGCCATCAAAATGGTGCAGAAAATGAAGATTGAAAAAAGAGGGGAACCGGGTCTGAGCGATCTGGTGTCAGTTCTGGCCAAGGCAGGCGAGACTAAGTACGCTCTTGAGTTAGTGCAGAACGTCAACGACAAGCAGTATAAGAGTTTTGCTCTAAGAGATATCGCCAGAGCGCTGGCTAAAAACGGCGATGTCGAACAGGCAGCGAAGGTTTCTCAGGAGCTGAAAGGTTGGCTTTTCGAACCCCAGCTCATTGCTACGTCTGTAGTAAAATCGGGAGACGAAAAGAAACTGAGGAACGTCATCGAGAAGTTCAACGATCGTTCCCGGAAGCAAGCCGTGCTCATGGCCATTGCTATCGAACTGGCGACGGAACCTGTCTCGAGTGACCAACAGAAGAAACCCAACCGCAGAATGAAAAATACATTCACACCACGAAGTGAACGAATGGCGAAAGCGCTGCTAGTAAGGATTCAGAGGAACTAGACAGTGAGACACGCGGGGTGCCATGCTCTCGCGTCTCGAAGCGGCGAGTGAGCATGCTGATGAGGTGTGGCACCCGTTCGAATTTTCAGGCGCGATACTGCTCAAACAGCGCCAACTCTTCTGGCAGAAATCGGCGGGGGCGGCCGGTGGCGGAGGTGACGAATAGGCCGCGCTGGCGGCCGTTCGCGCGGATGTTGCCGTCGCAATCGGCGAAGGAAAACTCCAGCCACGCGGACGCCTTGGCGATTTCCGAAAACCAGACCTGCCCGCGGACGGTCTCGCCCAAGTGAAACGGCTGCTTGTAGCTGATCGCGGTTTCGACCAACACCGGATGAAAACCGCGGGCGGCACATTCGTCGATCGGCATCCCGGCCGCTTTGAGCAACTCCAGGCGGCCGATTTCCATCCACTGGATGTAAACGATATTGCTCACATGCCCGGCGAAGTCGATGTGGTAGGTATAGATGTCCAGGTCGTACGCGAGTTTCGGCATCGGATTGCCTTAAGGTTGTGAGCCACGAATCTCACGAATCTTCACGAAAGATCCGTAGGGCAGGCTCCCGCCTGCCGCCACGATAGTTCGGCGTTGGATACTCTATCATATTTAGTGAATTCGTTTGCCCAACGGCTGGTGACTTCAATCCTTGCGATGGCCATGCCCCCCCCAAAAAAAACAATTCGTGTCGATTCGTGCGATTCGCGGCCAACCCGCGCATGATGTCGCTCGCGACCGCAACCGGTCGGCTTGGGAAATGCTCGGCGTGGCTCCTCTTGACATACCTCGAACTAAAAGGTATCACCCCCGCCATGACACGCAAACGCACGAATCCCGACTTTCTTAACGGTGTGCCGGAGTTGCTCATCTTGCGGCTGTTGTCGCGGCAGAACATGTACGGCTATCAGATTGTGCAGGAGATTCAGCAATCGACGAACCAGGTTTTGGAATTCGGCGAGGGCTGTATTTATCCGTTGCTGCACAAATTGGAATCTCAAAAGCTGCTGCTCAGCGACAGCCGCGTGGTCAACGGCCGCAAGCGGGTGATGTATCGCACGTCCGCCGCCGGCAAGCGTCGGCTGGAGGAATCGCACGCGGCATGGAAGCGGATCGTGGCGGCGGTCGGCTCGGTGTTGGAAGGAACCGCACATGGTCGACCCGAAGTGGCATAGCGAGTTACATCGCGCATTGGTCCGGCAAGGATTGCCGCGGCCCTATCGTGAGCGGCTCATGGATGAGTTGCTCGATCACGCAATCAGTCTACAGGAGGAGACTGCCGGCATGGACGCTGTCGAAACGGACACGGTGAAACAGAAAGTAGGCGAGCCGAAACAATTGGCTCAACTTGCGGGCGAGGAGTACCGCAAACGGACTTGGCTGGGACGGCACCCGGTTGTGGCGTTTCTCATCGCGCCGATTCCGATGTTGGTGTTGAGTTGGATCTTGAGCATGTTGTTGCTAGTGATCCCCGGCAAGATCCTGCAAGCGTGCGGTGTGGCGACGGACGGCTTCACTTCGTCGTCATTGTCAGCCACGACCGTGCAACTGCTGAACGTCGGACATTATTTGTGGGCCGTTTCGCCCTTTATCTTGACCAGTTTTTGGGCCTGTTGGATCGCGCGTCGCACCGGTCGCGGTCCACGTTGGCTGTTTGCCTGTTGTGCGGTCATTACACTCGTCGCTGCGGCCTACGAATCGCATACCGTACTGCCGGCCGCTCCGGGTAAGGGAATGTTGACGGTGGGATTCGGACTTCCTCCGTGGCGAACGACAACACTGCCGGAAACCAACGGCGGGGTGTTGCTCTCCACACGACAGACTCTTCTGGGACAGCTGCTGCTGATCGCGCTGCCCGCAGCAATTTGCGGATTGTCTGTGTGGCGGCATTCACGTAACACGCCGCAGCCGCCGGCTCTGACTTATGGGCCGCATATTCCCGTCGGCAATTGACATTCCGCGCCGCAATGATAGGATGGTCTCCGCAAGTCCGGGAACGTGGTTGTTCCCGGCTTGCCACTGACCTGGGTGTCCCGCCGACTTGTTGTTGGCGGGAAGAATAGGGAAAACGGTGCAAATCCGTTGCGGTCCCGCCGCTGTAATCGGGAACGAACGCTGCAAAATGCCACTGCCGGCGAAGGATGCCGCGGGAAGGTGCAGTCAGTAGGACGATCCGAGAGCCAGAAGACCTGCCCAGACGTCGTTTTTGATTCGCAAACGGTTCTTTCGAGGAAAAGACGTTGCCGCGCGACTGCACGATATCTGCGGTGGGGATTCTGTAGCTCCCGCCACGGCTTGGTCGCTTTGCCTGCGACAGGTCCGCACGACTCTCGGTGCACGCCGCTCCTCTGCTTCCTCGAACCGATCCGCCCGCGATGAGTCTGCGCAACAACAGCGCAGAAGAGATTGGCAACGAGGATTTGTCATGAATGCAGACCGAACGTTAGAACAGTCGCTCGAGACTCTCGCTCCCCACACTGATTCCGAGTCCCACACGCGGGTGCGCAAAAAGGGATTCACGCTGATCGAGCTGCTGGTGGTCATCGCGATAATTGCGATCGTGTTGAGCATTCTGCTGCCGGCGGTGCAGAAAGCGCGTGAGGCGGCGCGGCGGACGCAGTGCCGCAACCATTTAAAGCAATTCGTGCTGGCGGTCCATAACTACGCCGACGTGCATACGGAAATGATGCCGCCGTATCAGATCGACGATGCGCAGGAGATCGCGTATCAATTGGGGCAGGCGCCGGTGCGGGGCAAAACGACCTTTTGGTTCGGCACCGTCGATTTTGCCGAGCCAGAGCCCGAACTACAGCTCGATTTTCAGACCGGCGTGTTGGCGCCCTACATGGAGACGAATCGCGCCGCGTTTCAGTGTCCCAACTTGACCGAAAATCAGGTCGATCTGGTCCGGTTCGGTCAAATGGTCTCGGGATACGCCTACAACGGCCACTATCTCGGCCGCGGCACGAGCTACGACTATTCGAACTGGCCAAACATTACGCTCACTTCCGAACGGATGACCTATCGTTTCAAAGACATCAAGGAGATCACGAAGACGATCATCTTTGCCGATTCGGCGATCTACAACACGTGGAGTTTTGCCGAACCAAAGTTTATGGAGAATTGGCTGCTGGAGCCGCCCAGCAAAACGCAGCCGACAGTGCATGCCCGGCATTCCGGCCGCGTGATCGTGGCATACTTGGACGGACATGTTGACACGCATCGTTGGGATCTCCCGGAACTGCCGTTCTGGTTCACGCCGGAGGACGTCAAAGCGACCCGGGAGCACAGTCTCGGGTTCATTGGCAGCACCGACGAACTCTATGACCGGAAGTAGTCGGATGCCAATCAACATATCGTTGCGAGGGCGTTATGCAGCGCTGGTTGCGACGGCGCTGCTGACGTCCGGTTGCACCGACGGCGGCGAGCCGGTTGGCCCGCAGCAGGTGGCTTACCGCTGTACGGAGACACAGGAATTTGTACTGGCAGCGCCGCAGCCGCATCCTGCGGTCAATCCCAAGACGGGCCGGTCAACGTTAATGCGGACGCTCTACTGTCCGGAGTGCGAGAAATGGCACGTCGTGCCGCCCCCGGAGGTGTACAACGGCCATCCCGTGGGTTTTCTCTGTCCCCTCCATCAGTCGGCAATGCAAGAAACCGGACCGCTGCCCGATTCATAACTTTATAGAAGCAATGCGTGACGGATGAAGGAACCAATTGTCGTCTGTTTCAGCGGAGGCAAGGACAGCCTGCTGATGTTACACGAACTCAACGACAGCGAAGACTTTCAAATCGTCCGGCTGGTGACGACGGTCACGACGGACTATGAACGCATTAGTATGCACGGCGTCCGCCGGCAATTGCTCCGCGCGCAGGTGTCGGCATTGGGAATGCCATTGCAGGAAGTGGTTATTCCCGCTCACGCCAACAATGCCGTCTACGAAATAGCGATGGGTGAAGCGTGGGAGCAGGCGGCCCGCGAGGGGATTCGCAAAGTCGCCTTTGGAGACATTTTTCTACAAGACCTCAAAGACTACCGATTGCGGCATCTGTCGCAGTTTGGGTTGGCGGGCATATTCCCGCTGTGGGAGCAAGATACGAACCGATTGTTGCGGCAATTCATCGATTGTGGATATCGGGCGGTGACAGTCTGTGTCGATCCGAAACGGCTGGACGAGACGTTTGTGGGACGTGAGTTGGACGCTGAATTCCTCAACGAACTGCCGGCGGGAGTCGATCCGTGCGGCGAAAACGGGGAGTTTCATTCATTCGTTTACGATGGACCATTATTCCGGACGCCGGTCCGTTTTGCGCGGGGTGAAACGGTTGTTCGTGATTCCTTTTACTTTTGTGATTTGGTGCCAGAATGAATTTTGAATCTCAATCAGACAGCCAAGACATCCTTCCCCGTGAGCCGAAGCAGAAATATCTGTTGCTGGCGGCGATCGTCCTCTTTCCGGCGCTGCTGCGGTGGTTGGGACAGCCGTGGAATCTGACACCGGTGGGGGGCATGGCGATTTTTGCCGGCGCGTACGTTCGCAATCTGCGGTGGGCGATCGTGTTACCGCTCGCCGCGATGGTGCTGAGCGACCTCACATGGGGCTACATGAAGGGTGACCTGATGACCTACACGTTTCATCGTGTGCTCCCATTCGTGTACGGCTCGTACGTACTGTATGTGCTGTTCGGCCACCGCGTGCGGTCCGCATGGAGCCGCCCGCCAGGGCAGACCCAGTCGCGTTTCCTCCGCCGATTACGTGCCAGACTTCCCGTCGGCCTGGCGGCGGTGGCAGGCTCTGTCTGCTTCTTTTTGATCACTAATTTTGGCATGTGGCTGATGTACCAGTCCTATCCGCACACGCCGGCGGGGCTCATTCAGTGTTATGTCGCTGGATTGCCGTTTCTGCTGCACACGATGATCGGCGACGGATTTTACACTGGACTGTTCTTTGGCCTCGCGTTTGCAGTTCAGGCGGTCGCGGTTTCAACGAAGCGTGACGCGGTTACGATTGAAACCATCTGAATGTCCTCATTCCCGGTCGTATCTAATTGTCCCAACGAAAACGTCTGAATTATGTCCTCGCATCGCGTAATTTCTCTGATCGCCAGCGCCACGGAGATTGTGGCGGCTTTGGGTTGTGAAGACCGGCTCGTCGGGCGTTCTCACGAGTGCGATTATCCCCCTTCAGTGAAAGAGTTGCCCGCTTGCAGCGAAGCCAAACTCGACGTCAACGGCAGCAGCCGTCAGATCGACGAACGGGTCAAAGCGATCTTGGAGGACGCGATATCGGTCTACCGTGTATTCGGTGAGCGGCTCGATGAACTGCAGCCGAGCGTGGTGATCACTCAAACACAATGCGAAGTCTGCGCCGTCAGCCTCAAAGACGTGGAGCAGGCGGTCTGTGAGATGGTGACGACGAAGCCCAGCATCGTGCCGCTGGAGCCGAATTGGCTGAACGATGTGTGGGGCGACATTCGAGCGGTTGCGGCGGCACTTGACGTCGAAGAACGTGGGGAAACCTTGATCGCTACGTGTAAACAGCGGTTAGTTGGTCTCGCCTCGTTAACCGCTGAACTGCAGCCGCGACCGACGATTGCGTGTATTGAATGGATCGACCCACTGATGGCGGCGGGAAACTGGGTGCCGGAACTGGTCGAGATTGCCGGCGGCACAAATCTGTTCGGTGAGGCGGGCCGGCATTCGCCCTGGATGGATTGGGAACAGCTCTTAGAGGCCGACCCGGACGTGATCGCGGTCCTTCCCTGCGGGTTTGATATCCCGCGGACTCGTCATGAGATGCGGGTATTGCTTGAGGATCCACGTTGGCCGCGCCTGCGGGCGGTCGCCGAAGGCCGCGTCTATCTTACCGACGGCAACCAGTACTTCAATCGCCCGGGGCCGCGGTTGGTAGAATCGGCGGAAATCCTGGCGGAAATCATGCACCCCGGCCACTTCGATTTCGGGCACGATGGAACCGGCTGGGAAGTTTGTACTTGAGGTTCAACCTTGCTATCGTGCACGTAACACAATACCCGCAAGCAGCGACGGCACTAATCCCCGAACTGAAACGCGTACAAATCGGCATCTTTGAGAACCACCCGCAGCCGCACCGGACGGCCGGCAAGCTTGGAGAGGCTTGGTTCATTTCGCCAACGGATTTCGCCGTCGATTTCGTCGCCGAAGATCTCCGGGCAGTCCTCGAGCGCAAATCCGGGCAGCGGCTCTCCGTCTGCGTCCTGCAATTCCACCCGCAGTGAGCCGGCGGCGGACGTGGCATAATTCATGTGGAACTTTCCTCCCGCAAAAACCAGCGGCTTGGTCACCAATTCGCCGCCGGCATAGGGTCCTTGGACCGAAACAAAACCGTCGGTCCGCAACGTCAGCCGCTGAATGTGCACGCTCTCCAGCCGCCAATTCTGCATCGCATAGAGCGAGAGTTCGGCGGGGGAGGTCTGCAGGATTCCGCGCTCCATAAAAACGCCGCGTTCGTGCCAGTTGCCTTGGTCGGGTCCCGGACGGAGAAACGCCTCGTTAAAGGTACGCTCAAAGCGCAGGCCGTCGCGGCTGGAGAGAAACACGATGTCGCTGACCCCTTTACCCGCCTTCCATCCCGGTTGCGTCTCCCGCGCATTGACGAACCGCGAGGGAAACATGAACACGTACTGCGGCGCCCGGTGATAGCGAATCGCCGAATTCGTGTAAAACTGTTCCAACGGCGCGTCGCCGGTCGTAATCGGCTCCAATGGCGACCAATTGCGAAAGTCGGGTGAAGTGCTGCGGCGAATCCAACGGACTCCCTTTTTGAACGACTTCGTCGTCCCGTGCCCCAATTGGCCCTCGCGGCGGATGCCCCGCGTGTAGGCCACGTATTGTTTTTCGCGGTCGTCCCAAAACACGATATTGTGCGAGTCAAACGGCCGATCAGTGAGCAGCGGCTCTTTGCGAACCAACCGCCACCGTAGCCCGTCCGGCGAGACCAAACCCAAAATGTCGCCTGAGCGGACGAACGCCTTGTACCGCTCATCATCGGGCACGTTCGGATTGCCGTCCTTGAACACCGACATGTTGGCCCCCGGACCGTTCCAGATCAGGTTGTTCTCTTTCGACCCGCCAAACTCGATCAGCCCCAGCTTCGGTTTGTCCCAATGAATCCCATCATCACTCTCCGCATACGCCCCCATCGCCCGCCGCTTACCTTTGTCAAAATCGGCCCCGTCCGCCCGGTACCACGCGCGGAACTTGTCGCCGTCGCGGAAGACCGTCATGTACGAGACGCCGTACTGCTCCCACGGATTATCGTTATCAATCGCAACCTCCCGCCGTACGGGGCGGTGCAACACGAGCCGGGCATTGTCGAGTTCGTCGATGAGGTGACGATCAACGAAGAGTTGCCGCTGTGAGTTGATGTTGATTGGTTCGTCGGCGATTGCCGAAGAAGTGAACGTGCCAAAGAGAAGAATCACACAAATGACGATCAGTGAATCAATCTTCATAAAGCGAGTCTTTCTGTTTGCCGCTTCGATTTTGATGAGTTGAACGTCTTAGCAGCGTCATCCCAGGACACGATCTGATTCTTAAGGAGGCTGATACGTCCGTGCTACTCGAAATTCGAAGTCGTTCCCATTCAAGTACACGACTTCACCAGCGTGAACATCGATGCCCAGGGCTGCTGCTAAACGCGTCCCGATGTCGTCGGGATGCAGCTTCGAATCATGGACCTCAAACCTGAAGCGGATTGGGTCACTATCTCGTATTTCGGATTCGTCTTCGAATTGGTCGTGATGGGGTCGGCTGATATTGAATGTGAGGAGGCGATCGGCAGAGGTACCTTCAATCCATTCCCATACGTTCTCACTATCGTGAACAAAGCCGTTGTCAGCTGTTGGAAACGAGACCCTGAAGTTGTCGAATAGTCCAAGCAAGGACAAGGTTGAGTAGCACCAGTATTCGAAATTCGGTGGTGTCTGCATAGTTGTGATAGTGTAACATCACCACCGCGTGCCACGATCTCACTACATGAAGTGACGAGTGAGCAGGTGACCCTGGGTTGGCACGCCGCATGGTCACTCCGCGATTCTGAACCTTCCTCTCAGCCACATACATCCATCTTGATGACTATATCACGATCACAAAAGGAAAAACCATGGGACAAGTCGTCATTGCCGCGTTCAAGCCAAAGCCGGGTAAGCAGGAGGAGCTTCTACGGGTGGTTGCCGGCCGACTCCCGCTCTTGAGACGCCTCGGCTTGGCGACCGATCGCGTGAACATCACCATGCGCGCGGCCAATGGGACGATCATCGACGTTTCGGAGTGGACCGACGAAGCGGCGATCGCCCGCGCGCATGAGACACCGGAAGTGCTGGAACTTTGGGAGCGATATGAGACGTGTTGCGAATACGTCAAGCTCGAATCGTTGGACGAGATTGGGCTTGATTTCGCGACGTTTGAATCGGTCGATCTACCGACGCTCTAAATGGCTCCGTGACCTCTGGCGCGCTCTCGGCCACTACTGCGGTACCGCGACGGAATTGACGATTTGGCGGATGATTGACTGCGAGCGTTCGCGGCGGCCTTGACGCATCACGCCGCGGCACATCACGCGGTGCGAGAGGACCGGAACCGACAGGCGTTTGACGTCGTCCGGGACGGCAAAGTCGCGGCCTTCCGCCAGTGCCATGCCTTGAACGGCGCGGTAATAGGTCAGCGCCCCGCGCGTGCTGACTCCCAACTCCAACTCGTCATGTTCGCGCGTGGCGGCAACGATATCCAGCAAATAGTCATTAATCGCGTCGTCGACGCGTACCTCACGCACGGTCCGCTGCAACTCGACAACGTCTTCAATGCTGATCATTGATTCGAGGTGGTCGACCGGTTCTCCCTGCCGGTGCGTGTTGAGCACTTCGCGTTCCACCTCGCGGGAGGGATATCCGACTTCAATGCTCATCATGAAGCGATCGAGTTGGTTCTCCGGCAGCGGATACGTCCCTTCGAACTCCAGCGGATTTTGCGTGGCCAGCACCAAGAATGGCGCCGCCAAGCGGCGTGTCTCTCCCTCGATAGAGACTTGGTGCTCGCTCATGGCCTCCAGCAAAGCGCTCTGTGTGCGGGGGGTGGTCCGGTTGATTTCGTCGGCCAGCAGAATGTTGGTGAAGATCGGCCCTGCGCGGAACTCGAACTCTCCCAGATTCGGCAGGAACACGCTGGCGCCGAGAATATCGCTCGGCAGCAGGTCGGGTGTAAATTGAATGCGGCTGAACCGGCAATCAAGGCACTTTGCCAATGCTTTGGCCAAGACCGTCTTCCCCACACCGGGCGCATCTTCGATCAAGAGATGACCTTCCGCGACAAGGGCGATGACCGCCATGCGGATAGCATCCGGTTTTCCCAGCAAGACGCTGCCGATTGCCGATTCCAGTTGCTCAATCTGCGATTTTACTTGTGTCGACAATGTGATCCCCGCTGGTGGTGTCTAAAGATTGGAGTATTGAGACGCGTTCCGGTCGGTCTTGGTTTAAAAAACTAAGTCGTGCACATCTGTCGAGCAGTGAGCGCGTGTTTCAATACTCGACGATGACATTGGAAGTGAGATCGAGCCCCATCGCCTCCGAGGTCTCGGTCGGTTCTAAGAACAGTCATTGAACGGTGGTCAATACGCACTCATCCTCTTGAATTACGGCTGGGAAGTCAAATCCTTACCCTGACTCGGCGACCTGTGTTCGCATGTCGGTCACCAACGATCGACAAAGCTATAAGGGTTTGTGAAAATCATTGGAATTCCCACATTAACGGCGTCGAATCAATAATTCGGGGCCGACTCTTCGATGGAAGTCGGGCACAACTGCGGATTCTCATAGGCGGCACTCCGAAAACCAAGCCCTGACTGGGCGCTAGTCTCGATTCTCAGATCTGAATGTCGCATCTCGATTCTCCAGCTGTTCCCCGTGTGCCGCGTTGCCGGGCAATCTGCCGCATTCTGGCGGCTGCCATGCTCGTCGTCTCGGGGTGTGGCCTCACAGGCCGTTATCGCACAGTCGACGTCACCCCGGCCACAGCGTTGACTACGCATCAGGAGCCGATTCCGCTGGGAAGGGATCAGCAAGAATTTGGACATTCAAAGCCGCTCAGGGCTGGAAATCCCCGTTCGCCGGAGGGCGGTTGGTCGCCGCACGGACATTCAAAGCCGCTGCAAATCGCTGACACCGTATCGTCGCCAACAGATGTCACGCCGGCTTCAGCGACGTCGTTTTCAGCCGCTGCCGGCTGCGCACCGTACCTCACCGGGAATCCGTATCTCGATTGCGGGAGCGGCAACTGTGAGTGCCGGTTTCGACGGGCATGGTGCGGACCGCCCCCGGCACTCAATTTCCGCAGCGATATGCAAGAGGCCTGGCACGTGCTGGCCGATGACGCTAAGTCGGTGCTGACGTGGAAGAACCTCGCAATTATTGGTGTCGCCGCAGGCGCCTCCGTCGCAATTCACCAGGATTGGGACGACAAGGTCCGCGATTACACCGCTGAGCATCCCGGCCGTTGGGGAAATGCCGGCAAAGGAATCGGGTATCTGGGGGACTTCACCGTGCAGATCCCGGTATTGGCCGGACTGTACTCCTACAGCCTGTGGGATCAGAATCCGCACCTGCACGATTTGAGTGGAACGTTGATCAGTGCGTATGCCGTGACGACGACCACCACGACGTTGATCAAAGTGGCGGTCGACACTGAGCGGCCCTCTGATCGTTTTAACGGAGGCCGCTACGGATTCCCGTCCTATCACACGTCAAGCAGTTTTGCGCTGGCCTCGGTGATGGATGTCTACTATGGTCCCCGCGCCGGGATTCCCGCGTATCTGTTAGCGGGAATTATCGGTTGGACGCGGATTGACGAACGCGATCATGACCTGTCGGACGTAGTGTTCGGTGCGGTGTTGGGAACCGTCATCGGCCGGACGATCGCACGGCGGCACTTCGAGCGGGGATGGGAACTCTCGCCCTTCTATGACCCCGTCGACGGTACAACGGGGCTTTCGTTGGGGGCGAGGTTTTAGCCTCAGAGCGGCTGCAGCTAAAGCTCGTCGGTTCCGGTGACGTTGCACATCATCGCCCGCAGTTTGCGCTTGAGCACCGGATAGCTGAAAAACTTTTTGGCAACTTCGAAATTGTGATCGACCATGGCGGTGCGGTATTGGTCGTCTTGGATGACCCATTTCACTTGCTCGGCCAACGTCCGCGTCAAGAAGCCGTCCATGGCGATGACTTTGAACCCTTTCGGTTCAATATCGGTAATGAAGATCGAATAGCGATTCACGAGTACCGGCTTGCGGAAGTAAAACGCTTCGAGCAACGCATTGCCGAAGCCCTCGTACAGGCTGGGATACGTCACAAAATCGGCATGCGGATAGACGTCCCACAATGAATAGATTTTGTGCCCGTCTTCGGACGATTGCCGTTCCTCGCCGACGCGGGCGTGTACGAAATGCACTTCGACGCCGGCGTGGTCCGCCATGTCCGTCAAGGCATGCTGATAGTCCAATCCTTCGTCGCCCGATTCGTGCGTCACCACCAGTTTGAACCGGGAATCTTTGAGTTGGGCAATGAGATTGATCGCGTGCTCAATCCCTTTGCGCGGCACGACTCGTGTCGGCTGCAGCACCAGAATGTCGTCATGAGTGAGTCCGATTTCATTGCGGAAATCGGACGCAAACTGGTCGTCTTCCGGCGGCGGCGATTCAAAGTCGAGCACGTTGGGCACCAGCACCGACGAGCAGCCTTTTCGCCACGCCAGATCCTGCTGGGCGAAGGAATTGATGGTCACATGCTGAATCGACGGTAGCCGCGGCGGGAATGCCATCTCGAGAAAATCGCCGACACAATTCACGGCGAAGCGATCGCGCTCCCAATAAAAATCGTGATGGTGCGCAATCGTGGGAAACTCCGTTTCCGCAATGAAATGCGTCAGCGCGACCCCTAAGGGGATGTGCATTGGAATACACAGCGCGTTCTGCACAATCAAGATGTCGATCGCATGCCGCTCGACGAAGTCGTACAGCGTGCCTTTCAAGTAATCCGCCAGCGCGTTGATCTTGCGCGTGAGATCAGGAGTGCGCCGCATATTGCCAAAGGCCAACTCGTTGATTTCCATATTGGCTGGGTGCGCGAAATAGGCTTCCGGCACGTGCATGCTCGTTCCGGGATCTCGGTCCAGTTTGCCGGCATACCAGTAGCTCGTATGTCGATGGTCCCAGAGAACCTGTGCCCACTTGGCGCTCTCGAGCGAAACCCCGTCGGTTCCGGCGAACCGCGTCGAGATAAAACCCAGCCGTTGGCGATCCATTCAGAATTTACTCCCGGTTGTCCTTGCCGTCCGTCCCGCCATGAGTCGTTCAGGCGTTTGACAAGACCGCATCATAGCGTTTGCGCGATCCGCAGCAAGCGGCGTTCTTCATCAAAAACCGGTCGCGACTTTCAATTGTTGCCGTCTTTCTGTGCGTGATTCGCTGCACGATTGTGCAATCCCGGTCCGAGTTCTTCAATGGTGTAGCCGCTGGGATAGGTCCGAAAAACTTGCAGCGTGCGCAAACGGGGGCGTTTGCGCGGAGGCCACAACCGCAACACTCTCGACCGCAAATCAAGTGCCATCGGAATGAGGATTCGCATCGGCCATGCCGCCCGCGGAAATCCGAACGCCTCGCGGAGCGGCGCGTCGAGCATCGCGTACACCGCTGAGCGGACCAACGGCGCCAGCGGCCGCGGAAACCAACTCACGAACAATTCCCGCGTCGCTTCCCCCGTCCGCTGATTGGCGGCATGGAAACGGAAGTTGCGGCGTTCGTAGTCGCGGTTGAAGTTGTCGTAGGCGCCGTAGTTATCCGGGATTTGCTCAATGCCCATTCGCAGCCCAACCTGCCGCCAGAAGTGAAACATCGCCAGTCGCTCCTGCTCACACATCGGTCGCCAGCCGTACCGCTCATTCCAGCGGATCGGTTCAAAGATGAACGTCGAGAGCACGTAGAGCAGATCTTCGTTGTCGATCTCAAACCGCCCATGAATCGAATTCATCCGCTTCAGCGCCCGCCCCCCGCGCTCGCTGTCGTAGCCGTGCTCGATCATCTCGCTTACGATAATGTCGGTATCGTCATACCGCTTCTGAGCGCTGTTACGAAACTCGCCGGTGCGGTCAAGCAGCGCCGAAATCCGCGGCGAACAGAACGTGCGAAACAGGGCGAATTCCAGCGACCGCGTGGTGTCGAAGGGGAATTCGTAGCAGCAGGTGAGATAAACGATCCGCTGATGATCCGTGACGGGATCGAGTTGCTGGATTTCGCGGAGGATGGTGTAGCGAGGCATGTCCTCATAAGCGGTTCGCTGACAGTAGAGATAGTCGTTATAGCTCTTCGGACTCCATCGCGCGCCGTGCAGCGTGTCTGACATGGAGCACGATAACGCGATGATTCATTACGGTGAACAGAATGCGATATCTACCGTAAAGTTTCTGACGTACATCGAAGTCGACGGAGTCGTTCTCCAATGCGAAGCTGCAACCTTCGGGGAACCGGTCCAGCGTCGCTGCAACGTCATATAGCCCTTTTCGCCACTTTTCAGCATTTTGCGGAGATTTGCTATAGATGTAATCGAAAGCCTCTTCAACTTCCGCCTCAGCTGTGGGTGTAATCTCAACTCTGTACTTCATACTTCTTGCCGAGATCGTCGAGCGCATCTGTCAGCGGGCGGGTTTGACCTTGCTTCACCTCTTGCATGCTTTTCTGCAACGCCGCCACTGAGGCAGTCAATTCCTCCTCTGACGAGAGACCCATCAGCTCGCGATAGACCTCCAACGACATCAAGATGACGTTGCCTGTCGAGCCCTCCGCTTGGATCACGCCGTCCCCGGCGCTTAGGGCGAGTTCCTGTTCGTCGGTGATGCGTGGTCTGATCATGGTTCAATTCTAGCAGAATCGACTGAAAAAGTCAGATAGGTTCGCTGCCAATACAATCGCTTTGCCGGCATTATACCTACATTCGCAAACCTGCAGCAAACTCGATAAGATCAAGCGTTTATAACCTTTTGCATCATTTTCGAGCGAGTGCAAGATGAGTAATCTGGCCCTGTTGGGCGGACCGAAAGCAGTGACTCTTCCCGAGCCGACGTGGCCGATTTGGGACGATGAGGATCGGCAGGCGGTCAACGGCGTGTTGGAGAGCGGCAATTGGTGGATGTACGCCGTTGGCGAAGCGGAACTTGGCGGCGGCGATGAGGAGCCGCAGCGGAGTCAGGTCGACCAGCTCGAACGGGAATTCGCCGCGCTGCATCATGTGAAACACGCCTTCGCCGTCACCAGCGGCTCGACGGCGCTGGAAATCTGCATGCGGGGCATCGGCCTTAAGCCGGGCGACGAGGTGATCACCACGCCGTACACGTTTATCGCGACGGCGACTTGCATCCTGCATTGCGGCGCGCTGCCGGTGTTTGTGGATGTCGACCCGGAGACTTACAACCTCGATCCGAACCGCATCGAAGAGGCGATCACCGACCGCACGCGGGCGATTCTGCCGGTCTATTTCGCGGGTGAAATTGCTGACATCGAAGCGATCATGGCGATCGCTCAAAAACACAACCTGAAAGTGGTCGAAGATTCCGCCCAGGCGCCCGGCGTCTGTCTCAGCGGCGACCGCTACGCCGGTTCGTTCGGAGAGGCAGGCATCTTCAGCTTTCAGGCGTCCAAAACGCTTAATAGCGGCGAAGGGGGGATGATCACGACGAACTCCGACCAGATGGCGGAGATCGTCTGGAGCCTGCGGCACGTTGGACGGACCAAAGAGAGCCTGTGGTACGAGCATCACCGCATCGGCCACAACGCGCGGATGACCGAATTCACCGCCGCTTTGCTCCGCACGCAACTCAAGAAACTACCCGCACAAAACGCCAAACGGATGGCCGGCGTCAAGCGGTTCTTCGACAAGATCGCCGGCGTAGAAGGCTTCGTTCCCGCCAAGCTGCATCCGGATGAGACCACCCGCGGCCACTATTTGGTGTTATTCAAATACGATCCCGCCGCGTGGGACGGCCTGCCGCGTGAACGGTTCCTCGAGGCGCTCACTGCCGAGGGTGTCGGCGCGATCTCCGGCTATACCTTTCCGAGCTTCGACAACCCGCTGTTCCAAAAAACCGATTTCGCCTCTCCGGCATCGGCCTACATGGTCGGCCGCGACGCGGCAATTGACTATACGAGCTTCCGCGCAAATTGCCCGGTCGCCGTCCGCGCCTGCGAGAGCGAAGCAGTCTGGATGATGCACACGCCGTTTTTGGGCGAGGCGGCGTACATTGATCAACTGGCCGACGCGGTGGTGAAGGTGCGGGAGAATTATCGGTCGTTGTTGTAGGTCCGTAGGGCCGGTTGAACCGGCCGCCGCTCGCAAAGTTGGTGGGTAGCCCGCGGGTGGCCCGGCCGAGTCGGCCGGGCCGCGCAGCGACAAGAAGTTGCGCCGTGAGCGTCCGGTTTCACGAGCTGATATTCACAACATTTGGGAGCGTCGAAGGCGCGGCTTCTTGTGCCTGCGGCACGTAGCCGCTGCGCGGTCGGGCCACTCTGCGTCCAGCTTCGGGCTCACGCAATTTGCTTTGATTTTTCCAGAAAACTAGACGAATTCCGTGCCCGACTGGTTGACTACCTGTGTAGTCTCCTTTAAACTGGTGACTACCGTTGTAGTCTAAAGGCTGGCCATGCGAAAACAATCTGGCTCTCTGGGGCCGACTGAACTCGGAATCTTGCAGTACATCGGCGACCACCATCCGATCCGTGTCGCTGAGGTCGCGGAGCATTTTGCGCAGACGGCGGGAAAAGCCCGCACGACGGTGCTCACGGTCATGGAGCGGCTGCGGGGCAAAGGCTTTCTGTCGCGAAAGAAAATCCGCGGCACTTGGCATTACGCCCCCAAACTTGCCAAGGGGACGTTGCTGCAAAATCTGATTCAAAGATTCGTGGACGAATCGCTGGAAGGGTCGCTAGCTCCGTTTATGGCGTACCTGGCCGAGACGGACAGCATGAGCGATGAAGAATTCGAAAAACTGAAGTCGTTGGTCAAAGAACTCGAAACCCGACGCGAAGGAGAAGAGGCATGAATCGCTTCGTCACTCTCGTGAACGACTGCGCCGCGGATTGGAGTGCCGCCATCATCTCCGCCTGTTGGCTCGGGGGCATCGCCCTTGGACTGGTCTGGCTAATATCGAGATACCTCCCCCGAATTCCCGCGACGGTTCGTTGCTGGTTGTGGCGTTTGGCGTACTTGAAACTGCTGGTCTCGCTGGTGTGGTTGACGCCCATCGAGATTCCGCTGTTGCCGCCGGTAGCGGAGCAATCTGCGGCGGAATCAGTTGACGTCTCCGCCGCGCCGGTTCCCGCTGTTTATCAGACAGGCGAAACGACGGCGACTACGATCGCGGCGCCAAGTCTTGCCGCTGTTCCGATTTCCGCTACGCCTCAACTAGCACTTTCCGCGACCGCTTGGATGTTCTTGTTGTGGTGCATGGGTGTGATTTGTTGTTTGCTCGTCCTGTTGTGGAATTGGGGGCGAATGCTCACAACTCTCGCCCGCTGCCGACCGGTCAAAGACAGCCGTTGGAACCAGATTGCGGCCGAGTTAGCGACCAAGTTCGGTGTCACCGGTGATATCCGACTGAAGGAAATCGACTCCCCGGTCAGTCCGCATTTGGCGGGCGTGCTTCGGCCACGCATTATTTTGCCTGCGGCCGTCGTCGAGTCGGCAGGAACCACCGAAGCGCGGATGATTCTTGCACACGAATTGGCACATTGGCAGCGGCGCGATCTGCTCTGGAATTGGCTGCCCAGTCTGGCAAGCATCCTGTTTTTCTTTCACCCCGCCGTTTGGTTCGCGCGTCGGGAGTGGCAACTGGTGCAGGAAATCGCCTGCGATGAAGCCGCGATTCGGCAATCGCGTGCGCGGCCGGACGAATATGGCCATCTATTACTCACAATTTCGCGCTCCTGCCGCATCGAACAACGTCCAACGTTCCTAACGGCCGGAGTCCATCAATCTTTTCACAATTTGAGCCGGAGGATCACTGCCATGAAGCGCCGCTCGACGCAATCGCGATCAACACTGTGGACGACAACGGTGGCTGTCTTGATCTTAGGAGTTTTGGGAATCGTGCCTTGGAAGTTGGTGGCACAAGAGGCCGCTCCAACCACGGTTGCGTCTGCAGAGGCCAACCTGCCGGCGACCGAGGCTCTTGCCTTCGCCGACAAGCCAAAAGAGGGTGATCAAAAACCGGCTAAGAAGAAACCGAAAGCATACCTGCAATTGCCCACCAACGAGGCGGCACTGCGTAAAGTTTGGAAAGGCCTGGATGATGAACAAAAGGGCGAAGTCATCCGCCGCAATCTGCACGGGCTGGTCCGGGCCGTTCACTCGTATTACGAAACGGAAGGAGTTTTGCCTCCCGCCGTGGTCCCCAACGACGCGTTGCCGGCGGAAAAACGGCTGAGCGGGTTCGTCTTGCTGTTACCGCATTTGGACGTGATGACGTTTCCGGACAAATCGGGAAAGTCGCGAGCGATTTTTGATCCGAAATTCGCCGCCAAAGCCAAAGAAATCTTCAAATCGATGGACCTCAAAAAGGCGTGGGACGATCCGCAAAACCTTCCGGCCGCCAAAATGATCATGCCTGCGCTTCTCGCGCCGGGCGGCGCAGCGTTTCGTAACAAACAGGGTTATGCCGTTTCGCATTACGCATTTGTGCGGGGCGCCAACGGCAAAGATGACGGCGCTTTCACCGACAAAGAGGACCTGACGATCATCGGCGGCAAAGACATCATCGACGACGGCACAGTCAACACGTTTGCGCTGGGACAGGTCAAAAGCGACTTAGGTCCCTGGACCGCGGCGGGAAACGCGACGGCGCGGTACGTGTATCATTATTCGGACGATTTCGATCAACCGACTTTTGGCAGCGAGTATGACGGCGCTTGCTACTTTGCGAATGGCGATAGCTATGCTTACCTTCTGGATGTGGACAACATCTCAGCAGAGATTCTCCACGCGCTGGCGACTCGCTCGGGCGGCGAGATCATCTACGATGATGAATTGAAGCAGTACCGCTTTCTCAATGCCGCCGAATGGAAGAAGTAGGGCGATGGAGGCGGGGCAGAAGGAGTCGGCAGTATGGCGTGTGTGATCAACTGAGAATGTTCGCCTCGGCGCGCCGCTTCCTTACGTCTGCCGCGCTTCCCCCCTCAAACGCCAGGTCGCGTTCGATCTGAACTGGCGGCGTTTTTTTCCTTCGTTTGTCGTGTGAGTTCGTCGACGACGCCAAGCCAACAATCGGGCTTGGAAGACGTGCTGAGAGGCCCAAGCCCGGCCGTCTGCTTGATGCGACAAACGGTATCGTTTCATTTGGCTTCCGGGGCTGTCTGGGAGTGCTGCCCGACGTCCTGTTTGAGCTGTCCGAGACGCAGTTTCAAACTCTCGTCGTCGTACTCATGAAACTCGCCGCTATCTAATTGCCTCCGGCCATTGTCGATCGCTTCCAAAGTCGAGACCTGCTGCTTCAGGAGGTCCACGTCGGCGTCAAGCGCCTCGTCGCGACTGTTGGAGTTTCCTGCGGCGACTAGGTCGGCGATGAATCGTTCATTTTCCGGCGATAATTCAGTACTCATAAGACATGCTTCTGTTTGCTGTTTAGTCTAACATGGGAGAATTCAACGGCCAATAAGTTTCACCCACTGAGTCGGACTTCCATTCCTGAGCGTTCGAGAAAAGAGAGCTGACTATGATTTCTAAAACGAGCATCGGCACCACGATTCGCTGTCTGCCCATTCTTATTTCTTGTGTACTGGCCATCGACGTCGCCGCGGCGGAAAAGGCGAAGTCTCGGCCAAAGCTAAGCGCCCGGCACGTCGGCGAGTACGGGGGTGTGCCGTGGGTCGAGACCGGCGCGACGATTGTCCCCGGCTCGCGCGAGGACCGTGTGCGGGACCTCAACTTCGCTGTGGCGTCGGTCAATCTCAAGGATGACATGTCCGACGCATTCCTGGAGTCTTGGGCCAACCGCGCCCGTTGGGCGCGGGAGCAAAACAAAGCGTTCCTGCCCCGCGTCTATTTCTGGGACGGCAACGACCGGTTCAAGGGGCCGCTGCGCGATATTGAAGTCTATTGGAAAAGACTCGACACGTTTCTGGCGGCGATGGACCTCGACGACTTTACGGGCATCGTGCTGGCGGAGGAGAATATCGACTATTTGGGGCGGGCGGCGGTGCTGCGAGAACTGTATCGCCGCGTGAAGGAAAAGTATGACGTGGCCGTCTGGCAATGGTGGTCGCCGATGCGGTCGGTCCCTTCGACGGGGGGCTGGATTCCGGCCGACGGCTGGGTGATCGACCTCTACTTTATGGGTCAACCAGAGTTTCGACGGATGGTCCGCAAGTACCTGATCTCCGGCAAGCCGCTAGTCGTCATGCCCTGGGCGGCGCAGATGGACCTCAACGGAAAAATGACCGACAGCCAGTGGACCGCCAACCGGGCGCAGTTGGAGACGGCCGTCGAATTCAATCTGCCGGCCGCCTTCTTTTGGATTTATGGCACGAGCGCCAATTTCGGCGGCAATCGCGGCGAACCGCAAACGGAGATCGACCGCGTCAATCACATGGTGTGGGACTATATCGACCGCGTCCGTAAACTTCCGGCCGATTATGACGGACTCCCCTCCGCCGATCTGGCTGTGGGAGATATCCACGAAATCGGGCCGACGGAAGGAGACCGGCTGGTCTATTCGGATGCGTTTTCCGTCGAGAAGTGCGTCGACGATGCGACAATGACCGGGTTTCGCGATTTTGTGCTCGACGGCAACACGCTCGCCGCCCGCGGCTATCGCGGTCGCGCGGTTGATTGCTCTTTGGAGTATCGTTTCCGAGGTGAGTTGCAGGCGTCTCACCCGCAGGTGGGACTCGACGTGACGATCAATCCGCAACTGGAAGGAAAAGTTGAACTAGCAATATCGACTGACGGGAGAAACTGGCTGACGGCAAATTCAATGCAACAAACCGGATCGAAAGGTTTACAGCTTACATCAGCCGGCAAGAGCGAGTTTTCGGAACTGCGGGATTTTCGCGTCCGAATTCGCATCACCGGCAAATCGGCCGACGACGAACAACCTGCAGTGCGGATCGACAACCTGAGAATTGAGGCCGGTCTGGCAGCCCCGGAGGAGCGGACCGTCCGACTCACGCCGATCGGCGACAGCGGCAAGCAGTTGGAATTTCGCGAGCAGTTTTTATCGCAGAAATACCGCTGGCTAGCCCAATTGACGAACGAGCCGCAGATCGAATGGTCCAAGGGACAAATCGGCGTACGGATGCGGCCTGGCGGGTCGGCAGGGGTCGTTGTTTGGAAAGTGTCACACCCCCAGCCGCTGCGAAACATCCGCGTGCAACTTGCGGGGCGGGCCAATTCGATCCATTTAGGGACGTTTCACTATTTCGACATCTCAACCGACGCAAAGACCTGGCGGCACGAAGTGAACACAGCCGGCAAGCCGGGTGATGCAAACGGCTGGGTTCGAGAGAATCTCACGATCAACACCAGTGACGATCCGGAATTCCAAGGAGTGCGAGAATTCTACGTGCGGCTGCGAATGAACGCCGTCAGCTACAAAGAAGAACATCGCTACCTGTCCGGCGTGGTGAGTCAGTTGCTAATCAACTGTGAAGCGGCTGATCGGGAATGACGTTTGTGACCCACTCCAACAATAAAGATCGTGGTGGGTGTGACAGGCGTCGCCATTCTCAAGAACGTGTCAAATCAGCCCGACGATGAACGCAAAACTCTGGCGTTCAGCGGAGAGAGACCCCTGATCTGCTACGCCACGAGCCAATACCAGATCGCGGCTGCCGCGCCACCCGCGATGAGGCTGGCGGCGATGGCGAACCAGGAGATCTGACGTTTCGGCCGGGGGACGCGGACGTACTCAAAGCGGAAGCGGTGCAGCTGGCCGATCGTGAACTGATCGTGAGGCTTGAGTGCCTGCGAAGTGGTTTCGTGTCCGTTGATCTGAATGCCGTTCTTGCTGCCCAGATCGGTCACGACCCACGCCTCGCCGTCGAAGCGAAACTCGCAATGATGCCCCGAGATGCCGGTGCCGGAAATGGGGATGTCACAGTCTCGATTGCGGCCGACGATCATTTGGGTGCGCGTCAGGTGAATCGTAGGGCCGCCGTCCAGTGACACCAGTTGCGCCGGGCGCGACGCTGCCGGCGAACGCTGTGAGGTACTGATCGTGCTCGTTTCCAGGGCCGGTTTTTCGTCATCGCCCATGGATTCGAGGGGGTCGGCTAGAGAGATCGAGGAGCGTCGCGGGCGGGTCTCACCCGGCACGCCGGTGTCCACTGCTGCTTGAAGCTGTTTGCTGGAGGAGTCAAGCATCCGCCGGCGTGCCGCGGAACTGGCAGAACTCGCTTCCGCATCAAGCTGGCGACGCGCCTTGTAGGCCGTGACGCGGCGTTGTGCGTCTTTGCAGCGACTGACCAACACTTCGGCGAAGTCGAACGGGACGAGATTGCGCTTCGCAAACGGTTCCAGAGCCGCCTGCACTTCAGAGGCGGACTGAAATCGGTCGTCGGGATTCTTGGCCATCATCTTTTCGATCGCGGCCGCCACCTGGCGCGGGAGCGAGGGTACCAGTTCCTGAATCGGCCGCGGCGTCTTCGTCAGATGAGCGCGAATCTTGTCCGGCGTCGTTTGCAATGGGAAGGGGACCTTGCCGCTGAGCAGATAATACAGCGTGCAGCCCAAGCTATAGATGTCGGCCCGGGGATCGACCGAAAAACTCTCTCGGGCCTGTTCGGGCGGGATGAAATCGTCGGTGCCCAGACAGTCGTGGCCGAAAATCATCGCCAGCGAGAACTCATCCTCGTCGTCCCGGATCAGGGCCAGTCCGAAGTCCAGAATCTTCAGACATCCCGATTTGTCGACCAGCAGGTTGGCCGGTTTGATGTCGCGATGCACCAAGCCTCGATCATGGGAGTGTTGCAAGCCGGCGGCGGTTTGGCAGACAAAATCGCATGCCTGCTGATAATCGATGGGGCCTCTCAACTCCGCCAGTTCTTGGAGGCTGATGCCTTCGACATACTCTGTGACCAAGAAATCGACATCGCCGGTATGTTCGGCTTTGTAGGCATGCACAATGTGGGGATGGTCGAGTCGGCTTCCGGCCCGGACTTCCAGCTTCATCCGAGCCTGCATATCGGCAATGTGCTGATGATGTTCTGAAAGGATCTTAAGAGCCACCACACGGCCGGTCTCGAGGTCCTCGGCCGTATAAACCCAGCCCATGCCGCCCACACCGAGGATCTCCAACACCTTGTAGTTGCCCACAAAGAAGCCGCGGTACCGGCCCTGCATCAATCGATCGGCTTGAAACCGCGAAAGCACGCCCTGGAGCACCAAGGTCTTGGCCGCCTCGTAACCGGAGGGCATTTCCTGAAGACGGAATTTCCTCACCGCCGCCTCAAATTGTTCAGGAGGCAACAATTCGCTCTTTTCGAGCAGTTCCAGGAACGAGTTTGTAAGAAGTTGCGAAGGCATCACGCAGCCTGACGGTCAAGAAATCCCCCCATATATTACACAGCAGGCCGGATCAAATGCGAGCAGAATTCCTTCCGGAATGTCCCTATGCGGGAAGACCATTAGAGTTGGGCTGAGGGACGCGTAGCAGCGGAACAACCGTGTGCTCCCGCACAAGACGAACTTCGTAAATCGCACTATTTGATTGGGTTTCTTGACTTTGCAGAGGTCGCCCTGTCGACTGCAGCACGGAGTCGTTTGGCGACGAACAGGCGGCTCGTTATAATGGAGCCCAATGTCGCAAAATCACATCATGTCACGGTCTCGGTCCTGTTCCGGGTTTTTCAGCGGACCTGAAAAAACCCTGACAGAGAGCCTGATCGGATCTCTTTCACAGGAGAGGACCGATGAAAGAGAGATCCGCGGTATTGCCCGATAACGAAACGAGCGACGCGATACACCCGGTTGTTGAACACATCGCCGACCTACCCGACGCGCTGCTGCCGTTGCGCGAGGAGGTACTTGCCAATTTGGCAATGTTGGCGCAAATCCCCGCTCCGACCGGCGAGGAGGCGGCGCGCGTCCGGTATATTCTCGACCGTTTTGTTGCGACCGGCCTGCCGGAAGCGGGGGCGGACGAGAAGGGGAACGCGGTCGGTTTTTTGCCTGGAAAAACTGGACGGCGGACCGTGATGCTGGTCGCACATCTGGACACGTTGATTCCCAAAGAGGCCGACCACAACGTGTTCGTGCAGGCCGACCGGCTCGTCGGCGCAGGGGTGAGCGACAACTCCCTAGGCGTTGCCGTCATGTCGATGCTCCCCCGCTGTTTGGATGAACTGGGGATCCAGCTCGATTCGAATCTGCAGTTGATCGGCTCGGTCGGATCGCTGCAGCGCGGCGACCACGAAGGCCTGCGGTTTTTCCTGGACCATGCCCAACGAAAGATCGACTTCGGCTTGGTGCTGGAAGGGATCGAGTTGGGCCGGCTGAATACCTTCTCCATCGGCACCGTCCGTGCGGACATCGTATGCGATGTGCGTCCCGAACACGAGCGGGGTTACGGCGCCGACAGCGCGTTGATTGTGCTCAACCAAATCATTAACCGCATCCTCAAAATCTCGATCCCAACGCGTCCGTTCACCAAAATCCGGTTAGGCCAAATCAAGGCCGGCGCCCTCTATAACATTGAGCCAAACCACGGCGAATTGGGATTGGAAGTTGTCAGCGACTCCAACGAGATGATCGACCGCATCATCGGTGAGATTGAAGACATCGTGACCGAATCCTCCGCGCGTAACGCGATCGACCTCAAACTCGATTGCTTTTTCCGGCGCGAGCCGGGAGGTATTCCGTTCGCGCACCCGCTGGTGAAGTGCGTCGTGAATGTGATGTCGCAACTCCGTTTGCAGCCGGACCAGTCACATCGGCCGTCGGAGCTCTCCGAGTTTGTCGCGCACGGAATTCCGGCAGTGACGTTGGGCATCACCACCGGGGAAACGCACATTCGTCGTCCCGATTTTGTGATGATTGATCCGATTCTCAAGGGCGTTGCGCAGATTATCGGCGTGTTGTTGGAAATCGACCGAGGAGCCTGTGATGAACAATGAGGCCTGGCTGGCCGAGAGGACCTTCCACCACTCCAACTTTTGGGACATCAAATGGCTGGTCGAAGAAAAACAGCGGCAAGGATTGACGATCTCGCTCTGCTTGCCGACATACAACGAGGAAAAGACGATCGGCAAAGAGATCGTGATCCTCAAATCGGAGCTTCGCGACCGGTATCCGTTATTGGATGAGATTGCCGTCATCGATTCGGGCAGCAGCGACCGAACGCTGGAGATCGCCGCGAGTTTCGGCGCGGACACCTACCTCGCCGAGGAGCAACTGACCGAGTGCGGCAATCATCGCGGCAAAGGCGAGAATTTGTGGAAGGCGCTTTACTTGCTCAAGGGCGACATCATCGTCTACGTCGATTCCGACATCAACAACATTCATCCCCGGTTTGTGTACGGTTTGATCGGGCCGCTGATTAAGGATCCTGAGATTCACTATGTGAAGGCGTTCTACGACCGTCCGCTCGCATTCTCGGGTGGGCTCCGCCCAACCGGCGGGGGGCGCGTCACGGAGATTCTCACGCGCCCGATGTTCAGCTTGTTTTATCCAGAGTTGACGTCGATTCTGCAGCCGCTCTCCGGAGAGTACGCGGGGCGGCGCTCGATTCTCGAGCAAATCCCGTTTCCTGTGGGCTACGGCGTCGAAACGGCCATGCTGATCGATATCTACGAAAAGCTCGGCATGAGCGCATTCGCGCAGACCGACCTCGATACGCGCCACCACCGCAATCAAGAAACGATTGCGCTGGGCCGGATGTCATTCGGAATCCTGCGTACGATGTTCAACCGGCTGACGCGCGCCCAGCGGGCTAATTTTCAGGAAGAACTGCCCAAAATCATGCGGCAATTCAACGTGCAGAACGGGGAGTTCGAACAGGTCGAGTATTTCATTGAGGAAATCGAACGCCCGCCGATCATCGAGATCGACGCCTACATGCAGAAATTCCATCCGGAATTACAGGCAGCCGGTCCGTGATGAATGTGGCCATTGTGCATTACCACTTGAATCGCGGCGGGGTGAGTCGAGTCGTTGAAAATCAACTGGCCGCCCTGAACGCCGTCTCAGGCGGTTCCCGCGATGTCCGGGTCGCAATTCTCTACGGCGGGCGCGCCGACGGCTGGCCGGATGACCTCGGCGACAAGTTGCACAGCATTGACCTCTCACTGCACGCGATTCCGGAGCTAGACTACGACGACCGCCCGGTTGCACAACCGGTGCAGCTTGCGGCAAAGCTCAGTGCCGCCCTTGCCCACGTCGGTTTCATTCCGGAACAGTCGCTGATACATGCGCACAACCATAACTTGGGCAAGAATGCGTCTGTGCCAGGCGCCTTGATGCAGATGGCCGAAGACGGTTTTGCGCTGCTGTATCAGGTGCACGACTTCGCGGAGGATTTTCGTCCTCGCAACTATCGGTTATTGGCTGAATCGGTGGGCGAGGATCAAATCCTCGAGGTGCAGTTTCCGCAGGCGACTCACATTCACTATGCCGTTCTCAGCCGCCGCGATGAAACCGTTTTGAAGTCCACGGGCGTTGACACACAACGGCTGCACTGGCTGCCGAATCCCGTCCCGGCACTTGGCCCGTTGCCTGATCGCAATGCGGCACGCGAAAAATTGGCCCGTACCTGTGGAATTCGCGTCGACCAACGCTATCTGCTATATCCTGTCCGCGGCATCCGGCGAAAGAATCTTGGTGAGCTGCTGCTGTGGGCGGCATTGGTCCCGGAGGGCACTCAGTTGGCCGTCACGTTGGCCCCGTTGAATCCCGCCGAACGCCCCTATTATGACGCGTGGGAAAATCTTGCGCAGGAGTTGCAGCTGCCCTGCCGCTTCGACACCGGCGGAGAGGGCAAGTTGCAGTTCACCGAGAATCTAGCAGCGGCCGATCAGATCCTGACGACCAGCGTGGCCGAGGGATTTGGCATGGTGTTTCTCGAGGCGTGGCTAGCGGGCCGCGCACTGGCGGGACGTGATCTTCCGGAAATTACCGCCGATTTTCAGGAGGAGGGCCTCCGACTGGATCGGCTCTATTCCCGCTTGGATGTGCCGCTTGATTGGGTGGGCGAGCAAGACTTTCGCGCGGCCCTGGCTAAAGCGTATCAAGAAATCTTGCGGTCATACGCGCGACCACCCCTAGATCCGCAGAGTTTTGACGCGGCGTTTCGGGAAAAGTTGAACGGCGATTGTCTCGATTTTGGCGACCTGAATGAACCGCTGCAGACACGCGTCATCCGCCGCGTCGCCGCCGACAAGTCCGCTCGGCGGAAAATACTGGAGTTGAACCCCATACTGGCGAACTCCCTCGACGAGGACGGAGAGGATGCCGCTGAACTGATTCAGCAAAACGCGGCCGTGGTCGAGCGTCAGTACTCCGCGACCGCCAGCGGCAAACGCTTGCAGGACTTATATCAACGGGTACTGTCCAGCGCTCGGGGAGTAGTGACCGGTCCGCCCGATCGAGAAAATCGGCTATTGGAAAGTTTCCTCGATCTGCGCCGTTTTCGTCTGATCCGCTCGTAGCGCCGCAGCGAGATTCCGATGCGACACGCGAGATCGATTCTGATACAAATCACTGATCATGAGCCAGATGATCCGCGACGTCATTCGCCAAAACTCTCGACCGCTTCAACCGCTCAGCACGGATGAGCCAGCGCGGCTGGTCCCGCTGCCGGGGATCCGAGTCGTTCTGTTTGACATCTATGGAACACTGGTTATCAGCGGTTGCGGCGATATCGGCACATCAGCGATCGGCGACGACGATCAAGACTACGATCACAGTTTTTTTGATGCGTTATCCGCCGCCGAGATCGATCACCGCAGGGCTCCCGGCGTCGGCCGCGAACTGCTCACTGAGGCCATCTCGCAGCTGCACGCTGAGATGCGCAGTTCCGGAGTCGAATATCCTGAAGTGCATATTCCTGAAGTCTGGCAAATCGTCCTGAATCAATTGCAGCAGCGCGAAGTGGTAACGGCGGACTCGATTTCACAAGAGCAGCTATTGAAACTCGCCGTTGAATATGAGGTTCGCCAAAACCCGGTTTGGCCGATGCCGGGCGCGCACGAGACGCTTGAGGCTCTGCGTCGCGGCGGCGTTGCACTTGGTCTAGTGAGCAACGCGCAATTCTTTACGCCGGAGCTGTTTCCCGCGCTGTTGGATCGCGACTTAGAGGAGTTGGGCTTCGATTCGTCGTTGCTGCAGTATTCCTACATCCACCGCCGCGCCAAACCGGGCACCGACTTATATCGGCACGTCGCAGAGGAACTCGAACGCCGCGAAATATCGCCCGCCGAATCGCTCTTTGTCGGCAACGATCTGCTCAACGACGTGGCCGCTGCTGCGGCCGTTGGATTTCGGACGGCGCTGTTTGCCGGTGACGCACGCAGTCTGCGGCTCCGCACCGGTGATGCACGGGTCGCGGGGGTCGTTCCCGATATCGTCGTGAATGATCTCAGACAGTTACCGGAGTGCGTGTTGGACTCTGGTTCGGCTGCTAAAGATCAGCAGTGAGCACCGCAGTCCGGTGCGACGTGGAGTCGGACGTTTGCATCCGGTCAGCAGGTCTGGGCAACCAACACGCGCGGCTGATCAGTGGTCGCCGTCGTAATACGGTTCAACATGAACCACGACTTCGCGCACGGCGGGCCAGTCAGTTTGTATCTGCACGCGGACGTGCTGGGTGATGCGATGCGCTTCGTCGACAGTTTGTTCCGGGTCGACTTCGATATCGATGTCCACGTGCGCATCGGGACCGGGACATTGCAGACGGACCTTTTCCACGCCGAGTACGCCCGGCACCTTCTCTGCGGAGCCTTTGACGCGGTCGAACCACTTCGAATCCGGCGCGCGATCCAGCAGTTGATGAACGTTTTCCCATACGGCAACGGCGCCAAGGGCCAGCATAATTCCCGCCAGCAACATCGCGCTGAGATGGTCGATGTAGCCGCTGAACGCCGGAAACAACGAAGCGCAAAACAGCCCGGCGGCCGCCAGCAAGCTCGTGATGCCGTCAATGCGGTAGTGGTACGCCTCAGCGACGAGCGCGGTGCTGTTCTCGCGACGGCCGATCCGTACAATCATACGGCAGGTCAACTCGAAAACTGCGGCGGCCGCCAAGGGGATGACTGCCACCCACATTGAGACTTCGCCTGGTTCGGCTCGCGTGATGGCCGCCAAGAATTGCTGCACCATCAAACCGCCTCCCAGCAAGCAGATGAGCATTCCCAACTGCATGCCGGCCAGCGGTTCATAGCGGCCGTGCCCAAACGGGTGATCCTCATCGGGAGGGCGTTCCGCCAATTTGATCGCCATGATGATCGCCAAACTGGCCACGATGTCAGCAATCGACGCGATGGCGTCGACCAACAACACCGAATAACCGAAGACCGCGAAGCCGGCGAGTTCCATCGCGATCACCGTCAGTCTGACGATGACCCCCGTCGTGGAGACACGAACCAGGCGCGAGGTCCGATTGGCCCGTGCCCGGTCGACAGTTTCGGGAAGTTCGACCGGCTGCGGAAATTCCTGTATCGGTTCGGTGGGATTCGAAGCATTCAGAGTGGTCACGCGGGAGCCTGTCGTCGTCGTTCAATACAATCGGCGAAATTTCAGTTTGGTGAGTATGTCGCCCTCGCCCATGTTTTGACAACAGCGATCGAAGTTTTTGATGAGGCAAAACCTGTGGGGCGGTCGGGATCGGCTTCAGAGCCGCAACCGCGCTGACTGGGAGCTTGTTTTCAAGGCCGATGTGCTGAACGAAGTTCGATATCGACCCTGGACAACAGTGCCGATCGACTCTTACAATTAAGAACTGTACATCCATTTATCCCGCTTTTGTTTTCGCGCGGTTTCCGCGATTGCTGACGTTTTCCCATAAGTTGAGTTCATGCCCGCTACACAAGATATCCACGTTCGAGAGACGGTTCCTCTCGTCTCGCCGGACGAAATGAAACGGCAGATCCCTGCCAGCGACGAGTCGGTGAACTGCGTTCTGTCCAGTCGCCAAGCCATCGCCGATATTCTGACCGGCAACGATCGGCGATTGATGCTAATCGTCGGTCCCTGCTCGATCCACGACGAGAAGGCGGCACTTGAGTATGCCGAACGACTAGCCAAAGCGAAGAGCGAGTTGGAGGAGACGCTGTTGATCCTGATGCGGGTCTATTTCGAGAAGCCGCGTACCACGGTGGGCTGGAAGGGTTTGATCAACGATCCAAATCTCGACGGCACATTCGAAATCGATCAAGGATTGCGGCGGGCTCGGACGTTGTTGTCAAAGATCACAGAGATGGGATTGCCGACCGCAACAGAGATGCTCGATCCAATTACTCCGCAGTACACGGCGGACTTGGTTTCGTGGGCATCGATCGGCGCACGGACGACCGAATCGCAAACGCACCGCCAAATGGCGAGCGGCCTGTCGATGCCGGTCGGCTACAAAAACGCAACCGACGGCAGTCCCTCGATCGCAATTCAGGCAATGCAATCCGCACGGTCCCCTCACAGTTTCTTGGGGATCGACTCCAGAGGGCAAACCTGCATTGTGCATACGACGGGCAATCCGCTGGCACACTTAATCCTCCGCGGCGGCCGTTCCGGACCCAACTTTGAATCGGAACATGTTCATCGCGCCGCCCAAGCGCTGCAAGACGCCGGATTGGAGGCGAATATTGTCGTCGACTGCAGTCACGCCAACTCCAACAAAGAGCACCAGCAGCAAATCCCAGCATTTCGGGACGTGTTGCAACAGCGGATCGACGGCAACACGCACATTATCGGCATGATGCTGGAGAGCAATCTGCACGCCGGCAATCAAAAGGTGGGTGATGATCCGCAGGCACTGCAATACGGTGTGTCGATCACTGATGCTTGCATCGATTGGGACCAGACCGAGCAATTGCTGCGAGAAGCGCATGCCGCGATGAGCCAGGTGCAGGGGTTATCCCTGCCGTCCCCGTAGCGCCGACTACGACAGCTCGGACCGGTAGAGAATCCGCCGCCAGATTCCCCAACCAAGCAGCATCAATCCACCGATCACGACCGCCGACAGTGTGAGCACGGAATTGCTGAGTGGGAATCGCCACGAATCTGATCGCGAATTTAATTCCGGTGCGGGCAATCGATTGGGGATATGTACGACCGGTGCGGACCTCTCCGGCGGCGCATCATCCTCTTGTTCGGGAGGTTTGTTCTCGACCGCCGGTATCGAGGGTTCGGGAAGAATCGCGCGTTGCATCGCCGCGTGCCGTGCGGCACGTCGGCGATCAATTGCGGAATCTTCTGTCGCGTGTCGTGTCTCAGCGGTTGGGGTTTGACCGGAAATCTGGTCAGTGTCGGAGTCTGCCGTGTCCCGGCTTTGAGCTACCTTTGACGCGACGCTCATGCCGAGCGAACGATTGGAAACACCGATCGGCTTTGTCGCCCGTGCATTGTCCCTCGGCTGATCGGAAGCCGGCCCGCGATCAGTCGGCGCGAACGGCTGCGGCATGAGCAGCGGCACTGACTGTTCAACATCCGGCATCGGCTCTCGCTGCTCGGAGGCTGCGAGCGCGGGCGCCGTCTCGTCCGTCGCCTCAGACTCTGCCGAGGTCTGTTCCGCGTCCAATTCGGCGAGAGCCTCGTCAAGCCCGCTCTCGGCGTCGGTCGGATTCTCTGCATCGGATGTTTCCGACTCTCCATCCTTTTCCGCAACGGGGGCATCTTCCTCCGAACCCCAATTCAAGAGCAGCATCGACAGCAGCTTCTGTCCGCGCGAGCGTCCCGTTCGACCGTCGGCCTCCGGTTCTTCGGGGTCATCCACCACTTCGCTTTGCTGTGCCGGGTCAATCTCCGCTTCTGGTTCCGTGACGTCGGCGACGGGTTGCTCCGCGTCCTTATTCCAGCGGAACAAACGTTTGAGCCGCTGCGGCAACTTGTTCTGCTGCTCCGGTGATGAGAGCGGCTGATTCGCGTCGGTGTCGATGACTTGCGTTCCCCCGACGAGTTCACCCGCCGTGGCGGGTTGCACATTTGCCGCGAAGTCCAGGCTTTCCGCGTCCTGCTCGACAGGCAATTGTGTCGCGGTGTTACTCAGCGTATCGAAGTCGGCATGATCGTCAGCTTGCGCGGCCGAATCAGGAGTCGGTTCGACGTGGTATTCGCCAGCCGGGAGCCGGGGTTCAATGGCCGGCGGTTTCGGCCGCCGTGCACAGCCGCCCGCGATGCAAACACAACCGACCAAGAACAGCAAACCGACGATATGCGTTCGCCGCATCATGAATCCGCGACCTGATACCAGAATGAACTGCAACTTGGTGCCGCAAAATCGCTCTGCCATGAAATTCCGCATCGAAGTTCGCGGTACCGTCAATTCCTGACTCGTGCTTTTTCAAACTCAACAGCAGGGGTGCCACTGGGTCCGCCAGTGCTTCACAAATATCTGCGGCACTGAAACTTGCACTGGCAATGCCAGTGGCACACAACGCCAAAACTAAACCGTGACAAACCACTAGGGTCAATGTCGTTCGCTGTTCGCAGACAGACCTTGGCTGAGATATCGAGCAGGGTTCTATGGAAACCGGGCGGGCGATGCAACACCGGTTTAATCCGGTCGGTTTAAGAGACGGCACATCTCAATCGTGTGCGATCTGCCGTCAGATGTCGGGGGATCGGACGCTCTGTTGGAATCACCTCTTGGCCGGTCCCGCCAGCCCTGAATTGTTGGGGATATCCCGCGTCGCTATACTCAGTGATCCGGTTTCGAGATGAAACGCCGTCTCGAATGATTGGTACTTTTCGACTCTGAGATCTCACGCACTCCTGCAGAATTTCATGAAGATCTATCACAATCCGCGTTGTTCTAAGAGCAGACAGGCGTTGGCGTTGATTCAAGAGGCTGGAATCGAACCGGAAATCGTTGAGTACTTGCAGACCCCGCCGACTGTTGAAGAACTGGACAAGATTCTCAAGCTGCTCAAATGCGAGCCCCAAGACGTCATGAGGCGGGGTGAAGCCGTGTATCGGGAACTCGGACTTAAAGACCGTTCATTATCCCGCGGGGAAGCGATCGAATTGATGGTCGAGCACCCGAAGTTGATCGAGCGGCCGATCATTGTGAAAGGCCGCCGCGCCGTGATCGGTCGTCCGCCGGAGAATGTACGCGAGTTGTTGTGAGATGAGGTTGTCGGCCGGTTCAGTTGCGATGGCGACCTTCGTTCAGCCTTCTCGTCGAGTCGGCAGAGATTCTGCTCGGTCCAAACAAAAGGTCGCTGTGCCTGCGTAAGTCAGGATGACCGAGATTACCGATCCGACGGTATTGAGAACAAAACAATCTACGGGAAGACATCGATACTCAAATGTTGTTTTATTCGCTGACGATTTTCCTCAGCGCGTTTTTGCTGTTTTTGGTTCAGTTGCTGATCGCGCGGCATATCCTACCCTGGTACGGGGGTGGGCCGGGTGTGTGGGCGACGTGCATGGTGTTTTTTCAAATCACGTTGCTCGTGGGATATGCTTACGCGCACGGGCTTGTCGCCCGATTGACTCCGCGTCGCCAAGTTACGGTCCATTTGCTGATGCTGGCGATCTCCCTGCCGTTCTTGGTCGTCGCTCCTGATGCGGCGTGGAAGCCGCAAAGCGGCGACTCCCCTATCGGGAGCATTCTGTGGCTGTTGGCTGCCCACGTCGGGCTCCCGTTCGGGATTCTCTCATCGACGAGCCCGCTACTGATGAGTTGGTTCAGCAAAGTGTTCCCGCGCAGACACCCGTATCGGCTTTATGCCTTATCCAATTTTGGCTCGTTTTTGGCGCTGATCTCCTATCCGTTCCTTCTGGCTCCGGCGCTTCCCCTCGTCTATCAAGGCCATCTCTGGTCGACCGGATACGTTGTTTTCGTTCTGAGTTGTGCAGTCTGTGCAATCCGCTTCGGACGACTTGACGCGCGGCAATCCGCAAGAAAGAAGTCTGCCCAAGCACCGGCGGAAACGGACGCGGTCCCGAGTCGAAAAGACGCGCTGCTGTGGCTAGCGCTCTCCGCAACGGGATCGGTGTTGCTGCTGGCGACGACAAACCAGGTCTGTACCGATCTGGCGGTGGTGCCGCTGCTGTGGGTGCTGCCGCTGGCAATCTATCTGCTGTCGTTTGTGATTTGTTTCGATCGCGAACAATGGTACCGCCGCGAGCTGTTTCTGCCCTTGTTTGCCGTGGCGTCTTCGATGGTGACGTATGTGGTTGTCTCGGGCGGAGCATTTTCCCTGACGTTCTTCATCGGCGTCTATTCAGTTGCCTTGTTCGCCGGAACGATGATCTGCCACGGCGAGCTGGTCCGGATCAAACCAGTTCCCCGCTATTTGACGCGGTTTTATTTGGCGGTTTCTGCGGGTGGGGCCATTGGGGGCACCTGCGTCGCAATCCTGGCACCGCTGGCCTTCAACGACTATTGGGAATACCCTCTCGGCGCCGCTTGCACGGGCCTGCTGGCGATGATTTGCGTCTACCGCAGTCAATCGAAACCGTTTCGCGGCAGGTTTGCGACCATTGCCTGGGGGGCGGGTCTGCTGGTGTTCGTGGGAGTGACCGGCGGCCTGATTTGGGATCGCTTGGATAATCTGTCCCGCTCGCTGGAGACGTCGCGGACGTTTTTCGGTGTGATTCGAATCCGTGAGAGCAAGCTGGGTGACGAATCGATTCGCAAGATGACTCACGGCAATACGGCGCACGGTGCTCAAATGCTCTCAGAGAAGAAACAGCACGTTCCGACCAAGTATTATGGCTGGGACAGCGGCGCGGGCCTGACATTGCGACGGTATCGCGCATTATTGGAAACGCCCCGTCCGCTGCGCGTCGGTGTGATCGGGTTGGGTGCGGGCACGCTTAGCACCTACGGCCAACCGGGAGACCGCTTCCGGTTTTACGAAATCGATCCCGAAGTCGAACGCTTGGCCCGAGAGTATTTCAGCTTTCTCAGCGACAGCGAGGCGGAAACAGAGGTGGTCATCGGGGACGCTCGGATCATGCTGGAACGTGAATCCGCCGAGCAGACACAAGGATTTGATGTGCTGATCGTCGATGCCTTTAACAGCGACTCGGTCCCCATGCACTTGCTCACACGGGAAGCATTAGCTGTTTATCGCTCCCACATGAAGCCGGGGGGCGTCATCGCGTTTCACGTCTCCAACCGGTTTCTCGATCTGGCGGCTGTTGTGCGTGGTTTGACCGAAGACGCTGGTTTGAAATCCGTTCGAATTATTTCCTCCGGCAATCCGTATTGGTACACCGATCAGGCGCGGTGGGTCGTCGTCACTGACAACTCCAAGTTTCTGAACGATCCACAGATCCGCGGCAATTCGAATGCATGGATGCGAAACGAAATGCAGCCGTTGCTCTGGACCGATGACTTCGGCAGCTTGTGGAGTGCGGTCACTGACGAACTTGCTACCGGCAAGTGGGCGTACGCACCCAATTCGGGCCACTTCGTGGCCGACCGCGGCGACCTGCTCACGCTCGACGACGCCTTACAGGTCGAAGAACTTTGCCGTGAGCTTTACCTGGACTTCGCCGGACGATATCCGCTGATGGTCGTAACGATCAAGTCCATGGCGGAGACCGAACTGCCGCCGAACGTGACTTTTGATCAATTTGCAAACTCTCTCTACGACGACAGTCTGCGCTCCACACCGCAGAATGATTACGGGATGTTGATTGTCGTTTCCGAAGGTGACAAGAGTGCGACGCTGCGGATGGGAAAGTCGTGGTCAACTGAAGAACGCAAAGCGGCCCGCCGGATATTTCTCAACACAGCCATCGAGGGATTGAAGAACGACCGTACGTCCCAAGGACTGGCCGACAGTGCACAGCAGCTCATCGACTTTGTTAGAAAACGAGAACAGCCGAACAACAGTTGACCATTTGAGTTCGGTGCGCCGATTCTAGTAAGGTTGCGCTCCGCAACGACGTGCGTCAGCCTCGTCGACTTGGATTTTGCCGCTGAAGTGTCGCCTGGATTGGAATCGGACTGGATAGCCGCAGCCTCTGATCATGGAGTGCCGACCGATGGTTTCACCGTTGCCTGCTGATGAGAGTCGCCCGCTCGAAAACCTCCATGACTGGGAAGAGGATCTCTTGCGCAGGTATCCACAGCCGGGCGATTCCGATTCGCCGTTCACCGATCCCGCCAAGAAGCACCACAAGTTCCGCAACTACGAGGCGCCCGCCCGCGACTCGGTCCGCGAGTTTTACCGACTGAACCACCGCAATCAAACTGTGGACTTCGTGTGCCAAAAGCGGGACGAATATCTATCGCTCAATCGCCGGCGGATGGGGATCTGGGAGGCGCTGGAATTCCTGAATACGCTCGTCGACGACAGCGATCCCGATACCGACCTGCCGCAAATCGCGCACGCCATGCAGACCGCCGAGGCAATCCGCGGCGACGGTCATCCCCGCTGGATGATTCTAGCCGGCCTGATTCACGATTTGGGCAAGGTGCTCTGCCTGTGGGGCGAACCGCAATGGGCGGTCGTGGGCGACACCTTCCCCGTTGGCTGCCGATTCTCTGAAAAGATCGTCTATCCTGAATTCTTCGCCGACAATCCGGACAGCCGGGTCCCCGCATATCAGACCGAATCGGGCATCTACGACCCTGGTTGCGGGCTGGACAACGTGCTGCTCTCTTGGGGCCACGACGAGTACATCTACCACGTCACCCGCGACTATCTGCCGCTCGAAGCGCAATACATACTCCGCTACCACTCGTTCTACCCCGGCCACCGCAACCGGGCGTATGACCATTTGATGGACGACCAGGACCGGGAGTATTTTCGTTGGGTGCGGGTGTTCAATCCCTACGATCTGTACACCAAAAGCGCCGAGCCGCCGAACGTGCAGCAACTGACGCCGTTCTATCGCGAACTGGTCGACGAATTCTTCCCGGCCGAGATTGCCTGGTAAGTCGGAGTGACGGTCGTTCCCAAGTTCCAGCTTGCCTTCAATCACTCAACGGCAGAGAATGCAATAGCTAGGTGTCGCAGACCGAGTGCGTGATTCTGTATCGCGACACAATTTTGTTGGAATTGCGGAGAAACAGCAAATCATGTTCATTGGTCGCGCTCTCTCGTTACTCGGAATTTGCATTTTCTTGTCGGTCGGACTGTCCTCCGCGTTTTCGAAGGGAGCTGACCAACCGGCGCAGCAAGATTCGGACGTAAATGCGCTACCCGAAACACGAATCAGTAAATTTCGGTGGTCGGCGAGCCTCGGAAGTGTCAGTTGCGGTGATCCCGTAGTTGCCAACGGACTCGTCTGGGTCGGAACCAACAATGACAATCCGCGCGATCCGAACCTCAAGGACGATGCCAGCGTGCTGATGTGCTTCCGGGAGCGGGACGGGCAATTCCTCTATCAATATGTATCGCCCCGGTTGGCGGAGGGCCGCCGATACGATTGGCCCCGCACAAGCCTTGCCTCGTCGCCGCTGGTGGAGGGCGATCGGCTTTGGTTCTGCAACAACCGTTGCGAGACAATCTGCCTGGACATCGTGCCGCTGCACAAGGGAGCGGGGCAGCCCCGCGTGGTTTGGAAAGTGGACATGAGACAAGAGTTGGGCGTCGTCCCCCGCGGCGTCGCGATTGGCTGCAACGCCAGCCATAGTTCGATTGCCTCATACGGCGATTTCATCTACGTCAACACGACCAACTCGCAATATCACGGCAAAGTCCCCGCGCCGGACGCACCGAGTCTTGTTTGCTTTGAGAAGCACACCGGCAAAATCGTCTGGAAAGACAATTCGCCGGGCGAGAACATCCTCGACGTCCAATTCGGCAGCCCACTCGTCTACACTTTGGATGGTCGCGGACAGGTCGTCATGGGACAGGGTGACGGCTGGCTGCGTGCATTCGATTGCCTGACCGGTGAATTGCTGTGGAAGTTTGATATGAACTTCAAAACCGCGCCGCGAGGAATCACCTACCAGGGGCCACGCGATTATTTCGTGGGCACACCGGTCTTTTACAATGGAAAGGTCTATTCCGCCGGCGGCCGGAGTTGGGAATATGGCGACGGACCGGGCCGGATTTGCTGCATCGATCCGACAAAGCACGGCGACATTAGTGCCGAGTTGGCCGATGGCGCCAGCGCGGGACGCCCCAATCCCAATTCCGGGCTGGTCTGGGAGTTTGTCAAACGCAGCGACGCATTTGAAGACCGGATGCACCGTACGATGTCCGAGGTCGCGATCCACGACTCTCTCGTGATCGCACCCGATTCTATGGGACTGGTCCACTGCCTCGATGCGCAGACAGGCAAGAAGTATTGGACGCACGATTGCTCGGCCGGCATTTGGGCTTCGCCTCTGATTGTCGACGGCAAAGTGTATGTGGCGGATGAGGACGGCAATGTGCAAGTCTTCAGACTCAGCAAGCAGAAAAAGTTGCTTGCCGTGCACCAGTTCAGTCAGTCGATAGAGGCTTCACCGGTTTTTGCAAACGGGGTGTTGTACATAACGACCCGTCACAAATTGCACGCAATAGAAGACCTGAAATAAAGAGGCAATTCTTCAGCGTGCCCAAGTCGCGTGCCCCTCAGCCGAACAACTCGTGTACAGGCTCGCCGCCATCGACAATATGCGTCGGGCGCCCTTGCGCGTCCTTAACGCGCAGTTCCGGGTCGACACCCAGCGCGTAATAGACCGTCTTGGCCAGATCCTCGGGGCTGGTCGGCCTTTCAATCGGGTAAGCGGCGTCGCGGTCGGTTTCGCCGTAGATCTTGCCGCCGCGAATGCCGGCGCCGGCCAAGACTGCCGGGAAGAGCGTGCTCCAGTGCCCGCGGCCCCATTTGCCGTTCGCGTTCGGAGTGCGGCCCATCTCGCCCATGGCCACGACAAGGGTCTCGTCGAGCAGGCCGCGTTCCTCAAGATCGTTCAACAAGGCGGCGAGTGCCTGATCAAACGTGGGGATCAAGTGTTTCTCAAGGTCTTGGCTGCTGCGGTGCGAATCCCAGCTGTAGCCGTTCACGCAGTCGTAATGGACCGTAACGAATCGCGCTCCCGCTTCCACCAGCCGCCGCGCCATCAGGCAAGACTGGCCGTACAGATGCCGGCCGTATGTGTCGCGGAGCTTGGCCGGCTCTTGGCGAATGTCGAGCGCACTCCGCGTCTTCTCTGACGAGACCAGATCGAGCGCACGCTGTTGAAACCGGTCATAAGTCTCATGCACATTGGAAACGTCCGCTGTCCGCCGCCGTTCGTCCAGTTGTGACAACAGCATTTGTCGGCTATTGAGCCGGTCGACGGTCAATGTGCTCGGATTGACCAAGCCTTGAATCTCGTACTTCAATTCGTCGTCGCTGCAGTCGCGCCAATACGGGTTGTCCTCGACATTCTTTTTTTGAATGTTGGTCGTCAGCGGATCGTAGCCGCGTCCCAGCCAACCGGCGTATTCTCCCGGCCGGCGATATTGCCCTTTCTCCTGCAAGCCGCCCAGCCAATTCGGCAGCACGACGTAGCTCGGCAGATCGCGGGCGATCGCAGTCGCCCCGGTCTGATCGACGTACTCGACGACGGACCCCATCGACGGCCAGTCCTTCGGCGTGCTGCTGAAACCGCCGCCGATTGGAATCTGCCAGCGATGGCCGGTCTGAATGTAATGACCTGCGCCGCTGTGATCGTTGTAACCGTGCGTCATCGTTTTCAGTACGCACAATTTGTCGGTGATTTGCGCCGTGCGGGGCAGATGTTCGCAGATGCGCAGACCCGGCGTCCGCGAGTCGATTGGACGAAACGGCCCGCGGATCTTGGTGGGAGCGTCCGGCTTGAGGTCGAAAGTCTCCAACTGGCTCGGTCCGCCGAACAAAAACAGAAAAATCACCGACTTGGCCCGCGCCGGCGGCGAACTCTGCTGTTGCTCTTCAGCCCGGAGCAGATCCGAGAGTGAAACACCTAACAGTCCGGCGCCAGCCGCCTGCAATAATTCTCTGCGCGTCTGTCCCTCACAGGCCGCGTGTCGATGACCGAGTATTGTCAGCATGTCGCTGCTCCTGGGAGCCGTTGTTGCGTCCGCTTCACTGAGAGTACGGGATTCAACATATCAAATGTTGCTGATGCCTACAATCCGACGCGACTGCCGCAACAACTGGGACATCTCGTCAAGAGCTGACAGAACGCACAAGCGCTCGGCCCATTTGCCGCACGCCTGTTGCCAATCTTGCAGCGAAAGGGTTGAACGTGCTTTGACCGCGATCCTGAAGTGGCGGTCCACACCGGGAAGCGAGGTTCCGATTCTGCCGGGTGCGGGACTCGAACTCGCCGATCATCTCGAAATCCACCAAAATCCCTCAAAGGCAGCGAGTAACGCACTCGATCAAAAAGAAAGGTCCACTTTGCGCATGTTGGGCAGACGGTCGGGGACCGCCCGTTGTCGAGGTCTATGCTGGGTCAACTCGGTCCGTTCAGCAAACATTCAAAGGTGACGACCACCGATGCCTTCCAGACCGTTCCCAGACTTCCGCCAGGGATTCATCGACATCGTCGCCAATCTGAACTTGCTCGGTCACGAAGCTGCAGACGGCTTGCTGCGTGAAGCCGCGACACGCGACGAATCCCCCTTCGCCGTCGCTCTGAAGGGCGGGATGCTGGACCCGGTGCAAGTCGACATCATTGAAACACTGCTGCGCCCGACTGAGACTGTGCCGGGGTACGAAATCCTCGACCTCATCGGCCGGGGTGGAATGGGTATCGTGTACCGCGCCCGCCAGCAGAATCTCGACCGTATCGTCGCGCTGAAGACCGTGCTGGTCGAGCGAATGGACGACCCGAAGATGGTCAGCCGATTCGAGCGGGAGGCCAAAATGGTCGCCCGTTTGCGGCATCCGAATATCGTCGCCGCCCATGACTTTGGCCGTCATGCCGGACGTTTGTACTTCGTGATGGGGCTCGTGGAAGGTCCCAACTTGCAGGTCGTGATCGCACGGCGAAATCAGCTCGACGAATTGTCAGCACTACGGCTTGCCCAGCAAGTTGCGTCGGGACTCGCGCATGCGGAGCAACTGGGAATTGTCCACCGCGATATTAAACCGGCCAACCTGTTGCTCAGCCGGCCGCCGGCAGGGCATTTGCCGTCGACGGGACTGCCGATGGTCAAGATCGCCGATTTTGGTTTGGCGTTTCTGGCGACCGAGCAGGAGACACGGCACTGCATCACAGCCGAGAATACCGCAATCGGCAGCCCGCATTACATGGCGCCGGAACAGTTGGACCACGGAACGATCGATCATCGCGCCGATATCTATTCGCTGGGCGCGACGATGTTTCATATGCTGACGGGACGCCCCCCGTTCGACGGCGAAACGCTGCCTCAAACGCTCTCCATGAAACTCAGCAGCGAAACGCCCGAACTCCGTGACGTGCGGCCCGACATCCTGGCCGGGACCGCTTCACTAGTGACCAGCATGCTGCAACGCGATCCCGGACAACGCGTCCAGAATTACGAATCGCTGCTGGCACAGATCGATGCTTTAACGCACTCGGTTCGCATCGGTCAGGCGTCGTACGTCATCGATGAATGATCTACAGCTCGCATCGTGACATTCTGAGCCGGCGGCGGGATGGCTACGGCGGACGCGAAACTGCAGGTGAGACCTCAGTGGTGTCCTCCGCCCAAGTTCAGGCCGACCACACCAACGATGATCAGAATCAAGCTGGCCAGCTTCATCGCGCTGATCGATTCGCGGAAGTAAATGATGCCGATCGTTGAGATCAACGCGGTCCCCACGCCGGACCAGACTGCGTACGCCGTGCTCACCTCAATTTTCTTAAGCGCCAAGGTCAGCGCCACAAACGAGGCCGCGTAGAACACAAACAACATCGCCGACGGGATGACTTTGGTGAAGCCCTCCGAGAGCTTCATCGACGTCGTGCCCGCCACTTCAAGCAAAATTGCAGCGACCATATAAATCCAGTGTTGCATCGACGAATTCCCTCCGCAATGTTCCAGTCGATAAACCGTTGTATCCCCACCGCTTAGGAATCGTAGAAACCCGCTCAAAAACAGTCCATCTCGAAATGAGTTCAGAAGTCCGATCTTCATCCGACGTTCACATTTTGTGCTGCATCTCGCGACAGCTCCCACCTACGAAAATCGCCGTTTCCGCAGAGGGTGCAAATCGATACACTCCGGCCCCCAGCACGTTGATGACCAGAACAAGTTGCGCGAAGATCGAGTTTTGAGACAAACATGGACGAGACGCAGAGCGATCAGGATGTCGTAATCATTGGGGCCGGACCGGCGGGAAGCACAGCGGCGACGATCCTCGCGCAGGCGGGCCGGAAGGTGGTGGTGCTGGAAAAGGATCATTTCCCCAGGTTTCACATCGGGGAATCGCTGTTGCCCGCTACGGTCAGCATCTTCGAGCGGCTGGGCGTGCACGAACAGATTCGTGCGGCGTTTATCCGTAAGCCGGGGGGCAAATGGCTGTACGGGTCGGTTGAAGTTCTCGGCGATTTCGACAAGTCGGACCGTCGCTCGACGTTCAAAGGTCATCCGTATTCCTATTTGGTCGAAAGGTCGCTGTTCGATCAGATTCTTAGCGACCGGGCCTCCGCATGCGGCGCCGACGTCCGTTTTGGCTGCGAAGTGATTGAAGTCGTGATGGAAAACGGCCGAGTGTGCGGTGTCAAATACCGCGACGACGACGGGCAAATCTCGCAACTCACAGCGAACCTCGTGCTGGATGCTTCCGGCTTGCGGGCGTTGATTCCCGCGAAGTTCGGGCTGCGTGAAATTACCCAGCCGCAGCGGATGGGAATCTACGCCCAATATTCGGCGCGACCGACGCGCGACGACGTCCAGACGGGCTGGTTTGTCGGTCAGATGTTCTACGACGGCTGGACCTGGCTGTTGCGGCTGCCGGACGACCGCTTCTCGGTCGGTATGGTGCTCGCTGTCGATCGTTTTCGCCAAACGGGACTGTCACCGACGCAGTTGCTCGAACGAATGGTCGACGAAAACGAACTGCTCAACCACGGCATGACAGCGGACCGCCAGCGGACCTCGGACGTGTGCGTCACCGGCAACATGGGCAGCACCTCGAAAGAGCTAGCCGGGCCGGGTTGGGTGGCAGTGGGGGACGCTGCCTACTTCATCGATCCCTGCTATTCGTCCGGCGTGCACTTGGCGATGAAGTCGGCCGAGATGGTGGCCGACATCGTGCTCGAACAGCCCTCTGCAACAAAGCTCTGCCCGGAATCCTTCGACGCCTATCAGCAGGAAATGCGGCGTCACGAGGAATCGGTGCAACATATGGTCGACGCGTTTTACATCGCCAGTCGCAACACGTCGGTGCAGAAGATGGTCACTTCGCTGCAAGGCGGTTATCTCAACCGCCGCTTCGTCACATTTGCCGGCGGCGACTTTCTAAAAAACGCCCGCATGATCCGCCGCGTGCACCAGTTGTCAAATCTCGTGGCTCGGTGGTTCGGGAATAACGACGACAAAAGCCCGCAAAACTCGCCGGAGTACTTGATTGAAGTGCCGACGTTGAAAGTCCCCGAGCAGCGGAAAAAAGCGGCGTGAATGCTTGTTACTGAGTTACTTCTTCACGTCCTCTCCCCTCGCTGACTTGTCGGCCCGAAGTCCCCTCAAAACTCCGGCGGCAAAATGGACGCGCTCCAGCGGTGTTTTGATCCGTCGATAGTATTTTTCTGCGTCGTCAAGCCGGGACAGATAGGTGTACGTCGCACCGACGGCCTGCAAATTCACATGATATCCGAGCTTAAAAGACGAGTCTTCTGTTTCGAGCGATTTCATCAACGAATTGAGATCCTCCTCGAAGCCCAGTCGAATCAACAGATGCACCAACACCGGGCTGCCAAAAATATCAGAAGCACCGAGCCATTCGCTCTCGTTGGCCTTGCGGGCAGCCAGGATCATCTCTCTTGCCTCCTCACGCCGTCCGGCTTCAGCCAGCGCGACGGCCAAAATTGTGCGGGTCGTCGCTAGCTCCAATGGAATCCCCTGTTCACTTAGCGCCGCCTCAATGTGCCTGTTCAGTGCTGCTTGGTCGTTGCGTTGGGCGGCGATGATGGCCTGAATCGCTTCACGCTGCCGTTCCGTTCCAGAAAACGCCAACATCGTGCCAATTTGTTCACGAAGAAACCGCGATGGAATCTCGCGCGCCGGATCCGCTTTAGCTGTCTTGATCTGTTTTCGTATCTCCGCTCTGCGCTCTTCGTTGGCCATCGAGTCGACAGTTGCCTGCGCCGCGGGGATATTACCGGCGATTGCCTGCGCCTTTGCTATCCAGCCCAGTGTCCGATCACGCACAGTTGCGTTCGTAATCTCCTTTAGTATCGAAATCGCGTCTTCGACTTCTCCGCGCTGCGCTTGACGTAGCGCAATCATACTGTAGATCACCTGCCTGCCGTATCCCGGTTCAACCTCTCTGGCCGTCGCAAGTGCCTCCTTGAGTTGGTCGTAATTCGACTGAATGCTTGCAATTGCCATTCGTGCAGCAACCTGATCGCGATGAGTGGAAATCTGTTTGGTGAGTGATTTGGCGAGTTCGAAATCACGAGATTCCGCGACTGCGATCACAACCCGCAGCGCCGCAGAATCACGCTCTTCCTCGACGACTTTCGACAATTCGGAGTTGACGCGAGTCACCCATCTCCGACGGATCTTCTGGTCCTCTGGGATGTCGGATTCTTCTGCAAAACCGATTTCGACTACTACTGAGAGTGTGAGAAGCACGAGCCATGAGCGCTGCAAATTCTTCATATTCAACTCCATTTCGAGAATAGGAAGGATGACGATACTGTACTAACGACCGGCGAGTGTCGTCGGTTCACAGAAAACCTTACGCAGTGGCGAATCCGGCAATCTGGAATGATGTGAGTCAGAAAGTCACTTCACGCATCCGACTGCCTCGAATCCGTGCGTTCAAGCGCAACCGAACCCGCCGTGCAGTTATCTGGCTCGCCGAGCGATTTGGACTGGCATACTGACGCAGCCTCATGGGCAAGACAGCAACAACTATACAATCGTTCTGATTGACGATTGCTAAAAAGAAATCGGCGCTGTCTGACTCCAAAGCGTCTATGAGAAGCGCGTTGTGTCGATCAAGATCGCTTGAGAGTGCAGGCGACCGTCAATAGGCGAATTGCCAGCCGCCCGCTCAGTCAGGATTCTTCATCGATGCGTTGGTCACGCTGACTCACTGGAAGAGACCGAAACGGTCGTGGCGACGAGGTCCATTCGCATGTTGTTGACCCATTTGCGGAACCCCTCGCGCTCGTAAAACGGCATCAGTTCCTGTGTGCATTGCAGCAAGATTTTATAGCAGCCCAGATTTCGGCAATGCTGAATCAAATACTGTACCAACTCGCGGCCGATGCCTTGGCCGTGCCGCTGCGGGTCAACAGCGACGTCTTCGATGTGTCCCACCAGCCCGCCGCTGTGCAGGAATTTCTGCTCGATGAATACCGAAGCGGTCCCCACAATCGTGCCGTCTTGTTCGGCGACGTAGGTGTGCAGCCCGGAATTGAGACGACGCTGAAAAACCGGTACGGCCTCTTCAAACGTTAAATTGACCTCTGAGAGCGCCGAAAGCGCTTCCAAGAAACCCCGATTGAGGTCGGGGGCGACCATCTGACGGATTCGCATCGGATTCCCCGTGAAGTGCAGCCGCACGAACCGCGGCGCAATGTGTGCGGTTCGCTGCCTGTGAATTGAGACCTTTTGAGATCGCCGCCCGCCGGGGCGGTCCGGAACTACCCTTAATTATGTCTCATCATCGGCCCTGGCGGGGTTGGGACTTTCCCCAATGGGATAGGGGTACGGGGAATTGTGTCTCAGCCAGACGATAAGCATCGGGGATGGGATTTCGGCGTCATTTCTCCCACTCCCGATCGTGTCGGACCATGAAAGCCATAACGGCAAATAGGACCCAGCTCACTGAAAGCGTCGCGCAGATGGTCACACGGCTGGACCAATCCAGATCGCGAGCACGTCTCATAAATACAACGCAGCAGAACAAATATCCGACTGCGTAAATGGATAGAGCGAACAGCATCCAGGCAGCCTTGTCTGAGAGTTACTTTCACTGTAGCCATGTCGAGATTCGAATGCAAATCCTGTTCGGACTAAAGTGGTGTCTTTGGCAAAGTGAACTCGAATTGCAGCCAGCACGGCTGCCTGATTGCTGCTCGAGTCTGATTTGAAACCCCGCCAAATCGCGGTTGTTTCGCTAAGCCAAAACCCGAAATTGAGACACGGATAGCGCGGCCGATGCGAATTGAGTCGTCGGACGCGACCGTCCGCGGATCTTCTAGAATCCGTGTGCGATTCGTGCTACTGACGTTTCAAACCTTCGTTGGTTGCGCAAGTTTTCTAATGATCAAACGACACGATATACAGAGGGAAACGGAGATGGTGCGTGTTTCGGAGCAGCACGTCGCCCACGACCGCAAGCGGTCGGCTTGGATTTCATTAAAATCCGTGTTTTATCCGTGTGAATCCGTGGCTAAGTCCTTCGCCGGACTTGCTTGCGGCGCCATTGTGCCATGATCGCGGGGTCACAGACGTTTCTTCGGTGCACATAACACCGTCACCACAAACACCAGTAGAAACGTCACACCCCCGAACAGCCCACATCTGGGGTAAAGCTGACCCAAGTCTTTTAGCTGCGGTAATTCGGCTTCCGCCTGCAGCTTGATTCGGTCAGGCGCATCCAATTCAACTTTCAGTTTTTGGACGCGATCTTTCACCTGATCCACCTCCGCAATCAGTCGATCCTTTTCGCGGACCAGACTGTCCAACTCAAAAGAATCGATTCTTTCCATTTTGCGTATCGCACCCGCTTTCTCCAATCGCTTTTGGTATTCGGCGACCACCAATTCGAGATTCTTAATGCGTTCGGCGGTCGTCAGGTTGCCGTTCGCCTGCTGCCGACTTTGAAATTGCTTCAACGATTCTTTCAGCAATGGCTGCACGTCTTGTTTCATGACCTTTAACTTTTCTTCCAGACTCGCCAGGTCCTGTTCTGATTTGGCCAGTTGCGGTGCGTCACTGTTGTCGTCGTCTGTGTTCAGCGCCTCAATGTCTTTGCGCAATCGTTCAGCCTGCAATTCAACTTTGGTAATCTCAAGCAGTGGTTTCAACAGGTTATCAATCAATTCGGCCGTTTGTTCGTCCGTTTCGAGAGGTGAGTCGACGGCGACTTGATGTTCGATCTTCAGATTCTCCAACTCGAAACGACGTTGGATATACTCTTTCCGCAATTGTTCGATGATCTCGATCTCTGTCCGTTCCTTGCGGCTCAAGTTCTCGACGTCGTCCGCGCCCAGCCTTTCGGCAAGCCGTTTGACTTGTGTTCGCAGTTCCTTGATGTCGCTTTCCTTATCGATGACCAATGAGTCCAATGTGGCAATACGTCCTCGGAGCGCGGCCTTGTCTTCATCGGCGATGTCACGGATATAAACTTGCGTGATCGCATTTACGATCTCTGCCAACTGGGCCGGATCTCCACTGTGTTCCATGCGAATCTGAAAAAACTCTTCCTGAAGACCATCCACTGAAAGCTTCGTCAGCAGCCAATCGATCTTCGTCATATCCAACTGAGATCTGAGCAGTGGCAGATCGTCGATCGTCTTGTATCCCTGCCTCTTTAGATGCTCATTCTTGACCGGTTCGTTCAAGGCCGTGTCCAAGACCAGCCTTGAAATCGCCTTGTACATTTGCGTCTTTTTGAACGTTTCAAAGTCTTGATATCCGGATTGGACGGTGTCCAATAACTTGGGCGGCGTCGATTGAATGTAAATTGTCGACTCGGCGACATAGTTCGGAGGCAACCGCAAATAGGCTGCGGCAGCGGCGGCGATGCCGCACATCAGTCCCAGCGACAATGCCAATCCCCAACGACGCCGGTAGCGCGGGGGAGCATCGGAACTTGATTGCGGATCGGACTCATGAGTGTGATCGGTCGACATGGCAGGATCCCCTTGTGGCATACGTGTGGCCGCTATGAAGACAACCGGAGCGGCGACGGCTTGTGGTCGAGAATTTCCCGAAAGTTATCGGTGAGTGCATTGTCGTCGCTTAGGATTCGGGGCGCTCCCGTGTCGATGAACCATCGAAAAACTAAGTCGTGACGTGCCCCCAGTGTAACATGGCCGCCGTCAGTCAAATCAAATGAATTCTTGCCGTTTTCGGCAGGTGGTTGAAAATCGTTGCCGAAGCTATGATTCCCTCAAAATGTCGGTTCAAAGCAGGAATTTCGAATTGGCGGCGCTAGTGGACAAGATCGTTTCCGGAGGCCAAACCGGCGTCGACCGGGCAGCACTCGATGTCGCGCTGATTGTCGGCATCCCCTGCGGCGGGTGGTGCCCCCGCGGCCGCAAAGCGGAGGACGGACCGCTTCCCCCGCACTATCCGCTCACAGAAACCGAGTCCGACGACTATGCCGTTCGCACACAATGGAACGTGAGGGACAGCGACGGCACCATGATCCTCTCCCCCTGGCCGCTGACCGGCGGCACGTTATTGACCCAGCGAATCGCCGAGCGAACCGGCCGGCCCTGGACCGCCGTCGATCCGCACGACATCAACGACGTCGCCTTGGTTGCGGATTGGCTGGCGGCGAATAAAATTCGCGTTATTAACATCGCCGGACCCCGCGAGAGCCAACAACCCGGCATCTACAGCGCCGCCGTGACATTCTTGAGCCAATTATTCGGCGGCGGATGACGGCGATTTCATTGGCATTCGCGATGAACGTTGCCCGAACCCCCGGCGGAGCCGGGGGGTGAGGGATATGCGAACCCACGTTTCCCGTCAGCCCCCGGCTCTGCCGGGGGTTCCAACAACATCACCAATCGGAACAAACACAAAATGGCACAACAATACATCTTCACCATGGAAGGCGTCACCAAGTTATTCGGCCAGAAGGAGGTCCTACACGACATCTGGCTCTCCTACTTTCCCGGTGCGAAAATCGGCGTCCTCGGCAACAACGGCGCCGGCAAATCGACGCTGCTCAAAATCATGGCGGGCGAGGACGACGACTTCATGGGCTCCGCCAAACCGGCCAAGGGAGTCTCCGTCGGCTACTTTCCGCAAGAGCCGCGGCTCGATCCCGACGCGACGGTTGATGAATGCGTGCAAACGGCGGTCGCCTCCTCGCAGGCGATTCTCGACCGCTACAATGACATCAACATGAAGCTCGGCGAAGATCTTTCGCCCGAAGAGATGGAGGCGGTCCTCGAAGAACAGGCAAAAATCCAAGACCAAATCGACGCGCTCAATCTCTGGGAATTGGACCGCTTCGTTGAGATGGCGATGGACGCGCTGCGGCTGCCGCCCGGCGATGCGGTCGTGAAAAACCTCTCCGGCGGCGAAAAGCGCCGCGTCGCCCTCTGCCAATTGGCCCTCAAAAACCCCGACATGCTGCTGCTCGACGAACCGACGAACCACCTCGACGCCGAATCGGTCGCTTGGCTGGAAGGGTTCTTGCAGCAATTCCCGGGAACTGTCGTCGCCGTCACACACGACCGCTATTTTCTGGACAACGTCGCCGGCTGGATTTTGGAACTCGATCGCGGACACGGCTTTCCCTACGAGGGCAACTACTCCGGCTGGCTGGAGCAAAAACAATCCCGGCTCGCCGTCGAAGAAAAACAGGAATCCAAACGTCAAAAGACACTCAAGCAGGAACTCGAATGGGTCCGCATGTCCCCCAAGGCGCGGGAAACCAAGAACCGCGCCCGGTTGGATCGCTACGAACAGTTGCAGGCCCAAGAGTACGACGCTCGCGAAGACGCAGCCGACATTCAAATCCCCTCCGGCCCCCCGCTGGGTGATTTGGTCGTTCGAGCCGACGGGGTCGCTAAAGGATTCGGCGACAAATTGCTGTTCGAAAACATGAACTTCGATCTTCCGCGCGGCGGTATCGTGGGCATCATCGGTCCCAACGGCGCCGGTAAGACGACGCTGTTCAAGATGATTATGGGGCTGGAACAGCCTGACAATGGCGAGTTGCGCGTCGGCGAGACGGTCGTCCCCTCTTATGTCGACCAGAGCCGCGAGTCGCTCGACGATGAAAAAACCGTCTATGAAGAGATCTCCGGCGGCGTTGATCAATTGGTCGTGGGGCACACGAAGATCCACGCCCGCAGCTATGTCGGCCGCTTCAACTTCAAAGGCCCCGACCAGCAAAAACAGGTCGGCAAACTCTCCGGCGGCGAACGCAACCGCGTGCACTTGGCCAAACTGCTCCGCAGCGGCGGCAACTTGATCCTGCTCGACGAACCGACCAACGACCTCGACGTTGATACGCTCCGCGCACTGGAGGAAGGACTCTTAAACTTCGGCGGCTGCGCCGTCGTCATCAGCCACGACCGCTGGTTCCTGGACCGCATCGCCACGCACATTCTAGCGTTCGAGGGCGACAGCCAAGTCTACTGGCACGAAGGCAACTACCGCAGTTACGAAGCGAGCCGTAAGGAACGGCTGGGCGAAGAGGATCTGCGGCCGAAGCGGATCCGGTATAAGGCGGTGGGGTGAAGGGTCACGGAGTCGTAGGGTGCGTCGCGACGCACCTTCCGGTGACATTAAGTGATCTTGCCACGAATCGCACAAATCCACGCGAATCATCCGCTGCCGTTTTCATTCGTGAGGAATCGTGGCCATTACAGTTGTTTGCGAGATTCCAAGCCAGTCGGTTGCGATCTTCTGGGATTGAATGAACCCCCTTAGTGCCACACACGCATGATTTCCGTACGAACGTTCTGATACACGGTAGGAGAATACGCTATTGCAGAGGCAAATACGATCAAAATTGCGAAAACGAATGAAACCCAGCCCAGATAAGGGCGCTTCGTGATGCGTTCGGCGATAAAACAGCAGAACGAAATCACAAAAGCTGATGCAGAGACCGTCGCGACGAGAAACACCGTTGTGACGAAGGAGGCGAAGACGACGTGTTTGGAGATTCCCATTGGCCAGCCATTGGCCCAACCTGGTTGAAATCCCATCCCCACCAAAACCATGATTGACCCACCGCAAACGCAGCAAGAGATCAATAGGATTTGCTTGAGGTCGCTTGGCGAGAGGTTTTTGAACCGAATCGGTGAAACGGCCACTGGTCGGACCCTCAGCTTACAGTCCTTTCGCAGCGATGTTTGGCGAATGCATGCTGCAGATTGTTAACATCAAATGCCCAATGTCATTGAGTTGGACAACTCGGGCGTGGTGACCGCAGACTGAGCGGTCTGTGTTTCGATCTTGCTATGCTAACCCCGACTGACAAGAATTGACAGAGTTGCCAGTGATCGTTCGTACGCTGAATTCCTAGGCAAACTTCAAAGCCATTCCAATTCTCTCCTAAGTCGAAAAACTCGTCAAAGAGCAAATGGCGAGCGGAAAATACGCGTCCGAAGACGAACCGCTCCGCGATGTGATGGAAACGCTGCAGCGGCGGAATGAGGAGATCGCCGCGATTGCCGCCGGGATCGAGGACATGCAGACCGGGCGATATCAGCCGCTTGAAGAAGTCGGTCAAGAGATTCGCCGCAAACTCGGCTTCGGCGAAAAGTTATGACGCACGCAAGATTGTTTTTCAGACGCAGACTCCTAATAGGCTAGTTCCTCAACAGCTCCATTGGACGGACAATGTGAAAACCTTAATCGTCGGCTCTGTTCTTCTATTTCTCTGCGGATGCAGTCCAAAGCCAGATAGCAAGGGGCGGTCGCCGGGTGATGTCGCTACTGCGTTCATTGAGGCCGTACAATTGGAGGACTACGACAAGGCAGCGTCTTTCTTCACGAAGCGTTCGGTCAACGCGATTCAGCACAACTCTGCGCATGAGTACAGCTTCACCGATTACTGTGCCCACTTCAATGACCTCGAGTCATTCGAGCTTTCCCCTGCCAGACAAGGCAAAGCTGACTATTGGCATCTGATGATGACAGCTAAGCGGGGAGGGGACGATGTGCGTTACAGCTTCTATTTCGAGAACGTCGGTGGTAAGTGGTTTCTCACAGAGAGTGAGAATTCATATTTCTGGAACGAACCGGCTGTCGGGGAGCCACACGCCCGTCTGCAGATCATGACATATCGTGACGAGTCTGCACGGGTGGACTATCCCCCTGGAGCAAGTCCGGATGACGTTACGGTTCTCGTTCACAGGATCGGCCACGACCGCGCGATTCCAGCGCATCCGATTCTTAAGGAATCGGATGGTTCGTTTCGCTGCCGCATCCATCCTGGAACGCACCAGGTTGAATACGAAGTCATTCAAGGGAAGCGGGAGGATCAGCAAATCACGTACTCTGTAGTTACGCAAGAGTTCGAAGCTGGCCGCAGCTATGTGCTTAGCGGATACTCGATTAAGATCGACGATACGGTTCCCAGAGATCCTCGGCCGGATTGGAACAGTCGGAATTAGTCGTAGAGTCCATTGAGACGCACCTTTCGATGGGGGTGAGGCCGCCAAGTGAATGCACCACGGAGTCACAGAGTAAACTGAGCCGTGGCGCCTCTACTAACGTCAATAATCAGTTTCGCCACGAACCGCACAAATTCACACGAATAATCCGCTGCCGTTTTTTCTTCGTGAAGATTCGTGAGATTCGTGGCCTCCTCAGTTGCGGCAACTCTCCGCAACGATCAACGTGTCGGATGATTCGAATGGCCCACATCGAATTACAGCGTCAACTGTTCTATCAGCAGGGATACGATGAAGTCCAAGAAGGGCAAGTCGTTTTCCGGCTCATCGATAATCAGACCGAGTGGCAGTGCCATGTGGAAGTGATTGGAATTCCGCTCCCCATGTCAAATAAGTTTCATAGCTATGGCCATGATGCGATTCAGGCACTCATCTTGGGATTCAAAAATGCAGCGTTTCACTTCGAAGAAACAAGAATCCACAAGGCATGCGCGATCTGGTTTACTGAGCCGGGTGACGATGGCGGGCTGACGCTGACGAAGTATTGACAGTCGTAGGGTGCGTCGCGACGCACCATCCGGACTGGTTAATCCGTCCCGGTTCACGTGTACACCCACACGATTTTCTCGGGATTGAGGGTAATCGTTTCTACCGCAGCGGCGCCGTCGCTCGTGCGCGCGGTGGCACGTGCTGCTTGAAGCGCCGGCACGATCAACCCGCCGGCGTCCTGCTGCTCGGCAACACTCATATCTTGCGGCGAGCCGTGGTTGGTGCGATGGATCGACTGCGACAGGGTCTCAATATGGCCCCATTCTTTGTGCTGCGAGTCTTGTACGTCACTAACCAATTCCTGCTCAACGCTGGGCAAGGCCTGCTGGGCCCAGCTGCCCGCTGTTAAGACCACTCGGCCTTCAAGTGGCTCAACCGCAAGGTGCGTAGGAAGTTTCGGCATCTATCATTCTCCCGAAATGAGATGGGAAGTGAGAGTTGAAGTCTTCTGCGACCTTCTCGTACACGTGCCGGCTCAAGTTGTGACACCCCGATTTCTGCGACCCTTACGATTTCGCATGCCGGTATTTCCCACTCCGTCGCGGCCGGACGGATTTGACGACCGGTGGTGCGTCAACGGCAGCATCAGATTGGCTTAGCGAATCCGCCGCGCGTTGACGTATTGCGCAAGATGCCGTAGCCTGAAAACCATCGATTGCAAGTCGCCCACTGCATGCAGCCATTGGTGCCTACAAAAGCCGCTCCGCTTTGATCAAGCCCGCTCAGTAAAGGAACCGCGTTCAATGTCTATCCAATTCGAATGCGAGTCATGTTTTACTCAATACAACGTGGGTGACGACAAGGCGGGAAGGTCCTTTCGTTGCAAACAGTGCGGAAGCGCCGTACGGGTGCCTGACGATGATGATTTTGCGGAGCCCGCGGAACTCCAGGCGCCGCGGATGAGGCGTCGCGGTAACTCAGGGCAGGGGAGGCGCGCACCCGACTCCTCTCCGGTCAAGTGGATCGTGCTGGGCGGCGTCGGCATCGTGCTGCTGTTCGTAGCGGGATTCGGCATATTCAGTTTGCTGTTGGGCGAGGACCAGGAACCGGATCCGGAAGTTGCTCAAGCAGAGCAGCGCCGGCCGTTGGATGTTGCCGAACCGCCCCCTGCAATGGTCAAGCGGCCACCAAAGCCAAAGGGTCGCCGTGGCCACCGGCTTCGGCCGCAACCGAAGCAGCCCGGCGCCGCGCCGGAACCACTGGCCGCGCAGACCGACGAATCCCCGTTTGAAGGCGCAAAACAAGCCGCTCCCACTTTGTGGGATGTCGTCGTCGATGCACCTGCACCTGCGACTGAGCCGCCGGCGTTCCGCGACATTGAGATTCCAGTCGGCAACAGTCGTCCAAAGTCCGTAGTCGTCTCAAATTCCGCTGATACACTCGTGATCCCCGGGTTTAGGTCGTACGAGTTTTGGGATCTTCGCTCAAATAAACAACTCGGCGCGCTGCGCGATGACCTCAGCAGCGTTTTCAAAGGTGCCATCAGCCCGGAGGGAAAGTATTACACGGGGATCGCCAGTCGGAGTAAAGCAATCGTGTTGTATGACATTCCCGGGCAGAAGCGGCTTGGTGAAATCACACTGCCCAAGGGAAGTGGCCGGCGCATTTCCGGCAGGCGGGGAGGGGGCAACGTGCCCCCGGATTTGGCCTTTGCGGGACGCGACCGATTGATCGCGGTTGAGCGCACCGCAGGTGACAAACCAAATGTTTACCTCTGGAGCCTTCCCTCCGGGACGCCAGAGCGCTCCTTCGTCCTCGAAAATCGCGTCGATTCCGGCACGATTGCTCTCAGCCCCGCTGGCCGTTATTTGGCATACTTCGTAAGTCAGATCCGGGAAAAAACGTTCAAACTGCACGTGGTCGATCTAGAGACCGGAGAAGTGGCGGGCGAAATCCCCCTGTCACGGTATATGCCAAAATCCGGAATTTCGAGGTGCGAAGGGTTGGCATTTTCCCCCGACGGTACTGAGTTGGCTGGAATCGTCGGCGGTCTGAGTGAACAGCGGCTGTTGTGTTGGAACGTCGCGGATGGCAGCATGCTCGGAGAATTTCCAATCGATAAGGAGCAGATGAACAAGTGGAGTCGGGCAAAGTCGGGCAACCGCTGCCTGCAGTGGTTCCCTGATAAACAGCGCTGGCTTGTGTATGGTCATTCAATTTTTGATCGCAGCGCAGGGACCGTCGTTTGGTCAATGCCGGAATCCGACGACCTCGATGCGGGCGGACGCTACGTCCTTGACGATCGCCGGGTTACGGTCTTCAAGTCGATGGGAATCGGCAAACAGAAGATCGAGAGCTATGAACTTCCCGCGGAGAAGATCGCCCAATCCGCCCAGGCGGTTGCGACTGGTGGACTGACCGAGGATGGCGGGCTTCCACCGCTCACTGCTGCCGATTCGTCCCGGGCGCGTACGATCTCGTTGAATACAACTGCCACCAACTGGTCCGTGACCGCCGACCCCGCGGCGGCCCCGACGGCAGCGGAATGGAAACAACCCATCCCGATTCAGCCGGGACGTGGTACGGCCGACTCGTTCTTGATAGCGCGCGGCGCCGGCACGGCGCTCGTCGGTTACGACGGCGGATCGAAGGTCCGCCCCAAGGTGCAGTTGGACGTCTACGATGTGAAAGCCGGACAGCATCAAAAGTCCGTGGAGATTCCATTTTCCAGTCGGTTACTGGCGCTCAGCCCGAGTGGGACTCAAGCGCTCCTCCGCACGGGAAGCAATGAAGACCGATTGGACGTCTGGTCTCTTGACGATGCCGCCCCGGCCGTCGCTTGGCGTCCCTATCAGAAGGATGAAGAACATGAACGAACGGTGATCGGTGCCGCGTTTGTTGATGACAGCCATGTCCTCACTCTCAGTTCCGGAGACCGGCTGGTCTTGTGGGAATTGCCGGCCTGCCGGGCGGTCTATGCGATCGACCACGTGTCGTATACCGATGAACCAAAGGGCTATGAGGCGATCCAGCGAAACTACGAAGAGGCGATGGATCGCGCCGATGCGGAATTCCAGGAATCAATGCGAAACAGTCAGCAGAGAATCCGCGCGGCTTTCAATAGAGGCAAGAACGCGCCGGGCGACAGCCAGCCTGACGAAATGCTCAAGTCGCGGCGGAAACAAGCCAACACCGGATTGCCGAACATCAGTCCCAGCGGAAAAATGATCGCCATCGTGACCAACGACCGCTGCGTCTTTCTCGATTCACTTTCCGGATCAATTCTGGGATCGATCAACATCGGAGGACGACAAAGCGCGGCCGCATTTCATCCCGACAGAACACGATTCGGTGTCGTCGTTGATCGTCCAGGCGGCGGACTGTTGGCGGTGATCGATCTGAAAACCGGACAGGTCTCGCAGGAGATTCCGCTACCGGTGACTGCGACGACTATTCAGTGGTGTGCCGGTGACACGCTCTTGATCGATGGCGAGTTGCTGGTCGATCTCGAGCGCGAGCGAATCGGTTGGAAGTATCTCGCCAAGAACGTCGAACGCACATCGGTGCCGAGCGACCTGCGGACGTTTCTGCTCTTTGACAAGTCGGCCCAGACGTCGCAGGGGCTCATTACCGCCAAAGAGCTGCCTGGACCGAGCGTCGCCGACAAGCTCGCGGCCGATTCATCATTGCCTCCCAAGATTTTGCAGCCGGGGATGTCGGTCAGTTTGAAGATCAACGTCAATGGGACACCGGGCGCCACGCAGTTCTCTGAAGATCTCCGGAACAAACTGCGAGAAGACTTCGAACAGGCGGGGATCACCGTCTCGTCCGGGCAGCCCGTGACGTTATTCGCCGACGTGACGCTCAGGAAAACCGGCGAGTTCATGACGTTCCAGAAACTAGCGGTTGGAAGGAACGGTGCGCGGAAAGCCCCGGCGACCCGCATCCCGATCACTCTGCTCAACTGCCGATTCACCATGAAGCATGGCGGGCGAGAAGTCTGGGTCAATCAGCAAGAATTCGGCAACCATAAATTCGGTCTGGTACAACTCAAACAAGGAGAAACGGCCGCCGACATCGCCGCCCAGGCACAATGGGAGAGGGCCTCGCAATATTGCCTGAATCTCGAGCTGCCCGTCCATCTTTTCGACGACGACGCGAAGGAAGGCTTGGGGCAATCAGTGTTCGCTCCTTAACGGTGTTGAAGCTGGTCTCGTTGCGCCTCGTGCGATCATCATTTGCATTTCCATTCTACACGAATCGACTTTCGCACTTATGCCCCCACTCAATCCTAGGGGGCAATAGGCGATCTGAAGTGAGGCCGTGAAGTGATCAAGTCGTGCAACATGTGAAGGCGGTCACATCGACGTTTCAACCTTCGGGCCAATAGGCTAGACTCTTCCGCGCGTCATTGGCTGGCCATTTGTCAGTATTGAGAAATTTACAATGATTCTCGCTGAAATCGCCGACAAGATGCCATCGGTCGCGGAACTGTGGAATCGCGAGGTCTCGCTCGCGGCAATGCTTGTCGTGCTGTCGTTGTCGAATCGAGTCGTCGCCGTCTGCTGTTTGGCCGTTGCCACATTGAATTTCTGGTTGTGTTTGGGACAAGCGTACTTTGAGCCTGGATTTTCGGATTCCATTCATCGCGAATTAGGCCCGTTGTGGGTGAATCATTCATTGGCAGGCTCTGTTCTGCCGATCGCGCTTGTGCTCATAGCGCTGCTCGTCCGCCACCCAAAAACCAAGACTCTGGAAAGTGCGTGATGACAGTCGCTGAACAGCCGAGTTTCGCGCAACTAAAAGCATGGAAACGTGTCTTCTAGTAAACTGACTAGATGCTCCTATTCCGGTTCATATACAGATGGTGGTTGGTGATCGCTACCTCCCTGTACACTGCCTTGACTATCGTAGCAGCGTCAGGAGTCACGCCGCAGAAGGGGCCGACCGACTCGGCCATCTTCTGGGGATTTGGAACGGCGTTTTTCGGGACTCTCTGCGTCATCGACCTCGTCGCCAAGGGCTACATCGTGCTCACTCCGTCGCAAAAGAAAGCGATTGAGAAGTTTACCTCACGCTGTTCTGAAACTCTCGACTCGCAGGTCACAGTTTTCGGCTGGCCAAGCACGACTTTGACTGACGAGATGCGCGCCGAGATAGTACGGCTCGGATTGGAAGTAGAGTCTTTTGAACGACAGGCGAAGCGACGAGGTCTCAGAGAGACCCGATCATTGATTCAGGCCTATTCGGATTCGGCGGTGCAGTTCGAGGCATGGTATCCCCATTTGCAGCGATTCGTCGCGGAAAAACGCGCGGCCAATCCGGTTCCGGAGGAGAAGGCGCTGTCGGCAGTCGATCTCGCCATTCGCCGGATCTTGCGGCCGAAAATCATGAAGGCTGAGCGCGTCCCACAAGGAGGGTGGTTCGAGGCGACTATTATTACCGCCCCGTTGGCCGCATTTTCCCTGGTCACCTCCGCGTGGCCTGCATCGTATCGCCATCCGGTCTTTCTCACCCCTGAGGAATTATGCGAATGGCTTCGCCAATACGATGATCCTGAACACCACCTTTGGTGGTACCAGGTTCAATGGTGGGATGCACAGCTCGATCCACGCCACCTGGACTTGATGACGGAAGGCATAAACTACACGATCCCGGATCAGGCGGTTCCGATGGTCATCAGATGGGGGATCAAATGGGGTGTAACCGCTGGCGGAGAGCAATCGGAGTTATGGTGTGTTGATCGTGACGGCCATGAAACGATGATCGGCGACCTTGGGAGGATCGATTATTGATGCTCTTTCGCAGGTGGAGCCGTCATCCCTTGGAGTCGAACGCGAACTCTTCCAACCCCTCACCAATCTGCTAAGATCGACATCGCCACCGAGTGAGACACAATCGGGCGAACAATCTGTCGTCGAGCGTGTCCGCAATGGTGGTCATCGAGGCGGACTGAGCACAGAGGAGTCTTCAACTGAACCAGCGCGGTGAGTCGGACGACGAGATTCGGCCGGACCTATTAGCAAACTACAAGGAGATTCTGCAGCGCGGCCAACTGGGTTGGATTTCGCGGCGACCCTTTTTGCGCTGCCTGGGTGCCGGCGGGCAGGGGATCGTCTACCTTAGCGAGCGGCGGGGTGCTGACGGGTTTTCCCTGCCGGTGGCGCTGAAATTGTTCTCCCCGGAACATTTTGCGGCGGCCGCCGACTACGAACGCGAAATGGCCCGCATCGCTCAAGTTTCCGCTCGCGTTGCCGACATTCAGCACGACAATGTGATCGACGTGCACAACTTCGTCGTCCGCAACGGGCTGCGGCTGATGGAGATGGAATGGGTCGACGGCTTCGACCTGCAGCAACTGCTCAGGCCGGGCATGATGCGGCACCTGCGCAGCCGCGTCTCAGACCGACGCTGGAAGGATTTGAACGACGTTGTCGTCACGGCGGGGTTGGAAAAGCCACGGCTCAAGCCCGGTTTCGCGATCGCTGTATTTCGTGGATGTCTCTCCGCCCTCAATGCGCTGCATCGGCAGGGGATTGTGCACAGCGACATCAAGCCGGCCAACATCATGCTCAAACGGACCGGCAGCGTAAAGATCATCGATATCGGCTCCGCATTTGAGAACGACTCGCCGCCGCAAGCGGGACGTTGTACGCCGGCGTACGCGTCGCCGGAGGTTCTCTGCGGCAGTACCGGTTCGCCGTTGTCTGATTTGGCGGGGTTGGGATACGTGCTGATCGAGATGCTCACCGGCGCGCAACCGTTCGCGGGATTGAAGGACATCGGCGCCGCTTATCAAGCGAAGCAACAGATCATCGACCACTTGCCCCAAGTGCTGCCGCCGGAAGAGATCGCATTCTCCGAGCCATTGCTGAAGCTGCTGCGGAAACTCGTTCATCCGGATCCGGCTCAGCGGTTTCAGTCGGCCGAGGAAACGGACTTGGCGCCCGACGGCGCAGCGGAGTTTCAGAACGCGCTGGTCAAAGGCGACCTCTCCAGCGAATACGAAACGGAGATTCGGCTCTGGATGGAAGAGCTCGAACTGAGCGACCTTGCCTCGCTGTCCGAGCCGACCAGCGACTCCGAGTCGATCTATTTGGCTTCGACCCGGCTGGTCGACGACGAGTAAGGCCGCGGAACGACGTCGGCCGACTTGCGGACGTCATGGACGAACTCTTCCATAAAGTCGCGGTAGAATTCCAAGTGCGGCACGAGACAAGGATGTTTGTATTGTTCGACGCTGCCGCCAAGTTGTGATTGCCGTTTGCGGCAAAAGCGATCCCAAGTCCCTTGCGGCAGCAATTGCAGCGCCATCGGTCCCAGGCGTCCAGTGTGCCGTTTTTCGTTGTACTCGGGATTGAGATTCTTCAGGCAGCGGTCCGTTTCCGCGACGACGCGTGAACCCATATCGGCGGAGGGCAGATTCGATTCCTCGACCAGGAAGCGATATCGGGGAGGTTCGCCCCAGGCGGGCGCCACCGTAAAGTGTCCTAAGTCAAGCCGTAGCGGGGCGACCGTCTCTTTGACGGCCGTTACGACTTGGTTCTCGGAGATCTTCTCGCCGGTAATGCTGGAGATGTGGGCTCCCTTGTTCAAAAACTCCAGCAGCGGCGTGGTTCCCATGAACCCTGTGCAGCGGACGACGTCGTGGATGTCGTAGCGGCACAAGCCGGAGGACGTCGTCAGCAAGATGTAGTAGTTGCACCCTTCGCAGAGTTCGTGTGCTTGCAAGACGGTCGGGTCGTCCGAACTTTTTTCCTCTTCGGGAATAAACTCGAAGAAGTGCGAGTTGACGTCCAGCAGTCCGGAGGAGGTGTTGTTGGCGAGGGGAATCGTCATCCGCCCTTCGCTGGCGGACAGGCCGTGGTCGCGCACCGGCCGCGTTCCGTAATACTGCGGGAGGGCCGTCAGGTAGGCGCCCACACTGCCGCCGGTCCAGACGGAGAGCAAATCGAGCGCCGGCCAGATATCCTTGGGATATAAGTGGCCGGTCCGGCTGACGATCTGTTCTAATCGACGGGCGCGGCGGGGATTGGGGCGATGACAGACCCGTAACTTCTGACGAATCTCATCGGGAATCTCAAATCGTGATGACAGGCTGCCGTCGGCGATATCGCGGATCAGGTCCTCTTTGTACGAATCCGCCATCTTCGCCAGGTGGATCAAGGTGCTCGGATTGGCGGTGGTGATCATCCCAACCTTGGCGTCGGGAATCGAGGCGCGGAGCGTGGTATAGTACTTCGCTTCCGGATCGGCGATTTTCATCACCGGCTGCGGCACGGTGTACATGGTGCGGATCAACGGGTTGAGCATTTGCGAGGCGAGCCCGCTGATGTTCCCGCAGGAGATGCCGCCATCAGTGCGGAATTGATCGTAGTCGCTGGCGAGTTGGACGATCCGCCGCGTGTACAGGCTGCGTTGATCGTCATAAGCGCAGATGCCCCAAATCCGCCAGCCGAGCCGATAGTCCTCCATAAACTGCGAGGTAATCGGAATGAACTTCGAGCCTGATGTCGTGCCGCTCGTCAGGGCAAACATCAGCAACCGGTTCTCGGGGCCGAGCAGTGCCGATGTCTCCCCCAGCTTGAGTCGGTCGATGTAGGGGCGAAAATAGTCGTAATCCGCGATCGGCAGCCGTTCGCGGAATTCGTCGACGGTGCGGATCTGGGAGAAGCCGTGGGCACGGCCAAAGTCGCTATCGGCGTTCAGTGCGATCAATCGGCGGAGGACATCGAGCTGTGTCCCGCGCGCATTCTGCGTGCATTTCAGAAACTGCGCAACTTGCCTGCGCATGCGGAGACGAATCGGTGCACCGCCCCAATATCGGAGTGTATCGAGCATGTTTTCCTGTCCGCGAATTCGTGCAACATCAAAGTCGATTCGACAGGCGACCCACTGTAGCTCGCACTCCCCGATCTCACGGGAAACGTCAGCAGCAGTCTTTCGTGGCTCGACCAACGAAAACGAAAACGCGAAGGAAGGTCACTAGCCCGACCTCCGGTGGCGGGACCCAGCAGTCTGGAAACCGAGACGCGTCCAGGCGTTTCCGGTTCTCAAAACACCGCTTGAGAGTTGACACGGGCGGTCGACCATCCTGTCGACTGAGGCCCCCGCTCTGCTCTCGTGGGACATGCGGTCTCTTTGACGACTACGCGTCAAAAACGCACGTCCACTATTCTTCCTTCTGATCTGTTGTTTCGTCCTCTTCCTTAGTTTTCTTTTTCTTCTTTTTACCGAGGACCATTTTAACGACCCGAACCTTTGGGAGTCCTAGGGGACTCCTGCCCTCAGTCCACCGGTCTTCTGATTTCAATTGGGCGACACGTTCGGCACGTGTAAGGACATTGCGTGATCGCGTGAGGCGGCCGCTCCGTCGTAAGCTTTTGTGAACAGTCACGTTAACTTCTCCTGTTTCGTTTCAATCAGAGCGTGGGGCCTCTGGACGCCGGATTGTCGCGGTCGCAAAGTGGTAAGCCGACATTGCTTCCCATTTGCCCTATTCTGCGCAGTCGTGCTGCGCGGGATGCCAAACCTCGATTCTAAAGCTCTTGAATCAACAATTCAACCGAAAGTTGTCTGACATCTCGTCCTGTTGACCGAGTGCTGTTCAGCATGGATGGGACTGGAGATCTCTATTTTTTCTCTCAATTCCACAAAAAGCATGTCCGGTTCTTTCGTGGATCCGCGATCCCATCATTGAGCAACAACAAACAACAGCAGCTTGAAACTGAACAACACGTCCAAGCGACCAAACGCGATCTTCTTTCTGTTTTTGCGAACCCTACAACAACGTGGGTGATTCGAATATCGATATGCCAAGAGGCCCTGATTGCATTGCAATCAGGGCCTCGCATCGTTGAATGGGACTGATAATCTCAATCTCGCCGAGGTTCACCAAAGGGGGTTCTATTTACGGCGGGTGCGGCGATAGCGGCGCGGACCGGTTTGCTTTTTTGCCGGCACTTTGGCACTGCGATGCGTCGGTTTCGATTTGTCGCCATGAGTCTGGGCATCACTCACAGGGCGGAGTGTCGGTATTTTCATCGAGGTCATGTTGTAGAGCAACTCCGATTCAAAATCCTCAGTCAGATAGCGAATGAGCTGCGGATTGGCGCGATTTAAGATCACCACGCGGCTGGAGGCCTGCGGGTTGTTGATCGGCCGTACGACACAGACGACTTCTGCTTCGCCCACTTCCGCGATGGCTTGCTTGAGCTCCTCAAACGGAGACTCGCCGGGCGGCAGTCCGTCCTGTTGTGTTGTGGCCGCTGCGACCGCGGGATTCAACTCGTCTTCGGTCATGTTCACGTCGGCGATTTGTCCGTCGTCAACAACACTCTCCGCGTTCAGTTCCACTTGTTGGTTGGCCAGCAACGGCTCGTCGGCTTCCGTCGCAGGTTGTTCTGACTTCGGTTGGTACAAATGCGCGAGTCCTGACTGCTTGAGCAGGAGTTGGATCGGCTTAAGGCCCGTATAGTACCCGCAGCGATCCTCTTCGGACCGGCCAAAACAGACGCCGATCAATTCATTCTGGGCGTTGAATAGTCCTCCGCCCGATCGTCCTTCGATCGGTTCACCGGTACAAACCAGAAAGTCGGGACCGGGATTGAAATTCAGCCGAATGACGCGGTGCTGCTGCAATGTGGGATCATCCCCCCCGCCGCAGCCGACGCTGGCGACCGGATCACCCTTGCGCGGCAGGTCGCCGACCGGAGCGATAGGAGAATGGGGATAGACTTCATCAGTCGGGATTTCCAACAAGCCAACGTCCGCTTTCTCATTGAAGCGGAGGATCTTGCCCAAGTAGGTCTGCACCGATCCGTTGTGAAACACGTCGACTTCCATCGAGCCGCGTTTCATGCCTCGGCAAATGTGTCCGCACGTTAAGATCAACGTGCGGCCGTCAGCGCTGGAAATAATGGTTCCTGAACCGAAATTCGTGTAGGAGCCGCTGTGTGCCCGAATTCTGACGCTCGCTTCCATCGGCGTCGCAACCGGCGACACGGCCGGACTTTCGTCATCGATTTCGTCCAGATTGGCGCGGATGGTGGCCTCGCTAATGTCGGCCGGTTCGGGTTCGGCGCGCCCGAGAAAAGGGATCTGAAACCGCGTTTTCGCCTTGGTCGGTTTGACGGCGGGCCGCGGTTTCGCGCGACGGCCTGATGTGCTGTTGTCAGCCACCATTGTGCCGGGCTTGTTCGTTGGCTGGTTTCGCGGGATGCGGGCCAGCATACTCTTCAGCTTCGATTCCGTCGTCGCGCCGACGATCCGTTGGACCTCTTGCCCGTCGACAACCAGGACAAACGCGGGGATGCTGCTGATGCGGTACTTCCCGGCAAATTCACGGTATCGGTCAACGTCCACTTTCTTGATCGGATACCCTTGCCGCTGCAGCCGGGAGACCATCGGACTCATCTGCTGGCAGGGGCCGCACCACGACGCAGTGAATTCGTAGACAACACCTTGCGGGGTGGCGCCGAGCATGAGTGCGGACATCACGAGTAGCGGGGAGGTCGCCATCGATACGGTACTCCGGATGTGAATTGGGAGGGGATAACGGGGTGATCTAAGATGAGAATCTGCGCTGCGAAGAGGGGAACGCCAGCCAGACCTGCGGGAGGCGGGGATTCGGGCCCCGCGAGTCACCTCGGCGGCTCGGCCTCCCATGCAGCGAGACGAGAAGGGGGAATCGACCCGTGTCCCGCACGGGGATGTGGTGATGGACGCTCCGCAGAGGGGGATTCGGAACGTCGCGGCGTCGCGGGTGACGCCGAACAGCGGGACTACGCATCAATCAGGCCTCCTTGCCCGACGTCTTGCAAAGTTTCCAATTCGGTTGCAAAAACTACAAAGTCGACAGCCATCCTGGCTCGCCGGTTCGGCACATCGGCGCCGGTTTCTGGGTCGATCCGGGCCGCGTGTCGCTGGGTCGCGGTGAAGGTCACCACTGACGGCAACTTTTAAGCAGCCGCCGTGCCGATTTCCGAAAAAAAGGCCGATCGGCCGATAAAAGATGAAGTTTCGGCCGGTCGACATTTTGGAGATGATCTTGAATCCTCTCCGGCAGCCGAATCACAGGCCGAGCGCAAAAAAATCAGCGGGCCGAGGCCCGCTGATTTGAATAACTTACAGTAAACATTGTCGCTTCGCATGCGGTCAGTCGTTTAGGTACGCAGCTTGGCTCGTTTCGCTTTACGGGCCTTCGAGCTGGCGGGCCGGGCGCCGTGATTGGCTTTTTTGAGTTTGCGTTGAGTCTTAGCCATGATATTTCTTACTGCTATCTTGGAAGGAAGGAAGTTGCAATCAGGATCGACAATTGTAGCGAGGAGGGTTGAACGAGAAAAGTGACCGATCAACGATTCTGGCTCTAACCGGTCACGACGCCGCGAGGGCGGGTCAGCGTCAGTCGGAGGCTTCGATGCCGATTGAGTGCGACGCCGCCGGTCGACTCGCCTGTGGAGTCGCGACGTGTTTATCGCCGCCTTTGGCCGGAACTCGGCCGGCATCGGTGAATTTCCAGGGGTGTTTTCGGCGGCTGTCGCGAGAAAAGAGCGTCAACAGTGCCGGCAGCATCACCAGAGAGACGAACAGACAAGCACCCACGCCGACGACCAACACCAGCCCGAGGCTGTACAGTCCCCGATGCGAGGCGACCATCATGCTGCCGAAGCCGATCATCGAGGTGAGCGACGTCAGCACGATCGCATTGGTCGTACTCGCCGACATCCGATAATTGGAGGTCTGCTGGCGAAAATCGTGTACGACGTGCACCCCGTCGTCGACGCCGATGCCGATGACCAGCGGCAGCACGATCAGGTTCGCCGGATTGAGATCGACGCCCAGTATTCCCAAGATGCCCATCATGAGTGCTCCGCCCGCCAACGGCGGCAGTAAGGTCAGCAGCGCATCCTTAATGCTGTGGAAATCCAGCAGCAAGACGATGAACACCGTCAGCAGCGCGTAGCCGGCCACCGTGCGGTAGCTATGCGCGATCTGACGAGCGGCTTCGTAATTCTGCAGCGGCGTGCCGGTCACATTGGGATCGACTTTGCGGATCTCGTTGACAAACTTTTCCAACGGTTCATGGTCCCAGATTTCATAAGCGGGAAAAATCTGTACGAGCCACTTGCCGCTCTTGCCGACCATACGCGAGCGGACCGACTCGGGGAAATCCGTAACGGCGACCGGCTCCACGTTGGAATGTTGTTTGAGTCCGTGAAGTTTGCCCAGCAGATCGGCCGTCATGCGGTCTTCGTAGGATTCGATCAGCCTGATCTGTTCCTTGAGCGTCAATTCGTCGAAGCGGTCCAGGAATTGATCGAGCGCAGCGTAAGCTGCTTGAGCGACGGGAGAGGTTGAATCCTGGAGCTGTTCCCACAGTTCTTCAACACGCAGGCCGAATTTCTCCGGATCGGCTTCGTAAGTTTTACCGACGAGTTGCCGCAGTGCAGAATTCGGAGGCGGCAACTTTGCCAACCGGGCATTGATGGCCTGCACTTGGAGCATCGTCTTATCGGGAGGATACGGCGGCAGCTGAGAGGCAAGTTCTGTGACCCGTTTGACCCCCTGCAGTTTTTCGAATTCCCGTTTCAATTCCCGCGCTTGTTCCGGGCTGTCCGCTAACGACACCGCATAGAGCAGTGAGCCGTCTGACTGGTCGAAGACGCGTTTTTGCACGTTGACCGACTCCAAATCCTCCGCCTGCAAATTGAGGAGGTTGTCATCGTATTTGACATTAAACCCGAACATGCCGACGTAGCCGGTGACCGCCAGGCAGAGAATGACGACGAGCACAGGATGGCGGGAGGTCAGCCGTTTGAGCGCTTTGCCTTGAAAGGGAATCGGCAGTTGCTGTGGTTCTCGGTGACGGTCGCAGAGGGCCAGCAAGGCGGGCAGTACCAAAAAAGCGGCCACGACACACAACAATATGCCGCTGCCGGCGATGATGCCCAGTTCGGCGACGCCGAGAAAATCCGTAAATGCCGCGCAGAAAAAGGCGAGCGCCGTCGTGATGCCTGCGGTAATGATTCCGGCCCCGACGCTGGTCGACGTATCCAGCACTGCGGGCTGCAAGCCTTCCCCACCATGCCGCAATTCCAGGTAGCGGGCGAGATAGTGAATGGCGAAGTCGATTCCCAGTCCAATCAGAATCGCGAAGAAGGAGACCGAGAGGATATTAAGATGGCCGACGACTCCGGTGGCCACGCCGAGCGACCAGGCCATGGCGACGGCCAGCATGGCCAATGCCATCAGTGGATGCCGCACGCCGCGAAACCCCACGATGAGCAGAACACCCACACCCGCAAAAGAAATGATCGACGCCATCAGCATCGCCTGCTGTGACTGCTGCATTTCGTCATATTCGAGCACAGGAATGCCGGTCAGCCCGAGTTTCGTGTCGGGATAGCGGCCTTGGAGCGTGGTCAACAACGACCGCAGCCGGACGATCGACTTGCTCGCGCCGGAAAAGTCGTTCTCTTCGACGACCGGCCGGACTCTGAGAAAGCCCATCGTTCCGGCGTCGTTCATCAAGTGAATTTCCTGCCCGCTTCGCGCCCGCAATTCTTGTCCAATCTCCGACATGTTCCGCCATGGAGATGAAAACTCGCTCTTCTGCTGGGAGAATTTGTTGAGACTGTCGGCGAAGATGATGGTTTGCTGATAGATCCCCTCGAGGATCTGCGGCGACTCGGGAGCCTTGCTCTTGGAGGTCCGCTCGATCTTGTGCCGCAATCCGCGATAGATTGCCGGCAGATTGAACAGCGCCCAATTCCCTTTCAGCACCTGGCTCAACTCGCTGAGTTCCCGTTCGATTTGATCCAATTCGTCCGGGGAAAGGTACTGTAGGCCCTTCGACCGAAGTTCGGGTGCGTCGGTGTCGGTCCGATAAAGCACCTGAGCGAAATTCTGTTTGTCCGCCTCGAGCTGCGGGCCGAGATCGTCCAGTACCTTTTTGATTTTCTCGGGGTGGTCTCCTTCGACGACCACAATCATGTCCGATTCATCACCGAAGTTTTCGGTGAAGCTGATCCACCGGCGGTGATAGTCGGCGCTGGGGTCAATCAGATCGGCGCGCTTGGTTTTGAAACCGAGGTCGTGCAGCGCATAGCCGATACAGGCGACGGCGGAAAAAAATGCGATTAGCAACGCGGCCACGGGATAGCGCATGCCCCATCGCGTAATCGAGCGCAGCGGCAGCAACGCGGAGGTGTGCCTGCCAGGCTCGAAGGATGAGCGGGACATGGGGTGGCTCAAAAGCAGAGGCGATGAATGGTAGTGCGGACCCCGAAAATCGCCGTTGCGGGTGCAAATTCGCAACGGGGGGATTTCAAATGACTTACAGCCGAATCGCGATCGATGCGGGCATTCTAGTGCGAAATCGCGGTGGGGGGCAAGTTGAGTGTGCTGTAAGGATCGATTGCGGCCGCACCCGGAGTCGCGGAGTTTTGAGATACTCCCATTCGCCCGGCTGACCAGCTACTGATTCGTCGCTTGAAGCTGCCGCAGTTCCTTGGGAAGTTGAAACTGCACGTTCTCCTCGCGGATCGTCGTCAGTTCGACGGAGGCGCCGTGGGATTCAACAAGATAATCGACGCACTCCTGAACCACGACTTCCGGCGCGCTGGCGCCGGCAGTGATCAGCACGGTGTCGTCGCCGCGGAACCAGGTCTCGTCGATTTCGTCGGCCCCGTCGATCAAATAGGCCGGTTTGCCCATGTCGGCGGCGATTTCGGCGAGCCGCATGCTGTTGGAGCTGTTTTGGCTGCCCAAGACGAGCACGATGTCCGCTTCCGGAGCCAGTGTCGAAACCGCTTCCTGACGGTTCGTGGTCGCGTAGCAAATATCTTCTTTCGGCGGCGATTCGATATCGGGGAACCGCTCCCGCAATCGTTCAATGACGACATTCGCCTCGGTGACGCTGAGCGTCGTTTGGGTCAGGTAGGCGATTTTGCTGCCGGGCGGATACTCCAACTCATCCACATCTTCGTCAGTTTCCACGAGCGTGATCGACTCGGGCGCCTCACCCATCGTGCCGATCACTTCGTCGTGCCCTTCATGGCCGATGAGCACGATGTTGTAGTTCTGCTTGGCGTAGCGAACCGCTTCCAAATGCACCTTAGTGACCAGCGGACAGGTTGCATCAATCGTCCGCAGTTTGCGTTGCGCGGCATGCTCCCGCAATGCGGGCGAAACGCCGTGCGCGCTGTAGAGCAGAATCGAACCTTCTGGAACGTCGTCCAGATCATTCACAAACGTCACGCCCTGGGCGGTAAACCGCTCCACGACGTACTTATTGTGGACAATTTCGTGGTAAACGTAGATGTCCGGCCCACAAATGCGGATCGCCTCGTCGAGACAATCGATCGCCATATTCACGCCCGCGCAGAACCCGCGCGGATTGGCCAACAGAATCCTCATCAACCGCCCACCCGTAAAAACCAATCTGAAATCAACGCCCCTCAGCCACCGGCTCTGCCGACGGTTCGTCGCAAGAGATTAACCGTTCTCGCGGTGACAACCATAACAGGGCCATCATAATCGCAACGGAGCAAGTGAGGGAAGCGGAGGCGGCTTTTGGGGCGAATTACTCCACCGTCACGCTTTTCGCCAGATTCCGCGGCCGATCGACATTGCAGCCGCGCAGAATCGCAATGTGGTAGGCTAGCAACTGCAGCGGTATCGATGTGACGATCGGCTGCATATAGTCCTCGACGTCGGGGACGAAGATCACTTCATCCGCCGCGGCGGAGATCTCTTTATCCCCTTCACAGGCGACGGCGATCACCGGACCTTTGCGGGCTTTGACCTCTTCGAGGTTGCTCATCACCTTGGGATAAATCGAACCGCGTGGGATCACGAACACGCTCGGCGTTGCTTCGTCGACGAGGGCGATTGGACCGTGCTTCATCTCGGCTGCGGGATAGCCCTCGGCGTGGATATAGCTGATTTCCTTGAGCTTCAGTGCCCCTTCCAGAGCAACCGGGAAGTTGTATTGCCGGCCGAGGTACAGAAAATTGGTGCGGTCGAAATAGCGGTCGGCGATTTCTTCGACCTGGTCGTTGCACTTGAGCGTTTGCTCTGCCAGCTTCGGCAGATTCCGCAACTGGGAGATCAACCGCTGTCCGGCGGGATAGGAGAGGTGCCGCATCCGTCCCAAATAAAGAGCCAGTAAAATCAACGCCGTGACTTGCGACGTGAACGCCTTGGTCGACGCAACGCCGATCTCCGGCCCGGCGTGGAGATAGATCCCGCCGTCCGCTTCCCGGGCGATCGTGGAGCCGACGACGTTGCAAATCGCCAACGTGGCGTGCCCCTTGCGGCGGCTTTCCCGCAGTGCCGCCAGCGTGTCGGCCGTTTCACCGCTCTGCGTGATCGCAAAGGTCATCGTCTGGTCGGTCATAGGCGGGTTGCGATAGCGAAACTCACTGGCATATTCGACTTCAACCGGAATGCGGGCGAACTCTTCGATCAGGTATTCCCCGACGAGTGCCGCGTGCCAGCTTGTGCCGCAGGCGGTCAGCACGATGCGGTCGATTTGCCGCAGAGCATGCAGGTCGACGTTGAGGCCGCCAAATTTGGCGCTGGCTGCGTCGTCGTCGATCCGTCCGCGCAGGCAATTTTCGAGCGATTGCGGCTGCTCGAAAATCTCCTTGAGCATATAACTTTCATATTCGCCCAGATCGATGTTTCCTGCGACCTGATCGAGGGTTTGAATCGAGGGCGACCGTTGCCCGGCGTCGCGGTGGATGATTTCCATGCCCTCCGGCGACAGGAACGCCCATTCGTGATCGTCTAAATAGACCACTTCGTCCGTGTGACCTACCAGCGGGCTGGAGTCGCTGGCCAAATAGTATTCGCCCTGTCCGACCCCCACCACCAGCGGGCTGCCGGCCCGCGCGGCGACCAGGAGATCCGGATGGTCGCGAAAGAGAATGGCCAGCCCGTATGTCCCTTTGAGTTGTTTCAGCGCCACTTCGAGTGCGTTGCGAATGGTGGTCCGGTCGTGCGGATCTTCTCCCATTCGGACCCGTTCCTCCAAAGAGTGCGCGATCAAGTGGGCGATCACCTCAGAGTCGGTAGTGGTATTGAATACATAACCCCGGACCTGCAAAGATTCGCGGAGTGAGGTGTAGTTCTCAATCACGCCGTTGTGCACCAGCACGACTTCGCCGTTGCCGCCGATGTGGGGGTGCGAGTTCGTGTCGGTGGTTTCGCCGTGCGTGGCCCAGCGCGTGTGGCCGATGCCCAACTGTCCGCCAACGGGCTGTTCATCGAGCAGTTTGACCAATTCGCCGACGCGCCCGGCGCGTTTACGAAGGTTAATTCCATCGCCGTTGCGCACAGCGATGCCGGCGCTGTCGTATCCGCGATATTCGAGCCGGTGCAGACCTTCGATGAGAATTTCCGTCGCCGATTTGCCGCCGATATAGCCTACGATTCCACACATCGTTGCTTGTCTCCCTGAATCCACCAGATGATCGGCGGGAACGTGCGAGTTGAAGATTTCGTCGAATCGTTCGTCTGTTAAAATGGGCGGAAAACTACCAGAAGATCGACGTTGGGGTCAATTGCGGTCTTCCGCGATTGCCGAATCGACTCATCGCCCCTATTTTGCCCGAGAGATGCATTGTTTTATAGACCGATGAATCCTTGATGAACATGACGGAGATGTCCCGACCGCGAGCCGCCTACGTACACGTGCCATTCTGCGCGCACCGCTGCGGGTACTGCGACTTCACGCTCGTGGCGGGCCAAGAACAGTTGGCCGAACCGTATCTGCAGGCCTTGCAATTGGAATTGCAGCAAATCGAAGGCCGGCCCGAACTTGATACGTTGTTTTTTGGCGGCGGCACGCCCACACATCTGCCCCCTGATCAACTACGACGGCTATTTGATCTGGTGCTGGATCATTTTCAATTGGCGGGCGGGTGCGAATTCAGCGTGGAGGCCAATCCGGCTGGCTTCACGGCGGAAAAGATGAATCTGCTGGCCGATGCCGGCGTCAATCGCATTAGCTTAGGTATCCAGTCGTTTGACTCGTCGGTTCTCGGTCTCTTGGAGCGCGACCATCGACGCAAGGATATTGAGACGTCGCTCAGTCTGCTCCGTCAGCGGTTCGACAATGTTGCCTTCGATTTAATTTTTGCCGTGCCGGGGCAATCCCTGGAATTGTGGTTTGCAACCTTAGGGCAGGCGATCGAATACGCTCCGCAGCATGTTTCGACCTACGGATTGACCTTCGAGAAGGGAACGGCCTTCTGGTCGCGGCGCGAGCGGGGCGAATTGCAGTCCGCTGCCGGCGACCTCGAAAGGGAGATGTATCTGGCGGCGATCGACCAACTGTCGTCCGCGGGATTTGAACATTACGAGATTTCGAATTTCGCCCGGCCGGGCTACCGTTGCCGCCACAACGAGGTCTATTGGACCGGCGGTTCCTATTACGGGTTTGGCCCCGGTGCGGCGAGGTATCTGAACGGACGGCGGACGACCAACCACCGCAGCGTGACGACCTGGATCAAGCGGACGCTCGCAGGTGAGTCGGCTGTGGGCGAGACGGAGCGGCTCGCGCCGGAAGACCGCGCGCGGGAATCGATTGCAATCGGCTTGCGCCGCCGGGAAGGGATTGAGTTTGCGACGTTTCAGCAATTCACCGGGTTTGATTTACCGGAGTTGGCGGGCGAGACGGTAAAACGCATGACCGAGCGGGGCTGGATCGAGCCGACGGCCGGTGGGATTCGTCTGACACGCGAAGGTTTGTTGTTTGCTGACACGGTGGCGGGTGAGTTCTTGTGATGTTGCGCTAATGGTCGATCGAGTGACTCGTTTCTGGTTGTGCCAGGAAACATTACAAATGGTTCAGATTGGCTAGCTGCCGATCTGCTTGAGAGCCCAAATGGCGTTTTGACGCACCCACTCGTTCGAGTGATTCTTAAGTTTTTCGAGGCGTGGAATCGCGTCATGTGCATTTAACTGGCCAAGGCTTCTTGCGAGGTCTCCCAGTATGTTGCCGCCGGTCAACTGCGATAGGAGTGCGAGTAGCGGAGGCACTGCGCGGCGATCCCCAAGGTTTCCAAGTGCGCGAATAATATGACATTTGTTTTCGTGCGTCTCGTCACTTTTTAGGCGTGCCAGCAACTGAGGAACGTAGCGCGCGTCTCCAGAACGTGATACGTCAATAATCGTCCAGCGTCTCCGGTTCTCGTCGCCCTTATGAAGAAGTTTGAGGACCATGACATGCAGGAATCACTGAGATCAACGTTCAGTTTGGTGACGCACCGCGCTGGTCAAATTCTCTTTCTCTGTCCTGGACTCGTCGAAGCCAAGAAGGTTCGCCGACAAACCGATTCGATCGGTCGCTAGCGGCTAATCTTGGCCGGCTTCGGGTTGAAACGACGTGATTCGTCGCGGAAAATGGAAGGAAGAGGTTCATGTTGAGATTTATAGGCCGAGCGATATGTGCGGGATACGGCGACATTTCGACAGATGGCCGGCCGCAGTGATATTCGGCTGGCTGCTGACGGCCATGGTTCACGGTTCGCTCCTCGCTGAGGAGTTGAAGTCCGAACCCGACCTCTCCGCGTTCGAAATTGAACTCTCTGACAGCGATTACGAGCACTGGGCGTTTCAACCGATCTCCGATTCGTCGCCGCCGAAACTCGATGACCCGTGGATCAAGAATCCGATCGACGCCTTTGTGCTGCAGAAACTGCGTGCGGCGGGAATCGAGCCGTCGCCGCCCGCGGACGATCGCACCTGGATGCGGCGGGTCTATTTCGATCTGATCGGGCTGCCTCCCAAACCGGAAGACATCGCCGCGTTCTTGGCCGATTCGTCGGATGACAAACGTGCGCGTTTGGTGGACCGACTGTTGGCCGACTCCGGCTATGGGATTCGTTGGGGGCGGCGGTGGCTCGACGTCGTTCGCTATGCAGAGACCAACGGCTACGAGCGCGACGGTGACAAGCCGCACGCGTGGCGGTACCGCGACTTCGTCATCGATTCGTTGAATGCGGACAAACCGTTCGATCAGTTTCTGACCGAGCAATTGGCGGGCGATGAACTGCAGGACGCCGATGCGGAGACGATGATCGCCACCACGTTTCTGCGGCTGGGAACCTGGGACGACGAACCGGCCGATCCGATGGTGGACCGCTACGATCAGTTGGATGACGTGATCGGCACCGTCAGTTCCACGTTCTTGGGACTCACGCTTCGCTGCGCGCGGTGCCACAATCACAAGTTTGAGCCGATATCGCAACTCGATTACGCGCGAATGACGGCGATCTTCGAGCCGCTCAAACGCCCGCAGGACAAACGGACCGATCTCGACGTGCTGGTCGGCACCAAAGCGGAACTGGCCGCGCATCACGCAGCGGTCAAGCGGCACGAGACGGCGGTTGCGACCCTCAAAGCACAGATCGGCGCGCTGGATGAGCATGTGCGGGCGCGGTTTTTCGCCGCCGGTAAAACGAAGCTGTCATCAGCAGCGCTCACGGCACATCAGACCGCGGCGGATAAACGGACGACGGAGCAGAAGAAGCTCGTCAAAAAGACGCTGCGAAAACTTCAAAAGGAAATCCGCACGTCGCGAACTGAGTCGGAACAACGGCAGCGGGACGCGTTTCGCGCCTCGCTCAAGTCGGTTGAGGAGGCCAAGCCGGTTTCTCCACCGCGTGCCTACATCTGGCAAGAGGCGTCTGGTGAGATTCCGGTGACGCATGTCTTCCGCCGCGGCGACCCACGCACGCCCGCCGGTGCCGTTTCGCCCGGATTTCCCTCTGTTTTACGCACCGCGAATATTGAACTGTTGCAATCCGATGACGGGCACGGGACCTCGCTGCGGCGGCTGTCGCTGGCAGAATGGATGACCTCGCCCAAGAATCCGCTGGTGAGCCGCGTCGCGGTCAACCGCATTTGGCAGGGGCACTTCGGCGAAGGGCTGGTCCGTAGCGAAAACGATTTCGGCGTGATGGGACTGCCCCCCACACACCCGGAATTGCTGGATTGGTTGGCAACGCAATTCCGCGCGTCTGGCTGGAGCCTGAAACAGTTGCACCGGCTGATCGTGCTGAGCAACACGTATGCGCAGTCGAGTGCACAGTGCGACAAGCCGATGCAAACTGACGCCGAGAATGAACTGCTGTGGCGCTATCCGCTCACGCGGCTGGAGGCGGAGGTGCTGCGCGATTCCATTTTGGCGGTCAGCGGAAAGCTAAATCTGCAGATGGGTGGGCCGAGCGTCTATCCCAAGATCTCCAAGGATGTTTTGGCCGGCCAATCACGGCCGGGATCCGGATGGGGGGCGTGGGACGAGTCAGCCGCGTCGCGGCGGGCGGTGTATCTCTTTGTGAAGCGTTCGCTGCTGGTGCCGATGCTGGAATTGTTTGATCTGGCGGACACGACGTCGTCGTGCGAACAGCGGTCACGGTCGACGATTCCGACGCAGGCGCTGACGTTGCTCAACGGTGAATTTCTGAACCGGCAGGCGGGGTATTTTGCCGAGCGTCTGATCTCCGAAGCGGACGGCGATGACAGGTCGCGGGTGGAGTTGGCATATCAACTTGCACTGGCGCGTGAGCCAGAGGAAGCGGAGTTGGCCGCGTCATTAGCGTTTTTGGAGCGGCAACGTGAATTGATTCGGCGAGAGTCGGCAGGTAACGATTCGGCTGACGTCGAGCAGGAAGCATTACAAGCGTGGTGTCTGGTGGTGTATAACTTAAACGAGTTTTTGTACGTGGACTGATCGAAATGCGTCTCTTCAGAAGAGGTCCCGACATGGGCAAGACAACAACGGTTTGCGGACTCGAGTTTGAATTCAATTCGACGCTTCAAGGGTGGCGGGCACCGCGTCAATTTGCGCACTTGCCCTCTGCGGCTTCGACGGAAGTGTCGATCGAATCACCGTCGTCGGAAGAGCCAAGTGCACCGCAGATAAGGGCATTGGAAGGCTTTCTGGAAAACGAACAGGCCGTCTGCGAATCGATGTTGGATGCGACACTGCGCTGGTGTCGCTACGAACACATTCAAGACGACAAGATCAAAAGATTCTACTGGCCGGAGGAAGATCCTCCCGCCAGCCTTGATGATTTGGTAGTGTTTCACACCCTGCTTGTGAGGACATTGGAGCACGATGGAGTCGCATTGATCGGGTTTATGTTGAGTTGCGAATGGGACGAGGAGCACGGCCTGGGGGTTTTAACGCACAATGGGATTACGTTGGACATCGGCCAGGAACTCGATGTTTATTCACAAGCGTTTTACGGATTGCCGAACGCCATCTGCACGAAGGAAGAATTAGCAGCGAAATCAGACGTGGTTGGAGCTTTTGTGAGCGATGTCTCGCCGATCATGATCAACCCATTCACGAAACAGCCAATGAAGAACCCGTTCCTGAACGAGTAGTCGAACCAGACCTGACCTTCGATCAGTTTGATGCTTCGAAATAATCACAAATTGACCCCCTGCGGCCGCACGCGGCGCGAATTCCTCTGGGAAGCCGGCGGCGGGTTTGCGGGGACGGCGTTGGCCGGGATGCTGGCGGCGGACGGATTTTTTGCGTCGCGGGCTTGTGGCGCGGAAACCATCAATCCATTGGCGGCGAAGGCGCCGCATTCTACACCGCGGGCGAAGTCGGTCATCTTTCTGTTTATGTACGGCGGGCCGAGCCAAGTCGACCTCTGGGATCCCAAACCGGAATTGACCAAACGCAATGGCGAACCGATGCCCAATCTGGACGCCGACCCGCTGTTTAAGGTCCGCAATCCGGGCAAATTGCTCGGGAGCACGCGCACATTTCGGCCGGCGGGAGAATGCGGGCTGCCGGTTTCCGATCTGTATCCGCATCTGTCGGGTTGCGTCGACGAGATGTCCGTCATCCGCTCGATGTACGCCGACAGCTTCGCACACGGCAGCGGGCTGCTGCAGATGAACACCGGCTTCTTGCGGCAGGGGCATCCGAGTTGCGGATCGTGGATCAATTACGGGCTGGGGACGGCGAATCAAAACTTGCCCGGCTACGTCGTGCTGCTCGACCATCGCGGCGGCCCGATCACCGGCCCGCCGAATTGGAGCAGCGGCTACATGCCGGCTTCGTATCAAGGCACCCAATTCCGCACCAGCGGAACGCCGATCGCGGATCTCCGCTCCGCGATCGACCTTTCGGGGGCGCGGCAACGGGAGCAACTTGATCTACTCAAGACGCTCAACGTCCGTCACCGCGAACAACGCCCGGGCGAATCGGAACTTCAGGCGCGAATCGACTCGTACGAACTCGCGTTCCGGATGCAGCAACACGCGCCCGAAGCGGTCGATGTCGGATCTGAATCGGCCGCGACGCACGAGTTGTATGGGCTCGACGACAAGCAGACAGAGAAATTCGGCCGCCGTTGCCTGTTGGCCCGGCGGTTGGTGGAACGAGGCGTGCGGTTCGTGCAGGTTTACTCCGGCGGCGGACATTCGGAGCAGACGTGGGACGCCCATAGCGACGTCAACAAAAACCACGAGCGGCATTGTCGCAACACCGACAAACCGATTGCCGGACTGCTCAAGGATCTCAAGTCGCGTGGTCTTCTGGATGAAACGTTGGTGGTCTGGACGGGCGAGTTCGGCCGCACGCCCACGGCGCAAAACGGCAAAGGCCGGGATCACAGCCCGCGCGGCTTCAGTGCTTGGCTGGCCGGCGGCGGCGTCAAAGGGGGGCAGGCCATCGGAGCGACAGATGATCTCGGCTTCGCCGCGGTGGAGAACAAAGTCCACGTCCACGACCTGCACGCCACAATTCTGCACCTGCTGGGCATCGACCACGAGTTGTTGACCTATTTTCACGGCGGCCGCGACATGCGGCTGACGGACGTCGAGGGGCGCGTGGTGCAGGAGGTGCTGGGCTGACGCGTGTTCATTTCGCGTTTCGGTGGGTGACCGCGATTGCGGAATCGACAGACAGGTAGGGCAGGCTCCCGCCTGCCGCAACTTGTATTGGACGTGAAATACCAAAGCGGCAGGCGGGAGCCTGCCCTACGGAGTTGCCTGCCCCCGAAAGTGCGAGTGCAGCCCGCACCGGAACTCCTCTTTCGCTGTTTTGGGATGGCGTCTATACTCCACGTCGCAATGCACCGGCCGACGGACGTGCGCCGGCTGTGATCGGTGGTTGATCGAGGTCAGGCGAGAACCGAAACGCTTTATGTTTCGCGGGAAGGGAGTCCCATGCGTACGATTGTGGTGATGAATCAAAAAGGGGGCGTTGGCAAGACGACGACCAGCGTCAACCTCTCTGCCGGACTGGCCAATGCCGGACGCCGCGTGTGCCTGGTCGATCTCGACCCGCAGGCTCATGCATCGTTGCATGTGGGTGTCGAGGCGCACGGCAATACGCCCACAATTTATGACGTCTTCGGCGACAAGCAGACGATCAACGACGCGCGGCAACTCGTCGCGCCCAATTTTTGGTGTGTTCCGTCCAACATTGACTTGGCGGCTGCCGAAATGGAATTGGCCGACGTGCCCGGGCGGGAGCTCATCTTAAAAGCCGCGGTCAACGAAGTGCGGCAGCAGAACTATTACGACTACTTAGTGATGGACTGCCCCCCCTCGCTCGGCGTGCTGACGGTTAACGCCTTGGCGGCCGCCGAAGAAGTCTTTATTCCGCTGCAGCCGCACTTTCTGGCGCTGCACGGCTTGTCGAAACTGTTTGAGACGACCGCGCTCGTCAATCGTCGCTTGAATCGACAACTGCGGGTCAGCGGGGTTGTGCTCTGCATGTATGAAACCGGCACGCGCCTGGCGGCCGACATTGCCGAAGACCTGGCCGCATTCTTGGCAAATAGTGATCCGCACGCGCCGTGGGCGGGCGCGCAGATTTTCCGCAGCCGGATTCGCCGGAATATCAAACTGGCCGAAGCACCGAGTCACGGCAAGCCAATCTTTCAGTACGCACCAAAATGTCACGGTGCCGAAGACTATGCGGCGCTCATTGAAGAGGTGATGGACAGCGAGGAATCCGGCGAACAACTGCCGGCCCAAGCTGCCTGAGACAGGGAGGGACTGCGCGGCGGACGGCGTTCCGCCGCTGCGACGACAGGGGGGGAACGACGATCGTTCGCACATGCGTCGATGCGCTGACTCGACGATACGTAACCGCGATCCTGATGACGTGCGGTCTGCTCTGCTTATGCGCGAAGGCGATTCGTAGCGCGATGACATGCCCGATCTACCGCGGATTGTCCGTCGACTTACCGGCAAGAGACCGGCGTCGAAATCAAAATAATGCGCATTTTTTTGCAATAAAACTCGACCGCTTAACGTCATATAAGATGAGACATTGTTGGCAGGCCTCCGGGGCGCGAATGGTATCGGACCGTTCGAACGGGGCTGTTGCGCCCTGCGCTGCCAAGCCGCTTCAACACCCATTTCTTCACGCAGCGAGGCTTTGACCGATGCGTATGCGACCGCTCTCGATCCGCTCGATATCCGGATTGCTTTGTGTAGTGTTCATTTCCGCTTGGCCGAATTGTGCGATTGCGCAACAAAGCGGGCAGGAAACGCCGCCGGGCGAAACCAAGATTGAGCAGCAGCAGCCCTCCGAATGGGAGCGTCTGATCTATCTGCCGTACAAAAACCTTAAGCAAGTCTTCGAAAAGGAGTCTGCGACGGTCTTTATGCCGTATCGCCAGTTCCTGCAGCTGTGGGGCAGCCGGAAAATCTCGGGTGATCAGAAAGGTGCTCCTCCCGTGGCGGCGGTGATCTCGCGCGCTGATTACCGCGCCAACGTCGTGAAGGACTTGGCGAAGATCGAGGCGACATTCACAGTCGAGGTGTTGGGAAAACCGTGGGCGGAAGTGCCGTTGGAGTTCGGTGACGCCGCAGTGGGCAAGATGACCACAGAGGACGAGCGCATCTTGTTGCGCGGCACCGGCGAAGGGACTTATGCACTATTGCTGCCGGAAAAAGGGAAGCACACGGTGACGCTCCAGTTGGTGGCGCGGATCCGGACTTCACCCGACGGACGTAGTTTTGCGCTCAATTGCCCCGCTGTGGGGATTACAAACTTCGAATTGGAGATTCCCGCCGCCGACCAAACCGTCGAAGTGACGCCGCATCTGGTGAGCACGCCCGTCAAAGCGGAGGGAAACGTGACCCGCATCACCGCAAATCTGGGAGCGACGAAAAAGATCACGGCGCGGTGGCATCCCCGCGTGAGCACGGCGCCCGAGATGGATTTGTTGGCCAGTGTGGAGAACACGCAGGACATTCGCGTCGCAGACGGGTTGATCCATTCGCACGCGTCATTGGCTTACAAAATCCTGCGCGGCAAACTGGATCAAGTGCGAATTACGGTTCCCGACGGCCACCGCATCTTGGACGTGTCCTCGTCGGCGCTGAAGGGTTGGCAGACGGCTAAGGAACAAGCGGGGCAGGTGATTACCGTCGAGTTGTTACCGGGGAGCGCGCGGACGATTGTGATCGACGTGCACACGGAGCAAGCGGTGCCGGACGGCGCGTTTGCGCTTGCCGGAGTCGACCAGGACGGAGTCAATCAGGGAATCCATGCACGCGGCGCCGTTCGGGAAAGTGGATTGATCGCCGTCAATCACGCCCCGGATATCACGCTGCCGATCGAGCGGCAAACCGGCCTGGTGCGAATTGAGTCATCCGAGATCCCCAAATCGTTGCGTCGCCCTGGAGGCATGTACTTCAAATACTACACGCGCGATTTCGATTTTCAGGTTGTTGCCAAACCGGTTGAGCCGCGCGTGATCGCCGCACAGGGGTCACGTTTTGAATTCCGCGACGATGAGCTGCATTTGGACGCGATCGTGATGTATACGGTCGAGCGCGCCGGCGTGTTTGAGCTGCGGTTCGCTCTGCCGGAGAACTTCAAAATCGAAAACGTCGATTGCGGCCAAATGGAGAAATACGAAGTCGCCGACGCCACACGCGAATTGGTGATTTCGCTCAATCGAAAGACAATCGGACAGTTCAACGTCCACATCAGCGGCAATCTCGATTTTCAAGCCGGCCGGGAAAAGACGCAGTTGAAACTGCCGTTGCTCGTACCCCAGGAGGTGACGCGTGAAACTGGAAACGTGCTGGTCTTCGCGCCGGATGCGATCGAGATTGTGACCGAAGAGGACGCGGTCATTGCCGCGCAGCCCTACCGCCCGCGGCAGGTTCGCTCGACACCCAACATGCGGCTCGCTTCGGCGTGGACCTATACACGTCAGCCGGTGGAGATTACAGTCACGACGATTCGCAAGCCGACTCGAATGACGGCGTCGGTCGGGACCAAGGTGAATGTAAAACAGGAATTGGTCGAAGTCGATTCGCTGCTGCGCTACGACATTCAATATGCCGGAATGGACACATTTGTGTTTTCCGTTCCGGAGTCGGTCGAGAATGTGCAAATCGAACAAGTCGACGCCGGCGGTGGAACTGCGATCAAGCAGCGGAGCCGTGCGGAGGAAGCGGTCGACGGATGGGTGGCCTGGACGGTGGTCATGCAGCGCGACGTGAGCGGGGCACAGCAGTTCCGGATCAAGTACGACTTAACGCCGGAGCAGGCCGATCAAGCCGAAACAGTGTTAATCGAGCCGCTGCGCGTGGAGGAAGTGCCCGCCAACGATGCCCGCGGCACGGCCGCCGTTGCGCCGGCGCGGGTCTACGGAGAGATTTCGGTCAACAAGGATCGCGCGCTCTCGGTCTCCGCTGCAACCGAAACGCTGGAAGCGATTGACGTTCGCGAACTGAAGTTGCTGCCCCCGAAGGCGAACTTGGCTTATCGATATTTTAAGCAGCCAGTCGATGTGAATCTGACGGCTGCAAAGCATGAAATCCAGGAGGTGGTGGAGACTGTTGTGCCGCGGGCGCTCATCGAAATGGTGGTCTCCGACGATAATAGTCTCACATATCGTTGCCGTTATCAGATCACCTCCAGCGAACGGCAGCGGCTCACGATTGACCTTCCCGAATCGGCGGAACTGCTCGGCGTGACCGTGGCGGGCAAATTGGCGTCACTGGAACGAAACTCCGCGGGAACCCCGCCTAAGGGGTGGGAATCCTACTTTGTGAACGTGGCCCGCGAAGGGAGTTCGGATGAACCGTTTTATCTGATGTTGATGTTCCGCATGGAAACAGGAACAGAACTGTTGCCGCAATGGGGGGGCACGCTGCCGCTCGATTTGCCCAGAATCGGGGGAACTGATCCCGCGCCCGTGCAGCAGTTGCGGGCGTCGGTGTGGGTCCCGGACGAGTATTCGCTCGTCGGCAGTCCCGATCAGTTTACGAACGATCGCCGTGCGTTGCTGCATTTCTCACAGCACAAGATCGCCTCGACGAACAACACGGCGGCGTTAAATAACTGGATCGGCGGTGATACGACCGGGCTGTTTGAGTTTCCTGTGAGTGGCCATGCCTACACCTATACCAATCTGGGCGGGACCGGCAAGATTTCCGTCACATACTGGCGCTCCGCGATGTACACGCTGGTCATCAGTTGTGCGGTGCTGTTGGTGGCGTTGATTCTTTCCAGAACCAGTTGGAACAACAAGTTGAGCGTGTTGATCGTGGGCGGTTTCGCGGTGGCTCTGTGGGCGGTGATCCAACCGGATCAAGCCGTTCACGCCCTCAGCGCGGCTTTGCCGGGTCTGGCCGCACTGCTCGTGATTTGGCTGGTACAAGCGTTGTTCCGCATCCGTCCGCACGTGTCTCGCGAAGCGGACGCACTTTCGCTCGATCGGCCGACGGTTGTCGCGGCCGTGGTTCCGCCTCCCGGCGTGTTCAACGACTGGCGGACCATGATCGACAACAATCCGCACGATTCGTAGTCGCACAGCTCGATCCGTTTACATTGATTCAGATTCCCGGGCGCCCGGAAACGAGGATTTGGAGAGTGAATATGTCCCACAACGGCAGATTCAACCGTCATGCGTCAGTTAATAGAACGTCCGTTGTCGTGCTGTTGGCCGGCGTGATCGTTTGCGCGTCATCCTCGTCCATCCTGGCGCAGGAACAGACCGCGGTCGAGTTGCCCGGTCGACGGATTTATGTGCCGGTGGAGGATTTGGATGTTGTATTGGGGCGCGACAAGACCGGTGTGATGCTGCCGCGGGCGGAGTTCGCAGAACTTTACGCCGCCGCCCAAAAAAACACCGAGGACGCGGCGACGCCCCCCAAGGGCGTGATCCTCTCTGCGGCAGACTACGTGGCGAAGATCGCGGATGACCAACTGTTGATCACCGCGAGCATCACGGTGACACAGCTTGAGCCGGGATGGCATGCGGTGCCGCTCAGATTCGAAGGACTGGCGGTGGAGCAGGCCAAGTTGGGCGATGCGCCGGCACAACTGGGACGGCATCCGAAAAGTCCGCACCTAGTCTATCTGCTCAATAATCACGTGGGGCGGCAATCCCTGGAACTCCAATTGTCGGCCAATCTCGTGAGCAGCGGCAGCGACCGCATGGCGTCGTTTGAACTGTTGCCTGTCCCGGCCGCGAGTTTTCAACTTGAGCTTCCAGCGGGCCGTTATTTGGAGCTTGACGGCGTGCGGCTCGAGCGGCCCGCTGCCGAAGACCAGCCGGCGATTTATCAAGCGGCGGTCGGCGGCCGGCCGCGATTGCGGTTGCGCATCACCGGTAAACAGGCGCAACAGGGCGACGACGCGTTGGTCTTCGGTTCGACCGGGATCGGCGTGCGAGTCACGCCGGAGGAATTGACCTGGCAGGCGGTGACCGAGATCCGCGTGTTCGGCAAATCGATCGACCGGCTGACGTTCAGCATTCCGGATACATTGCAGGTCGTTTCGATCGACTCGACCGGCCTGGAGGGTTGGGGATTCGAGCCGAACGAAGCGGATCAGCGGACGATGCTCACGCTCTCCTATCGCCAACCGTTTCGCGATACACGTCGGATCACCATTCGCGGTGTATCAGCCACCACGACAGGAATGCCTTGGTCGGTTCCCAATTTGACGCTGAGTAACGCGACCGCCCACACCAGTCGCGTCGTCGTGCAGCATGCACCGACGCTGCGGCTCCGCGCCGATCGACTTGATGGAGTTCGGCGGATTCCCGATTCGGGGCCGGTGGCAAGTGAGATTCGTCGCGTGGCGGCGACGACGAACCCGGAAACCGAACATTGGCATTCGTCCTACTTTGCGGCCTGGCAAGAAGATTTCGATCTCGCATTCGTGACGCAGCCCAAAGCGCGGGAAGTTCAAGCGGCAATCGCGACTCAGCTTGAGGCGGCCGCGCGCGGACTGGAACTGCGCTGTAGCGTAACCGTCGAACCCCGCTTCGCGCCGCTATTCGGGCTGGATCTCACGTTGCCGGAGCGGTGGGAGATCGAACGCATCGATGCGGGCGGCAAGCAAGTCCCTTGGCGAACCGCCTCGGAAGAGAACGGTATTCGAGCCGTGCGAATTCCGTTCGACGAGCCGCTGCCGGCCGGACAATCGCTGCCGGTGAGTCTGTTTGCACGCTGGGTGCCGGAGAATTGGCCGATCGAGGAAGAGCCGCTTGAGTTTCCCCTGCCGGAGATTCGTCTGCCACAGGTCGACGTGTTGGAGGGAACCTATGCCATTCGCTCCGCGGACGACTTGCGGGTGACGCCGCTGCAGTTGACGGGACTCGATCCGTCGCGGGACCTCGAAAGCGACCCCAGCCGGGGGCACCGGTTGGCATACGTTTATCAAGATACACGCTTCGCGGGTGAATTGCGGATCACGCGCCGCGCGTCGCGGGTCTCTGCGGCGACGCTCTGTTTTGCTCGGCTCGATCCAGAAACGTTGCACGTCCACTTAGAGGCGGCGGTCAATATCGACGGGGGCGGACTGCGCGAATTGCAGTTGGCGTTGCCCGAAGCAACCGGGGAAGACCTGCGGTTCCAACTGCACAACCGCAATCTGGGAATCGTCGAACAGCAACCAAGCTCGGAAATCGTAGACGGCGAACGAATCTGGACGTTGCGGTTCGACCAGCGCCATCGCGGCGGGTTGCGTTTGAGCGTCGATTTGGGGATGCCGCGAGAAGAGGCGGAAAACTTTGCCGTCCCTGATCTGCGACTGATCGGGGCGGAACGTCAAAGCGGATTTACCGCAATTGAGGGCGGCAGCGACCAACAACTCACGTTGACCGCCAACGACTTCGCCGGAAACCGGCTGTTGGAATTGGCTCCCGAAGAACTGCCGCGCCCGCTGAACTATCAGCCCCGCGAGCGGATCGTGGCCGCGTACCAGAATGTGCGTCCGGGCCGGCAAATCACGCTCGCGGAAACCCGATTCGAGCGGCTGGCGGTGCCAACGGCAATCTGCGACCAGCTCAGCGTCGAGAGTCTGTTGAGCGAAGCGGGGTCACTGCAGCATCAGGCGACGTTCACCTTTCGGGCCGTCGGCGTGCAGGCGCTGGAGATCAATTTGCCAGAAGAAGCGGCGCTCTGGTCGACGCTGGTCGACGATCAACCGGTGGAAGTCCGCCGCCAAGGCGAAGCGTATCGCGTGCCGTTGCCGGTTTCCGGAGACGACCAGCGCGAGCATACACTGGTACTGTTTTACACCAACGGGACGGTTCCCCTGGATGCGGCGCACCGGCTCACACAGGAGCCGCCCCGTCTCGCCGTCGTCAGCGGCGCCGGCGACGTGCAGCCGCTGGAGATTTTGAAACAAGATTGGAAGATCCACCACCCGCCCGACACGCAGTTCCTGTCGGCACACGATTTGTATCAGCCGGAAGTGAAGCCCGCCGCCCCGAGTCTTCTGGGCGGCCTGCAGCAGGGACTCACCATCGGCAGTTGGACGACGCTGTTGCAAAAACTGCTCACGCTGTCGATCGCACTGGGTGTGTTATGTCTGTTGACGCTCGGTTACCGCAAGTTGGGCGCTCCCGGTGCGGTTGGGGTCGGATGTGTCTGCCTGTTAATCGCCGGGGTTTATGCAATAGGGACAACCGATTTGGGAGAAAGGTTGGGTGGCGTAGCGGGGAAGGATGCGGCAAGTACAAGAGACGAAGCCGGATTGAGAAGTCATCGCGCCATAACTCCGGCCAGCAGAACATACTACGCCAACACAGATCCCATTGTGGCCGCCGGTGAGTCGAAGAACGTCGATCATCAGATGCCCAATATGCACGAGTGGAAGAAGCTGACGGATCGTCGGAGCGGGCTCATAGCGGGAGGGCGCGGGGAGGCCGATCAACTGGGGCGTCCAAGACGGGGGTCGAAGAACGCTGGTACGGCTGGTGGGTCGATCACCGTCCAACAGGACGAGCGCCTCGCCGAATCTCGTTCATCGGTTAAAGGCATGCCGGCGAAACCTCTCAGTGGTTACCCTGGACCAATGCAGAATCGCGGCGGATTGGGAGGGGGTCTTGGGGGTGGCGGCACCGGCGGCGCTGCCGGCCTTGGTGGAACTGCTGGTGATAGCGGCTTCAAATATCACATCGGTGGACCGCGTCCGAGCGACGGCGGGTTCGGGGCACAACCGCAAGATCGAACAATGCTCGGAAAGCAGTTCCGACTGGACCACAACGGAGATAGACAACAGAAGGCACTTGCTGACGGAGGACAACTGCCAGCGGTGCAATTTGACGCAGGCGAAGGTCCAGAATGGCTTGCTCCCGGGCAAGTCATTGCCAATGAGGGTGCTATACTGGCTGATCCAGGTTTCAAACTGGGTGCTGATGTGCAGCAGCAGGGAGCAGTTCCGCCCAAGCTAGGCGGGCTGCTGTCGCTAGCCGTTCAACTTCTGCCGCCGAAGAACAGTCGTACGACGACGTTTCGTTATGTCGGCGCCGCAGATGCGTCGCGCGGGCCAAAACTGCAAGTCGATTATCTGCAAAGCGAAAAGATCCCCTACGTCACGCTGGCCTGGATGATGGGGGCGCTGCTGGTCTGTTGGTACCTCCGCAACAAGCTGCTCTCCGCCCGCGCCGCAGTGGCCGTGATCGGCATCACCGGGCCGCTGGCGCTGGCGTCGTTGGCGCCGCCGCACTGGCTGTCGGCGATTGACGGCCTCTTTTTGGGAACGCTGGCGGGCATCGGAGTATGGATCGCCGCGCCGATTTGCCAATCGCTCTTCAGCGGTGGTGAGAGTTGGGGCGGCAAACTGAAATCGTCGATTGCCGCCCGCTTCGCCGCCATGCTGCTGGCCCTGATGACGGTCGGTCTGGCGACGGACAATCTTCACGCCGAAGATCAGCCGCAAAAGTCGGCCGCAGTGAAAACGTCCAAGCCCGTCCCGCCCAAATCGATGCCGCAGCCGTCGGTGGTGATTCCCTACGACGCTGCCGGAGATCCTCTGGCGGCGGAACGCATCTTTTTGCCGTACGAAAAATTCGTCGAACTGTGGAATCAGGCGTACCCGGACAAACGAATCATCGCGCCCGCTCCGGTCGAGGCGATGATCGCCGAGGCATTGTACGCCGCGGAAGTCGATGCGGCGGCAGGCCCGGAATCCGCCGTGATTCAAGTCACGGGCCGCGTGGTGGCTTACAGTTTTCGCGACCGGCAAGTGCGGCTCGAATTGCCGCTGGGCAACGTCGCGCTCGATGCGGTCGCGGTGGACGGCAAGTCGGCCGCGGTGCAGCCGAACGTCACCGAGCAGGGAACGTCGTATGAGATCCTGCTCCAGCGACCGGGTCTGCACGTGATTGACCTGAAATTTCGGATACCCTTCGAGCGGACAGGTCCGGCCGGCCGGTTTTCGTTGCCGTTCAAACCGGTCGCTGCCGGGGCACTGCGCTTTAAACTACCCGCCGGCGATCTCAAGTTGCGCGTCGGCGGCGGCAGCGGGGCGTACCGCCGCCAGCAATTGGCGGGCGACCAGTTGGCGGTGATTCCGATTGACCAAGGGGGAAACGTCGCGGTTTCCTGGCAGCCGCAACAGACGCGCGCGGGTGTCGACGGCGTGATTCACACTGAGACCGCTTCGGTGCTATCGGTCGACGATGCTGGGGTCAACCTGACCAGCACGTTTTCCTACCGCGTGCGGCTGGGGTCGATGACCGACGCGATCTATGCCCTGCCGCAAGAAGTCACAGTGCGGCAAATCCGTGGTCAGGACCTGGCTGGTTGGGAAATCGAAGGGGAGGGGGCGAACCGGCGGCTGCGGGTCTTTCTCCGCCGCAAAGTCGAAGACAAGACCGAGTTGACGTTTGATCTGTTCCTGGCCCGGCAATTCACCGCTGAGCCGCAGCTGCTCAAACTGCCCGATTTTGCCCCGCAGGAGGTCACGCGGGAGACGGGTCGCATCGCAGTCTATGCCGGCGATCAGTTCTCTGTCACGAGCAGCGTCATTTCGAGTCTGGCGCAGATCGAGACCAAGAACTTGGTCTTGCCGGTGAGGTATGAGCACGTCGATCCGAAACGGCAACAACCAGTTGCCGCTTATCGTTACACCACGCGGCCGTTTCAACTGCAACTACTGGTGCGTCGGCAACAGCCGACTCTCACCGGGACGGCCGAACATGCGGCGGTGATCGGATCACGCAAAATCCGTCTGCACTCGCAACTGGAACTCAAACTTTCCGGCGCGCCGAAGTCGACGATCACGCTAAAACTGCCGCCCGATTACTTGTTACTGAACGCGGCCGCCGACGGGTTGACGGACTGGTCGACCACGGATGCCGAGGGGGGCGATCTGTTGCATCTGGAGTTGGCCAATCCCCGCACGGGAACGTTGGTCGTCGAGCTTTCCGGCGCGATCCATCGCACGCCGGATGCACTGCAGCCGACACTGCAGTTTCCGTTGGCGACGTCCGCCGATACGCTGCGGAGCTCTGCGGCGATCTGGCTGGACCCGATTTATGCCGGAACCATGCGCGAGATTGGGAATTGGCGGTCGGTCGATCCGGAGCGGTTATCGTCGCGCTTGCGGGGACGGATTGCACGGCCGGTGCAGTTTGCGTTTAGCGCCTCCGGCACGCAGTTGCCGCCGATCGAGCTGTCGCTGGAACGCCGCGAAGCAAGGCTCGCTGCGGCCGGATTGACGACGATTATTGCCAAAGACACGGCGGTCGAGTATTCGCTTGCCTTCAAATGGAAGATTTCCCGCGCCGCGGCGGGACGGTTCGTATTCACGACCCCCGATTGGCTGTCGGGCAAAATGGACTTCGCCGGGAACGGCTATCGCCGCATCTCGGAATCCCCCACCGGCGAGAACCGCACGCGCTGGATTGTGGAATTGGATGATCCGCAGCGGCAGGAATTCTTTTTGGTGGCGAACGTCACCTTGCCTCCGCCGGAGGACGGCAAGATCATCGCACCTCCGATAAGATTCGAAAACGCGAAACCGGTCGACGACGGCAGTTACGCCGCGCTGGAGACACAGAACCACTATGTGATTTTAGTAAATCATTCCCGCGATCAATTGGATCAGGCGACCGCCGATGCGGTGGAATCGACCGTCGCTGAGGAAGTCCGGTTTATCAACCTGCCGAAGTCGCTCTTGGATCAAGCGGTCGAGATCTTGCGGGTCACCGACCCGGAGACGGCGGTCACCTGGAACGTGCGCAAGCTGGAACAATTGCAGGCGCTGCCGGCCTCGGTGAATCTGGCGGAGAATACGCTGGTGATCGCCCGGGACGGATCGTGGCGGGCGCAGGCGCGTTATCGGGTTAACAACCGCAGCCGGCAATTCCTGGCGCTCAAGCTGCCGCAGGCGTCGCGAATCTTGTCGGTGTATGTGGCGGGCCGGCCGTCGCGTCCGGTGGAGACGGTCAAAGATGGTCAAGCAATGATTTTGATCGCGCTCCCCAAGACGCTCGCCGGCGACTTCTCGTTTACGGCCGATGTCGTCTATTCGGGACGCTTGCCGCAGGCGCTGCCGCAAGGACTCGACGCGCGCGGCCGAAACTTTGACCTGCCGCATGCGGACGTCGTCTCGCCCAAGGATGACGAGCGATTCGGAATTCCGGTTTCCAAGACCAGTTGGACCGTTTATCTGCCCGACGATGTGGACGCCTCGGTGGTCGACGATCCGGCGCGGACAAATTTGAACGTCGTGCCGGTCAGTCTGCAGGAATACGCTTATAAGGACGCGCTGTTGCGCGAAGCCGAGGAGCTGCTGAGCAATCTCGACCGCTTTAAGATCCAGTCGGGCAAATATCGGGCGAGATACAATCTCAGGCAAATTGAACGTCAAAGACAGAGTCTCTCGCGATTGGAGAACAACAGCAATACGGCGATTGAGATCGAGAAACAGGCCGAGTTGGAGCGGCGCAACAGGTCCGTGCAGGAATCGATTAAGAAGGCGTACAAGCAGTTGGAGGCGGACTCGGATCAGGATGAAAGGGATCAATCAGGCGATCTGCAGGTCCAAGGCCCGCAGGTTCGTGTTGACAACACGATCAATACCAATGAGGCCATTAGCTCGGAATTAGTCGCCGGCAATAGCTTAAAGTCTGGCGCCGAAGGAATAGAGGCTTCGATTCCCTTGATCAATCAGCGCATTCAGCCGGACTCAGCTGGTCCATCGAAGGCCGAACAGCGCGCCGGCAAGGACGCGAGCGTTCAGCAGCGGCGAAGCGACCTGAATAAGAAGGCAGTCTCGCAGCAGCAAGCGCTTGATGCCCAGGCGGAGCAGTTCAAACAGAAAAGCGGTCGGTTGATGATCGGGGTGGGTATCAATTCGGATGCCGAAGTCGCTGGCGAAGTTCCGAACGAAGATGATGGCGAAAAACAGCAATCGAACCCTGCATTACAAGAAACCGGCGTGTTATTTGGCGGTCGCGGCGAAGCGGCTATGTTCAGATTGGAACCGGCGGAGCCGCAAATGCTTGGTGCCGCCGGAGCTCCACTCGGCGGTGAATCAGGCCAGTGGACGGAAGCGGGCGGATTGTCGCTGTTGATCGAAGTTCCGACGGCGGGACAAAAGTTGACGCTGACGAAGATCGGCGGGGCGCCGAAGTTGGCGATCCAACTGCGGCCGCAGCAATTTCGCGATACGCTGTTCAGCTCGCTCTGGCTGGTGATCTGGGGCGTTCTGGGGCTGGTCATCGTGTTGGCCTTGCGGCGGCCTGCCGCTGTCGAAGCGCTGTTGCGATTGGCGCCGATCGCATTGATGGTCTTCGGCGTCATTTGCTATCTGTTGATCCCGTTCCTGTCGGTCGTCGGCTTCTTGGTCTTGATGTCGGGGGCGGCCTGGCTCGCGTATCGCCATCGCCGCACCGCCGCGTGATTTGTCAATAAGATTAGGCACGTCGCCCGCTACGACGTGGGGGCGATTGTGTCGTGCCGGCAGGGCTGTAGACGCCTGCGGCGGTGCATCTCGCTGAATACGCCCGACAACGAGAACTCTCCCGGGTGGCCCCGATTGCAATGCAATCGGGGTGCCGAAGGCACACGAGGCTGCAATTTCACCGTTCCTTAGCTTTGGGTACCGCAGCCTTGTTGAACGTTGAAATTGCGGCCTCTTGCAGGCTGTGCCTGCCCCGATTGCTGCACAATCGCGGCCACCCCCCGGGAATGTTTCCCGTCGGCAAACCGGGCTTTTCTCTGGTCGGTGATCCTGCTATTAAGCGTCCTCTCACCACTTTTGCCCATTTCGACATCGAGCGGCCTGCCGGAAGCTGATTGAGATCATCTCAGAATCGGCCTTCGCAGCGCCGGCTGCGTCCCACGTCAAGGATGACTCGTCATGAACACGTTGCGGATCATGATTCCGCTGACCGCGATGATGGTCAGTCTGCTGTTTTCCGGCTGTCAGATGATGTCGAACGGGTCGTCGTCCACTTCGATGTTACGGATGCCGTCGCTGGGCGGACCACCGCGGCAGTCCGAACCGGAGATCCTCGAAAACGACTCCGTTTCGTCGCAGACGGAGTTGGCGATGGACGAACTGACGCGAGGCGAGTCTGCTCCCCCGTCACGTGACAGCGAACAGCGACCGAAGGGCGCAACCGCCGGGGCAAAGAGCTTGCCGGTGACCGAATCGCGTCCGGCGATCACGGACGAGCAATTGGATATCGCAGATTTCGCCGGGGCGGGCTGAGTTCGCCGGGCGGTTTTAACCGGTCGATTCCAATCCGCGTCGCGATGCCGCCAGTTTGCCGCTGGCAATTGTGCTGCCGGTCCGAAAATCGCTGCGCGACTGGCATTTACGCCAATCCCCGGCTAAACTCCCACTTGGTCGCCGTCAGCGGGGACCGGTATGGCGTTCAGGGTGGCGTTGCGCGGCGAGCTACTCCAGGGCGATATTGGAGTTCGGACCTGCGTGGGGAATTGAATTGACGCCCGGAAGGGGCCCATTACAATGAAGTGTGCGGGCGAGTTGTCCGTCCTTCAGCGACCGGGCAACCTACAAATTCCGGCAAGATGCTCTAGAGGAGTATTGATCGGTGCAAGTTGAGATCACGTGCCGTCACGGAGAGTTGCGACACGACGACCAAGCTTATATCAGCGAGAAATCGGAGAAATTGCTGACCTATTTTGAGCGTGTGACGGCGATCGAGGTGACCGTCGATTTTGAAGGGAAGGATCGCGTCAAAGTTGAAATCTTGGTCGACGCGGAGCACAAACACAATTTTGTTGCCAGCGATGTGGGGACCTCGACGCGAGCGACCTTCGATGTGACACTGCACAAGATGGAACAGCAAGTTAGGAAGTATAAAGAAAAGCTCCAGGATCATCGCCGTACACCGTCCATCAAAGATGTGGCGCAAGCGGACGAAACGGATGTCGACGACGATTCTGTAGACTGAGACGGACCGGTTGCAGCGCCCTCGGTCTTTCAGATTTGATCGGTGACCGTCTAAGCAACGTCAACAGCGGGCCGGGCTCTCAAACGCGGTCAATTTGAACCGAACCTTCGTCTATTTCTGAGCGGCCAGCTAAATTGACCGCCAATTCCATAGTCAACATATGAGTGATGGGAGGCCGGTCGAGATGTGCCGGTCCATCGTGACAGTAAAGGAGTCATGCATGAATTTGTCGGACTTCGTGGTTGCCGAGGCGATACTGCCGGACTTGCAATCGACGTCGAAAGAGGACGCGATTCGCAAGATGGTGGATAGTCTGGGGAAGACCGGCGCTATTCAGCCGGAAGACCAAGAAAGTATCGTTTCGCACATTCTCAAACGTGAGGAACTCGGCTCGACCGGCATCGGAAACGGGGTCGCGGTTCCGCACACCAAGCATCCCTCCGTCGATCGGCTGGTGGCCACCATTGCCATCGCCCGCGACGGAGTCGACTTTGCCAGTCTCGATGGAGAATTAGTGTTCATTCTCTTTCTGTTGGTTTCGCCGCCCGACCGTCCGGGCGACCATTTGCGTGCATTGGAAGGCATCTCTCGACATTTGCGGAACCAGAACTTTTGCAGTTTCCTTCGCCAGTCCAAATCGAGCGACGCGATCGTGGATCTGCTCGACGAAGCCGACAACGACCAGTTGTAGGCCGTGCGAAGTCTGCGGCAGCTTGATCGTTCCGCAACTTCCAGAGCGCTTCGTATCATCTTTGGAGAATAATCTAGGTCTTGGATCGGATGGTCACGCTCGCCATTCGGGACTTTGAAATATCGCCGCACGGGTTCCCAGACCGGAGTCTCCGAGCGGTTTCCGAATCGATTGTACGTACCGAATCGACGGATTCGGCATCCTTCCGGCACTGATTCCCTTATGAGTTCATCGTCAGTTTGCAGCCGTGATGTTGTCGTGGCACTGGAGAACGGGCTGCATATGAGCCCCTCAGCGCAGATTGTCCAGACCGCTCAGCGTTTCGACTGTGACGTGCGGATCCATAAGGGTGACAAGACGGTGGACGGAAAAAGCATGTTGGATATTTTGACGTTAGCTGCCCAGCATGGGACAACTCTGACGTTGGAAGCGAGTGGAGAAGGAGCTCAGGAGGCGGTCGATGCTTTGGAGAAACTATTCGTGACGAATTTTGCGACTGAGTGAGCCGAGTCGCGACGTGGAACCGCGACGCGGGGGAGCAGGGGCAGCGGTGTCCAAGCCCCCGGTCAAGAATCTTCAAACGGAGTCGAGGGCAAAACAAGTACGGAGCGGGATTGCCCACCTCATTCCAGGTTTGAGTATGGAAATTAAGCGCGGAATCGCCGTTTCCCCTGGAGTTGTTCCGGGGCCGGCTTTAGTCTTGGGAACGGAAGATTTTCGGATCCCGCGGCGGTTCGTGAGCGTAGATGCGGTTGAGATTGAGTTGACGCGGTTCCGTACGGCGCTCGATTCGGTCTGTGGCGAGATTGCCGAGAACGAGCGTTTGGCCTCGGAGCGACTAGGCGCCCAGTATGGGGCGATCTTTACCGCGCATCTCAATCTGGCCCGCGACCCCAAGCTGCGCGATGAAATCGAAGTCCTGATTCGCGAAAAGACCTATGCTCCCGAGTTTGCCTCCAGCCGCGTGCTGAGGCGGTACGCCAAGTTTATTCAAAACCTCGGCGACCACTACATGGCGGAGCGTGCTGTCGATATTTTCGACCTGGAAAAACGCCTGCTGCGGCATTTGCTCGGTGAACAGCGCGAAGAGCTTTCACATATCACCGAACCGGTGCTGGTCTTGGCGCACAATTTAACTCCCAGCGAGACGGCAAGCCTGGATCCGGATTACGTGCTGGGCTTTGCGACAGAAGTCGGGGGACATACCAGCCACACCGCGATTCTCGCCGGGGCCTTGGAGATTCCGGCGGTGGTAGGGATCGGGCCGTTTCTTTCGGACGTCTCGGGCGGCGAAACGATCATCATCGACGGCAATCATGGCGAGGTGATCATCGATCCGGACGAATCGACGCTCAAGCGGTATCATGATACTCAAGTTCGCATTAAGACCGCGAATGAGAAATTGGAGCAATTGGGCCGTTTGGAGTCAAAGACTGCGGACGGTGTGTCCATTAAGCTCTACGGGAACATCGAGTTCCCAGAAGAAGTCGACCACTGTATTCAGCGCGGCGCCGAGGGGGTCGGACTCTACCGGACGGAGTTTCTATATCTCAAAGATGACCGCGAACCGAGTGAAGAGGACCACTTTGATGCGTATCGCCGCGTCGTCGACCCGATTCCCGACCTGCCGGTCGTGATTCGGACACTCGACCTGGGTGCGGAGAAGTTTCCTCATTCGCTGGAGGAGTTGGCCGAGGTCAGTCCCAATCCGGTGTTGGGATTGAGGAGTGTGCGGTTCACCTTGCGAAATCTGGGATTGTTCAAAACTCAACTGCGCGCTATCTTGCGTGCGGCGACATACGGGGACATTCGCGTGATGTTTCCGCTCGTTTCGTCGATGTTGGAACTGCGGCAGGCGAAAATGATCCTGAGCGACGTGATGGAGGACCTCGAAGAGGAGGGCATTCCGTTTCGACGCGACATTCAGGTGGGAATGATGGTCGAGGTTCCTTCGGCCGCGTTGCTGGCGGATCGTTTCGCCCCGGAGGTCGACTTCTTTTCCATCGGCACAAACGATTTGATTCAATACACGTTGGCGGTCGACCGGGCGAATCCCACGGTTGCCGACTTGTACAATTGTGCGGATCCGTCCATCTTGAAACTGATCCGCATGGTGGTTGCCGCCGCCCGCAAGCATGACACACCGGTGGTCGTCTGCGGGCAAATGAGCGGCGATCCCACATACACAGCGGCGCTGATCGGCATGGGGATCCGTGAGTTGAGCGCGACACCGTTCTCGTTGCCGGTCATCAAGCAGGTGGTGCGGGAGCTTACGATTCCGCAAGCGGAAGAGATTGCGGCGCACACCGAGTGCTTGGATGTCGCCCGCGATGTGGAAAATTACTTGAGAGGCGAATTGAAGAAGATCTTGCCGGAGATTCTCGATTGAATGGTTTCGTCGACGATCAAACGGCAGCAAGTTGCTGCGGCAGTGCGGCTTTGGAGGGACGACGTCCTCCTCATCTCACAGACCGCCGCAGCCCGGCTTTGAAGAGCCGGTTTCAACTCCCGGTGCTGATTGTTCGCGATTTGTCTCTGCGGGAATTGGCAAGGGGATTTGAAAAACAAAACGAGCGAGTTCAACGGAATTTTTGATTGATTCATATTCGACGTGGAAGTTGCATTCATGTTCGCAATATCGCAACACGAGATTTCCGCGTCACCGGGCGGCGTCACGGCAGCGATGCCCGGGATAAGTTGATTCAGGTTTGAATCTAAGTGCAGATTTCTTTTCAACAGTCAGCGAACTCAGACGCGTCCGCAGACCAGGGCTCAGCATGTGCTGCGCGCCAACGTGCGAATTCCGACGGGCTCGGCATTCCATACAGGAATGTTTCGCCGCCGTCACCATCTGTGACGGGCGTTCACGCCGCCGATCAGCACGTTCCGCGCGAATTGCGCCGGCCTGAGGCCTTCACGGCGGAGCTGAGTCCACAGAGCGCGACGTCCAAGTCTGTCGTTGTGCTGTATGGTCGGGGGATCGCCGCCAGGGCGCAACGGGCACAATCGATCGTCTGCAAGCAGGCAAATCGCAACGTGTGCCCTGCGAGCCGTTTGGGGGATCCGCGTGAGCTGTTGAAGAGGAATTGCTTCGAAACGAGGCCCACTTCCCGCACAGAGAGCCGTCCCAGGCACCAGGTACCGCATTTTGACGACGCGTTCGTCATCGGTCTGGAGCCTTACGGCAGTCGATTCGGGAAAGCTGGGGCGGAACACTGCATCGAGCGGACGCGTCGAGCACGCGCCGGGTCGGTCAGGTCGAAGCGCCGCACTTTTCGTCCATGCCGGCGAAAGGTACTCCATGAAGAAGGAAATGCTGGTCAATGTGCTCCAGCCTGAGGAAAGCCGCATCGCGGTCGTCGAAGACGGCGTGCTGGAAGAACTCTACGTTGAGCGAAGCAGCTTGGAAAGTTATGTCGGCAACATCTATAAGGGACGTGTCGTCAATATCGAGCCGAGTATCCAGGCCGCGTTCGTCGACTTTGGCGTCGGACGCAACGGCTTCTTGCACGTCAGCGACGTCGAATATCAATACTACAAACATTTGCCCAGCGGCAACGGCCGCGGATCAGGGCGGTCGCAAAAGGGACGCCGGCGTCCCGGCGAACGCAACGAGCGCAGTAAACCGCCGATTCAAGAGGTCTTCAAGCGGGGCGATGAAGTCCTCGTCCAGGTGATTAAAGAGGCGGTCGGCACCAAGGGGCCGACGCTCTCCACGTACATCAGTATTCCCGGCCGATACCTGGTGCTGATGCCGGGGCTGCAGCGGGTGGGAGTGAGCCGCAAAATCGCCGACGATGACCTCCGGCGCAAGCTGCGGACGATTCTGGAGGAATTAGAGCCTCCCGAAGGGTTGGGGTTCATCATCCGCACCGCCGGAATTGACCGCACGAAGAAAGACTTGCAGCGCGACCTGAGCTATCTGCTGCGGCTGTGGAGGACGATTGTGCGCCGGCTGAAGAAAACGACGGCGCCAGTCGACATCTATCAAGAAAACGACATGATCATCCGCACGATTCGCGACATCTATAACAGCGAACTGGATGCGGTCTGGATCGACGAGGAAGAGGCCTTCCAGCGGGCTCGGGAATTCGTCAAAGCCGTCCTCCCCCGGCAAGTCAACCGGATCAAGCACTTCGACGGCAAGGAGCCGATTTTTCACAAGTACGATATCGAGGACGAGATTGCGCGCATCCAGCAGCGGCAGGTTCCGCTCAAAGGGGGCGGGTCGATCGTCATCGACCAGACCGAAGCGCTAGTAGCGATCGATGTGAACAGCGGCAATTTCCGCGCCGACAACAACGCGGAGGAAACGGCCTATCAGGTCAATCTCAAGGCGGCCAACGAGATCTGTCGGCAATTGCGACTGCGCGATTTGGGCGGCGTGATTGTCAACGACTTCATTGATATGCGTGAAGAGCGTCACCGCCGTTCCGTGGAGCGGACGCTGAGGGAAGCGATTCGCCGCGACCGCGCCCGCATCAAAGTGCTGCGAATCAGCCCCTTCGGCTTGATCGAGATGACTCGGCAGCGAATACGGCCCTCGCTCAAGCGGAGCGTCTTCGAAGATTGCCCATGTTGTAAGGGAGTCGGCCAGGTCAAAACCGCTGAGAGCATGGCGATCGAGGTGATCCGTTTGCTGCTCAATACTATCAGCCGGGATGATGTCGCCAGTATCGCCGTCGAGATTCACGAGCAGGTTGCGGATTACCTCAACAACCGGAAACGCCGTGATATCGCCTCATTTGAGGAGCAGGGGTCGGTGAAAATCGAAATCGTTTCCCGGACCGACGTGAGCCCCGAACATTTGGGCATTCGTTGCCACGATCCGAGCGGAAATGAGGTCAAAATAATCACCGAGAATGGGTCGAATTCTCGGAAATGACCCGCTACAATGTTCCGTTCTTGATTCCGCCGCGCCGAATCCTCGAGGCGGAGACCGCGTTCAGCTGAGCCCCGGGCGCGGAATACGAGTCTTTTGGGCGGTAATGGTAAGAGAATCTGCTGCAAGTAGTTATAGCGATTGAAGGCGATTGGAATGTTTGCGATTTTTGAAGACGGCAGCCACCAGCATCAGGTTCAGGTCGGAGACACGCTGACCGTCGATTACCGGGATTCTGCCAATGAAGGCGACTCTCTCACGTTTGACCGCGTACTGTTGGCGACTGACGGCGAGAAGAGCTCCATCGGACAGCCGACGATCGAGAGTGCCGCGATCGAAGCGGAAGTCATCGAGCACGTCAAAGGCAAAAAGCTGGATATCGTGAAGTTCCGCCGCCGCAAGAATTCACGTACGCACACCGGGCACCGTCAGAAATACACGGCGGTGCAGATCACGGGGATCTTCGTCCCCGGCATGGAATTCACCGCCCCGCCGGCCGAGGAGCAATCCGCACCCGCCGATGATACGGCCGCGGAAGAGCCGCCCGCCGACACCGAAGCCAGTAGCGACGAAGAACAAGAATAGCGCCCCAGCGTTCAAGCCGCTTTGCCAACCCCTCAGCCCCCGGCTCCGCCGGGGGTCCATTTATGCGTTCCCATTGGATTCACCGTTCCCACACCGACCGTGCAAGGAACGCATTCTTCACATCCTCTCGCCGAAGCGTGCTGATTGTCCAAAGTCCCACCGGGACGGACACAATCATCGCCAAGCCGGACCAGGGAATCGCGGCTAAGATCGCAGCCGCGACACACCATTCGTAGCCGCGCACGCGACTCATCTTGACGGCTCCGGCGATCATCGTCGCGGCTACCACAAGCACAATCAGCGGTACGGCGATGCTCCAGAGAATGACTTGTTCCGGTAATCCTCCGCGGGATTGCAATGCTCGAAGCCCATCGATGAAGACCGTGGCTCCAACAAATCCCCAGAACAATATGCCTAAGACGGCCGAAATGATTAACCCGGCAGCGTGTCCTTTGAGTTGCATCTCGATCCGCCGTTCGTCGAAGTTCAACGAGGGGATCGATGGAGCAGCGTGCTGTTCGCTGCTCGGTTCTGCAACGTGATGTGCCGGCACCGGATTCACTTCGCTTGGTCGTATCGGAGAGATCACTGGGCCGTGGGACGCGATTCCGGAAACGGCATTTGCAAACGCCGCAGAAACGCGGCGGAATCTGATTTCATTGTCGGTGATCGATTCCACAGTAACGCGGGTACAGGCGAGGTAAATCACCGTTCCCAGGTAAACGCCCAGTCCGACAAAGAAACCGATCCCAGCGCCGGCCGCCCAGGGACCCCCGTGTCTAGGAGAAATCGCCATTCCCACAAGCATGCCGACGCTGGCCAGTGAGAACATTAGTAGCCAGCCGATGCTCGCTGTCAGGACTAGGTTTCTCCAATGTCCTCGATGCCGCGGGCACATCGGGCAGGAGACGCGCATCTCTTTTGTTTTGAAGTACTTGGCGAATCCAAATGTCTTGTTTACGCGGTTCTGCGTCGGCGTGCCGCAAACCATGCAGATATCCGGCAGCAGGTCGTTTTCGACTTGGTGCCGCGTGAGCGTCACCCAATCGCGGCCGGTTTGCGTGCGAATCGGCCGACGGCTGTCGGCATCGATTGATCGCTTCCGTGTTGCGGCGGCAGTCGCCGGATTCACAGGAGAGTGCAGCAAATATCGCAAATCCCAGACTCCCACAATCACAATCGCTACGGTAAAACCGAGCACGGCAAAGAATCCTCCTTTTCCGAGCACACTGGGATTGCGGAAAGAAAACTCATAGAAAAACATCAGTGACAAGAGAGCGGCTGCGGAACAAAGCAGAATCGCCCATGGTCTCCAAGACAGCCGTTTTGTTTTGGTGGTGGTAGCCAACATCACCAGCGCGAGCGTAAACAAAAGAATCCCCGCAAATATCCCACCTTCGTGGTCCTTGGCGTAGATATATTTTTGGCTAATGGGGTGCAATCCTGTCACAAATCCCCAGGGATAGAACGTTGAAATCATGCCTCCGACGCACAAGAGCAGAGTTAGAATTCCGGGGACTGCTGGTGCCGCTAAAAATCTGCTGAGAGCGCCGCCACGGACACCCTCGGCAATTCTTCCAGCCGCGCCGTTGAAGATGGTCGACGCTCCCGGCCACGGATTTCGGATCTCATAGATGCTTTCCATTGAACCGCTGCTGAAAACGCCCCGAATGGCGTTCACCTGGCTGCTGATTTCGCTGGCATGTTGGAACCGCCGCTCCGGCTCGCTCGCCAGCGCGCGCATCACAATTTCATCCAGCCGCGCATCGACCTCCGCCCGCTTCGACGGCGGCTCGAATTGCCCCATTGGAACGACGCCGGTGAGCATTTCGTAGAAGACGACCCCCAGCGAGTAAATGTCGGCCCGGTGATCGACCTGATGCGCGCCCGACAATTGCTCCGGCGCCATGTAGCGCGGTGTGCCCATGACTTGATGTGTGGCAGTCAGCGTAAAATCCTGCGGCGAAGCGGCGACAATCCGCGCCAACCCAAAATCGGCGATCTTCACGCGGCCGCGCCGGTCGACCAGAATGTTCTCCGGCTTGATGTCGCGGTGGATGATGTCTTCGTCGTGGGCGTACTGCAGGGCCTCGCAGATTTGGGGAATGACCGCCAGCGCCTGATCCGGGCTAAGCTCACCGCTGCTGATCAAGTGCCTCAAATCGGCCCCGTCGACGTATTCCATCAAAAAGTAATACAGTGTCCGCGATTTTCCGTCGCCGTCCCCCGCTTCAGTGACTTGCACCTCGCCAAAATCGTGCACGGCGACGATGTTGGGGTGGTTGAGCCGGGCCAGTGTGCGGGCTTCGCGGTTGAATCGTTCGGCAAATGCGGGGTCGTCGGCCGATTCGGGGCGGATGATCTTCAGGGCGACCAGCCGGTCCAATTTCGTTTGCCGTGCTTTGTAGACAGCTCCCATCCCGCCGTGCCCCAGCAATTCCAACAACTCCAGCTGTGGAAAATGGGCGGCGAGCGAGGATGGGATCGGCGGCACAAATCCCCCCGGCTGCGGAGTGGTGACGTCCAAGTTCTTGCCTTTCGGCGTCTCTGGGGGATCAACGTGACTGTCAAGCGCTTGTCCCAGCAGGCAGTTAGGGCACAACCCCGACGGCGAGTCGGGGGTGACTTCACAGCCACAATCGGGACAGTTTCGCGGCTCGGCCATGACCGGGACTCCGGAGTTGGAAAAAGGCGTCATACCCCTTACTTGCGGTATTCCGCGAAATCGTTACAGGAAAAATCCCAACTATTCGCCGCGAATGGCTGCGCGCAGATGCCGGAGTTCCTCTTCAACCGTTTCGGGACTCTCGATCGTTTGGGTCACTTCCTGCTTGAGTAATTCGCGATATCGACCGCGTAGTCGATGCACGGCGACACGGACGGCCGATTCGGTCATGTCCAATTCTGCGGCGGAAACGGAGTAGGGCGGCGCTCCCGGCGAGCCGGTGAGGTACACCTTGCCCACTTCAAACAGCCGATTCTGGCCTTTGCTCCGGTACTCACGCTCCAAACTTGACAAAACGTTCTGCAAGAGTGTCATGGCCCAGCGGCGTTCGTACAGTTTCTCCGGAGTCCAGTCGTGAGACGGCTCGCACGAGTATTGCCGTTCGCCCGCTTGGAGATCGATCGAGAAGTGCTGCAGGCCGCCGCCCCGCTTGAGAGCCTGTTGTTTGTCCCGCTCGCTGGAGAGGAAGCGCTTGAAGACTGTGAGCAGGAATGACCGAAACCGCCCCCGACTGCGGTCCGCTGATTGCAGGAAATTCTTCTCCAGCAGTCTGGAAAAGAATTCCTGCGTGACGTCGGCCGCTTCTTCGGCTGAGTGACCTCGCCGCCGGGCATAGGCGTAGAGAGGATACCAATAGGTGCGGCACAGCGCTTGTAAGGCGCAATCTCCGTCGGGCGAACGGCGGTCCCCTGCTGCGAGAACGATGCTCCAGCGCGTCGTCGCAAACCTGGCATTGTGACCGCCGGCGGCCGGTTGTGAAGTATCACTTTGCATACGATTTATTGTACCGCGCTGACGAATCGAAAGCTGCTGTACGCTCGGTCGTTCAAGCGTTAAAATCAGCCGGATGGCCGCACAAATCGCCACAGAATGGCGGCTTTAGTCGACCGTTTGACTTCGGATTAGACCGAACCCTCACTGTTCACAGTTCTCTTGATTCAACGTTGTCTTTCGCCGTGTCGCGTATCTTCTTATCGCTGATTTTTGTGCAGACTCTGGTCCTGAGTTTTGCGATTTACCGTGGATGGAATATCGGTGACGCAACCGATTTGGCGGTTCAGGACGCGGTCTCATTCCATATGAAGTTCGGCCTGTTCGCAATTCTCTTGTGCTGTTTCTGCCATGCTCTGCTCTTGACGTATTTCATGGGGACGGGACGTTGGTTGGAGGAGACGTGTCATGCGTATGATCTGGCACCGGAGTATCGCGAGCGAAACATCAAGTTGAAATGGACCGCTTACCCAGCGATGACGATCTGTTTCGCGTTGCTGATCGGGATGATGATCAGCGGAGTGGCGGCCGATCCCGCAGCGATGGTGGGTTTTGATAGTTGGGGTTCGTGGACAGCGGCACGCGTGCATTTGACCGTCGTCTTATTCACCGTGACGGTCAATCTGGGGGTGAATGTCTGGGAATACCTCGCCATCCGCCGCAACGGAGAATTGGTGAACGCCGTGCTGGCTCGCGTGCGTGAGATCCGCCAGGAACGGGGGTTGGAGGTGTGACGCCTTCCACATCACCGGAACCGCAGAGCCGCCGGACGCTGGGAGTCGTTACCGCGACGTTGTTGGTCGTGGCAAGCATGATCGGTTCGGGGATTTTTACCACGACCGGATTTCAGGTGAGCGACGTGCCGTCGTTGCCGGCGATTCTGATCGCCTGGCTGATCGGAGGTGCGGTGGCGTTTTGCGGAGCGGCCGCCTATGCGGAGCTATCGGCGGCACTGCCCCGCAACGGCGGCGAGTACCAAATTCTTACCGAGCTGTTTCATCCGGCGCTCGGCTTTCTCTCAGCGTGCGTCTCGCTTGTCGTCGGCTTCTGTGCCCCGATTGCAGTGACCGCGTTGGTGTTCAGCAACTACTTGCGAACCGTCATTCCGGATGTCTATCGCAGCGGTGAAACGCTCTTGCCGCCGGGCGGTGTGCAGTCCACCGTAGCGGTCGGTTTAGTGGTGGTGCTGACGATGGTTCACCTGTTGCGCGTGGAACACGGCAGCCGGTTTCAGAATTTGTTCACGATCCTCAAGGTCTCCATGTTGGCCGCGCTGATCATCGGCGGCTTGGCCCGTGGCGATCTGACGCGAATCACCGGTGATACACGGCCGATCGCCGCCGCCATGCTGACCCCAGCATTTGCAATCGGCTTGATTTACATTTCCTACAGTTACACCGGCTGGAATGCGGCGGCTTATGTCGCGGGCGAGATTCAAAACCCGGGTCGGAATCTGCCGATCGCCCTGTGCGCGGGCACACTGCTGGTGACATTGCTCTACTTGGGCCTGAACGTCATGTTTCTGGCGGCGGTGCCACGTGAAGAACTGGCGGGGGTGGAGACGGTCGCCCACGCCGCGATCGAGGGGCTCTACGGCCGTTCCGCAGGACAGTTGGTTTCACTGCTGATCGTGCTGGGCTTGGTGTCGATGGCCGGCGCGCTGATTATGACCGGGGCACGTGTCTATGAGACGGTCGGTCAAGATTATTTGCGGCTACGCTGGCTGGCCGCGCGGCGGAGTGGAAGCGGACCGTGGGCGGCATTGTTATTGCAATCAATCGTCGCCGTGCTGTTGATTGTGATTGGGAACGTACAGAGCCTGATTGAATACGCGGGATTCATGTTGTCACTCTTCTCTGGCCTGACGGTGTGCGGTGTGTTTCTGTTACGTCGACGAACACTGCAAACTGCAGCGGCATTTCGCATGCCGGGACACCCATTGACGTCGCTGGTATTCGTCGGCCTAATGGCCTGGATTATCGGCGTGACGATGTGGCAACGTCCGCAGACGGCGTTGGCCGGTCTGGGAACGCTCATCGGCGGCGGTGTGCTGTATCTTTGCGTGGGACGTCGCGAGACTGCGAACGACGAGAGCGGCTGATCCCACGAACTTCGCCGCCAGTGACCGGAGAGACTGAGTTAACAAAAAAACCATGTCGCGTCAGCGCGTTGCGATTCTCTGCGAATATCCCACCCTCAACGGCGGCGAGCGGTCGATGCTGTCGGTGTTGGATGCGATCGACGATCCGGCGCTTGAGTTCGTCGTGATGGGACCCCAAAAGGGCGCTCTGGCGGAGGCGGTCGAGCATCGCGGGATCGAATACGAATCGATTCAATTCCAGGATGCTGCGGGGCGGCGAATCGAGCGCGACCAAATGATCACACAGGTCATCTCCGCTGTCCGTCGCTGCGGAGCGGACTTGCTGCACGGCAATAGCCTCGCGATGGGCCGGCTCACCGGCGCAATCGCATCTCAGATCTCGATCCACTGCACGTCACATTTGAGAGATATTGTCCGACTTTCACAGGCTGCCGTTCGCGATCTGAATCAAAATCAACATTTGGTCGCCGTTTCGCGGGCGACTCGAGATTTCCACGTTGCGCAGGGAGTTTCCGCCGAGCGGACTGTTGTGGTTCACAATGGCGTTGATCTTGATCAGTTTCGTCCGCGTGTGCCGGATGGGAGGATCAAAGCGGAGTTGCAGCTCGACGCGGCGTCAAAACTGATCGCCACCATCGGGCAGATTGGCCTCCGGAAAGGACAAGACGTCTTGGCGGCCGCGGCTCGGCAAGTGATCGCGGGGTTTCCCGACGCGCACTTTGTGCTGATCGGCGAACGAAACTCCCGCAAGCAGGAAAATGTGGAATTCGAACGGGCACTCGTCGAGCAGTTTCCGGCGGGGCGACTGCATTGTTTGGGTTATCGCGACGACATTCCGCGCTTGCTGCCGGAGTTCGATCTGCTGGTGCACCCCGCCCGGCAGGAACCGTTTGGACGCGTGCTGCTGGAAGCGGCTGCCTGCGGGATCCCGATCGTGGCAACCGACGTCGGCGGGACTTCCGAAATGCTCACCAACGGAGAATCGGCGCTGCTGGTCCCGCCGGATGATCCGGAACGAATGGCGGCGGCCATTGAGGTCCTGTTGCATGACGACGAGCAACGTCGTCTGTTGGCGTCAGCGGCCCGCTCACGAATTGAGGCCGATTTCTCGATCGGCCGCGCCGCCGAGGCACATCGTCAACTTTGGTCAAGCGCGGCCGGCGGAAGCTCGACTTCCGTCAGCGGAGAATTCCGCTAAGATACGCTGCGCCACCGAAACGTAGGCCGCGGATTGGCCCGGTGCGATCCAGAAAATGCGAGACAGGGAGGTGACGGATGGAAACCTCGGAATCTTGGCGGATGCTGTTTGAAAATTGGCCCGACTCAATTTCCCGCAAAGGGTTGTTGGTCACGACATTTCAGGAAACGATTCCCTTTGTGGACTTTATGATATCGGGCGGAATCGTGTTGTTCGAACGCGACAAGCCGGACAGCGTCGGCGGCCGTAAGGTGATGTTACCATACGAATCGATCAGCGCAATTAAGATTACGGAGATCATCGACCTGCCCCGCTTCCAAGTGATGGGATTTCAGCCGCCGTTCTAGCCGGCGGTACTGTCACGCATCAACTCCTGCCGCTGGACTTGCGACGGCAGGCTGCAGTTGCAGGCTTTCAGTGCAGTCGCTGTTCAATCCGCCGACTGCCCAAGCAGGACCCGATAATGTTCGATCGTTTTGGCGAGACCCTGGCGGAGTTCCACTGCGGGAGACCAGTCGAGTACACGCCGCGCGAGCGTGATATCGGGACAGCGTTGTTTGGGGTCGTCCTCGGGGATCGGATGATGGGTAATCTCTGACTTCGATCCGGTGATATCTAAGATCGTCTTCGCCAACTCCGACAACGATGTTTCGACCGGGTTGCCGATGTTGATCGGCCCGATCGTTTCTTCTTGATTCATTGTTCGCACGATGGCCTCGATGAGGTCGTCGACATAACAGAATGAGCGGGAGTGACTGCCGTCTCCGTAGATGGTAATCGGCTCGTTCTTGATGGCTTGATTGATAAAATTGGAAATGACCCGTCCGTCGTCGGGGTCCATGCGGGGGCCGTAAGTGTTGAAGATCCGCACCAGCCGCACGTCAACGCCGTTTTCGCGGTGGTAATTGATACACAGCGATTCGGCAACGCGCTTGCCTTCGTCGTAGCAACTACGGGGACCGATCGGATTGACGTGGCCCCAGTAATCTTCCGTTTGCGGGTGAATTTGCGGGTCGCCGTAGACTTCAGAGGTCGACGCTTGCAGCACGCGAGCGCGACACCGCTTGGCCAGACCGAGCACATTGACCATGCCGACGGTGGATGTTTTGATCGTCTTAATGGGATTGAATTGGTATGCTGGCGGCGAGGCAGGGCAGGCGAGATTGTAGATCCGATCGCACTCCAGAATGAGCGGATGCACAATGTCGTGCCGGATCAGCTCAAACCGCGGATGATCGAGCAAGTGGCTAATGTTGCGCTTGCTGCCGGTGAAGAAGTTGTCCACACAGATCACGTCGTCGCCGTTTTCAATCAGGCGGTCGCAAAGGTGGCTGCCCAAAAATCCGGCTCCGCCGGTCACAAGGTTTGTCGTCATTTCCTATCGGGCCTCGTATTACGCGGGCGTTGGTTTGTGCTCAATCCACTGGCGATACCACTCGACAAATCGGGGAACCCCTTCGGCAATCGAAGTGTGAGGGGTGAAACCCAGCCGGTCGCGCGCGTGGTCGATGTCGGCATAGGTCCGCAGCGGGTCGCCTTGTTGGAGTGGTTCGAACTGTTTAACCGCCTCTTTCCCGGTGGCGCGCTCGATGACCGCGATTAACTCCAACAAATGCTCGCTGCGATGGTTTCCCAGATTAAAGATCTCATCGTTCGCCAGATCAGCGGTTTCTAGGGCGGCTTTGATTCCGCTCACAATATCATCAATGTACGTAAAATCGCGGTACATGTCTCCGTCATTAAACACGGTGATCGGCCGGCCGGCGAGGATGTTCTCCGTGAATTTCCACAACGCCATGTCCGGCCGCCCCCACGGTCCGTACACCGTGAAAAACCGCAAACCAACCGTGTTGAGACCAAACAGCCGCGCATAGGTACCCGCCATCAATTCATTCGACCGTTTCGTGGCGGCATACAGGCTGATCGGCTGCTCCACCGGATCGGTTTCGGAAAAGGGCAACTTCTGATTGCCGCCGTAGACGCTGGAGCTCGACGCATAGACGAATCGTTCGACGCCGTGGACTTTTGACAATTCAAGGACATGCAGGAACGCCGCCAGATTTGACCGCTCGTAGGCCAGCGGATTGATGAGGGAGTACCGCACGCCGGGTTGCGCCGCCAGATGGCAGACTAAGTCGGGCCGAAAACTCGAGAACAGATCCGCTGTGTGGTCGAAATCACACAAGTCGAACTCATGGCATTGAAATTCAGCATATCGTGCCGTCAGCTCGCGGTGCCGGGCCAGCTTGAGTTGCGGGTCATAGTAATCGTTGAGGCAATCGACCCCCGCGACGCAATCGCCCGCGTCCAGCAGCCGTTGGGCGGTGTGATACCCGATAAACCCCGCTGTTCCGGTGACGAGAATCCTCTTCATGGAGTGAATGCAACCTGACGTGGATCGCGACAATCATTTTTGGTCGAGGAACATGGTAGTTCAGCGGCAATCGCGGCTCAACCTCGACCAGTTTCGTCATCCGGCAAACGATGTCGGCGGCGGAGCATTGTGGTAGAATCGACCATGCAGGCGCCCGGCGGCCGATATTATTCAACAAGCAGACCAATTACGTCGGCTCTGCAAGACGGCTTTGAATCGATGACCACACTCACCACTCAATCGCAACGCACCAGTGATCCGCCGGAACTGCCGGCGGACGTGCAGGTCAAGTTGCGTCGTCTCGCCAACCGGCTCCGGCGACTGGCCGTGTTGCGGGGGATCGGTCTGAGTCTGGCGGCATTCGGCGGCACGTTGGCGATCGGGTTACTGGCGGATTCTTTGTGGGAGCTGCCGCAGGCCCTGCGGATTGGCTGGCTGGTCTTCAGTATCGCGTTAACCGCGGCCTGTTTGGTTTGGTACATCGCCCGCCCGCTGCTGCGGCGATACCGCGGGATCGACTTGGCCGCAGTCGTGGAAGTCGCTCATCTGGAATTGGGCGAACGGCTGTCGTCGTTAATTGAGTTGAGCGACCCGGATCTCCCGGCGATATGGCGCGGCTCGGCGCTGATGCTGCGCGGTCTTTCTCAGGAGACGGTCGCCGCTGTGCAGAATGTGGACTTTGATTCCTCAATCTCGGAAAAGCCGTATTGGCGAAGCCTGTGCGTGGGGGTTGGCGTGCTCCTGATTGCCGGCCTGCCCGGCGTCGCCAGCCCGCAGAGTTATGCTCTGGCCCTCGCGAGATTCTTTGCGCCGTGGGGGAACTACGACCGGGCGGGTGATTTGTATTTCGAGATTGAGGGCGGAGACCGAGTGGCGCCTCGCGGCGGCAGTCTGACGTTGCGCGCAGAGCTTCGTTCGCGCAGCGACGCCCACAATCTGCCGCGCGAAGCGCAACTCCAACTCAGATACGGTGCCGACACACACGAGATGCGTGATGTCCGATTCGATTCCCGGACCGACAGTTTTGCGGTCACATTGCCGAACCTGCAGGCGGGTTTTTCGTATTGCTTCGTGTCAGGTTCGGCACGGTCGAAGTTCTACCAAGTTCAGGTTGTCGATCCGCCGAAAATCGAATCTTGCCAGCTGCAGGCGGTACCGCCTGCGTACACGAAAATGAAACCGCAAACCTTTGACGGTGCCGTTGGTGAGATGTTGGTGTTTGAACACAGCGACCTGACGATCGCGATGCAATTTCAGCAGTCGGTGGTCGAGGCGGAACTGTTGTTTGGTTCTCCTGGACTGACCATTGCAGCGGAACCAGGGCGCAGTGACGATCGCGATGAGTTGCCCAAACTTCCGATTCCCATTTCGGACGACGGCCAGACGGCGACAGTTAACTTTGCCGCCGAGCGCAGCAACGATTTCACGATCTTACTCACCGACCGGCACGGATTTCATAACCGTGAAAACGCGACGCGGAGCCTCAGGATCTTACGCGACCGTCCGCCGGAATTTGTGGAAGCTCGCGACCAAGAGCCGCTCGTGATGCGTCCCGACGGGCCGTTGGTTGTGACCGTGACAGCGCGTGACGATTTTGGTGTGGGCCGTTTGCAACTGCACTGCGAGCTTCCCGGCGGCGAACAGAAAGTGGTCGACGCTCCCGCAAAATTGTTGCCAACTCCCGCAGTGAAACACACGTTCGAAGTGGATCTCTCCTCAGCGGCATTGCAGGATGGAATGTCGTTCACTCTGTACTTCCGCGCCGCCGATCAGCGTCCCGTTCCCGGACCACAGTGGACGACCTCCGCAACGAGGACGGTTAACGTTGAGGAACATGCCGCCTCGTTCGAGGAGCAGTCGCTGGTGCGGGAGCAGGATCGATTGCTGCAGGAATTGACCGCGATCCAGAACGAAGTCCGCCGCCGCCGGCAGGTGGTCCGGCACCTTGCTGATCGCCCACTGACGTCGGAGCTGACAGAGGAAGACGAGTTTCGAGTTGCTGAAACGCGTACCAAGCTGGAAGATCTGTCGCAGCGGTTGCATCGTCTCGACGGCAGTTTCTCCGAGCGCCCACTGCTGGCCAGTCTGTCGCCGGAGACGCGAAACGTTGCTGACGAGTCGCTCCGATCATCGCAGGAGGAGATCGCTGAGGCGGCCGGCAAGGATGGAAAACAGCGGCAATCATCGTTCAGCGCAGCCGAGCGTGCATTGGGCGAAGCCGATGATCGTTTAACGGAACTGAAGCGGCGGTTTGAGAAACTGGCCAAGCTTGAGCGTGACTTGCTCGACCTTCAGCAACTGGCTGCGGAAGCCGAAGCCTTGTCGCGGCAACTTGCCGCATTACAGCGGCGTCAGGCGGAGTTGGACGCACAGCCGGACTCGGCGGAAAAGCGCGCGCAGCTTGGGCAATTGGCGGAGCAGAAGCGTCAAGCCGAGGAAGCGGCGGCGAAGTTGGCGGAACAACTCAAGGAGTTGGTGGAACAGCATCCTGAGATTCTCGCCGCGGCACGGCAGGCGGCGATGCGGCGTTTCGGCCGATTGGGGCTCGCTGCGCGCGGCATCGCGGACGGGCAACGGGATCTCGTAAATGAGATTGAACAAGAGGTCGCTCAACCACAGGTTGCGGCGCGCGATGACCGGACAAAGTCGCTGATTGATTTGATACAAGCGCAGCGCGCCGTCGCAGAGCGGGCTGTCGACTTGGCCCGCAACGTCGCCCGCGCGTTTGGTCCCGCTTCAGAGGAGGCGCGGCGCGGATTGTCGTTTGCCGGCCAAGCACACGCGGTCGTGCGGGCCGCTATGCGCGGGCAAATCCGCGCCGCTGCAAAATCCGCACGTCAGGCTGCAGAATCAGCCGAGCATCTTTCTGGACAGTCGGCCGAACAACGCCGCGCGGCGGAAGAATTGCTGTCTCGTCAGCAGGAGTTGTCACGGCTATTCGCCGAGATGCTTTCAGATCCGTCACAGCGCCAGGCCGCGCAGCGATTCGGACAGCACAATCTGGCCTCACAAACCGAAGAGTTGCAACGGCAATTGGAAGAGATCACACGCTCGCTGGAATCGAAGCCGCTCGACCTCCAACCGCAAGGCGAGCAAGCCCGACAAGCGGGACAACGGGCGGTACAGGCACAGCAGAGAATGCAGCAGACGACCGAGTCTCTCGATCAAAGCGATCCTCAGCGAGCCGCTTTGCAGGGAGAACAGGCGACGCAGATTTTGGACGAAATCGCCGACGCCATTCGGCAAGCCGCCGGCAACCAGCAGGAGCAGACGGGCGAAATGCCGGGCGACGCGGCAAACGACATCGCCCAAGCGATGCAGCAATTGCAGCAAGCGCGTGAGCAACTGCAGCAACAGCAGAGCCAATCATCGCCAAACAATCAACAGAACGGCGGCGAGCAGCAAGCCGGCCAGCAAGGCGCCGACGCTAAGGTCAAGCAGGCGGCCGATTCGCTGTCGCAGGCGCACGAGCGGCTGCAGCTGGGGCAGGGCAAGCAGCGAGCGCGGCGCGGGACCGGACGACGTTCGCAGCAAAGTGGACAGGCCGGTTCGCCCGGCAATGCCGCCGGCGGCAGCGGCAGCAACTCGGCCGATGCGGAGATGCAAGCTCTGCGCGAGGAGTTCGAACGTCTCTCGGGACGACGCTGGGGTGAACTGCCGGGATCACTGCGAACCGAAATCCTCAAGTCGGCCTCACGGCGATCCGGCGGCGACTATGAACAGATCATCCGCCGCTATTTCAAAGAACTCGCACGAACGAAACCGTCGGAGTGAAGATTGTAGGGTCCGCTATGCGGACCGAAATTGAGTGTGTAGCAGATTGACTGCAAGCACAATTGGTCCGCACAGCGGACCCTACTCGTCGACATCCCGCACGTGACTGCGGAACAAATTGAAATGTAATCGTTGACCGACATCGCGTAAGAAACGATCTCGTTGACTTGACCCCGGCGCGATCTATAATCGATCCGACGGTCGGTCCATCGATCCCCGCACCGCCGATCGTCGCAATTCCTGCGCGGTTTCCTCCTCTCACTACCTGACTTCCCATGACCGACCGACCTCGTACACTGGGCCAACTGCGCGAAAGCGGCTATCGTCCGCGGAGCGTTAAGTCCGAAATGCGGCAAAACCTGTTGGAAAAGCTGCGCCGCGGCGACACGCTGTTTCCCGGGATCCTTGGCTACGATCAGACGGTCATTCCACAGATCCAAAACGCGATTCTCTCGCGGCATGACATGCTCTTTCTGGGGTTGCGCGGACAGGGGAAGACGCGAATGCTGCGGATGCTCACGCAGTTCTTGGATGAAGCGTTGCCGGTCGTCGCCGGTTCGGAAATCAACGACGATCCGTTTCATCCGATTTCCAAATTCGCCCGCGATCAGGTTCTGACCCGCGGTGACGACTGCCCGATCGAGTGGATCGGCCGCGACGAGAGATATCACGAAAAACTGGCGACGCCCGACGTGACGATCGCCGATTTGATCGGCGAGGTCGATTTGATCAAGCACGCCGAAGGAAAACATCTTTCCAGCGAAGACGTAATGCACTACGGGCTGATTCCCCGCAGTAACCGGGGCATCTTCTGCATGAACGAACTGCCCGACCTCAGCCCGAAAATTCAAGTCGGACTGTTTAACGTGCTCGAAGAGCGGGACGTGCAGATTCGCGGGTTCGCGATCCGCCTGAATTTGGATCTGCAAATGGTGTTCAGCGCCAACCCGGAAGACTACACCAACCGCGGCCGGATCGTGACGCCGCTGAAGGATCGCATCGGATCGGTTGTGCAGACGCACTATCCTCTCACCCGCGAATTGGGCATCGAAATCACCGAAGCGAACGCCTGGAGCGACCGCGACGGCGAGATCGAAGTCCACGTGCCGCAGTTTCTCAAAGAAGTCGTCGAAGAAACGTCGCGACTGGCGCGGACCAGCGGACATGTGAATCAGGCGTCCGGGGTCAGCGTGCGGATGTCGATCGCCAATTACGAGTGCATGCTGTCCAACGCCGAACGGCGGGCCGTCAGCGTGGGCACCGGCGTCGTGGTGCCCCGCGTCAGCGATCTGGCATTTCTGGGCGCCAGTTCGCGGGGTAAGTTGGAATTGAACATGACCGAAGAAGCGGGCGAAGAAGACCGCTTAATCACGCGTCTCGTTGAAGAGGCGGTCAAGAACGTTTTTGACGCCCACTGTAAACCGGGCCGCTTTCGCAACGTCGTGGAATACTTCGACGCCGGCAATTCGCTGGAAGTCGGCGACGGACTCAGTACGGACGAATGCCTGTCGCGGATCGGCGAAATCCGTGATTTCCGCAAGCAGATTGACGACTTGGCATCCGAACTGGCGCCGGACATCAACGGCGGCGGCGCTGCCGACGAACTCCGCGTGAGCGTTGCGGAGTTTATCCTCGAAGGTCTGCATTGCCATAATCGAATCAACAAGCAGCGGACGGCGGGGCAGGCAGTTTATCGGATGTGACACAGCCTCAAGCAATGCAGTATGCTCTGGTATTCTGCCTGTAAATGCGGAGATATCAGCAAATGCGAAAGATCGCCGATATCCATAGCAGTACTGTATGCCCTTATGCACGCGTGATGATCTACGATACGAACCACAAGGATGCTGGCCGCAAAGACGGAGTATATTTGTTCTTCTATCGTTCCATCGAAGATACCGCATGTGATGCCGACGCTTGGTGCGCAACGCTTGCAGAAGCAGAGGAAATGTGCCAAATCGAATTCGGGGTCGACTCGAGCGACTGGCGCGAAGTGGATGATCCCAAACCGGGTTGTCAGCACGACCGGTTTTCAGGTGATCGTTGCGTTGAATAGTCGACGTCACTGAATAAAACTGCCACGACACGATTCTTTTTGTTAGCACACTCAGGTCGAGACCTTTCACTCAACAGTATCAGCGACTGTACAAGGGAATTCGACAGCGCGATGCAATAAGTGCTCGAGTGGGCTCGGAGGAGGTAATGAAATGATCGATGGATTAGGGACCGGCCTGATTCTGATCTTGCCCATCGCCCTCTTCGCGTTTTGGATTTGGATGCTCGTGGAGTGCCTGACGAAAGAGCCGTCAGAGGGCAATGACAGAATCATTTGGGTCTTGGTGCTCGTCTTCTTGAACTATTTCGGCGCCGCTTTGTACTTCTTCGTCCGACGAACTGAGCGAATCAACAGATTCGGAGAATAATCGTCTGGTGCCGGTGAACATCCTGCAAGCTGGCCGTGTCAGCATATTGATGTCACAAACGCGATCGCGTGCCTAGAACTGTCGGATATACGACGGATTGATGCTTGAGGTCATTCAAGATGAACAACACCCAACTGCGACGACTCGGCGTGCCGGAGCATTGTCTCAAGTCCGCTCTCGCCACGGTGCAAGTTTTGGCGAAGGATCGCGAGCTGCGCGGCGGTGCGCTGAAGGATCGCTTGCGCGAGGTGCTCGCGGCACCGGAGGAGTTCAGCACTGACGACGACATGGGCGAGTTCGCGCGAGATTTGATTGAAGAACGGGAATTCGAGCGGCCCGAACCGATTACATATCGCACCTGGGGCAGCGATATCGATGACGGTGCGCACCACCAAATGCAGCAGTCTTGCACGTTGCCGATGGCCCGCGGCGCGGCGCTGATGCCCGATGCGCACATCGGTTACGGACTGCCGATCGGCGGCGTGTTGGCGCTGGAGAATGCCGTCGTGCCGTACGCGGTCGGCGTCGACATTGCCTGCCGGATGAAGCTCTCGGTGTTGGATATCCCCGTACCGGCAATGGACGAAGAATTCCACCGTTTCAAGAACGCGCTGGAAGGAGGCACGCGATTCGGGATTGGATCGAAACATGAACGCAAACAACAGCACGACGTGATGGACGAAGACTGGACCGTCAGCCGCGTCACCCGCGAAAACAAGGACAAGGCCTGGAAACAGCTCGGCACATCCGGTTCGGGAAACCACTTTGTGGAGTTCGGCGTGTTTACGCTCCCGATCCCCGACGAGGAATTAGGATTGGAACCGGGAACGTATGTCGCCCTGTTGAGCCACAGCGGTAGCCGCGGAACCGGCGCGTCGGTCTGCAACGTCTACAGCAGCATCGCCCGCCGCCTGTTGCCCAAGCGTTACGCCGACGTCGAACGTCTGGCATGGCTGGACCTCGATTCGCAGGAAGGCCAAGAGTACTGGGCGGCGATGAACCTGATGGGCGATTATGCGTCGGCCAATCACGCGGTGATTCACCGGCTGGTCACAGATCTGCTGGGAGCGGAGGTGATTTCCGGCGTGGAGAACCATCACAACTTTGCCTGGAAGGAGATGCACGGTGGCAAGGAACTGATCGTGCACCGCAAAGGAGCCACACCCGCCGGCGCTGGAGTGCTGGGCGTGATTCCCGGCTCAATGGCCGACCCTGCGTATGTCGTGCGCGGCAAGGGAAACGCCGAGAGTTTCGACTCCGCCTCACACGGCGCAGGGCGACGCATGTCACGGACAAAGGCGAAGGACACGTACAATTTCAACGCCGTTAAGCAGGACTTGGCCGCGAAAGGAGTCACGGTCCTCTCCGCCGGCGCCGATGAAGTGCCCGGTGTTTATAAGAACATCGACGACGTGATGCGCGAGCAACAGGATCTGGTTGACATCGTAGCCCGGTTCGATCCGAAGATCGTCAAGATGTGCGGCGACGGCAGCCGGGCGGAGGATTGAAGGCCTTTCCCTGGTGCCCAAACTCCAACCCACCCTCTCTTTCCCAAGCTGGAGCTTGGGAAAGAGAAGCTGTGCGGCCGCTCACTCTCTCACTGTGTCGCCAGTTTTGGTACGCTGATCACTGCGTTTCGCGCTCGACAATCTTCGACGACGATCGGACGGCCGAAAGAGCAGCGACTCATGAACGAGACTTCCCTCAGTGAACAGGCGCGTCAAATCTGGCAGGCGGGCGTCGACGCGGTTCGTTCCGAACAATTGCTGCGCGACGCAGTCCAGCGCGACGGCGATCAGCTGACAATTTGCGGCGAGACGGTGAATCTAGCCGAAGTCGGCCGTGTCGCCGTCGTTGGCGGCGGCAAAGCGGGCGCGGGGATGGCGGCGGCGCTGGAGGAAGTTCTGGGAGATGAACTGCTCGACCAGAAGGTGACCGGCTGGTTGAACGTTCCCGCCGACTGTGTGCGGACGCTGAAAAAGATCCACCTGCATCCCGCTCGACCCGCGGGCGTCAACGAACCGACCGTCGAAGGCGTGGTCGGATCGAATAAGATTTTGGATATTGTGGAGGACTTAAAGCCGGGAGATCTCTGCCTGGTGCTGTTGTCCGGCGGCGGTAGCGCGCTGTTGCCCGCCCCCGTTCCCGAGATATCGCTGGGCGACAAACAAGCGGTCACGCGCTGGTTGATGCACGCCGGCGCGACGATTTCGCAGTTGAACACCGTCCGCAAACATCTTTCGCGGATCAAAGGGGGCGGATTGGCCCGCAGCAGTCGTGCGGGCCGCACCATTGCGCTGATCATCTCCGACGTCATCGGCGATCCGCTGGAGATCATTGCTTCGGGTCCGACCGTGCACGACGATTCCACGGCAGGCGACGCGATGGATATGCTACTAAAACTTGGCGCCGATCCACCCGACGTTCCGCAAGCGGTGTTCGACTACTTGCAAGAACAAGCCAACAGCGACCATCCGCCGGCCGACGTGACCACGGCGGTCACCAATTACATCATCGGCAGCAACCGAGTCGCCGTAGAGGCGGCAGCGCGGCGTGCGCGGGAGCTGGGTTACACAGTGCATTCGCTCGGCTCGGAAAACGCGGGCGAAGCGAACAGCGAAGGGGTGGAATTGGCCAAATTGTGCGTGCAGATTCGCGACGAGCAAATTCCGCTAGCACCGCCGGCGTGCGTGATCAGCGGCGGCGAACCGGTCGTGAATATCGTCCCCACCGACAAGCCGCGCCGGGGCGGCCGTAATCAGCAGTTAGTGTTGTCGGCGTTGGATGACCTATGGGATGACGGCCTCAAGGACATCGCCATTCTCTCCGGCGGCACCGACGGCGAAGACGGCCCCACCGACGCCGCCGGCGCGTGGGCGGACGCGGACATCTTGCGCGCCGCCCGCGAACAGGGAATCACCCCCGGTCCGTATCTGGCGATCAATGATTCGTACACGTTTTTTGAACAGTGCGGCGGTTTGCTGAAGACGGGGCCGACGAATACGAACGTGATGGATCTTCGCGTGGCGGTCGTTGGTGCAGAATCACTTAACGCAGAGTCGCAGGAGGCGCTGAGGCGCAGAGAATAATAAAATTAGAAGCGAGAACCCATTGGTTCTGAACTGTCGGCATCTGCACGAACTTTGCGTCTCACCGTCTCTGCGGCACTGCGTCTAATGTTTTTAAGAGTTAACGAAGGTCCGACTGAGCCGGACGATGGAGACAGACGTGACCGCATGTTCGCCGTAGAGCTAGGCAAGCATGAACGTGTTATGCGAAGTCGGAGATGTCCTAGACGCATCGGCCGACGTGCTAATATCTACCGCGAATCCTTGGCTGAACATGTCCGGGGGCGTCAATGGTGCAATCCGCGAACGTTGCCCGGAGATTCAAGAAGAACTGCTCGCGTATCTCCGTACCGTCGGTAAGCCGGCCGTCGCAGCAGGAACTGTTGTGCAGACTTCGGCCGGCTCGCTGCCGTTTGCCCATATCATTCATGCAGTCGCGATCGATCCAATTTACGATTCGTCCACGAAAGTTGTCGGCGATACACTGATCGCAGCTTTTGATCTCGCCCATTCACTTTCCGCACGCACCGTATCACTTCCTGCGCTGGCAACTGGATACGGACCGCTCTCAATTGCTGATTTCGGTCGCGCGTTTGCTGACTGCGTAGTTGGCCGGTACGCTTTCGACGCCGTGACGATTGTCGTTCGTACTTCAGAGAACGCCGCGACGATTCAGTCGATGTTGACTTCCGCCCGGTAGAATTGCACTGCGTTACCCACTATGCCTGTGCACGACTACAAATCCGCGAGGTCGCTCCGATGTGGTCGCATGTGCAAGTCTGCCGATACGCTGGTAGGATAGCTTTTACATCGGAATTCTCCGGCAACGTTGTAGCTTATTACTGGGCCAGTCGAGGAAAGTTGTATGCGCCAAGTTCTGCCGACACTTGTGTTATGCGGCGTGGTCAGTTGCACCGTTTCAGCTTTCGCTGCTGACAAAGCGAAATCCAACCTCGTCCTGATCATGACCGACAACCACGGTCCGTGGACGCTCGGTTGTTACGGGAATCGGGATATCCGTACGCCGCACATCGACCGGTTGGCGGCGCGGGGGACGTTGTTTCTGAATGCGTTTGCCAACAACGCCGTCTGTTCGCCGACGCGGGCGACGGTGTTGAGCGGGCTGATGCCTTGCCAGCACGGCGTGCACCGGTTTTTGTCGGGACCGACGCAGATCGGTCCGGAGGCGTATAACACGCTCGAGGAATTTCCCACGCTGCCCAGCATGCTGGTCAAGAACGGCTACGTCGCCGGGTTGTGCGGCAAGTGGCACTTGGGGGGCGAGATCGAGCCGCACGAAGGGTTCACGTATTGGATTACCAAACCGGCGGGCCACAGCCGCGGGTTTTATGATCAGCGGGTGATCGAACATGGCAAGATCCGCAACGAGCCGAAATATCTCACTGACCTGTGGACCGATCATGGCGTGCGGTTCATTGAGGAGAATCGCGAACGCCCCTTTTTTCTGTACTTGACTTATAACGGGCCGTACGGTTTGGGCGGGGCAATGCGGGAGCCGATTCGAAATCGGCATGCGGAGTATTATGCCGACCATCCGCTGAAATCGTTCCCGCGCACTCAGCCGCGGCCTTGGAACTACAACTACGGACCCTGGATCGGCGATGAGCAGGTGATTCGCAAATACGCCGCCGAAGTCAGCGGCATCGACGACGGTGTCGGGCGGATTGTGGAGACCTTGGAAAGACACAACCTGACGGAAAACACGTTGGTGGTGTTCGTGGCGGATCAGGGTTTGGCGGGCGGGCACGCCGGTTTTTGGGGGATGGGCGACCACACTCGTCCGTTGACGGCGTTTGATTGGACGATGCGGATCCCCTTAATCGTTTCCCGGCCCGGCAGCGTGAAGGAAGGGCAGCGGTTGCTGCCGCTGGTGAGCAATTACGATCTGTTGCCGACGATCCTTTCGTTGTTGGGCGTGCCGGACGACCGCCCCGCCCAACCAAAACCGCCGGGCCGCGACTTTTCAGGGATGCTCGCCGGCAAACAGATCGACTGGGAAGAGCAGCATTTCTACGAGTTCGAAAACGTCCGCGCCATCCGCACGCCGCGCTGGAAATACATCGAACGCATCCATCAAACGCCCAACGAACTGTACGACGTTTCGCAGGATCCGGACGAGCGGCACAATCTGTACGGCGAATCGGCCTACGGTGCGACGGTGGCTAAATTGCGGCGGCGATTGCATCAGTTCTTCGACGCCCATGCGGACCGCAAGTGGGATCTATGGCACGGCGGCGGGACGAAGACGGATCTGTTTACCGAGAAGTTCTTCGGGATCAAGAATCCGTACAACCGTTCGAGGTACTTGCCGGGCGCGCCATTGCCGAAATACCGGACGCCGTGAACGAAGCCGCATTGTTGCTGATTGATGCCCTTCCGGGATGCGAACAAGCAGAAAACCACGGAGGCACGGAGACGCGGAGACGCGGAGACACGGACATTCCGCGTCAATTCTATGTACGCGATGGCCGACGTTGCGAATAGAACGTAGGTCCGGCTGTGCCGGACGAAGCTGTTTGATTGAGGTCCAGCCTGCATCCTTGCTATGGATCGGCCGGTATAACCGGCCCTACTTTCGCCGCAGCAGTTGGTCGATTCGCAAACGTGAATTTCAAGGTGAGATTGAGCCGTACGGCCTGATCGACGAAACTCAGGGGGCGGCGAGGTGCTGCCGACGAATCATTCCCCAAAGGCTCCGCTGAAATGAAATCCATACACCACTGCGCTTGGTTTTCAATATTCATAATGCTGGCCTGTGTTGCGCTGACCGTCGACGGCCGAGCGTTCGCGGCGGAGGAACCGCCGACGATCGATCACAAGCGGGCGTTTGGATATCTCTCCGGAATCTGCCGTATCGGTCCGCGGATCAGTGGTTCGCGGGGAATGCGGCGGCAGCAGAGACTGATCGTCAAACACTTTTCGCAGTTCGAGTGCGACGTGAAGTATCAGCCGTTCGATGCGAAGCATCCGTTGACGGGAAATCCTGTGCGGATGAGCAACATCATCATCTCATGGAATCCCAAGGCGCGGGATCGCGTGCTGCTTTGTTGCCATTATGACACGCGTCCGCTTCCCGACCGGGACCGAAATCCCACGGCGCGGCGGCAGGGCACATTCTTGGGCGCCAACGACGGCGCCAGCGGCGTCGCGCTGTTTATGGAACTGGCCCATCATATGTCCGCCATAAAGCCGACGTACGGGGTCGACTTCGTGATGTTTGACGGTGAGGAACTGATCTACGGCGACCGGGGCGAGTATTTTCTGGGATCCAAACACTTCGCCGAAGACTACAAAAACCACCCGCCCGCGCACCGTTACGTGTACGGCGTGCTGATCGACATGGTGGCCGACCGAAACCTGCGAATCTATATGGAGAAGAACAGTTGGCGGTACGCGCCGGACCTGACAAAAAGTATTTGGGACGCGGCAGCAGAGCAGCAGGTGTCGGAGTTTGTCGCCCAGACGAAACACGAAGTCCGGGACGATCACCTGCCGCTGAATGAAATCGCGAAGATCCCGACGTGCGATATCATCGATTTCGACTTTCCCCAATGGCACACCACCAAAGACGTTCCCAACGCCTGTTCTGGTCGGAGCTTGGCGAAAGTGGGTAAGGTTTTACTCTATTGGCTGCAGAACGCCCCCGAACCGCCGCCGGCAGAGCCGGACACGAAATAAACCGGTGGAATCGGGGAAATCAGATCGCATCACGGTTCGCAAACGGGTATCCTACACTCACCGCTCGTCTTCAGCGTAGCTTGATGGCTTTTTTCATCCAACTGTGAGGGAAAGTGTAGGACCGTGGACGACTCGATCCCGGTATTCGTGATGGGCGGCAGCTTGATCGCCTTGGGGCTGTATCTGATCTGGCGGCACGAACTGACGTGGCGGAAACAGTGCTCCACCGAGGGGCTGTCTCAGGGCGACATGGGCTACTTTCGGCAACAGCATCGCCGCCGGGTGCAAACGTCCGGATTGTTGACAATCATCGGGGTGTTGATGCTGGTCGGCGGCTGGATGATGAATGCGGAAGTGAATCCGTATTGGCTGCTCCTGTGGCTGATTGGATTGCTGCTGCTGGTGGCGTGGGTGGTCATGCTGGCACTGGGAGATTGGATGGCCATCCGGGCACACACGCAGGCGGCGTTGACTGAGGTCCGCACTCGCCAACTGGTGCTCGAGCGGGAAGCCGATCGATTGCGCGCTGAAGTCAGCAGCAACGACGCGGGCAACGGCCAGTCGCATTCTCGCTAGAGCGACGTCTCTGCATCGTGATACCGCTGATAATTCGCGGTTTTCTTCATGGCGAAACGGCCGTGATTTGCCTAGAATGCCCGCTTGCTCTTTGCTCCCCACACAATCCCTCCACACAGCGCACCGGCTATTTGCCCCCTCGATGGAACTTGCACAACGGTTTGAGAATCTGCTGAAGGCGTTCGATCTGAAGTCTGCATGGAAGTGGTTTTTGCTCTCGGCGGCGATCGGCGTCGTCGCTGGGTTAGGGGCAATCGCGTTTCAATTCCTCAGTCAGTTCGTCCTCCATTACGCATTGGGTGGGATGGCCGGATATGTGGCCGACGAGCCGGTCGGCGAACACGTGTTTTTTGCGCACGCGACGACCGAGTTCTCGCCCTGGAAGCTGCTGGTGGTGATGACCGTGGGCGGATTGATTTCCGGATGGCTGGTGTTCACATTTGCCCCCGAAGCTGCCGGCCACGGCACCGATGCGGCAATCGATGCGTTTCACCACAAGCGGGGCATCATTCGCAGCCGGGTGCCGATCATCAAGACCATCACGTCGGCGGTGACTTTGGGAACCGGAGGATCGGGTGGCCGCGAAGGTCCGATCGCGCAAATCGGTGCGGGATTCGGATCGTACTTGGCGACGCGGTTGAAATTATCGGATCGGGACCGCCGGATCATGATGGCGGCCGGAATGGGCGCCGGAGTCGGGGCAATATTTCGAGCACCGCTGGCGGGGGCGCTGTTTGCGGGCGAAATCTTCTACAAGGATGCGGAAATCGAATCGGACGCGATCGTTCCGGCCGCAATCTCGTCGATCATCGGCTACAGCGTCTACAGCCTTGCGCTGCCCGCGCAACTCCGATTCACGCCGCTGTTCGGTAAGGAATTGCACTTTCAAATCGGATCGCCGCTGGAGTTAGTGCCCTATGCGCTGCTGGCGATTGTGCTGTCTCTGGCCGCCATCTTGTTCATTAAGATCTTTTACGGCACTCATCGGTTGTTCGATCGACTGCCGATACCGGCTGCTTTGCGGCCTGCGCTGGGGGCGTTCTTGGCGGGGCTCATCGGCTTGGGAATCTTCTATGGGTTTGATGAAGACCAAACGGCGCTTGCGGTGCTCTCGACGGGATATGGGGCGATTCAGGCGGCGGTCGATCCGGATACCTCGCTGGCGATCCCGCTGTTGCTGGCCATCGTCTTTGGAAAGATTGCCACGACTTCCTGCACGATCAGTTCCGGCGGGTCCGGAGGCGTGTTCGGTCCGTCGATGGTGATTGGCGGGTGTCTGGGGGCGACGGTGGGAGAGTTTTTTCACGAGTTCTCCCCCGGAGTTGTGCAGCAGCCACAGGCGTACACGATTGTGGGAATGGCGGGATTCTTCGCCGGCGCAGCCCGCGCGCCGATTTCGACGATCATCATGGTCTCGGAAATGACGGGGAATTATCAGTTATTGCTCCCGTCGATGTGGGTCTCCACACTCTGTTTCTTGATGTGCCGGCGGTTCACGCTGTATGACCAGCAGGTCCCCAGCCGGCTCGAATCGCCCGCGCACCGCGGTGATTTTATCGTCGACGTGCTGGAAGGAATCAAAGTCAAAGACGTGTTCGTCCCCGGCCGAAAGGTGACGTTGGTTCCCGAATCGATGACGCTCGATGAAATCGTGCACTTGCTGGCAGAGACGCATGAATCGTATTTTCCGGTGGTCGACAGAGACAATAAAGTCGTGGGGATTTTCTCCGCCCGCGACGTGCGGACCTATCTCTACGACGAGACGATCTGGCATCTGGCGATTGCCGAGGACATTATGGTCAGCGATATCGTCAGCGTGACACCCGACGATGACCTCAACACCGCCTTGCAGCGATTCACCGCCGTCAATCTGGATGAGCTTCCCGTGTTCGACCCGGCTGAGCCGGGCAAGCTGCTGGGAATGCTCCGCCGCAAAGAGACGATCGCGTTTTATAACCGGCAACTGCTGAAGCACAAGCAGGGCGAGACCGCTTGATCGCGTTGTCGATCCGAGCGAAGTGTTGACTGCGGTACACAGATCGGCTGCGGCGCGATTATTAACGCAATCTTAACGTCCAGCGACTGCAATCATCCGTTCTCAGATTGGACTAGCAAAATCAATCAGAGAATGGGTTGCTATGGAGTACGCATGGTTGTGGTTGGGATTGGCGGCGTTCGGTGCGTTTACGATGGCGTTCGCAAATGGGGCCAATGACGTCGCCAACTCGTTTGCGTCGGCGGTGGGGGCAAAAGCGGTCACGATCAAACAGGCGACGTTGATTGCCGGTTTGGCAAACTTTCTGGGGGCAACGCTGCTGGGTGGGATTGTCTCGGCCAAACTGATCACGGGACTGATCGACCCGGAGCGGTTTGAGACGCCGATGACCTATGTCGCGGCCATGTTCGCCGTTCTTCTGGCGTCGGCCAGCTTTGTGCTGTTGGCGACCTATACCAAGATGCCGGTCAGCAGCAGCCACTCGATCGTCGGCAGTCTCATCGGCGTTAGCGCGTTTGTCGGCGGCTGGGGCACGGTGCGATGGGACGAACTGACCAAGATCGTCGTTTCGTGGTTCATCTCTCCGCTGTTGGCGGGTGCGATGGCCTATTTGCTGCTGACGCTGATTCGCAGATTGATCGTCCGCGACGGAGCCAAGGGCTTGCCGTCGCGACTGCAGTTTTATCTGCCGTATATCTTGGCAGCTGCTACTTGCGTATTCGCGTTGATCTTGATGAAGAAGAGTTCGCTCTCGGCGTTTCGTCCGACCGATACGTTGGGCTATGTGGTTTTCGTGGGAGTCCTGGCACCGTACGCGACGCTCGTCGCTCAGGGAGTCCTGCGGGCGACCACTCAGAAACTGGAGGATAATCGCGAGGCGGTGGAAGGGGTCTTTCGCCGCCTGCAAATCGGGACCAGCAGCTACGTCGCGTTCGCTCACGGCGCCAACGACGTGGCCAATTCAATCGCGCCCGTGCTGGGTGTCTATTTGGTGATGCAGAGCGGGGCGCTCCCCACGGAAGCGCTCGTCGAACAGACCGGCGTCCCGCTATGGGTGCTGGTGTTAGGGGGCGTCGGCATTGCCGCCGGAATCGGCCTGTTCGGGAATCGCGTGATCGAGACGCTCAGCGAGCGCGTGACCACGCTGAACAACACGCCCGGTTTCAGTGTCGATTTTTCCGCCGCGACCACCGTGGTCATCGCCTCCTTGATGGGCATCCCGGTGAGCAGCACGCACTCGGCGACCGGCGCGATTGTCGGCAGCGGACTGTCCGATCGCGAGCCGGTCCGCTGGGGCGTGTTTGGCAAAATCGTCATCGCCTGGATCGTCACCGTTCCCACAGCGGCGGCGATCGCCGTCGGCTACTTCATGCTGCTGCGGCGACTGTTGGGGGTTTGATTGCTGCTAGGTCGGCGGTCCGATGGTGTATTCGAATGCCATAACGCCAAGACGTAGAACAGCAAACAACCGCCGACGCAAATGCGCCGGCGGTCGTTTCAGATTCGTATGCGGATCGTAGATTGGACACACTAGTGCCTTGTCAGGCTTTGATTTTGGGGTCGTGATAGTAAGTCCGCACGCTTGTTGGCGTGCTCACCGAAAGTAGGGAACCCCAATTCTTAATATTGACGGAACGCTAGCCTGCCGTTTTAGAAATTCCACTCGACGCTGTTGGTGTATTCTCCCCACCAATCACGGGCACGGTCAAACCCGCTGCCGCCGTAGAAACGGTCGGTGCCGCCGCCACCCCACAAATTGTCGTTCCCGCTGCCGCCGGAGAGCGTGTCGTTGCCGTGGCCGCCGTACAGGTAGTCGTTTCCGCTGCTGCCGGAGAGATAGTCCACTCCGGACTCGCCGTAGAGCCGGTCGTGTCCAGCTTGACCGTACAATCTGTCGTTTCCGTCGCCGCCAAACAGATAGTCGTCGCCGGACTGACCGTACAGCCGGTCTTGCCCATCGCCGCCTTCCAGCCTGTCATCTCCATCATTTCCGTACAGTCGATCATCGCCCCAATGACCGTAAAGCGAGTCCTTGCCGCTGCCGCCATCCAGATAATCATTGGCACCGCCACCGTGAAGCGAGTCCTGTCCGCTATCGCCGTATAGCGTGTCGTTGCTGTGGTCGCCCATCAGCGAATCGTTGCCGCTGCCGCCACGAATGTAGTCGTTTCCGGTAAAGCCGCGGATCCGATCGTTGCCCGCGCCGCCGTAAAGTCGGTCATCACTGGAGCCGCCGAGCAACGTGTCGTTACCATTTCCGCCGTAAGCGCGAGATCGGATATTGGTGAGGTCGTTGCCAAAGTGATCATTGCCATCTTTGCCGTGAAAGACGATCTCGTTCACGCGATACGAGTAGAAGCTTTGTGATAGGGAGCCTCCCGCTCCGTCTTCCACGGAAACAAAGAGCTGATTTTGGTGCGTGAAGATTTGGACGTAGTCATTGCCGTTGGTCCCCTCGATTTCGAGGACGCCGCCGTTGAGTTCGATCGATGCGGCCATTAACTTGCGGTCTTCCAGGGATTCAAACGTCATACTGCGCGTTGACATCGTAATTCTCGCGTTTCGTTGTGAGGATGGGGGTGGATAGCAATCGATTCATGTGCCAAGCGAAATTAGAGGCAATCTGTTACTGCGAATTAGCGATTTGCGGCAGACTGACGAAGTGAGATGAGTCGGAGCTGACAGGTGGACTGCCACTGGACAACTCAGTCTTCCGAAACGTGAAATGAAAACAACCGCCAACCCCTGTGTGTCGACGGTTGAAATTCACTGTTGATTTGCTTCACGTGGAGTCTGGCTTAGAAGTTCAACTCCACGCTGTTCGTGAACTCGTTCCACCAATCGCGGGCACGGTCGAAGCCGCTGCCGCCGTAGAAGCGGTCGGTGCCGCTGCCACCCCACATGTTATCGTTGCCGTTGCCGCCGGAGAGCGTGTCGTTGCCGCTGCCGCCGTAAAGATTGTCATTGTCATTGCCCCCGGAGAGGTAGTCATTGCCGGAATCGCCGAACAGCTGGTCATAGCCGTCTTGGCCGTAGATGCTGTCGTTACCGGTTCCACCGTAGATGCGGTCGTTGTCCGATCCTCCGTAGATGCGGTCACGTCCCGCTTCACCGTAGATGATATCGCGTCCACTGTTTCCGTAAATCCGATCATTCCCATTACCGGCACGAATGTAATCGTTGCCTGCTCCGCCGGAGATGTAGTCGTGGCCATCTTCGCCGTAGAGAGTGTCGGAGCCGTGACTGCCGGTTAGAGTGTCATTGCCGTTGCCGCCGTAGAGAATGCTGCTGCCCCCTCTGGCGTTGGTCAGCTTGTCGTTTCCGTCGCCGCCATAGGCGATGGCCGTGATTTCCGACGAGTTGTAGAAAGTATCGTTACCGCGCCCGCCATAGAACTTGATGGTGTGCACGTCGCCCCTCTGAAATGAGAACCGCTGGACTTCACCGCCGCTCCTGAGGGTCACGTTGTAGTCAGGTGAGTAGTAATAGCGTGTGACATTCACGTCGTCGTCGCCGCTGCCGCCGCTAATCGTGAGCACACCGCCATCGAGATCAATCGAACCGGCCATCAGCTTGCGGTCTTCCAGGGATTCAATTTTCAGCGAGCGGGTCTTGTTGAGGGACATTGATATTTCCTATTGGATGGGGGAGTTGCCATTAGCCGTCTCCTTAGAAATGCCCGTCTGGAGTGCCGATGAGCCAGAATTGGGCAAAAAAATGGCAATTCGGCGAGAATCCCCAGAAATCGCCGATTTCTCCGCTATTCCGATGCCTCGTCGCCTGCCGCCTCGACGGCGCGGCCGTGCATCTCATACAGAAAGCGGGAAGGAATCGTCGGGCGGGCTTTGCCCCATTTTGTGCGGCGCGCGGCCCTGCTCAGGGTGAGATAGTCGCAGGCGCGGGTGATCCCCACATAGGCCAGCCGCCGTTCTTCCTCGATGTCCGAGTCGGTCCCCTCCAGCGCACGTTTGTGCGGCAAAATGCCCTCTTCCAAACCAACAAGATAGACGCGTGGAAACTCCAGCCCCTTGGCGCTGTGCAGCGTCATCAGCTTGACCGCGTCTTGCGCGACTTGCGACTCCTTATCGGTCTCCTGGTCACGACCGGAAAGCGCCGTTTCTTCCAAGAACTCGTGCAGGGACGCGTTCTCAGCGCGCCGCTCATATTGTGTGACCGCTTCTACGAGTTCCTCGACCATCGACATCCGCAGCAGTTTCTGGGCCGGCTCTTGGTATTGCCGGCCGATCTCACTTTCATAGTCGATGTCGTCGATCAATTGCCGCAGCGATTCCCCCAGATCGCTGCCGGAATCGAACCGTCGTTTGAAGCGATCCATGAGATTTCGAAAGGAGGCAATCGCCTGGGCAGCCTTGTGTGGAATCTCGCCGGCCGACTCAGCCTCCCCGAGCACATCCCACACTTTGCCGCCTGACTTAACGGCACGTGCGACTAGCTTTTCGACGGTCGTGTCGCCGATGCCGCGGCGGGGGGTGTTGATGATCCTTAAGAGTGAAATCTCGTCCGACGGATGGGCCAGCACTTTGAGATAGGCCAGCAAGTCACGGATTTCTTTGCGATCGAAAAACGACTGTGTGCCCAACACCAAGTAGGGCAATTGCCGCCGCCGCAATTCCGTCTCAAAGATCCGCGGCTGTTCGTTGGTACGAAACAGAATTGCGAAGTCACCCGGCGAGACATTCATCTCATGGACCAAATAGTGAATCTCGCGGACCGTCTGCTCCGCTTCGTCGGTCTCGCTGTCATACTTGTTGAACCGAACGGGATGGGGTGAGGTCTTGTGTGCCACAAGTGTCTTGTCGTGCCGGCCACGATTGTGCCGTACCAACTCGTTGGCCAATTCCAGTATCCGGTCCGTGCAACGGTAATTGTCCTCGAGTCGAATGACCGTTGCGCCGGGGAACGTGTGGTGGAATCCGAGGATGTGTTTGACCTCCGCTCCCCGCCAGCCGTAGATCGACTGATCGTCATCGCCCACGACGCACAGATTTCGATGATCGCGGACGAGGGCTTCGACCAGGTCGAACTGGATGCCGTTGGTATCCTGATACTCGTCGATCTGGACATGCGAAAAACGTTCGCTCTGCCGTTGCAGGACGTCAGGAAACTCGTGAAACAGCTGTCGAGTGAGCAACAACAGATCGTCAAAGTCGACCCCGCCCCGGGCGCGTAGAGCTTGTTGATAGCGGCGAAAGGCCATTGCCGCCAGGAATTGGCGATCATTCTCGGCCGCGTCGGCGGCTTGTTCACTGGCGACGCCCGCGGATTTCCACTGACTGACTTGTGCGAGGAAATCACCCGGCTTGAGGGTCTGCTCGCCGACTCGAATTTCGCGGAGCGCCGTCCGGGCGGCGGAATCCTGATCGCCGCGATCGAGGATTGTGAATTGCCGGGGATACCCCAACAACTCGATCTCTTCGCGCAGAATTCTGACGCACAGGGAGTGAAACGTGGAAATGACCGGCCGCGCCTTGCGCTTGCCGCCCAACAGTACCTGCGTCCGCTGCAGCATTTCGCGGGCGGCTTTGTTGGTGAAGGTGACCGACAGAATCCGATCAGGAGCAGTTCCGCGGCGGATCAGCTCGACGATGCGGTGTGTGATCACCCGCGTTTTTCCAGTACCAGCGCCCGCCAAGACGAGCAGTGGACCGGAGAGCGTGGAGACGGCATCCCGCTGTGCGGGGTTCAAATGAACGAGAGAGGACATAGTCGAGGAGCGGGGGGCAATCCGTTGAGGGCATTCGGCGGGACCGAATCAGCGTCGGAAACGAGAACGCAATCCAGCAGCGGCTCGTCTCTTTGTCAGGTGTGAAGCAGCCTACGATTAGGTGTCGTCCTCGTCATATTCTTCGTATTCGTACTCGTATTCGTCGTCCTCTGCTTCTCCTCCCTCGTCATCATCATAGACATACTCGTATTCATCATCCGTCGTTTTTTCATCTTCGTCGTAGTATTCGTATTCCTCTTCGAGCCGCTCTTGGGCTTTCTTAAACTGATTGACCATCTCCGACACGTTGCTGTAGCGCTGATTCGGATCAGGGGAAAGCCCTTTCATGATTGTGGCGGCAATGTGGTCGTCGATGTCGGGTACCACCTCGCGGATGTCGGTCGGCGGACTGTTAATGTGCTGGACGACCATGTCCAAGGTCAGCGTGGGATCGACGTTGTAGGGGAGCCGCTTGGCGAACATCTCGTAGCACGAAACTGAATAGGAGTAGATGTCGATCCGCTGGTCGGTAGGCTGCCGTTTGACCAATTCGGGCGCCATATAACTGGCGGTTCCAGTGCGGTTGCCCGGAACACGAAACTCCGGCGTATTGGGGACCACCAACCCGAAATCAATCAGCTTGATCTGGTGCTGTTTATCAACCAGCACGTTTCGCGGGCAAAGGTCACGATGAATCCAGCCCTGCTTATGAAAATAATCCAGTCCCTCACCGATCTGGATTGTGAACTTCAATCGATTCGCCAACATCACGTCATTCTGCAAATCGATCAACAGCGGCAGGCTCGAACCTTTGATCAGCTCCATCACCAGATACTGTTCGCCGTGGGTCGTCAGTCCGTGCTCCAGCGTCCTGACGATGTTCGGATGTCGCAACGTAATTGCGACGGATCCTTCGGTTGGCCGCTTCAATCCTGCGAAGCGGGCTTCCAGTCGGCGAGTTTTTTCGTAGTCCAGCACTTTTAGCGCAATGGTCCGTCCGCTCTTGCGGTCTCTTGCGCGCCAGACTTCAGACATACTTCCCTGGCCCAGCTTGTGCTGCTTCTCGAATCGGCGGTCGATATCGACCTTCGTCGTCATCACCTGTTTCAGATACGGCACGATCTTTTTGAGGAGCAGCATAATTCGACAGTTTCGTGGATGACGGGAGCGAAGTGTGTGACGGGAATCGAATCCTACTTCGACATCGTGCAGTGTGCGCGGCCAGATTTGGAATTGGACGGATGGTGTCGATGCGGAATTCTGCGTGCGATTTCACAGCAGCCGAGTCTCATCAGTATATCGCTGTCTGATGGTGCGATCCAGCTTTGACCCGCTGAGGAGGATCCGCGGCCGTCGCTATTTTTCACAATAGTCGATCACGCGGGCGATCTCGCTTCGCAGATCCGCGCGGGCCACGATGCGGTCGATGAAGCCGTGCTGAAGCATAAACTCGCTGGTTTGAAAACCTTCCGGCAAAGGCACCTTGACCGTTGCTTCAACCACGCGCGGACCGGCGAAGCCGAGCAAAGCCTTCGGCTCGGCGAAGATCACATCGCCCAACGACGCGAAACTGGCGGCGACGCCCCCCATCGTGGGATTGGTCAGCACGGAGATGAAAATACCGCCATGTTCGTGAAACCGTGCAAGCGCAGCGGAGACCTTGCCCATCTGCATCAGCGACAAGATGCCTTCGTGCATGCGAGCGCCGCCGCCGGAGCCGCTGACGATCACCAGCGGCAAATTCAACTCGGTCGCCTGCTCGACGGTTCGAGTCAGCTTTTCGCCCACCACTGATCCCATGCTGCCCATAATGAATGACGAATCGGTGATGCCCAGCGCCAGCGGACGGCCGCGCATATAGCCTCGGCCGACGATGCACGCTTCCGACAAGCCAGTGCGCTCTTGCTCCTCGCGCAGGCGGTCCCGGTAGGGTTTGCGGTCGGCGAACTCCAACGGATCGGTCGGGCGGAGATTAGCAAACCATTCCTCAAAGCTTTCCTCGTCCAGCAGCTGGTTAATCCGCACCGCGGCCGGCACATAGAAATGGTGGTCGCATTCGGGACAGACGCTCATCTGGCTCTCGACCGATTTGCGGTAGACGGTCGAGCCGCATCCGTCGCACTTCATCCACAGCCCTTCAGGCACTCCGCGCTTGGGACTCATAGGCCGGCCGATCCAACTTTTTGCATCTGACTTGGGGACGGAGCTCATAGAGGGGACTTCCGTGTAGCGGCATCCGCACGCTTCGTGCGAATCGCCGCGCTGTTGACCATTGATTGACAACCGAGCCGCTTCGATATTGTCGTTGAATACTGATTCATCTCAGCCAGCTACCAATCCTCGTAACAGTGCACTCGCGTCGACCGTCCCGCATCCGGCGAGTCCGGGCGTCTCTGGCGGAGCGGCCGCGAGGGCTGGGTGCGATATTATCATATCAAGAGCCGTTTTCCTTGGACGTATCCGCCGAGCCGTTCGATTCGAGAAACTCCCAATGTGGCTGGTCGTTGCAGCTATCGACCGGTTCGACCGTTTGCAGCTTTCCGCCGCAGACGTGGCAACGAATGAGTGACGCCAGCGGCTCGGGGGCAATTATCGCGAAATCATTCTTCCGTTTCAGGATTTTATCGAGAGACTTTGCGATCCGCACCATCGCTTCGCTGATTTCCTCACCTTCCGGCGGGCAGATCGTCTCCGGCGAATCCTGCCACTGCTTGAACACCTTGGGATGCTTGCGGCGGATGTCATCGACGGCCATTCCCTGCCACAACCCCTGATTGAGGTTGAGGAGGTTGTCGATTTCTTTGACGGGCACACCCAACTCAGCGCCGAGGCTCTCGGCGGTTCCCCGAGCCGGCTCGCAGGGAGCCGAATAAATCCTGGTGAGCGGGATGTCTCGCAGGTCTTCGGCGATCCGCCGGACTTGATCCTGTCCTTGATCATTCAACGGAATATCGAGCGTTCCTTGAATTCGATTCTGCTCGTCGAAATCGGTGCAGCCGGGACGAATCAACACGGCTTTGGCGTTAGACATGGATGGTCTGTTTCACTCCTCAAATGGTCGAAGATGCCGCAGCCGACGCCGATTCGCTAAGTTGGACCGCGGCTTCACGATAATCAGGAGCCTCAAAAATCGAACTGCCCGCCACAAATAGATTCGCGCCGGATTGTGCGCAGGGGCCGATGGTGGCAACGTCGATTCCGCCGTCAACCGACAGAATCGTCTCCGGAGAAACCAACTGCTTCAACTGCGCGAGCTTTTCCAGGGCGGACGGAATGAACTTCTGCCCGCCGAATCCCGGTTCAACGCTCATCACGAGCACGAGATCGCAGTCCGGCAAGAACGGGGTGATTTGCTCCACGGGTGTTCCCGGGTTGATTGCCAATCCCGACGCGACTCCCGCTTCGCGTATGCGGCATAGCAACGCAGAGGGTTCGGGAACCGCTTCAACGTGGATGGTAATTGCGTCGCACCCCGCTGAGACGTAGTCATCCAAGTAACGTTCAGGTTCGGAGATCATCAAGTGCGCGTCGAATGGCAAATCGGTCAGCTGGCGCATCCGTTCGATCACCATCGGGCCATACGAGAGATTGGGCACGAAATGTGCATCCATCACATCCAGATGCAGCAACCTCACGCCGGCCGCCTCCAGCAACTCCACTTCACGGTGCAGATTGCCGAAATCGCATTTCAGCATCGACGGTGCGATGAGCGGACTGCCGTCCACGAGTTGTCGAAATCGGATCCTGGGGCTCATCAGGGCAATTATTGCAATCGTTGACTAAACGACGGTTGAACGTCCGCGATCGGGAAGAAAGAGTACAACGTCTGAGATTCGGCTTCGGTCAGGGGAAAACGCGTCGGCATGATCAGCCGTTACAGCAGTTTTTCCGCGAGCATGTTGACTCAATTCGTTGGTAGATAAGAATTCGCCGGAGCTGCCGTGTTGTGGATTGACACAGGATTCACACGGAAACTTTCACTCGTTCGCCGTGTGCAACTCCTCACGATATGGTCCCGCCTGAGAATGGCGAGTTCCTCCAGTCGAGATCAGAGGATGGCGTCGACAGGGGGGAGCGTTCGTAGCCTGCCACCATTCTGCCGACTGCCTGGAATTTGCAAACCGATATTCTGACCATTCAGTGGCCGCGCGTCCAGCGAAATCAGAATTGCAGCGACGCTCAGGAATCGGCGTGCGTCGCAAGTGGTTGCAATCAAATTGGTTGCGGCGCAGAGTGTTTTTGGGGTCACACTCCGCGCCGCGTCGTTTGGCCCCTTAAAGCTGCGCGATTCTGGCGATCAGGTCAGCAGTCCGGCAGGAATATCCTGTCTCGTTGTCGTACCAGGAAAGGACTTTGACCATGTTGCCGCCCAGCTCGGTCGTCCAAGTCGCGTCGAAAATGCTGCTGTGGCGATTGCCGACAATGTCGCTGGAGACGATCGGATCAGTGTTGTATTCCAGAATTCCCTTGAGCGGCCCGTCGGCAGCCGCCTTCATGGCGTCGTTGATATCGCTCTTGCTCGCCTTCTTGTCCAACGTCGCAACGAGATCGGTGACGCTGCCGGCTGGAACCGGGACGCGGAGGCTGATTCCCGTCAGTTTGCCGTCGACGGACGGGATGACCTTGCCGACCGCCTTCGCCGCACCGGTCGTTGTGGGAATAATATTGATTGCCGCCGCACGGGCGCGCAGAGGATCGCTGTGCAGTTGGTCTGAGACGCGCTGGTCGTTCGTGTACGCGTGAACGGTGGTCATCAAACCTTCGGAAATCCCGAAGTTTTCCTGCAAAACCTTGACCAGCGGGGCCAGACAGTTGGTCGTGCAGCTCGCGTTGGAGACGCAGTGGTGGTCGGCCGAGAGTTGGTCGTCGTTGACGCCCAACACGCAGGTCAGATCCGGCTCGTCTTTGGCGGGAGCTGAGATAATCACTTTGCGAGCACCGGCAGCGATGTGGCTGTCGTAGCCCGGTCCGGCTTCCGATTCCCGTCTGGTGAAGAAACCGGTCGATTCGAGGGCAACCTCGACTCCCTCTTTCTCCCACGGCAGATTACGCGGATCACGTTCCTGGCAGATGAGTACCTTTTTGCCGTTCACGATCAGCGATTCGCCGTCGCAATCCACCGATCCCGGGAAACGGCCTTGTACGCTGTCGTACTTCAACAACCAGGCCAGTTTCTGCGGTTCGCCCAGGTCATTCACCGCGACGATGTCGAATTCTTCCGGCCGCGAGGCCAACTCGCGAAATACAATCCGACCGATCCGACCAAATCCGTTGATTCCAACTTTGACAGCAGCCACGACGGCCTCTCTTTCTGATTCTGAAAGTGTGAGTTCTTAATGAAACCTGTGTCCGGGTGGGGGAATCCGCACCACGATCAACAACTATGTGCAGACGAATTGAGAAGCGTCCAAAAGTCCGTACCTCCATCCCCTCGGCGAAAGAAGAAGGGACGCGGCTGGAACCATTCCCGTACGTCGCATCGATTTGCAGCCATCGCAAATCGTGTTCGAAACGACCTAGCGTGAATCGCGAGAAATCGCGAAATTCATGAGGAGATTATAGTGACGTCCGATATCATCGACAAGGACCGGGGAGCGAGGCTCGGCGGTGTGCAACTGCTCGAACGCCGCCGGGATGCTCTGGCCTCATAACACCTTGAGAGAACAGAGGTTATTCGCTCAGGAAAGCCAGATTGCACGCCGGAGAGCTTATCGGTGACGGTTCCACCGCACCGCGAGCGGCGCCAAGCCCAACCGAGAAAACGGCAGCATAACGCAGACTCCTAAGACGATTTCATACCAGGCCGCGACCGTGGCGGGAATCCAATACAGCACTGCAAGAATCGTGAATCCACAAACCCCCGCCCAAGTCGCCGAGCACTTTCCGATCTGGCGTAGATTGAGCAGCCGACGCTGCAAGATTGCTCGAACGACGATTGACGCTAACAAGACCTTCAATAGTACGAGACTCAGCAGCGCCGCCGGCACATCGCTTCGATAGGCAGACAGGTTTGCCTGCATCGACTGAGAGGAATACAGAGTCAGTCCAAAGTAGACGCTCCCCAGAAGTTGCGCTCCCACGGTGATGCCAAGCACGGTGTCGATCCACGCGCGTCCGCACAGTTTAACGAACAATGCTTGGACGTTGACGAGCCATGTGACAACGAAATAGCCGCTCAACACCACAACCGACATCGCTACGATCTGCGGCCCAGAATACGAAGCCGCGACCATCCGCCCTAACACAATTAATCGGTCCGCCCGCCCACCGAAGTACAATGTCGCCACGGCACCGAGAATGGCGATCGTGCAGGACAGAAGGCAGGCCCACGCCGCCGCCTGCAACTTTGCCACAACAAACCCCGTCGAAGATAGGGGACGGCAAGCCAGGAAAGGTGACATGGCAATCTGCTCGCGCTGTAGTCCCATTCCTCCTAACGCCATTGCCATGAACAGTGAGAAATAGGGGGGCAGCAAGAGTATGATCAGCACGCTGCCCTTGAAATTCGGCCTGCAAAACAGAACTGACAACAACACAACACTTGCAAACGTGATCAGCACCATCAGGCGACCACTTCGATGCCATTCAATACAGCGTTGAGCCGCTTGAGGCGACAAAAACTGACTGCACCGTCGGCCAACTGTGTTGTTGATTAAGCTGATTAAAGGGGCGGGAACGCCCCAGTGCGGAGCATCGCCGTGTCGAGCTCGGTTGATTCCAATAACGGCCGCCGCATAGGCGGCCGGCAGGCTTAAGCCCGTCCAAAGACAGGTCATCGCGGGAGAGAAGCCGTAGTGGGCAGCGACGGCGGCGAGAGACGGGACTCCCGCAACCACCATCACTGCAGCACACGCTCTCAGTAAGACGAGTGGAAACGTCGTCCAAATCACCGCTTGCAGCCAGACGAGCAGGCAGACCATCATCAACGTTGAAGGCAAGACCCAATCGATTGGCTCCCGCATGTCGAGTGCGAACTCATGTTGCACCACAGTAAATGTGGGACGCAGGACCAACATCACCGTCGCCAACCAGACGGCGGCAATTGTCGTCGCCCCAATGAACATTGGCCAGCCTGCCAGAGCCCGCGACGTCAGCGGATGTCGGAAGAGATACGCCGGGTACCCGGAGTCTTTGACGAACACGTCAGCATGCTCGCTGAACGAGAAGATCATCAGCAGATACAATAGAAATGGCAGTACCGGTGCCAGTCCGCACAGTGCGACGATGGCTGACCACCGCTCAGGAGGAATCATCGCATGTGCACTGATGAGGAACGTCAGATAGGTCCCCCCGCCGAAGGTCACCCACGGAAAACGGTGCCAGAAATGCCATGCGAAAGCGCGCCCACACACCGACATACCTACTCCTCGCAAATCGGCGGAAATGTTTGCTCCAACGCTGCGTGAGCAACGAAGATTTCGTCGAGTGACGGGACCGTCGCCGCCACGACTTCACCGCCTGCCATCGTGGCCTGCGCATAAAGATCTCCGTCGGATTCGCGGCACATTGCCGTCCATTCGTATCCGCTGCCGTGCCAATCGATGGCGGACTCCAATCGCGGCGGCCTGTCGATCGCCTCCTGAAATCGCAGCGTCACACGGCGAAAAGCTTGTTTCATGCCCTCAAGCATTCCGCAAAACAGCAACCGTCCCTGATGCAGCATGGCGATGTGATCGGCGACCCGTTCCACTTCGTCCAGGAGGTGCGACGAAAACATGACCGTTCGTCCTTCCTCGGAAATCGTGCGAATAATCGCCCCGAGAATGTCGCGGCGAACGATGGGGTCGAGTCCGGACGAGGGTTCATCCAGTACCAGAACTTCCGGGCGGTGAGCGAGCGCGGATAACAATCCCACGCGAGCTCGCTGACCTTTTGACAACGACCTCACCTTGACGTTTGGATCTAGTTGAAACGATTCGACAAGTGTGTCCGCGTAGTGGTGATCCCACTTGGGGTAAAATGCCGCGGTATAGGCCAACAGGTCGCCCACGCGCATCCAATCCGGCATTTCGTGTTGCTCGGACAAATATCCCAATCGCGAGAGCACGCCGACCGGATCGGCGACAGGATCGCGGCCGAAGACGGTCACGGTTCCGGACTGTGGCCGCAGCAGTCCCAGCACATGCTTGATTAATGTCGTCTTCCCCGCACCGTTAACGCCCACAATCCCGAAGACCGAACCGCGGGGAACAGTGAGCGAGATATTATCGAGCGCTTGTTTGGTTCCAAAACGGCGATCGAGGTCGCGAATCTCGACAACCTGCTCCGCGACGTCTGGATAGGGCGAGTTCATGATCTGCTACTCCTCCAGCGACGGTTGAAGAATCTGTTCGCGCTCGTAACACAGGCTGACGATCTCTTCGAGCGCGAACCCAAGCTGGTGCCCTTCGGCCAGTAGTGCGTCAATTCGCCGGCACAAGATCCGCTTGCGTTCACGGCGGGCCAAGGGAGAGGGCATGTCGGCGACAAATGTCCCCGCCGTCCGCCGTTTGGCGACCAGTCCGGCCGTTTCCAATTCGCGATAGGCGCGCGCGACGGTGTTGGGATTGATCACGAGTTGTTCCGCCAACGAGCGGATCGAAGGGAGTTCCTCGCCTGGTTTCAGGCGACCTGCAGCGATGAGGTATTTGACCTGATTGACAATCTGCCGATAAATCGGCACGCCGTCTTGGGGCGTCACATGAATTTGCATTGCGAGAGTCCCCGGGTGTGGGCCGCGACGTGCGGTTGCGGCGGGCTGGAGTAAGGCGGTCAGATCGAGTCCGGTGCGTCCATTTGATTGTATTATTGTATTAATACAGTTTTCGGTGCCGTTCGTCAATTCCCGCCGGCCGGGTTGGATGCAAATCGAGTCCGGTTGATCCCCAAGTCTCAAGTCGGTCAGTGGCGGCTTCGATCACAATTTGCCCCCGTTAGGACCTCAAGCTATGCTTTTTTAGAGACCGGCGGGACGTCCGCGGGCGTCGCGAAACCGCAGAGGTGTCTCGCCAAACCAGGGCCAACAAACGAGTTGCAGCAGAGGAGCGGCGCGATGTCAGATTGGTTTTACTCTCGCGAAAGCGGCTGTCCCGATTGCGGGGGAATGGTCAAGTGGTCGGCGAGACGATGTGGTTTTTGCGGATCGAAGCTCAGTCTGTCGCATCGCTTCGAACAGGCGGACGACTGGGCCCGCGTGCTGCTCTATTTCGCATCGGCCCTTTTCGGCGCCTGGATTGGCTATGAGCTGTACCATATGTCCAAAGCTCTGCTGGGCAGCATGATTGCCGTCACGATCGCGTTCTGGTACCTGTATCGCAAGGTCACCCTCAAACGCCGAGTCGAGACACCGTCACAGTGACGTTGCGCCGCTGGGGATGACGTTCTCAGCTCTCGCGCTCTCGTGACGTGGAACCGGCAGGATGGATGTCGACGACCAAGACGTGAATCGCCGACGCATCCGTCGAAGGCGCAGACGCATCGTTGCCTGCATTCTCGGCGTGCTGATCGTATTGGTAGGCGTGCCGTACGTGATCAGCCGCGTTCGCGCTCCCAGTCAGCGAATCCGCGTACGCAGTCTGGCCGATGAGCAAGTCGCGGATCGCGCGGCAGAGCTGAGATCATTGAAGGTGCTCACGTACAACATCGCGCATGGTCGCGGTCCGGTCGACGACAATTGGGAGGAGTCCGGCGACGCGAAACGAAAACGGATCAGCCAAATCGCGCAGTTGCTAAAGCAAACAGATGCGGACTTCGTCGTGATCAACGAAGTCGACTTCTACTCGACCTGGAGCGGTCATCAGAATCAGGCGGAGGCGTTGGCTCGGGAGGCGGGATATCACGACTGGGTCGAGCAGCGAAACGTCGACTTTCGCTTTCTGTACGGCGGTCTTCAGTTTGGCAACGCGATTCTCAGCCGCTTTCCGATCGTTGCGGCCGAAGAGATCGCCTACCCGGCGCACTCCGCGTGGGAAGATTGGCTGGCGGGGCGCAAGCGGGGTGTGGTCTGCACGCTGAAATTGCCCGGCGATCGCCAATTGCGAGTTGCGGCGATCCATTTGGAACACCGTCGCGAGATCAACCGCGTTCGCGGTGCGGAAATCATCGTCGATTTGGCGCGAAGCTCTGAGATTCCCCTCATTGCGGCGGGCGACTTCAATTCGTCTCTGCCGGGCTTTCCGCGCGCCAACATCACCGCCGACGGCAAGAACGCCATGGAGATCCTCCAAGCATCGGAGTTGTTCCGGTTGCGCCCGCAGCAGGGTCCTCAACCAGCTGACCTGACGTATTCCTCCGCTGAGCCGGAGCAGGTGATCGACTGGATTTTGATTCCTGCTTCAAGTGAATTCGACACGTACGCCGTTATTAAGTCGGAATTGTCCGACCATCGGCCGGTCTCTGCAACGGTGATCCTCCAGGATCAACCTGGCGGCGGATGAAATTTCCTTCTGAACGTGCTATGTATGACGGCGGACGTAACCACCTGCCGCAAAAGTTCAACTCGATGTCGACGTCAGACCCCCCAGCTTCCGATCCAAATGCCGACCGCGTGACGAATTTGGAGATCCTGCTCACACACCTGCAGGAGGATTTTCGTCAGCTTGACAGCGCGGTGTTAGACCAACAGCAGCAGATTGACGCCCTCTCCAAGACGATCAGCCGCTTGGAAGTCCGCATCGACAAATTGTCGGAAGGACCGGAAAACCGCGACCCGGCCGGGGAGCGCCCGCCGCACTATTGATCGTCGAACTACCGGCACCGACCAAAGACCACACTCGGAGAAAACGTTGATCGATCCCGTTGAACTCTTGCAGCAACTTGTCGCGATCCCCAGCGTCAATCCCATGGGACGCGACGTGAGCGGTGACATTTACGGCGAAGCGGGGATGACCGCCTTCTTGCAGGATTGGTTCCGCGAGTTGGGTACCGAGACAGTGCAGGTGAAGGTCCTGCCCGGCAGGTTCAATCTGTTCGCCCGCTATCAGGCGGGTGCGGACCGGCCGACAATTCTGCTAGATGCCCATCAGGACACGGTGCCGGTCGAGGGCATGACGATTGCCCCGTTTGAGCCGGTGATTGAAGACGGAAAGCTGTATGGGCGCGGCGCGTGTGACGTCAAAGGAGGCATGGCGGCCATGTTGACGGCATTTGCTCGTCTCGTCCGCGAACGGCCGGCCGGCGCGGCGAATGTCGTCATGTCCTGCTCCTGCGAGGAAGAGGCTGAGGCGCGCGGAGTGAAGGACCTTGTTCAACTGTGGACTGAGCCGGAACGGGGAATCTCTCTTTTGAACTCGGCTCCCGAGATGGCGATTGTCGCCGAGCCAACCGATTTGAATGTCGTGGTCGCCCACCGGGGAGCGACCCGCTGGAAACTGCGGACGACCGGCCGCGCCTGCCATAGTTCTCGTCCCGACGAGGGAATCAACGCGATTTACCGCATGGGGCGAATTCTGCCGCTGTTGGAGGAGTATGCCGCGCATCTCTCCGCAACGGTCGCGGCGCATCCCTTATGCGGGCCGGCAACGATCAGCGTCGGCCGCATCGAAGGGGGGCTGAGCGTCAATACGGTTCCCGATGCGTGCGAAATTGAGATCGACCGCCGCGTGATTCCCGGCGAGAATGGAGCGGCAGTCGTGGCAGCGGCAGAGGCTTTCTTGCGCGAAAGAACCGACATGGAGTTTGAAATGCTGCACCCCTGGTTGACCGGCGTACCATTGTCGGACGAGTCAAACGGCGACTTGGCGGATCGGCTGATGGTGAACGTCGAAGCCATTGCCGGTCCGCACGAAAAAGTCGGCGTGGCGTATGGGACCAACGCGTCGCGAATCGCCGCCGCAGGCGTCCCGGCAGTGGTTTGCGGTCCCGGATCGATCGCCCAGGCGCATACGGACGCGGAATGGATCGACATCAACGAATTGCGGCAGGCTGCGGAGATTTACTTTCGCTGCTGCACGGATTTCTAAGTCGATGCCGACGCGTCACACTGTTTAAGCTTGTGCCGCGTACACTCCGTTCGCGGCGGCGACGCCGGCACCGCGGTCGACGCTAATTCCTTGGTCCGCCAAACAGCGTTCCAGTCCCGCGAGCAGCAGCAGCACGTTGCGGTTGGTGCTTGCGGCCCCCATGAGGCCGATTCGCCATGTCTTGCCCGCCATTGGCCCTAAACCGCCGCCGATTTCCAGGCCGAATTCATTGAGCAATTGCTTGCGGACGGCAGCGTCATCGACGCCGTCGGGAATCAAAACGGCATTGAGCTGCGGTAGACGGTGCACTTCTGGAACTGCGTAGTGAATCCCCAGCGCTTCCAAACCAGCCCGCAGCGCGAGATGATTCCGCCGATGCCGCGCAAAACGATTTTCCAGACCTTCGGCTAAAACCAATCGGAGCGCCTCGTGCAGCGCGTAGTTCATGTTGATCGGTGCCGTATGATGGTACGCGCGGTTACCGCCCCAATAATTGCGGACCATCGACATGTCCAAATACCAACTGGCGACCTTCGTCTTGCGTGCGTCCATTGCCCCGAGAGCGGCCGGGCTGAAGCTGACCGGCGCAAGTCCCGGAGGACAGCTCAGGCACTTTTGCGTCCCGCTGTAAACGGCGTCCACCTGCCAACCGTCGACTTCCACCGGCAGTCCCCCCAGCGAGGTCACCGTATCCAGCAGCAGCAGCGCGCCCGCGTCGTGGACGACCTTGCTGATCTCCTCGATTGGTTGCAGCGCGCCGGTTGACGTTTCCGCGTGCACCAATCCAACCACTTTCGGTTGAGTCTGCTCTATGGCGGCGGCAACTTCGTCGGCATCGAAGACTTCGCCGAAGGGCCGTTCGATGGTCGTCACCTCCGCACCGGCGCGGCCGGCCACGTCCGCCATGCGGGTGCCGAAGACGCCGTTAACGCCGATCAGCATGCGGTCGCCCGGCTCAATCAGGTTCACCACGCAGGCCTCCATCCCCGCGCTTCCGGTCCCGCTGACGGCGAGCGTCAACTCGTTCTCAGTGCGAAACACTTGCCGCAGCATCGATTGCAGTTCATCCATGACCTGTAGAAAGTAGGGATCAAGATGCCCCACAGTCGGCGCACTGAGCGCCGCTAACACGCGGGGATCAACGTCGCTCGGGCCGGGGCCCATTAAGATCCGCTGTGGCGCGGTGACAGTGGTCGAGTCGATATCGCTCATGCCGCATTCCTCGAACAGAAAACTACCGACTCGCCGGGATCAGGTTAGTCGCCCGGCGGAGTCTCTTGAATCAATTGGCTGATTTGCTTGAAAGTCGCCGTGCCCGAGGCTTCGCACCATTCAAACATGGCCGACTCGGCGGTCATGATGGTTGCGCCGCACGCTTCCATGCGGCGGAGGGCGACCTTCCAATCCAACTTTTTGCGGCTGGCGACGGCGTCGGCGGCGACGTAGACCAGATAGCCCTGCGAGAGCAAGTCGAGGACCGTCTGCAGCACACAGACGTGCGCTTCCATGCCGATCACCAGGACCTTATACCGCCCGTCCGTTTGCTCGGCGGCGCTGCCCCAGTTGAGCACTTCCGCACAACTGAAACGCTGTTTGTCCAGGCACTCGTCCAGCAGATCCGCCAGCGGCGGCACCATGCCTCCCAGGCCTTTGCGATACTGCTCGGTTGCATAGACCGGGACATCAAACAGCCGCGCCGCCCGAATCAGCCGTCCGCACTCAAAGATCAACCGGTCCGCGACCGGAATCGCGGGAACTAGCTTTTCCTGCACATCAACCACCAGTAACCGGCTCTGAGCGGCAGAAAGCACTTCGTTGGTGCGGAGGTATTCGGGCGGGGCATTCATGTCCGGATGCTATTTCCGGAAACACGCGGCTGTCAAGCAACGAAATTGACGTTGCACGATGGCTCTAGGCACTGCAATGCAATTCTCAGAGGCCGACATCCGTTTAGAATGGCCGTCAGAACTCCCCGAGCACTTCGCTGCCCCGAATCGTGCTCAGGTGTTGATAGAGCGAGAGGTCCATGTTTTCGCTCAAGAATCTGACCGACCCGTCCACCAAGCAGAAATGTGCGCCGCCGGTGTGTGAGCTCGAAAACCCGGTCGAGCTGCCGCTGATGATGTTGATCGGCAACGGGTGTGGAGGAGAGACGGATGAGGTATAGGCCTCGGTGTAGCGGACCACCGCATTCGAGGCATTGTTCACATGCATGTCGGCATAGATTGTCCATGTCACATTGCGAATCCAGATCGGCGCGGAATGCATGTTCACGGCAAGGGCCGGCTCATCGACCCGTTTTTCGTTAGTGACTTCCCCAAACATGATTGTGTTGACCGTTCCGTCCAGCACGTCTGCGAACCGCGTGTGTGAGCCGGGCCCAAACATACCTAACCGCGCAGCCGATTTTCTGTCGTGCAAACCAGGGAAGCGGTCGTAGCGAGTATCACTTGGATGTTGAAGTCCTCCGCACGGCGCAAAATTGGTCTTTTTGTAGCCGTTCAATTGGTCGTCGACATTGCCGAACGATGTTTCCTCGGGACCAGGATCACTTGCGCAGAGAAATGTGGGGATCAGTCGGTCTTCGCTGCCGCCTGGTTGAACGGGAAACTGATCGGGATCGGTGTAGGGTGGAACATCGATTGCGGCGGTCATTTCATAGAGCGGTTTTTGCTCGATATACGGCAAGATTATTGCACCCCAGGCCCAGCCGGATCGTCGCGGATGATCAACCGGGTGAACCTCATAGTTATCGGGGCGTCCGCCGAGTGCAGCGATCCAGCCCGGCGGGAAGACCTGATGCACGTCGTAATAATTGTGCATCGCGATCCCGATCTGCTTCAGATTATTCCGGCACCACGTGCGGCGTGCCGCCTCCCGGGCCTGTTGAACCGCCGGAAGCAACAGCGCAATCAATACAGCGATGACGGCAATCACCACCAACAATTCAATCAGTGTGAATCCTCGTAACGAGCGCTTGGATGTCAACATAGAGAACCACCTCTTCAGATCGTTGAGTAACTAATTGAGATTTGCCAAATGCTCTAGCCTTGGTAAACAACCAACGTTATCAGGGTATTCATTTGGTATCGCCGGGGAAACTGTTGATGGCTTGGCGGCCGCTGTCGCCGGAAAGCTCTCGACTTGCAGCGGATGTCCTCCTAGTATGCCGATCCTCAGCCTCGAAAACAAAGCAATCCACCATGGAAACCAGCCTGCACCGGCAACTCAAATCGCTGTACTGCGCCGATCAGTCGCAGCAAGAGGTGACCGTCGCCGGTTACCGGATTGACGGCGTCGTTGAGGGGACGTTGATCGAAATCCAGTGTGCATCGCTGGGAGCGATTCGGAATAAGATTCGCGCACTCCTCGCTGAGCACGACGTACTGGTCGTCAAACCGCTGGCGGCCAAGAAGCAGTTGGTTAAGTACACCCGCAAGGGAGGCCGGGCCGTCTCCCGCCGTGCCAGCCCCAAGCATGAGTCATTCCACGACCTGTTCTTGGATTTGGTGCATTTCGTCGATGTGTTTCCGCATCCGCGGCTGACGTTGGAGGTCCTGCTGACTGAGCAGGAGGAACATCGGCTTCCGGCGCTCAAATCACGGCGGACGCGAAAAAACTATCGCGTGCAGGATCGCTGTTTGTCGGACGTGACCGATAAGTTAGTTCTTAGTGACACGGCCGATCTTTCTTCGCTGCTGCCGCGGGGTTTGCCTCCGCAGTTTACGACTGCCGAGCTTGCGGAACTCTGCGAGATTCCCCGCTGGCTGGCGCAGAAAATGGCTTATTGCTTGCGGCAAACGGGAGCCGTCGCCCAGATCGGCAAGCGGGGCAACGCGCTGATCTATGAAATCGGTGAACTTGTGCAGCGGGCCGCTTAGTCCCTCCGCCGGTCTCAGTGTTTCGAGCCGCAGACATCAAATCGATGAAGGGTGCATTCGATTTGACGGCGCGTCGAGTCCAAGTGCTCTTCCATCACGCTGTTGTTGCCATCTCACAACCGACTGGTGATGCGGGTCTTACGGTCTTCGTGATGATTTCCGGCAACATTTGGCACTTGATGTGCATATTCCCGGTTCTCACCGTAGCGAGCATCGAAGCCGCTACCGCGGCTGTGGCCGAGCAGATCGGGCGATGACCCTTCAGCACGATCTGCGTCGGCAAGTCGGCCGCTGCTATTGATTTGCCAGGAATCACCACATCTCCAGAGAGGAATCTCAATGTATCGCTTCACCATGATCACAGGGATGGTTCTTTCGGGAATCGGCATGACGCTCGGCGGAGAAGCTCGCGCAGACCACGACGACCACGAATTGAAGTATAAGCGCCAATACCGCTTCGGCGCCTATACCCACGTTGATCACTTGGCGTTGAGCGTCATGCGCCGGGCCAACAGCGTTTGCTGGGAAATGTACCGCCATTATCAGTATGAGCCCGGATTTCGCCGGACCTATCGTGGCGCGTACGAAATGCTCAAGACGGCGGAATACATCCACGAATTGGTCCATCACGGCGGACGCCGAAGCCGTGTCGCCCACGAGATCGAGGAACTCGACAAGTTGTTTCATGAGATTCAGCGGGCCGTCCGAAACTGGCCTCGGCCAGGCGAAGACTTGCACGGTGCGCACTATGCCGGATACGGATTGGACGAAAAAATGCGGCTCTTGGAAATCGATCTCCATCATTTGATGGACGACGCGGGCTACCAGCCGGAGACAACTCCCGCGCCACGCCCGGAATCGGAATCCAGCCCGGTGCCGCCGGATGTCTCGTTCAATTACAACAATCGCGATCACGCGTTCCCAGGGGGAGACATTCGACGCTTCAAGAACCACGTTTAACGAACTTCGGAAAACGTGAAAACCGCCGCGTAGCTGGGCTACGACGGCGGTTTTCCTTTTTCAGCGGGACGTCTCACGTTTCACTTTCAATCGGCGGCGGGATTGTAGCGGATGAGCCTGTCCAGTATTGCGACCGCAACGACTGTAACGGTGGGTGGGCGAGCCATGAATTCAAAACCGGCACCGTCTGCCCCGCATTCTCATAATTAGGACCCATCGCTCCGGTTATGTTATTGACAACAGCCCCTGTGCCGTTGTTCAATAAAACCGGGGGAAAAACCAGCTCAAGTGGAGCGCTTGCGCTGAAAGTGCTAGTGCGCGCGAGAGTGGTCGTTGAGAGCGTTCGGACATGAATCATTGGCAATAGGGAGCGACAATTGAGCACCACGCGGAATTCCAACCGCCGCCGTCGCATGCTATTGCTTGCGCCGACCGGAACGGACGACACAGCTCACGAGAGTGTGTCCGAGAATGAGCTACCTCAAGATCTGACTCCCAATAAGGCGGTCAATAAGTTTCGCGCCGCTTGCGGTGCGGTTCAGGCAATTTTGATTCGGGTCAGCGGCCCGGGGATCGAAGAACCGCCGCTGTTTTCGTTTGCGACTCCGTTTGTGGTGATCGGGCGGAGCAAGCGCGCGGATTTGCGTTTGAATCATCCTGACGTCAGCTTGCGCCACTCCTACCTGCAAATGGTCGGCGGGCGATTGTACTGCGTTGACTTGTTGAGCCGTACCGGAACCGCCCACGAACGGAAGGCCACCCGTGGCGAGTTGGTCGAGGATGGGGAGTCAATTCGCATCGGCCCGTATCACCTGGACATCATGGACGGGAGCACGTGGGAAGAAGTCGACATGATGGATGTCGGATCGTCCACGTTCCCAAGTGAACTCGCGACCGATGAAATGGTGCGGGCCAACGTTGAAGTGATGAACATCAAAGGCAAAGGCCGGCGATTTCGACCCGTGGAGGAGCCGATCACGCTCGTCGGCAATGCGCCCGGTTCACATTTGCGCTTGAAGGACAACAGCATTTCGAAGACACACTGTTCACTGGTGCGTACCGCCGATGCACTGTGGTGTGTGGATTTATTGGGTCGTGGAGGAACTCGATTAAACGGCGCGGAAATCCGCATTGGCCGATTATACGACGGTGATCTGCTCAATGTGGGGAAAGCGAAAATTCGCATTCATTACAGCACGCGGATCGACGAACCGACAGATGTCGAACCCATGCCGCCGACGATTCCTCTGAGAGACCTGCCCGCTGTGGAAAACACGACCGACGATCAAACAACTCCAGCAGATGATCCGCCGCACGACGCAGATCCCGCCGGCTCGCAGCCGGCGATGCCCGCTGACCAGGCACTTGCCCAGCAGTTGGCCGACCAATTGCCCCTGTCACTGCCTCCGCTGCCGGTTCCGGCGGCGGTTCCGCAACTACCGCAAGCCACAGGCGGCCAGTCCGACGCCGAACGTAATGTCTCCGAGGCATTCGTGATGTCCTTGGTGAATCAGTTCGGTCAGATGCAACAGCAGATGTACCAGCAGTCCCAGCAGGCGATGATGATGCTGGTGAACATGTTCAGCAGCCTGCATCAGAACCACATGGACCTGATTCGCGACGATCTCAACCGAGTCCAGCAGATCACGGCGGAATTGCAGTCCGTGCAGTCGCAGATGCTTAACGCGCAGGGCTCGGCGACCAACGTCGACTTCACCCGCGAGGAGGCTGCGGCGACTGCCGAGGAGGGGATCCAGGACGCGGTGATCTCCCCGCCGGTGCCGGAGAAACCAGCGGCCGCCGAACGTCCCGACAAACCGCAACGGCCGCCGCAGAAACCGCTCGCCGCCGACGCGGAGGAGACGCAACCTCCGGGCGAGATGGAGCCGCCGCAAAAACGGGAACGCGCCGATCACGCCGGAGTCCAAACGCACGCGTTGCTCAGCGAACGCCTCGCCGAGTTGGAGAATGAGCGCAACAGCCGTTGGCAAAAAATCATGAAGACGCTGACAGGCATCGGCGGCGGCGGCGCGTGAGCTAGTGGTTTGTCAAATTTCAGATTCTGGGTAGCCGAACTCGTGAGTGTTCGGAAACTTGCCTGTACCGGCTGAGTTTTCAGAAGTCTCACGACTTCTGCTACCCCAATCTTTAGGTTTGACATTGCACTAGGCCAAAATCGCCGTTGCTCAGAACCGATGCCCTTCCTGCGGGCCTTCCTTGGTCGATGTCAGGATCTCCGGTCCTTGTTCGGTCATCAGGATCGTGTGCTCGAATTGGGCCGAAAGTTTGCCGTCTTTGGTGCGGACGGTCCAGCCGTCGGATTTGTCCAACACGGTGTCGACCTTGCCCTGGTTGATCATTGGCTCGATCGTAAAGCAAACCCCGGGTCGTAACGTCTCAAACCGCGCGCCGGGCGTCGGGAAGTGTGGAATGCCGGGATCTTGGTGAAATGCCTGACCGATTCCGTGTCCTTGATAATCGCGGACGATCGTGTACCCCTCGGGGCGCACGACCTTGGCGATCGCGCGGCCGATCTCGATGACCTTGCTGCCGGGCCGAAGCGCGTTGATTGCGGCATAGAGGCTGTCGAACGTGACCTGCACCAGTCGGCGTGCTTCGTCGGAGACTTCGCCGATGAGGAACGTCTCCGATTGATCCCCGTGCCAGCCATCGACGATCGTCGTCAGGTCGACATTGACAATGTCCCCGTCCTGAAGCGGCCTGTCGTTTGGAATGCCATGGCAGATCACCTCGTTGACGCTGGTGCAGATGGTCTTAGGATATCCTTTGTACCCCAAACAGGCGGGTGTGTGTCCGTGGTCAAGTGTGTAATCGTGGACCAGGCGATCGATTTCATCAGTGGTCACGCCGGGGACGACGTGCGGGCGGACCGCATCCATCAGTTGCGAGTTGAATTGTGCGGCCGCACGCATTTGATCGCGCTGCTGGGGATTGAGGAGCAAGTTTCGTTGTTGCATCGTTTTATTCACTTTTCCTCAGTCTTTGAGGGCTGTTGGGGAATGGAATAGCCGAGTTTCCTGCCTGCGCGGCGAACTCCCTCCAAAACCTTTTCCTGGACGCTATCCGTAAACGGGCCGGGAAGCGGGCCGTATAACATCGCGCCGCCGGCTTCGTATCCACCCTCTTTCAATACGCGAGCGGAGGGCAAATAACCAAATACGTCGTTGCTGTATCCGGCGACCCACACATACGGCAGGGATGAAAACTCCGCCTTCACCAATCGAGAATAATCGACAACTACTTCGCCGCCGATCGCCACCAGCAGTAGTTGATCGCCCAAACGAACCGCTTGGATCGGACAAGGGTAACTTACCTCAATCTGTTCGCTGCGGTCCAGTTTGCCCAGCAGATAATCGGCTTTACGCCGACGGTAGACGTTTTTCGACTCTTGGTCCGCTTCCAATTCCTCGCGCGGCGGCAGCGGCGCGAAATCGAGTGCAACTTCCAGGAAGGCTGTATCGAGGCTAAGAGTGATTTCGGTCTGCGGTCCGTTGACGGCGCGGTTGACCGCATCGGCCAACTCCCGCCCGTGTTTGCGGGCCAGTTCGATCTTGCCGCGCGGGTAAGGATTCTGATCGCCGCCGGTGCCGGCGACAAACAGTGCCGCCACTCCCGGGAAATCCTGTTCGATGTCGGTTTGTGCAAATCCGGCATAATCGCCGTTGAATCGCATGATGCCGGTTGAGGTGTTGTGGCAGGCATATCCGAAGAGGATCGCCCGCCGTTTGCCCGCCGGTGATGTTACTTGTAGCACCGGCACATCGTGGTCGGTGGGTCCCTCATCGTAGCGGCGGTTGATATAGCCCTTGTCGGTCGGGTACCGCCGGTTCTTGGCAAACTCCGCGGTCGACTTCGCGAATGACAACTTCGCCGGTTGTAAGTCTTGCAGAGCATCGCCAATCAGATCGACGATCGCCGTCTCCAATGTTTCGCGATACGCGGCGATCTGCCGGCTGTATTTGTCGTCCAGTTTGTGAATTTGGTCCCGTTCCGGTCGCAACTCCGGGCCGCAGTGCGTGTGCGATGCATTCAACAGCAGGCCGGCGCGGGGCAGTTGATATTTCTTGAGTGCCCGCCGCGATACGTTGACCGCGAGCGAGCGGGGAATTCCGATCAGATCAGCCGTCACAATCACGATTCGCTGTTCGCCTGACTGCAGCGCGAGCGCTTTGGCATAAAGCTCGGCCAGTGTTCCCTCGGCGGGTTTTTTCCGGGCGGCATAGCCACCCATCCACATCGGTTCTGCCGGCGTGATCGGCGCAACGGCAACACCCGCCTGCCATTGAGGCTCCGCGGCCCGCGCGGCTGTTGAGCCGATGATGAGGATTAGGGCGACGAACAGCGCACGCTGCGTCATCACAGTGTCCTTTGGTATCTCGAAGCGCCTGTTGTGAATCGGAGGGAACGACTCGCTGCCTTATACCATGAGCGGTTGCGCATTGCGACTCGGGCGAAATCGCAAGCCGCGATGGCTGACTCGATCGGGTCGGGTGATCTTTTCAATCGGTGGTCTATCCCGGACCGGTTTGACGGAGATCGCCGTCGCGGACCGTGACTCCTTGCTCGTCCAGGAATTCGCAGAGCGGCACGGCGTACTTGCGGCTGATGCCCCAGGCTTCCCGCAACTGCGACATGGTCGACGGGCCCGACTCGCTGATGAACTTGCGGCAGATGTTGACAGCTGACTCGACGGCTGCGGGTGTGAAGTACAGTTCGTCGGAAATGCGGATCAACAGTCCGTCTTCAACGCACAAATGAATCAACGGTCCAAGTTGGTCTTTGCCGAGTTCGAGCTGCGCCGCGAGTTCCTTCGTCGTGGGTGGAGCCAGTCCGCCGGCGTGAATGGTTTCGATGATCGCATCGCGCTGGGCACGCTGTTTCTTCGACAGTTTGACTTGAGCGTCCGCCGGGCCGAGGTCGTTGCCCACGCGCGCCAGGCTGCCCTCTTTGAGCATGGATTCAAAAACAGCCTCTAAGACTCCCGGCTGTGTCATGTTTCGGCAGGCCGTCAGCAATGTCGTCTGCGGCAAGGCTCGACGAGGTTGGTGCCGGGCGAGTTCGCCGCGAATTCGCTTCAGGATCCGCTGTGACAAATCTTCCACTCGTTGTCGGTGAACGATGAACTTCCGCTCTTTGTGCCGCAATGTGCGGAGCACGCCGTTTTTCCGCAGTGTGTCCAACGCGGCCTCCGCTTGATCGGCCGCAAGTCCGGCCCTCCAGGCCAGAAACTCGGGGCGGGTATCGACTGTATCCAATTGCGCGTAGACGGCGGAAAGCCGTTCGGCAGGATCGTGATTGTGCAGCGCCTCGCAGAGGGTGCTGACATCTTTAATCCGCCGCCGGGGTGCGATGTGCGGATCGAGAATCTGTCCGCCTCCGACGGTCAGCGCCGGAGATTGCCGGCGCAGAATAAACCGCTGTCCGTAGGTCGCGACGACAGGCCGGGCAAGGCGAATCTCGGCATAGCCGGTCGTCCCCGGGAGTACCGGGCCCTCTTTGAGAATCAGGCGTGCCGCGGTTTCACTGGTTCCCATATGCAATGTGAACTGACCGCGGTGCTTGAGCGTCACGCCGGGGTGCGAAAGACACTTGAGTTCCACCAGCAATCGCCGCGTCGGCTCCATAAAATCGATCGCCGCCAATTCATCTCCGCGATGGACGTCGTCGGCCTTGACGCCGGCCAGATTGATTGCCGTGCGTTGCCGCACTCCGCTCTCTGCGGCCTCGACGCCGTGATTTTGCACACTGCGGACGCGGACCGTCGCTTTTGCCGGCAGCAATTCCAGTGACTCTCCCGGCTGCACCTCGCCGCTGAGGACCGTGCCGGTGACGACCGTTCCGTGTCCTTCGATCGAATAAACCGAATCGATCGGCATCCGGAAAAACGTTGCGGACGACGGCCACTGGTATTGTTCAGCAACTTCGGCCAGTTTCTCCCGCAACCGGTCAATCCCTGCGCCGGATTCTGATGAGACCGGGATGATCGGGCAGCCCTCTAGAAACGTCCCAGCCGTCAGTTCTTCGAGTTCCGCCTCGACCAATTCCACCAGCTCCGCTTCGACGAGATCCGTCTTGGTAATCGCGACCACGCCGGTCTGGACGCCCAGCAAGTCCATGATTTCCAGATGCTCACGGGTTTGCGGCATCACGCCGTCGTCGGCGGCGACTGCCAGTAAGGCGAGGTTCATGCCGGTGGCGCCGGCGACCATGTTTTTGATGAACCGCTCATGGCCGGGGACGTCGACGATGCCAAACTGAAACCCGCCCGCTTCCCAATGAGCGAAGCCGAGATCGATCGATATCCCCCGCGCTTTTTCTTCCGGAAGGCGGTCGGTGTCGATTCCGCTCAGGCGCGCGACCAGCCGCGTCTTGCCGTGATCGATATGGCCGGCGGTACCGATGATGACGTGTTTCAATTGGGTCGCCATGGATGTGGAGTTCGCGGACGGCGAAAGTTGCGTTCAGCGAGCGTCAGGGATTGCGCTGTGTCCCCCATTTGAGCTTCCGCAACGGTCAAAAATCAAGACTGAGCCACGATTGTCGGGCGCAAAAATAAGCCGCCTGGGAGTCGTGTGACCCCCAGGCGACTTACCACACCAAACACCAAACACTCTGCCAGCGCATCTCGATTCGGTCGATCGAGAATTGAGAGAAATTGTAAACTCGTGCGGAGTTTCCGCTTCCGGGTCTCTATCTGATTGGCTTCTCGACACTTAACGACGGCCGATCTGATGGAGGCGATCAACGCGTCTATCTTGTTATCCGACGCACCCTCGACAACGGGGCAGACGGACTTGACCGAATTTTTGCATTTGGATAATTTTCCCGCCGCGAATTCGGAGCCAGGCGAATCTGGACCGGTTGCGGGGGCAAGCCGGCAGCGTCACCGCCTGAAACTCTGGAGTTCGCAGTCTCACCCACTCTCATTAGTCTACGCTGCTTCTCAGGAAGGAACCCATGACCCGCATGTTCCCCCGCATTCTGTTCTTTGGCGCTGTGACGGCCGTTTCCTTGGGAAACTCGGCCTTCGCCCAGGTTTGGCAGCCGGCGTGCAACACCTGTGCACCGGCTCCGATTGTGCAGTACGTCCCTCCGCAGCCTTGCTACACCACGGTTCCAGTGACCGAAATGCGCGAGTATCGCCACGTGGTGCAAAAACCGGTTGTGGAGACCAAGTACGTCGACCAGAAGGTCACGACTTACGAGCCGGTCGTTGAAGACCGCGAAACGGAAGTTCCCACCGTCAGTTATCAAGACGTTACCGAATGCCGACAGGTGACTCGCAATTGTGGGTACTGGACAACGCAATACCAGTACCGCCCGAAAATGACCCCTTGCCAGTACGACAGCCGTCCGGATCTGTTCGGATTTCTGAATCGCGTCGGTTACAGTGTCCGTTCCGCCTTCACGCCGAACTATACCGCGCACCACCAGTACGTCCCGAATGTGCAGACCGTCAACGTGCCCTACACGCGTCGGGTCGCCGTGCATGGGACTCGCAAAGTCAATTACCGCGTGACCCGCATGGTGCCGCGGACGACGACTCAGAAAGTGGCCGTCAATACGGTGCGGATGGTGAGCGAGCAAGTTGTCACCCGTCGTCCGGTGACGGTGTATCGCTCCGTGCCGATTGGGACCACGGCGATCACTTATGCGACCCCCGGCAGCACAAGGTCTGCTCTGGCACCTGTGCCCGATTCCAACTTCCGATCGGCTCGCACGCCCGATGACGATACACGAAGGGATTCCCGACCGATCGACCGTCGTGACGAGCGCGACGATTCCGAAGGTGACCACGACACATTGGATGAGGCATTCGAACCCTCAACGAGTATCATTCCACGAGCCGATGTCGAATTGACCAGAAAGGTGCCCGCTGCAGCGCCGGCCGATGACTTCCGGCTTGCCGGATTCCGCGCTGTCGAAGGTCGCAATTCGACCGCGGCCCGCGTGGGACAGTGGATGGCCCGCCGTACGCCGTCGCGCTCCGCCCGGCCCGTGCCGCAAGGCCCGGCCTTCCCGGCACAGATGGTTGCCATGATTAGCGACAAGTAACTTTTTCAGCAATGCCGTAATTCACAAACAGGCGCCGGAGCTCGTCATCCGGCGCCTGTTTTTTTGTGATGATGTGGTTATTCCCTTACCGTCTAAGATTCGTTCAGCCCCGTAGGGGCCCTGACAAGTCAGCCCAGGGCAAAGCGCAGCGCCGCCCTGGGTAGGATTGCAATTGTCGTCCGAAGCCCCACCGGGGCGGTACAAGTTCACTTATCTGCCGCCGTTTCAGGGCTGTGAGGATTGGCACTCCGATACCCAGGGCGGCGCTTCGTGGCGTCCGCCACTTCGCTCTGTCCTGGGCTTGCTTGTCAGGGCCCCTTCGGGGCAGCTTTTGGTTTGACGACACGAATCGGCGATTCGTTGTTCCCGAATGATACGAGAACTCTCCTGGCAGACGAAGAGACTAATCGTTTTCATCAATCACAAGTTGGCCGGCTTTGCCCACCGTATCTTTCAAACGGATGGGCTTCGTCGGCAACCGTAGCACACCGGCAAGATGGTGCAGCCAGACGATCAAGCCTTGTTGCGGATGAAAGTAAAGTTCGTGTAACGCCTTCTGAGTCTTATTGCCGACGACGGCCGTGTACTCGCTGCCCGGCAACTGAAAAAACGTGTGCAGTTGAAAGCTGCTTGCTCCGCGGAGCGCGTATTCCAGCGCGATCTTTCCGCTGTGAATGTTGCCGGTTGCGGACCACGGGAGCATCGAGTCCTGTTCGGCTGCGAAACGAGACATCACCCGCAGGTTGCGGTCACTCAAATCGGGACCGCCGTACGCGATACCGCGCGTTCCTTCAAATTCACGTTCCGGATCAAATAATCGATTGCCGTAGATGAAGAAATCGGGCGGCTGGTCCGATTCGTGTATCGCGCGGAGCATGTCGAGCTGAAACTGGTCGTCAAACAGTGCATTAAACAGTTTCAACCCCACGCGAACTTGCGCGGCCTCGTCGACGCCGCTGCGAATGAGACGTGGCACGGTTTGGAGCCACTGCAGGATTTGTTTCTGCTGAGCGGCACGCTCGCTGCCGGCTAATGTCGGGCTGAAATCTTTTTCCAGCGGCATCGGAGAAACTGCGTCTCCGCCGGACCGCCACGCGTTAAGCAAGAGAGCGGTTGTATGACGGTACTCCGCCTCATTCCAGCCGTTCTCGCCGATGCCGGGCAGGTGATACTTGCAGGAGGGCACGATGAGCGTGCCTTCGGACGACGCGATCTGTTGCGCGTCGCGGATTAGTTGCAGATACTCGTCGAAGGTGCCCCACCAGCCGCGTCCCTTCCAGCTGACCGTCCAGCCCCGCGTTCCGGATTGGCCGGTGATCGGTTCCACGACCATTCGCGATTCTTGAACCGCCCAGTCTTGCATGGCGCGGCCGCCTGATTCGTCTTCGGCAATCACTGTTTTGAGGACGACGAACCCCAGCCCGGCTTGGACGTCCTCCGCGACTTGACGCGCGGTCATCGACAGTTGTCCGGACGCTTTGCCCCAAGGGTTTTTGATCGGCGCGCCGGCGTATTCGGCGGAGACATCGATGCGGTAGCGCTCCGCGAGGTAATCCTCAAGCGGGTCCGGCCAACCGTTTTCAGCGAATTCTTGATAATCGTTTGCGACCTCCTCAACGAGAGCTCGTTCCACTTGCGGCTGAGCGGGAAGTAATTCAGGAGTCGGATGGTCGCCCATAATGCCGGGAGTCACGTGGGGTGGAGATTACCGCTTGCGGGACTTATAGTCGCAAGAAACCGTCATTATATCGCAAGGAGGGACGGTAACGGATGAAAATTGCGTTTTCAACGTTGGCCACGCCGGAGTGGAGTTGGGCTCGGTTGTTAGAGCAAGGCTCCGTGTTGGGTTACGACGGCGTGGAGATACGACTGCTGGAGGGTGAGACCGACCTGTTGGCACGCGACGAGTTTGCGGCGGGTCATCTTCCGCAGCGGCGCGACGAATTGACGGCGGCCGGCTTCCAAGTGTGCGGGCTGGCATCGAGTGTGCGGTTTGACGACAAGGACCCGGCGGAGCGCGAACGGCAAACCGAAATCGGGCGTTCGTATGTCGACCTGGCGGTCGAGTTGGGTGCGGAGTTTGTCCGCGTGTTTGGCGATTCTCTGCCGGAGAAGGATGACGCCGCCGGACGCGCGGCGGTCATATCAAACGTCGCCGCTGGATTGACGGTGCTCGGGGAATACGGGGCTGAGCGGCGCGTGCAGGTGCTGTTGGAGACGCACGGCGATTTTTCCGACTCGCAGGTGGTCCAGGCCACCATGGAGCAGGTCACCAGCGATCACGCGGGCGTGTTA